>NZ_OZ244994.1:1620000-3606378 GCF_965223445.1 Oceaniradius stylonematis
CGCTGTTTGCCGCGCTCGACGGCAAGCAGTTTCTGGCAACGCCCCCGGAGATCGCCTCGCAGAAGGGCCATGACAGGCATGGCGAAGATGCGGTCAAGACCGCGCGCCTTGTCGGCAACTCCGTCCAGGTTGCGACCCCTCCGACCGATCGGCGCCGGATGAGCGTTTCCACCGTCACACGCACGAGCGATGCGGACGTGGTCCGCACCAAGCCGTTCGAACATTTGTCGATCGCGCTTGCCGCCGCACGGCCCGTCGAGGCCGACTATCCGCCCTTCAATCCGCTGACCATCTTTGCCGAACCCGGTCAGCCCGATGCGGAGCCCGACAATCAGCCTGCCAGCAGCTTCATCTACGGCGCCAGCATCGAGACCGGCGCATCCATCCGTGTCACTGAATTCGTCTTCGACGATGGCGAGGTTTATGACACCGCGTTCGAGATCAGCGAATGGGAGGCCGAGGAGGCCGTGCGTGCCAGCGCCGACATTCTGACCGAAGGCGCGATCGAAGTGGCCTCGCTGCACTATATCGACCCGCGCCGCTTCGGGCTCGACAATCCGCTTCTGGAAGGGATCGCCACGACGGGTTCGCAGGCCCGCATCGTTCAGCAGAATGTTTCGGTGGCCGAGCCGGACGATGATGACAGCGCCACCGTCTATGCCGAAGACCTGATCACGGTCGATGAAGCCGGCGAACTGGCTGTGCTGATGGAGGCATCGGGCCATCGCGGCAGCCTGGAAATGGCCGAGGCGCTTTCGACACTGTTGAACGCGGAGACCATCAGGGCCGGCCACGCCATCCGGCTTGGCCTTGTCGAGGACAATGGCGCAGACAGTCGCCGCATCGTACGCGCAACGGTCTATTCGGGCCGCAACCATGTGTTGACGATCGCCCTTAACGATCAGGACCAGTTCGTCCCGGCCCCCGAGCCGGTCGACACCGGCATCATGCGACACATGAATGCGCGCGACCGTGCGCCGGAACTGCCGACGGCACAGGATCTGCCAAGCGTCTATGATGCGATCTATCGTGGCGTTCTTGCCTACGAGCTGCCGCAGCCCATTGCGTCGAAGATCGTGCGGATGGTCGCCGCCGATGTCGATTTCCGCTCGGCGGTCAATCCCGGCGATTCGCTCGAACTGTTCTATTCGGTTCCCGAGGAGGGCGGGGAGGATGTGCGCGAAGTGCTTTTCGTGCGCGCCACGTTCGGCGGCCAGTCGCGCAAATACTACAAGTTCCGCAGCGCCGACGGCACTTACGACTATTATGACGAGGAGGGGCGCAGCGCCCGCCAGTTCCTCCTTCGCAACCCGGTGCCCACCGGCAAGTTCCGCTCCGGCTTCGGCATGCGGCGCCACCCGATCCTCGGCTATTCGCGCATGCATTGGGGCGCCGACTGGGCCGCGCCGCGCGGCACGCCCATCATCGCACCCGGCCACGGCACCGTCATCGAAGCCGGATGGAACAGCGGCTACGGCAAGCAGACCGTGATCCGCCACGCCAACGGCTACGAGACCTCCTATTCGCACCAGAGCCGGTTCGCCAAGGGCATCCAGCCCGGCGCCAAGGTTCGCCAGGGCCAGGTGATCGGCTACATCGGCTCGACCGGCCTTTCGACCGGCCCGCACCTGCACTACGAGATGAGCGTCAACGGCAAGCGCGTCGATCCGATGCGTGTCCGCCTGCCCGACGGCAAGACGCTGAACGGCGATGAACTCATCGCCTTCAAACGCGAACGCGACCGCATCAACGCGCTTCTGGAAATCGAACTGGAAGAGCCGACGGAAGTTGCGCGCGCCGACGGCTGACCGGCCGACGATCGGCCCTACCCGGCATCCGCCTTTCCGCTGCGCGGCAGCGTCGTCCACGCGATGGCCGCCGAGACCGCCGACAGAACCGCCGTCACCCCGGCGATCGCCGCAAACGTCAGCGTCGTGGCATCGGCATGGGCCCTGGCCACGGATGGAGCGGCATTCTCGACGATCTCGCCGAAGCTCGTCTCGCCGCCACCCATCAGCACCGGATAGAGCGCCGCGGCCAGCAGCCCCATCGCCGCGACAGTCACCAGCCCGGCCATGCGCGACACCGCGTTGTTGATCCCCGACGCGGTGCCCGTATCGTCATCGTCGACCGAGGTCATCACCGCCGTCGACAGGGGCGAGACCAGAAGCGCCATGCCGAAAGCCGATATCGCCATGAGCGGCATCACGCCGAGCCAGTAGTTCTGCGTCTGCACTGTCAGCGCCAGCACGCCGTAGGACATTGCGACGATAAGCGAGCCGGCCGTAACGGGCCATGCCGGTCCGTGACGGTCGGCATAGTCGCCAGCCCTTCCGGAAAACAGCCCGACCATGACCGTGATCGGCACGAACATAAGCGATGCGGCGGCCTCGGTGACGCCCCAGCCGCCAATGACGGTCATCGGCAGGTAGAAAAGCATCGCCGAAAGACCGAAATAGAGCGTGAAGGTCAGCATGTTGGCGCCCGAGAACGCGCGGTTGGCAAACAAGGTGAGCGGCACCATCGGCGCCGTACACCGCCGCTCCCACCAGATGAAGAGGACGACCAGAACCGCGCACAGGCCGATGGCCAGCGTGACCGCGCCCGCGCCGGGCACGCTGCCTTCGCCGCCACCGCCGGTCAGCCCGAATGCCAGCACGAACAGCGCCAGCGTGATCAGTCCGCCGCCGACAAGGTCCAGACGCCGCCGGCCCGTCGCTTCGTCGGGCGGCACCAGAAACCACAGCATCGCCAGCGCGATCGCCCCGAACGGCAGATTGATCGCAAACAGCAATCGCCACGCCGAATCGCCGAGAACGCTCAGCGCCGCACCGCCCAGAATGGGCCCGGCCGCGGTGGTCAGCGCCGATGCCGCGGCCCAGATGCCGATCGCCTTGCCGCGCTCATCGGCCGGATAGGCCTTGGCGATGATCGCCAGGCTGCCGGGCACCATGATCGCCGCGCCGATCCCCTGCACTGCGCGGGCGACGATCAGCGTCTCGGCATTGGTCGCGATCGCGCAACAGAGCGACGCGACCGTGAACACGCAGATGCCGATCATGAAGACTCGCCGCAGGCCGTAGCGGTCGCCCGCCGCGCCGCCGATCAGGATGAGCGAGGACAGAAACAGCATGTAGGCGTTGCTGATCCACAATGCCTCGGCAAGCGTGGCCGGCAGTGTCGCCCGGATGGCGGGCGTGGCGATCGACACGACCGAGCCGTCGATGAAGCCCATCGACGAGGCGAGGATTGCCGCGACCAGCACGAAGCGCCGCCGCTGTCTGGGGCAGAAGGTCCGGCTTGGTGCCGCAATGTCGCTCGCCGCCTCGGCCATGGCGCGCCCCGTTCCGCCGGGACGCTAAGCGATCGAGGTTGCCCAGGCAAAGAAAAAGGCCGGGCTGAATGCAGCCCGGCCCCTGAGTGCCATTAGACGCGGAATACGCCGTCAGAGTGCTTTTTCAAGTTCGGGCAGGACGTCGAAGAGGTCTGCGACGAGGCCATAGTCCGCGACCTGGAAGATCGGCGCATCCTCATCCTTGTTGATGGCAACGATGACCTTCGAATCCTTCATGCCGGCCAGATGCTGGATCGCCCCTGAAATGCCAGCGGCGATGTAGAGTTCGGGCGCGACCACCTTGCCCGTCTGGCCAACCTGCCAGTCGTTCGGCGCATAACCCGCGTCGACCGCGGCGCGCGAGGCACCGACGGCGGCGCCCAGCTTGTCGGCAACCGGCAGGATGACTTCCTCGAACTTTTCCGACGAGCCCAGCGCCCGACCGCCCGAGATGATGATCTTGGCCGATGTCAGTTCCGGCCGGTCGCCGCCCGACAGCTCGGTCGACACATAGGAAGACAGGCCCGGATCGGCGGCCGCATCGATGGTCTCGACGCTGGCGCTGCCGCTCTCGCCCGCCGCGTTGAAGGAGGCCGTCCGCACGGTGATCACCTTCTTGGCGTCCGACGACTGCACGGTCTGGATCGCGTTACCCGCATAGATGGGCCGCTTGAACGTGTCGGCGGAGACCACGTCGGTGATCTCGGAGATCTGCATCACGTCGAGCAGGGCGGCCACACGCGGCATGATGTTCTTGCCGTTGGTGGTCGCCGCCGCGATCAGCACGTCATAGTCGCCGGCAAGGCCGGCGATCAGCGCAGCCATCGGCTCGGCCAGCTGATGTTCGAGCGATGCATCCTCGGCGAGCAGCACCTTGGCGACGCCGTCCAGCTTGGCGGCGGCATCGGCAACTGCCTGCGCGCCCTGGCCTGCGACCAGCACATGCACGTCGCCGCCAATGTCCTTGGCGGCGCTCAGCGCCTTGGCGGTCTGGTCGGAAAGGGTTGCGTTGTCGTGTTCTGCAATCAGAAGAATTGTCATTTTGCTTTTCGCTCCCCGCCCTTAAAGGACACCCGCTTCGTTCTTCAGCTTATCGACGAGTTCGGCAACATCGGCGACCTTGACGCCCGCCTTGCGGCCTTCCGGCTCCTCCGTTTTCAGAACGGTCAGGCGCGGCGCGGCATCGACGCCGTAATCGCCCGGCGTCTTTTCGTCGATCGGCTTCTTCTTGGCCTTCATGATGTTGGGCAGCGAGGCATAGCGCGGCTCGTTCAGGCGCAGATCGGTCGTCACGATGGCAGGCATCGAAATCTGGACCGTCTGCAGGCCGCCATCGACTTCTCGCGTGACATTGGCCTTGTCGCCATCGATCTCGACCTTGGAGGCGAAGGTGCCCTGGCTCCAGCCGAGCAGCGCCGCCAGCATCTGGCCGGTCTGGTTGGCATCGTCGTCGATCGCCTGCTTGCCCAGGATAACCAGGCCCGGCTGTTCCTCGTCGACAATGCCCTTGAGGATCTTGGCCACGGCCAGCGGTTCGACGATGTCGTCATGCTTGACCAGAATGCCCCGGTCGGCGCCCATCGCCAACGCCGTGCGCAGCGTCTCGGTCGCCTTGTCCGGACCGATCGACACCACGACGATCTCGTCGGCCTGGCCAGCTTCCTTCATGCGGATCGCCTGCTCGACGGAAATCTCGTCGAACGGGTTCATGGACATCTTCACATTGGCCAGTTCGACGCCCGACCCGTCACCCTTGACCCGAATCTTCACATTGTAATCGACAACCCGCTTCACCGGGACAAGGATCTTCATCGCACCATCTCTCCCTTTCGCCGAACCGGCATTGACCGGCCCTGCCCGTTAGTCGTCCGCGGGCGGCGAGGCTTGCGCATTGCCGACATGCCGCGTCGGCCCGTGGATGCATGGATTGAGGCCGGCGCGCAAGCCCGGTCAGCACCGAACCGCACATTTGCGGCCTCGTATCGAATTTTGACGTTTACGTCAACGTTAAAGCTGGTCGCTTCAACAAGCCGGTCACGACCCGCCGCGCCCCCATGGGCCGTGCGTCGGCGCAGGCGGGCGGGAGACGTCGACCTCCACCGCTTGCGGCGTGCGGATCTCCCGGTCGAACAGCGGCACGCCGCGGCGCCGCAAGACGAGAACCAGCGCCATGCCGGCGACGATGCCGCCAATATGAGCGGCCCACGACACCTGGTCGTCGGCCATCAGCGCAATCATCGCGAACTGGAACCCGATCCAGAGCCCCAGCGGAATCCAAGCCGGCAGCGGCAACGGGATGCGGCCCAGAACCAGCACCCAGACGCGGACGCGCGGATGCAGGAGCAGATAGGCGCCGACGATCCCGGCAACGGCCCCGGACGCGCCGATCAGCGGCGCAGCGGAAGCCGGGTCCATCAGACCGTGCGCCAGAGCGCCGGCGATCGCGCATAGGAGATAGAAGATCAGGAACCGGAAATGGCCCATCGCGTCCTCGACATTGTCGCCGAACACCCACAGGAACAGCATGTTGCCGCCAAGGTGCCAGAAATCGCCGTGCAGGAATGAATAGCTGACCAGCGACATTTCCTCCGGAATCCAGACCAGTTCGGGCGGCAGTTCGGCGAAATCGTTGACGACGGCGGGCGTGTAGCCGAGCGAGGTGACGGTTGCAAAAAGTCCCGCTTCAGTCGCCGCCAGGTTGACGCCGAGAAAGATGAGGACATTGGCGGCAATGATTGCCAGCGTCACATATTGCAGCCTGATATGCTTGAGCCGGTTGGCATCGTGCAGCGGCACAAACATCGATAGCGGACCCCGGCGACTGTTTGCGCCATTAGAGCGGAGCCAGGCCGCCAGTTCAATCGGCAAATGCGGCATGTCCCGACCAGACATTGACCCGAGATTTTATCTGACTAAAGTCAGATAAATGGAACATGACCCGATTTCCCGTTACCGGCGGTTCAGCCGCGCAGTCACGCGACAGGTGGGCGCGCTGGACCAGTCCTTTCTGGGACGCGACCGGCCGCTTGGCGCAGCGCGCGTCCTGAATGCCGTCGGACAAGGCCGGTGCGATGTTGCCGACATCCGGACCTATCTGGGGCTCGATTCGGGTCTGGCCAGCCGCCTGCTGCGCAGTTTGGAAGATGAAGGGCTCATCGAAACCCGGACCCATCCCGATGACGGACGCAGGCGTATCGTCGAACTCACGGATGCCGGTCGTACCGAATTCAACGCCTATGAAAACTTGTCCGACGAGGCCGCCGACCGGTTCCTGTCCGACCATCCGGCTCCGGACGCGCTTCTGGAAGCAATGGACTTCATCGCCACCGCCATGAACCGCCATGCCGTCGCCATCGAGCGGGTCGACCCGACCAGTGGCGATGCCCGCTACGGCCTCGAGCGCTACTACGCCGAACTGGCCCGGAGGTTCGAGGAGGGCTTTGACGTCTCGCTTTCGTGCGATCCCGAAGCGTCGGACATGGTGCCGCCGCGCGGCGCGTTTCTGGTCGCCCTCTCCGATGGCCTGCCCGTCGGATGCGTCGGCCTGAAAGGAAACGGCAGCACGCTCGGCGAGGTCAAACGGCTGTGGGTCGCGCCCGATGCGCGCGGTGCCGGCCTGGGCAAGCGCCTGATGGCCGCCATCGAAGACGAAGCCCGCGCCCTGTCGATGGACACGCTGCGTCTCGACACCAACCGCGCCCTGCCCGAGGCCTATGAGCTCTACAGCCGGAGCGGCTGGAAACAGATCGACCGCTTCAACGACGATCCCTATCCGGATTTCTTCTTTGAGAAGCGTCTGACCTAGGTCATTCGCGCCATCACCGGTTCTTGCCCGGCACCCACAAGACGTCACCCGCGCCATTGTCGTTGACGACGCGCGCCGCGACAAAGAGGAAATCGGAGACACGGTTCATGTAGCGCAGCGCTACCGGGTTGACGTGTTCGCCCGGCTGTTCGGCCAGTTCGACCATGTCTCGTTCGGCACGGCGCGACACCGTGCGGGCCAGATGAAGCGCCGCCGCCGCTTCGCTGCCGCCGGGCAGCACGAACGAACGCAGCGGTTGCAGACCGGCATTGAGCGCATCGATATCCGCTTCGATCCGGGTCACCTGCGCATCGGTGATCCGGAGCGGTTCATAGTCGAGCTTCTCTTCGCTCTCCGGCGTTGCCAGGTCCGCGCCGAGATCGAACATGTCGTTCTGGATGCGCGACAGCATCCGGTCGAGGTCGGCATCGGCGCCCGTGTGCAGCCGCGCCATGCCGATGCAGGCATTGGCCTCGTCGACCGTCCCGTAGGCGCTCACCCGCCGGTCATATTTCAGGCGCCGCTCGCCAGTGCCAAGCGCCGTCGTGCCGTCATCGCCCGTCTTGGTGTAGATCTTGTTCAGAACGACCATCGGCCCTTATCCCGCTCCGCTGCTGCCCTGCCGGGCAAGATAGACAACCAGCACGATGATCACCACCGCAACGAACTGCAAAAACACCCGCAACTGCATCAGCTTGTTGGAGACGTTGGCGTCACCCTGCTTCATCATGTTGCGCAGGCCGGCAAGAAGCACGGCAAACACGGCGAGCATGGCGAGGATCGCCAGATAGAACAATGGACCTGACATGGACTGTTCCCGGTTGGAAAGACTGGGTCTGAACCTAGGCGCCGCGCGCCAGGAGTCGATAGAGAAGGTCGGACGGGGCGACACGTTTGCCCAGCGCGGCAAGGCGTGTCTGCGGCGTGACATGGTAATGGGGCCGCGGCCGTGCGTCGGTCAAGGCAGCCGACAGCGCCCGGTAGCACCAGTCCAGCGCCTTGCCGCCATCGTCCCCGGTGCCGCCGGCGCGCAACTGTTCGAGCCGCGCGCGATAGGCTTCGGCGTGCACCGAACCCTTGACGTCGATGAAGCGCTCGATCCAGGGCAGCGTGTTCATCGCGAACCTTGAGGGGACCGGCCCCGGCTCGATCAGGCTGACATGGATGCCCGATCCGGCAAGCTCCTGACGCAGGGTCAGCATCAGCCCCTCGAGCGCATATTTGGACGCGGTGTAGGCGCCGCGCAGCGGCACCGGCACGAAGCCGAGCACCGAGGAATTGTGCACGATCCGCCCTGCGCCCTGTTGCCGCATCGCCGGAACGGCCAGCCGGGTCAGGTGATGCCAGCCGAACAAGTTGGCCTCGAACTGGGCACGCAGCGCATCCACCGGCACATCCTCGACCGCGCCCGGCTGCGCATAGGCGCCATTGTTGAAAAGCGCGTCGATCCGGCCACCGGTTGCCTCCATCGCAAAGGCGAAACAGCCATCGATCGAGCTCGGCTCGCAATAGTCCAGATAGACCGCATCGAACCCCTCGCCGCGCAGCCGCTCCAGATCGGTTTCCTTGCGCGCGGTCACGACGACGTGCCAGCCGTCGGCGCGCAGTCGGCCGGCACAGTGCGCGCCGATGCCCGACGAGCATCCGGTGACGACGATGGCGGGTTTGCGTGTCATGATCCCAGCGCTTAGTTTGGCGGCGCGCTTTTGCATAGTCGGCGGGCGCGGGCAATTCAAACCGGCAAGGCGATGCTGAGACAGTTTCTGATCACGCGCCGTATCCTGCGCGATGCGTTCGGTCACTTCAACGAAACCGACGGCTGGGCGCTGGCCAGCCATGTCGCGCTGTCGACGCTGCTCGCGATCTTCCCGTTCCTGATCTTTGCGACGACGCTCGCCACCTTCTTGGGCGCCGACCGGTTCGCCGAGGTTGCGGTGCATCTGGTGTTCGACACCTGGCCCGAGCGGATCGCCGCGCCCATCGCCCGCGAGGTCGAAAGCGTCCTGACCGTGCAGCGCGGCGGCCTGCTGACGATTTCGGTCATCGTCGCCGCGGTCTTCGCCTCCAACGGCATCGAAGCCTTGAGGGTCGCGCTCAACCGGGCCTACCGGGTGACCGAAACGCGATCCTTCACCTTCATGCGCCTGCAGAGTCTTCTGTTCGTCGTCATCGCCACCATCGGCTTCATGGCGATCAGTTTTCTTCTGGTCCTTGCGCCGCTTGCCTATCGGCTGGCCGAGCAATGGGTGCCCGGCATGGAGACCGTGTCCTTCTCGATCGGCTTCTGGCGATACGTCGTCGCATTGTCCGTTTTGATCACCGGACTGTTCGTCGTCCACAAATGGCTCCCGGACGGCAAGCGCAGCCTCGGATCGCTCGTGCCCGGCATCGCGCTGACCATTCTGGCGTGGCTGATCGGAGCCGGTGTCTTCGCCGCCTATCTGGAACGGTTTGCCACCTATGTGACGACCTATGCGGGCCTGGCATCGATCATGATCGCGCTGGTCTTCCTCTACATCATCTCGGCGATCTTCATCCTCGGGGCCGAGATCAACGCGGCAATCCTGCGATATCGCGCCGCACGCGCCATCGTCGTCCCCGCCCGGGGCAATACGGCCGACCAGCCGGCCGAGTAGGTTTTTGGTAAACGGCCGGTAAACCGCGCAAGCCGGATTTGCCGGGCGGCATCGACGAAACCGCAACTCCAGCCTGTCACAATTGCGCCGTCACAGGAGTAGTGCACGTCATGCTCACGGACCTTGACACGACAACGCTCATGATCGCAGCCCTCGCCATTGGCGCTGCCGGCTTCTTCACCGGCCTGGCCATGGACGGCGTGATGCAGGAAGACGGCTTCGGCGTGGCCGGCAACATGGCCATTCTGGTGGCCGGCGCCCTGATCGGCGTGCATTTCGGCAGCACTGTCCGCCTGCCGATCGACGCCATGGCCGCCGATGCCGTGCGGGGGGTCACCGGTGGCTTTGTGTGCCTGACCCTGCTGGCATTGATCAAGAACATGCTCGGCCGCTTCGGCTTCTGAGGCGCAGCCCTCGCAAGGTCTAAACGGCCTCCGGCAATCCGACCATGCGGCGAACATCGCCGGGCGTCATGCCGGCTTCCCGCAACGCGGCCAGCGCCGTGTCGCCCCGGCTTTTCGACAGTTTGCGCGTACCGTCATCATCCATCACCAGATCATGATGGTGATAGACCGGACGCGGCAGGCACAAAAGGTCCTGCAACAGAACATGCGCCGAGGTCGCCATGAAGAGGTCGCGCCCACGCACCACATGGGTCACGCCCTGCAGCGCGTCATCGACGACCACCGACAGATGATAACTGGTCGGCGTGTCCCGGCGCGCCAGGACGAAGTCGCCCCAGACCGCGGGATCGGCCGCCTGCCATCCGGTCTCGCCGGCCGGACCCGTGCCTTCCTCCATCCAGCCCAATTGGTCCCGTGCGCCAAGATGGTCGAGCGCGGCCGCAACATCGAGCCGCCAAACGCCACCCTCCTCCTCATCCCCCTCGTGTTCGCGGCCGGGGAACAGCGGCGCGCCATCCGGATCGCGCGGCCAGAGGACGCCTTCGGCCTCGTGCGCTTCAACGAGGCGGCGAATGTCGCCACGGCTCATCGCCGAGCGATAGGCCAGCCCGGCATCGGTCAGCGCCTCCAGCGCCGCGCGGTAATCGGCGAAATGCTCTGACTGGCGCCGCACCGGCTCTTCCCATTCAAGCCCCAGCCATGCGAGATCTTCGAGCATGCGCGCTTCGAGCTCCGGCGTACAGCGGACCGTGTCGATGTCCTCGATGCGCATCAGGAACCGGCCGCCGGCAGCGCGCGCCATGTCGAAGTTCAAAAGCGCCGAATAGGCGTGGCCGAGATGCAAAAGGCCATTGGGGCTCGGCGCGAAACGGAAGACGGGTGTCACGATCACTCCCGACATGCTCAGGGGTGCCAAGGGTGCGCATCTGTGGCACACCTTCATGCCGAACGAAACCAGCCAAACCGCACCGGCATGATGGACGCGCCCCAAACGATCGAGACCCATGACGACATCGCCACCGGGCTGGTCCATCTGGCGCGCGCGGACGCGGCACTGGCGCGACTGCTCGATGACGTTGACCATGTGCCGCTGCGGCGCACCGAGCCGGGCTTTGCCAGCCTTGCCGGCATTATCGTGTCGCAGCAGGTCTCCAAACAGAGCGCCGATGCGATCACCGGCCGGATGGTCCGGCTCGTCGATCCGCTGACGCCGGACAGTTTCATGACGGCCGGCGAAACCGTGTGGCGCGAGATCGGCCTGTCGCGGCCCAAGCAGCGGACGCTTTGCGCCATATGCGATGCGATCGACGCCGGAGCGCTCGACCTTGACGGGCTGTGCGCGATCGACGCCGGAGCGGCGATCGCCGCGATGACCGAGGTCAAGGGGATCGGCCCCTGGACTGCCGAAGTCTACCTTCTGTTCGCCGCCGGCCACCGTGACATCTTCCCCGCCGGCGATCTTGCTCTGCAAGTCGCTGCCGCGTCGGCCTACGGGCTCGATGGCCGGCCAGACGACAAGGCGCTGCGCGCCATGGCCGAATCATGGAGCCCGTGGCGCGGCGTTGCCGCCCGCCTTTTGTGGGCCTGGTACGGCCAGACGACCGGCAGGACGGTCTTGCCATGATGACGGTGGCGCACCAAGCCTTTGAAACTTTTCCGCTTTCGTATAGACCGACGAAATCGTGTGCAGCTTCACAAGGCTGTCACAAGGGGGTAATTATAAGGCGCGTAAGGGACAGAACTGAAAGGGGTCAGTTTTGACAGTAGCGGTTTCGCCGGAGGCCCTTCCCTCCCTGGTGCTGAATGCAGACTACCGTCCGCTGAGTTACTACCCGCTGTCAATCTGGTCCTGGCAGGACGCCATCAAGGCCGTCTTCCTGGACCGCGTGAACATCGTCGCCGAATATGATCACGAGGTCCATTCCCCGTCGGCGGCGATGCGTCTGCCGAGCGTCGTGTCGCTCAAGCAATACGTCAAACCCGCGCTCTACCCCGCCTTCACCCGCTTCAACGTCTTCCTGCGCGATCATTTCGAATGCCAGTATTGCGGCTCACTCGATGACCTGACTTTCGACCACCTGATCCCGCGCCGGTTCGGCGGCCAGACGACCTGGGAAAACATCGTCACCGCCTGTTCGCCGTGCAATCTGCGCAAGGGCGGGCGGATGCCGCACAACACCGACATGAAGCCGCGTCAGATGCCGTTCCAGCCGACCGTGCATGATCTGCACAACAATGGCCGCAGCTTCCCGCCGAACTATCTTCACGAGAGCTGGATGGACTATTTGTACTGGGACGTCGAGCTGGAGCCGTAGGCGGCTCTTTCATCGCGCCGGGCGCGTCGCCAGGAAAAAGGCCACAGCCGCCAGGCCAAGGCTGGCGATCACGTTCCATCCCGCAAAGGACAGGCCGAGAAACCGCCCGGCCGCATCGTCACAGGCCGGCGGCGTCACCGCGTCCAGATCGGCCAGAAGGCTGCCCGCATCGGTCGCAAGGCCCGATGTGGCCGATGTCGCGCAATCGGCCGGCCCGGGCCAGAAGGCCCATTCGACGCCCGCATGATAGACGCCGAGATAGAGGCCGTAGACCATCAAGAGCCCCGCCACGACCAGCGCGCCGCGCGTCAGGATCGAAGGCCAGTCGAGCACCGCGGCCAGCGCGGCGAACAGCGCGAGGGGAATGCCGGCATAATAGGGTGTGCGCTGCTCAAGGCACAAAGCGCACGGGATAAAGCCACCGACATGTTCGAAGGCGAGCGCCGTGCCAACGACGATCGCCATCGCAACGGCCAAGGCCAGCGCGCCGAAGAACCGAGAGCGTGCAGGTGAAGCGATATCCATGAAGCGCGTCTTTCAGCCAGATTATGGCGGCGGCGTGGTATCAGGCGAAGAACCGGTCGACAAGGAAGTAGATCAGAGCCGGCCCGCCGACGGCCAGCAGCAGAACCCAGGCCAGCCCGACCAGCAGACCGGCAATCACGAACAGCCCGTCGCGCTCGATCAGACCGACCGCCGCCAGCGAGACGCCGAAGCCGGGCACGGTGTTGGTCAGCGGCAGCGGCACCAGGATGGACAGGCAGGGAACGACCAGAAGCGCGCCGATGACCCGTGTGCCACGATCGCCCGTCAGCCCGACGAGACGCGGATGGGCGAGCCGCTCGACGAAACCGCCGCCATAGCGCCGTGTCCGATCGACGACGTCAAGCAGGCTTTCGACGGGAAGACGTCGCTTGCGCAGCGTTTCGGGCAGCCATGGCGCGCGCCGGCCCATCGCCATCTGCCAGGCCAGAACCACCATCGGCAGGGCCACAAGCTGCGGCAGAAGATAAACGAAGGGCAGGCAGCAGGGCAGCGCCAGGATCAGCAGCAAGAGACCGAAGGCGCGCTCTTCCATCGCATCGCTGAGCTCCCCCAGCGTGATCTCGGCGGAAATGTCACCGCCGTTCTGCGAGCGTAGAATATGCTCGATCTTGGCCAGTGCGCCGCGCGGCGTTGCGGCGTCTGCCGCCGATGTCTGCGTCATGGCTGCCCGTTTCCGATGCGGTTGCGCGTCGTTTTCGCGCTCATAGCAGAGATGGTTTAGCCGCAAACCCCAAAGATTGCCTAAATGCCGCCGACCGCCCCGCCTTGACGGATCGGGGCAGCGCCAATAGACGTTTTTGCGGCCTGACGGTCAGCCCCTTTGGCGGAATTGGTAGACGCGCCGGATTCAAAATCCGGTTCCTTCGGGAGTTCCGGTTCGACCCCGGAAGGGGGCACCATCGTTTTCCTGAAAGGCGGACATGCTTCCCGCCAATCCGAAAAATTTCGACGATCTGCACGCCCGCTTCGCCTGGAACCTGCCGGCGCGGTTCAACATCGGCACCGCATGTTCGGACACTGTCGCGCAGAGACATCCGGACCGACCTGCAATCATCGAATTCGCCGAAGGGCAAAGGTCGGCGACCAGCTTCGGCGATCTGGCGCGGCGCTCGACGCGCCTTGCGGCCGCCCTGGCAGCCCGTGGGATCGGGCGCGGCGACCGGATCGCGATCATGGTGCCGCAGTCGGCCGACGCCGCGATTGTCCATCTCGCCACCTACAAGCTCGGCGCCATCGCCGTGCCGCTTGCCACCCAGTTCGGTCCCGATGCAATCGCCTACAGGCTGCGCACATCGGGCGCCCGCGCGTTCGTCGCTTTCGGCAAAGGCATCGCCCGCGCCCGCGAAACCGGCGCGCTCGACAAACTGGATCTCGTCGCCGAAGCGGGCGCACTCTCGAACAAGGCTGGCGCGCTCGAAACGCTGATCGCAACGGGCGGGCCGGATTTTGCACCGGTCGACACGGTACCCGACGACCCGGCGATGATGCTGTTCACCTCCGGCACGACCGGCCAGCCCAAGGGCACGCTGCACGGCCATCGGGTCCTTCTCGGCCATCTGCCGGGCATCGAGTTGGCGCAGAATTTCATGCCGCAGGCGGGCGACGTCTTCTGGACGCCGTCAGACTGGGCCTGGGCCGGCGGATTGCTCAACGCGCTGTTGCCTGCGCTTTGTCACGGCGTTCCCGTCGTTGCTGCGCTTGCGCCCAAATTCGAGCCAGTCTGGGCACTGGAGGTGATGAAACGGTGCGCGGTGACCAATGTCTTCCTGCCGCCCACCGCGTTGCGCATGATCCTCGGCGGCGGCACTGCAACCGAAGAACTGTCACTTCGCGTCATCGGCACGGCCGGCGAGGCCCTCGGCCGCCAGACCCACCAGCGCGCCATGGACATGTTCGGCGTGCCGGTCAACGAGTTCTACGGCCAGACCGAGTGCAACGCGATGCTGGCCAATTGCGCCGCGCTCGGCATCAACCGCCCCGGCGCGATGGGAAAGCCGGTGCCCGGCCACGAGGTTGCAATCCTGCGCCCGGACGGAAGCCACGCCGATCCGGGTGAGTCGGGAGAGGTCGCGGTCAAAGCGCCCGACCCGGTCCAGTTCCTCGGCTATTGGAACGACGAGGCCGCAACACGGGCCAAACATCGCGACGGCTGGCTTCTGACCGGCGATTCGGGCCGAATGGACGCTGACGGCTATTTCCACTTCGTCGGTCGCTTGGACGATGTGATCACATCGTCCGGCTACCGGATCGGCCCATCCGAGATCGAGGATTGCCTCGCCGCCCATCCCGACGTCGAGATGGCGGCCGTCATCGGCAAGCCGGATCCGGTACGCACCGAGATCGTTGCCGCTTTCGTCAAATTGCGGGACGGCGTGACCGGCGACGAGGTGCGCAAGCGGGCAATTGCCGCCTTCGTCAAGACCCGGCTGTCGGCGCACGAATATCCGCGCGAGATCAATTTCGTCGAATCCATCCCGCTGACCGAGTCGGGCAAGGTCATCCGCCGGCATTTCCGGCAAGGCTGATCGCCCTCAGCGCCGCGACAAGAGCGCGTTGAACCGCTTGCGCACGTGTCGCGCGGTCGTGCGCGTGGATTTGTAGAGTTCGATCTGCGCCGCGGCCTGGCGCACCTCGCGGTCGCGGCCCTGCTCCAGGCCGATCACCAGCGTCACAAGCTCGCGCCGTTCCTGCCACAGGCGGCTCATCACCGGATGGTCGGGCGGCGCGCAACTGTCGGCGCTGACGATGTTGGGATCGTCGAGCAGCGCTTCGGTCACCCGCCACATCAGCAGCATGCCGGGCGAGGAGGCCGACAGGGTCTCGTCGAACGTCGTCTTCCACGTCCATGCCCGTCCGGCATCGACGAAGACGATCAGCGAGGCGATGACGCGGTCGCCAAGCCGCAATTCGTGAATGCGGCACTTGTCGCGCGAGGCAAGCGCGTTGACCGCCTCGCGGGCGAATGCGGCTCGGTAGCGGTCCGCTGCCAGCGAGGAGCGATGGCGGCCCTTCCAGCCGGCATTTTCGAGCAGCAGATACTCTTCCATCGCGATGCGCACCGCCTCGGGGGCGCGGGCGATCTCGTAGCTCAGGCCGCCCTGCTGGTCGAGCCGCCGCCACAGGCGACCCAGATTGCGCCGGTGATGGCTGCTGATGGCGTCGGCAAGATAGGCGTCGGCATCCTGCGTGGCATCGAGAACCGGGCGTTGAATCGGGCTCGTCGTCGCCACAGGCAGGCCGTAGGAAAGTGCGATCGACCGGAACAGCGAGACAACCGGACTGTCGATGAACACGTCCGGCAGGGCCAGAACCTTGGGCAGCGGCACCGACGGCAGCGCCAGCGTCTGCATCAGATCGTCGATGATCTGGCCGCTTTCGCGCCGCTCGACCAGCGGCACGCCATAGGGACCGAACGGATTGGCCCAGGCACGGATCAGGTCGGGCCCGATCCGGAAACCCGGCTTTTCGACCGTATAGGGCATGAGGAACCGGGTGTTGGCGGCCGCCTCGTCGCGGTCCTGCAGGACCATCAGGAAGACCTTGCGGTCGTCGAGGCGCGGCATGGCCGGCACCGAAAAGCGCGGCGAGAAGAAGATGTTGGGTTCGACCGTGTAGTTCGTAACCGGATCGATATCGTCGAATATGTCAAAGCCCGCGCCGGCCGGGTAGACGGCGAACTTGCGGTTTCCCTTTGTCAGTCGGCTGGCCGGGACCGCCGCTCTGTCGTCGGGCAACGCCGTTCCCGGCATGATCGGCGGGCCACCGTCTGCAACGTCTTCCTCGATCACCGGCAGTGCGGACATGGCCTCAACGATCCGTTTTTCTGGCTGGCATGAAAACCAACATGCGCACGCCAATACGCGACCAAACCAGTTGATAAAGCGCAAACGTTTCGACGATCGTGGCGATCAGCGTGGCCAGCGCGGCGCCGTACAGACCGTAGACCGGAATCATCAGTGCATTGAGCGCAACATTGATCGCCAGCACGCCGCCGAAAAGCGCCGCGCAGACATTCTGGTTGCCCGACATGGTCAAGAGGCTCTCGGCGGGGCCGATCGCGGCGCGCAACACAACGCCGGCCGCCAGAATGAAAAGGAGCGGATAGCCGCGCCCGAAATCCGCGCCGAACATGGACAACAGCAGCGGGCCGGCGAGCAGGATCATGCCGGCCATCGCAAGCGAGGGCCAGAACGTCCAGTTGACCGAACGCCGTGCGAGGTCGTGCAGCGCCGACTTGTCGGTATCGTCGATGCGCGCCGCGAACCGGTGCGCAACACCCGCCTTGACGGCGAAATAGACGAAGTGGACGAGTGCCAGCGTCTTCACGGTCGCGAAATAGACGGCCGTGTCGTCCGGACGCATCAGCGCGCCGACCATCAGCACATCGGCATTGACGAGCAGGAAGAAAAATCCTTCGACCAGAAAGATCGGCAGCGACACGGAAACCCACAACGGCAATTCGGTGCGGTGCGGCCCGGGCGGAAAATGCCGGTCGAGCGAAACCGTGACGACGATCAGTTGGCCCAGCGTGGTCAGATAGGTGGCGAGCACCGCACAGACCAGTGCGGTCACGCCGTTGACGGGATAGTTGAGCGCCCATGCGCCGACCAGAAAGGCGAGGATGAGCAAGGGGCGCAGTATGTAGGTCGGTCCCAGCGACCGGATGGACCAGCCATTGGCCCGTGCGGTGCCGGTGAGCGTGTCGCCCAGCGCGATCATCGGCAGCGCCAGCGCGCCGATCATGAACGGGACGACATAGTAGGACTGGAACCATGACGATCCGAAATGGGCCGCGGCCATGGCAAGCGCGGTCATCGCCGTCGACGTCGCCAGGACAAAAATCCGGCCAGCCAGCAACAGCCCGCGCACGCGGTCCAGATCGCCGCGCTCGCGATATTGCGGCAGGAAGCGGACAATCGCCGTGTGAAAGCCGAAGCAGGACAGGTTGCCGATGATGATCATCGAAACCCAGACCAAGACGAACACGCCATATTCGAACGCGCCCATCAACCGGGCCAGCGCGACCTGGGACAAAAAGGCGATGGCCGCGCTCGCCACGCGGATCGAAAACGCCACCAGCGTCGTGCGCTGTGCCGCGCTTGCTTCGTCGGTTCCATTCACTAGCCGGTCCACAAGGCCGGCAAGCGGTTGCGCCCGGCGGCTGAGAGCCTCGGGAAGGACCTGTTCGATGGTTTGGGCGGCGGAAAAACGCAAACCCTGTCGCTCCGCTCATTCGTGTGCGAATAGCGTTAGCCGATCGGGCTTAAGAATTGGTTCGTCGGTCCGGCATTTGTCCTGCCGCAGGGGAAAGTTTCGGTGGCGGCAGCACATGGCCTAAGCCGTGCGACAGCCGGCTCCGATGTGCCCGGGCATGGCCATGGCCGCGATCAAACGAACGCGCCGTGGCAATGCTTGAACTTCTTGCCCGAGCCACACGGGCAGGCCTCGTTGCGGCCCACCTTTCCCCACGTGTTGGGATCGTCGGGATTGCGCTCTTCGGGGGCCACCTGACCGGTCGCCGCCGCGATGATGCCAGCGGCGGTGCGAGCGGCGCCATTGTCGGCCATCTCGTTCTCGCCGGTAACGGGGTCGGCATGCTGCGCCTGCATCGGCGGCGCCTCGGGTCCGGGCGCCTGTGCGGCTTCCTGAACGATCTCGACCCGCATCAGCTGCGCGGTAACGACCTTGCGCAGGTTGGCGAGCATCGACTGGAACAGCTCGAACGCCTCGGACTTGTATTCCTGCAGCGGATCGCGCTGGCCATAGCCCCGGAAACCGATCACCGAGCGCAGATGATCGAGATTGACCAGGTGCTCGCGCCACAGATGATCGAGCGTCTGCAGGATGATCGATTTCTCCACATAAGCCATGATCTCCGGGCCGAAACGCTCGGCCCGTTCGGAGGCCGCCTTGTCGGCCGCCTCGCGCAGCCGTTCGAGAATGTCGTCTTCGGCAATGCCTTCCTCGGCGGCCCATTCATCAACCGGCAGATCGAGATTGAGCGACTTGACCACCTCTTCCTTCAGGCCCTCTACATCCCATTGTTCTGCATAGGCTTTTTCCGGAATGTGATCGGTCACCAAGGTCTCGATGACCTCGTGGCGCATTTCCGCGACCGTTTCGGCGACATTGACGCCGTCCATCAGTTCGAGCCGCTGCTCGAACACGACCGTGCGCTGGTCGTTCATCACGTCGTCGAACTTCAGAAGGTTCTTGCGGATGTCGAAGTTGCGCGCCTCGACTTTCTTCTGCGCCTTTTCAAGCGCCTTGTTGATCCAGGGGTGGACGATCGCCTCGCCTTCCTTCAGGCCGAGCTTCTGCAGCATGCCGTCCATCCGGTCCGAACCGAAAATGCGCATCAGATCGTCGGCCAGCGACAGGTAGAATTTCGACCGTCCGGGGTCGCCCTGACGGCCCGACCGGCCGCGCAACTGATTGTCGATGCGCCGGCTTTCGTGCCGCTCGGTCGCCAGAACGTAAAGGCCGCCGGCCTCGAGCGCCTGCTGCTTGAGCGCTTCGACCTCGGCCTCGATCGCCTTTTCCTTGGCATCCCGATCCGGCCCTTGGGGCATGTCGCCAAGTTCCTGCGCGACCCGCATCTCGGCATTGCCGCCCAGTTTGATGTCGGTGCCGCGACCGGCCATGTTGGTGGCGATCGTCACCGCGCCCGGAACACCGGCCTGTGCGACGATGAAGGCTTCGCGCTCGTGCTGGCGCGCATTGAGCACTTCATGCGTCACGCCGCCATTCTTGATCGCGCGGTCGACATGCGCCAGCCCCTCTTCCAGCCATTGGCGCAGTTCGGGCTCCTTGCCCTCCTTGAGGGCGTCCAGCCGGCCCTGCAGCCTGTCGCGCAGCGCCTTGAGGAATTTCTTGTCGCCCAGCATGCGGGCCAGCATTTCCGACTTCTCGATCGACGTCGTGCCGACCAGCACCGGCTGCTTGCGCTGCTGCGCATCGATGATGTCGATCACCACCGCATCGTATTTTTCCTCGACGGTGCGGTAGACCTCGTCATCCTCGTCGATGCGCTTGACCGGCAGGTTGGTCGGGATTTCGACCACGCCGAGCCCGTAAATGTTACCGAACTCCTCGGCCTCCGTCGCCGCCGTACCGGTCATGCCGGCCAGCTTTTCATACATGCGGAAGTAATTCTGGAAGGTGACCGAGGCAAGCGTCTGGTTCTCGGGCTGGATGGTCACCTTCTCCTTGGCTTCCAACGCCTGGTGCAGGCCTTCCGAGAAGCGCCGGCCCGGCATCTGGCGGCCCGTGAACTCGTCGATGATGACCAGATCGTCGCCCTTGACGATGTAGTCCTTGTCACGCTGGAACAGCCTGTGCGCCTTCAGCGCATTGTTGAGATGATGGACGATCGAGACATTCTCGACGTCATAGAGGTTCTCGCCCTTCAAGAGGCCGGCTTCGGCGAGCATGCGCTCGATCTTCTCCGTCCCCTCTTCGGTGAAGGTCGCCGAGCGCTGCTTCTCGTCGATCTCGTAATCCTCGGCGACCAGCCCGGGAATGAAGGTGTCGATCTGCACATAAAGTTCCGAACGATCCTCGAGTGGCCCGGAAATGATCAGCGGCGTGCGCGCCTCGTCGATCAGGATCGAGTCCACCTCGTCGACGATCGCGAAATTGTGACCGCGCTGCACCATCTGCGCGCGCTCATATTTCATGTTGTCGCGCAGATAATCGAAGCCAAGTTCGTTGTTGGTGCCATAGGTGACGTCGCACTCGTACGCCGCCTGCCGCCGGGCGTCGTCCATGCCGTGGACGATGACGCCCACGCTCAGTCCCAGGAACTGGTAGAGCTTGCCCATCCATTCCGCATCGCGCCCGGCCAGATAATCGTTGACCGTGACGACATGCACGCCCTTGCCCGAAAGCGCGTTCAGATAGACCGGCAGCGTGGCGACCAGCGTCTTGCCCTCGCCCGTGCGCATTTCGGCGATCGAGCCTTCATGCAGCACCATGCCGCCGATGAGCTGCACGTCGAACGGCCGCATGCCCAGCGCCCGTTTGGAACCCTCGCGCACGACGGCGAAGGCTTCAACCAGGAGATCGTCGAGGCTTTCGCCGCCCTTGATCCGCTCGCGGAAAGCCTCCGTCTTGCCGCGCAACTCCTCGTCGCTCAGCGCCTCCATCTCCGCTTCCAGAGCATTGATGGCGGCGACGCGCGGCCGCTCGGACTTGATGCGCCGGTCGTTGGCGGATCCGAAGAGTGAGCGGGCAATGCCCCCAAGACTGACCATGAATGGCGGCCCTTTCGTAAGAACGGTCTAGGTCATGCAATTCTGCTGCCCGCGTCCCGGGCGGATTGCGGCGCCCCAACCCGGAAAACAGGCCAACTGCACGGTGGACGCCGGTTGGGTGGACAGATAAGAGTGGCACAAATGCTTGTCAACGCCGCCGCCGGCCACGCTTTCGCTCGCCGTTCGGCCACCCGGCAGGTTCCTCGATCCCAACGGCAGGTCGCCGTCGCTACAAGGTCTTTCAAGATGTCTCATCGTGTCAAACGCGTCCGTCCACTTCTTGCCGCCGGGCTGGCGGTGTGGCTGTCGATACCGCTCGCCGGCGCCGCGCTGTCCCAGCAGGCGCAGGCGCCCGATCCGGAAACCGTGATCGGCACGATCAACGGCCGCGACGTGACCAATCGCGACATCGGCTTCGCCATTGGCGATCTGGAGGACCAGCTCGGCCAGGTTCCGCCGGACCAGCAGCGTTTTGCAGCCATGATGGCCCTGATCGACATCGAGCTGCTGGCGGACAAGGCAGAAAGCGAAGGCGTTGCAGATACGGACGAATTCCGCCAGCGCCTCGAATTCCTGCGGTCGCGGGCGTTGCACAACAGCTATTTCCGCGATCAGGTCGTCGAGACGATCAGCGATGCGGACGTGCGCGCCCGCTATGACGCGGAAATCGCCGCCACGCCGCCCGAGAACGAGATCCGCGCGCGGCATATTCTCGTCGAAACCGAGGAAGAGGCACGCGCCGTGATCGCCGAACTGGGTGACGGCGCCGATTTCGCCGAACTGGCCGCCGAGAGATCGACCGGCCCCTCGGGTCCCAATGGCGGCGATCTGGGCTATTTCACGCGCGGTCGGATGGTGCCGCCCTTCGAGGAAGCTGCATTCGCACTCGAGCCCGGCGGCGTCACCGCCGATCCTGTCGAGACGCAGTTTGGCTGGCACGTCATCAAGCTGGAGGACCGTCGGCCCGTCCAGCCGCCGCCCTTCGAACAGGTCGAGGCGCAGGTCCGCTCCGTGCTTTTGCGGGAACGCTATTTCGAGCTTTTGACCACGCTGCGCACCGATGCGACGATCGAGATCACCGACCCCGAGCTCAAGGCCGCCTATGACGCGGCGATCAGCGCCGGCGTCAACGCGGCCGAATAGCTCGCGGACCGCCATACATGCCGATCAAGACTTCTCCGCTCGCACCCAGCAAGCTGGCCGTTCTGCCGCCGATTGAGGGCGTCCGGCTCGGTGCCGCCGCCGCGGGTATCAAGTATGCCGGCCGCACCGATCTGATGGCCATGGTGTTCGATGCACAGGCCGCCGTCGCCGGCGTTCTGACCCGCTCGCTCTGCCCTTCGGCGCCGGTCGACTGGTGCCGCGCCAACCTGCCAGGCGGTCAGGCGCGCATTCTCGTCGTCAATTCGGGGAACGCCAACGCCTTTACGGGCAGGAAGGGCGCCGACGCCACGGCCCTGACTGCCGAAATGGCGGCCGCCGTAATCGGCTGCCCGGTCTCCGAGGTCTTCCTGTCGTCGACGGGTGTGATCGGCGAGCCGCTGGAGGCCAAAAAGTTCGATGGCGTGCTGCAGGAAGTCGTGCACGACGCGAACCCGGACCGGTGGGAAGACGCCGCGCGCGCGATCATGACGACCGATACCTTTCCCAAACTGGCGACGCGAACGGCAGAGATCGACGGCGTCACCGTCGCGCTCAACGGCATCGCCAAGGGCTCGGGCATGATAGCCCCGGACATGGCGACGATGCTCGCCTACATCGTCACCGACGCACCGCTGTCGGCGGCAGCGCTGCAGACGCTCCTGACACGGCATGTCGATGCGACCTTCAACGCGATCACGGTCGACAGCGACACCTCCACCTCCGACACGGTTCTGGCCTTCGCCACCGGCGCGGCCGATGTTGCCGCGATCAAGACCGCCGGCGATTCCCGCCTCGCCGCGTTCGAGGCCGCCTTCAAGGATTTGATGGAAGATCTCGCCCTGCAGATCGTCCGCGATGGCGAGGGCGCCAGCAAGCTGATGCGGATCGAGGTCACCGGCGCGCAATCGGACGCCTCGGCGCGAACGATCGCGCTGGCCATCGCCAATTCGCCGCTGGTCAAGACCGCGCTCGCCGGCGGCGATGCGAACTGGGGACGCATCGTCATGGCCGTCGGCAAGGCCGGCGAACCGGCAGACCGGGACAGGCTCGCCATCCGGTTCGGCGATCTCGCCGCGGCGACGGACGGCGAACGCGCGCCCGGCTATGACGAGGGCGCAATGAGCGCCTACATGAAGCAGGACGAAATCACGATCGGTGTCGATATCGGCCTGGGCGAGGGCCGCTTTACCGCCTGGGGCTGCGACCTGACCAAGGACTATGTCACCATCAATGGCGACTACCGCAGCTAGGGTTGGAGGACCGATGCCCAAATTGTCGATGGTCAGGCGCATGGAAGCGGTCGGGTTTCGCGCATGGCCGGCCGCATCGGTCCATTATGACGGAAGCTGGGCGGTCCGCCTGACCGCCAGCCATCCCTCGCGGCGCCTCAATTCCGTCAATCCGCTCGATCCGGCCGACAATCGCGAAATCGAACATCGCATCGCCCGCATCGAACAGCGCTTCAAGGCCTATGAACGGCCCATCGTCTTCCGCATGTCGCCGCTGGCGCCGGCCGAACTGGAAGCGCATCTGAACGCGATGGGATGGACTCGGGCGGACGAGACAAGGGTGCTTGCCGCCTCGCTCGGCCAGATCGATCTCGAAGGCGGTTATGAATTGCTGCCGGTGCGCGATATCGGGCGCTTCGTCGATGCGGCGATCACCCTCAATGCCGACGAGCGTGTCAACAAGCCGGGACTGACCGAGCTGCTGGAAAGCATCCGTCCGCCCTTCGGGATGTTCGTTGTCGAGGACGATCAGGGGCCAGCGGCCACCGCCCTGTGTGTCCACGACAATGAAATGGCCGGCCTGTTCGAGATCGCCGTGCGCGATGGGCTGCGCAACAAGGGCTATGGCCGCTCGATCGTGCGCGCCGCCCTCAGATGGGCCGCAGCCCAGGGCGCGGCAACCGGCTGGCTGCAAGTGGAAGCGGCAAACACCGCTGCCAACGGCCTCTACGGCCGGATGGGCTTTGAAGAGGTCTACCGCTATGTCTATCGGATGCGGGGCGACTGAGCGGTGAACACCAAACCCCTGATGCTGGTCGCCGCTTGCGCGCTGGTCGACCGCGAAAACCGTATCCTTCTGGCACAACGGCCGCCCGACAAGGCGATGGCGGGCCTGTGGGAGTTTCCCGGCGGCAAGTTCGAGCCCGGCGAGACGCCCGAACAGGCGCTCATCCGCGAACTTGAGGAAGAACTGGCCGTTCGGACCCAGGCCGCGTGCCTTGCGCCGCTCACCTTCGCCAGCCACGCCTATGCGGACTTCCACCTGTTGATGCCTCTTTACATCTGCCGCAAGTTCGATGGCATCCCCGTTTCGCGCGAAGGGCAGACGCTCAAATGGGTGCGCGCGCGCGACCTGCGCGACTATCCGATGCCGGAAGCCGACGCCCCGCTCGTGCCGGTGCTGCAGGACCTTTTGTGAACCGGCGGACGCGGCGTGTCGGCTGCGTTTAGCGTTAAGCAATCGTTTATGGGATCGCGGGACAATGATCGCCGTGCGGCCTGCCAGCGACAATCGCCGGCCGCCATCGGGGTACGGTCATGAGTGATGACAATCAGTGGTACGCGCCGGTCGAACCCAAGCGGTCGGCCGTGCTCGACTGGGGCAACAATCTGTTGCGGGCGACCTTGCTTTTCGGTGTACTGGCCGTCGCCGTGGCCATGTTCGCGACACCCTATCTTGAAAGATCGAGCGCGCGCATCGCCGCAGAGCGGTCCAATCCCGGCATCGATTTCATGACCACCGCATCGACGCCGCAACAGCGCGCGGCCTATACCATGCGCCGCAGCGTCCTGCAGAATTCGCCAAACGCCGTCTGCATCATCCATGCCAATGGAACTCGGACGGGCGACTGCTCGCGTTAAGGTATCGTCGGGTATGCAACCATCGCTTAACCACGCTTCGTAAACACGTGCCGCGGGCCGATGGGCCGAACATCGCGTTAACCCTGCCGCGCTAGTGTGACGTAGCGAGAGGTGATTGCAATGTTCCTTAACTTCCTGAAAGACGAACGCGGGTCGACAGCCATTGAATATGGGCTCATTGCCGCGCTCATTGCCGTAGGCGTGATTGCGGGAATGACTGCCACAGGCACGAGCCTGAACGAGCTTTACGACACCAACAATGGCGAGATCGGCGCGGCGCTCGACGGATAGCCCGTTCACGGCTATCGCGATCAGAGCTTGGACCGAAGCGCCTCGGCCAGGGAGTGGGTTGCGCTGCCGGGTCTGAGCGGCTTTGGCTGGCTTGCGTCCGGCACCCAGCCCGACATCCAGACAAACGAGAACGTCGCGCGCACCCGGCCATCGGGATCGGCATGGCGCTCGGCATAAAGACGCACCGCCTCGAAAATCACAGCGCGCCGGGTGACGTGCCTTGGGCGGGCGACCAGCGCGTTGGCCGCTCCCATGGCGCGCAGATCGCGCATCAGATCGAGCGCGCTGTCGTAGCGCACCGTGACCGTGTCATGATCGGCGACGGGCAGCGCGAACCCGGCCCTTTGCAGAAGCCCGCCGCCATCCCGGACATCCATGAACGGCAGGATGCGCGGCGCCGCGCCGCCGGAGACCATCGTCTCCGCCTCGGTCAGACATTCGCGCAGTTCGCCCAGCGTTCCGCTGGACGGCGCGCAACCGAGCAGCAGTCCGTCCGGGCGCAGGGCGCGCCGGATTTGCACCAGCGCTCCCGGTACGTCGTTCATCTCGTGCAGGTCGAGGATAGAGACGGCCAGATCGGCCCCCGCCTCCGGCACATCCAGCGTCTCGTCACCATCGAAGACGACCCGATCGACCGATGCGATCTTGCCGGTGGCGGCGAGCGTCCTGGCAATCCGGTCCGCATGCGGACCGATCGCCAGCGCACGGTCGAAAGACCGCGTCGTCACCGCAATCCGGTCGGCCAACTCGTCGAGCGCGTGCACCAGCAGGAAATCGGCTCCGGCAACACCAAGCCGGGCCGCCCGCGCATGGTTGGCGGCGCGTTGCTTTTGATCGATAATGGCGCGCATGGGCGGCCGATACCTCTCTTTGACAGGCGACATGATGAGCCTTGGGCGTCAATGGGCGATAACGGCCGGCCGCGCAACAGGCGCGGTCCTGTTCCCCGACGCGTGTCTGGCCTGTGGCCGGCACGTGGCGCGGCACGGAACGATGTGCGCCCGGTGCTGGCCCGACATCGCCTTTATCGAGCAGCCGCTGTGCGACGTCAGTGGCGTGCCCTTCGCGCACGATTTCGGCAGCCGGATGGTCAGCGCCGACGTCCTCGCCAACCCGCCTGTCTATGACAGGGCGCGCGCGGCATGCGTGCATGCGGGCGCCGCCAGACAGCTCGTCACGCGCCTTAAATATGGCGACCGCACGGACCTTGCACCCTGGATGGCCCGTTTCATGGCCAGGGCCGGCGCCGAACTGATCGGAGAGGCCGACGTGATCATACCGGTGCCGCTGCACCGCGGCCGCATGTGGCGCCGCCGTTTCAACCAGGCCGCCGAACTGGCCCGGGCGCTTTCCGCGACAAGCGATCTGCCCATGGCTGCCGGTGCGCTGACGCGGCAAAAGCGCACCCGGCCGCAGGTCGGCCTGACGGCCAATCAGCGCCAGGCCAATGTGCGCGGTGTCTTCAAGGTACCGCCAGGCCAGGAGATCGCCGTGGCCGGCCGTCGGGTGTTGCTGGTCGACGACGTTCTGACCACGGGGGCGACCGTCGATGCCGCGGCCAGAGCGCTGAAGAAGGCCGGCGCCATGTCGGTCCTGGTGCTGACCTTTTCGCGCGTCGTCGGCGGACGGCGTAATCCGGGCCAATCCGGCCCCTGAGCCGCAAGCCTTTCACTTGAACGCCGCACGGCCTATATCGCGGCCAGACGGATGATCGTTTCGGAAAGACGACACATGGCAAACGTGACAATCTACACACGACAATTGTGCGGCTTTTGCACCGCGGCCAAGCGGCTGCTGGACAGGAAGGGCATCGCCTATATCGAGCATGATGCAAGCTTCGATCCGGCGCTGAAGCGCGAAATGATCCAGAAGGCCAATGGCCGCGCCACCTTTCCGCAGATCTTCGTCGGCGACACCCATGTTGGCGGCTGCGACGATCTGATGGCGATGGAGCGCGCCGGCAAGCTGGACGCGCTCCTGGCGGCGTGACCACGATGCGTGTCGCCTGCATCCAGATGCGGTCGGGCACCGATCCGGACCGCAACACCGAGGACTTCGCGCGGCTGGTCGCCGAGGCCGCCGCTGACGGCGCCCGTTATGTGCAATCGCCCGAAATGACCGGTCTCGTCCAGAAGGACCGCGACGCGCTGATGCGAACCGTAGGGCCCGAGCAGGACGATCCGGTGTTCGCCGCCGCTGCCCGGTCGGCGGCCACCCACGGCATTTGGCTGCATGTCGGGTCCACGCCGATCCTGCGCGAGGACGGCAAGGTGGCCAACCGCGCCGCGCTTTTCGCGCCGGACGGCTCCCGCGCGGCGACCTACGACAAGATCCACATGTTCGACGTCGATCTTCCCAATGGCGAAAGCTGGCGGGAATCGGCGATCTACGCGCCGGGCGAGGCACTTGTAACCTGGGACATGGACGACGCCACGCTGGGCCTTGCCATCTGCTACGATGTCCGGTTCCCGCACCTGTTCCGCGATCAGGCCCGCGCCGGAGCCACCGTCCTGACGGCGCCCGCCGCCTTCACCCGCCAGACCGGCGAGGCCCATTGGCATGTCCTGATGCGCTCCCGCGCCATCGAGAACGGCGCTTTCATGATCGCCGCCGCCCAGGGCGGCGTCCACGAAGATGGCCGCGAGACCTACGGCCATTCGCTTGTCATTGATCCCTGGGGCGCGATCATCGCCGAAAAGGATGATGACGAACCGGGCATCGTCGTCGCCGACATCGATCTATCCGCGCCGGCCGCGGCGCGTGGCAGAATACCCAACCTGCGGAATGCGCGGTCCTATGTGCACGAGAAAAGACCGGACGAGACGACACGATGAAATTCGCGCTGCATTGCGACAAGGGCCATGAATTCGAGGCCTGGTTCCGCTCCAACGAGGACTATGAAACCCAGGCAAAAAGGGGCTTCGTCGAATGCCCCGCCTGCGGATCGATCAAGGTTTCAAAGGCCCTGATGGCGCCGCAGGTGGCAACCGGCCGCGCCAAGGATGCGCGCAAGGAGGCGGTCATGGTCGCCGCCGGCCAGGCGATGCGTCGCGAGATGGTCGAGAAGATGCGCGAAGTGACGCGGCAGGTGAAGGCGCAGGCCGAGGATGTCGGCGAGAAGTTTCCCGAGCAGGCGCGGCAGATGCATTATGGCGAGACCGATGCCAGGCCGATCTACGGCAAGGCTTCGCCAGACGATGTCGAAAGCCTGGTCGACGAGGGCATCGACATCATGCCGCTGCCGGATCTGCCCGAGGATTTGAACTGACGAAGACGGACCATCCGGTCACAGCCAGCTTGCCGGGTCGCGTGCACCGTGAACCACCGCGACGATCAGGACGCCGTCAGCAAGCGGCTCATAGATCAAGATGTATGATCCCTCGATCAAAATCCGGGCCGTCTGGCTGAGTTCCGGGCGGGGGGCGCCCATATTGGGCTGGGTTGCCGCCAGTTCAAATTTTTCAAAGAACCGTCGGACCAATTTGTCGGCGGCAGCCGGGTTTTCAACAACGATCGTGCGCCATATGTCTCCTATGTCCTGCTCAGCACGCGGACTGAGCAGAAATCTAGCCACCTGCGTCCGACTGCTGTTTCAAGTCGGCGAGAAACGTATCTGCATCGACCGGCCGGCCCTCACCGCTTGCCATGCCTGCATCGTATGCACGCTTTAAGCGCGCTATTTCGCGCTTGCGTAGATGCTCGCGCTGTTCCCATAGCCGCAAGGCATCACGAACGATTTCGCTGCCGGAGGCATACGCGCCCGCGCGCACCGCCTCGTCCATCTGCGCAACCTGTTCGGCTGGCAGAGAGACTGTCAGGGATTTCGTGTCAGGGCCGTTCATGGGTCAAAAATGCCATGCATGCACGCGTTTCACAAGGTCGCCCCTTGCACTGCGCCGCACCGAGAAGGTCAAGCGCCGCGCCGCGCCACGACCATATAGTTGACATCCATGTCGCGAGACAGGCGCCATTCGTCGGCCAGCACATTGTAGAAGACGCCGCTGCGGTCGAACACTTCGACACCTGTTCCGGAAAGCGCCGCATCGATTTCCGATGGCTTGACCAGCTTTTCGTACTGGTGCGTGCCCCTGGGCAGCCAACCCAGCACATATTCGGCGCCAACGATCGCCAGCCCCCAGGCCTTTGTAGTACGATTGATCGTGGCCACGAACATCAGCCCGCCGGGCCGCACCATCGCCGCGCAGCTCTTCATGAACAGGTCCACATCGGCGACATGCTCGACCACCTCCATGTTGAGCACGATGTCGAACGTCTCGCCGGCCGCCTCGAGCGCCTCGGAGGTCGTGGCGCGATAGTCGACGTCAACTCCCGATTGATCGGCGTGGATTTTCGCAACTTCGATGTTGGTCTCGGACGCGTCCGCGCCGACCACATCGGCCCCCAGACGTGACATTGGCTCGCTCAAGAGCCCGCCGCCGCAGCCGATGTCGAGCAGCCGCAGCCCCTCGAACGGTTTCGGCGCATTCGGATCGCGACCGAAATGGGCGCACACCGTGTCGCGGATGTAGGTCAGGCGGACCGGGTTGAACTTGTGCAGCGGCTTGAACTTGCCCTTCGGGTTCCACCATTCCGCCGCCAGCCGGGAAAACCGGTCCACTTCGGCCTGATCGATCGTGGTGGCGCTGTCGCTCATCTGATGCTCCGCATTGTCGTCCGCCGATGCAAGTCGGGCGGAAGGGCGGCCAAGTCAACCCATGCGCTTGCTTGCGGGGTGCGGCATAGTCCGCTATGGACCGCGCGTTTCGTGAACACCCACCCGCCGGACCCGCCCAAAATGGCCCGCATCGTGATGAAATTTGGCGGCACGTCCGTCGCCGATCTGGACCGCATCTGCAATGTGGCGCGGCACGTCAAGCGCGAAGTCGATGCCGGCCACCAGGTCGCCGTGGTCGTCTCCGCCATGGCCGGAAAGACCAACGAGCTGGTGGAATGGGTGCGCCAGATGCCGGTGACGGCCGGCGCCGGCGCTTCCTTCTACGATGCGCGCGAATATGACACGATCGTCTCCTCGGGCGAACAGGTGACGAGCGGGCTTCTGGCCATCGCCCTGCAATCGATGGGCGTCGATGCACGCTCCTGGCAGGGCTGGCAGATCCCGGTCAAAACGGACAATGCCCACGGCGCCGCCCGCATCGCCGACATCGAGGCGGACACGCTGAACGAGCGCCTGTCGATGGACCAGGTGGCTGTCGTTGCCGGCTTTCAGGGCATCGGTCCCGACAATCGCATCGCCACGCTCGGGCGCGGTGGATCGGACACCTCGGCGGTGGCGCTGGCTGCGGCGGTTCGCGCCGACCGCTGCGACATCTACACCGATGTCGACGGGGTCTACACCACCGATCCCCGCATCGAACCGGCCGCCCGCCGTCTGGCTAGGGTCTCCTTCGAGGAGATGCTGGAAATGGCCTCGCTCGGCGCCAAGGTTCTCCAGGTGCGGTCGGTCGAAATGGCCATGGTGCACAATGTGCGCACCTTCGTGCGCTCCAGTTTCGACGCACCCGACGCGCCGGGCATGAACGACTTCGACAACCCGCCCGGAACGCTGATCTGCAGTGAGGACGAGATCGTGGAACATGAAACCGTCACCGGCATCGCCTATGCCAAGGACGAAGCGCAGATTTCGCTGCGCCGCGTCGCCGACCGTCCCGGCATTTCAGCCGCCATCTTCGGCCCGCTCGCCAAGGCCGGCATCAATGTCGACATGATCGTGCAGAACGTCTCCGCCGATGGCGATTACACCGACATGACCTTCACCGTGCCGTCCGGCGATGTGGACAAGGCCGTTGCCGCGCTCGAACAGCACAAGCAGGCAATCGGCTACGACACCGTCCAGTCCGAAACGGGCCTTGCCAAGGTCTCGGTGATCGGCATCGGCATGCGCAGCCATGCCGGCGTCGCCGCGACCGCATTCCAGGCGCTGGCCGACAAGGCGATCAACATCCGCGCCATCACCACGTCCGAAATCAAGATCTCCATCCTGATCGACGGCGACTATGCCGAACTGGCCGTGCGGACGCTGCACGGCGTCTATGGGCTCGACAAGGCCTGACCCGGCGGTCCAGATTGGCGCCATGAGCGCCAACCGATTTGCCGGACCCGACGGGCCGCCCGCGACCCGCGACAAGGACGCGGGCTCCCGCGTGCTGCTCAAGCGCATCCGCGAAATCATGGCCGAGCCGATGGCGCCGCAGCAGCGCCTCGACCGGATCGTCGCCCAGATCGCCCAGTCGATGGTCGCCGAGGTCTGCTCGGTCTATGCGCTGCGCGCCGACGGCGTTCTCGAACTCTATGCCACCGTCGGCCTCAATCCCAAGGCCGTCCACCAATCCCAGTTGCGGCTCGGCCAGGGCCTCGTCGGCACCATCGCCGCATCCTCGCGCCCGCTGAACCTTGCCGAAGCGCAAAAGCACCCGGCCTTCGAATACCTCCCCGAAACCGGCGAGGAACTCTACAATTCCTTCCTCGGCGTGCCGATCCTGCGAGCCGGCCGGACGCTGGGCGTGCTCGTCGTTCAGAACGAAGCCCACCGCGCCTATGGCGACGATGAGGGCGAGGCGATGGAAACGGTCGCCATGGTGATCGGCGAGATGATCGCCACCGGCGATCTGAGAAGCCTTTCTTCAGCCGGCGTCGAACTCGATCTCGCCAAGCCGGTCACACATCACGGCCAGCCCCTGTCCGAAGGCATCGGGCTGGGACATGTCGTCCTGCATGAACCGCGCGTCGTCGTCACGGCCATGTTCAACGATGACACCCAGGCCGAACTGGAGCGGTTGGCGGCCGCGCTCTCCAGCCTGCGATTGACCATCGACGACATGCTGTCGCGCGGCGATGTGGCATTCGAGGGCGAACACCGCGACGTGCTGGAAACCTATCGCATGTTCGCCCACGACAAGGGCTGGGTGCAGCGCATGGAGGAGGCGATCCGCAACGGCCTGACCGCCGAGGCCGGAGTCGAGAAGGTGCAGAGCGACATGCGCGCGCGGCTGAGCACGGTCACCGACCCTTATCTGCGCGAGCGCATGAGCGATTTCGACGATCTGGCCAATCGTCTGCTCCGCCAACTGATCAGCGGCGAGCCGTCCCACGGCGCAAAGTCCCTGCCCGAGGACGCCATAATCGTCGCCCGCCACATGGGCGCGGCCGAACTGCTCGACTATCCGCGCGACAGGCTGCGCGGGCTGGTCCTGGAGGAGGGTGCGCCGACAAGCCATGTGGTGATCGTCGCGCGCGCCATGAACATACCGGTCGCCGGCGGCGCCAAGGGTGTCGTCGCCATGTCCGATTCGGGCGACGCAATCATCGTCGACGGCTTGTCCGGCCATGTGCATCTGCGGCCCCAGCCCGATGTCGAGGCGGCTTACGCCGAAAAAGTCCGTTTCCGCGCCCGCCGCCAGGAGGAGTATCGCACGCTGCGCGACCGTCCTTCGGTCACCGCCGACGGCCATCCCGTCTCGCTCTTGATGAATGCCGGTCTTCTGGTCGACCTGCCGCAGGTCGAGCAGTCGGGTGCGGCCGGCATCGGCCTGTTCCGGACCGAACTGCAATTCATGATCGCTGCCACCTTTCCGCGCGCCGAGGCGCAGGAGCGGCTTTACCGGTCGGTGCTCGATGCCGCCGCCGGCCGGCCGGTCACTTTCCGCACGCTCGATATCGGCGGCGACAAGGTGCTCCCCTATTTCCGCAACGCCCCCGACGAGGAGAACCCTGCGCTCGGCTGGCGCGCCATGCGGCTGGCGCTGGACCGTCCCGGCCTGCTGCGGACTCAGGTGCGGGCGCTGCTGAAGGCCGCGTCGGGCCGCGAATTGCGGCTCATGCTGCCGATGGTCACCGAACTGCACGAGATCGACCAGGCGCGCGCGCTGATCATGCGCGAGGTCAAGCACTTGTCGCGTTTCGGCCACGGCTTGCCGCTGACGTTGCGGATCGGCGCCATGCTGGAAGTGCCCTCGCTGCTGTTCGATCTGGACGGTCTGATGGAGAAGGTCGACTTCGTGTCCATCGGCTCGAACGACCTGTTCCAGTTCATGTATGCCGCCGACCGCGGCAACAGCCGTGTCGCCGACCGGTTCGAAACCCTGTCGCCGACCTTTCTGCGCGCGCTGAAATCGATCGCCGACGCCGCCGCCCGGCACGAGACGCCATTGACACTGTGCGGCGAAATCGCCGGCCGGCCGTTGGAGGCCCTCGCCCTTGCGGCGCTCGGCATCACAACCCTGTCCATGTCGCCGGCGGCCATCGGCCCGGTCAAGGCCGCCATTCTGAAGACGGACATGGCCGCCCTGCGCGCCGCGATTGCCGATCCGCTTGAAAACGGCAGCACGGGCGCCGATATCCGTGACATTATCCGCGAATATGCCGAAGCCCACGCCATTGCCCTTTGACAGGCGGTCAGGGGCCGCTATCAACCCGCCATGCTCGATCTGCCAGCCGACAAGATGGACCAGATGGTCAAGCGCTTCGACATGCTCGAGGCGCAGATGGCCGAAGGCCCCGACAGCGAGACCTATGTGCGGCTCGCCGCCGAATATGCGGAACTAGAAGAAATCGCCGGCAAGATCCGCGAGTATCGCCAGGTCGAGGCCGAACGCGACGATCTCGACGCGCTGCTGTCCGACGCCGAGATCGACGCCGAGATGCGCGCCCTTGCCGAAGAGGAACGGCCCGAGCTGGACGAACGGCTCGAAACGCTTGGGCAGGACATACGTTTGCTTCTGCTGCCGCGCGACGCCGCCGACCAGCGCAGCGCGATCCTCGAAATCCGCGCCGGCACGGGCGGGCTGGAAGCCGCGCTTTTCGCCGGCGATCTGTTCCGCATGTATGAGCGCTACGCCGCCGCCCATGGCTGGAAGATGGAGATTGTCTCGGCATCGGACGGCGATGCCGGCGGCTACAAGGAGATCATCGCGCAGGTCGAGGGCAAGGGCGTCTTCTCGAAGCTGAAGTTCGAGTCCGGCGTCCATCGCGTCCAGCGCGTGCCCGAGACCGAGGCCGGCGGCCGCATCCACACCTCGGCAGCGACGGTTGCCGTCCTGCCCAAGGCCGAGCAGGTCGATGTCGACATCCGCAACGAGGACATACGCATCGACACGATGCGGGCGTCGGGCGCCGGCGGCCAGCATGTCAACACGACCGATTCGGCGGTGCGTATCACCCATGTTCCGTCCGGCATCGTCGTCGTTCAGGCGGAGAAGTCGCAGCACCAGAACCGCGCCCGGGCCATGGAGATATTGCGGGCCCGCCTGTATGACGAAGAACGGCGCAAGGCGGCCGAGGAGCGCTCCGAGGCGCGGCGCTTGCAAGTCGGTTCCGGCGACCGGTCCGAGCGCATCCGCACCTACAATTTTCCGCAGGGGCGCGTCACCGACCACCGCATCAACATGACGCTGTACAAGCTGGACCGGGTGATGGAGGGCGATCTCGACGAAATCGTCGATGCGCTGACCGCCGATCATCAGGCCAGGCTGCTCACCGAAGAGGCGGCGGCATGAGATGACCGGGTCGGCAAGCCTTCAGGACGCCTATGACGATGCGGTCGCCCATCTGTCCCGCGCCGGCTCGCCGACGCCCGATCTCGATGCGACGCTTCTGGTCGAGCACACGACCGGCATGACCGCGCTGGACCGGCTGACCCAGCCCGACAAGCCGCTCAACCCGCGCCAGCACCAGGCGCTCAGGACGGCGATCGCCCGGCGCATGAGCCACGAACCCGTCCACCGGATCATCGGCTGGCGCGAATTCTACGGGCTGCCCCTGTCGCTGAACCCGCACACGCTGGTGCCGCGCCCCGACACCGAGACGCTGATCGATCTGGTTCTGCCGTTCGCCCGCCACCGCGCCGGCGAAACCGGCAGCTGCCGGGTGCTCGATCTGGGCACCGGGAGTGGCGCCATCGCACTCGCCATCCTCAACGAGGTGCCCAAAGCGGTCGCGACCGGCACCGACGTGTCCGCCGAAGCGCTTGAGATGGCCACGCGCAACGCGCAAGGGCTCGGCCTGTCCGAGCGCTTCACCGCGCTGCGCTCGGACTGGTTCTCGGCGCTTTCGGGACAGTTCGACCTGATCGTCTCCAACCCGCCTTATATTCCGACGGCGGTCATCCCGACGCTGGACCCCGATGTGCGCGATCATGACCCGCTTGCGGCGCTCGACGGCGGCTCGGACGGGCTCAACGCCTACGGGCTGATCGCCGCCCGGGCACTGCCGCATCTGGCCGACGGCGGGCGAATCGCCGTTGAGATCGGCAAGGGCCAGAGATCGGCGGTCGCCGGACTTTTTGCGGCCGCCGGCATGCAGGTTGCAGCCAGCGCACAGGACCTTAACGGCCTCGAAAGGGCGATATTGTTCAGTTACTGACACGAATTCGTGCCAAAAAGCGAAAAAATGCCTTGGCAATCTGTCCCGCGCTCGCTACCACTAGGCAAACAGGCCGATACACGAGACTGATCGGCAGTCAGGCAACCGACAGCACCAAGATTTTTCCCGCGTGGCCCGAAGGCCGGCGGCGCACGGTTCCGACATGTTTAGTCGCAGGGGCGATCTGACACGATGATGACCAATCGCAAGCCGAGGGCTTGCTTTGACGGTAACACCATTGGACCCGCGCGCCGAAACGTTTCCTCACCAACAAATTGCGCAATGCAAGCCGAATAACCCGAACATGAGAGATTGATGAGACCACAGCAACAAGGACGCCGTTCGCGCAATCGTGGAAGCGGACGGCGCAATCAGAACCCGCTCCAGCGCAGTTACGAGAGCAACGGTCCTGACGTGAAGATCCGCGGCAATGCCCAGGTCATCGCCGACAAATACGCAACGCTCGCGCGCGATGCGCTGTCGTCGGGCGATACGGTGATGGCCGAGAACTATCTGCAGCACGCCGAACATTATAACCGCATCATCCTGGCCGCGCAGCCGCAGCCGCGCGAGGACGATGACGAGCAGGACGACAACCCGCAGCAGGCCTCGGGCGATGACCGGCAGGGACGCGACGATGGCCAACAGCAACAGGGCCGCCGCAACCGCAACCGCCGTGACCGCGACGAACGGAACGAGGACGCCGAGGACGGCCAGCAACAGAACGGGGCCACCGCCGAAACCGGTGACAGCCAGGCCGATGCCGGCGCGCAGCCTCAGCCCGTGATCGACGGAACCCCCGCCGAGGTGCGCGAGGAAGAGGCCCAGCAGACCGCAAACGCCGACGAACCCGCCAAGCCCAAGCGTCCACGCAAGCCGCGCAAGAAGCCGGCCGACATCGAGGCATCGTCCGGCGACGAAACCGATGGCAAAGAAGCGCCGGTCGCGGCCGAATAAGCCGCGCCAAGCCCGACGAATGACAATGCGAACCGGCGCGCCCTCGGGCGTGCCGGTTTGTTTTTGCGTCCTTTTCCCCTTTATTCGCGCCCAACCCGTCACCATATCGTGATCACATCAGGGGCTCGCCGCCTGGCGGGGGCCCGTCATCGATTGAAGCCGCGCATTGCCTTTGAGGGATGCGGGGAAGATTGGAGACATCAAGACCATGAACCTGGAAAACTATTCCGAACGCGTGCGCGGTTTCATCCAGTCCGCGCAGACGCTTGCTCTCGGCTCGAGCCATCAGCAGTTCACGCCCGAACACATTCTCAAGGTGCTGGTCGACGATTCGGAAGGCATGGCCGCCTCTCTGATCGAGCGCGCCGGCGGCAACGCCAGGGATGTGCGCATGGGTGTCGAGACGGCACTCAACGCGCTGCCCAAGGTCGAGGGCGGCAACGGCCAGCTCTATCTCGCCCAGCCGCTCGCCAAGGTGTTCACCACCGCAGAAGACATCGCCAAGAAAGCCGGCGACACCTACGTGACCGTCGAACGGCTGCTGCTGGCGCTTGCGATGGAAAAGTCGGCCAAAAGCGCCGACATTCTGGCCAAGGCCGGCGTCACGCCGACTGCGCTCAATCAGGTCATCAACGACATCCGCAAGGGCCGCACGGCCGACACGGCAAGCGCCGAGGAAGGCTATGACGCGCTGAAGAAATATGCGCGCGACCTGACCGCCGATGCGCGCGAAGGCAAGCTCGATCCGGTGATCGGCCGAGACGACGAAATCCGCCGGACCATCCAGGTCCTGTCGCGGCGCACCAAGAACAATCCCGTGCTGATCGGCGAGCCCGGCGTCGGCAAGACCGCCATCGCCGAGGGGCTGGCCCTGCGCATCATCGATGGCGACGTGCCCGAGAGCCTGCGCGACAAGCAGTTGATGGCGCTCGACATGGGCGCGCTGATCGCCGGCGCCAAATATCGCGGCGAGTTCGAGGAACGGCTGAAAGCCGTCCTGTCCGAAGTGCAAAGCGCCGACGGCAACATCGTCTTGTTCATCGACGAAATGCACACGCTGGTCGGCGCCGGCAAGGCCGACGGCGCGATGGACGCTTCCAACCTTTTGAAGCCGGCGCTCGCGCGCGGCGAACTGCACTGTGTCGGTGCGACCACGCTCGACGAATACCGCAAGCATGTCGAAAAGGACGCCGCGCTCGCCCGCCGCTTCCAGCCGGTCTTCGTCGGCGAGCCGACCGTCGAGGACACGGTGTCGATCCTGCGCGGCCTCAAGGAAAAATATGAACAGCACCACAAGGTGCGCGTCTCGGACACCGCCCTTGTCGCGGCTGCGACCCTGTCAAACCGCTACATCACCGACCGGTTCCTGCCCGACAAGGCGATCGATCTGGTGGACGAAGCCGCTTCGCGCCTGCGCATGCAGGTGGATTCCAAGCCCGAGGCGCTCGATGAACTTGACCGCAGGATCATCCAGCTCAAGATCGAGCGCGAGGCTCTGAAGGTCGAGACCGATCAGGCCTCGAAGGACCGGCTGGCATCGCTGGAAAAGGACCTGGCCGGCCTTGAGGAGGAATCGGCGCGACTGACCGCCGCCTGGCAGGCCGAAAAGGAAAAGCTCGGCACCGCCGCCGATCTGAAGCGCGAACTCGACGAAGCCCGCAACGAACTGGCCATCGCCCAGCGCTCGGGCGAGTTCCAGCGTGCGGGCGAGTTGGCCTACGGCAAAATTCCTGAACTTGAACGCAAGCTGCAAGAGGCCGAAAAGGGCGGTGACAACAATGCGTCCTCCATGGTCGAGGAAACGGTCACGCCGGACCACGTCGCGCACATCGTCTCGCGCTGGACCGGCATTCCCGTCGACAAGATGCTGGAGGGCGAACGCGAGAAACTGCTGCGCATGGAAGACGAGATCGCCGAGCGCGTCGTCGGCCAGGGCGAAGCGGTCCAGGCCGTCTCGAAAGCCGTGCGCCGCGCGCGCGCCGGGCTTCAGGATCCCAACCGGCCGATCGGTTCGTTCATCTTCCTCGGTCCCACCGGCGTCGGCAAGACCGAGCTGACCAAGGCCCTGGCGGAGTTCCTGTTCGACGACGACCAGGCGATGGTGCGCGTCGACATGAGCGAGTTCATGGAAAAGCATGCGGTCGCCCGGCTGATCGGCGCGCCGCCCGGCTATGTCGGCTATGAGGAAGGCGGCGTTTTGACCGAGGCGGTCCGCCGCCGGCCCTACCAGGTGATCCTGTTTGACGAGATCGAAAAGGCGCATCCGGACGTCTTCAACGTCCTGCTGCAGGTGCTCGACGATGGCCGCCTGACGGATGGTCAGGGCCGCACGGTCGACTTCCGCAACACGGTCATCATCATGACCTCCAACCTTGGCGCGGAGTTCCTTGTCAATCTGGGAGAGGGCCAGGAGGTGGATACTGTCCGCGACGATGTCATGAACGTCGTGCGGGCCTCGTTCCGCCCCGAGTTCCTCAACCGGGTGGACGAGGTGATCCTGTTCCAGCGGCTGCAGAAGGCCGACATGAGCGCGATCGTCGACATCCAGCTCGGCCGTCTAGAAAAGCTGCTCGCCGAGCGCAAGATCACGCTGCAGCTCGACGGGGACGCCCGCCGGTGGCTGGCCGACAAGGGCTACGATCCCGCCTATGGCGCGCGGCCGCTCAAGCGCGTGATCCAGAAAAACGTGCAGGACCCGCTTGCCGAGCGCATTCTGGCCGGCGAGATCGCCGACGGCTCGCTCGTCAAGGTGCTGGAAGGTTCGGACCGGCTCAACTTCAAGCCGGTGTCGGCCGCCAACGAGGACCAGGCGGAAGAAGCCGCCTGATCTTGATCGGCTCCCTGACAATGCAGTAACGGCGCGGGCCTTCCGGCCCGCGTTTCCGTTGCAAGCCAAGGCGGGCGATGCGATAGGAGACACCTCGCCCGGAGCCGCCGCTTGCCGAACCTCCTGTCATTGCCGATCGCCGCGCTGCTTCTGGCCGGCCTTGCCGCGCCGTCCGGCGCGATGCCGCCGACCAGCGACGAATTCGACCGCCGGGTGATCGGCGGAAGCCAGTTCTACGACCCGGCATCGCCCGTGGCGGCGCCAATCGCCGGAGCCAGCCGGACCATCGCGGCGCTGCAGGTGCTGATGGATCGGCTCGGCATTTCCCCGGGTGTCATCGACGGCCGCGACACGCCGCGCCTGCGCGCCGCCTTTTCGGTGCTGCGGACGAACCCGGCCGGCGACGGTATCGCCGGCACGCGCGACGCGATGGCCATCGCCGACGCCCTCGCGAACACTGGCGGTGACGCGTTCCGGACGTATGCGATCACCGCCGACGACATTGCCGGGCCGTTCACGCCGGAAATCCCGCATCTCTACGTGCATCAGGCCAGCCTTGCCGAGATCGGGTTCCGCGATACGCGCGAAATGCTGGCCGAGCGGTTTCACATGGACGAGGCCTATCTGGCCGCGCTGAACGCGGATGCCGATTTCGGCCGTGTCGGCACCATCATCACCGTCGCCGATCCGGGACGCGACCTGCAACGGCGCATCGCGCGCATCGAAGCCGGCAAGCGGACGCGGCAAGTGCGCGCATTCGATGCCGAAGGGGCGCTGGTCGCCATCTATCCCGCATCGATCGGCTCGGCCGCCACACCGTCGCCGACGGGCAGCTTCACCGTGCGCAACAAGGCGCAGGACCCGCGCTACACCTACGATCCGCGCGGATCGGCCCAGCCGGGTCTGGCCGAAGGTCTGGTGCTTCTGCCGCCGGGGCCGAACGGACCGGTGGGCAATGCATGGATCGGCCTGTCAAAGCCCACCTACGGCATTCACGGCACGCCTGAACCCTCGCGCATCGGCCTTGCCGAGAGTGTCGGCTGCATCCGGCTGACCAATTGGGACGCGCTGGAACTGGCCCGTCTGGTGCGCCGTGGCGTGAAAGTCACAATAAGCGACTGAAACGTCGCAAGGCGCCGGTTTGGTGCGATGCAATGATTTACATTGCGTCGCAACAACCGCACACTTCCGCCAAAACACAAGAAAAGCGGGATGAGAGCGATGATCGAACAGTTGGAAACGATCGGTGTGATCGGTGCGGGCCAGATGGGCAGCGGCATTGCCCAGGTTTCGGCGGCGGCCGGCTATGATGTGGTGATCGCCGACATCTCCCTGGAGGCGGCACAGGCGGGCCTGGACAGGCTCAAGACCCAGATGCAGAAGGCCGTCGATGCCGGCCGCATGCAGTCCGGCGATCGCGATGCGATCGTCGCCCGCATCTCGGTGGCGGGCGGCATGGACGGGCTCTCCGGCTGCGATCTGGTTATTGAGGCTGCGAGCGAAAACGAAGCGGTCAAGCGCAAGATCTTCGTCGAACTGTGCCCGGTCCTGAAGCCCGAAGCGCTGATCGCGTCCAACACCTCCTCGATCTCGATTACGCGTCTGGCCGCGGCCACCGACAGGCCCGAGCGCTTCATGGGCATCCATTTCATGAACCCGGTGCCGCGCATGAAGCTGGTCGAACTGGTGCGCGGCATCGCCACCGCAGACGAGGTGTTCGACCTTGCCCGCGCTTATGTGGACCGGCTCGGCAAGACGTCGACCGTGTCCGAGGATTTTCCCGCCTTCATCGTCAACCGCATCCTGTTGCCGATGATCAACGAGGCGATCTACACGCTCTATGAGGGCGTCGGATCGGTCGAGGCCATCGACACGGCGATGAAGCTGGGCGCCAACCATCCGATGGGTCCGCTCGAACTGGCCGATTTCATCGGTCTCGACACCTGTCTGGCGATCATGCAGGTGCTGCATGACGGGCTGGCCGATTCCAAGTACCGCCCCTGTCCGCTTCTGGTGAAATATGTCGAGGCCGGATGGCTGGGCCGCAAGAGCGGTCGCGGCTTCTACGATTATCGCGGCGAGACGCCGGTCCCGACACGCTGACCGACCGGACGCGGTCCGTCCGGTTCAATAAAGCGGTGATACGCTGCCGTTCGGCACGTCCGGTCGCTGCGGCAGCCCGGCATCGCGCAGCGACGACAGCCGGGCGAGGCGCCCGGCGAGCGCGCCCCTCAAGCCGCCTTGACGAATGGGGCCGGCAGTCCGCGCGGCAGGCGCGCGAAAGCGGGACTGCCCGGGAAAGGTGATGACATTTGACGATGCGTGTCCGGTCGCCATGACAGTCTCCGTTGCATGTGCCCTCCCGGATACGCTCAAGGCTAAGCAAATCGATGGCCAAATCAAGGAATTTTTGTGCGCCGCACAAAAATTCCTGCATTGCACGGAACGTTCGCAGGACACCGCCCCGCCCTTGGGGCATTAAGGGCAGAGCGGTGCACCCACACCGGGGAGACAGCCCGTCATGGTCCATAACGAACTACCGGCTGCACCCTTTTGGCATGCCCATCCGACGACAGGTGTGACCGATTGCACAGCGCGCCACGCATTTGACGCTGACCGATTGCGGGTCTAGGAATGGCGTCCGTGGTGATTTGGCCGGTCGGCTTGCAGCCACGTTAAACAAGTCGCTAAAGGGCCGAATGTGTTGGACCGGCAGCGATGTTTCGCCGCCGGTTTTTTGTTGTTTGGAGAGTTGAGACGATGCCGATCAGGATCCCGGACGCCCTGCCCGCCCGCGACACGCTGCTGCGCGAGGGTGTCATGGTCATGGACGAGAAGACGGCGACGCGGCAGGACATCCGGCCCCTGCAGATCGGCCTGCTCAACCTGATGCCCAACAAGATCAAGACGGAAACGCAGATCGCCCGTCTTGTCGGCTCAACGCCGCTGCAAGTCGATCTGACGCTAGTGCGGATCGGCAACCACAAGTCGAAGAACACGTCCGAGGACCATCTGATCTCCTTCTACGAGACCTGGGAGGATGTCCGTCACCGCAAGTTCGACGGTTTCATCATCACCGGCGCGCCCATCGAGACGCTGCCCTTCGAGGAGGTCACCTATTGGAAAGAACTGGAGCAGATCCTCGACTGGACGACGACGCACGTGCATTCGTCCTTCTTTATCTGCTGGGGTGCGATGGCCGCCGCCTGGCATTTCCACAAAGTGCCCAAGCACACGCTCCCGCACAAGGCGTTCGGCGTTTACCGGCACAGGAACCTCAGCCCCGCCTCGCCCTATCTCGCCGGCTTTTCCGACGATTTCCAGATTTCGGTGTCGCGCTGGACGGAAGTGCGCCGCAACGAACTGCCGGCGGACGGATCGCTCGAAGTGCTGATGGAATCGGCCGAAACGGGCCTATGCCTGCTGCACGAGGCGTTTGCCAACCGGCTCTACATCTTCAATCACATCGAATATGATTCAACCACGCTCGCCGAGGAATATGAGCGCGATGTCGCCAGCGGCACGCCGATCGACGTGCCGCACAATTACTATCCGGGCGATGATCCGGCCTGCACGCCGCTGAACCGCTGGCGCAGCCATGCGTTCTTGTTGTTCGGCAATTGGATCAACCAGGTCTACCAGACCACCTCGTTCGATCTCGCCGAGATCGGCCATGACCGGGAGGCCGCCCAATGAGCCTGACCATCCGTCCGCTCGAACAAGGTGATCATGAGGCGTGGCGCGCGCTATGGACAGCCTATCTGGAGTTCTATGAGTCGTCGGTCTCCGAGGAGGTCTATGCAACGACGTGGGCCCGCCTTCTGGGCGATGAACTCTACGATCCGAACGGTCTGGTCGCCCTTGTCGACGGCAAGCCTGCCGGTTTGGTCCATTACATCTTCCACCGCCATTGCTGGCGCACCGACAATGTCTGTTATCTGCAGGATCTTTACGCCGACCCGGACGTGCGCGGCACCGGCGTCGGCCGCGCGCTGATCGAGGCGGTCTATGAAAAGGCCGATGCGGCCGGCTGTCCGTCGGTCTACTGGATGACGCAGGATTTCAACGCCACCGCGCGCAAGCTCTACGACCGCATCGCCACGCTGACGCCCTTCATCAAGTACCAGCGCTAGAGCCCGTCACGTCCGCGACCGGACCGGGATCAGCAGCAAAAGCCCGACAACGAACAGGATCAGGATCGGCGTGATCCCGATCCGCTGGCTGCCCGACAGTTCGGTAAAGATGTAGATGCCGAGCGGCGCCAGGAACGCGGTCGCCTTACCCGACAGCGCGTAAAGGCCAAACGCTTCGCCCATCCGTTCGGGATGCTCCACCTGATCGACCAGAAGCGGCCGCGATGCGGCCTGCAACGCGCCGCCGGCCGCGCCGATCAGCGCTCCGGCGCAGTAGAACATGATGTCCGGTACGCTCGATCCCTCGGCGACGGCGACGAACAGCACATGCGTCTCGGTGGTCGAGATCACCAGCGCGCTCGCCGCGATCAGCGCCAATATGGTCAGTGTGACGACCCGTTTGGTGCCGAGCCGCGTATCGAGCCAGCCGCCCGCGATGGAACCGAAAATGCCCGTGACGGAGGCAAGAATGCCGAAGACGCCAAGCTGGATCGTCGACCAGCCCAAGACACCGACTGCATAGATTCCGCCGAACGTGTAGAGACCGTTGAGCGCGTCGCGATAGAACATGGACGAACCCAGAAACGCGAAAAGGCTCGGATGTCTCGGCAGGGTGCGGATCGTGTCGATGAGTTCCCGCAGGCCCTTGGAAACAGCGTTCTTCACCCCGATGCGGCGGGCCGTATCCGGCGTGAACAGGAACAATGGGATGATGAAGATGACGAACCAGATCGCCGTCAGCGGTCCGGACGCGCGATCCCCTTCAAGCTGCGCGGGGTCGAGACCGAGGATCGGATCGAGGCCGACCAGTGTCTTGCCGCTGTCGGGAGAAGCGACCATCAGCACCAGCATGGCGATCAGACAGATCAGGCCGCCCGCATAGCCGAGCGCCCACGCGTTGCCCGAAAGGCTGCCCAGCTTGTCCCGTCCGACAAGGCCCGGCATCATCGCATTGTTGAAGATGGCGGCGAACTCGAAACCGATCAGCGCGACGACGAACGCGACCAGCGCCAGCGTGATGTTGGCCGGGTCCGGATCGGGCGTGACGAACCACAGCGAAAAGACCGCCACGGCGGCAATCGCCGAAAACCCGAATATCCATGGCTTGCGCGGACCCGTCGCGTCCGACAGTGCACCGAGAACCGGCGCCAGAAACGCGATCAGAAGGCCGCCGATGGTGGCGGCAAACGCCCAGTCGGATTGCCCGTCCACCGGATTGGCCGCCACCTGACCGGCGAAATAGGGCGCAAAGACGAACGTGATGATCAGCGTGTGGAACGGCTGCGCGGCCCAGTCGAACAGCATCCAGCTCCAGATGCCGCGCCGGCTTGCCGTCGGCGCCGGGGTGAGATCGTCGGTCACTGCGCTCATTCCTTTACCCCGTATCGTTCTTTCATCACAGTTCTACGCCATCGGGTTCAGCCGACGAGATCGGCCAGAAGGCCGGCGGCGACCGTCAGGCGCGAGACCGTCAGATCGCCATGATCGGTCAGTTCGACGATCCGGTCCTGCACGCGGGCGATCCGCACCTTGTTGGCATCGACCCAGCTTTCGACGGCAGCGGACGGATCGGCGCCGTTGCCCTTGAGCGCCGCGGTTGTGATCGCCAGCCGCGCCGAATGAATCGTGTCGAGCGCGCGCTGCTGCGCCAGCCCGTCGAAATAGTCGTGCGCCGGCAATTGGTGGGCGAGATGTTCGAGCCGGCCGATGCGGAAGCTCCTGGTCACGTCGAAATAGCCCTTCGCCGCCTCGCCGATCGGCCGGCCGGTGGCAGCGGCAGCGGCCATGATGTCCGGCGTCACGGCCGCGACGGGCAGAAGCGCCAGCCTTTGCGCCGGCCCGTCGGCCATGCCGGCCTGCTTGAAACGCTCGCGGCGCTGCTGCGCCCAGTTGGCCAGATAGTCCGGCACGATCCTTGGCAGGTCCGGCTCGAGCGCGGCGCGCGCCTCGCTCAGCGCGGCGACCGCAGCGCCGAGATCGCCGGTCATGTCGCCTGATTTCAGATACTGGCCGATCGCGCCGCGCAGCGCCTCGGCCAGTTCGTCGTAGATCGCCATCTGCGCATCGCCCGGCACCTGGTTGTCGAGCCCGTCGATCGCCGCGTGCAGCGCCTCGATGTCATAGGCGTCGCGGCAAATGACGTGGGCGCGCGCGATGCCGGACGGCAGCATGCCGGTCGCGTCCTCGAACCGGCTGATCACCGAGGGGCCGCCGCGATTGACGATCTGGTTGGCCAGGACGGTGGCGATGATCTCGCGGCGCAGCCGGTGGTTCCTGATCCGGTCGCCGAAATCGCCATGCATGCGCGGCGGGAAATAGCCGAACAGATCCGCTTCGAGATAAGGTTCGTCCGGCAGTGCCGACCGCACCAGATCGTCGAACAGGACGATCTTGGCATAGGACAGAAGAACGCCGATCTCCGCCCGCGCCAGACCCTGGCCGGCCTGCCGGCGCTCGGCGAGCGCCTCTTCGTCGGGCAGAAGTTCGACCGCGCGGTCCAGAAGCCCGCGCTCTTCCAGCGACGTCATCAGCCTTTCCTGAAGCGCCAGATTGGCGTCCTTCCTGCGCTCGGCACGGCTTATGGTCAGCGTCTGCTCGTAATTGTTGCGCAGCACCAGATCGGCCACGCTGTCGGTCATCGAGGCCAGCAGTTTGTCGCGCCGTTTGCGCTCGAGACTGCCGTCGGCCAGCGCCCCGGCAAAGGCGATCTTGATGTTGACCTCAAGGTCCGAGGAATTGACCCCGGCCGAATTGTCGATCGCATCGGAATTGCACCGCCCGCCGGCCAGGCCGTATTCGATCCGGGCACGCTGCGTAAGCCCCAGATTGGCGCCCTCGCCGATGACCTTGACGCGCAATTGCCTGGCCGTGATGCGGATGGCGTCATTGGCGCGGTCGCCGGCCTCGGCATTGCTTTCAGCCGATCCGCGCACATAGGTGCCGATTCCGCCGAACCACATCAATTCGGCGTCCGCAGTCAGGATCGCCGTCATGATCTCGCTTGGCGTCGCCTTGACCTTGTCGAGCCCGATGGCATCTGCGGCCGCCTTGGACAGGGTGATCTGCTTCAGGTTGCGCGGGTAGATGCCGCCGCCCCGCGACAGTTTGGCGGTGTCATAATCCTGCCAGGACGACCGGCCCATCTCGAAAAGGCGCTTGCGCTCGGCGAAGCTGACAGCCGGGTCGGGATCGGGATCGATGAAGATGTCACGATGGTCGAACGCGGCGATAAGCCTGATCTGCTCTGACAAAAGCATGCCGTTGCCGAAAACGTCGCCGGACATGTCGCCGACGCCGACGACGGTGAACGGCTCGCTCTGGATGTCCTTGTCCATCTCGCGGAAATGGCGCTTGACCGCTTCCCACGCGCCGCGCGCGGTGATGCCCATCTTCTTGTGGTCGTAGCCGGCCGAACCGCCCGAGGCGAACGCGTCGTCGAGCCAGAAGCCGTGCGCCTGAGAAATGCCGTTGGCGGTGTCGGAGAAGGTCGCCGTGCCCTTGTCGGCGGCGACCACCAGATAGGGGTCCTCGCCGTCGCGGCGCACGGTCAGGGGCGGCGGCACGACCGTCTCGCCGTCCAGATTGTCGGTCACCGACAGAAGCGAGGCGACAAAGGTGACATAGGCGTTCTTGCCTGCCTCGAAGACCTCGTCGCGCGAACCGTCGCGCGGCAGGCGCTTGGGCAGGAAACCGCCCTTGGCGCCCACCGGCACGATCACCGCGTTCTTGACCTGCTGCGCCTTCACCAGCCCCAGCACCTCGGTCCGGTAGTCCTCCGAGCGGTCCGACCAGCGCAGGCCGCCGCGCGCGATCGGGCCGAAGCGCAGATGCACGCCCTCGACCTCCGGACCGAAGACGAAAATCTCGCGATGCGGCCGCGGTTCCGGCAGGGCGTCGATCGCCTTTGGATCGAGCTTGAAGGCAAGGGTCCGGCGCGGTCGGCCGTCCGCCTCCGGATGATAGAAATTGGTTCTCAGCGTGGCGGTGATCACGTTGCAGAACCGCCGCAGGATGCGGTCCTCATCGATCGACGGCACGTCGGCCAGCGCGTCACGGAACGCCGATAGCAGGTGCTTTTCGGTCACCGCCGTGTCCTCGTCGGGGTCCGCCTGTCGCGTTGGATTGAACCGCGCATCGAACAGTTCGTAGAGCTGCCGGGTCAATTGGGCATGGCGTTCCAGCGTGGCGGCCATATAGGCATGGCTGTAGGCCGAGCCTGCCTGGCGCAGATAATGGCCGTAGGCGCGCAGCACACGGATCGTCCGCGCCCCCATGCCCGATGCGAGCATCAGGGCATTGTAGCGGTCGTCTCCGATCTCCTTGGCCCATGCCGACCGGAACCCGTCCTCGAAGAGCGCCCCTTCATCGTCCAGGTTCACCGGCGCGCCCGAGGCGCTTTCGATCCGCATGCTGTGAAGCCAGATGCACGATGGCCGGTTGCCCTCGCCCGGCGCGCAGCCGACCCGGTAGGTCAGTTCGGAGATCACCCGGAAGCCCATGTTTTCCAGAAGCGGCACCCGCTCGGACAAGGCCACGGGCTCTTCGGCATGGAAGACGCGCAACAGCGCCTGGTCGTCGGCGTCGTCCTCGTCGCGCAGAAAATCGACGGCGATCGGATTGTCGGCGTCGATCGTGTCGATGAAGCCGATGTCCGACACGGCCTGCTCGGGCGACACCGTGTCCCGATAGGCTTCCGGAAAGGCGAATCGGTCGCTGTCGATCGCCGCGCCCTTCGCCGCCAGCGCATCGCGCAGGGCGTCCTCCCAGGTGCGGATGATCGCCGCGACACCGCGTTCCAGCGAGGCTTGCGTCGGCGTCGGCGTCTTGCCGGACCGGCGGCCGATGATGATGTGCACCCGCGCCAGCGTGCCCTCGGGAAAAGCGGGATAGAAGGCCGAGACATGGCCCTCATAGACATCCGCCATATGCGCGCTGATGCGTTCGCGAATTTCGGAATCGTAGCGGTCGCGCGGCACGAACACGATGACCGAGACGAAGCGGTCGAACGCATCGATGCGGCTGAGCACGCGCACGCGCGGCCGGTCCGCCAGGGCCACGATCGCCTCGGCGTGGCGAGTCAGGACCGGCACCTCGATCTGGAACAGTTCGTCGCGCGGATAGGATTCAAGGACGTTCAGCAGCGCCTTGCCGGAATGGCTGTCGGGATCGTGATGCGAGCGTTTGAGGACCGCCTTGATCTTGGACCGGATGTAGGGAATGCGCTGCACCGAACGCGTGTAGGCCGTCGATGTGAAAAGGCCGACCAGCCGCAGTTCGCCCGACAGTCTGCCTTTCTCGTCGTAGCGCTTGATGCCGACATAATCCATGTAGGTGCGGCGGTGCACCACCGATTTCAGATTGGCCTTGGTGACGATCAGGATATCGCGGCTGTTGAGGAACGCGCGGATCTCAGGCGTCGTTGTCACCGCATCGTCGCCGCGCCGCAAAACCCGGACGTCGGGGTCGCTGAGAATGCCGAGCGAAGGCCGGTCCGCGCGCTGCAGCTTGCCGCGCTTTTCGCCGCCGACATAATCGTATTCGCGAATGCCGAGGAAGGTGAAATTGTCGTCGCGCAGCCAGTGCAGGAACTCCAGCGCCTCGGCAACATCGCCCTTGCGCGCCGGCAGGATGCCATCGTGAAGCTCGGCGACGATCGCATCGAGCCGATCCAGCATCACCGGCCAGTCGCGCACGGCGGCGGCAACCTGGCCGAGCGTGGCGATGATGCCCGCCTCCAGTTCGGTTACGGCGCGGTCGTCCAGACCCGACATGACGACCGAAATCACGCTGGTGCGCACCGTCGATTCGAGCGCCATGCCCGGCCGCGACTTGTCGATGATCTCGAAACCGGATTTGCTGTGCTGGACCTCCAGGACCGGATGGACGACGAACTCGACCGTCGACGAGGCGGCATTGATTTCGCCCAGCACCGAATCGAACAGGAACGGCTTGTTGTCGTTGACGATCGCCATCACGGTGCAATGCCGGCCGGGACCGTCGGGCAGCGATTGGGTCCGGACGATCGACTTGCCGGCGCGATGATCGGCGACCGCCGATGCCGCCAGTTTCAGCGCGCCGGCGAGCACGTCGTCGGACAGGACCGCCATGTCCTCGCCATGGGCATCGAGCAGAAGGTGTTCGGCGAGCACCTTGGCCTTGTCGCTGATCCGGTCCGCGATTCGGGCCAGTTTACGCCGCGAAGCCGCGTTCAATGCCTTTGCCATGTCCCCATCCCGTCCGCGATTTTCGTTTACTCACGCTCTGTTGGCGTTTAGGTCGTCACCATAACAGCGCGATTGCAGTTTGCAGCACAAATTGCACGCCACACGGGCAACGCCACGCGACGGACGGGTCGATGAGCAGCAAGCCTCCACATGACGCGCGCGAAGAGGAAGCGCGCAAGGTGATCGAGCGCGTCGAACGCGAATCGGAGATCGTCGGCCGCTCATCCTTCGTGCGCGCCGCAGGCAAGGCGCGCGACCATCTGACGGCGGCCGAGGCCGAGGGCGGAGATCCGGTCGAAGTGTGGGGCCGGCGGGTCGGCCGCGCCCTTTCGGTGATCGCCTTCATCGGTCTGGCGTTATGGCTGCTTGCGTATCTGACGCGATGAGCGGCACCGCGCACAAAGCGGACGTGCGATCGGGCGGTCAGCCCGGTTCGGTCGCCGTGATCTCAAGCCATGTGGCGCGCGGCGCGGTGGGCAACCGGGCGGCGGTGTTCGCCATCGAGACCCTCGGCCACCCTGTGATCGCCGTGCCGACCGTCCTTCTGCCCTGGCATCCCGGTCATGGACCGGCGACGCGGATCGTCCATGACAATCGCCAGTTTGCCGGTTTCATGGCCGATCTCGCCCACGGTCCGTTCGCCGGCGAGATCGACGCGGTGCTTTCGGGTTATCTGGGCGATGCCGGCCAGGCTGCGGCCATTGCAGCATCGGTGGCCGCGCTGCGTTCGGTGCGGCCCGATCTGGTCTACGCCTGCGATCCGGTGATCGGCGACGAGAGCGGGCTTTACGTGTCCGGGCAGGTCGCCCGCGCCATCGCCGGCACGCTGGTGCCCGTCGCCGATCTGGCGACGCCGAACCGGTTCGAACTGGCCTGGCTTTCGGGCCGCGTGCTTGAAGACAATGAGGCGATCATCGATGCCGCGCGGGCGCTCGGCCCGCCTGCCGTGCTGGTGACCAGCGCGTTCGCCGCGCAGCCGGGCATGACCGGAAACCTGCTCGTCCTCCGCGAAACCGCCCATCTTGCCGAACACGCCGCCTTCGACCGCGCGCCGAACGGCACCGGTGATTTGACCGCAGCGCTGTTTCTGGCGCACCTTGTCAACGGGCGCGGCCATCTGGAGGCGTTGCGGCGGGCGACGGCATCCGTGCATGACGTGCTTGCCAACACCCGTGCCCGCGGAGCGGATGAACTGACCCTGGCGGCCGATGCCGCCCTTCTGTCCGAGCCGGTGTCCGACATCGATGTCCGTTCCGTCGGGCGGCGGTCCGAAGACATCACGATTGGAGGTTGAACGAGATGCGACGACGGCAAAGCGGATGCATTGTCAGCCTGGTCATGGTGCTGGCCGGCGGCCTATCGGCCGCCCACGCCGGTCAGGTGGACGCGGTCGCAGCGGTCAATGGCTGGTATGCGAGCCTCCTGCCCGGACAGGATGCCCAGGCCATGGCGGCACGGGCAGGCACGCTTCTGGCCGAGGGCGCGGTGATCGACCTGCGCGATCTGGGCATCACGCAGACGCGCGAGGAATATCTCGAAAGTCTCGATGTGTGGGCAGATGCGGTCGCCGGCGGCACCGTCGCCCATCGGATCGAGCCGGGCTTTGACGAGAGCAGCGTGTCGGCGACGGTCTGCTTCCGCTTTGCGGACAATGAAGTGCTGAACCGCGAGACCTTCGCCATCGAGCAAGGGCTGATCGTCAACGCCCTGTTCGAACAGATCGCCGACGACTGCGCGGGCTTCTGAAGCCGAGCTGTCCGGTCAGCCCAACTTGTCCAGCCTGCGCTGCATTTCGGCGATCTGGTCGCGCATCGACTGCAGATCGTTCTGGTCGCCGGCTTCGCTCTCGGCCGGCGCCGCGGCCGGCGCGCCGTTCTTGGGCTGGGTGTCGGCCATCGCCGCGAACGGATTGAACATCTTCATGGCCTCCTGGAAGATCGCCATGTTGCGTTGCGCCTGCTCGCCGAACATCTGCTGACCCGAGGCCACGACGTCAATCGGCGACTTGCCGATCATCGAGGTCATCTGCTCGCGGATGCGTTCCTGTTCCTGGGCGAAGGCGGCCATCGAATGTTCGAGATAGCTCGGCACCACCATCTGCATCTGGTCGCCGTAAAACGAGATGAGCTGGCGCAGCACCGAGACCGGCAGCATGGTCTGGCCGGACTTGGCCTCCTGTTCGAAGATGATCTGCGTCAGGACCGAATGGGTGATGTCCTCACCGGACTTGGCGTCCTGGACCGTGAAGTCCTCGTCCTCCTTGACCATGGTGGCCAGGTCGTCGAGCGTCACATAGGTGCTCGTGCCGGTGTTGTAGAGCCGACGGTTTGCATATTTCTTGATGATTGTCGCGCCATCGGTTTTGCCCATGGACATCTCCTTGATCGGCCTTCCGGGTTCTTGCCAGCGCCCTGACAATCTTGTCCGTGGGCGAAACAGTAAACCCTGATCTGGTCAAATTCAAAACGTTTCTCGCATCGCACCAAATCGCTGCGGAACCGCAGCCCACCCTATCCCTTTAACCAATAGGCAATGGCCGATATCTGTGGCACACGAAGGCCGAACCACGCGTTTTGCCGCTTGTATATTGCAGTTTGTCGAGGAGACACATCATGGAGCCGATCGTCATCGCCAGCGCAGCCCGCACGCCAGTGGGCTCGTTCAACGGGTCATTTGCCAATGTGCCGGCGCACGAGTTGGGCGCAACGGCCATCAAGGGCGCGCTCGAGCGGGCCGGCGTCGATCCGGCCGACGTCGATGAAGTGATCATGGGCCAGATACTGGCCGCCGGCGAAGGCCAGAACCCGGCCCGGCAGGCGGCGATGGCCGCAGGGTGTCCGCAGGAAACCACCGCCTGGGGCATCAACCAGCTTTGCGGATCGGGCCTGCGGGCGGTGGCGCTCGGCATGCAGCAGATCGCCACCGGCGATGCCAACATCGTGGTGGCCGGCGGCCAGGAATCGATGTCGATGTCGCCGCACTGCCAGCATTTGCGCGGCGGCGTGAAGATGGGCGACGTCAAGCTGATGGACACGATGCTCAAGGACGCGCTCATGGACGCCTTCTACGGCTACCACATGGGCAACACGGCCGAGAACGTTGCGCGCCAGTGGCAGCTCACCCGCGAACAGCAGGACGAATTCGCCGTCGCCAGCCAGAACAAGGCCGAGGCCGCCCAGAAGGCGGGCAAGTTCAAGGACGAAATCGTCGCGCACACGGTCAAGACCCGCAAGGGCGAGACCGTGGTCGAAGACGACGAATACATCAAGCACGGCGTCACGATCGACGGCATCGCCAAGCTGCGTCCCGCCTTCGACAAGGAAGGCACGGTGACCGCGGCCAACGCGTCGGGCATCAATGATGGCGGCGCGGCGACGGTGCTGATGAGTGCCGCAGAAGCCGCAAAGCGGGGCATCAGCCCGATGGCGCGCATCGTCTCCTGGGCGACCGCCGGCGTCGATCCGCAGATCATGGGCACGGGACCGATCCCCGCATCGCGCAAGGCGCTGGAGAAGGCCGGCTGGAAGATCGACGATCTCGACCTGGTCGAGGCCAACGAGGCATTCGCCGCCCAGGCCTGCGCGGTCAACAAGGACATGGGCTGGAACCCGGACATCGTCAACGTCAATGGCGGCGCGATCGCGATCGGTCACCCGGTCGGCGCATCCGGCGCCCGCGTCCTCAACACCCTGCTCTTCGAGATGCAGCGCCGCGACGCCAAAAAGGGCCTGGCCACGCTGTGCATCGGCGGCGGCATGGGCGTTGCGCTCTGCGTCGAGCGGGATTGACCTGACAGCACCAACGGACGGCGGGCGGTGGATGGCATGGAGGTTGTCGTCCGCCCGCTCCGCCGCCACGCCATCGCAATTCAAAGGGAGGAGACATCATGAGCAGAGTGGCGCTTGTCACCGGCGGAACGCGCGGCATCGGGGAGGCAATCTCCAAGGCCTTGAAGGAGGCCGGCTACACGGTCGCAGCCACCTATGCCGGCAATGACGAAAAGGCCAAGGCCTTCACCGATGCGACCGGCATCCGGACCTACAAGTGGAACGTCGCCGACTATGGCGAGTCCAAGGCCGGCATCGAAAAGGTCGAAGCCGATTTGGGCCCGATCGAAATCGTCGTCGCCAATGCCGGCATCACGCGCGATGCGCCGTTCCACAAGATGACGCCCGACCAGTGGAAAGAAGTGATCGACACCAACCTGACCGGCGTCTTCAACACCATCCACCCCGTCTGGCCCGGCATGCGCGAGCGCAAGTTCGGCCGCGTCATCGTCATCTCGTCTGTCAACGGCCAGAAGGGCCAGTTCGCGCAGACCAATTATGCGGCCACCAAGGCCGGCGACATCGGCATCGTGCGCAGCCTCGCCCAGGAAGGCGCGCGCAACAACATCACGGCCAATGCGGTCTGCCCGGGCTACATCGCGACCGAAATGGTCATGGCCGTGCCCGAAAAGGTGCGCGAATCCATCATCGCGCAAATTCCCGCAGGCCGGCTCGGCGAGCCCGAGGAGATTGCGCGCTGCGTGGCTTTCCTAGCCTCCGACGACGCCGGCTTCATCAACGGCTCGACGATCTCGGCCAACGGCGCCCAGTTCTTCGGCTGAACCGGCAAAACTCGCTGATCGGCGGAGCGGGGCATCCCGCTCCGCTTTTTTTTGCGCCAACGCCCCTGACTCAGGCGCCTTCGATTTCCTCGCGCATCAGTTCGAGTTCAAGCCATTCCTCTTCCATCGCCGCATGGCGCGAACGCGCCGCCTCGAGCTTTTTCGCCGCATCGGAAAAGCCGGACGGATCGCGCGCGAAAAAGTCCGGATCGGCCATTTGCGTTTCGAGCCCCGCGATTTCCTCGGCCAGACGTTCCATGTCGCCCGGCAGCGTCTCCAGCGCGTGCTTCTGCTTGAAGGACAGTTTCCGCCGTGCCGGCGCGGACTTCGTGTCCGGCTGGGCCGGGCTTTCGCCGGTTCTTGCCGGCTTTGCCTTGGCCGGTGACGCATCGGTCTTGGCGGTCCGCTCGCGCCGCTGCGCAATCATGTCCGAATAGCCGCCCGCATAGGTCAGCCAATGGCCCGGCTGCGCCGGATCGGGCGCGATGACGGCGCCGACGGTGCGGTCGAGAAAGTCGCGATCGTGGCTGACCAGAAGAACCGTGCCGTCGAACCCGGCGATCAGCTCCTGCAGCAGATCGAGCGTTTCCATGTCCAGATCGTTGGTCGGCTCGTCCAGCACCAGCAGGTTGGCCGGCCGCGCAAGAAGGCGCGCGAGCACGAGCCGCGCCTTCTCGCCGCCCGACAGTTCGCGCACCGGCGTGCGCGCCTGCTCGGGCTTGAACAGGAAATCCTTCATGTAGGAGGCAACATGCTTCTGGCTGCCATTGACGACCAGCGACTGGCCCCGCCCGTCGGTAAGGAAATGCTCCAGCGTCTCGTCGGGATCGAGCGCGGCGCGGCGCTGGTCGAGGACGGCGATGTCGAGATTGGCGCCGAGGCGCACATGGCCCGCATCGGGTTGGACCGCTCCCGTCAGCAGATTGATCAACGTCGTCTTGCCGGCCCCGTTCGGCCCGACCAGCCCGATCCGGTCGCCGCGATGGATGCGCAGCGAAAAATCGCGCACCAGCGGCTTTCCGCCGAGCGTCTTTGACACAGTGTCGGCTTCGATCACCAGCTTGCCCGATGCGCGGGCATCGCTCGCCTCCATCTTCGCCGCGCCCGGCGCCTTGTCGTGATCGCGAAACCGCTGACGCAGCGACTTCAGATCCGACAGGCGGCGCTGGTTGCGTTTGCGCCGCGCGGTCACCCCATAGGTCAGCCAGTGCTCCTCACGCACGATCTTGCGCTTGAGCTTGTGCAGATCCCGCTCTTCCTCCTCGAGAACCCGGTCGCGCCATTCCTCGAAGCCGGCAAACCCCTTGCCGTTTTCGCGGATTGTGCCCCGGTCGAGCCAAACCGTTTTGCGGGTCAGAGTCTCGAGAAAGCGCCGGTCGTGCGAGATGATCACCATCGCCGACGCGGACCGCGCCAGTTCACCTTCGAGCCATTCGATCGCCGGCAGGTCGAGATGGTTGGTCGGCTCGTCCAGCAGCAGGAGATCGGGTGCGGCCGCCAGCGTCCGCGCCAGCGCCGCGCGGCGCGCCTCGCCGCCCGACAGGTTGGCGGGCGAACGGGCCGGATCGAGACCGAGTTCCGCCAGAAGCCGATCCGCACGGTGCGGATCGTCGAGCGGGCCAAGCCCGGCGGCGGCATAGGCGTGAAGATCGGCATGACCGTCCAGATCGGGTGCCTGCGGCAGATAGCGCACGGTCGTCCCGCGCTCGGCGGTCACCGTGCCGCCGCTCGGCTCGACCAGACCGGCCGCGATCTTCAAAAGCGTCGACTTGCCCGATCCGTTCCGCCCGACCAGCGCGATCCTGTCGCCCTGATGGACGGAAAAGGAAACCGCCTCCAGAAGCGGCTTGCCGCCGAAGGTCAGCGTAATGTCTTCGAGACGCATCAGGGGCGCGGCAATGGCCATGGCGGGTCCGTCCGGGTGAGAAGGCGGATGTGCCGTCTTGGCCAGCGGAAATCAAGGGTGGCAAAGGGACGACCCATGGCGCTCCCGGAACGCGCCCCCACGAAAAAGCCCGCCGGTGAGGCGGGCTTCTCCGGTAATCGCATTGGCTCCCGGTCAGGGGCAGCGGGCGATGTAGGTCGAGCCGTCCGGATTGCGGTAACGGCAGTTTCCGTTGGCAAGCGTACCGACGAGCAGGCCGGCGCCCGCGCCGACGGCCGTGCCCGCGATGATCTGTCCGGTGTTGCCGCCTGCAACGGCTGCCGCGCCGCCGCCGATCAGCGCACCCGCCGCCGTGGTCTGTTCGGTGGTCGTGCAGCCGGCAGCAAGCATGCCTGCCGTCGCCACCGCCGCAATGGTCAATCCAAGTCTCATGGGCTCAGTCTCCTATTTTGCCTGCGCCGATCTAAACACCCCATCAGGGCTTGCAGTGTGTTCGATATCACACATCAAACGATGCAACCAGCGCCGCGGTTCCACTGCCCAGAAGAATGCGCAGACCGTCCGCCGACACGTTCGAAAGGGTCAGGGAACTGCCCATCGCGACCTCGACGGCGTCAAGCGGCCAGTCTGCCCGTTCGATCGACAGGCCGGACAGTGGCGAAAACGGGATCACCGAAAACAGCGTACCGGCCGGCCAGTCGGGCATGGCGGGCTTGCCGGGCAACAACGGCGATGCCTCCTCGGTCCCGCTCGTCAGCAACACCTCGATGTCCCTCTCGCGCGCTATGCGCAATGCCATCATGATGTGAAACAGCATGTGGTCGCTGCGCGCACCGCCCATCGCGCCGCACAGCACCAGCGACCGGGCGCCGGCCTCGAGCGCGCGCATCACCGCCAGTTCGCCGTCGGATATCGCCTTGCGCGCCGGAAGGTCATGCCGGGGAACATGGCCGTTCCGGCCGAGCAGTTCATCCGGCGTCGAATCGAAATCGCCGACCCAGACTTCCGGCTCGAGACCGAGCGCTGCCGCATGGCGCATGCCGCCATCGGCGGCAATCGCACGAGCACCGGCAACCTGTGATCGCAGCCGGTCGGTGGGCGTCAGGTCGCCGTCCATGAGAATTGCGAACCGCGCGTCGCGGGCGGTGGCTTTCGCTGCCTTCATGGCTCTGCCTAGACCGATTTGCGGCAGCAGGCCAAGGGCTTGGCCAGTGCGGCAGACCGATTTCGCTGGCCGGGCGCTTGAACCGGGCCGGCGGCGATGCTAGATCGAACCTGCTCTAACGGGGTGCCGGAAACGGCTGAGAGGCGTCATGCCAACCCGAAGAACCTGATCCGGTTAGCACCGGCGTAGGGATTAGACGCGATCGACGCGGTCGGACCCGCAGGCGCCTTTTCCCGTTCAACTCGAACCAAAGGAGGTGCCGCAATGCACACCCGTCCGTCCGTCCGTCTCCTTCTTCCCCTGCTCGCCGCCGGCCTTCTGGCAAGCGCGGTGCACACGGCCGATGCGGCCGAAACGCTGACCGTCTACACCTATGACAGCTTCACCGCCGAATGGGGGCCCGGCCCGCAGGTCGAGACCGCGTTCGAAGCCGAATGCGGCTGCGACCTGCGCTTTGTTTCGGTCGCCGACGGCGTCGCGCTTCTCAACCGGCTGCGCCTGGAAGGCGGCAACACCGACGCCGACATCGTGCTCGGCTTCGACACCAATCTGACGGCCGAGGCGCGCGAGACGGGCTTTTTCGCCCCGCACGGCATTTCGCTCGACGCGGTCTCGGTGCCCGGCGGATGGAATGACGACGTCTTCGTGCCGTTCGACTACAGCCACTTCGCCATCGTTTACGACACCGAGACGATCGAAAACCCGCCGACATCGATGGCCGAGTTCCTGGCCAATGAAGACGGGCACAAGATCGCCATCCAGGACCCCCGCACCTCGACCCCCGGGCTCGGGCTGATGCTTTGGCTGAAAAAGCTCTATGGCGACGAGGCGCCCGATGCCTACGCCAAGCTCGCCAACCGGGTGCTGACGGTGACGCCGGGCTGGTCGGAAGCCTATGGCCTGTTCACCAATGGCGAGGTCCCGATGGTGCTCTCCTACACGACCTCGCCGGCTGTCCATATCGTGCTCGACGGCACCGACCGCTATCAGGCGATGGCGTTCGAGGAGGGCCACTACATGCAGATCGAGGTGGCCGCACAGACGACAGCCGGAGCCGAAAACCCGCTCTCCGCGCAGTTTCTGAGCTTCATGACCGGACCCGGGTTCCAGGACATCATCCCCGAAACCAACTGGATGATGCCCGCCGGCGAGACGTCCAAACCGCTCAATCCCGCCTTTGACGGGCTGGTCGAGCCGGAGATCACGCTTCTGTTCGATCCGCAGACCGTCGCCGAAAACCGCGCGGCCTGGACCGCCGAGTGGCTCGAAGTGATGAGCCGCTGACGGTGAAGGTCCGGTGATCCATTCGAACGCCCGCCATGCTCCGCTTGCCGGCGCAGCCCTGGCGGGCATCTTGCTGGCGGCCCTGTGCCTCGTCGCGGTCGGTGCGCTTGTCGTGCAGGCGGGCGGCGCCGGCGGCGCCGGCGCGGTTCTGACCGACCCGGTCGTCTGGCGCATCGTGCGCTTCACCCTGTGGCAGGCGTTCTGGTCGACCGTGCTGTCGGTCGGCCTGGCGGTGCCGGTGGCGATCGCGATCACCCGCATGGCTGACGGGCCGGGCCGGCGCGCCGTCCTCGCCCTGTTCGCCCTGCCGCTCGCCCTGCCGCAGATCGTCGCCGTGCTTGGCGTGGTCGCGCTTTACGGACAGCGCGGCTTCGTCACCGGGCTGGCCGAACGGGCCGGCTTCGACCCGCCATCGATATACGGCCTGACCGGCATCCTGATCGCCCACACCTTCTTCAACCTGCCGCTGGCCGCGCGCATCATGCACGGCGCGCTCGCCCTCGTGCCGGCCGAATATGAGCGCCTGTCCGCGCAGCTCGGCATGGGCGCGCTGGCGCGTTTTCGGCTGGTCGAATGGCCGGCCATGCGCCCGGCTGCCGCCGGCGCGGCGGCTTTGGTTTTCATGCTGTGTGTGACCAGTTTCGCCGTCGTGCTGATCCTGGGCGGCGGGCCGCGCGCAACGACGCTGGAAGTGGCGCTCTATCAGGCCCTGACTTTCGATTTCGACATTGTCCGCGCCGTGGTGCTGACGCTTCTTCAGCTGGCCGTCACCATCGGGGCCGTTGCCCTGTTCGCCTTCGCCGGCGGATCGGTGGAAGCCGGCATGACCATTTCGGCCGGCGCGTCACGCCGCTTTGCCGGCGACCGGCCCGCTGGCGCCATCTTGGGCGGCGCGCTGACCCTGATGGCGGTCCTTTACGTCGGCGCGCCGTTTGTTGCGATCCTTGCCAGCGGCTTGGCCAGCGACCTGACGGATTTGATCGTCCAGCCGCGTGTCCGGCGGGCCATGCTGACCTCGCTCGGCCTCGGCCTTTGCGCCGCGGCCCTGGCCGTCGGGCTGGCCTATGCGCTGTCGCGCGGCGCCGCGGAAATGGCCGCAGGGCGCCGCTTCTCCGGCCGGCCGGGCTTCACGGAGACGGTTCTGACCAGCGCCCCGTCGCTGATCCTCGTGGTGCCGCCGATCGTCATCGCGGCGGGCTGGTTCATCGCCCTGCGCACGGTGACCAACGTCTATGACGCAGCACCTTATCTCGTCATCACAGTCAACGCGGCCATGGCGATGCCGTTCGCCGCGCGGCTGATCCACCCGGCCATGCTCGCCGCCGAAGAGCGCAACGGACGTCTTTGCGCCCATCTCGGCCTTGCCGGCATGGCACGCTGGCGGCTCGTCACCTGGCCGGTGCTGCGCGCGCCGCTGGTCGCCGCGCTCGCCTTCGCGCTCGCCCTGTCGCTCGGTGACCTCGGCGTGATCGCCCTGTTCGGCTCGGAGCAGGTGCAGACCATGCCCTATCTGATCATGCAGCGCATGGGCGCCTATCGCACGCAGGATGCCGCCGGACTGGCGCTGATCCTGATGGTCATGACAATGGCGCTGATGCTGGCCGCCGAGCATTTCGCGCGCCGATCACGAACGATGGTGACGGAAGGAAGCAGCGAATGAAGGGCCTGCCGGTCACATGCGACGGCGTTGTATTCCGCTACGGGCCGGATGCGGCGCCCATGCGGTTCGACTGCACGTTTGCGCCACGGACGATCACCGCCGTGATGGGTCCGAGCGGCTCGGGCAAGTCGACGCTTTTGTCGCTGATCGCCGGGTTCGAGCGTGCCGAATCGGGCCACATCCTGATCGGCGGCGATGACATCACCGGCAAGGCGCCCGGCAACCGGCCGGTCTCCTGCGTTTTCCAGGACAACAATCTGTTCGCCCATCTCGATGCCGGCACCAATGTCGCGCTCGGCATATCGCCGGCGCTGAAACGCAGCGCCGAGGACGAGGCGCGCGTCGCCCAAGCGCTCGAAGCGGTCGACCTTGCCGGCTATGGCGCGCGCATGCCCGGCTCCATGTCCGGCGGCGAACGGCAACGTGTCGCGATCGCACGCGCGCTTGTGCGCGAGCGGCCGGTGCTGCTGCTCGACGAGGCGTTCGGCTCGCTCGGGCCGGCCCTGCGCGAATCCATGCTCGATCTGGTCGCCGATCTTCAGCGCCGGACGGCGATGACCGTCGTCATGGTCAGCCACGATCCGGCCGACGCCCGGCGAATCGCCACCGATCTGGTCTTTCTCAAGGACGGCACCGTCGGCGCGCAGGGCCCGGTCAGCGAATTGCTCAACGGCCATGCAAATGCCGAGGTCAATGCCTATCTGGGGTCGCAGAGGCTTCCATCGTGACGCGCTTTCGCCCAATTGTGGCGTCAGGGAGCCGTGGACACGGCCCTTTTTACCGTGCCTTAACCATGAAGCGGGCTGTGTGGCCCTGATCCAATTGCGGCGACCGGAGATGCCGCGCAAGAGGCGGCGCGCCCATGCGTAGTGTGATGCGGAACTGGAACGGAACGTCCCGGCGGCGGGCGCGGACGGTGCTCGCCGTCGCGGCGCTGTTCGGGCTCGCCGGCTGCACATCGCTGAGCAATATGGGGCTGGACGAGGATCTGGCGCCGTCCGCGCGTCCGGTCATCGCCGACAATGTGCGCTCCGGCCGGCTTGCCCGGATCGGCGCTGCCCAGCATCCGCGCATCCTTGCCTCCTATGGCGGCGAATATTCCGACATGCGGCTCGAACGCATGGTCGCCGGCATCGTCGGTCGTCTGGTCACGGTCTCCGACAATCCCAGCCAAGTCTATCAGATCTCGATCCTCGATTCGCCGGTGATCAACGCCTTCGCGCTGCCCGGCGGCTATCTCTATGTCTCGCGCGGGCTGCTCGCCGTCGCCAACGATTCGGCGGAACTTGCGGCCGTCATCGCCCATGAAATGGCCCATGTGACCGCAAACCACGGCGTCTTGCGTCAGCAGCGCGAAGCCGAGGCCGTCCTGGCGAGCCGCGTCGTTTCCGAGGTCCTGTCCGACAAGGCAGCCGGCCAGCGCGCGCTGGCGCGCGGCAAGGTGGCGCTGGCCCAGTTCTCGCGCAACCAGGAGCTGGAAGCGGATGGCATCGGCATCGCGGCGATGGGCGAAGCGGGCTTCGACCCCTATGCGGCAGCCGATTTCCAGGCCGCGATGAGCGCGTTCAACGCCTTCAACAGCGGGACGGACGCACAGGTAAACAGCCTCGACTTCCTGTCGACCCACCCCTCGACGCCGCAGCGCGTGGCATTGGCGCTCGGCCATGCGCGCAAATTCGGTGCGCGCGGAGTCGGCGACCGCAATCGGCAGGCCTATCTGGCGGGCATTGACGGCATGCTGTTCGGCGACAGCCCGGATGAGGGTTATGTGCGCGGCCGCACCTATGCCCATGCGGATCTGGGCATCGCGTTCGAGTTTCCGGCGGGCTTCGACATCGAAAACCGGCCCGAGGCCGTGCTTGCGGCCCGCGCAAGCGACGGCGCCGGCATCCGCTTTGACGGCGTCGAGGTGCCGCCGCGCCAGTCGCTGACCGACTATCTCGCCAGCGGCTGGGTGGAGGGTCTTGATCCGTCGACCGTTCGCGCCGTATCGATCAACGGTCTGGACGGCGCGGCCGCGCGCGCCCGTGTCGGCCGATGGGATTTCGACGTCACGGTGGTGCGGGGCGGCGGGCAGGTCTATCGCATCCTGGTGGCGGTGCCGGTCGGGTCGGGCGCGCTCGACGCGCTGGCGCAGAACAGCCGGACGGGCTTCCGGATGCTGTCGGCCGCCGAAAAGGCCAGCCTCAAGCCGCTGCGCATTCGCATCGTCCGGGCCGGCAATGGCGACACGGTGGAGAGCCTGTCGCAGACCATGCTGGGCACGACCGACAGGCCGGGCTTCTTCCGCGTGCTGAACGGTCTCGAGCCGGGCGAGGCCATCGTCGCGGGCCAGTACTACAAGACCGTCACGCACTAGGACTGTTCGTCAGTCCCGCGATCCGGCCCGCCCGAAACGGGTCAGCGCAGTTCCAGAAGCCGTTCCAGATAGTCGCGCTCAAGCTGCGGCGACAGGGCGTTGCCGAGCCGCTCGCGGATCGCTTCGAGGATCTCGCGGGCGCGGCGGACATCGATTTCGTCTGGAATATCGACCGATTCGCCGAAATCGGGGCCCGATGAGCGCTGCGGCCGCCCGAGCGGATCGCGATCCTCGCCGTTCCGGTTGCCGCCCGGCTCCATCGAGCCGGCCTGGCCGTTCTGCGCCTGCTGCTGCATCTGCTGCATCATGTCGCCGGCGCCGCGGCGCAGCGCGTCGAGCGCATTGCCCTGTTCGGCCAGTGCCTGTTCGCCCTCATTGCCGCCCAGCGCTTCGCCGGCTTCGCCCATCGATCGTCCGGCCTCGCCGAAATCCTCGCCCGGATCGATCCCCATGCCGCGCAAACCGTCGAGGAACTGTTCGAGCCGGTCCTGCAATGCCTGCTGGCCGGGCGCCAGGCCCTCAAGGCCCTGCCCCTCTTGGCCGGGCTGTCCCTGCTGGCCGCCCTGGCCGTTCTGGCCCATCTGGCCCTGTCCGGGTTGCTGTCCCTGCTGACCTTGGCCCTGACCCGGCGGCGGCTGTTGACCCATCTGGCCCTGCCCGGGCTGCTGCTGGCCTTGTTGCCCCTGCCGGTTCTGGCGGAAGGTCTCGTCCATCAATTGCTGCTGCTCGCGCAGGATCTCGCCAAGCTCGTTCATCTGCTGCTGCGCCTGGCTCTGGCTATCGCCCTGCTGGTTCGGGCGCGCCATCTGCAGATTGTTCATCATGTTCTCGAGCTGCCGCAGCATGTCCATCGCCTGCTCGCGGGCGCCCGAACGGGCCATTTCCTCGATCTGGTCCATCATCTCGTCCAGCGTCTGCCGGTCGATCTCCTCACCGTTCGCCTCGGGCATCCGCTGCGCCAGGTCCGGATCGTTCATGGCGCGCTCGGCGAATTCGCGCATGAATTCGTTCATCGCCTCGCGCAATTCGTCCATCAGGCGCGCGATCTCTTCCTCCGAGGCGCCGTTTTCGAGCGCGTCCTGAAGCGCCTGCTGCGCCTGCCGCAGCCGGCGCTCTGCGTCGGTCAGACCGCCATCCTCGATCTGGCGCGCCACCTCCCACAGATAGTCGACCACGGCGCGCAGCTGGTCGTCATTGCGCGCATCGGCCAGCCGCGTCCGCGCCGTCGTCATGCCCAGAAAGTGCGAGGCATTGTCGATGGTTTCCTCGGGATAGAGCATCAGCACGTCGAGCAGGTCGACGATCTCCGCCTGCCGGTTGGCATCGAGCGCGAGAATGCGGCGCTGCTCGATCAATGCGCGCGCCAGCGGGTTGGAAAACGGGCGGCCCGGCAGAACCAGCGTGCGCGGACCGCTGCGGCCCGTCTGGCCCAGATCGTCCTCGGCCTCCAGCGTCAGCCGAACCCGCGCCCCGGCCCATGGATGCTCGGTCAGATCGCGCATGGTGCGCGCTGCGCCATCCTCGGCGTTGCGGCGCGGCAATGTCAGCGGCAGTTCCGGCGCATCGTAAAGCGGTCGTGCACCTTGCGCGTCCGGGTCGGCCAGTTCGATCAGACCGCGCGCGGCGGAAACCCGATAATCGTCTGTCGCCGTGTACCGGAGGGTCATCGTGCCGTTGGCGGCCCGCTCGAACGGCTCTTCCGGCGCAAAGGCGATCTCGGGCGCATGATCCTCGGTCATCAGGATCGACCATGCGCCGAGCGTTTCCTCGCCGTCGGCGATCTGCAGCGCGCCGCCCGTATCCACCGTCGCGGCGAACGCGCGCGCTTCGCCTTGCGCGCCGGCTTCTGCGGCGATCGGCGCTTCGGGGGTCGGGAAGCTGACGGTCTCGGCGCCGGTTCCACCGGCAATCCGCACGGTGATGCCACTACCTTCGGGCGCGGTGAATTGGGTCTTTTCGGCGTTGAGTTCGGAGGTCAGGAAGATCGGCGCAATGCCGGTATAGGCCGGTGGCGTGATCCACACATCGACGCGCGCCGGCACGACGATCTCGGCCGCATGGGTGCGCGCGACATCGGTCAGCCGGCCGCCGTCGGGCGCGAACGAATAGGCGAATGCCGTCACCAGCAAAAGCGGCACCAGCGCCCGCAGGGCCCAAGGATCGCGCGCCGGCAGCGTGGTGCGCGCGCGCACCGGATCGACGCGGCCGAGCCCCTTGGCGATATTGTCCTGATGCGCCTTCCAGAGTGCGCGTGCGAACGGATCGTCATCGCGCGCCAGACGGTCGTCCTGGGTCGTGATCGGCCGGTGCAGCAGGTGGTTCTCGCGCTCGAGACGGTGATCGACATCGCGCTCGACTGGCAGGGTCAGGCGGCGCAGCGGCCAAAGCGCCGCGACCGCGGCAACGGCGAGGACCGCGCCGGTGCCGATCCGCACCGCGTCGGGCACCGCCCGGAAAAAGCCGAACCATGACAGGATGGCAAACAGGCAGACGATGATGGCGAGCGGAAGGACCAAAGGCGCCAGCCGTTCTGCGGCGATCACGGCACGGCTGAACCATCGGGCAAAGCCAAGCCCCGCACCGGCATCGGCGCGTTTCAGGCCCCGTCCCCGGTTTTTGCCGGATGGCGCAGGCTGATGGTCGGACATGGCGCTGTGCCCTCTGCTCACCTGAGAAAAGATAGCAGCTTATGTGGCGTTGGCGAGGCGAAAGCGGCTCACGCTTTTGTCACTGGCCGATTGCCTGTGGGCGGATGCCGGCGGTCAGAGCCAGTCCGGCACGCTGTCGAGCCCGATCAGCGCCTTATAGGACGGGCGCGGGCGGGCGATATGCCATTGATCGCCATGAACGATCACCTCGGGCACCAGAAGCCTCGAATTGTAGGTGCCCGCCTGCACCGCGCCATAGGCTCCGGCCGACCCGATCGCCAAGAGATCGCCCGGCGCGGGCTTTGCCATATCGCGTTCATGCGCCAGATAATCGCCCGATTCGCACACCGGGCCGACAAGATCGGCCACCACGCGCGGCGCGTCGGGCGACGGCTCGATCACCGGGAAGACATCGTGCCATGCATCATACAGCGTCGGCCGGATCAGGTCGTTCATCGCGGCATCGACAATGACGAAACTCTTGGTCTCGAGCGCCTTCAGATAGATCACCGACGTGACGAGAATGCCGGCATTGCCGGCGATCAGCCGGCCCGGTTCGAAGATCGTCTTCACGCCCAGCGGGCGGACATGCTTCTTGACGATGTCGGCATAATCGTCAGGCAGCGGCGGCGGGTCGTTGTCCATGCGGTAGGGGATGCCCAGACCGCCGCCCAGATCGACATGCTCGATCGCGTGTCCATCGGCGCGCAACTGGCCGACCAGATCGGTCAAAAGCGCGAATGCATCGTCGAACGGCTGCAGCGCCGTGATCTGGCTGCCGATATGCATGTCGATGCCGATGACGGCGAGACCCGGCAGTTCGGCGGCGCGGCGGTAGACGTCGCGCGCGCGGGTCCACGAAATGCCGAACTTGTCTTCCTTCTTGCCGGTCGAGATCTTGGCATGCGTCCTGGCGTCGACATCGGGATTGATGCGCAGCGACACGGGCGCGGTCTTGCAGGCGGCAACGGCGCGCGCCGAAAGCAGTTCGAGTTCCGGCTCGGACTCCACGTTGAAGCAATGAATGCCCGCCGACAGCGCGAAATCCATCTCGGCGGCGGTCTTGCCGACACCGGAAAACATGATCTTGTCGGGCGCGATGCCGGCGGCCAGCGCGCGCCGCAACTCACCTTCGGAAACCACATCGGCGCCCGAGCCGAGCTTTGCCAGCGTGGCCAGCACGGCCTGGTTCGAATTGGCCTTCATCGCATAGCAGACGAGCGCGTCGATATCGGAAAACGCACCGGCAAAGACCTGGTAATGGCGGGTAAGCGTCGCCGTCGAATAGCAATAAAACGGCGTGCCGACCTGCTCGGCGATCAGCGGCAACGGCACGCCCTCGGCGTGCAGAACGCCATCGCGATAGTCGAAATGGTTCACGGTGCGTGGTCCAAGCTACTGGATCAGGCCGTCGAGGATGAACGGACGGTCGGCCTCTTCGGGCTGCGCCTGTTCCGGCGTGCCGTCCGGCGCGGTACGTGCGGGCGGCGGCTCCAGCGGGCCTGCCCGTCCGCAGGCGGCGAGCGCGAGAAGAAGCGCGGCAAGGGCCGTGCGGGTCAGGGCTGTACGGGCGGTCATGGCGTCGGTCTCGTTTCTGGCAACCGGCGTCTGTGTGCGGCAAATGGTGAAGCGTTGCAAGGGGCCGGCGCGCGGCTTGCCTAGCCCATCTTCTTGAGCCGCTTGCGCCAATAGCGCACCTGCCGCCTGACCTCGCGCGGTGCCGTGCCGCCAAAGCTGGTCCGGCTCGCGACGGACTTCGTGACCGAGAGCACCGAGAACACATCGTCCGTGATGCCCTCGTGGATCGAGCGAAGATCGTCCAGCGTCAGTTTTTCGAGGCCGACTCCCCGCTCGGAGGCCAGCGCCACCGCACGGCCCGTCACGTGATGGGCTTCCCGGAAAGGCAGTCCGAGTTCGCGCACGAGCCAGTCGGCGAGATCGGTGGCGATGGAATAGCCCGACCCTGCCGCCTTACGCATGGCAGCCTTGTTGACCGTCAGATTGGCCACCATGCCGGTCATCGCGGCAAGCGCCAGTTCGAGCGACTTGGCCGCATCGAACACCTGCTCCTTGTCCTCCTGCATGTCCTTGGAATAGGCCAGCGGCAGCCCCTTCATCACCGTCGACAGGGCGATCAGCGCGCCATTGATCCGCCCGGTCTTGGCCCGCACCAGCTCGGCCGCATCGGGGTTTTTCTTCTGCGGCATGATCGACGAGCCGGTCGAAAACGCATCCGACAGGGTCACGAAGCCGAATTGCGGTGTCGACCAGATCACGATCTCTTCGGCCAGCCGCGACAGATGCGTCGCGCAGATCGACGACGCCGACAGGAAATCGAGCGCAAAATCCCGGTCCGAGACCGTGTCGATGGAGTTGCGTGTCGGCTCGCGGAAACCGAGCGCCTCGGCGGTCATGTGCCGGTCGATCGGAAAGCCCGTGCCGGCCAGCGCCGCTGCGCCGAGCGGGCATTCGTCCAGCCGTTCCAGCGCGTCGCGAACCCGCGACAGGTCGCGGCCGAACATTTCCGCATAGGCCATCAGATGATGGCCGAAGGTGACCGGCTGCGCCGTCTGAAGGTGCGTGAAGCCGGGCATTACGGTACCCGCATGCTCCTCGGCCCGGTCGACGAAGGTGCCGATCAGCGTCTTGAGCGCGCTTTCGGTCTTCTTCAGTTCGGTCTTGACCCAGAGCCTGAAATCGAGCGCCACCTGGTCGTTGCGCGAGCGCGCCGTGTGCAGGCGGCCCGCCGCAGGGCCGATCGTTTCGGCCAGCCGCGCCTCGATGTTCATGTGAATGTCCTCGAGCGCGCGCGAAAAAGTGAACGTTCCGGCCTCGATTTCCCCGCGGATCGCGGTCAAACCGGCAATGATCGCGTCACGGTCGCCACTGGAAATGATACCGGTGGCTTCCAACATGGTGGCGTGGGCGATGGACCCGTCAATGTCCTGGGTGTAGAGCGCGCGGTCGAAATCGATCGAAGCGTTGATCTCCTCCATGATGGCGGCGGGACCGGAGGCGAAACGGCCGCCCCACATCAGGTTGGACGTTTCGCTTGCGTCGTTTGCAGGTTTGGATGAGTTGGACATGGACAATCCGTCCCCGGACAAGAATGAAAAAGGCTCGGCCCGCCGCTGGCCGCTGACAATCGGCGTCTTCGTCGCGCTGGGCCTTGTGGCGGGCGCCGCCATCGGCGCTGCGCGGATATACGGGAGCGGCGGCGCCTCTGTCCATGCCGGTCAGGCCGCCAACGCGCAATGCACGGCGACGGCAGCCTATCAGACCGCGATCGACCCGCTTCTGGCCGGCGACATGGCGGCGATGGCGATCCGCGACGAGCCGGAGAACCTGTCGTCCCTCGCTTTTAACGACAATGCCGGGACGCCCATCACGCTGGCCGACACGGGCGAAAAGCTGCGCCTGATCAATCTGTGGGCCACTTGGTGCGCGCCGTGCCGAGAGGAAATGCCCTGGCTTGAAACGCTGCAGCAGGAGCGCGGCGGCGAAGGTTTCGAGGTCGTGGCGATTTCCGTCGATGGCGGCTCGGACGACAAACCGCGCGCCTTTCTCGACGAGATCGGCGTGGACGGCCTTGCCTTTTATCACGACCCGACGATCGGCGTGTTCAACGCGCTCAAGCGCGACGGGCTGGCGTTCGGGCTTCCGGTGACGCTGCTGGTCGACGAGGCCGGCTGCGTGATCGCCAACATGAACGGCCCGGCCCATTGGTCGAGCCCCGACGCGTTTGCGCTGATAGACGGTGCGCTGGCGGCCCGGCCCGGCAGTTGAACGCCGGGCCACGTACCCGCTTCCCGCGCATTTCGTTAACGCGGACGCCCGCATCCGGCCTCCGAACATCGCCATGAAACGCTATGGTTGTATCCAGCAAGGGCAGCGACCCACCACATCTTGAGAGAACAAAGCGCCAACCTTGCCCAATCAGCGATTCGTCGCCGGTTCGTTCCCGCCCGGTTCCGAAAGTTAACGGAAAACAGCAAATCCGCGCCATTCATGGTTAACCAAGTGTAAACTTCATCGTTCAAATTCAAGCGGTTATCATCACGACCCGTCACGTTGGCGCGCGCCGCCGCCAAAGGTTAACGCTGGGGCGCGTGACAGCCCCGTGACGCTTTCCACCGAGTCTAGCCATGGTGGTCCGGCACGCCCGGATCACCACATATGGTGGGGAACAAATGCACAACCCATGCGAGTCAGCGATTCGTCAGCGATTCGTTCCAGACTCGTTCCGGTTGTTAACGGCTGTGGACGAAAACCGGCGCGTCGAGCGCTGCAATTTGCCGTCCGCCATGGTATCGGCGCCACGCTCGCCCTATCTGCGCGGCACACGGAACACGATCTCTCATGCTCTCCCAAACGCGCACGCCATCGCCATCGCCATCGTCCGGAGACCGGGCGCAGAACGCGGTCTCGGGCCACGCGGTCACCGCAATTCTGGGGCCGACCAACACCGGCAAGACGCATTTGGCCATCGAGCGGATGGTCGCGCACTCGTCCGGCGTCATCGGCCTGCCGCTGCGGCTGCTGGCGCGGGAGGTCTATGGCCGCGTGGCCGAAAAGGTCGGCGCGGCCAGTGTCGCGCTGGTCACCGGCGAAGAAAAGATTGTGCCGGAAAAGGCGCGGTTCACCGTCTGCACCGTCGAGGCCATGCCGCGCGACCCCGATGCGGCCTTCGTTGCGATCGACGAGGTGCAACTGGCCGGCGATCTCGAACGCGGCCATATCTTCACCGACCGGCTGATGAATGTGCGCGGGCGCGAAGAGACGCTGCTTCTGGGCGCGGCGACCATCGCGCCGCTGCTGCGCCAGCTTCTGCCGGGAATCACGATCACGGCGCGGCCGCGCATGTCGCACCTGTCCTATGCCGGGCCCGCCAAGCTGACGCGCCTGCCGCGCCGGTCGGCCATCGTCGCCTTCTCCGCCGATGAGGTCTATGCGGTGGCCGAACTGATCCGCCGGCAGCGCGGCGGCGCGGCGGTGGTGATGGGCGCGCTGAGCCCGCGCACGCGGAACGCCCAGGTCGAATTGTTCCAATCCGGCGATGTCGATTATCTGGTCGCCACCGACGCGATCGGCATGGGTCTCAATCTCGATGTCGACCATGTCGCCTTCGCGCAGCTTCGCAAGTTCGACGGCCGCACCTATCGCGACCTGACCCCGCCGGAGATGGCGCAGATCGCCGGACGCGCCGGCCGCCACATTCGCGACGGCACGTTTGGCGTTTCCTCGCGCGTTCCGCCGCTGGACGAAGAGCTGGTCCGGCGCATCGAGGGACACGATTTCCAGCCGCTGTCCGTCCTCCAATGGCGCAACCGCCGGCTGGACTTTTCATCGGTTGCCGACCTGAAGGCATCGCTCGATATCGTCCCGGCGCTTCCCGGCCTGACCCGGGCGCTTCCCGCCGTGGACCAGCGGGCGCTCGAATTCCTGTCGCGCGACGATGACGTGATGGGCCTGTGCGCCGACGAACGTGCCGTCGAACGGCTGTGGGACGTTTGCGCGCTGCCCGATTATCGCAAGATCGCGCCGGCCCAGCATGCCGACATCATCTCGTCGATCTTCCTCGATCTGGTCCGCACCGGCCATGTCGACGAGGACTTCATGGCCGAGCAGGTGCGCCGCGCCGACCGCACCGACGGCGAGATCGACACGCTGTCGCACCGGATCGCGCAGATCCGCACCTGGACCTACGTGTCGCACCAGCCCGGCTGGCTGGCCGACGCAGACCACTGGAAGGAACGCACGCGGCAGATCGAGGACAAACTCTCCGACGCGCTGCACGAGCGCTTGACGAAACGCTTCGTTGATCGCAGGACATCCGTGCTCATGAAGCGGCTCAAAGAGAACATGACCATGCAAGCGGAAATCAGCCCGTCAGGAGACGTGACCGTCGAAGGCCACCACATCGGCAAGCTGGACGGTTTCCGCTTCACCGCCGACCAGAGCGCGCAGGGCGAGGACGCCAAGGCAGTCCGCGCGGCGGCGCAAAAGGCGCTCGCCAGCGAGTTCGAGGCTCGCGCCGAGCGGTTCGCAGCCAGCCCGAACGGCGATCTGGCGATCGGCACGGATGGCCTGCTGCGCTGGCTCGGTGCCCCGGTGGGATCGCTCGCCGCCGGCGAAGACTGGCTGTCGCCGCGCCTGATCCTCTTGGCGGACGAGCAATTGAGCGGGCCGGCGCTGGACAAGGTGCGCGCCCGCGCCGAGCGCTTCGTCGCCTTCCATATCGAAACGCACCTCAAGCCGCTGACCGATCTCAAAAAGGCCGACGAATTGTCGGGCATCGCCCGTGGCATCGCGTTCCGGCTGATCGAGAATTTCGGCATCGTGCAGCGCCGCGACATTGCCGCCGACCTCAAATCGCTCGACCAGGACGGCCGCGCCGCGCTGCGCCGCTACGGCGTGCGGTTCGGCTTCTACCACATCTTCGTGCCGGCGCTGATCAAGCCGGCCCCTGCCGGCCTTGTGACGCTGCTGTGGGCGCTGGCCACCGACAGCCGCGACAAGCCGGGTTATGGCGAGGTGGTCACGCTGCTTGCCAGCGGCCGCACGTCGCTCGTCACCGACCAGGGCTATGACCGCGATTTCTTCAAGCTCGCCGGCTACCGGCATCTGGGCCCGCGTGCGGTGCGGGTCGACATTCTCGAACGGCTCGCCGACCTGATCCGCCCCTGCATCTTCTTCAAGCCCGGCGGCGATGCGCTGCCCGAGGGCGCGTACGGCAATGGCCGCTTCGTCGTCACCCCGGCCATGCTGTCGATCCTCGGCGCAACGATGGACGACATGACGGAGGTGCTCAAGGCGCTGGGCTACCGGCACGAGGCGGTCGAAGCCGCCGATGCCGAACAGGCGCTCGAAGCTCTGCGCGCAAAACATGCGCCGGCGCCAGCCGAACCGGCACCCGAAGCGGCGACCGAGCCCGCCGCTGAAGACCCCGCTTCGGCCCCCGAGGCCACAGCAGCAACCGATGAGGCGGCCGATGAAGCGGCGCCCGATTCTGAAGCCGAACCGAATGCCGCAGCCGGCACGCCTGCCGATGGCGATCAGCCGGCACCGGTGGTCGAGCCGGCAGCCAAGAGCGGCGAGACGGAAACCCCCACAGCCGACACGGCTTCGGCGCCCGCAACGGACACCGCGGCGGAGACGGATACCGCAGGCACGGCGCCGGAAGAGACACCGGCAACCGCCACCGGCGCCGAAGCGGCACCCCAAGCGGAAACCGAACCGCCGGCACCTGTTCTGGTCTGGCGCCAGGGCCGTCCCGACCGGCCCGCCAATGCCCGCCATGGCCGCCGCGATCAGGATCGCAAGGCCGATGGTGGAAGGGGCGATGGCCAAAAAGGCAAACGTGCCGATGCCGGAGCCGGACGCCACAAGGGCAAGCGTCCGCCGCGCAACAACGGCCAGCAGGGTGGCGGACCGCGCGTGACCACCGCCAAACCGCCACGTCCGCGCGAGAAAGTGGCCGACCCGGATTCGCCGTTCGCCAAGCTGCAGGCGCTCAAGGACCGGCTCGACAAATGAGCGAACGGCCGCCGGCCGAACCCCGCCTGCCCGCTGCCGGCCCGGACCGGCAGCGCATCGACAAATGGCTGTTCTTCGCCCGCATCGTCAAATCGCGCTCCCTTGCCGCAAAGCTCGTCGGCGCCGGCGGCGTTCGCGTCAATGCCTCCAAGATCACCCAGCCGAGCCGCGCCGTTGCCGTCGGCGACGTGCTGACGATCGCCACCGACCGCCGCGTGCTCGTCTTGAAGATCCTCGATTGCGGAACACGGCGCGGCCCGGCGCCTGAAGCGCGGCTTCTTTACGACGATATCAGCCCGCCACCGCCCGAACGGCCGCTGTCGCCGCTCGACGGTGCCGTGCCGTTGCGCGAACGCGGCAGCGGACGGCCGACCAAGAAGGAGCGGCGCGCCATCGACAAGCTTGATCGCGACGGCGAACCATGGTGAAAGCCGGTGCCTGCGGCAAGTCGTCGCCACGAGCCGAAAGTCGCGTCCATGCCGACCCGTTTGGACCCGGCCGAGCCTTGTGCGCGATAACAAAACCTTTTACGTCAGCTTTTGCGGCGCGCAGATCTGGAGTGAGACCGTGACCTACATCGTGACCGACAATTGCATCCGCTGCAAATACACCGATTGCGTGGAAGTGTGTCCGGTCGATTGCTTCTACGAAGGCGAGAACATGCTCGTCATTCACCCCGACGAATGCATCGATTGCGGGGTGTGCGAACCGGAATGCCCGGCTGACGCGATCAAGCCCGACACCGAACCGGGTCTCGACAAGTGGTTGAAAGTCAACACCGAATACGCCGAAAAGTGGCCCAACATCACCATCAAGCGTGATCCGATGCCCGACGCGGACGCCTACGACGGCAAGTCCGGAAAGTTCGAGGAATTCTTCTCGGCCGAGCCCGGCGAGGGCGACTAGGCTGGTCGCCACCAGATGACGACATAGGCCGCCGGCTGGCGCGCAGCAGCGCCTGTTGCAGCGCACCATCGCATTAACCACATGGTTGACGAATTCTTACCGCAGCGCGACGCAGCCGGTCGCGGCGTTGAAAAAACCGCCGATTCATGCTATATGGTCAGATAATGTCGCTTTCCGCCACGATGCTCTGCGCCTTGCCGCGCATTTCCAAGAGGTCCTAAAGCCGGGTCAGATCGGTCGTCTCGTGGGTTTTCGCCCTCGACAACCGATGGTCTCCCGGCTTTGTCGTGCGCCTGCGTCATTGCCAATCGGCTCGCGCCGCAAACAAAGCCCGGCATGTGTCTCGTCCGGCAGGGAGTATGAAAAACATGGCATCTTCGCCCAAGAAAGCCTCGCAGCGCCAAGGGTTTCGGACCAACGAGTTCATCGTCTATCCCGCCCACGGTGTCGGCCAGATCACGGCCATCGAGGAACAGGAAGTCGCAGGCCACACGCTGGAACTGTTCGTTATCGAGTTCCAGAAGGACAAGATGCGCCTGAAGGTTCCGGTTGCAAAGGCGCTGTCGATCGGCATGCGCAAACTCGCCGAAGGCGGTTTCGTCGACCGCGCGCTCAAGGTCCTTCAGGGCCGCGCCCGCATCAAGCGGACCATGTGGTCGCGCCGCGCGCAGGAGTATGACGCCAAGATCAATTCCGGCGACCTGATCTCGATCGCCGAGGTCGTGCGCGACCTGTACCGCGCAGAGAACCAGCCGGAGCAATCCTATTCCGAGCGCCAGCTCTACGAGGCCGCGCTGGACCGCATGGCGCGCGAAATCGCGGCGGTGAAGAAGGTGTCGGAAACCGAGGCGGTGCGCCTCATCGAAACCAATCTCAAGCTTGGCCCTAAGCGGGCGAACAAGGCTGAAAACGACGAGGGCGGTTCGCAGGAACAGGCCGCCTGATCCGGCCAGCCCCGGTTCAGACCAGATCCATGACGCACCGGCGCGGCACATTCCGCGCCGGTTTTTTCGTGCCCGCAGCGCGGCGTTTTCGTCGCGCCAACCGGGCATTTTGTAACCTTGACGGCAATTTTTCTGCGTCCGGACTGAACCGGAGCGCCATCGGTGACGTAACCCTTCCAGTAGCGGGCTCAGAACCGCGCATGGGAGAGCATGATGAAGTCGGAACCGGCACGACGCGACATGGTCCGCATGGCCATGAATGCACCCTATCTGGAGCGCGATGAGGAACACGCTCTCGCAGTGCGCTGGAAAGACAACCGGGACCAGGAAGCGCTGCACCAGATTACCGTAGCCCACATGCGTCTGGTCATTTCGATGGCCTCCAGGTTCCGCAGCTTCGGCCTGCCGATGAGCGATCTCGTCCAGGAGGGCTATGTCGGCCTGCTCGAAGCGGCGGCCCGGTTCGAGCCGGAGCGCGAGGTCCGCTTTTCGACGTATGCGACGTGGTGGATTCGCGCCTCCATGCAGGACTATATCCTGCGCAACTGGTCGATCGTGCGCGGCGGCACCTCGTCGGCGCAAAAGGCCCTGTTCTTCAATTTGCGGCGGCTGCGCGCGAAGCTCAGCCGGTCCGGCGCGCCGGTCTCCAAGGCCGCGATGTACCGGCAGATCTCCGACGCGCTCGGTGTCGCAGAAAAGGATGTGGCGCTGATGGATTCGCGCCTGTCGGGCCCCGACACCTCGCTGAGCCAGCCGGTGGCGGACGACGAGAGCGCCACCTCGACGCGCATGGACTTCCTCGTCGACGATCGTCCGTTGCAGGACGAACTGGTCGAGGAGCACATCGACACCGAACGCCGCTCGGTATGGCTGCGCGAAGCGATGGATGTGCTCAACGAGCGCGAAATGCGCATCATTGCCAGGCGGCGCCTGGCCGAGAACGGCGCAACGCTTGAATCGCTGGGCATCGAACTCGGCATTTCAAAGGAGCGTGTCCGCCAGATCGAGAATCGCGCGCTGGAAAAGCTGCGTGCCGCGCTGATGCGCGACAATCCCGCCGTCGCCGCGACCTATGTCTGAAATCGGAGTGGTGTGACTACGCCGCCAGAGCCTCGGTCACCGCGCCGCGAATGTCGGCGAGCGTAAAGGGCTTGGATACAACGTCGATGACGATCTTCTCGACATCGGCGGCACGCTCGCGCTGTTCGGCATAGCCGGTCATCAGAAGGATGCGCAGATCGGGAAAGTCCTTCACCGCCGTCCGCGCCATGGCAATCCCGTCCATCGCCGGCATGCGGATGTCCGACAGCACCAGATCGTAGGCGCCCGACTTTTCGGCGATCCGCTCCAGCGCCAGATCGCCATCGTCGGCCTGGTCGACGTCATGGCCGTCCAGTGTCAGCGCGCGGGCGGTAAAGCTACGGACCGAATGATCGTCATCAACCACGAGAATCTGCGCCATCGGTCAGGCATCTCCTGTCACAACGCCCACAAAGGGCAGTTCGCGGAAGGCATGGCCCACATCCATGCCGTAGCCGACCACGAAATGGTCGGGACATTCAAAGCCGGTGAAATCGGCATCGAGCGGCGTCTTGGCGCTGCGCCGTGTCCGCTTGTCCAGAAGCACGGCGATGGCCACCGAATTGGCATCGCGGTCCATCAGGATCTTTCGCGCGTGGGTCAAGGTGGTGCCCGACTCCAGGATATCGTCGATCAAAAGGACATCGCGGCCCTTCACGTCGCTGTCGATGTCGCGCAACATCTTGACCTCGCCCGCCTCCGTGCCCGCCCCATAGGCCGACAGCATCATGAACTCGACCTCGGGCGCCAGCCCCGCATCGTGCATGGCGCGAATGAGGTCGGCGGCGAAGATGAACGACCCTTTCAGGATCGAAATGACCAGGAGGTCCTTGTAGTCGCGCGCCGCGATCTCCTTGGCCAGCTCGAGATTGCGCCGGGCAATCGCCGAAGCGGAGAAGAGCACGTCGATACGCTTTCCTCGAACGATCTGCATGGGCTCAGCGGCGGGTGACAAGCGCGATTCGCGGTTCTGTCCCGGCATAGTCGCCCGCCGGAACGCGTGTTGTAAAGGCCATGCGCTCTCCGGGCGCGAGCCGTTCTCCGCGCGTGAGCGTGTGGGTGACCGAGCCGGCGCCGTCCGAACGCTCGAAAGTGATGGCGACGGGCGGGACGATGCCCGCCACATCAAGCGCATTGGCAATCGTCGCATGGATCACGAAGACGGCGCGGCCGCCCGACGTGTCGATGCGGGTCGCGGTATCCTCGAGCACGATGCCCGATGGTGCCACCGGCTTCGTGATGGCGGCCGTTGCGGCAAACAGGGCGTGGCCGCCGGCGACATAGAAGGATGCGCAGGCGCTGAGCGTCGCGATGAATGCGAACATGGGCAGCGGCATCGGCTTGCGCGCGCCTGCCGGCCGGCGTTCGGCCGTGCGAAAGAGGCCCAGTCCGCGATCGGGCGCAGGGTCGGCGCCGCCGGCCCGACCGTTTCGAACTGCACGTCAACAATGTCGTCGCCGGAGGGAATCACCGCGCCACCGCCACCTCGATTGGGTCCATCTAGCGCCATCGGGGTTAACTGAACCTTGCGAAACGCAATGCCGGGCCGCACGAAACGCGCGGCAACAATCCTTGGTCATTTGCGCCCTTTGCGAAACAACCGTTGCGCCCTAACCTCGAATTGTCCCGGTGTGGGACCGCAACCGAGGAGACTGTCAATGCGGATGACGACCCTGTCCGTGGCAGCCGCGTTGTTTCTGGCTGGCGCGACCGCCGCATCGGCTTGCAACTGGAGCAAGCAGAGCGTGGCGCAGACACCCGTCGACTACAGCAAGGTGACCAAGGTGGAGGTGGCGCAAGCGCCGGTCGACGCCTGGCTCATCAAGTATCTGGACGCTTGGGAGAAAGCCTGAGCGCCTGTTTCCGGCCTCCAAGCACGAAAACCCGGCGGCCGATCTGGTCGCCGGGTTTTCTTTTTCGGAACACGTCAGAAATCGAAGCGGAACTTGCGGACGACGCCCAGCCGGACGCTGAACTGGTCGCGGCTGCCCACGGCGGTGACCGGCGACGAACCGGCATCGCCTGTCAGCCGGTCATAGCCCGCTTCGCCGATGATCGCCCATGAATTGTCGAAGTCCTGGCGCAAGCCGACCCCGACGCCATAGCTCTTGATGCCGCCATCGGCATTGAACGCGGCAAAGCCGGCGGTTCCGGCCGGAACGCTGAAATAGGTGTCCATGTAGCGATTGTCTGCATAGGAGATGCGCGGCCCGGCAGACACGCGCAAGCCTTCCATCGGACGCACGATCAGGTCAGCGCCCGCTTCGCCGGCCCAGCCCTCGTGACCGCCGAAACCGCGCCGCAAATTGGCGTGCAGACGAAAATACTCCGCCTCGTAGGAAATCTCCGCGCCGAACTCGATCGCCAGATCGACATCGGAAAGCCCGGTCAGCGCCGGCGTGTCGGCCGACTTGCGCGCGCCGCGAACGTTGAACGACGGCGAGACGGACAAGCCGCCACGATCGCGTCCGCCGATCTGAAAGCCGTTCGGCAGCGTCAGCCGGTTAATCTTGATCAGCGGCACCGGCGTGACGAGCATTTCCGAGGCGCCTTCATAGCGCGGCGCGACATTGGCCGCGGCACCGAGCTCGAACTCGATACCGGGAGGCGCCGACGCGCCATAGTCATCGGCGGCCTGTGCCGTTGTTGCCGGCACGGCGACGGTGACGGCGGCGGCGAATGCCACGGCGGAGAAAGAACGAATGGCGGTCATCTGGATTTCCGTTTCGACACAGGAACGCGACACATGGGACGTGTCTCACCACATACGGCCGCAGCGAGCCTTTGGATGTCTACCCGATCAGGAACGGTCGGCAAAGTTACAATCCGTTTATCGCACCGATCGGCCATGCTGTAGTCGGCCAAAGCATGCCGGATCGCCTGAACCGCCCTATAGCCGGCTCAGACAGGCTTGCAGGATCAGCCGATGAAACGGCAGGATGGTCGCGAGATAGGCGCGGCCCAGCCGGTTGTGCCGGCGGATCAGGGTGGTCACCGTAACGGTCTGCTGGCCGTCGGCCTCATCGAGATCGAGCACACAGCGAAAATCGAGATGCCTGTCGTCCATGCCGACGACAACCCGGTCGCCTGAATCATCGCGCACCGCGAACAACCCGATCCTGTCCGCAGGCGCAAGGTCGCGGTTTGACAGGCCGCTCTTGAGACCGAAGGGCGCGACGGCCAGCGTCCGCAGACCCATCAGCGGCCCCACCCAGCCCGGTGTCGCCCGGTGTACGGCTTCGGCCGCCTGTCTTGCGGTGTCGAACCGTCGGCGCGGGGTTGCGGTCCAGGCATCGGCCCAGTCGGCACCGGACAGCGCCGGATGCGGCAGCGTCACGGTGCGTTCGGTCGCCGATCCGGGCATGGCATGGCTCACATGTGCAGCGGTTTGCCGGTGCTCGTGGCAAGCGCAGCCTCGCGCACGGCTTCGCTCATGGTCGGGTGGGCGTGGCAGGTGCGCGCCAGATCCTCCGAAGAGCCGCCGAATTCCATCAGCACCGCGCATTCGTGGATCAGGTCGCCGGCGCCCTTGCCGACGATATGCACGCCCAGAACCCGGTCCGTCGCCTTGTCGGCCAGCATCTTGACGAAGCCGTCCGTGGCCAGCATGGCGCGGGCGCGGCCGTTGGCGGAGAAGGGGAACTTGCCGACGACGTAATCGGCGCCCTCGGCCTTCAATTCGTCCTCGGTCTTGCCGACGGAGGCGACTTCCGGCTCGGTGTAGACCACCGACGGGATGACGCCGTAATTGACGTGGCCGGCCTGGCCGGCGATCCGTTCGGCAACCGCCATGCCCTCGTCCTCGGCCTTGTGGGCAAGCATCGGTCCCTTGACCACATCGCCAACCGCCCAGACGCCGGTCACCGATGTTTGCCAGTGCTCGTTGATCTCGACGCGGCCGCGATCGTCCAGGACGACGCCCGCCTTCTCGAGGCCGAGCCCCTCCGTGTAGGGCTTGCGGCCCGTTGCGACGAGCACGACGTCGGCGTTCAGCGTTTCGGCGTCACCGCCCTTGACCGGTTCGAAAGTGACTTTGCCGCCTTTGCCGGCCTTTTGCACGGCGGTAACCTTGGCGCCGAGCTTGAAGGCAAGCCCCTGTTTGGCCAGCATCTTCTGGAACTGGCGCGCGACATCGCTGTCCATGCCGCCAAGGATCGTGTCGAGATATTCGACCACGGTGACCTCGGCGCCGAGCCGCGCCCAGACCGAGCCCAGTTCCAGTCCGATCACGCCGCCGCCGACGACGATCATCTTGCCCGGCACCTTGGCGAGCGACAGCGCGCCCTCCGACGACACGATCACCTTCTCGTCGAATTCCACGTCGACGCCGGGAATGCCGGCGACATCCGATCCGGTGGCGATGACGATGTTCCTGGTCTCGATCTCCTCGACCTTGCCGTCATCGCCGGTGACGGCCACCTTGCCCTCGCTGAGTACCGAACCGGTGCCCCTTTTGACGTCGATCTTGTTCTTCTTCATCAGGAAGGAGACGCCGTCGACATTGGATTTCACCGTGGCGTCCTTGTGCGCCATCATCGCCTTGAGGTCGAGCTTCGGCGTGCCGACATCGACGCCCAGCGTCTTGTGGCTGTGCCCGGCCTCGTGAAAGATGTCGGAGGCGTGCAGCAGCGCTTTCGACGGAATGCAGCCAATGTTCAGGCAGGTGCCGCCAAGCGTCGGCCATTTCTCGACGATCGCCGTCTGCAGGCCCAGCTGGGCCGCCTTGATCGCGCACACATACCCGCCCGGTCCCGAGCCGATCACCACAACATCATAAGCCATCTTGCATCCCTCCGCAGTTCGCTGCGGGTCCTTCCTGTCGTAATCAGCCCGTCAAAGATCGAGCACGAAGCGCTCGGGATCTTCCAGGCTCTCCTTGACGCGAACCAGGAACGTCACCGCTTCCTTGCCGTCGACGATCCGGTGGTCGTAGCTGAGCGCCAGATACATCATCGGCCGGATCACCACCTCGCCATTGATCGCGACGGGCCGCTCCTGGATCTTGTGCATGCCCAAAATGCCCGATTGCGGCGCATTGAGGATGGGCGAGGACATCAGCGAGCCGTAGACGCCGCCATTGGAGATGGTGAACGTGCCGCCCTGCATGTCGGCCATCGACAGGTTGCCGTCGCGCGCCGCCTTGCCGAGCCGGCCGATCTCAAGCTCCACCTCGGCGATCGACATCCGGTCCGCGTCGCGCACCACCGGCACGACCAGCCCCTTGTCGGTGCCCACGGCCACGCCGATATGGGCATAATTCTTGAAGATGATGTCGGTGCCGTCGATCTCCGCGTTCACCGACGGTATCTCCTTGAGCGCGTGGGTCACCGCTTTCGTGAAGAAGCCCATGAAGCCCAGCTTCACATCGTGCTTCTTCTCGAACAGATCCTTGTACTTCCTGCGCATCGCCATCACGGCGCTCATGTCCACCTCATTGTAGGTGGTCAGCATGGCGGCCGTGTTCTGCGCATCCTTGAGCCGCCGCGCGATGGTCTGGCGCAGCTTCGTCATGCGCACGCGTTCTTCGCGCACCTGGTCGTCGGCGCTCGACGGCGGGCGCGCCGCCTGCGGCGCGGGGCTTGGCGCCGGTGCGGCCTGGCCGCCCTTGGCCACCGCCTCCAGCACATCGGACTTCAGCACCTGGCCGCGCTTGCCCGAGCCGTCCACCTGATCGGCGGACATGCCCTTTTCTTCCATCATCTTCGCGGCCGACGGCGCCGGCGGCATGTCGCCCTTTGCATCCTTCATGCCCGGCGATTCGGTCTCCGATCCCGAAGGCGCCGGTTCGGGCGTCGCGTCGGTCTCCTCGTCCTTTTTGGCGTCGGCGGTCTTGCCCCCGGAATCCGCAGCCGCCCCGGCGCCGTCGCCCTCGGTCAGCATGCCCAGAAGCGCGTCCACCTCGACAGTGTCGCCCTCATTGGCGACGATCTCGCCCAGCGTGCCGGCGCCAGGCGACGGCACCTCCAGCGTCACCTTGTCGGTTTCCAGTTCGACCAGCGTCTCGCCGTCGGCGACCGCGTCGCCGGGCTGCTTGAACCATTGGCCGATGGTGGCCTCGGTGACCGATTCACCGAGCGTCGGTACGCGGATTTCTTTTGCCATTTCGGTCTTCCCCGGACTTTGAAAGTCAGTCAGTTAGCTTGTGTCACTTTTCTCAATCGCCCAGCGCATCCTCGAGGAACGCGGCGAGCTGTGCCTTGTGCGTGCTCATCACACCGGTGGCCGTCGATGCGGCGGCCGGCCGGCCGGTGTAGCGCACGCGCGCGTGCTTGGCGTTGATGTGGGCCAGCACCCATTCCAGATACGGATCGATGAATGCCCACGCGCCCATGTTCTTGGGCTCTTCCTGGCACCAGACCATCTCGGCATTCTTGAACCGCGACAGTTCGGTGATCAGCGCCTTTGCCGGGAACGGGTAAAGCTGTTCGATCCGCAACAGATAGACATCGTTGATGCCGCGCGCTTCGCGCTCCTCGTAAAGGTCGTAATAGACCTTGCCCGTGCACAGCACGACGCGGCGGATCTTGGAATCGGTGACCAGCTTGATCTCCGATTCATCCTTGCGATATTCGGCATCGTCCCACAACAGCCGGTGGAACGCGCTCTCGCCGGACATCTCGGCCAGCGTCGATGTCGCCCGCTTGTGCCGCAGCAGCGACTTGGGCGTCATCAGGATCAGCGGCTTGCGGAACTCGCGCTTGAGCTGGCGCCGCAGGATGTGGAAATAGTTCGACGGCGTGGTGCAGTTGGCGACCTGCATGTTGTCCTCGGCGCACATCTGCAGGAAGCGCTCGAGCCGCGCCGACGAATGTTCGGGGCCCTGGCCCTCATAGCCGTGCGGCAAGAGGCAAACGAGGCCCGACATGCGCAGCCATTTGCGCTCGCCCGACGAGATGAACTGGTCGAACAGCACTTGCGCGCCATTGGCGAAGTCGCCGAACTGGGCCTCCCACAGCGTCAGCGCGTTCGGCTCGGCCAGCGTATAGCCATATTCGAAGCCGAGCACCGCCTCTTCCGACAGCATCGAATTGATGACCTCGTAGCGGCCCTGGCCGGCCTTGATGTCGTTGAGCGGCGTGTAGCGGGCCTCGGTCTCCTGATCGTAGAGCACCGAATGGCGCTGCGAAAACGTGCCGCGCTCGCAGTCCTGACCCGATAGCCGCACGCCCTGCCCGTCGAGCAGGATCGAGCCGAACGCCAGTGCCTCGGCGGTCGCCCAGTCGATGCCCTCGCCGCTTTCGATCATCTTGGCGCGATTGTCGAGGAAGCGCTGGATGGTGCGGTGGACGTTGAAATCGTTCGGGATTGTGGTGAGCTGCTTGCCGATTTCCTTGAGCGTCTTGAGCGGCACATTGGTCTTGCCGCGGCGGCGCTCATCCTCATTGTCGGCGCGCTGAAGGCCTGACCATTTGCCGTCCAGCCAGTCGGCCTTGTTGGGCTTGTAGTCGTCGCCGGCCTGGAATTCGATCTCCAGCTTCTCGCGCCAGTCGGTCTTCATCTTCTCGACATCGTCGACCGCCACATGGCCTTCGGAGATCAGCTTGTCGGAATAGATCTGCACCGCCGTTTTGTGCTTGCGGATCGTCCGGTACATGATCGGCTGCGTGAAGGCCGGCTCGTCGCCCTCATTGTGGCCGAACCGCCGGTAGCAGAACATGTCGATGACCACCGGCTTGTGGAACTTCATCCGGAATTCGATCGCCACCTTGGCCGCATAGACGACCGCTTCGGGGTCGTCGCCGTTCACATGGAAGATCGGCGCCTCGATCATCTTTGCGACGTCGGACGGATAGGGCGAGGAGCGCGACAGATAGGGGTTGGTGGTAAAGCCGATCTGGTTGTTGATGATGAAGTGGATCGAACCCGCCACCCGGTGGCCGCGCAGGGCCGAAAGGCCGAGGCACTCGGCGACCACGCCCTGTCCGGCAAATGCCGCATCGCCGTGCAGCAGCAGCGGCAGCACCTCGGCGCGGTCCTCCAGCGGAACGATCTCCGGACGGTGCGCCCCGCCCGCCAGTTGGTCCTGCTTGGCGCGCGCCTTGCCGAGCACCACCGGATTGACGATCTCCAGGTGCGACGGGTTGGCCGTCAACGACAGGTGGACGCTGTTTTCGTCGAACTGGCGGTCCGACGAGGCGCCGAGGTGATATTTGACGTCGCCCGAGCCCTCCACATCGTCGGGCACGAACGAACCGCCCTTGAATTCGTTGAAAAGCGCCCGATGCGGCTTGCCCATCACCTGGGTCAGGACGTTCAGCCGGCCCCTGTGCGCCATGCCGAACACGATGTCCTTGAGGCCGAGCTGGCCGCCGCGCTTGATGATCTGCTCGAGAGCCGGGATCAGGGATTCGCCGCCGTCGAGACCAAAGCGCTTGGTGCCCTTGTACTTGACATCGATGAACTGTTCGAAGCCCTCCGCCTCGATCAGCTTCTGCAGGATCGCCTTCTTGCCGTTCGGCGTGAATTCGACACCCTTGTCCGGCCCCTCGATGCGCTGCTGGATCCACGACTTCTCCTCCGGATGGGAGATGTGCATGAACTCGACCGCCATCGTGCCGCAATAGGTGCGCTTGAGGATGTCGAGCATTTGCGGGATCGTCGCATATTCGAGCCCGAGCACATGATCGATGAAGATCGGCCGGTCGTAGTCGCTCTCCTGGAACCCGTAGGAGGACGGATGCAGCTCGTTATAGTCCTCCTTGTGACCCGCAAGGCCGAGCGGGTCGAGATCGGCGTGCAGATGGCCGCGCATACGGTAAGCGCGGATCATCATGATCGCCCGCACCGAATCGCGCGTTGCGCGCACCAGTTCCTCGCTGGAGATGCCGCCGGCCGTCTGCGCCTTTTCGGCGATCTTGCCGTTCATGTGGGCTTCGACTTCGCCCCAGTCGCCGTCGAGCGCCGATGTCAGCTCGCCATTGGCCGGGATCGGCCAGTGATCGCGTTCCCATGACGGACCTTCGGCGATCTTGATCACATCGTCGCGATTGTCGGCCAGCCCTTCGAAGAACTCCCGCCATTCGGCCGACACAGAAGCGGGGTCCTCCTCGAAGCGTGCCTGCATCTGCTCGATGTAGAGCGCATTGCCGCCATAAAGGAACGACGTTCCGGCGAAGATGTCGTTGGCCTGGTCCTTGCGTGCCATTTCAACTCCTTCAAGCGTTTCCGCTTTCTCCCAAAAGCCACGTTTCAGCCCAGCGCGATGGCAAAGGCGGCCGTGTCGTTGTGCACCTGATAACGGGCAATGAGCCCGTTCTTGATCTTGAATATATTGACAACGCGAGCGTTGACGTTCCTGCCGTTGCTGCGGATCGTCCACCGCCCCTTCAAGACCGTGATGAACGCATCCCCGGTCTCAAAAGTCTCGGTCACATCGACCCGCTCGACACTCAGATGCTCGCCAACCGTCCTGAAGAATGCCTGCAACTGATCCGGACCCTTCCATTCACCGGACCATGGCAGCACACCGTCGGGCGCAGGATAGTCAATGACGACATCCGGCGTGGCTGCGGCACGCAAGGCTGCCCAATCGCCGGCCTTGATGGCCGCGTACCAGTTTTCGACCGCGATGGGCGTCCTGTCGGTCAATACGTTACCCCTTCAGCACCTCGACCAGCGTCTTGCCGAGCTGTGCCGGCGATGGCGAGACGCGGATGCCCGCATCCTCCATCGCCTTGATCTTGTCTTCGGCGCCGCCCTTGCCGCCCGAGATCACCGCGCCCGCATGGCCCATGGTGCGTCCGGGCGGTGCGGTGCGGCCGGCGATGAAGCCGACCATCGGCTTCTTGCGGCCGTTGGCCGCCTGCTCCTTGAGCCATTGGCAGGCATCTTCCTCGGCGCTGCCGCCGATTTCGCCGATCATGATGATCGATTCCGTTTCCGGATCGTCGAGGAACAGGTCGAGCATGTCGATGAACTCGGTGCCCTTGACCGGGTCGCCGCCGATGCCGACCGCCGTCGACTGGCCGAGCCCCTCATTGGTCGTCTGGAACACCGCCTCATAGGTCAGCGTACCGGAGCGCGACAGGATGCCGACCGAACCCTTCTTGAAGATGCGGCCCGGCATGATGCCGATCTTGCATTCCTCCGGCGTCAGAACGCCGGGGCAGTTCGGCCCGATCAGGCGCGACTTCGACTTGTCGAGCTTCGCCTTGACCTGGACCATGTCCATAACCGGAATGCCCTCGGTGATGCAGATGATCAGCGGGATCTTCGCGTCGATCGCCTCGATGATCGCCGCGGCGGCGCCCGCCGGCGGTACATAGACGACCGAGGCGTTGGCGCCGGTCGCCTTCTTTCCGTCGGCGACCGAGGCAAAGATCGGCAGTTCGGTGCCGGCCTTTTCGCCGGCGCCCTCACCGGCCGTCCATGTCTCGCCGCCCTTCTTGGGATGGATGCCGCCAACCATCTGCGTGCCGAAGTAGGCCAGCGCCTGTTCGGTGTGGAAGGTGCCGGTCTTGCCGGTCAGGCCCTGAACCAGAACCTTGGTGTCTTTGTTGATCAGGATGGACATGGATTTCAGTTCCCCTCGACGGCCGCGACGATCTTCTGTGCGGCGTCGTCCAGATCGTCCGCAGCGATGACGTTCAGCCCGCTTTCATTGATGATGGCCTTGCCCTGATCGACGTTCGTGCCCTCGAGGCGCACGACCAGCGGCACTTCAAGGCCGACTTCCTTGACGGCTGCAACCACGCCTTCGGCGATCACGTCGCAGCGCATGATGCCGCCGAAGATGTTGACCAGAATGCCTTTGACGTTCGGGTCGGCGGTGATGATCTTGAACGCCGCCGTCACCTTTTCCTTGGACGCGCCGCCGCCGACATCGAGGAAGTTGGCGGGCTCGGCGCCATAGAGCTTGATGATGTCCATGGTCGCCATGGCGAGCCCCGCGCCGTTGACCATGCAGCCGATATTGCCGTCGAGCGCGACATAGGCGAGATCGTGCTTGGATGCCTCGATCTCCTTGTCGTCCTCTTCGGTCACATCGCGCAGTTCGACGATGTCGTCGTGGCGGAACAGCGCATTGTTGTCGAACGACACCTTGGCGTCGAGCACGCGCAGATGGCCGTCCTTCATGACGATCAGCGGGTTCACTTCCAGAAGGCTCATGTCTTTCTCGGTAAATGCCTTGTAGAGCGTCGGAAACAGCTCCAGCCCGTCCTTGGCCGCCTGCTTGGTCAGCTTCAGCGCCCGGTTGAGCTTCTTGGCATCGGCTTCGGTCATGCCCTTGGCCGGATCGATCGGCAGCGTGGTGATCTTGTCCGGCGTTTTTTCCGCGACCGCCTCGATATCCATGCCGCCCTCGGTCGAGACGACAAAGGCCGGCCGGCCCGTCGTCCTGTCGATCAGGATCGACAGATAGAGCTCCCGGTCGATGTCGGCACCGTCCTCGATATAAAGGCGGTTGACCTGCTTGCCGGCCGGGCCGGTCTGCTTGGTGACAAGCGTGTTGCCGAGCATTTCCCTGGCGTTCTCGACCACTTCCTCGACCGAGTTCGCCAGCCGGACGCCGCCCTTGGCATCCTCGCCCAGTTCCTTGAACTTGCCCTTGCCGCGGCCGCCCGCATGGATCTGGCTTTTGACCACATAGAGCGGTCCGGGCAGCTTCTGCGCCCATTCCTCGGCCTGCTCGACCGAATAGACGGCAACCCCGGCCGCCACCGGCGCGCCGTAGGAATGCAGAAGGCGCTTGGCCTGATATTCATGAATGTTCATTGCGTCTGCCTTTGATCAAGCGTGGGTTTCATTGGCCTTCCGGCACGATGGAATTGAAGCTGCGGGCGAAACTGTCCTCGGGCCCGATGGCGACCGGCATGTCGGTGCCGCAGGCGAAACGGGGTGCCATGGCGGCCGCGCCGCGCGCCACGCCATTGGCCTGTTCGACCTTGGCGTCGACAACCGCGACAACACAGCCCGGCGCGGCATCGGTGCCGACCCGCGAGACGACCAGCGCTTGCCCCTTGTCTTCCGGCCCGCCCGTCATGCCCGTATCGATGAAAAAGCGCAGGATCGCGGCATGCGGCTCGCCGTCCGCGACACGCCATTCGACGGTCTCGCCGACCGAATTAAACGGGCCGAAGCTCTCCCACCGGTCGTTGGGCACGCCATAATCGACATCGAAGCGCAAATCGCCCTCCGATGCGAAGACCGGATGGCCCGGCAGCCCGTCGCATTGCAGCGAAATGCCGCCGGACACGTCATCCTGGTCCAGCACCGCACAGGCATCGAGATCGAGCGTGGTGTAGACGCTTTCGGCGGCGTGCGCATGGCCTGCCGCCAGAAGCCACACGCCAGCGAGCAGCAACGCTGCCGCGTGCCGTGGCCCGTTCTGCCCCCGATGTTGCTCGCCTGGCACTGCTGGTTTCCGGCCCGCTGCTATTTCAGGTTCGGCGCGATGTTTGAGCAGGCCTCGCACAGACCCGCCACCGACGCCACCGACTTGTCGAACATCTTCTGCTCGGTCTTGTTCAGATCGATCTCGATGATGCGCTCGACGCCCCCGGCGCCGATCACGGTCGGCACGCCGACATACATGTTCTTGACGCCATATTGGCCGTTCAGATGGGCGGCACAGGGCAGGACGCGTTTCTTGTCCTTCAGATAGCTCTCGGCCATGGCGATCGCCGACGAGGCGGGCGCGTAATAGGCCGAACCGGTCTTCAGAAGGCCGACAATCTCCGCGCCGCCGTCACGCGTGCGCTGGACGATAGCGTCGAGCTTTTCCTTGGTGGTCCAGCCCATCTTCACAAGGTCGGGCAGCGGAATGCCGGCAACGGTCGAATAGCGGGTCAGCGGCACCATCGTGTCGCCATGGCCGCCAAGCACGAACCCGGTGACATCCTCGACCGAGACGTCGAACTCCTCGGCCAGGAAGTGGCGGAAGCGCGCCGAATCGAGCACGCCGGCCATGCCGCATACCTTGTTCTTGGGCAGGCCCGAGAACTGCTGCAATGCCCAGACCATCGCGTCGAGCGGGTTGGTGATGCAGATCACGAACGCATCGGGTGCATATTTCTTGATGCCTGCGCCCACCTGCTCCATCACCTTGAGGTTGATGCCGAGCAGATCGTCGCGGCTCATACCCGGCTTGCGGGGCACGCCGGCGGTGACGATGCAGACATCGGCACCCTTGATCGCCTCGTAGGAGTTGGCGCCGACATACTTTGCGTCGAAGCCGTCGACCGGGGCGGATTCGGCGATGTCGAGCCCCTTGCCCTGCGGGATCCCGTCGGCAATGTCGAACAGCACCACATCGCCCAGCTCCTTGAGGCCGATCATGTGTGCAAGCGTTCCGCCGATCATGCCGGAACCGATGAGTGCGATCTTGTTGCGTGCCATTAGCGGTTTTCCCGTTTGTCGCCTTTGTTGTGTTGAACGGGAATGCGCCCCGCCGCTGCGTGGCCCCTCCCCCGATCAGGACTACCGCGTGGCCCATGGGCCCCGAAAAATCAACCAAAACTTTCGTAATCAATGATTTCAATGGCTTGGGTTTTACGGGTCTTACGTAAACGTAAAACACAACCGCATCGGGCGATGATCGACGCCGCGATCCGGCCCGAACGCCGGAAACCCGTCGCCCACAGCAAAGCACGGGTCCGCCCTTCGGCAAATTCAACTTTGGATAGTTGTGATGTCACCGGCCAGGCAGATGTCACCGGTCAGGCACAAGAGGCGACGGGTCACGAAGCCGCCGCCATCGGCTTCTTCGCCGCGATCCAGTCATCCGAGCGCATCTCGACCAGCCGCGATGCCGTGCGGTCGAACTCGAACGCTTCGGTGCCCGACTTTGCCCGATAAAGTTCGTGCGGATGGGCGGCCGCGGAGACCACCAGCTTGTTGCGATTGTCATAGAGCGTGTCGATCAGCGTGATGAAGCGCTTGGCCTCGTTGCGCTTGCCGTCGCCGATCACCGGCACGTTTTCGACCATCAGCGTGTGATACTGCCGGGCAATGGCGAGGAAATCGCGCGCGCCGAGCGGCGCCTCGCACAGGTCGGCAAAAGCAAAGCGCGCCGCGCCCATCGCGGCGGCCGGAACCGGCACGCTGCGGCCCTTGACCGCGACCTGGGCGGGCGGCGAGGCGATGCCGCCGGTGATCTTCACCCAGGCCGCCTCCATCGCCATCTCGGTCTCGGGTCCGAGCGGCGTCATGTAGAGCGGCGTGTGCGACAGCCGGCCAAGCCGATAGTCGCGATCCGCATCGAGGCTGAACACGTCGACATGGGCGGCCAGAATGTCGAGAAATGGCGTGAACAGGCCGCGATTGAGCCCGTCCTTGTAGAGTTCGGACGGCGGCACGTTCGATGTGGCGACCAGCACCACGCCGCGCTCGAACAGCGCGGCAAACAGGCGCGACAGGATCATCGCATCGGCGATGTCGGTCACCGTGAACTCGTCGAAACACAATATGCGCGCTTCGTCGGCGATCGCCCGCGCCACCGGCGGGATCGGATCGTCGCCCTTGACCGTTCCCTCCTTGAGCGCCGCGCGATGGGCGCCGATCCGGTCGTGCACGTCGGCCATGAAGTCGTGGAAATGGGCCCGGCGCTTGCGCTTGGCGGGGCAGGCGCGGAAGAAGAAGTCCATCAGCATGGTCTTACCGCGGCCAACCGAGCCGTGGATGTAAAGACCGTGCACCTGGTTGAATTTCGGCGCCTTCTTGGCGAACAGCCAGCCGAGCGACGAGGATTTCGACGCCAGCCGCATCGAGCCGATCTGCGTGTTCAGCGCGTCAAGACGATTGGCCAGCGCATGCTGCGCCGCATCGTCGCTGATCGCGCCCTCGCGCACCAGTTCGCGATAGCGCGAGGCAACCGAATCGCCGGGGCGGATCCTGTCGGGCATCGCCGGTCGCGGTCCCGTCCTTTGCGTGCCTACCGGGCCAGGCTGATGGCCCGGCCGCTGGTCGTCTGGCCGTCGAAGCGGTCGCTGCCCGAAGAAAACAGGGTGGCGACGCGATTGCCCCCCGAATCGCTGAGAACCACCTGATTGCCGTTGATGGTCCACGACGACACGTTCGCCGCATCGCCCGGGCAACCGCGCGAGGCAGCCCTGAAGCCCGTCGACCAGCGCGTCAGCGCCATGAACATCTGGCAGTTCGCGCCTTCGGTCGATACGCGCCACGCGCCGACCATCGCCTCGCGGGTCACCGGCTCGGCCGATGCCACCTGCTGGATGCTGGTCGGGTCCGCGTTCGGATCGGTGGCATCGGCCGTGTCGGCGTCGAGCGTCGGATCGGTGCCGGCCACGACCGTACCGCCCGGTGCGACCGGGAAACCGTCAGGCCCCAGCACCGGCGCGCCAGCACCCGCGCCGGGCTGCGAGGGTGGCGGCAACTGTCCGCTGGTCACGGTGCCGGCCGGCGCCGGGTTCAGCGGTGCCGGCTGCGTGTTCAACGCGCCGATCCGGTTGCTCGTGCAGCCCGACAAGGCGACTGCCGCCAAGGCCGCGGCCGCGATCGGGCCCGCAAGGTTCCTGCCCGAAACGTTCCTGCCCATGTCCCATCTCCACTTGCGCGGCATGCGTTTGTTCGCGCCGCGATTGCGCCCTTCCTCGTCCAATAAAACGGCCAAAGAAAGAAAAAACAAGCTTAACAGCCGCTTGGCCGTTTCACTTGCACGACCTTCGTGACAATTCGGTCACGGCGCGCGAGCTGCCCGGCGCCATGCCGCCGGGTTGACCCGTGTCAAAGCCCGGCGGTCGAAGACATGCTGTTGCATTCGTCCCAAGGCAGGAAACGGGACAGGGGCAATGCCGGTTATTCGTCAAGCGGAACGTTGCGGCCAGCGGGGACGGCGTTCATACGTCGCCGCGATGCTGCTGCTTGTGATCGGGCTTGGTATCAGCGGATGTTCGACGACCGCCGAGCCGTCCGTCGCCGATGAGGCCGGAAAACCCGGTGCGGTCACCGACACCTGCTGCGCCGATCCCGAGCGGTTTCCACCGCTTCTGGTCAATGTGCTGGCTCCCGGCGCGCCCGTCCTGGGCCGCGTCACCGCCAACATGACCGGCCGGCATGGCTACCTGCATGAGGACGAGGCGGCCATCGCGCACCTGATGGCCGTCGTCCAGCCGCTCGATGTCGTCCTTGTCGGCGCCAAGGGGCGCATGAGCCACAACATCATTCCGGGCGCTTTCGCCCATGTCGCGGCCCGGCTGGGCGATGAGCGGGCGCTGCAGCGGTTCGGCGTCTGGAACGATCCGGCGGTGGTTCCTCACCGCGATGCGGTGAAGGCCGGGGCCGGCTTCATCGAATCCGATCAGCGGGGCGTTCATCTATCGACGCCGCGGACCGTGTTCGATGTCGACCGGGTGGTGATATTGCGGCCAACCGGTCTTGCACCGGGCGACCGGGCCGGCAAACTGGTCGACTTTTTCGGCCATGTCGGCACACGCTTCGACTTCCACTTCAACGCCGATGACGACACCTGCCTGTTCTGCGCCGAACTGGTCAATCATGTCATGCCGGAAGCCGGCTTGCCGAAACGGCGCATCTACGGACGCACGATGATCCTGCCCGACGAGATCGCCTCCGCCGCCCTGCGGGGCCGGGCGCCGCTGGAACTGGTCACCTATGTGCGCGGTACGCGCCAGGGCTGGACGATAGGCGATGCCGACCAGTTGCGGGCCGATCTCGAAGCCGCCTGGTCGCCATGAGACCACAAGCGAGGGCGGGGCCATAGACCCCGCCCTTGCGTGACCGGGAAGGCGGGGCTTATTCGGCCGCCGCTTCCTTGGTCTCTTCCTCGGCGGGAGCCTCCGCCGGGGCTTCTTCAGCGGGAGCCTCGGCGGCGGCCTTGGCTTCTTCCTCAGCCGCCTTTGCCGCTTCGGCGGCTTCCTCTTCCTTTATGCGCTGCTCTTCAAGACGCTCCTGCGCCTTCTTGCCGGGCTTGGCCTTGTTGGGGTTGTTGCGCGCCTCGCGCTTGGCGATGCCGGCCTCGTCGAGGAAACGCAGCACGCGATCGGTCGGCTGCGCGCCGACGCCGAGCCAATGCTTGACGCGTTCCTCGTCGAGCGTCACGCGCTTGGCCTCGCCGTCCTTGGGCAGCATCGGGTTCCACGCGCCGACGCGCTCGATGAAGCGGCCGTCGCGCGGCGAGCGCACGTCGGCGACGACGATGTGGTAGTAGGGGCGCTTCTTGGAGCCCGCACGGGCCAGACGCAGTTTCAGTGCCATGGTGTTTCTCCTGTCGGTTCAAATGGCGTTGGAATGATGATGATCGGTGCGCCGAACCAGATCGACGCCGGTTTCGCCGGCGGCGATGGCATCGTGGTGGCGCATGACATGGTCGATGACGAAACGCAGATAGGCTTCCGCAAAATCGGGGCTGAAACCGGCTTCTCGCGCCAGCCCGCGCAGCCGGTCGGCCTGTTCGGCCTCGCGCACCAGATCGGCCGAGGGCAGATCGTGCTCGGCCTTGAGCCGGCTGACGGTCTCGGTGCAGCGGAAACGCTCGGTCAGCATGTAGACGATCGCCGCGTCGATATTGTCGATCGACGCGCGCTGGACGGCCAGCAACGAGCGGGCACGTTCGATGTCATCGTCCTTGTCGTGCATGGTTTCCTTGTCCGTGAGCTTTTCAGGCGGCGCGGCGCGCCTCATGCGGCGCCCTTGCGCGCCAGAACCTGCGCCGGCGGCAGATGGCGCCAGATGTCGGCGGTGAAATCCCAGATCGGAACGCTTTCGCGTTCCTTGGAGGCGCCAAGTCTGCGCGCCACGCCTTGCGAAGCCGTGTTGGCCGGGTCGATCACGCTGATCGCCGTGTCCCAGCCCAGTTCGTCATAGGCAAAGCGCAGCGCGGCGCCTGCCGCTTCCACGGCATAGCCTTTGCCCTGGGCCTGCCGCGCCAGCGTGTATCCGACCTCGTGCTCGGGCCAGCCCGGCGGCTTGAACAGCGCGCAATGGCCGATGCAGATATCGCTGTCCTTTTCGGCAATGCAGAAATAGCCCGAATCCAGCAGGACCCAGCTGCCCGCCATCGCGGCAAACGATTTCCACGCGTTGAAGCCGGATTCGGGTCCGCCCGTGTAGCGCATGACGTGCGGATCGGCCTTGTAGGCCGCCACCGCATCGAAATCGCGCAGTTCGAAACCGCGCAGCCGCAGCCGTTCGGTCTCGATGACCGGGATATCGACGGCACCGTAATTCACTTCTTGGGCCCTTTCGGCAGGCCGGGCAGCGACGGACCGCCAAGTCCGGGCAATTTCGGTCCGCCAAGGCCCGGCAGGCCGCCGCCGGGGACGCCCGGCGCGCCAAGGCCGAGCTGTTCGGCCTGCTGTTGCAGCTTCCTGAGGTCCTTCTCGCTCATCTGCGAGGGGTCGGGCATGCCGCCCATGCCGCCGGGCACGCCGCCCGGCAGGCCCATCTTTCCGGCCATTCCACCCATCAGCTTGCCCATCATGCCGCCGCCCTTCTTGCCCTTCATGGACTTCATCATGTCGGCCATCTGGCGGTGCATTTTCAAAAGCTTGTTGATCTCGGCGGCGTTGGTGCCCGAGCCCGCCGCGATGCGCTTCTTGCGCGAATGCTTGAGCAGTTCCGGCTGGGCACGCTCCTTCGGCGTCATCGACGAGATGATGGCGAGCTGACGGCCGAACATCTTGTCGTCCAGTCCGGCGGCGGCCATCTGGTCCTTCGCCTTGCTCATGCCCGGCATCATGCCCATCAGGCCGCCCATGCCGCCCATCTTCTGCATCTGGCGCAACTGGTCGGCGAGATCGTTGAGGTCGAACTTGCCCGAGGCCATCTTCTTGGCCATGGCCTCGGCTTTTTCCTGGTCGATCGTCTCGGCGGCCTTTTCGACCAGCGAAACGATGTCGCCCATGCCCAGAATACGGTCGGCGATGCGCTTGGGGTGGAATTCCTCCAGCGCATCCATCTTCTCGCCGGTGCCGATCAGCTTGACCGGCTTGCCGGTTGCGGCCCGCATGGAAAGCGCCGCGCCGCCGCGCCCGTCGCCATCCATCCGGGTCAGGATCAAACCGGTAATGCCGACGCGCTCGTCAAAGCTCTTGGCCAGATTGACCGCGTCCTGACCGGTCAGCGAGTCGGCGACCAGCAGGATTTCGTGCGGATCGGCGGCCTTCCGGATGTCGGCCATCTCGACCATCAGCGGCTCGTCGATATGCGTCCGGCCGGCGGTGTCCAGAATGACGACGTCGTGGCCGCCGAGCTTGCCGGCCTGCACGGCACGGCCCGCGATCGCCACCGGGTCCTGTCCCTCTATGACCGGCAGGGTCGCCACCTCCGTCTGCTCGCCCAACTGGCGGAGCTGTTCCTGGGCGGCGGGCCGGCGCGTGTCGAGCGAGGCCATCAGGACCTTTTTCTTGTCGCGCTCGGTCAGCCGCTTGGCGATCTTGGCCGTCGTCGTCGTCTTGCCCGAGCCCTGAAGGCCGACCATCTTGATGACGACCGGCGCCGGCGCATTCAGGTCGATCGTCTCGGCGTCCGAGCCCAAAGTCTCGACAAGTTCGTCATGGACGATCTTGACGACCATCTGGCCGGGCTTGACCGATTTCAGGACATCGACGCCGACCGCCTTTTCGCGCACGCGCTCGACAAAGCCGCGCACCACTTCCAGCGACACATCGGCTTCGATCAGCGCGCGCCTCACCTCGCGCAGCGCCGCGGAGACATCCTTCTCCGACAATGCGCCGCGACCGGTCAGCGACCCGAATATCGACCCCAAGCGGTCGGAAAGCGATTCAAACATCTGTTCGTCCCATCCCCGATTTCACCGGCCCCGGCAGTGCCGGAACCACGTCGTCGAGATAAGCATCCGCGCACGCAAACCCAAACGCCAAAGCACAAACGCACCCGAGGGCGCATCGCGCTGTCGGGTGTGGACCTCCGGGATCGTCCTTGTCAGGCGCCCCGGTCGGCGGCTCGGAGACGGGTCTCGTCGCTGATCGGCGCGGCTATGCGGCAAACCGCTTCGGAAGTCAAGAAGGGCTGCTTGATTTGACTACCGCCAGGTGTTCAACTTCGACCCCGATGTAACGGTGGGAGACAAACATGTTTAGTTGGGGAAACAAGCAGGCTCCAATCAATGGACCTGGAGACCAGGACCCACCGGATCCGCCCGATCCGCCGCGTGATGACGATGAGAGCGGAACGGATCCGGACGGCGACCGCGACCCGCCCGAGGACGACCGCGATACTGACTCCGATGTCGATCAGCTGCAGGCCATGATGGCCGGCAACGACGCAAGCAGCGAAACATACGAGTTGGTCGCGCTTTCCATGACCATCGCCCGCCTGCTCGAGAACAGCGCGACACGATATTGGAACAAGGATGCCGGCGGTTCGCGGGAATCGTTTGCCGAGGCCGGGCGCGCGGCCAGGCGCTTCGTCGAGACCTGCCAGAGCCTGCGCGGCAAACTCGAGGTCGAGCACGAACGGATGTCCGTGTTTGAAGGTTATGGCAAACCGCTTGGCGCGGTGACACGCCACGACGTGTCGTTCATGGGTGCGCTTCAGATGGATGAAAGCCGTTTTCGCCCGCTGGAAGAACGCCTCGACGCGCTGGCCAAGCACGGCAGCATGGCCGACGCCGCCAAACGCGAACTGGACCTGGTTGCGGTGGCTCACGAACGCGGTCAGGCGCTCCTCGATCAGTTGCAGGCGACGCGCGGCACCATTGAAAGCGGACGTTTCTTCGACCTGATGATCGGCCAAAACCGGCCAAACACGACCGATGACCGCCTTAACGCCGTGATCTCGGCAAGCCTGGACCTGTTCCATCTGCGCAACGAGGCGGCGGTGCTTTCCTGGCGCAAGTTCCGGCCGAAGACCTAGGGAAACGCGATCGCCTAGAACCTGCTGGTCGCTGGTCCGCGCCGGCGCGCTGGCGCGTGAACCGGAGAGAAGCGTCCGCGAGGGCGGCGCGGCTCAACGGAACTCGACGCCGTCGGTCCAGTGGAACTCGCCGGTCGGCCCGTCCATCACCCACAATTCGCCGCGGGCGATGTCGAACCAGGCGCCATGCACCGTCAATTCGCCACGGTCGAGCCGGTCTCGGACACACGAAAAGCTCTTCAGATTGGCGATCGACTGGCGAATTCCCTCCTCCTCGACCGCCCGGTAGCTGTCATGGTCGTCAGGATCGGCACAGACATGATCGATCGGGTCGCGGTCGAGCCAGCTCATCCATGTCCCGATGAAATCGTCGGGCGACAGGGGCCCGGCCTCGCCCGCTCCCTCGACAAAGGCACGGATGCCGCCGCAGCGCGCGTGGCCCAGAACGACGATGTGACGAACCTGCAGCCCGTTGACCGCAAATTCAAGCGCGGCGGCGGTCGACAGGTTGCGCCCGTCGGTGGTGTAGGGCGGCACCAGATTGGCCACATTGCGCTGGACGAACAGCGAGCCCGGGTCGGCCGAAAAGATCAGTTCGGGCGTCACCCGGCTGTCGCAGCAGGCAACGACCAGCGTGTCGGGCTTCTGGCCCTCGTCGGCCAGCCGGGCATGCTGATAGCTGCCTTTTTGTGCCGCGCGGCCGCGAAAGCCGCGATAGCCGTCCAGAAGCCGGAGAGGAAATGTGCGCATGGTCCCGCCCTTCCACGTAGACGGATTTAGCGCCGGGCCGCCGCCAACGGCAATTGCGCTTTTCGGCTAACCGCGCTCAGAACCGGTCCGGCCGCAGCACGTCCACGTCTGCGACCGTGATGATGCCCATCTGCGGCTCCAGCGCCTCATAGATGCGGTCGATGGCGATATCGGCCTGCTCCACCGACATGACCGAGACGATCATCACCATGCGACCGGCATCGCCGATGATCCGGTCGCGGTCCCACGTCCCTTCCGACCCACGGCCCGAAAGCGCCGGAAAGACCGTGTATCCGGTGACCGGAACCTTGTCGAGAACGCGGGTGATGCGGTGCATGACCGGCATTTCGCAGATCACGGTCATCTGTTTCTTGGCATGGGTCTTCATGATCGCATCGCTCGCTTATCCACCGGTCACAAGGCGCGCCACCGCCGCATAGGCCGGAATCCCGATGGTCAGGTTCATCGGGAAGGTAACACCGAGCGACAGCGACAGGTAGATCGACGGCCGCGCTTCGGGCAGCGCCAGGCGCATCGCCGCCGGCACCGCGATGTAGGAGGCGCTGGCCGCCAGCGTCATCAGAAGCGCGACACCCCCGGTCGACAGGCCGGCGATCAACGCGAACGGCAAGGCCATCGCCGCGCCGATGAACGGCATGAAAAGGCCGAAACCGACGAGCCGCGCATCGAGCACCTTGCGCGCCTGCGCCATGCCGCGTCCGGCCACCGCGCCCATGTCGAGCAGGAAAAGGCACAAGACGCCGGTGAACGGCACGACGATGAAGCCTTCGATGGCCGCCATGCCTTCGGCGCCGGTCACCGCGCCGATGACGAACGCCCCCATCAGCACGACCACGGACGAGTTCAGGAACACCTCCTGCAACAGCCCTTCGCCGGCGTCGGGGTCGGCGGCCTTTCTCTGCTTGGCCGCCGAGCGCGCCAGAAACAGCGCAACGAGGATTGCCGGTGTCTCCATCGCCGCGGCAACGGCGACCATGAAGCCCTCGGGCTCGAGCCCGATCGAGCGCACGGCCTGGGTGGCGGCTACGAAGGTGACGATCGAGATCGATCCGTAATGGGCGGCAGCGGCCGCCGCATCGATGCGCGGCAGTTTGGAGATCCGCTGCAGGATGAAGAAGGCGACCAGCGGGATCAGGGCCGACAGGACGATGCCGGCCAGAAGCGCCAGCATCAGCGCCAGCGTCAGCCCCTCGGCGGCGAGCGCCACGCCGCCCTTGAAGCCGATCGCGAGCATCAGATAGATCGACAGCGTCTTGGCGACCGCCTCGGGCAGCGTCAGCTGCGAGCCGGCGATCGAGCCGGCAAAGCCCAGAATGAAGAACAGCACGGGCGGCGACAGGATGTTGGCCGCGGCAAGCTGCAGGATGGCTTCCATGGACGCGATTTCCGTGAACTGGGCAACGCCACGCCCCCGCGCGGCGGAAAAGGTGGCGCTTCTATAGAGACGCGCCGGACACCGCACAAGCCGGAGCGCATGCGGATTGGCCCCTTGATCCTGACCGCCATATCGCCATCTTTGCCCTCATGACGCGGCGCGGCTTCTTCAAATGGCTGGGAATCGGCGGCCTTCTGGCGGCGGGCGGCACGTTCGCCGTGCGCCGCGCCAATGCCGGCAACCCCTATTATTCGGGGCCGGCGGCTTCCAATTTCGACGGCCGGACATTTTTCAATCCCGGCGGCGCAGAGCCGCGCGGCTTCACCGATCTGCTGCGCTGGCAGCTCGGCGGCGGCAAGGAGGCCTGGCCGGAGACCTATCCAAGCCCGTTTCCGGCCGCGCGGCCCGAGCCGCGTGTCAATGGCGACGGTCTGCGGGTCACCATGGTCGGCCATGCCACGATGCTGGTGCAAATCGCCGGGCTGAACATACTGACCGATCCGGTCTGGTCCGAACGGGTGAGCCCGTTTTCCTTTGCCGGTCCCTACCGCCGCAATGCACCGGGGATCGCCTTTGACGATCTGCCGCCGATCGACGCGGTGCTTCTGACGCACAATCACTACGACCATCTGGATCTGGCGACGTTCGACCGACTTGTCGCAACGCACGACCCGCACATCGTCACGCCGCTCGGCAACGACACGATCATCCGCCAGACCGCGCCGACCGCGCGGGTTTCGACCGGCAATTGGGGCGATGTGGTGCGTATCGGCAACGGCACCCGCGTGCATATCGAGCCCGCTCATCACTGGTCGGCACGCGGCGGCAGCGACCGCCGCATGGCGCTGTGGTCCGCCTTCGTGGTCGAAACGCCGGCCGGGAACATCTACCATGTCGGCGACACCGGATTTCACGACGGCATCAACTATCGCGCCGCCGGCGACAAGCATGGCGGGTTCCGTCTCGCCCTGTTGCCGATCGGCGCCTATGAGCCGCGCTGGTTCATGCAAGGCCAGCACCAGACTCCGCTGGAGGCAGCGCAAGGCATGGCCCTGTGCCGGGCCGCCCATACGGTCGGCCATCACTGGGGCACGTTCCGGCTGACCAACGAAGCCGTAGAGGCGCCGCTGTACGCGCTTGAAGCGGCGCTGCAGAATGTCGGCATCGCACCGGCGCGATTTCAGCCCATGCGCCCCGGCCAGGTCTGGGACGTGCCGCCCGCGGAAAGGTCGTGAGCCGTTCCGCCGCAAGCCAATAAGGGAACCACGACAGCGGTTTCCACGTTGGAGGGCGGATGATAGGTGAAAGGACACTTCCATGCTCGAACTCATTCTCATCCTTCTCGTGGTGGCCGCCATTGCCGGCCTTCTCGGTTTTGGCCGCCTGTCGGGAATCGCCCTGAGCGGCGCCAAGATCCTGATTGCCGTGGTCCTGGTCCTGTTTCTTCTGGTGCTTCTGGGCGTTGTCGCGATCGCCTGAAGGCCAACGCAGGGTTTAACTCGCCGCCGCTTTCCTCCATATGGGGATGGTACCCTGCGGAAGTTCTGGCGACATGGCGATCGACGTCCAATTTGCGAAGATGAACGGTCTGGGCAACCAGATCATCGTGGCCGACATGCGTGGCCGCGCCGATGCGTTCACCCCGCACGCGGCCGTCGCGATCAACCACGATCCGGCGACCGCGTTCGACCAGATCATGGCGATCCATGATCCAGCGACCGACGGAACGGACGCGTTTCTTCGCATCTACAACAATGACGGCTCCGAAGCGGGCGCCTGCGGCAACGGCACGCGTTGCGTCGTCCAGGCGCTCGCCGCCGAAACTGGCAAGACCGCGTTCACCTTCCAGACCGTTGCAGGCCTGCTCAACGCGGCCGAACAGGAGGGCGGCATGGTGTCGGTCGACATGGGCCGGCCGCGCTTCCGCTGGGACCAGATCCCGCTCGAGGAAGAATTCGCCGACACCACCGGCATCGAATTGCAGATCGGCCCGATCGACGCACCGGTCCTGCACACGCCGTCGGTCGCCAGCATGGGCAATCCGCATGCCGTCTTCTGGGTCGACAGGGATGTCTGGTCCTACGATCTGGAACGGTTCGGCCCGCTGCTCGAGAACCATCCGATCTTTCCCGACCGCGCCAACATCACGATCGCGCGTGTCGTCGATCCCGAGCACATCGTCATCCGCACATGGGAGCGCGGCGCCGGGCTGACAAAGGCGTGCGGTTCGGGCGCCTGCGCGGCGCTGGTCTGCGCCGCCCGCAAGGGGCTGACCGGCCGCACCGCCACCGTCACGGTTCCCGGCGGCGACCTTCTGATCGAATGGCGCGACGATGATCACGTGATCATGACCGGGCCGGCCGAGTACGAGTTCGCGGGCCTGCTCGACCCCGCCACCGGCCAGTGGCAGCGGCAGGTGGAAGGCGCCAACGACAATGCTGGCGCCGGGGCCGGCTGATGGGCATCGACGTCAAGACATTCGGCTGTCGCCTCAACAGCTATGAGGGCGAGATCGTGCGGCGCCAGGCCGACGCGGCCGGCCTCGGCGCGCTGGAGGGCGGCGCGGTGGTGATCAACACCTGCGCGGTGACCGGCGAAGCGGTCCGCCAGGCCAAACAGGCCATCCGGCGCGCGCGGCGCGAGGCGCCCGACGCCCGCATCATCGTCACCGGCTGCGCCGCCCAGACCGAGCCGGAGAGCTTCGCCGGCATGGACGAGGTCGACCTTGTCATCGGCAATGACGACAAGCTCAAGGCCCAGTCCTACCGCGCCATGCCCGACTTTGGCGTCAACAGCTCCGAGAAAGTGCGGGTCAACGACATTTTCGAGGTGCGCGAGACCGCGTCGCACATGGTCGAGAGCATCGAGGGCCGCACGCGCGCCTTCGTGCAGGTTCAGAACGGCTGCGACCACCGCTGCACCTTCTGCATAATCCCCTATGGCCGCGGTCATTCGCGGTCCGTGCCGATGGGCGCGGTGGTCGAGCAGATCCGCCGGCTGGTCGAGAACGGCTACCGGGAAGTCGTGCTGACCGGCGTCGACCTGACGTCCTACGGGCCGGACCTTCCCGGACATCCAACGCTCGGCAGACTGGTCAAGACAATACTCAGTCAAGTGCCTGACTTGTGGCGCCTGCGTCTGTCCTCCATTGACTCCATCGAGGCCGACGACGCGTTGTTCGAAGCCATCGACACCGAACAGCGGCTGATGCCGCATTTCCACCTGTCGATGCAGCATGGTGACGACCTGATTCTAAAGCGCATGAAGCGGCGCCATTTGCGCGACCATTCCATCGAATTCTGCGACACCGTCCGCCGGCTCCGCCCAGACGCTTCGTTCGGCGCGGACATGATCGCCGGTTTTCCGACCGAGACCGAGACGATGTTCGAAAATGCGCTGTCGATCATTGACGCGTGCGGACTGGCGCGGGTCCATGTGTTCCCGTTCTCGCCGCGCAATGGCACCCCGGCGGCGAAGATGCCGCAGCTCGACCGCGCGCTGGTCAAGGACCGCGCGGCCTGCCTGCGGTTGAAGGCCGAGCAGGCCTGGCATGCCCATCTGGCGGCTTTCGCCGGCACGGTCCAGCCGGTTCTGCTCGAAAAGCCCGGCTTCGGCCGCGCGCCGGATTTCACGCCAGTGCGGCTTACCGGTCATGCCGGCGCGCCCGGCGACATGGTGGCAACGTCCATAACGGGCCATGACGGCACGGCACTGACCGGCTTGGCCGCCATGGCAGAGGCGGCGGAGTAACGCGATGGCCGGCTTTCTCAAGCGCATCTTCTCGTTCGGCAAGGGCAAGGTCGAGGAGACGCCCGACCCTGCCGTGGCATCCGAAGAACTGGCCGCCGACGCAGCTGCAGCAACCGATCAGCCGGTCGCCGAAGCCGAAAACGCGCAGGCCGGAGACCCCGAACAGCCCGCGGAAGTGCCGGCGCCGGCGCCTGTCGAAGTGCCCGCCGAACCTTCACCCGCACCGACGCCACAGGAACCTGAAATCCCCGAGGCGCCGGAGCCGCAACCGGCCGAGCCACAAGAGGTGCCTGCCGAGCCGGCCCCCGAGGCGCCGCCCGAAGTGCCCGCCGAGCCCGAGCCGGTCCCGCCGGCACCGCCCGAAACGCCCGAGCCCGCTGTTCCCGAAGTGCCGGAGACGCCGGAACCGCTGCCGCCGGTCGAACCGCCATCGGTGCCGGTCACGCCACCGGAGCTGGCGCCCGACGACCTGCCCGCGACGGCCCGCACGGTGACGATCGGCGACGAGCCGCAGCCCGTCGCGCCGTCTCCGTCGGACGAGCAGAAGGGCTGGCTGGCCCGGCTGACCTCGGGCCTGTCGCGTTCTTCGCGCCAACTCGGCGACAACATTGCCGGCGTCTTCACCAGGCGCAAGCTGGACGACGAGACGCTCGAGGAACTTGAGGACATCCTGATCCAGGCCGACCTTGGCGTCGAAACGGCAATGCGTGTCACCGATGCGCTGGCCTCGACGCGGCTTGGCCGCGACGTCACGCCCGACGAGGTGCGCCATGTGATGGCGGCCGAGGTCGAAAAGGTACTCGGTCCTGTGGCCATGCCGCTTGAACTCGACCTGTCGGTCAAGCCGCACGTCATCCTGGTTGTCGGCGTCAACGGAACCGGCAAGACGACGACGATCGGCAAGCTTGCCGCCAAGCTGCGCGCAGCCGGGCTTTCGGTGACGCTCGGCGCCGGCGACACGTTCCGCGCGGCGGCCATCGAGCAGCTCAAGATCTGGTCCGAACGCACGGGCTCGGCCTTTGTCGGCACGAAACTGGGCGCCGACGCGGCAGGCCTTGCCTATGAAGCCTATGAGCAGGCGCGCGACAACGGCTCGGACGTCGTCATCATCGACACGGCCGGACGCCTGCAGAACAAGGCCGAACTGATGGACGAACTGGCCAAGATCGTCCGCGTTCTGCAAAAGCACGACCCGGACGCGCCGCACACGGTCCTGCAGACGCTCGACGCGACGACCGGCCAGAACGCGCTGAGCCAGGTCGAGATCTTCCGCAACGTCGCCGGCGTCAACGGCCTGGTGATGACCAAGCTCGACGGAACCGCGCGCGGCGGAATTCTCGTCGCCATATCTGCAAAGTTTAATTTACCTGTCTACTTTATAGGTGTGGGCGAGGGCGTCGACGATCTCGAACCGTTCCGCGCCACAGATTTTGCGCGTGCGATCGCCGGCACCGGCGCGCCCGCCCGTGAGGATGCCTGAATGGCTGACCAAGCAGCGATTGCGCCTACACCCAAGGAGAAGCCGGCGGTCCGCCCGGGACTGAAGCTCGCGCTGGAGTTCGGCCCGCTTCTGGCGTTTTTCTTTGCCAATGCGCGTGGCGAATGGCTGTCCGAGCGCGTCGGCTTTCTGGGCGCGCTGGGCGAACCGATCTTCGTGGCGACCGCGGTCTTCATGGTGGCGACGATCATCTCGCTGTCGCTGTCATGGCTCCTGACGCGCACCATTCCGATCATGCCGCTGGTCGCCGGAGTTGTCGTGCTGATCTTCGGCGCGCTGACGCTCTGGCTGCATGACGACCTCTTCATCAAGATCAAGCCGACCATCGTCAACGGTCTGTTCTCGGCGCTTTTGCTGGGCGGCCTGTTCATCTTCCGCGTTTCGCTTCTGCGCTACGTGTTCGACGCGGCGTTCCAGATCGACGAGGAAGGCTGGCACAAGCTGACGATCCGCTGGGGGCTGTTCCTCGCGGTCATGGCGGTCGTCAACGAGGTGCTGTGGCGGAACTTCTCGACCGATTTCTGGGTCGCCTTCAAGGTGTGGGGCAATCTGCCCATCACCATCGCCTTCACGCTGGCGCAGATGCCGCTGATCGTGCGCCATTCGCTCGACAAGGACGAGTAAGGCCTCACCGGGCGCCGCTCTCGCGCAGCACCTTGCGGATGTAGCTGTTGGCCGAGCGGAAATGGCTAGGCCCCGACGCCTCGGCCCACCGGCCAATGGTCCACTTGTTCATCCAGTCATAAAGACCGGGCTCATAGAGCAACGCGTCATCGCTCTCGGCGATGAACGCCCGCAGGCGCGCCGTAGCGGCGTCGAATTCGGCCCGGAGATCCGACCAGCGCCGCCCATTGGCAGCCTCGTAGATCGGTGCGTTGTAGGCCTTGAGCTGGTTCCATTTGACGCCCGGCGCCGGCGTTTCGACGGCCTTTTCGGCAACGCCGTCCGCATACCAGTCAAAGAACAGGCCGATCCAGTGGGTCCTGTGGGCGATCACGCCCTGGATGGTTACCGCGTCGTCCGCCGTGTGCCGGCTGGCCATGGCCTCGTCGACGCCATCAAGCGTCTTTTGAAGCCTGGCCAGTTCCTTGTCGAAAACGGCGAGAAGGTCTTGCGCATTTGTCGCTGCGGGCATGCGGGCCTCCTTGTGATCCGGTAACCCATCATGCGCGATCCGCGCCGGCAGTTCTTGCGCGGGATCAATCGGCGCCAACAGGATTGCCGAATGGCCCGACGCCCTTTCCGGCTTCGAAGGCCCGCTGATGGCCCAGCATCCAGTGCACCGTCGGAAAAGCAAGATCGTCCCAGGGAATGGCGTCCCAGTCGAAAAGCTGTGTCTCAAGGCTCTCAGTGCCCGGCGAGAACACGCCGTCGGCGAGCGTCGCACGGTAGATCAGCTGCACCTGGCTGAGGCGGCGCACCGTGTAGACCGCCAGAAGACCGTGCAGTTCGAGATCCGCATTGGCCTCTTCGCGCGCCTCGCGCCGGGCACCCTCCTCGGGCGTTTCGCCCAGTTCCAGGTAGCCGGCCGGAACGGTCCAGTAGCCGTGGCGCGGCTCGATCGCCCGCCGGCACAGCAGCACCTTGCCCCGATGGGTGACGACCGAGCCGACGACGATCTTCGGATTTTCGTAGGCGACAAAGCCGCAATGGTCGCACACATCGCGCTGATGCGTGTCGCCCTCCGGCAGGGTCCGGGAAAAAAGTGGATCGAGACGACCTGTCATCGCACCAATCTAGGGCGGCATCCAGACGAGTGGAACCTCAGTCCGCGTGATCGACCGCCGTGCGGATGAGCATCAGTTCGGCCAGATTTTCCATCGTGACATAGCCGACGAGCATGCCGTCGCGGCCGCGCACGGCAACCGCCGGCTTGCCCTTTTGCTGGATGAGATCGAGCGCCGTCTCCAGCCCTTCGGTCTCGGCGACGGCCGGAACGTCGCGATTGACAAACCCGTCGACGAGCCCGTCGCGCCCGGCCTGTTCGAGGCCGGCGACGAGATCGCGCCGCAGCAGGACGCCGGTCATCGTGCCGTTCGTGTCGAGTACGGGAAACTCGTGCTGGGTCGTCTTGAGCAGCAGTTCGGCCGCCTCGCCGAGCGTCGCACCCGGCCCGAGCGCTTCGTAACTGGTGATCATCGCATCGCGCACCCGCAGCGAACGGGCAATGTCCTGCATGCCGGTGGCCTGCGCTTCGCCGGCGGCGGCGATGTAGACGAAGATCGCAACGAAGACGAGCAGCGGATTGCCGCTCATCAGGCCCAGAAAGCCGAAGACGAAAGCCGCGGCCTGGCCGACACGGGCGGCCATCTCGGTGGCGCGCACACGCGAATAGCGGGTGGCAAGAAGTGCGCGCAGAACCCGCCCGCCATCCATCGGAAAGGCCGGGATCAGGTTGAACAGCACAAGGATCACATTGATGGCGGCGAGCCGGGCCAGAAAGCCGGCGGCCGGGTCTTCCAGCGCTGCCGCTGTCGACAGATCCAACCCGGCGCCCAGAAAGACGATCAGCACGAACGCGATGACGACATTGACCAGCGGTCCGGCCAGCGCGACGACGATCTCCTTGCGCGGGTCTTCGGGCATCCGCTCGAGCGAGGCGACGCCGCCGATCGGCAGAAGCGTGATGGTCGGCGTCTTGATGCCGTAGCGCCGCGCGGCAAGCGCATGGCCAAGTTCATGCAGCACGACGCACGCGAAAATCGCCGAGATGAACAGAACGCCCTCAATGGCCGCCGACGCACCGCCTTCCTGCATGTAGACCAGCGCGACCCAGGCCAGCAGAAGAAAGAAGGTCAGGTGGATGCGGATCTGGCTGCCCGCCACCGTGCCGATCGAAAATGACCATTGCATGGGCCGTCTCCTGCTGGTCCGTTTTCTCGGGTCACTGTGCTACGTCAGCCCGCGCTTTTCCAGCATGGCGTCCGGCGTCGGCAGCTTGCCGCGAAAGGCGATATAGGCGTCTTCGGGATCGGCGGTGCCGCCGGACGCATAGATGTGCCGCCCCAGCTTTTCGGCGAGCGCGGGATCGAATGGGTCGCCCGCTTCCTCGAAGGCCGAAAAGGCGTCCGCGTCGAGCACTTCCGACCACATGTAGGAATAATAGCCCGCCGCATAGGAATCGCCTGAGAAAATGTGCTGGAAGTGCGGCGAGCGGTGGCGCATCGTGATCGCCGCCGGTTTGGCGAGCATGTCCAGTTTTTCGGCCTCGAAGACAGCCGGATCGGCCGGCGCATCGGCGCCCTGGTGATAGGCCATGTCGACCAGCGCGCTCGCCGTATACTCGACCGTGTCGAACCCGGCATTGAAGGTTTGCGCGGCGAGCACCTTGTCCAGAAGCGCCTCCGGCATCGGCTCGCCGGTCTCGTGATGCAGCGCGAACCGGTTCAGAACCTCGGGCACGGTCAGCCAGTGTTCGAACAGCTGCGATGGCAACTCGACGAAATCGCGCGCGACATTGGTGCCCGACACGGACGGATAGGTCACATCGGACATCATGCCGTGCAGCGCATGGCCGAATTCGTGAAACAGCGTGCGCGCATCGTCGAACGACAAAAACGCCGGCTCGCCGGCCGGCGGCTTGGCGAAGTTCATCGTGTTGGTGATGATCGGATGGCGCCCGAGCAGCCTGGACTGCACCTGAAGCGCGCTCATCCATGCGCCCGAACGCTTGGAAGGCCGGGCGAAATAGTCGCCGATGAAGACGGCACGGTGTGCGCCATCGGCGTCGCTGACGCGCCACACGCGGGCATCGGGATGATGCGTGGCAATGCCCGGCACCTCCTCGAAGGTCAGCCCGAACAGCCGGTTGGCGACGTAGAACGCCGCCTCGATCACTCTTTCGAGCGCCATGTATGGCTTGATCTCGTCGTCCGAATAGGCGTAGCGCGCAGCGCGGATCTGCTCGGCATAATGCCGCCAGTCCCACGCGCCGAGATCGTGATTGGTCCCCTGCTCACGCATCAGCGCGGCGATGTCGGCGGCCTCGGTCTCGGCCTGCGCGCGCGCCTTTTCCCAGACCGTTTCAAGCAGCGTGTTCACCGCCTCGGGCGTCTTGGCCATGGTTCCGTCGAGCTTGAGCGCGGCGAAACTGCCATGACCAAGCAATTGCGCCTTCTCGGCACGCAGCCTGAGCGTTTCGGCGATGATCGGGCGATTGTCGGTGACATCGTTCGTCTCGCCGCGTCCGGTCCAGGCGCGGAATGCGATTTCGCGCAGGTCGCGGCGGGTCGAAAAGGTCAGGAACGGTTCGATGATCGACCGCGACAGCGTCACCGCGTGTTTGCCCTCTTCGCCGCGTTCAGCGGCCGCGGCGGCCATGGCGGCCACTGTCGAGGGCGGCAAACCGGCCAAATCGCCGTCGCCGTCCAGCATCAGCGCCCAGCCGGCTTCGTCGGCGAGAACGTTTTGCCCGAAAGCCGTGCCCAGTTCCGCAAGGCGCTCATTGATGGCGATGAGACGGGCCTGCGCCTCGCCTTCCAGCGCCGCGCCTTGCCGCACGAATGTCCGGCGATAGCGGCGCAGCACCTCGGTTTGCTCGGTCGTCAGATCCAGCGCGTCGCGGTTCCGCCACAGCGTTTGGATGCGGCTGAATAGGGCCTTGTTCTGGGCGATCGTGCCGGCATGCCGCGCGAAAAGCGGCGCCAATTCCCGCTCGGCGGCCTGGATGGTCTCGTTGGTGTGATTGCCGGCGCGGGCAAAGAAGATCGATGCCGCCTTCCCAAGCAGGTCGCCGGCTCGTTCGAGCGCCTCGATCGTGTTGTTGAAGGTCGGTGGCTCCGGATTCGCCGCAACCGCTTCGGCTTCCGCAAGGTCACGGGCGAAACCGGCCTTGATGGCCGGCGGCAGGTCGCTGTCGGCGATCGCCTCCTGCCGGGGCAGGCCGAGCGGTCCGTCCCATGTCTCTATGGCCGGATTGACCCGGTTCGTATCGCCCATTGCCCTGCCTCATGATCGTTTGACGGACCACGGAGTTAGGCCTTGGCGCGGGCGGCGCCAAGGGGCAGGCCGCAATTTGTGGGCGGTTGCCGGCGCTTTAGAACTTGTAGCCGAGACGGACGGTGACCTCGGACAGGTCGGCGTCGATCTTGGTGTGGTTGAAGTCCACATAGTTGTAGTAGTTGTACTGGATGCCGGCGACCAGATAATGGGTCAGGAGCACATCCAGACCGACACCGAACACCGCGCCCCAGTCGTCACCGGCCAGGTTGGTCGTACCGTGCGTGACGCCGACCATGCCATAGGCATTGTAACGGTCATAGCCGACACCGGCGCGCAGCTTTGCGGCGAAGACATCGCCGACGCGCACACCCGATCCGTCAGTGAACATGTTGTCGTGCCGGCTGTAGGTGACTTCGCCGCCGCCGACGAAATGCCCCACCTGGTGGTTGTAGGCCGCGTAAACACCCATCACATCGCCGTTGCCCTCGGCCGTCAGCCGCAGGACATTGTTCATGTCCTTCATCCAGCTGTAGCCGTAAAGGACACCGAGCTGCGCACCCGTCCACTGGCCGCTCGCCGAACCCGAATGGTCCATTGCGGTGGCCGTGCCGCTGGTCAGAAGAAGGGCAAGTGCACCGATCACAAGTCTACGCATATCACGACCTTTCAGGGTGGATATGCCATCACGGTAAATCCATATGGTTGCCAGCAAGTAAACGCGCACCGCCAGATTGTGTTATTCCGGACAAGGCGCGGCTGTCCCGCGGGCCTCAGCCCGCAGAGCGGTTGCGCCTGGTCTCGCGCTCGTCGCGAATTTCCGCATGCAGGGACATCTGCCGGGAATCCATGAAGTTGCGCAGCATGATCGGCGCGACGTCTTCGTGCCGGACGGGTTGGGAGAAGTAAAAGCCCTGAAGCTGGTCGCAGCCAATGTCGACCAGAAAATCGAGCTGATCGGCCGTTTCGACGCCCTCGGCGGTGATCTTGATGCCGAGATTCTCACCCAGCGAGGCGATCGCCATCAGGATCGCCTTGGCGCTTTCGCCGGTATCGATGTCCCTGGTGAAGGAACGGTCGATCTTCAGCCGGTCGAACGGGAATTTGAGCAGATAGGACAGGCTGGAATAGCCGGTGCCGAAATCGTCCATGACGATGGCGCAACCCAGCTTCTTCAGCGCGATGAGCCGGTTCAGGACGTCATCGGAATCCTCGATCAGCAGGCTTTCGGTGATCTCGATTTCGAGCCGGTATGCCGGCAGCCCCGTCGCCTGGAGCACGGCCTCGACATCGGCGACGATGTCCGAACGCATGAAGTGCGGGACAGCGACATTGACCGCAACACACACATCATCGGGCCAGGCCGTCGCCGCCTCACAGGCCGTGCGAAGCGTCCACTTGCCGATAGCGACGATCAGGTTCGACTGTTCTGCGATCGAGATGAATTCCACCGGCGAAATCTCGCCGCGGATCGGATGATCCCAGCGGATCAGCGCTTCCATGGCGCGTATGCGGCCGCTTTCGCTGCCGATCAGCGGCTGGTAGCACAGGCGGAACTCTTCGTCCTCCAGCGCCTGATGCATCTCCTGCTCTAGGATACGCCGCTCGCGCTGGGCAAAGTCCATCTGCGCTTCGAAGTAGCGGAACACGCCGCGCCCGTCCTCCTTGGCGCGATAGAGCGCCAGATCGGCATTGCGCAGGATTTGTTCGGGCCGTGTGCCGTGCTGGGGCGCCAGCGCAATGCCGACGCTGACGCCGATCCAAAGCGTTTCGCCGTCGATCACATAAGCTTCGAGCACGCTGGCGATCAGGCGCGAGGCCAGCTTGGCGGCGAAGACGGCGTCATTGCTCTGCTCGAGGATGATGGCGAACTCGTCGCCGCCCAGCCGTGCCACGCAGTCATCCTTGCGCACGATCGCCTGGATGCGTTTGGACACCTCGGCCAAAAGGCGGTCGCCGACCGGGTGGCCATAGGTGTCGTTGACCAGCTTGAACTTGTCCAGATCGAGAAAAAGCAGCGTGAACGGCGTGCCGTAGCGTTCCAGCGTGCGCACCGCATTTTCCAGCCGCTCGGTGAAGCTGGCGCGGTTGTAGAGCCCGGTCAGCGTGTCGCGATGCGCCAGACGGATGATCTGGTTCTTGGCTTCCTTTTCGGCGGTGATGTCGCGCACCGTGCCGACAAAGCCGGCCGGGGTGCCCGCATCGTCACGGATCGGCCGGCCCGAGATGCGCCAGTACTGATCCGTGCCGCCGCTCCTGACCTGGCATTCGATCCCGGAGAAAGCCCGGCCTTCGATGAGAGCCGATCGCACCTCCTGGAAGCCGGCATCGTCCACCCGTGCAACAAGGCCCAAAAGCGTGGCGAACGGCACGCGCGCGGTCCCTTCACCGGTCGTGCCCAGCTTGGCCGACAGACGCGAGGACATGCGCGCAGTGCACCCCGCTGGATCGGTCTCCCAGATCCATTCCGAGACCGTCTCCTCATATTCATCGAGCAGATAGCCGATGACCTGCGCGTTCTCCCGGTTCTCGATGTCGGTCTTCAGATGCCGCAGAAACGCGCGGCCGTACGAAACGGCCAGCCACGGAATGAAAAGCATGTAAGCGGCAATCAGACCGACGATCGGCGGCCACTCCTCGGCATGCGGATGGAACAGCGCCGATGCGATCGCCAGCGACCCGCTGATCAGAACAAACACGAGCACTGCCGGGAGAAGCGCCATCAGGCTGAATGCCGTCACCAGGATCGCGGAGGTTATCAGTGCTGTCGCAAAGATCGTGTTGTCCGCGGCGACGTAAGGAATGAGCAGTGCGGCAAGACTGCCCCAGGACAGGCCGATCGCCGCCGCATACCAGACCGTCCTGCGCACCGCGATTGCCGTTTCGGCGAGTGTTTCGGGCGCCCGGTTTCTGTTCTTCCACCAAAGCGCCAGCATCACCGCTTCGAGGCAGACAAAGCCGCCAAGCCAGATGGCGAACACGGTGAAGTTGGCATGGTCCCAGGCCACATAGGCGGTGATCAGCGCAATCATCACGCCGGAGATGGCCATCACCGGCAGGTGACGCAGTATCGTCATAACCTGCGCGGCAACGACCGCCGTCTTCTGCGCTTCGACCAGATCGGCGCCACCGGTCAGGTCTTGCAAAAATGTGCTGACCCGATTGGTCAAACTCATGCCGAACATCCAGTCCCCCCGCAGCATGCAATCTAGCGTTGCCGGGTTAAGCAATTGTTCCGCAAACGGGTTCCGGATCGTTCGATTTCGGACAGCGGTCATCACCGATTCACCATTGCGGCATTCAGCGACCGTTTACCCTCGCACTTAAGCCGGACTTCACGCCGCTGGGTTAGTCTCGCCGCATAAAAACGATGGGGGCGACCATGACGAAAACCATTCAAGCGAACCAGTTCGACGACATTTCATTTGGCGCATTGACCGGCAGCCTGCGCGACTTCAAGGCCAAGCAGGGCACGGACATGCTGGGCCGTACCGACGGCTTCTTTCACTGGCAGGAAGAGCGCCGGCGCTGCGATCTTTGGCCCTATGCCAAATCGACGGCGACCGCGCCGCGGACCCATTGTGCCGCCAAGACCGATGGCGGCGCGCTCATGGAAGGCGTCAACTTCGCCAGCCAGGACTATCTGAGCCTGTCTTCGCATCCCGCCATCAAGGAGGCGGCAACCGAAGCGATCAAGGAATATGGCGTGCACAGCGCCGGTTCGGCAGCGCTTCTGGGCAACACGCGCCATTCGCTGCTGCTCGAAAAGCGCATCACCGAATTTCTCGACGGCCGCGAGACGGTTCTCTATCCGACAGGCTGGTCGGCCGGCTTTGCCGCCATCCAGGGCTTTGTCCGCCCCGACGACCATGTCGTCATGGACGTTCTGGCGCATTCGTGCCTGCAGGAAGGCGCCCGCGCCTCGACCCGCAACATTCATTTCCATGGCCACCTCAATGTCCGGGCCATGGAACGTCGTCTGCAGAAGATCCGCGCAAACGACACGGAAAACGGCATTCTTCTGGTCACCGAGAGCCTGTTCTCGATGCACTCGGACACGCCGGACATCGCCGCCATGCGCGCGCTGTGCGACGAATACAACGCCGTCCTGCTGGTCGATTGTGCCCATGATTTCGGGTCGATGGCCGACGACGGACGCGGTCACATGAGCCTGCAGAACGTGCTGCACGATGTCGATATCATCATCGGCAGCTTTTCCAAGACGTTCGCATCCAATGGCGGCTTCATTTCGGTCAAGGATCGGGCCACGGCGGAATATCTGAAATACTATTCGGCCACCCAGACCTTTTCGAACGCGCTGTCGCCGGTGCAGGCGGCAACGGTTCTGGCGGCGTTCGAGATCGTCGACTCGTCCGAAGGCCGCGATCGCCGGCGCAAGCTGATGGACAACATCCTCTACATGCGCTCGGAGATGGGCAAGGTCGGCCTTGAAACGCTGGGCGACCCGTCCGCCATCGTGCCGGTGCGCGTGGGCGCCGAAGGTCTGGCCCGCATCGCATCGCGCGATCTGAGCAATCTGGGTGCCATCGCCAATCTGGTCGAATATCCGGCCGTGCCGCAGGGCGGCGCCCGTTTCCGCGTCCAGGTCATGTCCGACCACAGCCACGAGGACGTCGACAAACTCGTCGTCCTGATGCTCCAGGCGATGCGCAGCGCGGAGAAGGAATATCTGTCTCTGTGCGATGACCACCCCTCGCTGATGAAGAACCAGCGTGCCGCCGCACAGTTCGCAGACTGTGTGCGGGACGCTGCCTGATCATGTTGGAGACAGCCAAACGACTGCTGGCCATTGACGACGACGTGTCGTCGGCCGAGCTGATCGTGAGAATCGCCGAGCGCTGCCGCTATGAAGCGTTCGCCACCTCCGACTCGCGCGGGGTGATGAACCTGACGACGGCACTCAAGCCATCAATCCTGGCAGTCGACATCTGCATGCCGAACCTCGACGCGAACGATCTGTTCGAGCTTCTGGCACACGACGGCTATGCCGGCCGCATTCTGATCGTCAGCGGACAGGAGCCGGCCGTTCTGGAACAGACGCGCCAGCGCGCGCTTGAACTGGGCCTGGACGCCACGCACAGCCTGCAGAAGCCGCTCGACATATCGGTTCTGCGCAACATTCTGCTCGACCGGGATATGGCCAAGGCAGCCTGAACGAGCGCCACGGCGGACAGGCCCGAAAGACAAGACCCGGCGCGAGATTCGCGCCGGGTTTTTCGTACGTCGTCAAAGGTGTGAGACGTCCCGTCGACAGCCCGGGCCATCGTGCGCCCGGCGGTCGATCGGCGTCAGGCGTGCAGCGCCTGGTTCATCTTGCCCAGAAGGCGCGGCAGGTCGACCGGCTTGGTGTCGAAATCCGTGCAGCCGGCGGACAGGGCGTTCTGGCGATCGGTCTCGAACGCGCTCGCCGTCAGCGCGATCACCGGAATGTGGGCCACCTCGGGAATGGTCTTGATCCGCCGCGTCGTCTCGCAGCCGTCGATGCCGTCGCCAAGGCCGATATCCATCAGGATGATGTCGGGCTTGATTTCCTGGACGCTGTCGATCGCCGACAGTCCGTCGACGGCGAAACGGATCGTAAACCCGCGCTTGCCCAGCCGTCGCCCGATTATGTCGCGGTTGGTCGGATGGTCTTCCACAATCAGTACGGTCGTCATCGTCTCGTCCTGCTCTTGTCTACGCGGCCTTCTTGCCGAGATGGAGTTGCAGCGCCTTGCGCAGCTTGGCCGAATCGACCGGTTTGCTCATGAAGCCGTCGGCCAGTTGCGGCGCGCCGCTTTTCGGATCGTCCATGATCGAAACCATGATCGTGGGAACGTCGCGCGTGACCGGGTCGTTCTTCATCGTCTCGACCAGTTCCCAGCCATCGACATCGGGCATCAGCACGTCGATCAGCATCAGCGCCGGGCGAACCGTCCGGGCCAGATGCAACGCACTGGCCGGATCGGACGTCAGGATCGGGTTGAGGTTTTCCTTGCGCAGCATCCGGTCCATGATCTCGAGATATTCCGGGTCGTCATCGACAACGAGCACGGTGCCCAGCGACGGGGAGTTCGCGTCGGCGCTTGTCGACAGCATCTGGTCGGCCTCGTTGAGCTTGCGCAGTTCGGCGGCCGCGTCCTTGAGGGTTTCGTCCACCGCTTCCTCGCTCATCTCTGCCGGCGCGAGCGCTTCCACCCGCATCGGCACCGTGATGGTGAAAACCGAACCTTCGCCGAGCACACTGTCGGCGGTAATGTCGCCGCCCATCAGGCGGCACAAATTCTTCGACAGCGACAGCCCCAGACCCGTGCCGCCGAACTTGGCGTTGATCGACGCATGGGCCTGGGTGAAGTTCTGGAACAGGCTGGCAAGCGCCTCCTCGGAGATGCCGACCCCGGTGTCGTGAACGGCCATCGAAAGCATCGGCCGGCCATCCTGCTCGATCGTCTTGACCTCCAGCGTGATCTTGCCGTTCTGACAGAACTTGGATGCGTTCGACAGGAGATTGAACGTCGCCTGACGCAGCTTGGTCAGGTCGAGATGGGCGGTGCCCAGCTCGCCGTCCTTGATCACCTCGAAGACATTGGTGTTCTTGGCGGCCAGCGGACGCGCGGTCACCTCGATCTCCTCGATCAGCTGGTCGAGATCGACATCTTCAAGGAACAGTTCGGTCTTGCCCGCCTCGATCTTGGAGATGTCCAGAATGTCGTTGACCATGGCCAGAAGGTGCTTGCCCGCCGCCGAGATCTTCTGCAGGTCCGCGATCTGCTCGCCATTGCCGTCCAGTTCGGCGTCTTCGAGCAGGATTTCGCTGTAGCCGAGCACGGCGTTGAGCGGCGTGCGCAGCTCATGGCTCATCTTGGCCAGGAACTCCGATTTGGCGCCGTTGGCCCGTTCGGCCTCTTCCTTGGCAGCCGTCAGATCGTCCATCGTTGCCTGGTGCCGGTCGATCTCCTTGAGCAGTTCGGACTGGGAGTCGACGACCGAGGCATAATAGCTCGCCATGAAGAAGATGTAGAGCGAGGCGCACAGCATCGAGATCATCGTCACATCGACCATTTCCTCGAGCGGAATGTGCATCGGGAAAGAGCGGTTCATCAGGTAGACGGCGTAGAACGCGGCAAGGCCGATGACGATCTGTGCGAAGATCGCGACCGATGTGCGAACGCCGGAGCCCAGATAGAAAAAGGCGAGCAGCGGCACGACCAGGAACCACATCAAGAGCGGCGAGGAGACGCCGCCGAAATGATAGGCGGTGATCAGGATCGCGAAATTGAGGTTGGCGACCGAGGTGATGGCCAGCAGCTCGTACCGCCGGGGAAAGAACTGAAGGGCGATCGGGAAGAACCAGAACAAGGTCACCGAAAGGCCCAGAATGTGCACATGCGGCCACGGATTGGGGTCGTTCAGGAACAGGTAGATCGTGACCGGATGGCCGAGGAACGGGCCGAACAGGTGCGACAGGATGAACATGCGCACGCGCTTGTAGACCTGGATGTCCTGGCGCAGATGCTCCGGCGTCAGCGCCTCGGTCCAGCGGTCGATCAATTGTGTTAGGGCGTTCATCGGCTCATCCTGCATGGTCGCCACGCGCATGGGGCGTGCTTACTGTCCCGTTATTTTTTTCATCAAATTGTAAACATCGCCTTAGCCGGGGCTTGGCGTTTGCCTGTTATCGTGGCCTCACTTGCTTCAGGGGGACGCAACAATGGTTGCTGCGAGCGCAACGATACTCAATCCGGTTCTCGCCGGTATGGCCGCCGAAAGACCCGGTCCGGCCAACACCAATCGCAGGACGCCGGCCGATGCCGGTCTTCCCGATCCGGCGCGCCTCTCCGCGCAGCTCTTTCAACTGGTGTCGACGTCGCTGGACGGTCCGAAGGGCATTCACCCGCAGAGCTTCATAGCCGCCTTCGGCGCGCTCGCGGGCCGCTCGGCCCGCTGGATCGTGCGCCGCGAGATCGAGGCCGGACTGATCGCGGACGATTTCCGCACGCCGTCCGGTGTCCGCCGGCCCGGCGTCACCGTGTCCGCCCATGTCGATCGCCACGTTCACGATCTGACCCGCGACAGCTACGCCGCCACGCTGGTGCCCGAGATGATGGCCGCCGGTGCCGGCTGGCTGCCGCACATCAACGCGATGATCCAGCACAATTTCATGGCCATCAACGCGCCCGCCTATCCCGACTATACGGTTGCCGAAAAGCACATGCCGGAAATCCCGCCACAGGCCCTGCTGATCATGCTGTGGGAGAACACGCTGACCTGCCTGCGCAACGCGCCCGAGGCCGAAACGACCGCCCAGAAGGCCTTTGCGCTGGCGACGGTCAAGGCGGCGGCCATGTATGAGAAGAAGGTGCCGCTCGCCGTGTCCGGGCAACTCGCGCTGGAAACGGCGATCGCCATGTCGAAGCTCGACTACGGCTTCTGACAAGCGGCGCGACACACAAATTCCGGCTCAAGAACGAACACGACACCAGCAGACATGCCGGGCGCGGAAAGAGTTGTCCGCGCCCGGCATTTTTTTGCGTTCTCGGTGAACCGGAAAGCCGTCGGTCAGCGGCGAAGCGCGCCCAGGCTCGCAAAGCCGCGATTGTCGAGCACGATCGCCGCGGCGATCGACCCGCCCAGGCCACGCCGGGCAGCAAGGCAAAGCCCGGCGGCCGCCATCGCTTCGAGGGCCGACAGGGCCATGAACAGGGCCAGAACGGTCAGGCCGGTTGAAACAAGGCCCATGCCCGCCGGCAGCAATCCGGCGGTCAGCAGCTGGGCGGCCCACAGAAGCGCCGCGCAGAGGCAGCCTTGGGCGAGGCGGTCCACGAACAGTGGCGCCCGCAACCGTTCCGAACCGCGCCCGACCGCGATCAGTGCAGAACCGGCCGATGCGGCCACGGCCACGCTCAACGCCGCAGCAAAAGAAAACTGGCCGAGCGCAAATGTGCCGGCCGCCCCGGCAAACGCCAGCGCCGGAAGCCACACGGCGTGATCGGGACCGTCACCGGCCGCATCGGCCGGTTTGACCGCGACGGCGCCTTGCCTGGTTGTCGAAAGGGTCTGCATTGCCGCTGTCCAGATTGATCTGGCGCCATTATGCGCGGGCTGCCGGTGACAAAGGGTTAACCGGAGATCGCAACGGCCATGCGCTGCGATGAGGGTTAATGGCAGGTTGACGAGGGGGAAGAACACAACCGAATTCGCCTCATGCGGGAACGTCGCTGGAAATAATCGTTAAGGTTGATGACGTAGCGTCAAGTGCAACATTTGCGTGTATCGAGGCCTGCCCATGCGTCGCGTCCGTATCGTCATCTGTTCCCTGGCCTGTTGCGCCTCCGCACTGTCATGGTTCGCCGGACCGGCCCGTTCGCAGGCGCTTGTCGATGTCTGCTCGGGCTTGAGCGTCGATCTGCCGGTGCTCGATCCTGTCAGCAACGCGGCGTCCGGCCTTCTGAGCGGCCTGCTCGATCCGGTGCTCAATCTCATCATCGGCGAGATCAACACCGACATTCAGGCGCCGCTGAGCGGCCAGAACATCGGGCTGAGCGTTCTGGACACGGACGGAAATGCTGTGGCTCTCGGGTCGGGCTGCCAGCTGCGCACGCAGGGCGTGGACATCGACAACGGCGAAGGCATCACCATGGGCGGCGGCTCGATCGACGGTCTTGGCGGCACCGGCAACCCGCTGGCATCGGCAGGTGAAGCGGACGCGATCGCGATCGGCAACGGCGCCAACACCGCAGCCGGCGCGACCGGTGCCGTTGCGCTTGGTCTGCGTGGCACCGTGACCGCCATCGACGGCGTGGCGATCGGCCGCGACAGCACGGTCACCACGGCGGGCGGTCTTGCCCTCGGTGCGGGCTCGGTGGCCGGCAGAACCGGCATGGCGGGCGCCGATGAGGCGTTTTCCGGCACGTCCGTGGCCTCGTCGGCCGGCGCGGTTTCGGTCGGCACGGCGGGCGGCGAACGGCAGATCACCAACGTCGCCGGCGGTACCGCCGACACCGATGCGGTCAATCTGCGCCAGTTGCGTGCGGTCGGCGACAATCTGGCCGGCGCGCTCGGAGGCGGCGCGGCGTTCGACCCCGCCACAGGCCTTTTCACCGATCCCGGTTTCACGATCCGCGGGACGACCCACAACGATGTCGGATCGGCGCTGGCCGCCCTCGATACGGCGCTGACGGTGGTCGATGGCGACTTCGGCGTGATCGCCGCCAACAATACGTCGGGCCTTGCGGCAGCGGCGGCAACGGGCGACGACGCTTTGGCCGTTGGCTGGGGCGCCGGGGCCGCGGGCACCGATGCGACGGCAACCGGCGCCGGCGCCCAGGCGAATGGCGACCGGTCGGTGGCCCAAGGTGCGCGCTCGGTCGCTTCGGGCAGCGGCGCGACCGCTGTCGGGCATGGCGCATCGGCGACCCATGCGGGGTCGGCCGCGCTGGGCGCCGGCGCCAGCACCGGCCGCGCCAACCAGATCGTCATCGGAACGGGGGCCAACACATACACGATGCCGGGCATTGCCTCGGACGCAAGCCGTGCGGCGCAATCGGGACCGACGCAGATCGTGACGACCGACGCCGGCGGCAACCTCGCCGCCGTGCCGCTGCAGTCGCTGCTGGGCGACCTTGCCAGCGCGGTCGGGGCGGACATCGACCATCTGAACCGCCGCATCGACCAGGTCCAGACCGAATCGCGGCGCGGCATCGCGGCGGTTATGGCAATGGCCAATGCGCCGATGCCGTCGGCCCCCGGCCGCACCACCTGGGCGGCCAATATGGGTGTCTACAAGTCCAAGTGGGCCAGCGGCTTCGCCGTCGCACACCGGCTGGACACGCCGAGGCCCAGCGGCATCACGGCCGCCTTCAGCCTCAACGCCGACGGCCTGCCGGCGGCGCGGGCGGGCCTGTTCGGCGAGTTCTGACCCGCCCGACCGGATCGCGTCCCGGCCCGGTCATCCCTTCTTGACGTTCAGGACGAACGGAAAGTCTGCTCCTCCAGACCCCGAACACCGCATTCAACGCCGATGCCGGACTGCTTGATGCCTCCGAACGTGATCTCGGGTCCTGTGGAGGGGTGCTGGTTGATCCAGACCGAACCGGCTTCCAGCCATGGCGGGATTGTCGTCGCCTGCAAGCACTGTGACCATGCCCGGCGGGAATATCCGATCGGCGATCTCGGCCTTCCTGAGCGTGGCCAGCTGTGTTGTTGGCGCCGGTTTCAGGATCACGGCGTTGCCGGTCAGGACGGCAGGGACGATCGTCCATGCGCCGAGCAGAACCGGATAGTTCCAGGCCGTGATTGCGCCGACGACGCCGATGGGGCGCCGCTCGGCGCGTACATGTTGCGCGTCCGCATCGCGATGGACCGTCGGTGCGAGATCGAGATCGGCAAAGCCGTTGATGAAGAAGCCGGCGCCACCGACCCCGGCCTGCGATTTGGCCGATGGCTTGCCCTGTTCCCGCGACAGAAGGTGTGCAAGCACATCGGCATCAGCGGTCAGGGCATCGGCGACCCGTTGACGGCCGGCGGGCCGCGTTTCCATGACCACGTGGCACCTGCGTGCTTCACCGACATACCGCTCGACGGCGCAGGGGGATATCGACGCCGTTGGCCCGGGCATGACTGTGTAAATGCGGCGCCTGTCCGAGCATCGGCCCCGGAAACCATAGTCTCGATGGACCATTGGCTGGTCATAAACCACAATCAAACCGGACCGTTCAGGCGGGGCAATCACGGCTCCCGAAGTCCTCCTGTCGGGCCCGGAAGGCCGCCAGCGTCGCCTGTCGATCAATCCGCGCTGTCGCACCAACAGCGGCCTTTGTGCGCTCACGCTTGTCGCCAAGGGCGCTGGCATCGGTCATTTTGCCCAGCTTTGCAGTCGTCTCCGAACTGCGCGACGGGCGCCTTCGCAACCTGCTTCCCGGCTGGAACGAGCGTACCAGACCCGCGTCTCTGGTCTGGTCTCCGCTCGTACCGCGAAAGCGGCGTGTGAAATCGCTGATCGGCTGCCGTGCGGCAGGCTTTCCGGCTTGGGCCGGCGCTCAGCAGGCCTGACCAGTCGCATGGTAGGCGACTGCCACAGTTACGGAATTGTCCGGCGCGAACGATGCGGGACAAGACTGTCGCCGGGCGCGGCTCACGGCCTTGCCATGCCTGGCCCGGTCGGAAAGCGCACACGCTCGCGCAGTTCGGCGAGGCGTGGTGATCGCTGCGAGTTTGTCATCGAGGGGCCAGACCGGCGACCATCGGCACAACTTTCGTGCCGAGCTCACCACCCTCGGTCCGGTCAGCCGATACCGAGCATCTTGAGCAGGCGGGAGACCTTCGGTTCGTCCGATTTCGACGGATGCAAAATCGCGCCCATGTCGCTGTCGAACCGGAAGTGATCGGGTTTGACCCGCCACAACTCGCCCCGCTCCACATAGGCGGCCGCGAAATGATCGGGCAGGAAGCCGATGCCGGCGCCCGCCAGGATCATCATGGCCGCCGCTTCCACCTGATGAACGGTGATCCGATATGTCTGGTCGCGGAAGAACTGGGCGTCGAAACGGTCCAGATAGCCGCGCGCGATCCGATCGAACTGCTCGACATCCTTGGCCGCCAGCTTCTCGGGCGGCACGCCGAAAAGGTCGTGGCCGCGCCCGCAATAAAGCGAATTGGCTTCGGCATAGATCGGCACGAAGCGCAGGCCGGAAACGCGACGATGGCGCGGCCCGATCGCCAAAAGGAGATCGCCATCCTGAACCGAGCGCTCGAGCACCCGTGGCGAGCGCATGTTGATCTCAAGCTGGATCTCCGGATAGCGCTTGAGGAACTGGGCCAGTTGCCGGCCAATCGGAAAGTGCGGGTCGCCGATGATCCCGTCGGGCAAACCGATCCGCAGCGTGCCGGCCACCCCCGATCGTATCGAGGTGAGCTGGTCGCGAAACTCCTCGAGATCGAGCAGCATGTTGATGGCCAGCCGGTAGACTTCCTCGCCGGCGGGCGTGACATGAAAGCCGCCGCGGCCGCGCTCGCAAAGGCGCAGGCCCAAACGCGTCTCCAGATCGGCCATGTGCTGGCTGACTGTGGATTCGGCGAGATTGAGGCGTGCCACGGCCAGCGAAAAGCCGCCCGCGTCAACCACCGCGACGAAGATCCGCAGCAGGCGTATATCGATGTCGCTGACGCGACCGACCATGGTTCACTCGATTACTTCGACAAAATCGAAGTACAATCCGCACCATCCCGGGTCAAGGCGGTCGCACCCGCTGATAGGGTTCGGCCATGGCTGCAAATTCGCCGATGCAGATATCCGACATCACCGGTGCGCAGGGCGTCCGGCACGGGATCGGCCCCGGCGATCTGCCCATCAGCGTCAAGCGCCAGGGCGAGGGGCCGACCGTTCTTCTGGTCGGCGGCACGCACGGCGACGAATATGAAGGCCAGATCGTCGTTGCACAGATGGTGCGCCGTCTCGACGCGCTGGACATAAGCGGCACCCTCATCTGCCTGCCCCGCCACAATCCGGGGGCATGTCTCGCCGGACGCCGCACCGACCCGGCGGATGCCGGACAGGACATCAACCGCGTCTACGGAAGGGGATCGGCCACCGGCCGCGCCAAGCTCATCTCGGACTTTGTGACTGATGCCATATTGCCCCGTGCCGATTGGGTGATCGACCTGCATTCGGGCGGGGTCAGCCACGAGTTCGTTGTCAGCGGCAATGTCCAGGCGGCCATCGGATCGGACGATGACCTGACCATGCGGCCCTATCTGCATGCGTTCGGAGCGCCCTTCTCGCTGGTGTTCGATGGATCGGATCATTCCATGCCGCACACCGGCACGCTGGAGCATCACGCAAAGAGTTTTGGCGCCCATGCCGTTTCAACCGAACTTGGCGGCGGCGGCCGCGTCAGCGCGGCATCGATGGCGGCGACACGCGATGGCGTCATCCGACTTCTGGGCGCGATCGGCCTGATGGAGGGGGGCGCGCCGCCGCCATCGCCGGGCCCGCTGCTCGAAATGAGCGGCGAACGGCACACGGTGACCTGCGCTGCGGTCGGCGTGATCGAGCCGGTGGCGCAACTCGGCGATGCGGTGACCAGGGGCCAGACGGTCGCCCGACTTCATCCCGACGATCTTTCCGCGCCGGTCGATCTGACCGCGCAATGCACTGGCATTTTTGCCTGCATCGCCGCAACAGGACGATGCGATGCCGATATGGAGGGCAACACTGTGATCGGTTATGTCTGCGAGACCATCACCAAGGGCTGGCCGGCGCGATGAACTGGACACTGTTTTCGATCGGCGCCAACGGCTGGGGCGACGAACTGCTCTGGGGCTTTGCCCTGACGATGACGCTGGCCATTGCCGCCTATGTGATCGGCACGGTCATCGGGCTTTTTGCGGCCTTGGCGCTATTGTCGAAATCGCGCATCCTGCGGCCGGTTTCAGCGGCATACGGCACGATCTTTCGCAGCGTGCCCGAGCTTCTCATCCTGTTTCTGACCTACTACGGCGCCGCGCTGATGATCCGTTCGACGTTCGCGCTGATCGGCATCGACCTGCGCGTATCGCTGGATGCTTTCACGGCCGGCGTCGTGGCGCTGGCGCTCGTGCATGGCGCCTATACGGCCGAGGTGTTTCGCGGCGCGATCATATCCGTGCCGACCGGACTGCGTGAAGCAGCCCGCTCGCTCGGCATGACACCGTTCGTGACATTCCACAGGATCGTTTTTCCCGTCGCCCTGCGATACGCCTTTCCCGGCCTGTCCAACCTGTGGATGGTGATGATCAAGAACACCCCGCTCGTCTCCGCGATCGGTCTTGCCGATCTGATCGGGCAGGCCAACACCGCCGGGCAGAACACCAAACACTATTTCGCGTTCTTCACCGCTGCGCTGATCGCATATCTGCTTGTGTCCGCCGTCTCGCTCTGGGGGCAGATCCGGCTCGAACGCAACCTGATGCGCCATTTGCCCAAACAGGGGAGTTGGTCGCCATGATCATGGACTTCGAGACGCTTCTCTCCACGCTGCCGGGCTTCGCCGAGGGTCTCGCCTGGACGCTTTTGCTGACCGTGTCGGTTCTGTTCTTCGGGATGATCATCGCCTTGATGATCGTGCCCTGCCGGCTTTCGCGGAACCGGGCGGCGAACGGGTTCGGCCTGACGTTCGTCTTCGTTTTTCGCGGTGCGCCGCTGCTCGTTCTGTTGTTCCTGATCTACTATGGCGTGCCCGAACTGCCGATCGTGCGCGACACGTTTCTGTGGCATGCGTTCCAACATCCCGTTTTCTGCGCGATCCTGGCCCTGTCGCTCAATTCCGCCGGCTATCTGACGGAAGTCATCGTCGGGGCAGTGCGTGCCGTCCCCCGGGGTGAGATCGAAGCGGCCCATGTCGCCGGGCTGTCGCGATGGACCGTCATCAAGGGGATCATCGCACCCAACGCGATCCGATTGGGTCTGCGCAACTACGGCAACGAGATGATCTTCGTGGTCAAGGCGACTTCCATCGCCAGCCTGGTGACAATCCAGGAATTGATGGCCAGAGCAAGCGGTGTCTACTATCGGACCTACGACCCGATCACGCCGCTGCTCATCGCCGGCGCGATCTTCCTGGTTCTGATCCTGGCGCTTAGCAGTTTCATGGCCTTGCTGGAGGTCCGCTTGTCGCCGGAACTCCGGCGCAAGGCGGAAAGGGCCCGGCCGCGCGCCGGAAAGACCGCCCCCGGGCTTACGGCCGTTGATGGGCCATCGCTCCCACAAACTCCAGGAACCGGTCGCTGACACCGCCGCCGAACATCTGCCGGCTGGTTCCCGATGCGACCACATATCCTTTTTCCATGAAGAGCACGCGGTCGGCGATACGCCGGGCGAAGCCCATCTCGTGGGTGGCGCACAGAACCGTCATCGGGCGTCCGCTGAACCGGCCTTCGGCCACTTGCGTCAAGAGATCGAGAATGCCGGCGATGGTCTCGGGGTCGAGCGACGCCGTCGGCTCGTCGAGCAGCAGCAATTCCGGATCGCCGATCAGTGCCCGTGCGATGGCGATCCTTTGCTGTTGGCCGCCCGACATTTCGAACGGGTATCTGTCCGCCAATCCATGGCAACCCACCAGTTCGAGAAGGTCCCTGCCGCGTTCGTTCAGTTCTGCTTCGCTACCCAGACGCAATTCACGAGCCGCGAAGGTGATGTTGTCCAACGCCGTGCGCATCGAATAGAGATTGAAGCTTTGAAAGATCATCGCCATGCGCCGGCGCGCCTTGCTCCACTGCCCGGGCGTGGCCGGTACCGATCCGAACAGCTCGAACCGCCCGCTTCGATCCGAAAGCAGCCCTGCGCAAACGCGCAACAGGCTGGTCTTGCCCGAACCGGACGGGCCGATCAGCACGATCTTCTCGCCCTTGCGGATCGTCAGATCGATGTCGGTCAGGACCGGAAAATCCCCGATCCGGACGTTCAGCCCGGCGGCCTCGACAACCGGTTCACCCGGCATGGGATTTGGCGAACGCGTCGATGCGCTCCAGCCCCATGTCCAAATCGGACCGGTCGACGCCGAACCCGATCCTGATGTGCCGGGGAATGCCGAACCAGTCGCCGGCGCACACGAAGACACCGGTCCGGTCCCGCAGTTCGTGCACGAACCGTTCGGAGTCCATGTCGAGATCGTACGCCACGAACGCCATGCCGCTGGCTTCAGGTTGCACCAATGACCAGCCGTTGCGTCCGCGCAACCAATCTTCGACCCGGCCGCGTCCAGCCGACAGGATTTGGCGGCCGCGCGCCAGCAACCGGTCGCGCACCGGATTGGTCAGCGCCCGCCGCGACAGTTCCTGGGCCAGCGGTCCTGTCCCGATGGTCGTGTAGTCCTGCCGTTCATGCATGCGCGTGACCAGATCGGGCGGCGCGATGCACCATCCCATGCGGAGGCCCGGCAGCCCGAACGATTTGGCAAGACCTCCGGTGGCGATCACCTTGCGGCCAAGGCCCCATGCGGTGGCGGGCGGTCGACCGTCGATCTCCGAACCACGGTAGATTTCATCGACCAGAAGCCACACGCCTGCCTCTTCGGTCAACGCGGCCAGGGCGCGGCGCGTCTCGCCGCGCATCAGCACGCCGGTGGGATTGTTGGGGTCGCACAGCGTAACCAGCTTTGTCGCCGGCCCTATCGCCGCGCGAACATCGTCCATGTCCGGTTGCCAACCGTTTTCCGGCCGCAGCGGAACGCGCGTGACCTCGACCCCGAGCGCCCGCGCAAGTCCGTCCAGCTGCATGAAGTTGGGCGTCAGCATGACCATGTGATCGCCCGGGTCGGCGAGGCTCATCAGCGCCAGCATGTTGGCCTCGCTGGTGCCGTTGGCGATGAGAACGTTTTCCGCCGACGACGCCGGATACCAGTCGGCCACGGCCTGCCGCAGCGCCGGCGTCCCGTCCGTGTAGCCATAGCCCAGCGGCAGGTCGCGGATGGCGTCCATCTCGTCCGGCGGCACCAGATCGGCCATGGTCGCGTGATGGACGCCGCTTTCGGTCAGATTGATCTCGACCTCGTTTTCGTAGAGCGTCTGGCTGCGTTCGAGCAGAAACGTGTCGATCTTCACTGCGCCGCCTCCAACGACCGCGCCAGCCGCGCGAGAACCGCCTTGGCGATCGCAATGTCCTGCACCGCGACACCGGTCAGGTCGCTGACCGTGATCGCATCGTCGCCGACCCGGCCCGCATGGCCGCCATCGATGATGGTTCCAAGTTCGATCACATCGTCCTCGCCGATCGCACCGGCACCAAGTGCATGAAAGATTTCGCCCCGTTCCTGGCACTGGGCGATGCTGTCGGCGACGACAAGATCGGCGCGGCCGAGAAGATCGGGCGACAGTTCGTTCTTGTCCGGCGTGTCCGAACCCATCGCGGTGATGTGTGTGCCCGGCGCGATCATGTCGGCCGACAGCAACGGCGTCTCGGCCGGTGTCGTCGTGACGATCAGCCGGCAGTGTCTGGCAACGTCGTCCGGAGAGCCAGCCTCCTCCACCGCATAGCCCATCGCAGCGATGTCCCGCGCAGCCGCGCTGCGGGAGGCGTCGCGCCGTCCCCAGATCATCAGCCTGCGGCATGGAGCGACCCGCCGCAGATAATCGGCCTGCAACCTTGCCTGAACGCCGCTTCCGATGATGCCGATGCAACCGACATTTTTCGGAGCCAGATGCTTGGCTGCGACTGCGCCGGCGGCCGCCGTCCGGTGGTTGGTCAGTTCCCCCTCCTCCAGAAGCACGGCCTCGACCATGCCGGTCTTCTGGCTCAGCACAAGCATGCAGCCGCCAAAGGGCGGCAGTCCCAGCGCGGGATTGCCGAAGAAGCCGGTCGCGACCTTGATGACGAACACATCGTCGCCGCGCACCGCGCCATATTTGATGTGCATCTCGCCATGCACGTCGGGAAACAACAGCTCGCCGACCGGCGGAACCGTCACCTCGCCGCGCGAAAAGGCCGCAAAGCCCGCTTCCACCTCGGACACAACGTCCACATCGGGCAGCGCCGCGACGATCTCGTCGAGAGAAAAGACCGATGTCACCGTCATCACGCAACTCCCGCGTGGCGGGCCACGATCTCGAAGGCCTTGACGAGCCCGCGGAACGTGGCGCGGGTCGCGTCCTCGCGCAGCCGGCCGTCACCGTCGATCATGCCGAGGCCCGGCCCGATCAGCACATTGCCGCCATAGATGGTGGTGCCGGCCTGCCCCATCGCCATGCACGCCGCATCGATCGCATTGGTTCCGGCCACCAGATCCTCCAGATTGTAGAGCGGCAGTCCCTTGTCGCCGCCCTTCCATGTGTTGGCGTAATTCAGTTCGATCCCGCCCATGTGATAGCTCGGCGTGACGATCAGATCGTCTCGGAAATGCGCGGGAAACCCGTCGAGTTCTTCCATCAAGATGCGGTGCATGCCGTCCACCGGATCGGTTACGCGCGTCGGCTCGTTCACCATCATGCGCAGGAAGGCGAGCATGCCAACCAGCGAATCGCGCCCCGGATCGTGCATCGAAAAGACGCCCTTGCCATAGGACGAGGTGCCGCCGCTGCGCGGGCCGATCCATCCCATCGACTTGCGGATCACATTCATCGGTTCGGCCTTGCCGATCATCAGCCCGCCAATGGGTGACCGGCCGGCCTTGTCCATCGAATAGATCATGATGTCTGCGTCGATGGCGCGCGGGTCGATGCCGACGACCGGCAGGCATGTCGCGCAATCGACGATGTAGGGCACGTCCCAGTCGCGCGCCAGGCCGCCCAGCCGCTTCATCAGTTCGGGAGCCCCCTCGCCCGTCTGGCCGAAACCCCATCCGGGCGTGTCGTAGCCAACCGCATGCACCGCCGAAACATAGGCGCTGTGGCGGCTCGCCGTACGCTCCATCGCGGCCATCGTGCCGTCGACATCAAGACCCGTCATCAGGGCCACCGTGTTCTGGCGCACGCCATGGATCTCGTATTTGACGCCCGGCGCCCGGACGAACAGCGTATCGAGATTGGTAAGGCTCTTGCCGTCAATGCCGAGTTCGCCGCCGGCGACGGTCCTGTCCATGGCGAAGTGCCGGTATTTGGGCGGAAACGCCCGGCCATAGCCGCCGCCCCATTCGGCGTCTTCACCGTAGATCTGCAGCGAGCGGGCGCGGTACTGGTCACCCTTGCGCATGGAAGGTGGCGCAACAAGCGTCTCGAAGGCGACGCGCAGCGACGCCTCGGCGGTGTTGGTCACGCACACATCGTACTCGTCGCCATAAACGTCCTTGACCAACACCCGCATCTCGTCTGCGATCTGCACCGCCGGCAGCACATCGACCCGGTTGGCCTCGGCGATCGCGTCCATGACATAGTCGGGAAGCCGGGCCGGACAGCCGGACGACCCCTGGTAGGTTCCGACCGCGCCGGCGAACCGGTCAAGGCCCTCGGCTTGGGCGAAATCCGCCGCCTCGCGTTCGATGTCGGGAATCGCGTCGTAAAGCGATTGATACCACTGATGCAGATACATGGCCGTCCTGTGGATTGGGAAAAAGGCGGAGCGGGGCCGCAGCCCCGCCCGTTTCGATGCTCCGAGACTATTGGTCCCAGAGCATGTCGGCGCGCAGGTTCATGCCTTCCGGGAACCATCTGGCGGCAATCGTGTCGAACGTGCCGTCGGCATAGATTTCGCGCAGGGCGGTGTTCACCCGCTCGCGCAATTCGTCATCGCCCTTGCGGAACATCGCGCCCGCGCCGCTGCATGTGATGCAAAAGCCGCTGTGTACGATCTCGAAATCGGCGCCCTCTGGCTTGCCGAGAAACTCCCGGATCGGCGTTTCGGCCTCCAGCGCGCCGACGATCCGCCCCGCCTGCATGTCCGCGGCGATCTGATCGAAACGCTGATAGCCTCGGAACTCGATATCGGGATAGTTATCGGCCATGAATGCGCGAACGCCGGCCGACGCCTCATAGCCGCCGATCGTCTTGCCCGCCAGATCGTCGGGGAAGGTGGTCACCTCGCCCTTGCGCGCGACGAATGCGTCCTTGACGTTGAAATAGGCCAGCGAGAAATCGGCGACCTTCTTGCGCTCGTCGGTGATCGACATGGCCGAGAAGATCATCCGGAACTTGTCGGCGAGCAGCGCTGCGATGGCGCCGTCGAAATCTTGCTTGACCCATTCGCACTCGGCTTCGATGCGCGCGCACACCTCGTTGCCCAGATCGATCTCGAAGCCCGAATAGGAGCCATCGGCCTCGGTCTGGCTGAAGGGCGGGTAGGACGCCTCGGTGGCGACGAGTATCTTTTCCGCGGCTGCGCCCGAGGCCGACAGGCCAAGGGCGACCAGCGCGGCGGCGCCCATTCCGGTTAGCGTTTTCATCATGTGTCTCCTTTTCGCTCGCACCGGGACGGGTGGCCCGGCGGTGTTCTGCGGAACCGAAGCCTAACGGGACGCGAGCGGCACCTTAATGGAGCGTTTGCGAAGTTCATTTCGGCAAACGGCGAAGGAAGCGATGTAGGCCCCGGGATATGACGATGCGCCATGCGCGTTTTCGACGGCCACAATGATCTGCTGTATCGGTTATGGGAAACCGGGGACCGGGATGGCGCGGCGTTTCTGACAAGCGATGGGCAAGGCCATATCGATCTGGAACGGGCACGCATCGGCGGCTTTTCAGGCGGCCTTTTTGCGGTGTTTGCCGACAGCCCGGAGTTCGAGCAGACCCTCGCATCGACCGATGCCTCGGCCATGCCCCTTTCCATGGACGATATCGAGCCGATCGGCCTGACACATGCTTCTGCCATCTGTCATGAGCAGATTGCGATCGTCCGCCGTATGAGTGCGGCGCGGCCCGATGCGCTCCGCATTTGCTCATCCACCGGCCAGATCGGGCAGGCCATGTCCGATGGCGCGGTGGCCTGCGTGCTCCATGTCGAGGGGCTGGAAATGATCGACGATCCCCGGGCGCAATTGCCGGAGCTCTACGATCTGGGCGTCCGCTCCATCGGGCCAGTCTGGTCACGGCCGAACAGGTTCGGTCACGGCGTGCCGTTCCGTTACCCTTGCGATCCGGACACGGGACCCGGCCTTACCGCCGCCGGGTTCGAACTGATCGAGATATGCCAGCAGATGGGTATCCTCGTCGATGTCGCCCACATGAATGCGGCTGGTGTTGCCGATGTGGCGTCCGTTGCGGAAACTCCGTTCGTATCCAGCCATGCGGGCGTGCATGCCATCTGCCCCGCGTCTCGAAACCACACCGATGATCAACTGCGAACCATCGCCCACTCCGGCGGACTGGTCGGCATCGTGTTGAACACCGATTTCATCCGCCGCGACGGGCGGGCCGATCCGGATACCGACCTGTCGTCGTTCGTCGACCACATCCGCCACGTCATCAATGTCGCCGGCATCGAGGCCGCAGCGTTGGGCTCTGATTTCGACGGCGGCCCTGTCGCCCGCGATTTGGCCGACTGCAGCGCCCTGCCCTCATTGGTCCGTCGGATGGAAGCCGGCGGCCTGAATGCGGCACAGATCGAAGCGGTTTGTCACGGCAACTGGTTGCGGGTCCTGAAGGAGACGATCGGCTGAACCGGGCCGCAAACGGCCTCGGGGTCCATCGGCAACGGGTCGCGGACTTGCTGGAAGGTACCGGTGACGGCGACCGGGACGTCATGTCCGAAGGGCAGGGATTGTGCGAGACAGCGATCTGCCCGACCGCCGGAACGGCCAATGTCGACCGTCGCAAACCATATCAGCGCAGCTCAAGTCGTTCGGACCGGGACAATGCAATCCGACAAAGTGCAGAATCTCGTTGAAATCGATTTCATTCTCAGTTTAACTTCCCAAATCCGTCACCAAGGGAGGAAAGTGATGTCACATTTCATGAAGAAGGCGCTCGCAACGGTCTCGGTTCTGGCAGCAGCCACCGGGGCCACGCTTGCGGACGACTTTACCATCGGCCTGACCAATGGCTGGGTCGGTTCGGAATGGCGCACCCAGATGATCGAGGAAGCGCAGGCCGCCGCCGCGGCGTGGGGTGAGCGCGGCGTCGATGTCGAGGTGGTCGTCCAAAGCTCGAACGTCGATGTGCCCGGCCAGATCGCGCATGTGCGCAACTTCATCAGTCAGGGCGTCGATGCCATCATCATCAACCCCAACAGCCCGACCGCTTTCGATCCGGTCTTCGCGCAGGCCGCCAGTGCCGGGATCCTGGTGATCTCGACCGACGCCGAAGTGTCCTCCCAGGACGCCATCTATGTCGGCATCGATCAGAAGGGCTGGGCCGAGGCGAGCGCCCGATGGCTGGCCGAGACGCTGGGCGGTGAGGGTACGGTGGTCGCCATCAACGGCGTCGCCGGCCATCCGGCCAACCAGATGCGCGTTGAAGGCTACACGGAGGTTTTCGGCGAATATGACGGCATCGAGATCGTCAATGAGGTCAACGCCAACTGGGATCAGGCGCAGGGTCAGCAGGCGATGCAGAACCTTCTCGCCACTTATCCCGATATTGACGGCGTCTGGGTGCAGGACGGCATGGCCGCCGGCGCCTGGCGGTCGATCATGGACGCCGATCGCGTCGATGAAATCGCCGCCACGGGTGAAATCCGCAAGGACTTCATCGATCTGTGGGTCGAAAACGACTTTACGTCGGGCGCTTCGGTCAACCCGCCCGGCGTGATGGCCAGCGCGCTCAATGTTGCGGTCTTCATGCTGCAGGGGCGCGAACTGAAGGAGCCGGCCGACGATGGCGTGTACGGCAACGCGCTCTATCTGCCGATCCCGTTCATCGATGGCAACAATGTCGCTGAGGCCGCCTCGGCACTTGACGGGCAGCCGGGCCACTTTTCCTATTCGAGTTCCTTGAGCATCGAGGAAGCCGAAGCGCTGTTCCAGTAAGCGCAAAGACGTCGGGGCCGGCGCATTCGTGCTGGCCCGCAGACGGGCGGTGCACTGGGAGATCAACACAATGGCCAAACTGCAGGTTCGCGGTGCGCGCAAGGCCTATGGCGCAACCATTGCCCTCAAACGCGGCGACATGGTGCTGGAGAGCGGCGAAGTGCACGTGCTTATCGGCTCCAACGGTTCCGGCAAGAGCACCCTGTGCAAGATCATTGCCGGAAGCGTGCGGCCCGACGCCGGCGAGGTGATTATCGATGGCCGGCCCGTGACCGTCACAGGACCGCAAATGGCGCGCGAGCTGGGCATCGGTATCTTCTATCAGGAGTTGAGCCTGGCAGCGCATCGGACCGTTGCCGAGAATATCTCTCTGGCGCGATTGCCGGCCAATGCCGGTGTCTTTGTCGACCATGCGGCAGTCACAGCGGCCGCAGAGCGATACATGGCGCCATTTGCCGACGTACTGGGCGATGGCTTTGCCGCGGACACGCCCGTCGTCAAATTGCGCGCCGATCAGCGACAGCTGGTCGAGATCATGAAGACGCTGGCAACCGAGGCGCCGGTCCTGATCTTCGATGAGCCCACCTCGGCGCTTGACAGCGCCCAGGTCGAGCGCTTCTTCGATGTGCTGCGCAAGCTGCGCGGCGAAGGGCGATCGATCATCTTCATCTCCCACCGGATGGACGAGATCTTCGCCATCGGCGACCGGGTGACAATCATGCGCGACGGTGAGACCGTGACGACGATGGCGCTTTCCGATGCCGACCATGACATGGTGATCCGCGCGATGGTCGGCGGTCAGGAGGCCCTCATCGCGACGGGCAATGCCGACGATGAAGGAACCCGCCGGACCGGCAAGACAATCCTGTCGGTCCAGAATATCTCCGGCCCGGGGTTTTCCGAAATCAGCTTTTCGGTTGCAGCCGGCGAGATCGTTGGCTTCGGCGGATTGCACGGCCAGGGCCAGTCTTCGGTCTTGCGCGCCCTGTTCGGCGCGAGCCGCCGGCAAGCGGGAACGATCACGCTGAACGGCACACCCTACACGGCCACCGCGCCGCGCGCGGCCATCCGCCAGGGCATGGCCTATATCTCGGGCGACCGCGGGCATGACGGCGTCATCACGGACCGGCCGATCCTTGAAAATGTCACGCCGGTGCATTTCCTCAGGAACCGGCTGACGTTTGCTTTTCCCGGTCGCTTGCGAGCGGCCGTGCTGCCCGCGTTACAGGCGCTGCGGACGAAGTATGCGACGCTTTCCCACCCGATCAGTTCTCTGTCTGGAGGCAACCAGCAGAAGATCGTCATCGCGCGCTGGTTGACCGATCCGCCCCAGGTGCTGCTGCTTGACGATCCGACAAAGGGCATCGATCTGGCGACCAAGACGGAACTGTTCGCGCTGATCCGCGAACTCGCCGAAAAGGGCATGGCGATCATCCTTTATTCGTCCGAGGACAGTGAATTGCTCACCAATGCCGACCGCATCCTGGTGTTCAGCGGAGGCGCGATCGCACGCGAACTGACCGGCGCGGACCGGACGCGGTACAACCTTTACCATGCCGCCTACGAGGCCGCTTGATGAGTGGTCTCGTTGCACAACCGGGCGCTGGCGCCCACACCGGGATCGGCCGCATTTTCGAGCGCTTTCCGTTCCTGCCGGCGTTTGTCATCCTGATCGCGCTCTTGGTGCTCAACGGCCTGTTCGAGCCCAACAGCCTGTCGTTCGGCGCCCTGACCGGACTGGTCAGCACCTATCTGGCCTTGATGCTGCTGGCGGTGGCGCAGACCTACGTCGTCTATGCCGCCGACATCGATCTGTCGGTCGGCGCGATATTGTCGCTGGTCAACGTGTCCATCATCGTTCTGATGCAGCTCATGGGCGGCTCGGCGCTTTCGGTTCTGGTGGCCTGCTTCGCGGGCATCGGCATCGGCCTCGCCTGCGGCATCTTCAATGGCATCATCGTCGCCGGTCTGCGCCTGCAGCCGATCGTTGCGACCTTTGCCACGTCGATCATCTTTACCGGCATCGCGCTCTACATCATGCCGGTCTCCGGCATCCCTGCGCCGAGCGTCTATTGGCGCACCTACGGCGGCCGGCTCTTCGATGTGCCGTTCGTCATCTACCTGGCGGTCGCTGTGGCGGTGATCCTCTATGTGATCGCACGCACGCGGCTCATCACCCAGCTGCTGGCGGTCGGCGACAACCAGCAATCGGCCTACCAGTCGGGTTTGCCTGTCACCATGACGCGCATTCGCGGCTATGCGCTGTGCGGCGTGTTCGCGGCGCTGGCCGCACTGTGCATCACCGGCGATACGGCCAGCGGCGACCCTCTGGTCGGCGGTGCGATGACACTGAACAGCGTCGCGGCCGTCGTGCTGGGCGGGACGGCATTGTCCGGCGGTGTCGGCTCGGTTGCCGGATCGGTGATCGGTGCGCTGATCATCGGCCTGGTCAACTCGCTGGTCTTCTTCGTCGGCACGCCCTCGGAATGGCAGAACCTTGTGCAGGGCCTGGCCATACTGGTCGCTTTGACGGTGGGTATCCTCGTCTCGCGGAGGGCCGGCCAATGAGCGCCGCCGAACCCGGCATTGGACGAACCGCCGCTCTCTCCGCCGAGCGCCTCGTGCGGCAGCCCATCATCGTCGCGCTCGCGCTGATTGCCGCCCTGCTGGTCGCCGGCGAACTTCTGTCGCCGGGCTTTGCGTCGGGCGAACAGATCCTCCGTCTGCTCATCGTTGCAGCCCTGCTCGGCATCGTCGCTGCGGGGCAGAACCTGGTCATTCTTGGTGGCCGCGAGGGCATCGACCTGTCGGTCGGCGGTGTCGTGTCGCTCAGCGCGATCGTCGCCGGCAACATCATGAACGGGGCCGATGCCGGCATCGTGCCGGCGATACTCGCCTGTGTCGCCATCGGCGGGCTGTTCGGCCTCATTAACGGCGTCGGCGTGACACTGCTGCGCATTCCGCCGCTGGTGATGACGCTGGGCATGCTTGGCGTCCTGCAAGGACTTTTGGTCGTCGTCCGCCAGGGCATACCCTCGGGCAATGCGGCGCCGGCCCTGTCGGGTTTTGTCTCCCAGCCCTTTCTTCTGGGGCTGCCGGGCATCATCTGGCTCTGGATCGGCATCGGCGCGTTCATGGCCTTTCTGCTGCGACGGACCGTGTTCGGTCACCGCATCTATGCCATCGGCTCCAACGAGCACGCGGCCGCGATGGCCGGGGTGCCGGTACGCCTGATGCGCGTGTCCCTGTTCATCTTGTCGGGCATGTTCGCGGCGATCGCCGGCATCTGCCTGCTCGGCTATTCGGGCCAGTCCTTTGCCAATGTCGGCGAGCAGTACATGCTGCCGTCCATCATCGCCGTGGTCTTCGGCGGCACGCCACTGTCGGGCGGCAAGGGCGGCTACACGGGAACCATGGCCGGCGCCGTTCTGTTGGTGATCCTGCAGTCCATCCTGACGACGATCAACATCGACGAAGCCGGCCGACAGATCGTCTTCGGTGCGACGCTCCTGGTGCTGATGCTGTTCTACGGCCGCGGCCGGGCCATGCGGGGCTGACAGTTGGCTGGGCGTCCGAAGATCAAGGACATCGCCGACATGGTCGGCGTCTCGCCGGCCACGGTGTCGCGTGCGCTGGCCGGAACCGGGCTTGTCGCCGAGCCGACGCTGTCGCGAATTCGAGAAACCGCCGCCGCCCTCGACTACCGCCCCAATGTCAGTGCCCGAAATCTGCGCACGCAAAGATCGATGGCGATACTTCTGGTCGTCCGCGATGCGGGCAACCCGTTTTATCTCGAGGTCTTCAAGGGGGTCGAGGCGGCGGCGCGAGAGGCCGGTTACGCGGTGCTTATGGGCAATACCGAGGACGATCCGGTGCGCGAGACCGAGTATTTCGCCATGCTTGGCGATGGCCACGCCGACGGGATGATCCTGATGACAGGCAAGCTGCCCGCGCCCAACGACACACGCGCGACAGGCGACGAGCCGGTGGTCGTGGCGCTCGAAATGGTCGAGGGTTCGGGATATCCGCATGTGGTCATCGACAACCATGCGGCCGCGCTTTCTGCGGTCAATCATCTGATCGAACTGGGCCACCAGAATATCGCGCACATCACCGGCCCTTTGCCGGAACCGATGAGCCAAAGACGCATGGAAGGCTACCGCACTGCCATGAAGCTGGCCGGGCTGGCCATCCGCGAGGGGTTCGAGCAGCGGGGCGATTACCTGCTCGAATCAGGTGTGCAATGCTGTCGCGCCCTGCTCGCATTGCCCGTGCTGCCGACCGCGATCTTCTGCGCAAATGACGAGATGGCGTTCGGTGTCATCGGTGAATTGAACCGGCAGGGTGTTTCGGTGCCGGATGATGTGTCCGTGGTCGGCTTCGACGACCTGTTCCTGAGCGCCGCGTTCCAACCGCCCCTCACAACCGTCAGCCAGCCGCGCGCCGATATCGGTCGCCAGGCGATGACGATCCTCTTGTCCCGGCTGTCTGGCGCTGCCGTGCCCGATGAACCGGTGGTCGTCGCCACCCAACTCAAGGTCCGCGGAACCACGGCACCGCCAAAAAGCCTGACAACACAACACCAAGGGAGACACCAATGACCAACCTGCCGAAATCGAAGCTGCGCATCGGTCTGATTGGCACCGGCTTCATTGCCCAGTTTCATCTGCGTTCGATGGTTGGCGTCCGCAACGTCGAAGTCACCGGTGTCTACAGCCGCAAGGCGGAAAACCGCCAGCGCATCGTCGATCTGGTGACGGAACTGGAGCTGGGCACCTGCACCGCGCATGGCTCGCTCGAGAAGATGCTGCAAGCCGATGATATCGACGCCGTGTGGATTTTGACGCCCAACAACACGCGCCTGGACATCATGCGGACAATCCACGCCGAAGTGACGTCGGCGCGGAGCAAGGTCTTTGCCGTCGCCTGCGAAAAGCCGCTCGCTCGCACCATTGCCGACGCGCGCGAGATGCTGCGGCTTGCCGAGGACGCCGGCCTCAACCACGGCTATCTGGAAAACCAGGTGTTCTCGACGGCGGTGCTGCGCGGCAAGGAAATCGTCTGGCGCCGGGCCGCCTCGTCCACCGGGCGCCCATATCTCGCGCGCGCCGCCGAAGAGCATGCCGGTCCGCATGAAGCCTGGTTCTGGAGGGGCGACAAACAGGGCGGCGGCGTGCTGTCGGACATGATGTGCCATTCCGTCGAGGTCGCCCGTCACCTGCTCACCAAGCCCGATGCGCCGCGCAAGTCGCTGACCGTCAAATGGGTCAATGGCACGGTCGCCAACCTCAAATGGACGCGGCCGGCCTATGCCGACCAGCTACGCGAACGCTATGGCGACGCGGTCGATTACCGCAACCGGCCTGCGGAGGACTTCGCGCGCGCCACCATCCTGCTTGAAGACGAGGATGGCCTGGAACTGATGATCGAGGCGACAACGTCCTGGGCCTATGTCGGTGCCGGTCTGCGCATCCAGCTCGAACTCCTGGGTCCGGAATACTCCATGGAGTTCAACTCTCTTTCGACCGGTCTCAAGGTCTTCATGTCGCGCGCGGTCACCGGCGCGGAGGGTGAGGACCTGGTCGAAAAGCAGAATGCCGAGCAGGGCCTGATGCCGGTGCTGGAAGACGAGGCCGGCATCTACGGCTACACCGATGAAAATCGCCATATGGTCGAGCGTTTCCGCAAGGGCGAACGGCCGGACGAGACATTCGAGGACGGCCTTGCAGTCGTCGAGATCCTGATCGGCCTTTACCGGTCCGCGGAACTTGGACAAACCGTGCATTTCCCGGCCGGCGACCTTGAGGATTATGTCCCCCTGGTCGCTCGGGCCGGCGACTGAGCGATGGCCGTCAGCGGCGTTCGTGCGCGATGAAGGCGTCCATCCTGGTGATCGGCAACGTCAACTTCGATCTCGTTCTCGGCAAGATCGACGACTGGCCGGACTTCGGAACGGAGATCGTCGTTGATCGCAGCGAGATGCGGGCCGGCGGTTCCGCCGGCAACACGGCCCTCGCCCTCGGCGGCATGGGAATCGGCCACCGCTTGATCGCGGCCACCGGCGATGACGTTTTCGGCGCGTGGCTGCGTGACGCATTCGACGAGGAAACCTGCGACTGGATTGTCAGCCCGGGCGCGACGACGGTGACCGTCGGCATAGTCCACGCCGACGCCGATCGGGCCTTCTTCACAACGCCCGGACATCTGATGCGCGCGGACACGCGCTTTGTCATGCGCCGGCTGACCAAAGCACCGCATTCGCGTGCCTGGGCGATCATCTCCGGCGGCTTCCTGATGCCGGACCTGATGCAGAACACGGCCGGCTTGATCGGCAAGCTGAAGGCGCTGGGATGGCGGGTTGCCATCGACCCCGGATGGCCGCCGGACGGGTGGAGCCAAGCCGTCCGGTCCATGATGCGGCAATGGCTCGCGACGGCCGATGCCAGCCTCTTGAACGAGGACGAAGTCGTTCAACTGGCCGATGCTCAAAGCGTTGAAGCTGCCGCGGAAGAAATTGTCGCACGCGCCGGCGCCGACCACCTTCTCGTCCTCAAGCGCGGCCCCGATGGCGCCCGTGCGCACCATCGCGGCGCGATCCGCGAAGCAACAGCCCCCGAGGTCGAAGTCATCGATACGGTCGGCGCGGGCGACACGTTCAATGCCGCTTTTCTCGCGGCGCTGGCCAATGGCGATGATGTTGCGACGGCGCTGGCACGCGGCGTTCGTACGGCGAGCCGGGCCATCTCGACATCTCCGAGACGCTATGGCGATTAGAGCACTTCATCGTGCGGCTGAACCGGTCTCATGAAAGGCTGGTCTATGCTGCGACCATGACGTGCCGAACGGCTGTGTAATCCCCCAACGCTTGGAGCGACATGTCCTTGCTGGCCTGGGTCGCCCCTTGGTGACTCAGAAAGGCAGCCGACCCCCGGCATGGATTTGGGCCTCCGGCTGGCCGACCCGATGGACAGCGGATTTTGGCGGGAATTGCGATGGCACCGGGCTCCGACGCACCGAGGCCGCCGCAAGTCTCCCCGGTCTACGGCACGACGGCGCCGGCGCGCGAAAGCGCGTTCCAGATGCGGGCGTGCAAGTCCGGCGCGTCCTCGGCGCGCTTGCGCGCGACGATCTGCATCTCCAGGCCGCCGAGCTGGCCGCTGAGATCGCTCAGCCGTTCGTCTCGAAGATCGGCCTGCGCGAGAGCCTCCGGAACCCAGGCGACGCCGACGCCGGCGGATGCCATCTGCATGGCGGCCAATGTCAGCGCCGTCTCCGCGACGATGTTGAGCCGGCACTGACGTTCGAGGCGCGGGAAGATTTGGCGTTCAACGACAATGCCCAGAAACACGTCGGCGGGATAGGCGATCACGTCCAGACTGCCGGTGTGAAAACGCCACAGCATCTCTTTGACGCTCTGCGTCCCGTAAACCGGGATGAGCCTTTCGTTTGCGATGAAGGCCTCCATCGTCATTGCGGCGCGGTGGTCGGAATTGTCAGAGTCGAGACTGTAGGTAATCGAGAAATCGGCCTGGCCGGTGAGCAGCAAGGCCTCGCATTCGTCAAGGTTGGCCGACCGCAGACGCACATGTGCCTTGCCGAGGCCGGAAATCAGCTTGACGATCTGTGGGCCGAGCGAGGCGGTGATGGCGTGCTGGCAGGCGACAACCACCAGGCGTGAACCCGACTGGCTCTCCGTCTGGATCTTCTTGATCAGACTGCGCTGCTGGCGCGCCGCCTGCCGCAATTGCTCCTCGTGATTGCGCAAGGCGGTCGCAGGCCGGTTCGGCTTCGACCGGCGGTCGATCAGTGTGACATCCAGCAATATCTCAAGTGTCTGGATTCGTCGCGAAAACGCCGATTGCGAAACATTGCGCATCGCTGCCGCTTCCACGACCGATCCCGTATCGAGCAGCGCAATGATGTCGTCGATCCAGTCAATCCTCATGCTGACTCACTCCAATATGCATTTCTTGCATGTTATGGCTTCAAAAATGCATTTGAATGTCTGGAAACACCGTGTCAACATCCTTCGAAAGTCCAAATAGGAGATGTCATTCATGCATTTTTCGCGTTTTCCGCGGGTGCATCTGGCACACTTGCCGACCGCACTTGAGCCCATGGATCGGCTCTCCGAGACGCTTGGCGGTCCACGTATCTGGATCAAGCGCGACGATTGCACCGGCATGTCGACCGGCGGCAACAAGACGCGAAAACTCGAATTCCTGATGGCGGAAGCGCAGGCTCAGGGTGCCGATCTGGTGATTACCCAAGGCGCCACGCAATCCAACCACGCGCGCCAGACCGCCGCGTTTGCGGCGCGCCTGGGCATGGATTGTCACATCCTGCTGGAGGATCGGACCGGCTCCAAGGACCCGAACTACAACAACAATGGCAACGTCTTCCTGAATTTTCTGCACGGGGCAACGGCCGAGAAGCGGCCCGGCGGCCTCGACATGAACGCGGAGATGGCGGCGGTCGCCGACGGATTCCGCGCGAGCGGGCGCAATGTTTATACGATCCCGGGGGGCGGGTCGAACGCGACGGGCGCTTTGGGCTATTCCAATGCGGCCATGGAACTGGTCCAGCAGGCCAATTCCATGGGCTTGAAGATCGACAGGATCGTCCATGCAACGGGCAGCGCAGGCACCCAGGCCGGGTTGATCGTCGGGCTGAAGGCGATCAACGCCAACATTCCGCTTCTCGGCATCGGCGTCCGGGCGCCGAAGCCGAAGCAGGAGGAAAACGTCTACAAACTGGCCGTCGCAACGGCCGAAAAGCTGGGCTGTCCGGGCGTGGTCGCGCGCGAAGACATTGTCGCCAACACTGACTATGTCGGCCAAGGATATGGGATTCCGACGCCCGAATGCCTGCAGGCCATAGAGATGTTCGCGCGGCTGGAAGGGATCCTGCTGGACCCGGTCTACTCCGGCAAGGGCGCGGCCGGCCTCATCGACCTCGTCGCCAAGGGCGAATTTGCCGACGATCAGAACATCGTCTTCCTCCACACCGGCGGCGCGGTCGCGCTGTTCGGCTATACCGACGCATTCGGCTACGAAAAGCCGGTCATGCAGGCGGCCGAGTGAGCGGAGGCACGGTGTTGGACCCCTTCCGCGGCAGTTTTACGCAGCAAGAGGCTCTGCCAGAAGCGGCGGTGGCGGCCGCCATCGACGTGATGCGCGGCGGTCGCCTTCACCGGTACAATGTCGCGGAAGGCGAACAGAGTTCCGTTTCGCGTCTCGAGCGTGCCTTTGCGGACTATCAGGGCGCCAGATACTGCCTCGCCTGCGCGTCGGGCGGCTATGCGATGTCGCTGGCTTTGCGGGCCGCTGGCGTCGGGCCCGGAGACCGGGTTTTGACCAACGCATTCACGCTGGCCCCGGTGCCCGGTGCGATCGCCGGCGTCGCAGCCCGGCCCGTTCTGGTCGACATTACCGAAGACCTTGTCATCGATCTTGAAGACCTGCGGCGCAAGATCGCATCGACCGGCGCCAGGGTTCTGCTGCTGTCCAACATGCGCGGTCATCTGTGCAACATGGACGCGCTCGTCCCCCTTTTGGATGATGCCGGCATCGTGCTCATCGAGGATTGCGCCCATACGATGGGCGCCGGCTGGAACGGCAGGCCCAGCGGCAGCTTCGGCCTGGCGGGGTGCTTCTCGACCCAGACCTACAAGCATCTCAACTCCGGTGAAGGCGGGCTGCTGACCTCGGACAATGCCGAATTCATGGCCCGCGCGATCATGCTGTCGGGCTCCTACATGCATTATGAGCGCCATGGCGCCGCGCCCCCCAGGGAGGCATTCGACGCCATCAGGCTTGAAACGCCGAACATGTCCGGCCGCATGGACAATCTGCGCGCCGCGATATTGCTGCCGCAACTGGCCGCGCTTGACGAGAACACCCGCCGCTGGAACGCGCGGTACGACCTTCTGGCAACCCGCCTCTCCGCAATTCCCGGTGTGGTCCTGCCGAACCGCCCGCAGGCAGAAGCCTATGTCGGCAGCTCGATCCAGTTCCGTCTTCCCTGGGTCGACGAGGCTTCTGCCAGGGAATTCATCGCCGCCAACAAGGCCCTGGGTGTCGAACTGAAATGGTTTGGCGATGCCGACCCGATCGGATTCACCTCCAACCATCACAGCTGGACCTACATCGAACCGCAAGACCTGAAACAAACCGACCGGGTTCTTGCCGGCCTGTTCGACATGCGCATCCCGCTGACCTTCACGCTCGACGATTGCGAGCATATTGCCGGTATCATCGCCCACACGCTGGCCCACATCTCGTTGGACGGGGCAGCATGACATCCCGAAAAGCCACAATCGGCGTTCTGGGCGGCATGGGCCCGGAAGCCACGATCCTGTTCATGCAGAAGATGCTGGACGCCGTGCCCGCCAATGACGATTGCGACCATGTCCCGCTGATCGTGCACAACAACACGCAGGTGCCGTCGCGGATCAGGGCACTGATCGAAGACGGCGGTGAAGCCCCGGGGCCGGTGTTGGCTGCGATGGCCAAGGATCTCGAGGGCGCCGGCGCCGATGCGCTGGCAATGCCCTGCAACACCGCACATCACTATGCGCCCGTGATCGCCGAGGCGGTTTCGATCCCCTTTCTCGACATGGTGCGGCTGGCATCGGGCAAGGCGCTAGAGCAAACGGCGCCTGGCGCGCGCATTGGCGTTCTGGGGTCGCCCGCCTTGCAGGCCACGCGTGTGTTTGAGGGTCCTTTCGCGCAGGTTGGCCTGACGCCGATCTACGGCAACGACGCCGACGCGCGTCTTGACATCATCCGCAGCGTCAAGAAGCGCGGCGTCACGCCAGACGCGATCGGCGCCTTGCAGGTCTCAGCCGATCGCCTGGTGGAGCGCGGCGCCGATGTTCTGATGGTCTGTTGCACCGAGTTCTCACTGATTGCCGACCGTTTGCGCAACAAAGCGATGCTGTTCGACACGCTCCAGGTGCTCGTCGATGCATGCGTCGCGTTCTCAACCGGCGACTCCCAATCCAGCGAAGCAGCGCGCGGGTCGAGCGCAGCTTCCGTGCCCCCAAAATCCGACCATCTGGGAAAGGAAAACCTGCCATGCTGAACAGCAAATCCCGACTGATGATCGCGACGGCGCTCGTCTCGATGAGTTCCGTTTCTGCGGCCCAGGCCGCCGATCTGGTGCTTGGTGTGCCGAACTGGCCGGCAGCCAACGCGACCTCCAACATCCTCAAGGTGGTCATCGAAGAGAATTTCGGCCTGGAAGTGGAGCTGCAAAGCGGCACAAACCCGATCATATTCGAAGCCATGGATGCCGGCTCGATGCACCTGCATCCGGAGGTGTGGCTGCCCAACCAGGCCAATCTCCACAACAAATTCGTCAACGAAAACAAGACCGTCGTGATGAACGAGAACCCGGTTCAGGCGGTACAGGGCATGTGCGTGACACAGCACACCGCCGACACCTACGGCATCACCTCGATCAATGACCTGACCGATCCCGACAAGATGGCGATCTTCGACAAGGACGGAAACGGGACGCCGGAAGTGTGGATCGGTGCGCCGGGCTGGGCATCGACGGTCATCGAGAAGATCCGGGCCAAGTCCTATGGCTACGATCAGACCATGGAGCTGAAGGAGTATGACGGCACCGTCGCATGGGGTGAGCTGGGCGCAGCGGCAGCGGCTGACGAGCCATGGATGGGCTTTTGCTACGAGCCGCACTTCATCTTTGTGGCCTACGACCTTGTCTATCTCGACGAACCGCCGCACGATCCGGACACATGGACCATCATCCAGCCGACCGACGACCCGCAATGGCTGGAGAAGTCGTCGGCATCGACCGCATGGAAGGGCGCGACGCTTCATCTGCACTACGCGGCGTCCATCCGCGACGACTTCCCTGAAGTCGCCGCGATGCTCGACAGCTACCAGATGCCGCCGGAAGTGCTCAGCCAGGCCGGCTATGCCTTGTCCGTCGAGGATGTGGACGTGGAAGAGTTCGCCAGGAACTGGGTGGCCGAGAACGAAGACATCGTGCTCGGCTGGCTGACGAACTGACCTTGTCGCCGGACTGTCGCGGAACGCCCGTTCCGCGACAGCGCCCCACCGGGCAGACGCCCTGACAATCCACTGCGAGTTCATATGGCTGAGACCGTCGTCGAACTGTCCAATGTCTGGAAAGTTTTTGGTGAGCGTGCCGATGAGACGATCGCCGATGCCGAACGAACCAACCTCTCCAAGACCGAGGCTCTGGAGAAGTACCAGACCGTCATCGGCGTGCGCAGCGCCTCGTTTTCGGTCGCCCGCGGCGAGATCTTCTGCATCATGGGGCTGTCCGGCTCGGGCAAGTCGACGCTCGTTCGGCACGTGAACCGGCTCATCGAGCCGAGCGCCGGTTCCATCAAGGTGCTTGGCACCGATGTCGGGGCGATGGGCAATGCCGAACTGCGCCAGATGCGGGCCCGCCACATCGGCATGGTCTTCCAGCACATGGCACTGATGCCACATCGCTCGGTGCGCGAGAACGTCGCCTATCCGCTTGAAATCCGGAAGATTCCCAAGTCCAGGCGATGGGCGATTTCCGACTACACGCTCGGACTGGTCGATCTGACCGGCTACGAAGACCGCCTGCCACGCGAGCTGTCCGGAGGCATGCAGCAGCGCGTGGGTATCGCCCGGGCGCTTGCCAGCGACCCGGAAATCCTGCTGATGGATGAGCCGTTCTCGGCGCTCGACCCGCTGATCCGGCTGCAATTGCAGGACCAGTTCAAGGCGCTTGTGCGCGACCTCAACAAGTCGACGCTGTTCATCACCCACGATCTCGACGAGGCCATCCGCATAGGCCACCGAATTGCGATCATGAAGGACGGCGTCATCGTCCAGATCGGCACCCCCGAAGAGATCGTCACCAAACCGGCCGACGACTATGTGCGCGAATTCGTGCAAGGCATTTCCCGGCTGAAACTGGTGCGGGCACACACGATCATGGAGCCGCTGGCCGATGGCTCAGCATCGGCCGGCGCCATCCGCGTCGAAGGCGACCAGGACCTGGATTCGCTCATCGACGTCGCCGTTGGCAGCGAACATCCGTTGATTGTCACCGAGGCCGGCCAGGATGTCGGCATCATCACCAAGACCACATTGCTGCGCGGCATTCAGGGAGGCCGGTGATGAACGTTCAACCATCGCAAACCGACGTGCAGGCTCCGGCCGCCAAGGCGTCGTCGGTCAAGGATATCGAGGTCGATCGCAACGAGCTGGATCGCTCCATTGCCGACTTCGTGGATCGCAATCCCGACTATTACGCAAACGCGTTCCACACCATTCACGACACAACGGCCGGAATACCGCGGACCTTCAACTGGGCCGCCGCCCTTTTCGGCCCGTTCTGGTCGGCAGCACGCGGCGTGTGGGGTTTCTTCTGGGCCTTCTTGATTTTGGAGATCATCGCCTGGGTGCAGATCGGACGCGGCACCTGGGGTGAATTGGGCGCCGACGCCATGGCGCAAGCCGAGCGTCAGGCGGCGCGCGCCGAGGAGTTTCTCCTCCAGGCGCAGGCAGCGCGCGATGCCGGCGAGGACCCCAGCCGGTTCGAGACACTTGCAAGCAATCTCACGCGGGCCGCCGAGCGGAGCCGCGAGACGGCCGAAGCGGCGGCCGCCGACGCGTTCATGATCCTGCTGTCCGGATTGGCGTTGCTTGTCGTTTTGCGTCTTGTACAGGGCATCTGGTCGAACGTCGTCTATGAGAAGCAGTACTCCCGCTGGCGCGTGGCGCCGGGCGCCGTACCCTCGGGCTTCCGCACGCCCAACATCGTATTCGGAGTTGCGCTTGGCCTGGTCATCATGCCGCTGACCGTCTACCGCTTCACCATAGAGAACATTCCGGACTGGCTGACGGCGTTTCCGGCCGATCCGGACCATTATGGCGCAACCGCGCGCTGGCTCGAAGCGGTGATCGACGATGCGGCGCGCAGCGGCGCGGGCGCGTTCGACGGCATCGTGCTTGTCGTCCGGCAAATCCTCGACACCATCTCCCTTGCCCTGATCGGCACACCCTGGCCGGTGATCATGGCCGTGATCTGCGTCTTTGCCTGGCGCGCGGCAGGTCCTCGCGTGGCGATCTTCACGGCCGCCGCGCTCGCCTATATCGCGCTGCTGGGCTATTGGGAGATCGCGATGGAGACGGTTGCGCTCGTCGGCGCCGCGGTGGTCCTGTGCGTCGTCATCGGCATTCCGCTGGGCATCTGGTTCGGCAAATCCCAGCGCGCCTACAGGTTCGCCGAACCGGTTCTCGACCTGATGCAGACATTGCCGGCTTTCGTCTATCTGATCCCGATCATCGCATTCTTCGGAACGGGCAATCCGCCCGGCATTCTGGCAACGATCATCTTCGGCATGCCGCCGGTGATCCGCCTGACCGCGCTCGGCATGCGCGGCGTGCCCGAGAGCATCAAGGAGGCGGCAACCGCGTTCGGCGCTTCGCGCTGGCAGTTGCTGAAGGATGTGGAACTGCCGCTCGCCCTTCCTTCGATCATGACCGGCGTGAACCAGACAATCCTGATGTGCCTGTCCATGGTGGTCATCATATCGCTGATCGGCGGCGGCGGGCTCGGCAAGGTGATCCTCGAAGCGTTGCAGTTCGCCGCCAAGGGGCCCGGTCTTCTGGGAGGGTTCGCCATCCTGTTCGTCGCCATGGTCATCGACCGCATCGTACAAGGCGCGTTCCGCCGCGCCGATCACAGGTAGAATGGGGCCAGAAAGCGTCGATGACGATCGAATATCTGAAGAAGGCCGACCGGCGGGCCGAGACCGGCCAGTCCGATCTGCAGGCCACGGTGCAGGCCTTGCTCACCGAAATCGAGCAGGGCGGGGATGCTGCCGCACGCGCCCATGCGCAGAAGTTCGACGGCTGGACGGGCCCGGCCCTGGTGCCGCAGGACGCCCTCGACGCGGCCGCGCACCAGGTGCCGGACAAGCTCAAGGCGGATATCGGCTTCGCCCACGACAATATCCGCCGGTTCGCCGAGGCCCAGAAGGTCACGATCCAGCCTTGCGAGCTGGAGGTTCAGCCGGGCTTCTTCGCCGGGCAGAAGCACATCCCGGTCTCGGCCGCGGGATGCTACGTCCCCGGCGGACGCTACAGCCATATCGCCTCGGCGATCATGACCATCACGACGGCTAAGGTGGCGGGCGTCGATCACATCACCGCATGCTCGCCGCCAAAACCCGGCATCGGTATCCCTCCGGCGATCCTCTACACGATGCAGCTGTGCGGCGCGGACGCCGTTCTGAACATGGGCGGCGTGCAGGGCATCGCCTCCATGGCGTTTGGTCTGTTCGGCCTGCCCAGGGCCGACATGCTGGTCGGACCCGGCAACCAATATGTCGCCGAAGCCAAGCGCCTGCTGTTCGGCCGGGTCGGCATCGACATGTTCGCCGGTCCCACCGATTCGATGGTCGTCGCCGATGGGGCCGCCGACCCGCATCTGGTGGCCTGGGATCTCGCCGGGCAGGCCGAACACGGCTACAACTCGCCTGTCTGGCTGGTGACCGACGACCGCGCGTTGGCCGAATCCGTGATGCGGCTCATGCCGACCATCATCGCCGAGCTGCCCGAAACGAACGCGAAGAACGCGGAAGCCGCTTGGCGTGACCATGGCGAGGTCATCCTGTGCTCGGACCGGGAAGAAATGGCACAGGTTTGCGACGCCTATGGCCCCGAGCACCTGCACGTTCAGGCGGCCGATCTCGACTGGTGGCTGGGCCGGCTTCGTTCCTATGGCTCGCTGTTTCTCGGTGAGGAAACGACGGTGGCCTTCGGTGACAAGGCCGCCGGACCCAATCATGTCCTTCCGACCTCGGGGGCGGCCCGGTACACGGGCGGGCTTTCGGTGCACAAATACATGAAGACGGTCACCTGGCAGCGGGCCACGCGCGACGGCGCAAGACCCGTCGCCGAAGCGACGGCGCGCATCTCGCGCCTCGAGGGCATGGAAGGCCATGCCCGCACCGCCGACATCCGTCTTGCGAAGTTCTTCCCGCAGGAATCCTTCGATCTCGCCGCATCGGCGGATTGACGGCGTGCTTGCTCCGTTTGCAGCCTTGCGGCACGGCTATCGCGGGCTGATCGTCGTCGTTACCGTCGCACTGTGCGCGGGCTTTCTGTCCGACCACTACGGCGCGCCGGTGATGCTGTTCGCCCTGCTGATCGGCATGGCCTTCCACTTCCTCGCCGACAATGAGCAATGCAAGGGCGGCATCGACTTTGCCGCCAAGACCCTGTTGCGCATGGGTGTTGCCCTGCTCGGCTTCCGTCTCAGCTTCGGCCAGGTGGCGGAGCAGGGCTGGCTGTCGGTCGCGGTCATTGTCGGCCTCGTGGTGATGACCATTGCCAGTGGCTGGCTGTTTGCGCCTGTCCTCAAACGGTCAACCCAGCTCGGCTTGCTGACGGGGGGCGCGGTTGCCATCTGCGGCGCATCCGCTGCGCTGGCCATCGCTGCCGCGATGCCAAGGCGCGCCGGCCTCGATCAGGATACGCTGTTCACCGTGGTCGCGGTCACCACCCTGTCGACCGTCGCCATGATCGCCTATCCGATCGTGTTCTCGATGCTCGGCTACACCGACCTGCAGGCCGGCTTTCTGATCGGCGCGACGATCCACGATGTGGCTCAGGTCGTTGGTGCCGGATATTCGATCAGCGACGAAGCCGGCAACATGGCGACCTTGACGAAGCTCAAGCGGGTGCTGCTGTTGCCCTTGGTGATCATCGCCATTGCGGTCTTCTTCCGGGCGCCCGAAGCGAATGGTGTCGGCGTGCCCCTTTTCGTGGTCATGTTCATCGTCTTCATGGCGATCAACTCTCTGGGCGTCCTTCCCGAGCCGTTTGTTGCCGCTCTTGTCGAAACAAGCCGCTGGATGCTGATCGCGGCGATCGCCGCGCTTGGCGTGAAGACCTCGCTCGGCGCAATGGTCGGGTTGGGCGGGCGCCATGTCGCGCTGGTTTGTCTTCAGACCATCCTGCTGCTCGCTGCTGCCATGGCGATCGTCAGCTTCATCGGCCCTTGAGCGGTGCCGTCACTGAAAGCATCGGACCGGCGAGCGGGCGCCTCGCGCCTCAGACAGCGCGGCATGACATGCGCTCAAGGCAGCCAAGACCCGCCGGCGCGTCCGTGGCGGCCGGACGGTCAACGCCGGTCATGAAAGCGTACCGGAACCAGCGGCTGGGCGACCGGATCGCCGAGACCGTCGTGGTGCGGACGCGGTCCGCGCCCGCCGTCGCCGGCAAACAGGATACGCCGAGGGCCAATGTCCGCTTCTCGATGGGACGCGGCTCGGACTTCGTCGATACGTAAGGGGCCGGGTCTGATCTGGCGATCCCGACAGGATTCGAACCTGTGACCCTCAGATTAGGAATCTGATGCTCTATCCTGCTGAGCTACGGGACCGTCGCCGTCTCGCTTATCAAATGCGTCGGGCAAATCCAACTCGGCATCCGCTTTGTCGTAGCGGGGCTGGCCGTCGCCATTGACCGGCCTGGCCGAGGACAGGGTGCACAGCGCCTGATGCTGGCTGAGGAAGACTTCACCGGTCAGATCGTCGAGGAAATGGCTGCGCTTGAGCCGGTCCATCACCGGGCCTTTGACCTCGGTGAGATGGAACTTCACGCCCAGCGCCTCGAGCCGTTCATTGATCGCCTCAAGCGATTCCAGCGCGCTCATGTCGATGGCGTTCACCGCGGGACAGGCAAGGACGACATGCTTGAGCTCGGGATGGTCGGCAACCATGGCGTAGAGCTTGTCCTCGAGATAGCGCGCATTGGCGAAATAAAGGCTCTCGTCGACGCGAAGCTGCAAGATGTGCGGATCGGTGATCACCTCGTGGCGCTTGACGTTGCGGTAGTGCTCCGTGCCCGGCACCTGGCCGATCACCGCCATGTGCGGCTTGGACGTCTTGTAGAGGTGGATCAGCACCGACAGGAGCACGCCTGCCGTCACGCCGGCCTCGACGCCGATCACAAGGGTGACCAGAACGGTGGCGGCGACCGCGACGAAGTCGGCCTTCGAATAGACCCATGCCGTCCGGAAGATCGAAAAATCGACCAGGCTGAGGACCGCGACGATGATCGTTGCCGCCAGCGTTGCCTGCGGCAGAAAGGCGATGAACGGCGTGATCGTCAACGAAGCGATGGCCAGTCCGATCGCGGTGAACGCGCCGGCTGCGGGCGTCCGCGCCCCGGCGTCGAAATTGACGACCGAGCGGGCAAAGCCGCCGGTGACCGGATAGCCGCCGGTCATGCCGGCGCCCATGTTGGCCATGCCCAGGCCGATCAGTTCCTGATCCGGGTCGATGCGCTGGCGCCGCTTGGCGGCCAGCGTCTGGGCGACCGACACCGATTCGACAAAGCCGATGATCGAGATCAGCACCGCCGGACCGGCGAGCGCCAGCCATAGATCGGGCGAAAAGGACGGTTGGGTCAGCGGCGGCAGGCCGCGCGGCACGTCGCCGACGAGCTTGACGCCCGCCTCTCCAAGGTTCCAGTACCAGGCGGCCAACGCAGTGACCGCAACGGCGAAGACCGGGCCGGTGCGTGCCAGATGTCCGGCAAGGCGTTCTGCTATGCCGATGCGGACAAGGATCGGCTTCAGCCCGCCGCGCACCCAGAACAGGAACGCGGTGGCCGCGACCCCGATGACAAGCGTGATCCAGTTGAGCGCACCCAGATCGGCGATCAGGCTGCCCAGGATCTCGGGCAGCGTGTGGCCGTGGGCGCTGACGCCGAGCAGATGTTTGAGCTGCGAGGCAGCGATCAGGATGCCCGACGCGGTGATGAAGCCGGCAATAACCGGATGCGACAGGAAGTTGGCGACGAAACCGAGGCGCAAAAGCCCCATCGCGACGAGAAGCGCGCCCGACATGAAGGCCAGCGTCAAAGCGGCGATGATATAGTCGGAGGAACCGGGCTCGGCGACCTTGCCGATCGCCGCCGCCGTCATCAGCGAGACGACCGCGACCGGGCCGACGGCCAGCGCCCGCGAGGTGCCGAACAGAGCGTAAAGGACGATCGGCACGATGGAGGCGTAGAGGCCCATTTCGGGCGGCAGACCCGCCAGCAGCGCATAGGCGAGCGATTGCGGGATCAGCATGATGGTGACGATCACCGCGGCGACCAGATCGCCGGTCAGGGTCTCGCCATCATAGCCGCGCCCCCAATCGAGCACCGGGAAATAGCGCTGCAGGAGATGAGGCGGCTTGCGCATCACATCGGGCCTTCTCTTGAATTGTTTCGGGATGCTGCGGCCCGGACGCCGTCCGGGCCGCAACGCTGGCCGCTCAGAGCTTGTTGAGCGGAACCTTCAGCATCGGGTTGCCGTCCTTGTCCGTGGGAACGTCGCCGGCGCGCATGTTCACCTGCAGCGACGGCAGGATCAGCTTGGGCATGTCGAGCGTTTCGTCGCGCGCCGTGCGCATGGCGACGAACGCATCGCGGCTCTTGCCGCCGCCGACATGGATGTTGTGCGCCTTCTCGTCGGCGACCGTGGTCTCCCACTTGATGTCGCGGCCGTTCGGACCGTAATCGTGGCACATGAACAGGCGGGTCGAATCCGGCAGCGCCAGAACACGCTGGATGGAATCGTAGAGCACGCCTGCATCGCCGCCGGGGAAATCGGCGCGGGCGGAACCGCCATCGGGCATGAACAGCGTGTCGCCGACAAAGGCCGCATCGCCGATCACATGGGTCTGGCAGGCCGGCGTGTGGCCGGGCGTCGCCATCACATGGGCGGTCATCGAGCCCACCTGATAGGTGTCGCCGTCGGCGAACAGCCGGTCGAACTGCGAGCCGTCGCGCTGGAACTCTGTGCCCTCGTTGAACACCTTGCCGAACGTGTCCTGGACGATCGTGATCTGGTCCCCGATGCCGATCTTGCCGCCAAGCTTCTCCTGAAGGTAGGGCGCCGCCGACAGATGGTCCGCATGGACATGGGTCTCGATGATCCACTCGACGGTCAGGCCGTTGGCCTTGACGTGTTCGATGATCTTGTCGGCGCTGTCATAGGACAGCCGGCCGGCCGCATAGTCGATATCGAGCACCGAATCGACAATGGCGCAGCTGTTGCTTGCCGGGTCCTTGACGACATAGGAGATCGTGTTGGTCTGCGGATCGAAGAAGGCCGCAACGTCCGGTTTGACCTGCATGTCGGGCTGGAACTGAAGTGTCATGATGGGACTCCTTTTATGCCGCTTACGCAGAAGCGGTCTTGCTGAGCATGGGACTGAGCGCGCTGCGCGCGACGATGATGCCGGCGGCCATCGCGATGACGAAGACCGGAACGGCCGGCTGGCCGAGCCCGAGTGCCGGGATGGCGCCGCCCGGGCAGAAGCCGGAGATACCCCAGCCGACGCCGAAAAGGGCGGAGCCGCCGATCAGCCGCGCATCGAGATCGGTGCGCGTGGGCAGGGAGTAATTCTTGGCGAACAGCGGCCGGGACCGCGTGCCGAAGACGATACGATAGCCGATCGCCGTGGTGACCAGCGCGCCGCCCATCACGAAGATGAGACTGGGGTCCCAGGTGCCGGCGACGTCGAAGAAGTTGATCACCTTGGCCGGATTGGCCATGCCGGAAATGGCGATCCCCAGGCCGAAGACGGCGCCGATGAGAAGGGCTGAAACGATATGCATGATCAGGCAACTCCGACCGAAAGAACGTGACGCATGACATAGACGGTGATGCCCGTCGTGATCATGAAGGTGATGGTGGCGACGATCGAGCGCGGCGACAGGCGCGCCATGCCGCAGACACCGTGACCGGACGTGCAGCCCGAGCCGAAATGTACGCCGATGCCGACAATCAGACCGCCGACGACCATGGCCCAGACCGGCACGGGAACCGCGAACGGCACGGTTCCGCCGGCAAACAGGAACAGGGCCGGCGCGATGACGGCGCCCGCCAGAAACGCGGCGCGCCACTGCCAGTCGCTGACGGCTGGCGGCAGAATGCCGGCCATGATGCCGGTCATCCCGGCAACGCGGCCATGCAGCGCCATCAGCGCGATGGCGGCGACGCCGATGAGAAAGCCGCCCAGAAGCGACATGAAGGGGGTGAATTCGGTGGCCATGAAGCTTTCCTTGATCCCAACCGGTTGAACGGGGCTTTCCGCCCTTTTCGCAGCGCCTGCTTGCACCGCGATGATCCGATAGTTATATTCTCATCAGTTAATATTCAAGAGGTCTTATATAATGGATGTCGAAGAGCTCGAACCGCATATCGCCGAGGCGGCCCGGCTGATGGAAATGCTCTCCCAGCCGGTGCGCCTGCGCATCCTGTGTGCGCTGTCGGAACAGAAATGGAGCGTGGTCAAGCTGGCCGAGGCGGTCAACCTGTCACAGCCCGCCATGTCGCACCATCTGCGCAAGCTGCGCGAGGCGGGCCTGGTCAAGACAGAGCGTGATGCGCAGACGATCTATTATTCGCTGCAGGGCCGCGAAGTGACCGAGGTGCTCGCTGTCCTGCACGATCTTTACTGCCCGCGGGGCATGGACGGCGAAGCCGCCGCTACCGGTCAGGAAACCCAGAAAGCCGAATGACGCCCGCGCTCAGCGCGCGGGATTGGTTTCGGCGAGCTTGGCCCAGAAGCTGATGCCGGCCGGAATGATCTGGTCGTTGAAATCATATTCGGGGTGATGCAGTCCGGCGCTGTCGCCGTTGCCGATCATGATCATCGCGCCCGGCCGGGCGTTGAGCATGTAGGAAAAATCCTCCCCGCCCATCATCGGTTTGATGTCGGTCGGCACCGTTCCCTGCCCTGTGATCTGCTCGGCCGCATCGGCCGCGATCATCGTCTCGTCGGCATGATTGACCGTCACCGGATAGCCGCGATGCCATTTGATATGGGCCTCGGCGCCATGCGCCTCGCAGATCCCGTGCGTGATGGCGTGCAGCCGTTCCTCCCCCAGCTTGCGGACATCCTCGTCGAGCGTGCGCACCGTTCCCGCCAGAACGGCGGTTCCGGGAATGACATTGTAGGCCGTACCGGCATTGAACTTGGTCACCGACACGACGATGGACCCGACCGGGTCGGTGTTTCGCGAGGCGATCGATTGCAGCGCCGTGACGATCTGCGCGCCGATGACGATCGGATCGATGCTCTTTTGCGGCATGGCGGCGTGGCCGCCCTTTCCGGTCACCGTGATCGTGAACTCGTCGGTCGCCGCGCACAGCGCGCCCGGCCGGATGACGAACGCGCCCGCATCGACGCCGGGCATGTTGTGCATGCCGTAGACGCGGTCGATGCCGAAGCGTTCCATCAGCCCGTCCCTGACCATCTCGTTGCCGCCGCCGCCACCCTCTTCGGCCGGCTGGAAGATGACGACCACCGTGCCGGCGAAATTGCGCGTCTCGGCCAGATATTTGGCCGCGCCGAGCAGCATAGAGGTGTGTCCGTCATGGCCGCAGGCATGCATCTTGCCGGCGATGGTCGATTTGTGCGGCACGTCCGTCGCTTCATGGATCGGCAGCGCATCCATGTCCGCGCGCATGCCGATCGTCTCGCCTTCGCCCCGATTGCCCTTGATGACGCCGACGACGCCGGTGCGGCCAAGACCGGTCACCACCTCGTCGCAGCCAAAGGCGCGCAGCTTGTCGGTGACGAAGGCGGCCGTGTCGTGCACATCGAACATCAGTTCGGGATGGGCGTGCAGATGGCGGCGCCATCCGCTGACTTCATCCTGCAGTTCGGCGGCGCGGTTCAATAAGGGCATAAAGGCTCTCTCTCGCTGGGACCGGGACACGGCCTGTCTGATCTGGGCTCCATATAGCGCGCCGCTCGCGCCGATGTCATCATTTCGCGGTTGCCATGACCGGGCACGATTTGTTTGATGGCGCAACGGAGCCGCGCGGGATGCGGCGCAAACGGGCTGGCCGGGGAACATGATGATCGCACCAACTGCACGCAGGACGATGCCGGCGCGGACCGCAGCCGCGCTGGTTCTGGCGCTCGGGCTGCCGATCGCCGCCGAGGCCGCGCCGGCGCTGGTCTTCGAGCCGGCAACCGGGTCGGTGCTGCATCACGAGCAGGCGCACGACCTTTGGAGCCCGGCCTCGCTGACCAAGCTGATGACCGCCTATGTCACGTTCCGTGCGCTCGAGGCCGGCGAACTGACCTTGCGCTCGCCGGTGCGCGTCACCGCCAACGCCGTCTCCACGCCGCCGAGCCGGATGGGCTATCCGTCCGGATCGATCATGACCGTCGACAATGCGATCAAGATGGTGATCGTCCGCTCGGCCAACGACATCGCCGTCGCGCTCGGCGAGGCGGTGGCGGGCAGCGAGGCGGCGTTCGTTGCACGCATGAACGAGGAAGCGGCGCGCCTTGGCATGACGAACACCAACTTCGTCAATCCGCACGGGCTGCACGACGAACAGCAATATACGACCGCGCGCGACATGGCGGTTCTGGCCCGCGCGCTGAGGACCGAGTTTGCCGACCGCGCCGACTATTTTTCCATCGAGGCGATCAGCTTCGGCGAACAGCTGATCCCGTCCTACAATCTGCTGCTTGGCCGCTTCGAGGGCGCCGACGGCATGAAGACCGGTTTCGTATGCGCATCGGGCTTCAATCTGGTCGCATCGGCAACGCGCGGGGGCCGCACGCTGGTCGCCGTGGTGATGGGCACCGAAAGCCAGAAGGAGCGCGCCGAAAAGAGCGCGACGCTGCTGCAGGACGGTTTCAGCGCCGAAGCGGCCACCACCGTCGATCTCGACAGCGTTCCGGGAACCGACGCCGACGGCGTTCCCGCCGATCTGCGGCCGGTCGTGTGCACCGACGAGGCGCGTGCCGCCCGCTGGGACGGGCGCGATGTCGATGGCAACATCGTCTTCGACACTGCCCTCATAGGCACGATGGACCGGGAACCGCGCGCCGCGCGGGTCGGACTTGGAGGCGCCGAAGGCGCCAGCATGACCGCGATCGTGCTGGGCGGCGCGGCGATCGACGCCTATCCGGTGCCGGCGCCGCGGCCCTATCGGCCGTCGCTGGCCAGCGAGGCGGAGATGGAACGTTACCAACTGCGGCCCGGCTTCGATGTGCCGGTGCCGGCGAGCCGCCCCGAAAGCGGGTAGCGGCGCACGTCAGCCCCGTTCAATCAGGAAGCGGTGGCCGTCATCGACGCTCTCGGTCTCGATCAGGCCGTGGCCCCTCTCGCGGCAGAAATTGGGAATGTCGATCACCGCGAGAGGATCGCTTGTGCGCACCCAGAGCCGCTCGCCGGCCGCCATGGCGCGCATCCGCTTCTGCGTTTTCAGCACGGGAAGCGGGCAGTTCAGCCCGCGCAGATCGTAATCGTCGGACAGTGCCTCTCCGCTCATGGCGCGGTCACTGCAACGGCCGCGAGGCCGGCAGGGGAACCCCGGTTCCGGCGCCGGAATCCGGGGCGACGCCCGGCGCAGCCTGAGCCGCCTGCGGGCCGGAATTGGCGGTGATGCCCGATCCGCTGGACGTCGCAATGATCGGGCCGGCCGTGCCGGGCGTGATCGCCGTCAGCGGCGTCGACTGGGCCGATGACGGCGCGGATTGTCCTGCAGGCTGAACGGCGGGCGCCGGCTGAACCGATGCCTCGGGCGGCTGGCCGACGGTCGGCAATACCTCGGCCGGCGTGAGCGGTTCGACCTGGCGCACCGGCGTCGGCGGCAGGTCCAGAAGTCCGGTCATGCCCTCGCTGAGATCGAGCGGACGGCCCTCGAGGCGCGCCACGGCGCGCTCGAACTGCAGCGCGTGCTGCTGCTTGAGCTGGTTGTAGGCGATGGCCAGCGGCGCCGGCATCGTCGTCTGCGGGCACTGCGCAGCCGCTTCGAAGTCGCCGTCCTCGGGGATCTGGTTGAAGATGTATTTGCGCTCGCAGACATCGACCTTGGGCGGCGTGCGCGTCAGCTCGAAATGGTCATAGCCCGATTTGAGCATCTTCCAGTACTCGAAATGCGGGCTGTCGCGGTGCGCGGCCATGTTTTCCGGCGTCATGCGGAACGGGAAGGCCTGCACCTGGAACTCGTTCTGCCGGCCGCCGCGCAGCGCCTCGCGCGCGAACGCGTAGATCTCGGTGATGTACTTGTCGGTCATCGCGTAACAGCCGCGCGACGAACAATCTCCGTGCACCATCAGGAACGAGCCGGTGCGGCCATGCGAGCGGTCGAACGCATTGGGAAAGCCCAGATTGAACGACAGATGATAGCTCGAATTGGGGTTCAGAAGGTTCCGGTTGACGAAGTAGAACCCTTCCGGGCTCTGCCGGTCGCCTTCCCGGAATTTTGGTCCCTTGTCGCCGGAAAACTCGCAGATCTCATAGGTCTTGACGAGATCGTAGCGGCCGGTGTCGGTCTGCTTCCAGACCTCCAGCACCTCTTCTTCCTTGAAGATGCGCATCATGATGGGCGATGACTTGGTCATCCCCTTGGCGCTCATGATGTTGACGACATCGCGCGGCAGCGGCGCCTCGGCGGCAAGGTTCAGCACGTCGCTGCCCTGGCACGAGGCCAGCGCGACCGCTGCCGACAGCGCCAATGCGGTGAAAGCCGAACGCACACGCATGTTAGAGGTCCCGATAGTCGCTTCCGATCCACGCAATATAGTTGACGGAAAGTTACCGCAAGGTTTCCCCGTACCCATCACGAACATGTCAGACGGGCGCGGCATTCCCGGCGCCGCACCTTAGCCGCGAATGCGGCAAACCGATGGCAAAACCATGGCGCCGAGCCGCCCGGTCGTCGGGTCAGTGGCGGAAATGGCGGGTGCCCGTGAACACCATGGCGATGCCGTGCGCATCGGCCGCCTCGATCACCTGATCGTCGCGCATCGAGCCTCCCGGCTGGATGACCGCTGTCGCGCCCGCCTCGACGGCCGCCAGCAATCCGTCCGCGAACGGAAAGAACGCGTCCGAGGCAACCACCGATCCCTTGGTCTTCGGCTCGGCGAGACCGAGCGCCTCGGCGGCGTCGACCGCCTTGCGCGCGGCGATGCGGCTTGAATCGACACGGCTCATCTGGCCTGCGCCGATGCCCACGGTGGCGCCGTCGCGCGCATAGACGATCGCGTTCGACTTGACGTGTTTGGCAACCTGGAAGGCGAATTTCAGATCGTTCATTTCGCGCGTGTCCGGCGCGCGTTTGGTGACGACGCGCAGGGCCATGTCGTCGACGACCGCCGCGTCGCGCCCCTGTTTGAGATAGCCGCCGGCGACCGGCCGGACGACGAAGCCCGGCGCGCGCGGATCGGCGAGCCCGCCGGTCTGCAGAAGGCGCAGATTGGGCTTGCTCGCAAAAGCCTCGCGCGCGCCGTCGCTGATCGCCGGCGCAATGACGACTTCGGTGAAGATCTCAAGCACGGCGCGGGCGGTTTCGGCGTCCAGTTCACGGTTGAACGCGACGATGCCGCCGAACGCCGATGTGCGGTCGCAATCGAATGCGGCGCGATAGGCGTCGATCAGCGTTCCGGCGCGCGCGACGCCGCACGGATTGGCATGCTTGATGATGGCCACCGCCGGCGTCTCCGCGCCAAACTCGCTGACCAGCTCGAAGGCCGCGTCCGTGTCGTTGATGTTGTTGTAGGAGAGCGGTTTGCCCTGCAGTACCCTCGCCGTGGCAGCGCCCGGACGGGTCTCGCCGGTCAGGTAAAGCGCTGCCGCCTGATGCGGGTTCTCGCCATAGCGCATCGTCGCGACACGGCGCCCGCCCAGCGCATCGAGCGCATCGAACGGTTCGGCATCGAACGCCGTCTCCATCCACCGCGCCACCGCGGCGTCATAGCTGGCCGTCCGCTTGAACGCCTTGACCGCGAGGCGGCGGCGCGTGGCGAGATCGGTCGTGCCCTTGCCGTCCGACAGATGCCCGAGCACCATGTCGTAGTCATCCGGGTCGGTGACGATCGCCACATGGCCATGGTTCTTGGCCGAGGCCCGCACCATGGCCGGGCCGCCAATGTCGATGTTCTCGATCGTCGTCGCCTCATCGCCGCCCGCCGCGACAACCTCTTCGAACGGGTAGAGATTGACGACGATCAGATCGAAGCCCTCGATGCCATGTTCGGCCATCGCCGCCTGATGGTCGGGATCGTTGCGCACGGCCAGAAGCCCGCCATGCACCTTGGGATGCAGCGTCTTCACCCTTCCGTCCATGATTTCAGGGAACCCGGTCACTTCGGAAATGTCGGTAACCGCGAGCCCGGCATCGGCCAGTGCCCGGCGCGTCCCGCCGGTCGAGACCAGCGCGACGTCCATCTGCGCGAGCGCGGTCGCCAGTTCGACCAGCCCGGTCTTGTCGGACACCGACAATAGCGCCCGGCGCACGGGCACGCGGTCGGGCGGTGCGATGGTCTTGGCGGCGACGGCCATGGGCGGGCTTCCTCGGCTGGGACGGATGATGGCGCCCGCTTATCATGGCGCCACGCCGATTGCCCACCGCCAGCCCGCCACGGCCGGTCCGCAACGCACAGCAAATCGTCGGGCTGTCAGTCGGACAGTCGCTCGAAGCGCCAGCTCACCCGTTCGGTCTCCGGCCACTCGATGCCGATCGCGATCTGCGCCGTGCGCACGGGGCCGGCGACGGCCGCCAGAAAGAGGCTTTCCTCGATCGCGGCGGGCGCACCGATGGCGCGGAACGCCCAGCGTTCGCCGCTTTCGAGAGAGAGCAGGAACGTGTTGGCCGCCTGCGTCGCGCTCACGCGCACGCCCGGATGGAAATGAAAGCGCAATTGCGCCGCAACCGCATGCGGCTTGCGGCCGGAGGGCGGGCGCAGCAGATCGTACCCGTCGACACGGCCGCCATCGGGCCGGACTGCGATGCCGCGTTCATGCACAAGGCCAAAGACGCGCTGATAGCCGTCATGTTCGGCCGAAAAGCCGGTCATGCCGTCGCTCTGCCAGTCGGAGACCGCGACCCGGCGCGGACCGGACACCGCGCGCCAGTCATGCCTTCGGGGCGCGCCGGCGAAGCGGCGAAAGCGCGCCGACGACACATCGCCCACCGAAAGCGTCGAATGGGCGGCGGTGGCGCGGGCGACCGGCCCGAAATCAGCCCGCAGCAGCCGGTCGACGCCCAGATTTGTGACGATCCGGCCGCGCAGCGTCGACAGTTCGAAGGCCAGCGCGCTGGCATGGCAGTTCGCCCCGTCAATGCCCTTCGGTATCGTGCCGGTGTCGGCGATGATCACCGTGTCGCCGGCCTCGAGCCGATAGTAGCCGCTCTGGACCGCATGCGGCCCGGTCTTGCCCTCGGTCTGGTCGAGCCGCAGCACGGCGGCGATCAGGTCTGTCTTGTCATATCCGGCACCGTGGAACATCGCCAGATGCCCGTCGCGGTGGCGCATGGCACGCAGGCGCGGAAACATCCGGTCGACGGCACGCACCAGTTCGGGCGGCACCGGCCGCGAGGCGGCCACATAGCATTGCGCCAGCGGCAGAAGATCGGCGAGCAGTTCGGGCAGATGCGCCGGGTTGCGGCTGACATGGGCACCGTCTGGCAGGATCTGGCGCTTGAGCTGGAATTCGAGCTGCCGGGCAATGCGCTGCTGGCGGCGCTCGGCCGTCGGGATGGCGAGCGAAGCGACCGACAGGGCGATCAGCGCCTGTAGCGTGTCGATGCAGTCCGGATAGCCGCGCAGCGCGTTGCGCAGATATCGAACCTGCCGCGACAGCGACATCATGAAACGGCGGTAGAAACCGTGCTCGCTGCTCTGCAGAAAGAAGCGGGCGTGCTGGATCCAGGCAATCAAGCGGCTGGCGGTGGTCGGCAGGTCGTAGGCCGGTTCGCGCAGCCGCTTGCCGTAGCCGCTGATCCAGTCCTCGATCAGCGCGCGTGCCTGCGCTGCCGCAAGATCGGTGTTGGCGTCGGCGAGATGGCGCAGCCACCGGAAGCCGTGAAGTTCGGCATACCAGGCCGCCGATGGCGGCTCCGCCAGAAAGGGCGACTGGCTGCCGGTCTCGACCGTGCGCCCGCCGAAGCTGTAGCGCCCCTGATAGAAGTCGCGCGCCAGAAGCGGATCGCTGGGCCGCAGGCATGACGGCGACAGCAGCAGCCGCGCCGGAACCGGGCCGACAAGCTGCCAATTGGTGATCGAGCCGGACTGCAGCCGGTAGCGCAGCCGTTCCCACAGCAGGCCGGTGCTGACTCCCCAGTATCCCGGCTGCGCATTCCAGCGAGAACGTGCCACGGCTTCCGCCCCGATTCCCCAATCGGCTGAAACCATAACTGCATTGCGCAGCTATGCCAAACCAATGCTTTATTGTCGTTTTTCAGACCCTACGGCGCCAGCGCGCGGCAAAAAAACCGTCGATCCCGCCAAGCCGCGCCTCATCGCCGGCAAGCGGCAGATCCGCCGGTGTGGTTCGGACAAATCCTTCCCCGGTGATCGCCGATGAAAGGCCGGGCAGGTCGTCATCGGTCGCCGGAAGAGGCTCGAAGTTTGCATGTTCGCGCGAAAAGGCGCGCGCCACGTCTTCGCCCTCGCTCGGATCGAGTGAGCAGTTGGAAAAGACCAGCGTTCCGCCGGGCGCGACGAAGTCGGCCGCCCTCTCCAGCATCCGCGCCTGCAGCGCGGCCAGTTTGGCGATGTCGTCCGGTGTCTTGGTCCAGGGCACGTCGGGGTGCCGCCGCACGGTGCCGGTCGACGAGCACGGCGCATCGAGTAGGACCGCATCGAACGGCACGTCCGCCCCATGATCGAACAGGCTCGCGGCAACCGTCTCGCAGCGATCGGCCAGGCCGAGCCGGTCGAGATTGGCGGCAAGGCGCTTGAGCCGGTTCGCCGACTGGTCGAGCGCGGTGACGGTGGCGCCGCGCGCGGCCAGTTGCGCGGTCTTGCCGCCGGGCGCCGCACAAAGGTCGAGAACCCGCTGGCCGGCGACATCGCCGAACAGGCGCGCGGGGATCGCCGCCGCCGCGTCCTGAACCCACCAGACGCCATCGGCATATCCGGGCAACTCCGTGATTGCCGTATGGGACGTCAGGCGCAGCGAACCGGTGGGCAGCGCGATAGCGCCGAGCCGTTCCGCCCACAGCACCACGTTTTCGGGGCTTTCGTCGGCCAGCGTCAGATCGATCGGCGCCGGCCGCCGGTGGCACGCTTCGATCGCAAGCGCCCTGTCCGCACCATAGATCTCGGTAAGCCGCTCGGCGAACCATGCCGGCGCGCGCAACGGTGACCGGGCGATCGCGTCGAGAATCTTTTCCCGGTCGCGTACTGCGCGGCGGCAAAGCGCATTGACCAGACCGGCGAAGCGCCGGTTGCGCGGGTCGGTGCGCGCCGCCTCGACCGCAAGATCGACGGCGCTGTGGTCCGGCACGTCGAGGAACAGGATCTGCGCCAGCGCGAGATGGATGATGGCGCGCAGCGATGCGGCGCCGCCGGGCAGCGGCCGGTCGGTGAACCGGTCGATCAGCGCTTCGAGATCGCCCCGGTGGCGCAGCGCCGCCATCAGCATGGCGCGGACAAGCGACCGGTCGCGCGCATCGAGCGCCAGATAATGCGGATGGCCGTGGCTGTCGTCGGTCAGCGCATCCATCGGCGTGCGCGAATCGACGATCGCGCTCAAAAGGCGCTGGCCCGCCAATCGCGCGGCGAGGCCGGGCCGTTCGGCTGCGCCATGTGTGGCTGTGCGTTTTGTGGGCTTGCGACGGCGGGCGGAGGCGCTCAACCCCAGGGTCCGCCATTGCCGTCGCTGCCGTCATGAGAACGGCCCCAGCGATTGCCGGTGCCCGGAACGCCCGATGTGCGGCGCGGGGCGGGTTCGGGCCGATGCGGCCGTGCCGGCGGGCCGCCGGCATCGGTCATCGCCATCAGCGCGTCGATCCGGTTCTGCGTGTCCGGATGGGTGGAAAACAGGCTGTCGGCACGCTGGCCGTTGAGCGGATTGATGATGAACATGTGCGCCGTCGCCGGATTGCGCTCGGCGGGCACGTTCACCGAACGGCCGGCAGCCCGGGCGATCTTGGCAAGGGCGCTGGCCAGCCAGTCGGGCCGGCCGCAAATCTCCGCGCCGCGCCGGTCGGCTGAATATTCGCGCGTCCGGCTGATCGCCATCTGCACGATCATTGCGGCAAACGGCGCGACGATCATTGCGATAAGGACGCCCACAATGCCCAGCGGATTGTTGTTATCGCGGCCCGAGCCGAAGAAAAGCGCGAAATTGCCGAGCATGGAAATCGCGCCGGCCAGCGTCGCTGTGATCGTCATGATCAGCGTGTCGCGGTTCTGGATGTGGGCCAGTTCATGCGCCATCACGCCGGCCACCTCCTCGGGCGTCAGCTGGTCCAAAAGGCCGGTCGTCGCGGCAACGGCGGCGTTTTCGGGATTGCGGCCCGTGGCGAACGCATTGGGCTGCTCCTGGTTGATGATGTAGACCTTCGGCATGGGCAGGCCGGCATTGGCGGCCAGATCGCGCACCATGCCGTAATATTCGGGCGCGCTTTGCTCATCGACCTCCACCGCGCCGTTCATGCGCAGCACCATCTTGTCGGCGTTCCAGTAGGAAAAGCCGTTCATGACGACCGCGATGGCAAACGCGATCATCATCCCGCCCGTACCGCCGATCAGATATCCTATGCCCATGAACAGCGCCGTCATGAAGGCGATCAGCATGGCGGTCTTGATCATGTTCATCGGGTGCAACTCCATCATCGTCGCTGTTCTTGCGGGGCTGCTGGACGCGGCCCCCGGGGCCGCCATATAAATGGATGAGCGCCGTCAGAGTTTCAACAATCGACCGAAGGGGGCTGCATGGCGAGCGAGGACATCACATCCCATCCGGATGCCGACCAAGCGCCGGCGCGGCGCTTCGAGGATCTGCCGCCGGCGGCCCAGCGCGCCCTGAAGGAAGCCGAAGCGCGCCGCGCCGAGGTCGACCGGTTCGAGGCGCAGGCGGAAGCCGAACGCGGCGGACGCGGCGGCAAGGACCCGGCCCGATACGGCGACTGGGAGGTCAAGGGCCTGGCGATCGACTTCTGAACCGGCCAACCCCAAGCGCGCGCCAAGCGCAAGAGAGAGGACGGCAAGCACGAAAAAGGGCCACCCGATCGCTCGGGCGGCCCTTCCGCAATTCATGTCTCCGGCCGGCCGTCAGGCCTTGCGCCCTTCAGGGCGTCACCGGCTGCGCGGGGCGCTCACGCCGTCAGAGACTGCTCCAACGGATGATGACCCGCAAAGACCGAACCGGACCCATGGAACCACTCGACATCGGATCACCTCCTTTCACTTCGTTGAACACACGATCAAGGTGGCGCCTTCGCGCTGATTTGCCAAGCAAAAAAGTGTGAGCGGCGGCGGCTGGCGTGCCGCTTGATCGCGAAGCGGCATGGTGTTTGTCTGCCAGCGGTCAAAGCAGGAGGCAGCGGTGGCATTTGGCGGTATCAACCTTTGGGCGGTGCTCGCCGCCACGGTGTGCGCATTCATTGTCGGCGCGGTCTATTACAGTGCCCTGTCCAGGCCGTGGATGAAGGCGGCTGGCATCGCACCCGAAGACGCCAGGTTCGGCCCGGCCCTGTTTGCCATCACCTTCGCCTGCCAGCTCGTCATGGCCTTCGTTCTGGCAGGGCTGATCGGCCATCTCGGCGACGGACAGGTCACCCTGCGCAACGGCATCATCTCGGGTTTTTTCGTCTGGGCCGGCTTCATGGCGACCACCATGGCGGTCAACCACCGCTACCAGAACGCCGGATGGGACCTGACGCTGATCGACGGCGCCCACTGGCTGCTTGTCGCCACGGTCATGGGCGCCGTGATCGGCCTGATCGGCGTCTGATCAGCGCACGACGACGAATCGGCTGCGCCGGTCGATCCGGGCGACCAGCCATTCAAGATCACGGCGTGCCAGCGCGATGCAGCCGGCCGTGGGCGGGTAGCCCGGCTTGGCCATGTGCAGGAAGATCGCCGATCCGCGATGCCGTGCGCGGCCGCGCGGCGCCATGTTCCAGTCGAGCACGATGCAGATGTCATAAAGGCAATCGGCGCGGCGCATGACCTCGTGCGAGGCGGCAAACGGCAGCCGCACGGGCGCATTGTAGGACGGGTGTTCCGGCGCATCGCACCAGCCGTCATCCGGCCCGATCCGGTGCAGCGGCAGGATAGATCGCGGCCGAACGCCCCTGTCGGGGCGCCAATAACCCCAAAGCGGTCGCATGGCTGCATGGGCGGGCGTGGCACCATCGCCCTCGCGCTTGAAGATCGAGGGGCCCGAACGTCCCAGCGCGCATGACAGCGTCCGAGCGCCGGCAATCAGTACGCCGCGTGCGCTCTCGCCCGGTTTGCGCCTTACTTCAATGGTTGTGAGCATGGGTGCCGGCGCCTTGTTCGCTCACGGACATTCACGGCGCGCTGACGCGGCAGACACGCAAAGTTGAGCCTTTGTTGACACGCAAACTGCCATTAAGATGCCAAAAGGGCCAGATACTTGACCCTTCCCGCGCGACCGCCCGGGCCGAACAGAAGAAGGTGGATCATGACGACCCGAACGCTGTTGCTTGTCGACGATGACGATGATCTGCGCGAAGTGCTGGTCGAGCAACTCTCGCTCTACGAGGAGTTCGACGTGCTGCAGGCCGCCAGTGCCACCAAGGGCGTCGAGGCGGCGCGCGGCGCGATGATCGATCTGGTGGTGATGGATGTCGGCCTGCCCGACATGGACGGCCGCGAGGCGGTGAAGATCCTGCGCAAGGGCGGCTTCAAGGCGCCGATCATCATGCTGACCGGCCACGACACCGATTCCGACACCATTCTCGGGCTGGAAGCGGGCGCCAACGATTATGTCACCAAGCCGTTCAAGTTCGCCGTGCTGCTGGCCCGCATCCGCGCGCAGCTGCGCCAGCACGAGCAGAGCGAGGACGCGACCTTCTCGGTCGGCCCCTACACGTTCACGCCGAGCCAGAAGATGCTGGTCGACGGCAACGGCCGCAAGATCCGCCTGACCGAGAAGGAAGCCTCGATCATCAAATACCTCTACCGCAGCGGCGCCCAGGTGGTGACCCGCGACACGCTGCTCGAAGAGGTCTGGGGCTACAATTCGGGCGTGACGACCCACACGCTGGAAACTCACGTCTACCGGCTGCGCCAGAAGATCGAGAGCGATCCCTCCAACGCATCCCTTCTGGTGACCGAAAGCGGCGGCTACAAGCTGGTGCCCTGAACGGTTTCGTCCGAAGTCGGACATTTCGGGGCAAAGCGGCCCTGCGTCCACATGCGGACATGCCCTTTGGCGGCGCCGTCCTTTCCAACGGCGCGCCGGTCATGTAACAGCGACGCCGGCAATCATGCCGGTGGCGCCCGAGCCTTTCATGACGCTGAACGATGACATACGCGCCCTTTCGGCGGCGGGCCTGTTCCAGCAGTTGACTGCCGAGCAGCTGCGCCTTTTGGCATTCGGCGCCGAACGGCTTCAGTTTCGCGCCGGCCGGAGACTCTATCGCCAGGGCGATCGCGCCGATTGCGGCTTCGTCATCGTCAGCGGAGCCGTCACGCTGTCGCGGTCGGCGCCCGATGGCGGCAAGCCGGTGCAGAGCGCCGGTCCGGGCAGTGTGCTCGGCCAACTGGCCCTGATCACCGAAACCCAGTGGATGACCGACGCCCAGGCCGACACCGAGACCGAGGTGCTGCGGATCAGCCGTGCCCTGTTCCGCCGTATGCTGGCGGAATATCCGGAAACGGCCATGGCCATCCATCGGCAGCTTTCCGACGATCTGCAACAGCTCATCAAGGACATCGAGGTCGCCGAACGGCGCCTCCGGCAGGCACCCGAGCTCTGACGGGCCTATGGCGCGAACCGAGCGACGACCGGCACATGGTCGGAAGGCTTTTCCCACCCGCGCGCCTCGGTCAGCACATTCATCGAGGTGAGCGCCCCGCGCAACGCTTCCGATCCCCAGATGTGATCGAGCCGCCGGCCGCGATTGGACGCGGCCCAGTCCCTGGCGCGGTAGCTCCACCAGGTAAACAGCTTCTGGTCCCCGGGAACATGATGACGCATCAGGTCGGCCCAGCCCGCCTCGCGCCGCAACTCTTCCAGCGTCTCGGTCTCGACCGGCGTGTGGCTGACCACCTTCAGCAGCTGCCGGTGTGACCAGACATCGTTTTCCAGCGGCGCGATGTTCAGATCGCCGACGAGAAGCGCGGCGTCATGCGCACCGGTCTCGGTGGTGATCGCCCGCATCTCGTCGAGGAATTTCAGCTTGTGCGCGAATTTCGGATTGATGGCGGGATCGGGCTCGTCGCCGCCGGCCGGAACGTAGAAATTGTGCACGCGGATGCGGCTGCCGTTCACATCGACTGTGCATTCCACGTGCCGGGCATCGCCCATGCCGCAAAAATCGCGCCTTTCGACGCTTGAGAAGGGTATTTTCGAAAGCGTGGCCACGCCGTGATAGGCCTTCTGGCCGTGCAGTGCGACATGCTCATAGCCCGCCCTGGCGAACGCCTTGGCCGGGAACTGGTCGTCCTGGCACTTGATTTCCTGCAGACACAGTATGTCCGGCGCATGGTCGGCGAGAAACCGCTCCACCAGCCCGCGCCTGAGGCGCACCGAATTGATGTTCCAGGTGGCGATGGTGAAGGGCTGCGTCATCGGAAGGGCCGGATCGTGGCGAAAGGACAATGGTCCTGAACTCGTGAACCGGGTGCCTTCTCGCCCCGCCGGGGCTCAAAAACAAGCGGCCGCCCCGATGGAGCGGCCGTCGCACACAAGTTCCTTGTCGTGCTGGAAGACGGTCAGCGCGAATAGCTGGGGTCTTTCTCGCGCACCCGCGCATAGTCGATGTCGAACGTGCCTTCGCCGAAGGTCACGCCCTCGCGGACATTGAAGATCATGACGGTCGTGTCCTTGCCCTGCGCATCGCGGATGGTCCATTGGCGCAGATCGTAGCTCGACGGATCGAACATCATGGTGATGGTCGAATCACCGAATATCTGCTTGTCCTGCAGGACGATCGTCGTCAGGTCCTCGGCCTCCACCACGCTCTGCACGCGCCCGCCGCTCAGATCGATGCGGTCGCCGAGCACCAGGTTGAGCGGCGTCTTGTTGAGCGGATAGGCATCCCAGGTGTCGAGCTTGGTGTTGTTGACCAGCACCGAACGGCCGTCGGCAACCACGCGGATGTTGGACGGCTCCTCGTAAAGGAACAGCACACGTCCGGGCCGTTCGATGAAGAAGCGGCCGCCGGTCTGCTCGCCGGACGGGCCGAACTGCACGAACTCGCCCATCATGGTGCGCACGCGGGTGAAATGGTCGGCGATCTGCTGCGGGGCGCCCGAAGCCTGGGCGCGCGTCGCGCCGGGCAGCGCGAAGGCGGCGATGAGACCAGCGCCGGCGGTCAGCGCGCCGCGGCGGGTCATCGGGGTCCGGTGGGCTCTTTTTGCGTCGGTCATGGTGGTTTCCCGGAATCGGTGGGTCGTCTTTTGCGGTTCATCTGGAGTCACAGTTTGACTTCACTAAGGCGAAGCCGGACGCGGACCACGTGTCATGGATCACACATCGTCGCGGCATGGTCACATGCCCGCCATGCGTTCTTCTTCGGACGGAACCAGGATCTCGCGTTTTCCCGCATGGTTGGCCGGCCCGATGACGCCTTCCTGCTCCATCCGTTCGATCAGCGTGGCGGCGCGGTTGTAGCCGATGCCGAGCCGCCGCTGGATGTAGCTGGTCGACGCCTTGCGGTCGCGGATGACGATGGCGACCGCCTGGTCGTAGGGGTCTTCGCTGTCGCTTGCGCCGCCGGCGCCCGCCGCGCCGCCTTCGGAGCCGGCCTCGTCTTCCTCGTCATCCTCGGTGACCGCGTCGAGATATTGCGGCACGCCCTGCGCCTTCAAGTGGCTGACGACATCCTCGACCTCTTCGTCGGAAACGAACGGGCCGTGGACACGCTGGATCCGGCCGCCGCCGGCCATGTAGAGCATGTCGCCCATGCCCAGAAGCTGTTCGGCGCCCTGCTCGCCCAGGATCGTGCGGCTGTCGATCTTCGAGGTCACCTGGAAGGAGATGCGCGTCGGGAAGTTGGCCTTGATCGTGCCGGTGATGACATCGACCGACGGACGCTGCGTGGCCATGATCACGTGGATGCCTGCGGCGCGCGCCATCTGCGCCAGGCGCTGGACGGCGCCCTCGATGTCCTTGCCGGCGACCATCATCAGGTCGGCCATCTCGTCGATGATCACGACAATATAGGGCATGACGTGCAGATCGAGCGCTTCGGTCTCGTAGATCGCCTCGCCCGTCTCCCGGTCGAAGCCGGTCTGGACGGTACGGCTCAGCTCCTCGCCCTTGCGTTTGGCCTCGCGGATGCGGGTGTTGAACCCGTCAATGTTGCGCACGCCGAGCTTGGACATGTTCTTGTAGCGCTGTTCCATCTCGCGCACGGTCCATTTGAGCGCGACGACCGCTTTCTTGGGATCGGTGACGACGGGCGTCAGAAGATGCGGAATGCCGTCATAGACAGACAGTTCCAGCATCTTCGGATCGATCATGATCAGCCGGCACTCGTCCGGCGTCATTTTATAGAGCAATGAGAGGATCATCGTGTTGATGGCCACCGATTTGCCCGAACCGGTGGTGCCGGCGACCAGCAGGTGGGGCATCTTCGCCAGATCGGCGATCACCGCCTCGCCATTGATCGTCTTGCCCAGCGTCAGCGACAGCTTCGCCTTGGATTTGTCGTAGGTCTGCGAGGAGATCAGTTCGCGCAGATAGACCGTCTCACGCCGGGCGTTGGGCAGTTCGATGCCGATCGCGTTGCGGCCGGGAACGACGGCGACGCGCGCGGCGATGGCGCTCATCGAGCGGGCGATGTCCTCGGCCAGGCCGATCACGCGGGACGACTTGATGCCCGGCGCCGGCTCGAGTTCGTAAAGCGTGACCACCGGTCCGGGGCGGACCTGGATAATCTCGCCCTTGACGCCGAAATCCTCGAGCACGCCTTCCAGAAGGCGGGCGTTCTGTTCGAGCGCCTCGTCCGACAGCGTCTCGTCGCGGACGATGTTCCTGGGTTCGTTCAGATAGTGGATCTGCGGCAGCTCGAACACGCCGTCCTTGATCAGCGAGGGCTGCGCCTCGCGCTGAACACGCACGCTCGGCTTGGGCGGCGGCGCGGGCGCGGCGACGCGCGTCGCGGCCTGCTCGGTGGGGAGCAGCTCCGGCATCGCCTCCGTCGGCGCCGGCTGCGGTGCCCAGTCCCCGGCATCCTGCCATTGCGCGGCGTCGGCGTCCGGCGCCGGCATCGCGTCCATCGACGGCTCCAATTGCGGCTCGGCCCGCGGCGTGGCGGGCACCGGCGTGGAAGCGGAGCGGCGGCGAACCATGCCCCCGAACGCATCGGCGGGCAGAACGCGGCGGGCGGCCGTGCGCAGCGCATAGATGCCGTGCAGGAGCGCTCCGATCGTGATCAGCGAACCGCCTTCTTCCTCGTCATCGTCGGCATCGAAAGGCCGGTCGTCATCGGTTCCGCGCCAGCCGATCCCGCTCGCCAACGCCAGAAGAACGGCCGCAAGCGGCGCCATGACGAGCGCGACGACGACCGCGGCGAAGCCTGACGGATAGCCGCCGGTGAATGTGCCGGGCACACGAAGCACCATGTCGCCCAGCGCACCGCCAAGGCCCGACGGCAGCGGCCAGCCGGCGGTCGGCGGCAGGCAGCCAATCGCCGCCGCGGCACCAAGGGCGCCCGCGAACCATGCCGCCATCCGGCGCCCGGCATGGTTCGGAACCTGGTCGCGGATCAGCGCCACGGCCCAGGCGACCAATGGAACAAGCGCTGCCAGCGCGGCCAGCCCGAAGAACTGCATGGCCAGATCGGCGGTCACCGCGCCCGGATAGCCCATCCAGTTGGTGACGGGCGCTTCGGTGGCGTGGCTGAGGCTGGGGTCGGCAACGTTCCAGCCGAGCAGCGAAAGGACGATAAAACCGGCAATTGCAAGAAGCGCCCATCCGGCCGCGAAACGAACCTGTCGGCGCAGCCAGTCCCCGACGGAGCCGTGGGCACCCGCCATATCCGCTGCAAATGCGCCGTCGGCGAGGTCTGCGTGGCCGTGATGGGGGTCGAAACGGTCTGCCGACATTGTAGGTCCCGTGCGCGTGCGGTCTGGAGATTGGCTGCGATGTCGCGCCGAAGCCTAGCGGGCACTGGTTAAACGCACATTAACCATGGCGCTCCGCCCGGATGCCCCGCAAACCAAAAAAGACCCGGTCACAGGGACCGGGTCAGTTTGTGTGATGGTGACCATCACGACGGGATTGGAACGGCCCTTTCGGGCCTTGTCGAAATGCAGGGGCCGGCATGTCGGCCGGCCCCGCGGGGCGGCATTAGCCGCGTGTGAACTCCGGATAGCCCTCGACGCCGGTTTCCGACATGTCCAGGCCCATCATCTCTTCTTCCTCGCTGGCGCGGATGCCCATCGCGGCCTTCAGGATGAACCAGACCACGAAAGAGGCGACCAGCGTGAACACGCCATAGGCCAGGATGCCGATAAGCTGCACGCCGTAGCTCGCGTCGCCGTTCGAGAACGGCACGATCAGCGTGCCCCAGATGCCTGCGAACAGGTGAACCGGGATGGCGCCGACCACGTCGTCGATCTTCAGCTTGTCGAGCAGCGGAACCGTGAAGACGACGATCGCGCCGCCGATGCCGCCAATGATGACGGTCTGCCAGATCGACGGTGCCAGCGGCTCTGCGGTGATCGAGACGAGACCGGCCAGCGCGCCGTTGAGGACCATCGTGGTGTCGATCTTCTTGTAGAGGATCTGCAGCAGAACGATCGTCGTCACGACACCCGAAGCGGCAGCCAGGTTGGTGTTGGCGAAGATACGGCTGACGTCGGTGACGTCGCTGATCGTGCCCATTGCGAGCTGCGAGGCGCCGTTGAAGCCGAACCAGCCGAGCCACAGGATGAACGTGCCAAGCGTTGCCAGCGGGATCGACGAGCCGGGCATCGGATGGACCGAGCCGTCCGCGCCGAACTTGCCGGTACGAGCGCCCAGCAGGATCGCGCCGGCGAGTGCCGCCCAGCCGCCGACCGAGTGCACCAGCGTCGAGCCGGCGAAGTCGGAGAAGCCCATCTCGCTGAGCCAGCCGCCGCCCCACTGCCAGGAACCGGCGATCGGGTAGATGAAGCCGGTCAGCACGACCACGAAGATCAGGAACGGCCACAGCTTGATGCGTTCGGCGAGCGTGCCCGAGACGATCGAGGCTGCGGTCGCCACGAACACCATCTGGAAGAACCAGTCGGACGCCGTCGAATAGCCCGTGTCGAGCGCATCGCCTCCGACCGGATCGAACGAATAGGGTCCGAACGAGCCGATGAAGCCGCCATCGACATTGGCGTACATCAGGTTGTAGCCGACGATCCAGTACATCAGGCCGGCGATCGAATAGAGCGCGATGTTCTTGAGCGACTGCATCGAGACGTTCTTGGAGCGGACGAGCCCCGCCTCGAGCATGGCGAAGCCGGCCGCCATCCACATCACCAGGAAGCCGCCGATCAGGAACAGCAGCGTGTTGAAGATGTACTGGACCTCGGCCGACGGCGCGGTCGAGGCGGCTTCGGCCGCCTCCTGGGCGAAACCGGGCGCCACCATCATCATGGTCGCCGCAAGGCCGGTGCCCGCCAGTGTTGCAAGTTTGCGTTGTGTCATGGGTGGAGAACTCCTGAATGGCGAAGCGGCGTCACAGCGCTTCGGAATCGGTTTCGCCGGTGCGGATGCGCACCGCCTGGTCAATGGAGTGGACGAAGATCTTGCCGTCGCCGATCTGGCCGGTCTTGGCGGCTCCGGCGATGGCTTCCAGCACCTTGTCGATCATGTCGTCGTCGACGACCAGTTCGATCTTCAGCTTGGGCAGGAAGCTGATCGCGTACTCGGCGCCGCGATAGATCTCGGTGTGTCCCTTCTGGCGCCCATAACCCTTGACCTCCGTCACGGTCAGGCCCTGAACGCCCAGCCCTGTGAGCGCTTCGCGCACCTCGTCGAGCTTGAAGGGCTTGATGATAGCCATGACTATTTTCATGCGCTTGTCTTCCCCGTTTGCTTGCCGCAGCGGCACCATGCCGCCGGCGGACATCACAGCGCGCCGGCCCTATGGGCACGCTGCATCGCACAACGAGGAGTCACACAGCGTGCCAGTTTGGCAAACCGCTGTTTTCAAAAGGCTTTTTTATATGATGCTCGGAAAGCGGGCACGGCGGAAACCATCAAGCGCACAAATATTGTGCAAAATAGCCGATCTGCTCGTTTTTTCAGCGCTTGCGGAGGCGGATCAGCCCTTCCTGGGCGACCGACGCCACCAGCACGCCGTCGCGCGTGTAGAGCCCGCCGCGGGTGAAGCCGCGCGCGCCGGACGCATTGGGGCTGTCCTGGGCATAGAGCAGCCAGTCGTCGAGCTTGTGCGGGCGGTGGAACCACATGGCGTGGTCGAGGCTCGCCACCTGCAGGTCCGGATCGAAGATCGCACGGCCATGCGCAAACAGCGAGGTGTCCAGCAGCGTCATGTCCGACAGATAGGCGAGAACGGCGGCCTGAAGCGCGCGGTCGTCGGGCACCGGGCCGGTCGCCCGCACCCAGACATGCTGCACCGGCGGCAGTTTCTCGCGGCTGACATAATGGGTGAACGAAACCGGGCGCAATTCGATCGGCCGCTCGCGCAGCCAGTAGCGGCGGATGTTGTCCGGCACCTTGTCGATGAAGCTCTCGATCAGCTGGCTTTCGCCCATCAGCGCCTCGGGCATTGGCACCTCGGGCGGCATCGGCATGAAATGGTCGAGGCCCGGCTCGTCATGCTGGAAGGAGGCCGACAATGAGAAGATCGCGCGACCGCCCTGCTCGGCAACGACGCGGCGCGTGTTGAAGCTGCCGCCGTCGCGAATCCGGTCGACCGAATAGTCGATCGGGACCGCAGGATCGCCCGGGCGCATGAAATAGCAGTGCAGGGAATGGACATGCCGGGCGGCATCGACCGTGCGCTGCGCGGCAACCAGCGCTTGGCCGATCACCTGTCCGCCGAACACGCGCTGCCAGCCCGATTGCGGGCTGCGGCCCGTGAAGCGGTTTTCCCCCGCCGCCTCCAGATCGAGGATCGACAGGACCTTTTGCATCGCCTGGGACATTTCGGCTCGCCGTTCGGGGATCGTGGCAACGCGCGGATTTGCGCGACGTGTTGCCGCCTTGCTACAAGCGCGCACATCAAGTCAAGTGACACACGCACCGGCGCTGAAAGGGCAGACCCATGGCCAAGGCAAGCACGAAATCCGCGCGCAGCAAGGCGAAAAAGCCGGCCCTGCCCGACCGTTGCGACGTGTTCGTCGCCGGCGCCGGCTATGTCGGCCTTGCCACGGCGCTGTCGGTCGCAAGAGGCGCGCCGGACCTGTCGGTGGTCGTTGCCGACGCCGCGCCCGAAGGCGTGTGGGAAAAGGACGGCCGCGCATCGGCCATTGCCGCCGCGGCCTGCAAGATGCTCGAGGCGCTCGACTGCTGGGACGCGCTGGTGCCGCATGCCCAGCCAATGACCGAGATGATCGTCACCGACAGCCGCACCGCCGATCCGGTGCGGCCCGTATTCCTGACCTTCGACGGCGATGTGGCGCCGGGCGAGCCGTTTGCCCACATGCTGCCCAATGTCGAGATGAACCGCATTTTGCGCCAGCGCTGTGCCGAGGCCGGCGTCACCATCGTCCAGGGCGCGGGCGTGACCGGTTTCGAGCGCGACGGTGCACTGACGCGGATCATGGCCGGCGACGACACGATCGTCGAGGCGCGGCTTCTGATCGCCTGCGACGGGGTCCGCTCGCGGCTGCGCGACATGGCCGGCATCAGAACCGTTCACTGGGATTACGGCCAGTCCGGCATCGTCGCCACCATCGCCCATGAGCGCCCGCATGAGGGCCGCGCCGAGGAGCACTTCCTGCCCGCCGGCCCGTTCGCCATCCTGCCGCTGACCGGCAACCGGTCCTCCATCGTCTGGACCGAATCGACCGAAAATGCCGAACGCCTGTTGAAGGCCGATCCGTTCACCTTCGAAATGGAGCTTGAACAGCGCTTCGGGCTCAAGCTGGGCGAACTGACCGTCGAGGACGGGCCGCGCGCCTACCCGCTCGGCCTGACGCTGGCGCGCGATTTCGTCGCCGAGCGGTTCGCGCTGGCCGGAGACGCCGCGCACGGCATCCATCCGATCGCCGGACAAGGTCTCAATCTGGGCTTCAAGGATGCCGCCGCGCTGGCTGAAACCGTGGTCGAAGCGCATCGCCTCGGCCAGGACATCGGCGCGCTCGACGTTCTGGAGCGCTATCAGCGCTGGCGCCGCTTCGACACGGTGCAGATGGGCGTGACCACCGACGTGCTGAACCGCCTCTTCTCCAACGATCTGGCGCCGGTACGCGCGGTCCGCGATCTGGGGCTCGGGCTGGTCGACCGGATGCCGCAGCTCAAGAGCTTCTTCATCCGGCAGGCTGCCGGCCTTGCGGGCCCCGCGCCGCGCCTGCTGCGCGGGGACCCGATCTGACGTCAGATTTTCACCGCTGGTGACCCGCCAGCCGACCAGTCGACCTTGCGGGTGCCGAACATCATCGCGGTCAGGATCACAAATCCGGTCACCGCGCCCGCAAGAAGAGCCGCGTCCTCAAGGCTGAGCACGACATAAAGCACGCCGTAAAGCAGCGCGAACCCGCCAAAGGCCGACAGTGCCCACCGGCGCCCGGCGAAGAGCGTTGCCGTGAACCCCGCCACCACCGCGCCGGTGGCGCCGGCCGCCGCCGCATAGGCCGCCGCAAAGCCGATCATCTCCGCCAGCGCCAGCAGCAGCACATAGAAGATGATCATCATCAGGCCGGTCATCATGTAATGGACCAGATGCATGCGACCGCCGGACATCACCTCGATGGCGAAGATCACCAGGAACGCCGCGCCGACGAACAGGACGCCATACTTCACCGCCCGGTCGACGAAACGGTAGAAATGCACCGGCTGATAGAGATCGGCGCCGAACTGCGCGTCCGCAAAGGCCGATAGCGGCGCATGGCCATCGGCCAGGGCCACCGCCGGGATCGGCCGGGCCAGTTGCGGCACGGTCCATGACGCCTCGAACCCCTGCTCGCCGACCGAGCGCGCCGCCGGCAGGAAAGCGCCGGAAAAGCTCGGATGCGGCCATGGCGATGCCAGCGCCACTTTGGTCTCCCCGCCGACCGGCGTGAACCGGAGCGTCTGCGAGCCCTTGAAGGCCAGATCGAGTGAAAAGCCGGCGGTCGTCCGGCCATCGGCGAAACCGCCCGACAGATCGACCGGGACATGGAAGCCCGATTGCCGGACGGCCGAGCCAATGCCGATACCCGGCGACACATCGTCCAGCGCCGTTTCGCCGCGCGTGATCGTAACCGTCTCGATGCCCTTGAGATCGCTGAGCGCCACGACCAGCTTGCCGCGAGACCAGTCGGCCGCGACAACCGGCTGCGCCAGCGCATCGAGATCGGGCGCGCCGAACTGCGCGCGAGCCGTCAGGCGGGCCTGATAGACGATGGCTTCATGAATGCCGCGCTTGCGCCGATCGGGATCGACCTGGCCGGTGATATCGAGCGTCTCCGGCGCGATCAGCAGCGTCCGCCCGACCCGACGCTGCACCGTGCGGCCGTCCTGTCCGCGCACATTGGACAGAACGGTGACCGGCACCGCCAGCAGCGGTCCGGTCAGCGTCTGGCTGCCGCCCCACTGGGCACCGATCTCGGCGACGGCGCGGCGATAGTTGGCCTCCCGGTCCTGCACCAGCAGCCACACGGCGAAAAGCGGCACGCTGAGCAGCACCGCCAGAATGCCAAGCACGAAGAATTTTGCCCCAAGGCTCAGCCCCCCGGTCGATCGTTTCGGCGGCACCGGCGGCACGCCCGTCATCGTATCGGTCATCATCACCCTCCTGACTGCGAACCGAAAGCAAACGGGCGCAACATTTGGTGATGGTGAGGGCGACAATCGGTCGCAATGGCGGCGCGCGGTGGATCATTTGGTGACCGGATTGTGGCCGGTCGGCATGGGCTTGAAGGCCAGATCCGACGCGTCAGGTCTGTGTGATGTGTCGGTCCATGCGCATGAAGGCCTCGGCCAGAACCGGCGGTTCGCCGAGCGCATGGCCGAGCGCGATGCCGCCCTGCCAGTCGCACACGATCGCCCGCGCCCTGGCAAGTGCCAGCGCCGGACGCATCCCGGTCCGGCCGAGCTCGGCGGCGATGAAGCCGGTCAGGATCGAAAAACTTTCGGCCGCACGGCGTGCCGCTTCGGGCGCCTCGTCGCGAAAGTCGCGGCAGGCGGCCGCGATCGGGCAGCCATGGGCAAGGCGCGGCGCCTGCGAGGCACGCAACCGCCCGACCAGCGCCTTGAGACGCCCGCGCGGATCGTCGCTCTCGGCGGAAACCTCGTCGATCAGTGCCTCGGTCTGGCCGACGAACAGGTCGGCGACGGCCATCGCAAGGTCCGCCTTGGTCTTGTGATAGTAGTAGACATTGCCGAGCGGCACGCCCGCCGCGGCGGCAACCTGCGCGATCGAACTGCCCGCATAGCCCCGCGTCCAGAACCGCTCCGCCGCCGCCTGCACCAGCGCCTCACGCCGGGCATCGCCGCGCTTGTGACGCTTTGCCGCCGGTTCTTTCGCCGTGCTCATGAGGCACGCTCTGCGTCGCCATCGTCGTCACGCAGCGAGCGCGCTTCGGACGGCAGCAGGATCGGCACCCCGCCGCGGATCGGATAGGCAAGGCCGGCGGCTTCCGACACCAGTTCGTTCGCCTCGACATCGTGCCGCAGCGTCTTTTTCGTCAGCGGGCAGACCAGAAGGTCGAGCAGTTTGGGATCGATACCGCCATGCGCATCTGTCTCGCCGCCGCCGGGCGGCGATGCGTCGGCGGGACTGTCGGTCTGGGGCGTCTCGGGCTTGGGATCGTCGGTCATCGCGGTTTCCGGGAATCGGCCGGTCTACCCGCAAAGCCTACTGCAATGTGCGCGCATAATCATCATTGTCGCGCGCCAGCGACATTTCGGTGATCGCCACCAGCGTCTCCGCGCGGCTTTTCAGATCGGGCGCCTCGAGCAGCGCCTGCTTCTCCGCCGGCCCGTAGGGCGACATGACCGACAGCGCGTTGACGAGCGCGGCATTGTTGGCCTTGTTGACGCTGGCCCAGTCCGCTTCGAGCTGGTTGGCCTCCAGATAGTCGCGGAAGGCGGCCAGCAACTGCTCGCGATCGACATCGGCGCCCTCATCCTTGTCGGCCAGATCGCCGGCGAACGGCGCGATGCGGCACTGCCGGAACGGCGTGGTCACAGACAGTTCCTCGATGATCCGGAAGCGGCAGATGCCTTCCAGCGTGATGAGATAGCGCCCGTCGCCGGTTTCGCTGAACGCGGTGACGCGGCCCAGACACCCGATCTTGCAGAGGTCGGGCTTGTCCGGCTTTCCCTGATCGCCGCTGAAGGCCGGCTGCACCATGCCGATCACCCGGCTGCCCTTGAGCGCGGCATCGAACATGGCAAGATAGCGCGGCTCGAAAAGGTTCAGCGGCAACTGGCTTCCGGGCAGCAGCAGCGCACCGGACAGCGGGAAAACCGGAACCACCGCCGGCACATCGTCGAGATCGTGATAGACCGTGTTGCCAGCCTGCATGGGATCACCGCCGGGACTTGTTGTGTTTCATGGCGATAAAGATGGGGCAGCGGCGGCTGCCAGCAACCCCTGCGCCGCCGCCGGCCCTTCCCGGATCAGCGGAACAGAAGACTCGACAGCTTGCGCCGCGCCTTCACCGTCGCCGGGTCGGTCTGGCCCCATGCCTCGAAAAACTTGAGCAGTTCGGTGCGCGCGCCGTCCTCGCGCCATTCGCGGTCGGCCTTCATGATTGCCAGAAGATGGTCGGCGGCCGCCTCGCGTTCGCCGCGCGCATTGAGGATCTGCGCCAGATCGAAGCGGGCATCATGGTCGTCTTCATTGCCGGCAAGCCGCGCCTCGAGCGCCGCCGGATCGCCGATCTGTGCGACCTTTTCGGCAAGCTCCAGCTTGGTGCGGACCGCCGCGAGCTCCGGCGCCTCGCGAATGGATTCGGGCGCCTGGTCGAGCATGTCGCGCGCCCGGTCCGGCTGGCCGTGATCGGCCATCAGCGCGGCGATGCCGCCATAGGCGGCGGCGTTTTCCGGCTCCTGCTGCAGCACCATGGTGAAGAGCTGGGCGGCGCCGTTGACGTCGCCGGCAGCGGCGGCCTCCGTTGCCTGGGCGAGCGCCTGTTCGATGGCCGCGTTCTGCGCGCCGCCGCCGGACTGCTTGACCAGCTTGTCGATGAAGGCCTCGACCTGGCTTTCGCTCTGCGCGCCCATGAAGCCATCGACCGGCTGGCCGTCGACGAAGGCGAGCACGGCCGGGATCGACTGGATGCCCATCTGGCCGGGAATGGCCGGGTGCTCGTCGATGTTCATCTTGACGAGCTTGACCTTGCCCCCCGCCTTTTGGACCGCCGCTTCGAGTGCCGGCGTCAACTGCTTGCACGGGCCGCACCAGGGCGCCCAGAAGTCGATCAGCACCGGCTGGTTGCGCGACTCGGCGACGACGTCGGTCTGAAAGTCGGCGGTCGTCGTGTCCTTGATCAGCGCGCCGGGCGCCGCTGCGGGCGAGCTGTTCGCCGCGCCGTTGGCGGGCGTTGCGCCGAAATCCACCGTCTGGTTGCCATAGCCGCCGGCGCCGCCGCCCGTTGCAAAAGGATTGTCGTTGTTGGTCATGGTCACTGTCCCCGCATCGCGACGATGCGCTTTTCTGCAATTCATCCCGTGATGGGCGTTATGTCGCCTCGGGCGCGCTCAGATTCAAGATGGTGAAGGCGTGGCCGGTCGCTTCGACGAAACGCTTGAGATCGTCGCGCGCGATCGACGTCGTCGCATCGTTGCGCAAGGGGTGGCCGTTGATGATCTCATGCTCCATCAGCGCCTCATCGAAGATCAGCGTCACCTGGTTGTCGGCATCGTTGATGACGCCGAAACAGGTGACCGCGCCGGGCACCACGCCCAGAAGCGCCATCAGCGCTTCGGGCTTGCCGAACGAGACACGGCCCTGCGCGCCGATCCGGGTGTGGATGCGTTTCAGGTCGATCTCCGCCTCCTCGCCGACCGTCAGAAGGAAGTAGCGGCCCTTCTTGTCCTTCAGAAACAGGTTCTTGGTGTGCCCGCCGGGGATTTCGTCGCGCAGCGCCTGGCTTTCGGCGACCGTGAAGACCGGCGCATGCTCGTGCGTCGTCGTCGCGATCGACAGGGCGTCGAGAAAGGCGAACAGATCGTCCGGGGTCTTTGCGGCAACCGCCGGAGGAGCCGCCGTGGCGTCGCTGTCCTGTCTGTGATCGTCGGTCATGGCGGCGTTTCGGGCCTGCGGCTGGGCTTCGGTTTGGCCGCTTTGTGACGCAGCCGGACGGCGAACACAAGGCCAGGACGGGCCACCGGAAACGGCATCAAAAACCCACTTGCATTCACCCAAGGCTTGCGGCATTAAGCGGCGGTTCGGCGCCAGCCGGACGTGAGCGGGCGTAGCTCAGGGGTAGAGCACAACCTTGCCAAGGTTGGGGTCGTGAGTTCGAATCTCATCGCCCGCTCCAAAATTTCAAGTTGAAAACAGACGGTTTCTCAGACGCTTGGCGGCATATTGCTGCACGCGGGAGTTGCTGCGCTGTGGGATCTTGGCCGGTCGCGGTTACAGCGCGGTTACACGCGTAGGTCCTCGCCGATTGTAAGCAGCTGAAATCATGAGCTAAACGGCCGTCCTGTTCTGGCGGCAAGTTGCCATTGGGCGACTGAGCAGTTCGTTCCAGGCTGATGTCCGAACTGGCGGCAGACCCGACATTAGATGTTTGGTCCCGGTACTGTGGCCGATCACCGTGCTTCGGCTATGGATGTGGCCAGACCAAAAAACGAACGTCCAATTGATCGTTTCGCACTACATTCGAGTGACTGGAAATTACTGTCTTTACTTGTTTAGGACTTGGTCCAAAATCGGCGCTATCTTTCTCATGTCATAACCTTCCGAATAAAGGAAATGCCCTGGGCCCGGTGGCCGAAATTTTGCAACATGCTTGCGAACTTCGCCTCGGCGGTTGCTTTCTCAGTTTCTGTGGCATCCCGGACCGCAAGTGCCAACTCGGCGAGGTGATGAGCTTTCCACCGACCTGGTGTGTCCACGGTTCTATGAAGGTTTAGGGCGTTGAGCTGCTGCCGGTTTGATGGACGGCTGATTAAGCTCCCATAGCTCGTTTTCGTATGCCATTGGGCTCATGTAATCCAGCGTCGAATGACGACGCCGGGGATTGTAGAAGCGCTCGATGTAGTCGAACACGTCGGCCCTGGCCTGATCCCTCGTACGATAGACCTTACGGGCGGTCCGCTCGGTCTTCAGCGACGAGAAGAAGCTCTCCATGGCCGCATTGTCCCAGACATTGCCCGACTGGCTCATCGAACAGGTGATGCCGTGATCGGCCATTAGGCGCTGGAACTGCTCGCTCGTGTACTGGCTTCCCTGATCGCTGTGGTGCAGCAGTTCGTCGGGCTTGCCGCGTCGCCAGATCGCCATGACAAGGGCGTCGGTGACCAGATCGGCGGTCATCGCATTCTTCATCGACCAGCGGACAACGCGCCGGGCGAACAGGTCGAGCACCACCGCAAGATAGAGCCAGCCTTCGGCGGTCCAGATGTAGGTGAAATCCGCGACCCACTTCCGGTTCGGCCCATCCGCCGCAAAGTCACGCTCAAGCACGTTCGGTGCGATGACAGAGCGTACGCCGGTATCCTTCGGAAGCTGGCGGCGGCGAGGCCGGGCCCGAAGGCCATGAAGTCGCATCAACCGTTCGATGCGATGCAGGCCGCAGACGAAGCCTTCCTCAAGCATTTCGCGCCAGACACGGCGGGCGCCATAGGTCCGATCCGAGAGCAGGAAGCTTGCCCGGATGCGTTCAGTCAGGCTCGCATCGGCTCTGGCCCGTGCGCTGGGCGACCGTGTCAGCCAGGCAGGGAAACCGCTTCGCGAGGTGCGTAGCACGAGCGCCCCGCACATCCAACTGATCCTGCTGCCCGTCAGGCGATGCTTGCATCGCCGAGAGGGGCCAGATCCCCCGGTGTTTCGCAATGAAGGCAAACATCACGCCTGGTCCTTTGCGAAGTAGGCCGCGGCTTTTTTAGAATGTCGCGCTCGGCCTTCAGCTTGGCCACCTCACGCCGCAGCCGGCGCACCTCGTCATCGGCGGGCGTCATCTGCCCCTTGCCGGGAAACGCTTCGGCAGGATCGTTCCCATATTGCTTGATCCAGCGACGAAGTACTGTCGCATGGACATCGAGGTCGCGGGCGGCCTGCGTCACACTCACGCCACGCATCGTCACCAAGTGAACCGCTTCCGTCTTGAATTCGCGGCTGAACTGTCGTCTCGACATGTCTGATCTCCAGTTTCAAAAACACCCTAACTCGGTGTCCTCAAAACCGGCAGCAGCTCACAAAGCCGCCATCGGCAGCAGTGCCACCAGGGATCCACAAAAGGTCGGGAGATGACATGCTCCCCTGAATGTACCCATTCATAGGTTAGCCCTGTTCACGTTGTGGTCCGCTTCGGGCCGGGTTGCAAACTCGTTCGGTGTGAGCCCGTCGAGGCTCGTGTGTGGCCGGTGCCCACCATGACCGTCTTGATGCCACGATCATTGAGGGCGCGCGCCAGAATTATCGCCGTCGCCCGTTTGCCGACGGCGCAAACGGTGCCGAGGACCGCGATGCGTGGACAGGTGACGTCATGGATCTGGCCGCTGAACGGGCGCCGATCTTTCTTGTCACGCGGCCTGCGGACATCGACAATGCCGACCTTGTTGGCGACGCAAGCCGCCGCGAACACAGGATCGTCGTTGAGGAATTCGTGCATCCTGCTGACGATGTTGAAGCCGTGGCTCATGGCCTCGATCAGCAGACCGCGCTCATGGGCGGTCAACATGCCGGTTGATGGCGCCATTCCGAACATGAAATAGTCCGGCAGGCTTTCAGCGCGCGCCAGCGCGCCAGCCAGGTCGCGGTAGATCGGAATGGCGTTCGGCGCGTCTCCGAGCACCTCGCCGGCATCGAGGCCGGCCTTTTGGCTGTCGATGACCGAAAGGATCTCCTATTTCTCCGAGTGCCGGACCAGGCCATTGGCCGTCTTGCCGTCAATGGCTCCGAATTTGCCTTCACAGTAGATGATCGCTGTACTGGTCTGTTTTGCGTGGTTGTGAGATGAAAACGGGACAACCGACGCCGGAGCCTTGACGATGGCAAGGTGCTTTTTTTGTGTCCAGCGCATGCGGTGGTCCGAGATGTATGATGGAAGCCATGTGATTCCCTCAAATGCTGTCTGGGCCAGCGCGGGGAACGCGGCGGCTCGGTCCTCAGGTGTCGCTGGTCAGTGCGATCAGGCATGCCTCCGCAAGAGCACGATCGGGCTTATCGGCACCCAAGGGCGTGGCCCAGCCAGCCTTTTCAACAATCCCGCGCCGCTGGAACCTGCTGGCATCGTTGATCTCCACCATCAGACCGGTCGCATCGGGGTCGTTGCGTGACTTCTGGACACAATAAGGCGTCAGTGCCGTTGCGGTGGCAGCCATGGATTGCTTGTTCGACATCTCCATCGCGGTGCCCTCGGTCACCCAGCCGCCCCATCCAAATCCGATGATGGCCAAGGCAGCAGCGCCGGCGGCCGCGCCCATGAACGCAGGCTTCGTCCACACAGGGATGTTCATGATTATGTCCAATCGGTTTTGAGAACAGACACGCAAAATCGCGCGCAGGATGCGTTCTTTTAGCACACAATACCGAATATCGCCCATGTTTTTTAATGGGCTTGAAATAGCTGATTTAAGCGCATACATATAAATCACGGTCACGATTCATAATCAACCATAGAATTTCGAAAAATAATCAGCGTGTTTTTACTTCGATATGTTCGAATCTGTTCTTGTATACGCTGCACGCACAAGAACGCGCGGCCGTTCTGCGCGACCATCGTACGTTTTCCAAGGTATCAGCCATGACCCGCCGAACCACGCAGACCTCTGTCCGATTCTCGTCCGCATTTGATCTGCCGGGGTTTGACCAGCGGCAGCCAGCGGGAGACTACCGCGTCGATTTCGACGAGGAGCAAATCGAAGGGATTTCCCGGCTTGCGTGGCGGCGTGTCGGCACTTTCATCCATTTGCCGGCGATCGCGACCCAAGCGTCGATACGACAGACGGTGCCGATAAAGCCGGCTGATCTCGACGCCGCTCTCCAAAAGGACCAGCAAAAACCATGAACATTGCAAGACGTTTCCGGAGCAAAGCAGGGTCAGCTAGAACCGAAGCTCCAACGCACCTCTTCAAGGTCGGGCAGACCGTTACGTTGAAGAGTGAGTTTGGAAGACGAGCCTCGCCCACTGACATTTACCAGATCACGGCGACGCTCCCGCCTCAAGGCGGCTCGCCGCAATATCGCATCCGCAACGACGACGAAGGCCATGAGCGGGTGGCCACGCAAGACAGTCTCGAACAGGCCGATAGTTCGCAGCCCGGTTCTGACGCAACTCTCATCGAAAGGACGTTCGGCGATGGCCAAGGGAAGAAGACGCAGCAATCGCGAGATCAGAAAGCCGAAGAAGGAAAGGCCTCCGCCCAAGACTGAAAGTTCGTTCTCCAAGCAGATCAGCACTGCCGCAGTGGCGGGCTCCTCGCGCGCCAAAGGCAAGGGCTGACACAATGGCACTGGAGTTTCCAAATCTGAGCCGCAGCTTCGACGAAGCACGAAACGCCATACGCTTCAGCGGTTATGACGGCATGACCCAGGTGCCGTTCCTGATCGAGGCGGGAGCACTGCCGAGGTCTGGCAAGACTGCGTTGTCGGAAGAGGAGTGCCTGACGGCATTCGACGCCGCACGCGGCTCGATCCACAATGTGGCGCGCAAAACCTATTCATGCGGAAGGCGCCCGTTTTACACCCTGACCGTCGCCGATTTCTGATTGACCACCGATCAAGCCAAGCGGCTATCTCCGGGTCCGGTTACCGAACGCAGGCGGCGCGAGCCTGAATGGCTCGGCGCAGTTGCCTTCCCCGATTGAAGTGGGCGTGCTGGCGATTTCCGGCAGGATTGCGCTGTCGAAAGCCGAATACCTGATGACGTTCAGCGCTGCCCGCAGATCCACCCTCACACCGCGATGTGCGCGCTGAGCATGGTGGACCGCGTGTGGCGTCCGACGAAAGCAACGAACAAGCGGCCAATGGCAAAAAGGGACCTGCGATGACTCTCATCAAGACCGACTGTTGGATGCCGCTAGCGAAGCTGGCCTCGAGTGCGCTTTTGCTGACCGCAATAGTGATGGTTTCGGCATTGCCAGTGTGGGCGCAGGACGGCACCGGCCCCCCTCCAGAGAACGCGCATGAGCGGACGTACAATGGCGGCTGGGATTGCGATATCGGATTTCGCCTGACGGACGGGCTCTGCGTCCAACTCGACCTTCCAGCAAACTCCTACGCGACAGGACGATCCTACGGGACGGGCTGGGCCTGCCGCCGCGGCTTTGAAGAGGTGGAAGCCAAAGCCTGCGCGGCGATCTTCGTTCCCGAGAATGCCTTTCTGCGGTCTTCCGGCTTTGATTGGCAATGCGAGCGCGGCTACCGGGAAGATCAAGACATGTGTGTCACCATCGAGCTTCCCGATCACGCTTATCTGACCGGCGAGCCTTCAGGATCGGGATGGGCCTGCAATCGCGGTTTCATGGCTGAAGCGGACCGATGTATTCCGATCGCCGTTCCCGCGAACGGGTATCTGACCAACTCGGAGTACGGCGCGGCGTGGGCCTGTGAACGGGGATTTGGTGAAATCGATGGGCGGTGTGATGCGGTCGCAGTTCCGGCAACGCCTTCCTGGACAATAGGTCCTACGGGCCGGGATGGCGCTGTGAGCGTGGGTATGAGGCCGAAGGCAATGCCTGCATCGAACTGGAGCTGCCCACTAACGCGCATCTCGATCGTGACGGCAATGCGTGGCGCTGCGACAGGGGCTTTCGAGTGACGGATGGTCGGTGCATTCTTGGACGATGACACGTTGCCGAAGGCTCATTTGAAAGAGAGGGCGGGCATGCGCGTGCGCATCGGATGTAACCTGAAGTACGAATTGCCCCAGCCGACACCGCTGATCGCCATACTGAATGTTCATCACTCACGCTTTGGCGACCTTGAACGGGCCGACTATTTGGCAACGTCGCCCAGCGTACCGCTCGAAAACTACCGGGACGGCTTCGGCAATTGGTGCACACGAATGGTAGCGCCCGCCGGCGATTTTGCGATCTCCACCGAGGGTATCTTCCGGGACTCCGGCGAGCCCGACCCGATCTCGCCTGGCGCGCGCGAACATCGGGTCGAGGACCTGCCCTTCGAGACGCTCGTCTACCTTCTCGGAAGCCGTTACTGCGAAACCGACCTCCTCTCGGACGAGGCCTGGCGGCTTTTCGGCAACACCGACCCGGGTTGGGCGCGGGTTCAAGCCATCTGCGATTTCGTGCACGACAGCGTTGTGTTCGACTACATGCAGGCCGATGCGACACGAACGGCCTCGCAAACCCTGTCCGGCCGCCGGGGCGTGTGTCGCGACTTCGCGCATCTCGCCATCGCGTTCTGCCGTTGCATGAACATCCCGTCGCGTTACTGCACGGGCTACCTTAGCGATATCGGCGAGCCTGAACCGCATCCGCCAGGGGATTTCGCGGCCTGGATGGAAGTCTTCCTCGACGGTCGCTGGCGGGTCTTCGATCCGCGCAACAATACCAGGAGGACCGCACGGATCCTCGTGGCCAGGGGCCGCGATGCCGCCGACGTTCCTTTGACGCAGACCTTTGGTCCGAACACCCTGAGGGATTTCCGGGTCTGGACCGTGGAAGCCGAAAGAAGCGACGGGTTTGGAAAAGCCGTAAAGTGCGAGGAGAACAGCCCATGACGGACGGCACCGAAACAGGTTCTGCGATCGAGAAGGCTCGCGGCGACGTGGCCGCGGAGCGCGCTTGCCTGAGATGCACGATGACGTTCTGGAGCGACAGTTTCGGTGAACGGATTTGCCGCCGCTGCAAGAGATCGGCCGCCTGGCGGTCCGCTGTCTCCGTGAGCACTGGACAAAGCCGCCGTCGCTCGTCGGCACGCACGTCGTAGGCGCCGCCTGTGCCGCGAGTCGCGATCACCCACAACACGACGTATCGATACACGACGGCCGTCGCCTTGGCGCCGCACCGGATGATGCTGCGTCCGCGGGAGACCCGCGATCTGACGCTGGTCGCCTTCGATCTGGACATCTTGCCGGCCGCAAGGATCGACTGGTCGCACGACGTGGCGGGAAATGCCATTGCGGCGGCGACCTTCGCGGCGTCCTCGGATGTCTTGACCATCGGTGCGCGGACGATCGTGGACCTGACGGCGCCCGTCTGGCCGGTGTTTGCGATCGCGGCCTCGGCGATCTCGTACCCCTTCATCTATGCCGCCGACGACTGGACCGACCTGGGTACGCTTGCATCGCCGCAATATGCCGATCATGCAGGCCGGCTTTCCGATTGGGTCGAAGCGTTCGTCATGCAACGGCCGACCGATACGTTGTCTTTGCTCAAAGATGTCGCAAACGGGGTGACGGCTCAAATCACTTACCAAAGCCGGGAAACCGAAGGCACCCAGGGACCGCTCGAAACGCTGGACAGGGGCTGGGGCTCCTGCCGCGACTTTGCGGTTCTGTTTGCGGAGGCGGCACGGACGCTCGGGTTTGGTGCGCGTCTGGTGTCCGGCTATCTTTACGATCCGACCGGTGACCGGCTCGGTTCGGCTGCAACCGGCTCCACCCATGCATGGGTCGAAGTCTTCGTCCCCGGCGCCGGATGGATCCCGTTTGACCCAACCAATCGGGCTATCGGATCCGCCAACCTGATACCGGTCGCGGTTGCGCGAAAGATCGAACAGGTGGCGCCGGTGAGCGGCAGTTTTTTCGGAACCGGCGTCGATCTGATCTCGATGGACATAGAGGTGCGCGTCGAGGATGTCTGAAATGCCGGAGCCACAAACTCTGGAGCCATGGTGCGTTCGATCTCGGCTGCGTTCTGCCCCGTCAGTTCCCAAGCCGGAAACCTGATCTCAATGCACTTGCTCGCCGGCAACAGACTTTTGATCGGGCGATGAACAACGGCATCTTGCGCCCGGAGCGCATGGCGACATCGAGGTGGCTCTGTCGCCAACCGGTGGTGCCCGAGCGGACCTGTCACGGCGGCAAACAGCTGGTGCAGTTCAGGCGCCCCTACAAAACACCGCGTTCTGGCGTCGATAAGGAAGGTCTGATGCGCTGCCGCGCCAGCAAGACCGATTGTGATATTTGCCCGCTGAAGCAGCAATGCTGCCCCAAGGAGCCAGCCCGCAAGGTCCTGCGTTCCATCCACGAGGGCGCACGCAACATGGCGCGCGACATCACCAAGACCGACGCCTATGTGACCGCCAGCTATGCGCGAAACAGGGTCGAGATGTTGTTCGCCCACCTGAAACGCATCATCGGGCTCGACCGGTTGCGCCTCTGGGGACCCAACGGCGCCAGAGATGAGTTCATCCTGGCGGCAACAGTCCAAAATCTCCGCAAGCTCGCAAAGCTGGTGCCGCAACCAGTGTGAAAGGTTAAGCCAGACCCGCCCATCGCTTTGCCAAATCCGACAAGAGCAGCGACTTGTTCAACACCATCTCCGCTTTGCAGCCTTTGGCGCGATTAGGGCCAGCATCCTCAGCGGACAACAGCTCCAACGGAGGCTACCAACGCCGTGGTGTGATCGGGCGACGGGGAGATAGTTGCGTGGATGCTTCTATCGTGGCTTGCCCTGCGGGGAGGGTGGGGCGCCAACCTCATCCGCATGCGTCTGGGGCTCGCCACTTGCCTGTGGCTGTGAGAGGCCGGCCCAACGCAACAATCGATCGTCCCGAGTCGCGAGGTTGGGCTGTAAGCCGAATCTCGGCAAAATCGACAGTCATCTCGAAATCCGAGTTCAATACGGCGGGTTCACGTGTGGAATTCGTGCGCGTTTTCAAGGTCTCAAAGCCCACGACGCTTGGACATGTAACCGCGCTGTAACCGCGACCGGCCAAGATCCCACAGCGCAGCAACTCCCGCGTGCAGCAATATGCCGCCAAGCGTCTGAGAAACCGTCTCTGTTCAACCCGGAATTTTGGAGCGGGCGATGAGATTCGAACTCACGACCCCAACCTTGGCAAGCGTGAGATGGCGAAATGCAGAACCGGCCCTGTTGAACACAAAACGGAACGAAACGGCACGAAATTGACGATCCTAAGCGGGCGACGGGCGCGCTCGCTGTTGGCCGATTGGTGGTTCTTGTCGAACTGTGTTCGAATGTGCAGGTTCTGGCTCGGTAACCGCGCTGGAACCGCACTTTCTCCAGAGCGTGACCTCAGGAGGCAACTGCATCTTCAATTCGCTGAAGAGGTCCAGAGAGCCGCCACCGACCAAAGGCTGCCGTCGCTCCCTTTCAGGCGTTCAGGCCGGCGGTGCATGCGCGAAAGTCTTGCACTGCTGGAGCTGCGCCATCGAGTGAAACAGGAACGGCCCTGTCGCCAAGAAGAGCTGTTGCGGTGTGGTTGAACTCGAGGCCGTTTAGTACGTTGCCGAAGCCGCTGTCAGTGACCGTTAGGGACCGGCCTTCATCCGAGGCAATGTGGCGATCTGTCGTGATGGTGAGGCCTATTGGCCCATCGAAACGCATGGCAAAGATCGGGCCGCCAGGCCAAGGCTCCACCGTTCTGACCTCGATTGCGTATTCTGCTATCGCGGGATCGTACGTCACGCGGAAGAAAGCGTTTTCACCATCGTGGATGAGTTCACAAACTCGGCCAGGCTTGGTCTCCCAAGCCAATGCGGGCGCCGCACTCAACAAGATAACCGCAACTGCGCGCGAGAATCGGATCATCATTTGGACTCTGACGCCTCCGCGTATCAAGACCGTTGCTTGATGGAGATGGAGCAAAGCGAGGGGCCGTCAATTGGGCAATGGCGGCCCAGACAGTCCAAACTGCTGGTAGCGCGTTTTCGAGCCAGAGCTGCCGTTGGCGGGCAAAGTCCGCTTTATCCCCAAAGCTGCCATCAGCGGCAGTGCAGCGAAGGACCGGCAAAGGTCCGAAAACAGACAATCGACGCAGGGCAAGAGCCTCTTTCCCAACAATCGGATTGGCGGGTCAATTGCCCGCATGTCAGCGGCAGTTGTTTGCTATCCAAGTCGGCCAACTACCGCCAATCACGGACAGCTTCAGACCTGTCTGTAAACACCAACTCCGGCGGGCCCTTGATGGTCAGCCGGCCGTCGTCAATGATCCAGATTTCATCCATCTGGGCAGCGAGGTCCCGATTGTGTGTGATCATCAGAGTAGTCGCCGGCGTATTGGAGACAAGCTGTTCGACCAGCCGGATACCGTCTTGATCCAGAGCATCATCGGGTTCGTCCAGCAGCAGCAAGCTGGAGTTCGACAGTGCCGCTCGTGTCAGCAGAACACGCCGGATTTCACCGGCAGACAGATTGCGGCCCGCCTCCGATACTTTGCCCGAAAGACCACCCATTCTTTCGATCACCTGGCCCAACCCGAACTCCTCTGCACAGCGAAAGATCGTGTCATCATCAAGCACGCCGTCCACGCCCATCGTCAGCGCACGTTTCAACGAGCCTGCGAGGATCGGAGAGCGCGTGCCGATATAGGCGATCAACTTGCGGCGCTCCGAAGTGGACAGTTCGAAGGCATTTCGATCGCCGAGCAGAACGGCACCGCTTTCCGGGCTTTCAAGACCGGCTGCCAAACTCAGAAGCGTCGACTTGCCTGATCCGTTGGGGCCGATGATCGCGATCTTCTTGCCGGGCCGTGCAATGACATTGACCGGTGAAAGCCGGCCTGCTCCGGCACTCTTGAAAGTCAGGCTTTGCGGGACGTTTTCCAGAACGCTCAACTCGTTGTCGGTCCTGTTGGCCAGTTTCGGTACCGACAGAAGAGACTCGCATTTGTCGCGAGCCACTTTCCACGCACGGTGCCTGTCCCAAACGCCAGCCAGTTCTCGCAGGGGCTGGATCATCAGCCCCACAGCAGCAAGCGCCCCGGCAGCCTCAGCGGCCGCGGCTCCGCTGGCGAGCGCTGTCACAAAGACCGATGCCGCTGCAGCGCCTGATACGGCGTCGGGGATGGCGCGCAGCAGAGCCGCGCCACGCGCGCGCTCGAGAGCCGCATCGATCAGCGTTTCGGTGCGCTTTATGATGTGGCGTGTTTCGGTTTTGACACGGCCCAACAGGCGCAGTTCAGGTGCATGGGGCACACGCTCGCTCATGTCAGCGGCCAGCCGCGCCCGGCGGCTGCGCAGCTTTTTATGCGCTGGACCGAGGCGTGGTCCCGCAATCGCCATGGCCAACATGCCGATCGCAATCGGGATCGCCGCTGCGACAGCAAGATGCACGTTCAAAAGAAACAACACCAACGTCGCCAGTGGCAGCACGATCAGGGATGACGTAAGTCGTGTCAGACCCAGACTGACCCAGTTGCGCACCGCGGACAGATCTCCGACAAAACGCAAAGAAAGCGCGCCAGCGCGGCGGCGAGCAAGGTCACGCGCCGACACTTGTGCCAGATGCTGGAACAGTTTGACGCGCAGGGCGGCGACATAGTCCTGGCCGACACGTTCTGCCACCACCCGTTCACGATAGCGCATCGCGGCGATCGCCAGCCCCGAACAGGCAACAAGTGCCAGCGCGGCGACCGGAAGACCGGTTTCGGTATCTCGGAAAGCGGCAAACACGTCCCGTGTGGCGAAGGCGGCGACCCCGGTCGAAGCAGCCTGGCCGAGCGCCAGCGCGATAATGGTCACGATCCCACGGGTTCGCCCCTTGTCGAACAGTTTTGGCAGGGCGCTCATGATACGGGCTTCAAAAAATCGATTCTGGTTTTGCACGGTTGGTCGCATGTGACGCATTGACGACCGCAGCGACCGGTGACGGGACGCCGACCATAATCGACGGGGATGACGATCCGATCGAGACCGCCGCGAAGCACACACTGCAGAAAACGATGGTCGCATGCCGACAATGCGAAGAAGGCTGCGCGGGGCGGTAGGCCACGTTCCTCCGCAGCCCTTTTGAGAGCCTGTGCCCATCGGATACCCCGGATCAACCGGTTTTGACCCTGCTGGGCGTCGATCCGGTCTCCAGAGCGCAGATTGGCGTCACGCAACGTGTCATCAGCCCCAACACAAACCTGGGTCGGTATCGCCAGGAAACGTCGGATCCTGTCTTCGGTGACGGCGGACCATGGGTCTGGACCATCGGTGCGTGCAGAGAGACCGAAGGGAAATTGTGTGCTGTCGGGAAAGGTGTACCAGCCTGCGGATGCGACTGTGAGCCGGTTGATCAACTGCGGATGCATCATGGCAAACCGGTGGGCGAACTGCGCGCCGCCAGAAAAGCCGAACAGTTCGAAATGCGATGTCCGGCAGATGCCTTCCGCGCTCAGTGCTCCCATCAATGCAATCAGCGCAAGGTCCGCGCGGCCGCGCCTGATGGCCTGCTGATAACGCGGCCATTCCTGCTCGCCAAACAAGGGCGCGATCACCGGACGGCCCAGCGCATTGGCGCGCTGAGCAAACAGTTCAGCCTGTTGGCGGGCATCGCGTCGGATGCCATGGACAGCCACCAAAGGTGACTTATCGCCAGCCACGCTGTCTGGCACGGCCAGCCAGCAGGCCAGACCACCGGTTTCCGATGCTGACCGGAACAACAGGTTCGCAGCCGGTTCATCGGAAGCTGCTGCATGAGCAATCGCCAAAGCCATCATTGTGGTCCTTCTTTTTGGGTTAGGCAGCCGCGCCAAAAACGGCCTCGGCGCGGTGGCTGGGCAGCATGTCGAAGATCATATGGATGCGATCCTGCTCGCCATCATTGTGAGCTTCATGCATCTGGTCGTTATCGAACCACCACAACTCACCTTCTTTCATCCGCACCTCCTCGTTGCCGGCTTTCAGCCATGAGCCGTAAGTTGATCGCAGAATGAAATGGTAGCGATTGCGGACACGATAGTATTCGCCGCGGTCAATGTGCGGGTAGACACGCTTTCCAGCTGGCAGGCAGACAATCTTGGCACGGCCAAGAATACCGTCCTGCTCCAGTGCGAACGCCTCGAGAAACTGCCTTGCCAGAACGAAAGGCGCCGAGCTGTTGGTCCACCGGCTTTCATGAACGTCGCGGCGTTTACGATCGCCAATGGCCGACTTGCGCAAACCACGCAACGGGATCGCCAGCGCCTCCCTTTGAACCTCAATCTTGTCCTGCCGACCCGTCGATTGGGCCCAGGCATCATCGATGCTCTCGATCTCATCGAGAAACGGCTTTGGATCGACATTGAATTTCAGGCGTTTGAAGTACTGCATGGTTTCATCCTCTCATTTGGTTGGCGGTGTTCTGTGGTCGAGTTCTTCCTGGTCCGACCGCGCGACGGCCTGCCTTGGTCCGGGTGTCGGAATGCGATCGGCGCTTTGCGGCTTGAGCGTTTCCGGCGTCTGGAGGGATAACGGTTGACCTGAACGGTTACTCCGTCACCGCTCCAATATCCGGGACGCATCGATTGATGGCAGATTGGGAGTCACGCGGCCGCCCATCGCACCACGGGTTGGCTCCGCAACAGGGGGCGAACCAGTTCCGAGATCGAAGCCGGGTCACCCAATTGCTCACACGTCATGTGTGGAACGCCGGTTTCAGCAAACGCTTCCTGGACTGCGAGCGGCGAACGGGTCACCATTCCGGAGACCGCAAAAGGCCGCAGCCCATAGCCATCCAGCGCATGCACGCCGCCGACTGAACCCAACGCATCGGGCGCTGCAAACAAGATACCGTCCAGGCGGTCCTTGATCTTTGATGCCCGCAGGATCGCCGCCGTTTCCTTCTGGAAAACTCCGTCGGCGACTTCGACAACGACGACCTCGGCTCCGCCTGCGGCCGCATGGCCAACCAGCGTCTCGAAACTGTCTTCGATGCGCGAAAGCGGCATTCGGTAGGTGGACGCCAGACCTGCGTCTGTGAAATCGAAAGTGGCAACGTCTGTGTCTTCAAAAGCCAGGAAATCGCCGAACGATCCAGTGCCTGTCACCTTGGCGCCGGCAACCGCATATCCGGCCCGCTTCAGGCCATGGGCCAGACTGATCGCGGCGGTCGTCTTGCCGGCATTCATCGACGCGCCAAAGACGCCCAGAACGGTGACCTCGCCAGGGATCGTGCGCCTTGGCAGGCTGTAGCGGGAGACATTGATGACATCGCCGCTGGTATCGACCAGCAGGCCTAGCGGACGGATTTCGGTGGGCGGCGCCATCCGTTCATGGGCGTGCTCGAGCGTACCAACAACACCGCCTCCGGCCAGCAAATGGCCGACCTGATCGGTGATCTCGGCTCGTCCCTCATACTGGTCCGGCGCATAGCGGTCCGCGACGCAGGCGACGAACAGGTCGCCGACATAACTTTTCTTGTAGCGCTTTGACGTCAATTGCAGACGACGGTGCTGGCCGATCTCGGTGATCTCGCACAACACAAGATCGCCGGATCGTGCAGCAGCAACGGCGTCCGATAATCCGACGGCGTCGCGGCGTGCAACCCGGCGTGTGGTGAAGGTCCAATGCGCCCTGGAAAGCGCAGCCATGGCGCCGTCTTCAACAGGCGCGCAAGAAGTGAAGGCGATGGGCTTGTCCATGTCTATCTCCTGCGTTTTGGTTTCGGAGCGAAACCACACCAGGAGAACGATCAGGTGGGGCAGCTATTCCCCAAGCCATGCGTTTTTTTGTCGACGACGTCATTGATCTGCAAAACCCGCCTGACCAAAGGCGCTGCGGACGGCACGGCACAAGCGCCCGTCCGTTGAAGGTTCGGCAATCGATTGATCCTCACACAGTGCGAACCGCTTTAGCGCAATCCGTCGAGCACCGTTTGCTCTTCATCCTCAGATAATGGTGCGCCAGCACCGATCGCCATGAGATAGGCATCCAGCGCTTCAAGCGACGATGCCGGCGCATAGCCATCATCGGTACTGGAAGCGGCAACCGTGAACTGGACATGCCATTGCTCATCGGCCTGACAGGCAACGGAGACGACCGTCGATGTATCGGTGTAGTCGATCGCAAACTCGCGGCAGATATTGTCCGCTTCATCACGGAAAGAGGCGATGGCACGGAACCGGCTGCCACCGTCGAGATCCATTTCATCGCCCGACGCCACACTGCGCAGCGCGATAGGGAGCAAGGGATTGGTGAGGTCAGCGGTCAAAATGCTGCTGGACGGCGAGACACCACCAACCCCTGAGGCGAGGTAGCCAACGACGCCACCGGCAACCAACGCAATAGACGCAGCAAGCGCAACATCAAAACGCAACATCGAAAACCGAGGCTTGCGATCAAACGCGAATACGTTGTCCGCCGGTTCACCCGTCGCACTGGTTGCCGAACCGGTCGCACCCTCATGGCGTTCAACCATCGCCGCGATGCTGCTTGCCAGCGCGTCGGGCACTGGCCCATCCAGATGCGCTTCAAAGGCGTCCGACGCGGCGCGCCGTGTCTTGGTGAACATGTCAAGGCGTGCGGCAAGTGCGGCATCACGGGCGAGCGCGCGCTCGATTTCGATGCGCGTCTCGGCATCCAGCTCGCCGTCCGCATAGGCCATCAATGTGGTGTCGCTGAACTCTTCTTGCATGGTGTTTGACCTTGGTTACAGGAACAACGTCACTCGTCGGCGATTATTCCCATCACGCTCGCAAGTTTCTTCCGCGCACGCGCCAGCCGGCTCATCACGGTGCCGATCGGAATGCGCAGCACGTCGGACGTTTCCTGATAACTCAGTTCCTCGATGCAGACCAACACAAGCACCTCGCGCTGCTCATCAGGCAGATCGGCGATGGCGGCGCGTGTCGCCCTGAGCATCAGTACGCTTTCGGTTTGCCTCGCCCCATCATCTCCTGGCATGTTGACGAGCGCATCGACATCGACGCTCAGGCCGGCCGTCTTTTCCTTGCGCAGCTGGTCGATCCACGCATTGCGCATGATCCTGAACAGCCAGGCGTCCAACCGTGTGCCGTCCGCATAGCTGCTCGCATTGGCCAGGGCCTTTTCGCAGGTAATCTGAACCAGATCGTCGGCGGCAGCAGCCGAACGCGTTAGCGAAAGCGCAAAGCGCCGCAGGTTAGGGAGCAGCCCGATCAGTTGCTGCCCGAATGTCTGCGACATTGATTTCTCCGACAAAGTTCAGCCGTCATGGAATAATAGTCCGGTGGCGCCGTTTACACACCATGCAAACGCGCCGAGCCAGGCGATATTCCCGAGGGAGCTTGTGATGCTCAATGTTGGTTGCATGTCCGACACCAGTTTGACGCCGTGGAAGATGATCCGGCGGCTTGCGTTGATCGCCGGTTTGACGACCGCATGGACGGTTGTGCCGATGTTCTCGGAGTTGACGCCTGCAATTGCGTGGGCCGACGATGATGGAGACGACGGCGATGATGGAGACGACGGCGACGATGGTGATGGCGGCGGCGGTGGACATGGTGGCGGCAGCAACAGCGGCGGATGGTCTGGCGGCGGTCAACGTTCCTCAAGCGATTCATCTGGCCGCAACCTGCTGGACCGATTTTTTGCGCCGCGACGCGATCAGCAACCACGGCGTGCACAACAGCCTCGGCGCGTGGTCCGCCAATCAGCGCCGCCGCCACCTCCTCTGCCGGACTTCGCCCCGACCGAGATCGTTGCCCTTGGTTTGACGGACCCGAGCGTCACCGCGCTTGAGGCGCTGGGATACTCCGTGCTTCAACGTGATCAGATTGGTTTGGTGGATGCGTTTGTAACGCGCCTCCAGGTGCCGGATGGCACCAGCCTTGATGAGGCACGGATCACCGTTGAAGAGGTGCAACCGGGCAGCGAGGCGGACTTCAATCACTTCTACCGCCCCGGAGCGGCACAGCCCTGCAACGAATTGTGGTGCCTCGCAACCAACCTGATTGGTTGGCCCGATCCCAAGGCCAATGACGTTTGCCTCGCCGATGTAACGATCGGATTGATCGACACTGGGATCAATGCCGATCACGAAGCGCTCAAGGACAGCGCGTTGACGCTGCTCACGACTGTCGAAGGAAAGCTGTCGAGCTCCAGCCAGCAACACGGCACGGCTGTCGCATCAATGCTGGTTGGATCGGCGGATACCCGCTCACCGGGTCTGCTTCCGGGTGCTGAAGTTATTGCCGTCGATGCCTTTCATCGCGGCAATCGCGGCGATGACCGGAGCGATGTTTACACCCTCGTGCGCTCTCTAGACAGCCTCGCTGACGGCGGTGCCCAGATCATCAACATGAGCCTGGCAGGGCCGGCCAACGCGTTGCTTGAGGAGATGGTGGAAAGATTGAACGCGCAGAGCATCCTTCTGGTTGCCGCGGCTGGAAATCGTGGTCCGCGATCCGATCCGGCGTTTCCAGCCGCTTATGACCAGGTGTTTGCGGTCACAGCGATCGACAATGGCAAGCGGATCTATCGTCGCGCGGGGCGGGGCGAGCACATCGATTTCGCTGCGCCGGGCGTCGAGGTTTGGACGGCCGCCTCGGTGAGGGGCGCACGCACCCGCACGGGAACCTCCTTTGCCACACCCTTTGTGACTGCCGCGCTGGCCGTGTTGCGCACCAACAATCCAGACCTTCAGACCTACGAACAGGCCAAAACGCGGCTGATCGCCCTTGCGGAGGATCTGGGTGAACCGGGTTTTGACTCGGTGTTCGGTCACGGGCTGGTGCGGGCGAGCGGACTGTGTGAAACCGAAGAAGCCGAAGCAGGGTCGGACCGTTCCTAAGTCGCCTGAAGCACTTCGCCCTTCATCTGGAATGCGAATGAACGCGACCAGGCTCGGCAAATCATCAACCGCTGACTTCCGCTCTTGCCAGCCTCATCGGATGCCAATGACGGCTAGCACTGTTGCTTGTCCGACAAAAAGAGACCGTTGGACAAACGGACGGGTCTCCAGCTTGCCGGATGTGGGAAACGTCTTGGGTCGCCTTACTGATCCTTCAACATGCTGTATTGCGGATTGGAAGGATCGGTGAAACGGCCCAATGGGACTGAACGCACGATACGCGGCAACGACCCTTGCGCTAAGACCAATCGGACAGAACCGGACATGCATGCTGGCCGCCTGGTCCGAGCATGCCGCTTAGGTTGCACCCGCCGCGCCTATCCGGCCCAAAAGGGCAACTTGTTGAAAGCCCGCCCCTAGGCAGCCATCGTCCGAAGTTTTGGCACTTCGGCTCGACGCTGCTTCAGCCGTGACTCTAGGAAATCGATCATCTTGCCGGCTACATCCTGTCCGGACACCTGTTCGGTGCCCTTCAGGCCGGGCGTCGAATTGATTTCTATGACCAGTGGCCCGTTCTTTGAGCGCAGAATGTCAACGCCGGATACAGAAAGGCCCACAGCCCGTGTTGCCTGCAATGCCAGCGCATGTTCGGCCAGCGTGATGGCAACGGGTTTTGGATCACCGCCGCGATGCAGATTTGACCGGAATTCTCCCGGTTGGCCCGTACGTCGCATTGTAGCGACCACCTCACCGTCAATGGTGATCACACGTATATCGTTGCCTGCTGCTTCTTTGATGAAACGTTGCACCAGCACATATTGCCTGGTGCTGCGAAAGGCCTCGATGACAGAACGGGCCGATTGCATGGATTCCGCGAGAACCACGCCAATGCCCTGCCGCCCCTGTGGTAACTTGACCACGGTCGGGGCGCCACCAACCAATTCGACCATCTGTTCGGCGCGCGCCCGTTCGTGCGCGAGCGCAGTCGTAGGCACGGGCACCCCGCTTTGAGCGAGTAGCTGAAGTGAAAGCAACTTGTCGCGCGCCCGCGCGACGGCCGCCGACGGGTTGAGGGAGATAACACCCATACATTCGAGTTGACGCAAAACGGCCATGCCGAACTCGGCTGTCGATGGGGTCAGCAAAGGGATCACAGCATCGTAATTCGTCAATGGCCGTCCTTCGTGCCAAAGACGCAGCCCGTTCTCGCTGATGTCCATCGTGCAGCGCAACGGGTTGATGGCATGGAGTTCATGTCCACGTCTTTCCGCGGTTTGCTTCAACCGGTTCTGGGTATGATGTCCATTCCGGTTGGTCAGCATTGCGATATTCATGACAGCCTTACCTCTTGAATGAGCACGGGGCGGATCATCCGCCGAAGTACATGGGCTTGTGCTTGCTCACCAAGAAGAACGGATGGAGGAAAGCTTTCTTCCCCCGACTTGCCATTTTTGCCATCAGGCTTGGCGTTCGGACGATGACCATGTGCAGTCAGCCGTCCTGGTCATCCGGTTCGTCAGCCGCTGGTCGCCAGATGACCCAGTTCGCCCGATCTGCTGACGTCCGCTTCGCCGCCAATTGCAGACGTTGCCCGTGCTGAACTCGAAGGCCAGCATTGGGCCGAAACCGGACTTCGCCCGCCAACGGCAGCTCTGGCTCGAAAACGCGCTACCAGCAGTTTGGACTGTCTGGGCCGCCATTGCCCAATTGACGGCCCCTCGCTTTGCTCCATCTCCATCAAGCAACGGTCTTGATACGCGGAGGCGTCAGAGTCCAAATGATGATCCGATTCTCGCGCGCAGTTGCGGTTATCTTGTTGAGTGCGGCGCCCGCATTGGCCTGGGAGACCAAGCCTGGCCGAGTTTGTGAACTCATCCACGATGGTGAAAACGCTTTCTTCCGCGTGACGTACGATCCCGCGATAGCAGAATACGCAATCGAGGTCAGAACGGTGGAGCCCTGGCCTGGCGGCCCGATCTTTGCCATGCGTTTCGATGGCCCGAGAGGGCTTACCATCACGACAGACCGCCACATTGCCTCGGATGAAGGCCGGTCCCTAACGGTCACTGACAGCGGCTTCGGCAACGTACTAAACGGCCTCGAGTTCAACCACACCGCAACAGCTCTTCTTGGCGACAGGTCCGTTCCTGTTTCACTCGATGGCGCAGCTCCAGCAGTGCAAGACTTTCGCGCATGCGCCGCCGGCCTGAACGCCTGAGTGCAGGTCACGGCAGCCTTTGGTCGGTGGCGGCTCTCTGGGCCTCTTCAGCGAATTGAAGATGCAGTTGCCTCCTGAGGTCACGCTCTGGAGAAAGTGCGGTTCCAGCGCGGTTACCGAGCCAGAACCTGCACATTCGAACACAGTTCGACAAGAACCACCAATCGGCCAACAGCGAGCGCGCCCGTCGCCCGCTTAGGATCGTCAATTTCGTGCCGTTTCGTTCCGTTTTGTGTTCAACAGGGCCGGTTCTGCATTTCGCAATCTCACGCTTGCCAGGGTTGGGGTCGTGAGTTCGAATCTCATCGCCCGCTCCAAAATTCCAGACCGACACTGACGGTTTTCGGCACGCTGTGCGGCAATGCGCAGGGCGCGGGCATGGCTGTGCCATGCCTTTGGCGAGACCGAAATCCGGCCCGATCATGGCCTTGGCGGCGGCCCCGGCCAGTGCGGCCGATGTCCTCGGCGGCCCGGCGAAGAAACGCGCGCAATCGGCACGGCCACCCATAGCTCTTTCTTAGTGATTCCCAGCTAACCTGACGTGAGGTTTTGGGGAACTCTTGACGATGGACAAACGAGGCGCAGTCGTTCTGGGTGGTGCGCATGGCGCGCTGGCCCTGGCGCGCAGTCTGGGCGCGTCCGGCGTCCCGGTTTCCCATATCAGCAACGATTCCCCCCTCCCCGGCTCGTTGCGCCATGTAAAGCACCAGATCGGCTGGCCCGGGCCGCTCGATGAAGGCGCCATCCCGTTTCTCTTCAAGGCCGCAGAGGACCAGTTCTCCTACGCCGCCCTCTGGGACAATGGAAAGCCGGTCGCCGAGTTCACCGCCCGCCGCACCCGGCAGTATCCGGTCGATTTCGGCTGTAAGAGCACATTCGTCGAGATCGTCGAGGAGCCGGGCGTTGTCGAAGCGGCCCGCACAATCCTCGCGTCGATCGGCCACCATGGTCTGGTCGAAGTGGAGTTCAAGCGCGACCAAAGGGATGGTTCGCTCAGGCTGCTGGACGTCATTCCGCGCCCCTGGTCATGGTTCGGCCTGTGCTCGACCGCCGGCATCGATCTTGGCACGATGCTGTGGCGGCTTGCCAACGATCAGCCCAATGCGCCCGCCGCGGCAACGCCTGGGACGGCGTGGATGTATCTGGCCCGCGATGCCGTCGCGGCCACCAGCCTGATGGCCCGCAGGGACATCGGCCTTGGCGGCGATTTGCGCTCGTTCGGACGGGTCCGGGCCTGCGCCACCTTTGCCCGCAACGATCCCAGGCCGGGCCTGATCGATCTGCCGCTGACAGGCGGGCGGGTCCTGACCAGGCGAATCCTCAAAGCCGGTCACCAAACCTGACGAAGGGAGCTTGCGGACAAATGGCAGCGCGTGCAACAGCCAAGCGTTACCTGAAATACGGCATCATCCGCGCCGGGCTGGAAGCCGTCGCCCTGCCTGGTGTCCGGTCGCTGTTTCCATCCGCCGCCGGCCGTGGCGTGATCTTCACGCTTCATCACGTCCGCCCTGAACAGGAGACCACCAGGTTCTCGCCCAACGCACTTTTGTCCGTAACGCCGGAATTTCTCGAGCAGGCCGTCGAGACCGCGCTCGAAAGCGGGTTGACGCCGGTTCACCTGCACGACCTGCCGGCATTGCTCGCCGAGCCCGGCGACCAGCGCCGCTTCGTCGCGTTCACGCTCGATGACGGCTACCGCAACAATGCCGAGTTCGCGGCACCTGTCTTCCGCAGGCACGGCGTACCCTACTCGATCTTCATCAATCCCGGCTTCGTCGAACGTACACGCTCCATATGGTGGGAGACCGCCGCCGCCATCGCCCGCAAGGCCGACAGGATCGACTTCGATTTCGGCGACGGGCCGGAAACCCTCCGAGCCACAACGACGGCCCGCAAGTTCGCTGCCTTCGAACGCTTTGCAGCCTTCGTCCAGTCGATCGACGAGGACGAAGCGGTGCAAAGGATCGATGACGTCGCGCGCCAGGTTCACAATATCGACCCGATGGCCATCGTCGATTCGCTTGTCATGGATGAGGAGGAACTGCGCCGACTGGCCGAAGATCGGTTGGTGCATCTGGGCGCGCACACCATGACCCATGTCAATCTGCGCCGCGTCAGCGACGAACGGCTGAACGCCGAGATCGAACAATCGAGGGCTGCCGTAGAAGCCTATGCGGGCCGCCGGCCACAGTCGTTTGCCTATCCCTATGGCTGGACCAAAGCGGTCGGCGCGCGCGAGGTGAAGGCAGTGGCCGATGCCGGTTTCGCCGCCGCCGTGACCACACAGCCCGGCGTGCTGAATGCCGCATGCCTCCAAAACCCGACGGCGATGCCGCGCGTCTCGCTGAACGGCCACTTCCAGAAGAAGCGCTATGTCGAGGCGCTGCTGTCGGGTGTGCCCTTCAAGCTGATGTGACGGCGCTGGCTGCCGCAAACCGTCCCGCGTCGGCGCGGGTCCGGCCTTACCGCGCAAGCACCAGCGTTGCGGCGAGCCCGCCCGCGCCGGCGATCGCGGCAAGGCCCTTGCCGGCCTCGGGCCGAACCAGCATTTCATGGTAGAGCCGCACCGCGTTGATCGCGCCCGATGCGCCGACCGGATGACCCCGCGCAAGCGCGCCGCCGCCCAGATTGGTCCGCTCCGGCGCAAAGCCGGCCAGCCGGATGCACGCAATCGCCTGCACGGCGAACGCCTCCATCAGTTCGAACACGTCGAACCCATCCATCGCCAAGGAAAAGCGAGCCAGCGTCTCGCGGACCGCCGCCACAGGCGCCAGCGCCGGCATGGCGGGATCGTCGCCCAGCGACAGGCCGCCGGCGACCCGGATCGCCCGCGGTTTGAGATGCGGATGGGCCGCCAAAAAACCGTCCGAGACGATCGCGCAGACCGCGCCCGCATCGGCTTCGACAGCCGTGGTCGCCGTGGTCAGCCCGTGCGCATCATCGCCGGCCAGGACCGGCAGCCGCGCGCACAGCTTCGGGCCGATCCGCCGGGTGAACGCGTCATGGGCAAGACCGCCGAGCGGCACGCATTCGGCGGCGAGCCTTTCCCGAGCGGCAAGCGCATCGGCATGGCTGCGGCAGGCGAACGCCTCCTGTTCCGCTCGCGTAATTCCCATCTGCCGCGCCAGAAGCGCGGCCGCTTCGAGCATGTCCGGATCGCGCCCGGGCCAGGGCGAAAAGGGCGGCCGCTGATATTCGACATCCGCTTCTCCCGCCGCCGAACGCCGGAAGCGGCGCGGCGCGGCGCTGTAGGATTCGACGCCGCCGGCCAGGACGAATTCGTGCGCGCCCGAGGCGACGAGGCTGTGCGCGAGATGGATCGCGTCCAGCCCGCCGCAGCATTGCGTATCGATGGTCATCGCCGGAACGGTTTCGGGCAGGCCGGCGGCGAGCGCCGACAGCCGGGCCGGATTGCCGCCGCCATAAACGCCGTTTCCGAAAATGACGCAGCCCACAGCATCGGCGGGAAGGCCGAGGTCATCGACAAGGGCCGTGATCGGCGCCGCGCCGATCCGGTGCGCGTCGAGCCCTGCGAACGCGCCGCCGCGCGGGGCGACCGGGGTCCGGCGGGCGCCGGCCATCCACACCGCGCCGCTCACGCAAGCGGCTCCAGCGTTCCGCCGTCGAGCCGTTCGCGCAGCGTGACCAGATCCGGCTTGCCCGAAACGGTCAGCGGCCAGTCACCGCATTCGAAATAGTGTCCGGGGATCGCATAGGGCGGCAGGCTCTTCTTCAGGCCGCCAACGATCGCCGACCGGCCGGACGCGACCGGCGCCTTGAGCACCGCGACGATGCGGTGCTCGCGCACAGGGTCCGGGATGCCGAACACGGCCGCGGCCTCGATGCCCTCCACCGCCGCAAGTGCCGCCTCAATGGTTTCGGGGACGATGTTGCGCCCGCTCGACTGGAACATGCGGTCGATCCGCCCGTCCAGATGCAGGTTGCCCTCTTCGTCCAGCCATCCCGCGTCGCCGACGCCGACCGACGCCTCTGCCGGCTCGAAGCGCCCGTTCCGGACATAGCCGTCGAACGCCATGCCGCTCCGGACGAAAACGCGGCCCCTGGCGCCGGGCGGACATGGCGCGCCCGCATCGTCGACGACCATCACATCGACGCCGGCAAGCGGCTTGCCGACCAGCGAGGGCGGATCGTTGGCATCGACATGACGAGCGGCGACGTAGCTCAGTTCGGTCGTGCCGTAGAACTCGATGAGGGCCGCGCCGGGAAATGTGTGCCGCGCCTGTCCGGCGACCGCGGAAGGCAGCTTGGAGCCCGTGAGCAGCACGCGCTTGACGCCCGGATGCCGGCGCTCGGCCGCCGCGCAAAGCGCGCTCAACTGGGTGGGCACGGCAAACATGGCGCAATCGCCGAACCGGTCGGCAAGCGCCAACACCCGGTCCGGACGAAAGCGGGGAAAGAGCGCGATGGCGCAGCCGGCCCACAGGCCGCGCACCGCCGCATAGAGAAACAGCGAATGCGCCAGATTGCCCGGAACCAGCACCAGGCCCCGCCCCTCAAGATCGGCGAGCGCGCGGTCGGCCTCGAAACTTCTCAACCAGGAGGTTTCGGTGCGCCGGCAGCCCTTGGGCATGCCCGTGGAGCCGGAGGTGAAGAGGGTGAAGAGCGGTTCGGCCGCATCCTCATCCATCGAGAAGGGCACCTGCGCGTCGGCACCCATCCGGGCGAGCGTTTCGGCGCCGATCGCCCCGGCGGGCGCTGCGTCCATCTGGGCGACGACGGCATCGAGCCCGGTGCTGGCCGTGACTTGGGCGATCGTCGCCTCCGGCCAGGACGGATCGAGCACGAAGGTTTCGCGCGCGGCGATCAGCGAAGCGATGAACAGCGCCAGCGTGTCCGGCGCCGCCTCCATCGCGATCCCGATGCGCCCATGCCGGTCCAGCGACCGCAGCCCGCGCGACAGCCGGTCGATCCTGTCCGCCAGATCGCCGGCGCTGATCGTCCCGGTTCCGAAATGCAGGACCGGCGCGCCGGGGCGCGTGCGCAGATGTTCAAGGATCGACAATGCAATGCGCGACGCCATGACCGCCGATCCCCTCACCGCCGGTCCAGCAAAGTCGTCTGAAAGCCGTCGGCGGCGATCCGGTCGCACAGGTCCGACCATTGGCAATCGGCACAGGCGGCGCGGATCGTCCCATCGCGAAACGCCGCCCGGTGGCGCGCGGTGAAGACATCGTGCGGCATGATCCGCGAGCCGACCGTCAGCATGCGTCCCGTCAGCGCCGATATTGCGGCCAGGGCGGCCCGGTCGCGGGCGACGATCCGCTCCTCATGGCAATGGCTGCCCGCGCAATCCTTTACCGACGCGCATATCGCGTCGGGCCCGCCAACGATGACCATCTCCTCATTGTCGTTCATGCGCGCGATGACGCGCCTGTAATCGCGTTCGAACCGGCGCGAATAGCCCCGCCCGACAAAGGTTACGGCGCACAGCAGATGATGGCCGCGAATTTCGATCATGGGTGAAACCGCACAAATTCGGCAACGTCCTGACGGCGCAGCGGCTGCCGGTTGACCGGATGGGTCTCGTCGGCATGGCCGACGGCGACGCCGCAGACGACCAGCGCATCGCGCTCAAGGCCCAGCACCCGCCGCACCGCATCGCCATGGCTCGAAAAGCTGGCCTGCAGGCAGCATCCGAGCCCCTGGCTGACGATCGCCAGCGACAGCGCGTTGAGGAACAGGCCGACATCGATCCAGCTTCCGCGCTCCAGCCGCGCATCGATCGTCACCAGAAGGCCGGCTGGCGCGCCGAAAAAATCGAAATTCTTCAGCTTCTGTTCGCGGCGCGCGGCCACGTCCCGGCGGCCGATCCCCAGCGCCTCGTAAAGATCGTGGCCCGCCTGCCGGATGCGGTCGCCATAGGGCGCGACGGGTCGTGCCGGATAGTAGCGGTAATCGCCTGTCTCGACGTAGTCGGGCTCGGCGAGCGCCGTCCGGATCGCATCGCCCAACTCGCCGATCGTTTGCCGGCCGAGCACATGGACATTCCATGGCTGCATGTTGCCGCCGCTCGGCGCGTGGCGTGCCATGTCAAGGATGGCTTCGATCTGCGCGCGGCTGACATCGGTGTCGAGATAGGCGCGCACCGACCGGCGCTTGCGGACCAGATCGGCGAACTGCCCGGCGTCCGCTTCGGTCGCGTCGTCACCGGACATGGCGGCCATCCGGCATTGCCGGTCCGTCGGCGGGGCCAGGCGAGCGCGCCACGATGGCCCGCGCGATCTCGTCGGCCGACTTGAGCGCCCGGACGATGGTCGGCGTGACCAGCGCCCGCCAGTTCGTCCCCAGCCCCCGCGCCCTTTGCGCATTCTTCACCTCATCGAAGATGTCGCGGACCCTCGGGATGAAGCGCAGGCACAAAGACAGGGCGAGGCTGATCGCTTCGGCCGATCTTTGCGGAAGAAATTGGCTCAAGGCGCCTTCGATGGCCTCGACCAGATCGCTCGTCCGCGTGGTCAGCGTCAAAAGCGACGCGGCGAGGATCATCACGGCAAAGCGCAGCACGACGAAGCCGGCGAAACGCCAGTCGGCGAGAAAGAGCTGCGCCAGGAAGATCAGGCCAAGCACCCACAGGGCCGGACGGACGGCGGCAAAAACCATCCTCGGCGGAATGCGCGCGACAGCAAGGAGCGCCGCCAGTGCCATCCCGGCGACGCTCAGCGACAGCCAGCCCTCCTGCAAGAAAAGCCATGTACAGAAGACGAACAGCAGGCCGACCTTGATCAACGGCCGGGCGCGATGAACGGCGCTGTCTCCGGGGACGTAATCGCTTGTCAGCATGGTTCGGTCGCTATCGCCTCCCGGTAGGCGCGCACAATGTCGCCGGCATCGCCGTCGCCGCGAATCCGTCTCTCGTCAATCCAGATGAGACGGTCCATCGACGCCATCAGCTCCAGATCGTGGCTCACCACAATCAGCGTCTGGTCGAGCCTGTCCAGAAACGAGACCAGTATGCGCCGGTTGCGCAGGTCGAGCAATGTGGTCGGCTCGTCCAGCACGATGATCGCCGGCTCCATCACCAGAACGCCGATCAGCGCGATGAGCTGCTTTTCGCCGCCGCTCAGTTCGTGGGTGCGCCGCCCGTTCAGGTGGGTCAGGCCGAACCGCTCGAGATGGCGCCGCACACGTTCACCGATCTCGAACTTCGACAGGCCGGATTTTCGAAGACCGAACGCCAGATCCTCATCGACCAGCGGCATGACGATCTGGTTGTCGGGATTCTGGAAAACGAAGCCCACCTTGCCCAGCGGCGATTTCCGGTCCGTCGGCTGCCCGTCGACCCGGACTGTGCCTGTGGTCGGCCGTTCCAGCCCGTTGAGCAGCCGCGCGAACGTGCTCTTGCCCGATCCGTTCGCCCCGATAATGCCGATCCGCCGTTCGGTGAGCGTCACCGAGATCGCGTCTAGTATGAGCGTATCGCCCTTGCGAACGGTCACCCCTTCAAGCTGGATCAATGGCTGCGCCTTCCCGCGTGCAAGATGGGTCCGCTAGCGCGACACGATGACCGGGTAGGACCGCGCCACGGTCACGATGACGGTCGCGGCGATGACCGCCTTGATCACATCGCCCGGCACGAACGGCATCGAGCCGACAAAGGCCTGCGCGATCGAAATCTCGGCGGCGAACGCGATCCACGGAATGCCGATCGCATAGAGGACGACGATACCGCCGAAGACGCAGGCGGCGAACGCGTTGACATGGCCGAGCCGCGGCCAGAACCGTTCGACCATCAGACCGACGACGAAGGCGGCGACGATCCAGCCGACCAGAAAGCCGCCGCTTGGCCCTAGAAAGACCGCGAAACCGCCCCTGCCGCCGGACAGGAGCGGCAGGCCGGCAGCGACCAGCACCAGGAAAAGAACCATGGCGAGCGCGCCCCGCCGTGCGCCCAATATGCCGCCTGCCAGCATCACGCCAAGCGACTGGGCGGTGATCGGCACGCCGACGAGCGGCAGCGTGATCGGCGGGAAGACGCCGAGCACGGCCATGATCGCGGCAAAAAGTGCGATCAGGACGATGTCGCGGGTTTTTTCGTTGGTCATCTGAGCTTTGTGATCCTGAATGCGAGGAGACCCGGCGGGCGGAATGCCCCATCTCCGAGCGACGTCCCATCGTTCGGGATGCGGTTTAGGCCAATTCGCCCCGTCACGCCAAGGGCGCATTGCCCGCCGCTCAAGCCCGGTCGCGCCGTGCAGGTGACCGGCCGGCGCGTTTCAGTAAGCAACCACTCACATAATAAGGTAAGTGGTGACGAACCAAAAGTGCCGAAGGTCGCATTCACCGCGGGGCGCGGCCCTCATTCCGCCTGGCCGGCGGCGTAAATCACCAGCAAATCCTTGGCGTCGATCTGGTCGCCGGCCTTGACCAGAACGTCGGACACCGTGCCGTCGCGTTCGGCGTGCAGCGCGGTTTCCATCTTCATCGCCTCGATCGACACCAGCACGTCGCCCTTCTTGACCTCCTGGCCGCCGGCCACCGAGACGGTCGAGACGACACCCGGCATCGGTGCGCCGACATGGGCCTCGTTACCGTCCTCGGCCTTGCGCCGGGCGACCGAACTTTCGGCGCCGTGCACCCGGTCTGGCACCTTGATGCGCCTTGGCTGGCCGTTCAGCTCGAAGAACACCGTCACCATGCCCTTGTCGTCCGGCTCGCCGACGGCAAGGCAGCGGATGACCAGTGTCTTGCCCTTTTCGATGTCGACGAAAACCTCCTCGGCCGCCGGCAGACCGTAGAAATAGTTGGGTGTCGGCAGCGCGCTGACCGGCCCGTATTTGTCCTGCGCCAGCGCGAAGTCGGTGAACACCTTGGGATACATCAGATAGGCGGCGAACTCATATTCGTTCAGTTCGCGGCCGAGCTTGTCCTCGATTTCGGCGCGACGTGCGTCCAGATCCTCCGGCGGAAGCAGAGAGCCAGGCACGTCGGTGTAGGGCTCTTCTCCCTTGAGCACCTTTTTCTGGATGCCCTCCGGCCAGCCGCCCGGCGGCTGACCCAGATCGCCGCGCATCATCGAGACCACCGAGTCCGGGAACGCGATGTCCTTTTTGGGGTTCTCGACATCGGCGACCGTCAGATCCTGGCTGACCATCATCAGCGCCATGTCGCCGACCACCTTGGAGGACGGCGTCACCTTGACGATGTCGCCGAACATCATGTTGACGTCGTGATAGGCGCGGGCGACCTCGTGCCAGCGCGTGTCGAGGCCGAGCGAGCGGGCCTGTTCCTTCAGATTGGTGAACTGCCCGCCCGGCATTTCGTGCAGATAGACCTCCGACGCCGGCCCCTTCAGATCGCTCTCGAAGGCGGCGTACTGGGCGCGGACCGCTTCCCAGTAGAAGGAAATGCGCCGGATCCATTCGGGGTCCAGCCCCGGATCGCGCTTGGTGCCAGTTAGCGCCTCGGCGATCGAACCAAGGCAGGGCTGCGCCGTCAGGCCCGACAGGGCGTCCATCGAGGCATCGACCGCATCGACGCCGGCATCGATCGCCGCAAGGATCGTCGCCGCCGCGATGCCGGACGTGTCGTGCGTGTGGAAATGCAGCGCCAGATCCGTTTCCTCGCGCAGCGTCTTGAAAAGCACCGTCGCGGCGGCCGGCTTGAGAAGGCCCGCCATGTCCTTGACCGCGATCATGTGCGCGCCGGCCGCTTCCAGTTCCCTGAGCATGCCGACATAGTATTTCAGATCGTATTTCGGCCGTGCCGAATTGAGGATGTCGCCGGTATAGCAGATCGCCGCCTCGCAGATCTTGTTCTCCTCGGCGACCGCGTCCATGGCGACGCGCATGTTCGGCACCCAGTTCAGGCAATCGAAGACGCGGAACAGGTCGATGCCGCCGCTCGCCGCCTGCCGGACGAAGTGCTTGACCACATTGTCGGGATAGTTGGTGTAGCCGACGCCGTTGGCGCCGCGCAGCAGCATCTGCAACAGAATGTTCGGCGCCGCCTCGCGGATGACGGACAGCCTCTCCCACGGGTCCTCGGTGAGGAACCGCATCGAGACATCGAAGGTCGCCCCGCCCCAGCATTCCAGCGACAGAAGGTTCGGCAGCGCGCGCGCATACGTCCCGGCGATCCGTCCCATGTCGTAGGTGCGCATGCGCGTTGCGAGCAGGCTCTGATGCCCGTCGCGCATCGTCGTGTCGGTGATCATCACCGGATCATGTTCGCGCAGCCATTGGCCGAACTTCGCCGGCCCCATCTCGTCCAGCATCCGTTTGGTGCCGCCTTCGGGCACCGGCCCGCCGACGAAGGGCGGTTCCGGCGGCACCGCATGGGCGGGCGGCTTCGGCCGGCCCTTGGTCTCGGGATGGCCGTTGACGGTGACGTCGGCCAGATAGGTCAGGAGCTTGGTCGCCCGGTCCTGGCGCTTGACGGCGGCGAACAGCTCCGGCGTCGTGTCGATGAACTTGGTCGTGTAGCGGTTGGCCTTGAAATCCTCATGGCCGATGATCGCTTCAAGGAAGGTCAGGTTGGTGGCGACGCCGCGGATGCGGAACTCGCGCAGCGCCCGGTCCATGCGCCGGATCGCTTCTTCGGGCGTCGGCGCCCAGGCCGTCACCTTTTCCAGAAGCGGGTCGTAAAAGCGCGTGATCACCGCGCCCGAATAGGCCGTGCCGCCGTCGAGCCGGATGCCGAAGCCGGTCGCGCCCCGATAGGCGGTGATCCGGCCATAATCGGGAATGAAGTTCTGCTCGGGATCTTCGGTGGTGATACGGCACTGCAGCGCATGGCCGTGCAGCGCGATGTCCTCCTGCGCCGGCACGCCCGATGCCGGATCGCCGATCCTTTCGCCCTCGAGAATCCTGATCTGCGCCTTGACGATGTCGATGCCCGTGACTTCCTCGGTCACCGTATGCTCGACCTGGATGCGCGGATTGACCTCGATGAAATAGAACGAGCCGGTATCCGCATCCATCAGGAATTCGACCGTACCGGCGCCGACATAGTCGGTGGCGCGGGCGATCTTCATCGCATGTTCGGCCAGTTCGGCGCGTTGCGCATTGTCGAGATAGGGCGCCGGCGCGCGTTCGACGACCTTCTGGTTGCGGCGCTGGATCGAGCAGTCGCGCTCGAACAGATGAACGACATTGCCGTGCGTGTCGCCGAGGATCTGCACCTCGACATGGCGGGCTCGCTCGACGAGCTTTTCCAGATAGACCTCGTCCTTGCCGAACGCCGCCATCGCCTCGCGCTTGGCCTCGGTCACCTCGCGCTCCAGATCGTCCTCGGAGCGGATGGCGCGCATGCCGCGTCCGCCCCCGCCCCAGGACGCTTTCAGCATCACCGGATAGCCGATCTCGGCGGCCATGGCGCGCACCTTGTCCATGTCGTCGGGCAGCGGCTCGGTCGCCGGCACCACGGGCACGCCCGCCTCGACGGCGAGGTTTCGGGCCGAGACCTTGTTGCCGAGCGCGCGCATCGTGTCGGCGCGCGGCCCGATGAAGATGATGCCGGCTTCATCGCACGCATCGACGAATTCGGGGCTTTCCGACAGAAGCCCGTAGCCGGGATGGATCGCATCGGCGCCCGACTGTTTGGCAACGCGGATCACTTCTTCGATGGACAGATAGCTCTCGATCGGGCCGAGATCCTTGTCCAGATGCCCGCCGCGGCCGACCTGATAGCTCTCGTCGGCCTTGAACCGGTGCAGCGCCAGCTTGTCCTCCTCGGCCCATATCGCGACGGTTGTCATGCCAAGCTCGTTGGCGGCGCGGAACACGCGGATGGCGATCTCGGAGCGGTTGGCGACGAGCAGTTTGGTGATGGTCAAGGCAGGAATTCCCGGACAAGGGTGGAAGGGCGCAACCATTCTTTAGCGGTTCGCATTGTGCGGCGCAAACATGACGGCCGGTATCTGTGCGCCACCGCGCAAACGCGTTAAGCCGGCCGCCGACGTCAACCGCCTTTGCACCGGACCTGCCATGAAGCCCCATGCCGAAATGCCCGTCGCCGTTCCCCAAAGCCCGGACCGGCCGCTGCCGCCGGGCGCCTGCGACGCCCACATCCACATGGTCGCGGCGCCGGGCGAGTTCGACCTCTGGGACGGCCGCGTCGAGAACCCCGCGCCGGGCCTCGATTTCGAGGGCTGGATCGCGCTTTATGAACGGCACATGGCCGCGCTCGGCCTTGACCGCGTCGTCATCGTCCATTCGATCCTCTATGGCGCCGACAATGCGGTGACCAAGGCCGCCGTCGCCCGGCTCGGGCGCGACCGGGCGCGCGGCATCGGGCTCGTCACCGATGCAGCCACCGACGCCGAACTGGACGCGCTCGCCGAAGCGGGCCTGTCGGGCGTGCGGCTCAACTATGTCCATGGCGGTGTCCTGAGCTGGGCCGGCGTGACCGCCATGGCCGACCGGCTGAAGGCGCGCGGGCTGCATGTCCAGATGCTGATGAACGCGCACCGCCACATGGCCGAACTCGATGACGGCGTGCGCTCCATGCCGGTCGATGTCGTCTTCGACCATATTGGCTGGCCCGATGTCGCGGCGGGACCGGACGAACCGGGTTTCCAGCGCCTCCTTGCGCTGCTCGCAGGCGGCAGGGCATGGGTCAAGCTGTCCGGCCTCTACCGTCTCGCCGGCGCGCCCTATGAAGCGACGGATGCGCTCGTCGCCGCGCTGGTGGCCGCCAATCCCGAACGGTGCCTGTGGGGCAGCGACTGGCCGCATCTGATGCTGGCCGATGCACAGATGCCCGACGCGGGTGTCCTGCTCAATGCGTTGCTGCGCGTCGTCACCGACGCGGCGACGCGCAAGCGCATTCTCGTCGACAATCCGGCGCAATTGTACGGCTTCTGACGCCCCTGCTCTCAAACCGCTTTGAGAAGCGCGGAAACCGATCTAAGGAAAGCTGTTCTTTGCGGAGCCGTCATGTCGACCGTTCAAACCAGCGCAAGCGGCATGCCGCCCGACATCAGGCGCCTGAGACTGGCACGGCTGGCCGTCTTTGCGGCGTTCTTCGTCAACGGCTTCATGGTCGGCCACTGGGCGACCAAGATCCCCGTGCTCGTCGAACGGCTCGGCATCAGCGAGGCGGTGCTCGGACGGCTGATCGTGCTGTTCGGCATCGGCGCGGTGATCGCACTGATCGGCGGCGCCTGGATGGTGACGCGGCTGGGTTCGGTCGCGGTGGTACGCTGGACGTCGGTGCTTCTGGCACCTTCGCTGGTTCTTCTGACGCTCGCGCCCTCGGTGCCGGCCGCCGCGCTGGCGCTTTTGTGGCTCGGCACGTTTCTGGGCGCGATGGACAATGCGATGAACGCCAACGGCATCGGCGTCGAAAAGGCCGCCGGCCGGCCCGCCATGTCCTCGTTTCACGGCTTCTGGTCGCTCGGTGGCATGGTCGGCGGACTGACCGGCGGCGCGATGATCGTCACGCTCGGCGAGATGGGCCATGCGCTGGCGGTCGGCGCGATCGGCCTGGCCGTTGCGCTGTGGGCATGGCGCCATTACCGGCCCGACGAATTCGGCGTCGACGCAAGTGAAACCGGCGAGGCCCGCACGCCTCGTCGGACCGGCATCCCGCGCGAGGCGGGAATTTACGGGCTCGGCATCCTGACGCTTCTGGCGTTTGCGCCCGAAGGCACGGTGATCGACTGGAGCGCGCTCTATCTGCGCGACGAGCTGGGCGCGCCGCTGGTCGTCAGCGGCTATGCGTTCGCGGCGTTCTCGGCGACGATGGCCGCCGTGCGGTTTCTGGGCGACGGGCTGCGCGCCCGTTTCGGCGACCGGCGCATCTTCCTTGCCAGTTCTGCGGTAGCGGCGACCGGGCTGGCCATCGCCGGCACGGCACCCGGCTTCCTCGTCGCCTGCGCCGGCTTCTTCATCGCCGGTCTCGGCATGGCCAACATGGTGCCGATCCTGTTTTCCGCCGCCGGCGCCTATCCCGGCCTTCCGCCGGCCGTTGCGATCGCGGTGATCACCACCTTCGGCTATGCCGGTCTGCTGTTCATGCCCGCCTTCGTCGGCGCTCTCGCCGAAACATTCTCGCTGGCGCTGGTCTTCACCGGCTGGTCGCTGATCGTTCTGGCGGTCGGGGCGAGCAGCCTCGTCATCGGCTATTTGCCGTCCCGGTCGAGCGGCAGCGCCGACAGCGTGTCGGCAAGGAAGTCATAGACCCGCCGCACCTTGGCGCTGTGCCGCAATTCGCGGTGCGAGGCGAGCCAGACCGGCAGCGGCGCGATCTGCAGATCGGGCAGAACCCTGTGCAGGGCCGGGTTCCTCCGGGCGACAAAGCGCGGCCCGAACCCGATGCCGGCGCCCGCCTCGACGATCGCCCAATAGGCGATCTGGTCGTCGGTGCGGATCTGGAAGGCATCGCGGTCATAGCCGCCCGTCAGCGCGCGCATGCCACGCTCGATCAAATCCGTCCGGTCATAGCCGATCATCGTGTGCCGGTAGAGATCGTCCAGTGTTTCCGGCGTGCCGGCGCGAGCGAGATAGTCCTCGTGCCCATAGGCGCCCATGACAAAATCGTTGATCTTGCGCGCGATCAGATCGTTCTGGGTCGGCCGCACCATGCGCACGGCGACGTCGGCATCGCGCGCCAGAAGGTTATCGATGCCGTCGCTCGCCACCAGTTCGATGGCAAGCGCGGGCTCGGCGGCGCGCAGCGCCGCCAGCACCGGCGGCAGCACGAAGGTCGCCATCACCCGGCTGGCGGTGAGCCGGATCGTGCCCTCGACGCGCGTTTCCTGATCGGTCGCCGCCATCGAAAACGCCGCCGCGCTGTCGCGCATCGCCCGCGCCTCGTCGGCGATCCGCAAGGCAGCCTGGGTCGGCATCATCCCGGCGCGGCCCCGCTCGAACAGGACAAGGCCCGTCTGCGCCTCCAACTCGCCCACATGCCGTCCCAGAGTGGGCTGCGAAATGCCCGACTGCCGTGCCGCGCCGCTCAGCGTGCCGGCGTCGAGCACCGCCAGAAAACTGCCGATCAGGTTCCAGTCGAAGCGCGTTCCATTCATTCGAAAATGAATATTAGACAGTCGAACTCTTGTCTATCCATTCATCTGGCGATGGCCGATCATGGCGCATCATCAGGATTCAGGAGATGCAACAGATGAGCACAATCGTTATTGCCGGCGCGGCCGGACGGATCGGGCACGCCGCCGCCGAGGCTTTCATCGAGGCCGGATGGAGCGTTCGCGGCATCGCCCGCGGCGCCAAGCTCGGCCGGCTGCCCGCCGGCGTCGAACCCGTCGAGGCCGACGCCATGGACCGCGAGGGCATGATCGCCGCCTGCGCCGGCGCGGACGTCATCCTGCACGCGCTCAATCCGCCCTATGACAAATGGGACGAGCTCGCCATGCCGATGGCCGAAAACGTCATCGCCGCCGCCCGGGCCGCCGGCGCGACCGTGATGCTGCCCGGCAATGTCTACAATTACGGTACCGCGGTCCGCCCCGGACTGACCGAGGACACGCCGATGGCGCCCGACACCGAAAAAGGCCGCATCCGCGTCGCCATCGAGGATCGGCTGCGCGCCGAAAGCGAGACCGGCCTGCGGTCGGTCGTGCTGCGCGCCGGCGACTTTTTCGGCGGACCGGTGGACGGAAGCTGGTTCGACCTGGTCATCGCCAAGGATCTGAAGAAGGGCCGCGTCGTCTGGCCGGGCCGGCGCGATATCGACCACGCCTTCGCCTTTATGCCCGACTTTGCCCGCGCTTTCGTCATGGTAGCGGACAGGCGCGAGACGCTACCGCCGTTTGCCCGGCTGCACTTTGCCGGCCACACCGCGACCGGCCAGCAATTCCATGCCGCCATGGAGACCGCTGTCGGCCGGCCGCTCAGGAAGGGCGCCGCGCCCTGGACGATCATGCGGGTGATCGGCCTGTTCAACCCGCTGGTGCGCGAAGTCGTCAAGATGCGCTATCTGTGGGACACGCCCCATTCTCTCGACAATACGCGCCTTGAGGCGCTGATCGGCGCCGAGCCGCACACGCCGCTGGAGACGGCGCTTGCCGAAGCGGTCGCCGCACAGGCGCTGGGCGGCGCATAAGCCGCCCGTCTTCGCCCAATGTCGGATACGCCGCACGGCCGCAGCGGGCGTTGCGCTATCCATGGTCTAATTTACGCCAACGAAGACTTCGCGCTACACCCGTGCCGACCCGCGCGGGCGGCCCAGCCGTCCGTCGCATCAGGGAGTGAAGGCGGCGTGCCCGCGAACCAAGTGGAGGTTTTCGATGTCAGGTGAAGTGTATCCGGTCCCCGCGGCGGTCAAGAAGAAGGCGCTGATCGACGATGCGACCTACAAGACCTGGTATCAGCAGAGCGTCGACGACCCCGAAGGCTTCTGGTCCAAGCACGGCCAGCGGATCGACTGGTTCAAGCCCTACACCAAGGTCAAGAACACCTCGTTCACCGGCAAGGTCGCGATCAAATGGTTCGAGGACGGCGTCACCAACGTCTCCTACAACTGCATCGACCGGCATCTGGAAAAGCGCGGCGACCAGGTGGCGATCATCTGGGAGGGCGACAATCCCTACGACGACAAGAAGATCACCTATCGCGAACTGCATGACGAGGTCTGCCGGCTCGCCAACGCGATGAAGGCGCGCGGCGTCAAGAAGGGCGACCGCGTCACGCTTTACCTGCCGATGATCCCCGAGGCGGCCTATGCCATGCTCGCCTGCGCGCGGATCGGCGCGGTGCATTCGATCGTCTTTGGCGGCTTTTCGCCCGACGCGCTCGCCGACCGCATCGTCGGCTGCGAGTCCAGCTTCGTCATCACGGCCGACGAAGGCCTGCGCGGCGGCAAGAAGGTTCCGCTCAAGCACAATGTCGATCTGGCCGTCGAGGTGGCCGAGCGCGAGGGGGTCGAGGTCGATACGGTGATGGTCGTCCGGCGCACCGCCGGCAAGATCGAATGGTTCTCCGACCGCGACGTCTGGTACCACGAAGCCGTCAGCGAGCAGAAGCCGGAATGCAAGCCGGCACGCATGAAGGCCGAGGATCCGCTCTTCATCCTCTACACCTCCGGGTCGACCGGTAAGCCCAAGGGCGTTCTGCACACCACCGGCGGCTATCTGGTCTACGCCTCGATGACCCACCAATATGTCTTCGATTGCCAGGACGGCGACATCTACTGGTGCACGGCCGATGTCGGCTGGGTCACCGGCCACTCCTATATCGTCTACGGCCCCTTGTGTAACGGCGCGACGACACTGATGTTCGAGGGCGTACCGTCCTATCCCGACGCTTCGCGCTTCTGGGACGTGGTCGACAAGCACAAGGTGACGATCTTCTACACTGCTCCGACCGCGATCCGCGCGCTGATGGGCGCCGGCGTCTCTTTCGTCAATCGCACCTCGCGCAAGACGCTGCGGCTTTTGGGTTCAGTCGGCGAGCCGATCAACCCCGAGGCGTGGGAATGGTACTACAATGTCGTCGGCGAGAAGAAATGCCCGATCGTCGACACATGGTGGCAGACCGAGACCGGCGGCATCATGATCACGCCGCTGCCCGGCGCCACCAAGCTCAAGCCGGGCTCGGCGACGCGGCCCTTCTTCGGCATCCAGCCGCAGCTGGTCGACAATGAGGGCCAGGTGCATTCGGAGACGGTCGCCGAGGGCAATCTGTGCATCGTCGATTCTTGGCCGGGTCAGATGCGCACGGTCTATGGCGACCATGAGCGCTTCATCCAGACCTATTTCTCCACCTACAAGGGCAAATATTTCACCGGCGACGGCTGCAAGCGCGACGCCGACGGCTATTACTGGATCACCGGCCGCGTCGACGACGTCATCAACGTCTCCGGCCACCGGATGGGAACGGCCGAGGTGGAATCCGCGCTGGTGAGCCACGATTCCGTGTCGGAAGCGGCCGTTGTCGGCTATCCGCACGAGGTCAAGGGCCAGGGCATCTATTGCTATGTGACGCTGATGGGCGGCTATGACGGCGATGACGGCCTGCGCAAGGCGCTTGTCCAGCATGTGCGTCAGGAGATCGGCCCGATCGCTTCGCCCGACAAGATCCAGTTCGCGCCGGGCCTGCCCAAGACACGCTCAGGCAAGATCATGCGGCGTATTCTGAGGAAGATCGCCGAGGACGATTTCGGCTCGCTCGGCGACACATCGACGCTCGCCGACCCCTCCGTGGTCGACGATCTGATCGAGAACCGCCAGAACAAGACCGGCTGACCGGCCCGATCGGCAAAACCGAAAACGGCCCGCCATTGGCGGGCCGTCTGCTTTTCGGGTTACGCAAAGCCGCGTTCGAAATAGACGATCAGGCCGACCGCGCCAAAGAACAGCGCGATCAGCACCGTCAGCGCCAGCGCACGGTTGTTCTGATAGGCGGTCGCGACATGGTCACCGAAAAGGCGGACGACCGCCGCAAGGAAGAAATAGCGGATGCCCCGCGCGATGAGCGTTGCCAGAACGAACAGCGCGAACGGATAGCCCGTCGCGCCGGCCGACACGATCGCAAGCTGGAACGGGATCGGCGGCAACATGCCGACCAGAACGATGGCCAGAAAGCCGTAGCGGTCGAACAGTTCGGCGAAGCGGGCCTGCTCGTCCTGCCAGCCGGCCAGGGCAACGAAGCTGTTGCCGGCCGCTTCCATGAAGAAATAGGCGACGAGATAACCGGCAACCGCGCCGGCAACGGCGCCAAGCGTCACGCTGGTTGCCATGCGCCACACATGGTCGCGCGCATACTGCATCAACGGGATCAGAACGATCTCGACCGGCATGGGCAAAATCGTGGTTTCGCCCGCCGACAGCCAGAACAGGCCGGTGATGCCGGCCCGGCCCTGGCGCACACGCGCCAGCCAGCGTTTGAACGATCGACCCGTCATGTTGGAACGCTCTGGCACCCGTTTTTTTCGCCCGATGTCGCCCGCGATCCGGGCTTTTTTGAGACATGGCCGGCCCTTCGAGGGCTCAGAGCGGCGGGTTGTCGAGCCCGCCCATGCGGCAGACCTCGAGCCACTCATCCTTGGTGACCGGCTGGACCGACAGGCGCATCGAGGTGACAAGCGCCATGTCCGCCAGCTTCGCGTTGGCCTTGACGTCCTTGAGCGTCACCGGCTGCGGCATGTCGCACACCGCCTTTATGTCGACGCACTCCCAGCGCGGATCGTCGGTGGTCGAATCGGGGTGGATTTCGGCGCAGACCTCGGCGATGCCGACGATCTCCAGCCCCTCGTTGGAATGGTAGAAGAACGCCTTGTCGCCCAGCTTCATGGCCCGCATGTTGTTGCGCGCCTGATAGTTGCGGATGCCGTCCCATTCCTCGCCGGCCTCGCCCTTGGCCTTTTGCTGCTCCCAGGACCATTTGAAGGGTTCGGATTTGAAGAGCCAGTAATTGGACATGGTCAGCCTTTTTCGGTTTCGGGTTTGATGGGCCGCGACAAAAGGGTGGTGATCGCGGCATCGACGTCAAGGGTGCCATCGACGATCGCCGCGACGGCGGCGATGATCGGCGCCTCGATGCCATGGTCGCCGGCAATGCGCGCGGCGGTGCCTGCTGTCGCAACGCCCTCGGCAAGCTTGAGCCCGGACGTGTCCTCGCCACGCCCGATCGCCTTGCCATGGGCGAAATTGCGCGACTGGTCCGAGCCGCAGGTCAGGATCAGGTCGCCAAGGCCGGAAAGCCCGGCGAGCGTTTCGGACTGTGCGCCGAGCGCCACCGCAAGCCGGCTCATCTCGGCAAAGCCGCGCGTCGTCAGCGCCGCCTGCGCGCTGGCGCCAAGGCCCCGGCCCGCGACGATGCCCGCGGCTATCGCCAGCACGTTCTTCAGCGCGCCGCCATATTCGACGCCGGCGACATCGCCGCTCGCATAAAGCCGCAGTCCCGGACGGGCAAGCGCCCGGCAGGCGGCGAGCGCGCGCGCTTCGTCCGACATCGCAAGCGTCACGGCGGTCGGCAGGCCGCGCGCCACATCGGCCGCAAAGCTCGGCCCCGACAGGACGGCATTGGCGTTGGCGGGCGCCGTCCGGCCCATCACCTCGGTCATCAGCGCGCCCGAGCCGCGCTCGATGCCCTTGGCGCAGGAGACGAGCAGCATGTGCGGATGAAGATGCGGCACCATCATGGTCAGCACCGCGCGCATCGTCTGGGCCGGCACCGCCAGCAGCACCATGTCGGCATCGGCCAGCGCTGTGCCCGCATCGGTCGTGGCATCGATCGCCTCGGGCAGATCGGCATCGCCCAGATAGAAGCGGTTGCGGCGCTGCGTATTGATCTCACCGACGACGCCGGCATCGCGGCCCCACAGCGCGACGCGCTGTCCGTTCCGCGCCATGGCCGCCGCCAGGGCCGTGCCCCACGCGCCGGCGCCGACCACCGCCACGCTCATCGTCTCGCGCTCCTCATGCCTTGGCGTCCCTCATGCCTTGGCGCCCTTGCGGCCCGAGCCGATCCGCGGCGCGCTGTCGCCGTCGAGCGGCCAGCGCGGGCGCGGCGCAATATCCAGCGGGTCGGATTCGCCGCGCCGGAACCGCTCGAGCCCGGCCCAGGCGATCATCGCCGCATTGTCCGAACAAAGCTCCATCGGCGGCGCGAGAAAGGCAAAGCCATGCTCGGCGCAGACCCGTTCCAGCATCGCGCGGATCGCCTTGTTGGCCGCGACACCGCCGGCGACGACCAGCGTCGGCGAGATGTCGGTGATCTCGGCTCGATAGCGCGCCAGGCTGCGCGTCACCCGGTCTTCCAGCGTCTCGGTTACCGCCTTCTGGAAACCGGCGCAAAGGTCGGCGACGTCCCGGTCGGTCAGCGCGCCCAGATCGGTCGCCGTCTTGCGCAGCGCGGTCTTCAGGCCGGAAAACGAAAAGTCCGGCCGCGCCTCGCCCTTCAATGGCCTTGGCAGTGCGAACCGGTCGGGATCGCCTGTGCTGGCCATCTTCTCGACCGCCGGCCCGCCGGGATAGCCCAGATCCAGCAGCTTGGCCGTCTTGTCGAAGGCTTCGCCGAGCGCGTCGTCGATCGTCGTCGCCCAGCGCTCATAGTCGCCAAGGCCGCGCACCAGGACCATCTGCGTGTGCCCGCCCGAGACCAGCAGCAGCAGATAGGGGAACGGCTGGCCGTCGGTCAGGCGCGGGGTCAGGGCATGGCCTTCCAGATGGTTGACCGCCAGAAACGGCTTGCCGCGCGCCAGCGCGATCGCCTTTCCGGTCATCGTGCCGACGATCAGCCCGCCGATCAGGCCGGGGCCGGCGGTCGCCGCAATCGCGTCGATCGCGTCCCAATCGGTGCCCGCTTCTGAAAGCGCGGCCTTGATCACCCGGTCGAGCTTGTCGGCATGGGCGCGGGCGGCGATCTCCGGCACGACGCCGCCATAGCGGGCATGCTCGCCGAACTGGCTGTAGATGATGTTCGACAGGATCTCGCCGCGCGCATCGCCGGCGCCGGCCCGCACGATGGCGGCGGCGGTTTCGTCGCAGCTCGTCTCGATGCCCAGCACGGTCGGCATGGCGCAAATTCCGATAGGGCGAAGGGTCGATTGCCGCCCTCGGCCAGACAGGTTAGGGAACAGGTCGCCTATCATGGATCGGGGAGCAAGCAAACCGTGGCACAGGGGTCGGAGACGGTCAGGATCGGAACGCGGGGTAGCCCGCTGGCGCTAGCGCAGGCGCACGAGGTGCGTGACCGGCTCGTCGCCGCCCATGGCATGGCGCCCGAGGCGATCGAGATCGTCGTCATCTCGACCAAGGGCGACCGCGTACTCGACCGTGAGCTCAAGGAAATCGGCGGCAAGGGCCTGTTCACCGAGGAGATCGAGGCGCAGCTCCTGTCTGGCGATATCGATTTGGCGGTGCATTCGTCCAAGGATATGCCGACCAAACTGCCCGAAGGTCTGGCGCTGACAGCGTTCCTTGAGCGCGAGGACCCGCGCGACGCCTTCATCGGCAAGGCGGCGCCGACGCTTGACGCGCTGCCCAGGGGCGCCATCGTCGGCACCTCCTCGCTGCGGCGCCAGGCGCTGGTGCGCCGCGCGCGCCCAGATGTCGAAGTGGTCGGCTTTCGCGGCAATGTGCAGACGCGGCTGAAAAAGCTCGAGGACGGCGTCGCGCACGCCACGCTGCTCGCCAATGCGGGTCTGAGGCGCCTTGGCATGGCCGATGTGATCACCGATCTGATCGCGATGGACGTCTTCCCGCCGGCGCCGGGCCAGGGCGCGATCTGCATCGAGGGCCGCACCGGCGACACGCGCACCGACGCGCTGGTCGCGCCGCTCAAGCACATCGCGACCGAAACCGCGCTCACGTGCGAGCGGGCCTTTCTGGCCGCGCTCGACGGCTCCTGCCGCACGCCGATCGCCGGCCATGCCCGGATCGACGGCGATACGATCGATTTTTTCGGCACCATCCTGACGCCGGACGGCACGGTCTCGCACGACATCGCGTCGAGCGGCCCCGCCGGCGATCCCGAAACGCTCGGGCGGACGGCGGGCGACGAATTGCGCGCCCGTGCCGGCGCCGGCTTTTTCGAAAGCTGGACCTGACCGGTGACGGGACGCCGCCCGCGCGTTCTGGTGACGCGGCCCGAGCCGGGCGCATCGCGCACCGCCGCCGCGTTGGGTGAGGCCGGCATCGAAGCCATCATCTGCCCGTTCACCGAAAGCGTAGACCTGCCGGTGAAGGATGCAACGATTGCCGAAGCCGGGCGCAGTGCCGCGGCGGCCGTCACCAGCGCCAAGGCGCTGACCCACGCGCCGCCGGCGCTGGTCGACGCCGTGCGCGCCATGCCGGTCTTTGCGGTGGGCGATGCAACCGCGCGCGCCGCGCGAGAGGCAGGCATGGTCGATGTCAGGTCCGCCGACGGCGACGCCATCGCGCTCGCCGAACTGGTCGGCCATGCCATCCCCGCCGATGCGACCGTCGCCTATATGTGCGGCCGCGTGCGGACGGGCGAACTGGAGCGGCGCCTGTCGGAAACCGGACGCAAGGTCACCTTGATCGAGACCTACACAATACAAAAAGTCAGCCACTTGACTGACAAAATCACGGATGCGCTAAAATGCGCCGATCTCGACGGTATGCTGCTGCACTCCGGCATGTCCGCCCGGCTGCTCGCCGATGCCCTTGAGGCAACGGGTCGCCAACAATTGCTTGAGAACACAACGCTTTTTCTGATTTCCGGGCGCGCCGGCGAGCCCCTTGAAAGGCTTGCGCAGGCGTCGATCATCGCCGCGCCGGCACCGCGTGACGACTCGCTCGTCGAGACGGTGCGGCGACATTTTTCGTCCTGATTGCCGGCACTTGACCAATGACGGCTTTTGATTCCGCACCGCCGTGCTAGAACCGGGCAACATCTGGTCCGCTGGTTCAAGGGAGAGCGTTCATGGCACAGCGCGCAAGACCGTCGCGAGGCGCGGGACGGGGCGGCACTCGCAAGCCCGTCACCATCGATCTCGAGGCGGAGAAGACCGCCGGCGCGACCGCCGGCGGTGCCTCCAAATCGTCGGCCGAAAAGGCTGCGAAGCCCAAGGCGGCGGAACCGGTGGCCATGGAGCAGGCCGCCAAGCCAGGCGCCAGGGCTTCGACCGCCGGGGACAAGGCTTCAGCCACCGGCAATGAAGCTTCGCCATTCGCCAAAGCCGGAGAAGACGGAAAGGCGGAGAAAGCCCAACCGGGCGGAACCGACAGAAGCGGCGACGCAGACACGCCTCGCACCCATCGTGCAGCGCCACCGACCCCTCCCGCGCCCGCGCGGCGCGGCGGTTCGGGCGCCATCGCCGGTGGCATCATCGGCGGCGTGATCGCGCTCGTCGCCGGCGCAGGACTGCAATGGACCGGTCTTTTGCCCTCCTTCGGTTCGGCACCCGCCGAGACCGTCGATCTGGCACCGGTCCAGTCCGAGATCGCGCAGTTGCAGGCGCGTCTCGACGAGATGGCCGCAGCGCCCGCGTCGGGCGAAGCGGCCGTGCCCGCCGAACTGGCCGGCCAGATCGAAGCGGCGGCACAAGCGGCCCGGAGCGCACAGGCCGACAGCGGCAGCGCGCTGTCCGCCATCGAGACGCTGACCGCCGATATCGACGCATTGCGCTCGGCCATGTCGTCGGGCGCCGCCGGCGAAGGTGCCGGACTTGAAACCCTCTCCGGCCGTCTCGACCAGATCGAGGCGCAGGTGACGGGCATGACCGCACAGATGGCGGACCTTTCCGCAAGCGGCGCGGACGCCGCCGGCGCCGAGGCGATGCAGGCGCTCGGCGAAACCGTCGCCGCAGTGCAGGGCGACCTTGATGCGCTGCGCGGCGATCTCGACACGCTGGCCGGCGACGTCGGCACCGTGCGCGACAGCGTTCAGGGCATGGAAACGACGGTCAGTGACGGGCTGGCCGCGCTCGCAGCGCGCATCGACGCCAACGAAGCGGCGCTGTCGGAGGCGCAGGACCGGCTGGCCGAGGGTGGCGCGGATTCCACCGTCGTCGCGCGAGCCATCGCGGCGGCCGGCCTCAAATCGGCCATCGATCGCGGCAGCGCCTTTGCGACCGAGCTCGAAGCCTATGCCTCGGTCGCCGGCGAAGACGAGACCGTGGCGCAGTTGCGCGATTTCGCCGCCTCCGGCGTGCCGACGGTCACGCAACTCTCCGACGGTTTCGCCGCCGTTGCCAACCGGATCGTCGCCACCGGCCAGGGCCTGGACGAAAACGCCTCGCTCGGCGACCGGCTGATGTCGAGCGCCCGGTCGCTGGTGCAGGTGCGTCCGGTCGGCGAGGCCGAAGGCGACACGCCCGGCGCCATCGCCGCCCGCGTCGAAACCCGGCTCAAGGACGGCAATCTCGAAGGCGCGCTGGCCGAATGGGAGACGCTCCCCGATCCGGCCAAGGCCGCCTCGGCGGACTTCATGGACAGGGTCCGCGCGCGCCAGACCGTCGATCAGCTCGTCGCCGGCGCTCTCGCCAACGCCATGTCGGCGGCGCGTCCCTCCGCGCCCCCGGCCGGCGCGACGCAGTAAGGGAGCGTTGCCATGATCAAGGTGCTCATCTTCATCGCGCTGGTTTTCGCGCTCGGCTTCGGCTTTGCCTGGCTCGCCGACATGCCCGGTGATGTCGCCGTCACCGTGGGTGACCAGCTCATCCATGTCTCACTGATGGTCGCCGCCGTCGGCGTCGTTTCAATCGTCGCGGCGATCATGCTGACTTGGTGGATCATCCGCGTCGTCTTCACTTCGCCCGAACGGCTCAACCGCTTCTTCCGCGCGCGCAAGCGCGACCGCGGCTACCAGTCGCTGTCGACCGGCATCATTGCCGCCGGATCGGGCGATCCGGCCACCTCGCGGCGCATGCTCAAGCAGGCGGGCGGGCTTTTGAACGAGACCACCGAGCCGCTGATCCAGCTGCTCGACGCGCAGACAACCCTGCTCGAAGGCAAGCATGGCGATGCGCGGCAGAAGTTCGAGGCGATGCTCGAAGACCCCGAACTGCGTCTTCTGGGCCTGCGCGGGCTTTACATGGAGGCGCAACGGCTCGGCGACCGGGAAGCCCAGAAGCACTATGCGGAAAAGGCCGCCGAACTCGGTCCGCAACTGATCTGGGCCGGCAAGGCGGCGATCGATCTGAAAACCGCTTCGGGCGACTGGGACGGCGCGATCCGCCTGCTCGACAAGCAAAAGGCCGCAAAGCATGTCGCGCGCGAGGACGCCGACCGCAAGCGCGCCGTGCTGCTGACCGCGCTGGCGATGGACAATGCCGAAAGCGATCCGGCCAAATCCAAACAGGCGGCGCTGGAAGCGCACCGTCTGGCGCCGGGTTTCGCGCCCGCCGCCGTCACCGCCGCCGAAGCCGCCTTCCGCCTCAACGAGATGCGGCGGGGCGTCAAGGTTCTGGAAACCTGCTGGCGCAAGGCGCCCCATCCGGACGTGGCGCTCGCCTACGTCAATGCGCGTCCGGGCGATTCGGCGCTCGACCGGCTCAAGCGCGCGCGGCGGCTGGAGGCGATCAAGCCCAACACCACCGAATCCTCGCTCATCGTCGCGCAGATGGCGCTGGAGGCGGGCGAGTTCGAGCAGGCGCGAAAATCGGTCGCCGCGGTCCTGCGCAACGAGCCGCGCGAAAGCGCCTTCATGCTGATGGCCGACATTGAGGATGCCGAGACCGGCGATCAGGGCAAGGTGCGCGAATGGCTGTCGCGGGCCGTGCGTGCCGCGCGCGATCCGGCCTGGACGGCCGACGGCATCGTCGCCGAGAAATGGTCACCCTTCTCGCCCGTCACCGGGCGGATCGATGCGTTTGAATGGAAGGTGCCGGTCGAACGCACCGGCGCGCTGATCGAGAACGATCTCGACCCGATGGTGCCGGGCACGCCTGCAGATGCCGGCCCGTCCGCCGACGCGGAGGAATCGGTCGTACCGGCCCTGCCGGTCGTGGACGCACAGCCCGAGCCGCAAGCCGATGCCGCGCCGGTCAAGACGATCGGCGAGCCGGTCGATCTGGCTGCCCGGGTCGAAGCGGCGCGCGAGGAGCGGACCAGGGCTGCGGGCGACGCGCCCGACGAAACGCCAGCCGCCGACACCGAAACCGCTCCCGAATCGACCGGGATGGACGAGGACCGGGGCACCGAGGACAAGGCCAAGGCCGCACCCGCCATCGAAACGGCCGCCGCGGCGGCGGCCTCTGCAGCGATGGCCAACGGCAAGGCCGGCGACAATGACCCCGCAAGGGCGCAGGCCGGCACATCGCAGCCGCCGGCGGAACCTGCGCCCGCCGCGCCGGCCGCCGACCCGCCCGCCAAGCCGGCCGATAAACCGGACGTCGGCGTCAAGGCAGATGCTGATAGCGGGGAGCAAGCGCCGCTCAAGCCGCCGATCCCGGACGATCCGGGCGTCGAGGATGGCGAGCCGGACAAGCCCCGCCGCTTCCGGTTGTTTTAGGGCGGATTCGGTCTAGATTGGAAGCCAGCGGCGCGCCGGGGTCCGTTCGGCGCGGACGGGCTTTTGGGCCGACAACAGATGGGGCGATGTCATGCTGGACCGGTTCCGGTCGTTTGTCAGGGAACTTGTCGACGGTGCGGATGGCGCGGCCGCCGCCGAACCCGACAGCCCGCAACTTGCGGCTGCGGCGCTGATGTATCACGTCATCCAGGCCGACGGCGTGCTTCGCCCGGTCGAGCGCGAGCGGTTTGCCGCGGTGCTCGGCGAGGAATATTCGCTCGACAAGACCGAACTTGAAACGCTGATCAAGGCAGCGCGCCAGGCCGATGGCGAAGCGGTCGATCTCTACCGGTTTACCTCGATCCTGATGAACACGATGAGCGCCTCCGACCGGATCGGCTTCATCGAGATCCTGTGGGAGATGGTCTATGCCGACGGCGTACGCCACGAGCTCGAAGACAATGTGGTCTGGCGCATCTCCGAACTGCTCGGCGTCAGCGGACGCGACCGCGTGCTGATGCGTCAGCGCGTGCAGGAGCGGCTCGGCATCGAAGGCGGCGATGAAGGCTGACGGCACCACAAGCGCGGCAGCCGGAACCGGGCATGACGCTGGCAACGCCAAAAAGCCCGTTCTGGTCATCCTGCACCAGGAGACATCGTCACCGGGCCGCGTCGGCCAGATGCTCGAGGCGCGCGGACACGCGCTCGACATCCGCCGGCCTCCCATGGGCGACCCGCTGCCCGACACGCTCCAACACCATGCCGGCGCGGTGATGTTCGGCGGCCCGATGAGTGCCAACGATCCCGAAGACTATGTCAAGCGCGAGACCGACTGGCTCGCCGTGCCATTGAGGGAGAACAAGCCGTTCTTCGGCATCTGTCTGGGCGCGCAGATGCTGGTCAACCATCTGGGTGGCACGGTTGCCGGGCGCGACGACGGCCATGTCGAGATCGGCTGGTATCCGCTGGCGCCGACCGAAGCGGGCAAGGCGCTGATGGACTGGCCGGAGATGATCTACCAGTTCCATCGCGAAGGCTTCTCGCTGCCATCGGGCGCCGAGCATCTGGCGACCGCCGATGCCTATCCCAATCAGGCCTTCCGCTACGGCGAGAATGCCTGGGGGGTGCAGTTCCATGCCGAACTGACCCAGGCGATGATGCAGCGCTGGGTGGTGCGCGGCGCGCACCGGTTCGAGCTGCCGGGCGCGCAGATCGGGCGCGACCATCTGCATGGACGCCTGCACCACGACCACGCCGTGCGCCGGTGGCTGGCCGACTTTCTCGACATCGTCTTCGAGCGGGAAACCGCGGTCGCCCGGTGATCTATTCCTGCCGGTCGAGACGCCGCACGTCGCGCAATTGCGGGAAGAGCAGCGCCCAGCCGGCGGCGACGGCAACCGAACTGATGCCGCCAATGACCACCGCAGGCACGGCGCCGATCCAGGCGGCGACAAAACCGGCGCGCATGTCGCCCAACTCGTTCGAGGCGCCCAGAAACACGATGTTGACCGCATTGACCCGGCCGCGCACCTCGTCGGGCGTCCATATCTGCAGCACCGTCTCGCGGATATAGACGCTGATCATGTCGAAGGCGCCGATCAGCGCCAGCGCGATCACCGACAGCCAGGCGAGCTGCGACAGACCGAAGACGATGGTGAAGACACCGAACAGGCCGACCGACACGAGCAGGATGCGGCCGGCATGGTCGCGCACCGGCGATGTGGCGAGCCAGACCGCCATCAGCACCGCACCGGCGCCGGGCGCCGCGCGCAACATGCCGAGTGCCCATGGCCCGGCCTCGAGCACATCGCGCGCGAAGATCGGCAGCAGCGCGACGGCGCTGCCCAGGAACACGGCAAACAGGTCGAGCGAGATGGCGCCGAGCACAACCTTCTGGTCGCGAATGTAGCGCAGGCCCGCAAACAGCGAATCGAACGTCACCTTGGTGATGTGGGAGCGTTCGGCCGGCTTGGGGATCGTCAGGACAAGCGCGGTGGCCACCGCCAGCATCAGCGCCGAGACCGCATAGGTGAAGGTCGCGCCGATGCCGTAAAGAAGACCGCCGGCGACCGGACCGAGAATGGACGCGGTCTGCCAGGCCGAGGAATTCCACGCCACCGCATTGGGAAAGACACGCTGCGGCACCAGATTGACGACCAGCGACTGCGAGGCCGGCGCGAAGAAGGCCCGCGCGATGCCGAAGCCGAACAGGGCGACAAAGATCGGCATCGGCGAGGTCAGCCCGCGCCAGGAAAAGTACAGGATCGCCAAGGCGCACAGGAATGCCAAAGCGGTCGACGCGGCCATCACCGTACGCCGGCCATAGCGGTCTGCCACCGTGCCGGTGACCAGCACCAGAAGCAGCAGCGGCAGGAACTGCACCAGTCCGATAATGCCCAGATCGAGCGGATCGCGCGTCAGGTCGTAGACCTGCCAGCCGACCGCGACCGCCACCACATAGGTGGCGAACGTGGTGGCGAACCGCGCCGTCCAGTATTTGACATAGGCCGGATAGGCGAATGCCTCGAAACGCCCCGGAGCCGGCTCGCCGGTTGCACCATCATCGCTCATCGCGCGGCGATAGGCGTTTTGGCCGGCCGGCACAAAGGCTTTTTTGTCCGGGAGCGCAAGGGTGCCGCCACGCTTGCCGATCGGGCCCGGTGCGCCTATGTGAGGGCGTCCCGGCGAAAAGGAGAACGAGCGTGGGCCTGACGATCATCAACACACTTCTGTTTGCGCTCAACATCTACACGTGGATCGTGATCGGCGCGGTGATCTTCTCGTGGCTCTACGCCTTCAACGTGGTCAATTCGTCGAACCGCTTCGTCTCGATGCTGGGCGAGTTTTTCTACAAGGCGACCGAACCGCTGCTGCGGCCGATCCGGCGTTTCCTGCCCGATCTGGGTGGCATCGACATCTCGCCGATCGTCCTGTTCATCGGCATCTATTTCGTCGGCCAGATCGTCCGCAACGTGCTGGCCCCGGCGATTATCTGACGCCTCAGGCTGCGCCTGCAACGCCGCGCCGGCTGATCCACCGCAACGCCCATTCGAACGGGCCCAATGCGAAACGCATGCGCCACAGGGCGACAAGCACGATCAGCGCGATCGTCACGCCGATTGCGATCAGCACGGCGGCGGCCGGACCGACAGCGTCCCAAAGGCCGAGCCCGTAGGGCGCAAAGATCGTCGACAGAAGGATCGACTGGCCCAGATAGATGGTCAGGCTGGAACCGCCGGCGGTCAGGAGCCGCGCCATGAAGGGTCCCGGCGGGCGGGCCAGCGCTGCGATCAGGCCCAGATAGCCGAGCGTCGTCAACGGCGCGACGAGCACGACCAGCAACTCTCCCATCAGGGGGTCGTGCCACTGCCAGATCGCCGCCGCCGAAAGGCTGAGGGCCAGACCGGGCACAAGGCACCAGCGCCGCGCCTTCTGCCAGACCGGATGGCCCGGCGCGTCGATCAGCCCGGACTTGACCGCCGCCAGCCCAAGGCAGAACCAGCCAAGCGCCGCCATGCCCTGTGCCAGCAGTACGAAGATGAAGGCGATGACGAACATCACCGCCCGGAAGCCCAGAACCTGCGCCAAGGACCCTTCGGTCATGATGTAGCGTTCGAGCGCGGCGGCTTCTGCCGGCGCGGTCGGAAACGCGGCGATCATCGCCATGGTCAAAACGAGCTGCACGACCAGAAGGATGGTACCCAGCCGGATGAGGCGGCCGGCCGGCCAGGTGCGAACCCGGTAGAGGATCGCGCCGGTGATCGCATAGGCAACCAGAATGTCGCCGGGAAAGAACAGGAGCCCGTGGGCCAGCCCGAACAGGGCCAGGCCCATCATTCGGTTGCGGTAGAACTGGCCGAAGACCAGGCCCCGCTTCTCCGCCGAGCGCATCTGGAAGGCCAGCCCGACGCCGAACATGAAGGAAAAGAGCCCGTAGCTCTTCAGAAGAGCCAGCCCGCCGACCAGCCATGCCGCCACCGCATCGGCCGGGCTCTGTTGCGTTGCGCCGACAAAGCCCTCTTCGATCGGATAGGCCATGAACTGGACATTGACGACGACGATGCCGAACAGCGCGAACAGGCGCAGATAGTCTGGCATCAGGGCGCGGTCTGTGGTCATCGATCGGCTCCGGCATCGGTGGGACCAGGCCACCGTTGCGCGCGGATGCGCCGGGGCGGGTTGCCATCGGCCTTAACCCGCCAGGGCATCGATTGCAAAGTCGGCCGGGCGCTTCTCGCGTTAACACCGATCAATGCGAAGCGGGGCCGTTCCGCTAGGTTCCACGCATGTCCCAGCACACGGTGATGTCATGAAGGGTGCCATCTTCTACGCCACCAGATATGGCAGCACCGGCCAGTATGCGCGGTGGATCGCCGAGGCGACGGGGCTCGACGCATACGACATCGACGCCGGCGGGGCATCGATCGGGGATTTCGATTTTCTCGTCCTTGGCAGCCCGGTCATCTATCACAAGCTGATGTTCTGGAAATGGGTGCGGCGCCATCTCGACACAATCGCCAAAAAACCGGTGATCGTGTTCACCGTGTCTGGCGTCTCGGCGGGCGAAAAGCTCGACGGCTGGATCGCCGAAAGCCTGCCGCAGGACCTGATCGACAGGATGCATCATGTGGCGCTGCGCGGACGGCAGGACCCCAGGGAACTGACCCGTTATGACCGGATGATGCTGATCATCGGAAGCCTGATGAACCGGGACAGGCAGGCGGCACGCGAGGAACTGCACGGCTTCGACTTCATGGACAAGGACAGCATCGGACCGGTCGTTGCGCTCGTCGAGCGATTGAAGGCCGGCGAAACGGCGGCCTAGCGCGTCCGCCGTCGCCCAAATGTGAAAAGCGCTTTTCAGAACGCGCCCTTGTGCGCCGGCAAGCCAGCGTCTCACATTGCCGCTGGCGCCGATCGGACGACCATGCCGGCGCCTCCGCCACCGAGGGGAGACAGGGATTGACGCAGCGCACCGCAAGCCAGATGGCCATGCCGGTCCGACAGTTGGGCCGCGGCGGCCCCGTCGTTTCGCAACTGGCATTGGGCACCATGACCTTCGGGGTCGAGACCGACGAGGCGGAGGCGTTCCGCCAGCTTGACCTCTTCGTCGACCGCGGCGGCACCTTCATCGACACGGCCGATGTCTATGGCAAGGGCGCGTCCGAGCGGATCATCGGCAACTGGGCGCGCCAGCGCGGCGGGGTTGACGACCTGATCGTCGCGACCAAGGGGCGCTTCGCCCCGCCGCCCGGCAGCCATGGAGCGTCAAGGCGGGCGCTTGTCCGGTCGGTCGATGCAAGTCTCAAGCGTCTCGGCGTCGAGGCCATCGACCTCTATTACGTCCATGGCTGGGATCGGCACACGGAAGTGGAGGAGACGCTGGCGACGCTCGGCGATCTGGTGCGCGCCGGCAAGGTCCATGCTGTCGGCTGGTCCAATGTCGCCGGGTGGCAGTTGCAGAAGATCGTGTCGGCGGCCCGCGCCGGCGGCTATCCGGTTCCGGTCGCCCTCCAGCCGCAATACAACCTGCTCGAGCGCGGCATCGAGATCGAAGTGCTGCCATGCGCGCTGGAGGCCGGCATCGGCGTCGTGCCCTGGTCGCCGCTTGGCGGCGGCTGGCTGACCGGCAAGTACGGGGCCGACCGGCGCCCCGCCGGCGCCACGCGGCTGGGCGAGGATCCGGACAGGGGCGTGGAGGCCTATGAGCTGCGCAACACCGCGCGCACCCACGCAATCCTTGACGTGCTTCGGTCGATCGCCGCGCGCTACCGGCGCCCGCCGGCGCATGTCGCGATTGCCTGGCTGCTGGCGCGTCCCGGCGTCGCCACCGTTCTTCTGGGCGCACGCACCGCCGAACAGCTCGAAGGCAATCTCGGCGCCGTCGATCTGGCGCTGGAACCCGATGATCTCAGCGCGCTGGGCGAGGTGTCATCGGCTCCGCTGCCGGCCTATCCCTACAGGTTCCTCGAGGACTGGTCGGGGATCGATGTCTGGAAGCGGCTGCAAGGCTGAGCCGCCGGGCCGGTCGGCGGCACCGTCAGCCCTTGGCCCGCTCGATCGCCTCGACGATCAGCTTTTCCGCTGTCTCCCGGTTCTGCCAGCCGCCCAGCTTGACCCACTTGCCGGGCTCGAGATCCTTGTAGTGCTCGAAGAAATGCTCGATCTGCTGCAGCGTGATCTCCGGCAGGTCGGTATAGTCCTTGACGCCGTCATAACGCTTGGTCAGCGCGGGCGAGGGCACGGCGATGACTTTCTCGTCCTGTCCCGAATTGTCCTCCATCAGCATCACGCCGATCGGCCGCACATTGATCACGCAGCCCGGGATCAGCGGCCGCGTGTTGCACACCAGAACGTCGATCGGGTCGCCATCGTCGGACAGCGTGTGCGGCACGAAGCCGTAATTGCCCGGATAGGCCATCGGCGTATAGAGGAACCGGTCGACGACCAGCGTGCCCGCGTCCTTGTCCAGCTCATATTTGATCGGATGGCCGCCCAGCGGCACCTCGATGATGACGTTGACATCGTGCGGCGGCGTGTCGCCGATGGAAATGGCGTCGATGCGCATGGGGGTCTCCGCTCGGAGCGCCTCGGCCACGGGCTGGCCGCCCTGCGGTTCGAAAGCGCGACAAAAAACATGAAATCGCCGCCCGTTGATAGCCGCGCGCCCACCGCACCGCAACACGACCTTGGGCGTGGGGCGGCGGGACGCGGCCCGCCGGCGGGTCCAGTCGGATAGTGGTCTTCGAATATACTACAGCAATATCGTCAAAACATAATTTCGAGGAAAGCCTTTCAATGCAGTTTTATATATGACACAATCAATTTCGCATGAGACTGTTTCTTTTATAGTCACATGGTAAGCCGTTTTTGACAAAGTAGATTTTGGAAATGCTTTCGTTTGCCATGCAGGCGGAGCGTGGGAGGTGTTGCCGTGAAACTGTTCGCAAGAGCCTGTGCGCTGGCCTTGTTGCTTGTCCCGTTCGCTCCGTCCCAGAGGGCGCTGGCGCAGAACTGCGGCACCCCCTGCACCGACGGCGAGCAATGCATCGCCGCCGGGCTTTACCCTTATGTTCCGGACATCGATGCCTTCGCGTCGTCCATCTGCTCGGCATGGGCGGCGGCAGGCCAGACCGAAAAGTTGTACCTGATCACCGACGGCAATGTCTGGGACGGCGGCTATTCGTCCGACCCGGTCTACACCAATGGCAGCGGGACGCAGGCCCCCATCGACGTGTTCGTCTTTGACGCGATGTATCTCGATTACTGGAAGACGCAGACGACGCCGGTGCCCGCCAGCTCGATCTCCGACGCCTCCGATTTCGTCGAATATGCGCAGAAGGCGCTGACCCGGAACGACGGCAGCATGTTCGCCCTGCCCATGCTGGGCTGTACCAACATCATGTTCTACCGGGATGGCGATACCGACATGGACGGCGTGAGCACGCTGCCCGAATTCCTGTCGGTCAACCCGGCCGGCGTCTATATCAGCCCGGTGCCGTTCGACCGGACCGGCGCCATGCTCAACATATCGGGCAAGACGACGATCGCCGTCGACTACATGGTCAAGGGGCTTCTGGACAATGGCGCGTGGCCGTCGATGAACCCGCTCGACCAGTCGATCGTCGATGCGCTGGCCAGGCTTTCCGAAAGCGCGAGCTGGTACAATGCGCTGACCGGCGCCATCCCGTCGCTGCCGGGCGTGGAGGATCAGTATGTCCGCGCCGGCTATTTCAGCGAAGGCTATGGCCGGACGTCGATCGGCTTTTCGGAAAGCATGTCGCAGATGTCCGATGCGACGCGCGGGATGCTCAAGCTGCGCGCCTTTCCATGGAGCAAGGACACCGGTGTGCCGAACATGTTCTATGCCGACGTGGTCGGCGTGAACAGCAATTCGACTTTCCTTGCGGGCGGCGGAACGCTTCCCTTCACGCTGGCCAACCTGATGACGGAACAGACCGTCGTCCAGAACGCGATCGCGCCACCGTCCGGGGATCTGTCCTATCTGTTCCCGGCCCGCACCAGCATCCTGGATGCGCTGAGCGCGCAGGACCCGCTCTATGCCCAGATGAAGGCGGTGCTGACCGGAAACGACGCGATCCTCGTCAACATGCCGACGACCGACCGGGATGCGTTCCACACGTTCGGCGGCACCGTCGAAACCGCCGTCAGGGGCGCCTTCAGCGGAAGCTGCGATCTGGAGAGCACGACATTTCCCGGCTCCGACGCCGAAGCGCCGGCCATCTGCAACCCGCTGTGCGCGAGCAGCGGCGGCTGGATCGGTTCGTGGACCAACCGGTCGCCGCCGGCCTGGCCGGGCTATTCGGCCTGCGGATGCGCCCAGTGCACCGCCGACACGCCGCTGCCTGCCGGTGCGGACGAACCCTCGGCGATGATCACGTCCGGCCCGGAGCTGCGGCGCTACCACCGGAACTGACCGGACCGGACGGTCCGGCGCGCAGCGGCACGGTGCGGCGGATGCCGGAACAGCCCATCCGCCGCCGAAAGGCCGGGCAGTCTGCCCGGGCACAGGTCGGCCCGCTATGGGTCTTCAGGCCAAACCGAAATCCCTGTCGACGATGCGCGCCGCCAGATCCGCATCGCCGTCGCGGTTCACATTGTCCTTCAATGCCGACAGGGGCAAGATGAGCTCATAGGTCAGCGTGCTGTCCTCCACCTCGCGTCGCGCACTGCCGCGAAGAACGGTCGGAACGATCTTCGTCAGCAAGCGGCTTCCAAATCCGCCCGATCCCGCATCCGCAAAAGATCGCGCTGCCGCCTCGGAGATTTCCTCGTCCCACCGCAGCACGAGACGCTCGGCGTCGTCGCCATCGGCCGCCAGCTTTGTCCACGACACGCTGATCGCTCCGGCATCGGCGGAAAGCGCACCGTATTTCTGGGAGTTGGTGGCCAGTTCGTGAAGCGCCAGGCTGATCTGCTGGGCAGCCTCCGAGCCGGCATCGATCGGCTGGCCTTCGACCTTGATCCGGTCGCCATATGTCATCAGAACCGGCTCTAACTGCGTCCTGACCACCTGACCCAGATCGGCCGAGGTCCGCGTTTCGCCCTTCATGACGATCGATGTCGCATCGGCCAGCGCATTGAGCCGCCCGATGAAGGTATCGATGAAACCGCCGGCATCGCCATGACTGCGCGCACTCTGCCGCGCGATCGAGGAAACCACGGCGATCAGGTTCCGGCTGCGATGAACCGCCTCGCGCGTCGAAATGGCAAGCTGGGCGTTCGCGCGCTTCAGTTCCGCCGTTCGCTCCTCGACCTCGGCCTCAAGATTGTGCTGGGCCTGCCGCAACTTCGCCAGCGTGGCTTCATGCGCCGCGATCTCCCGTTTCAGGTTCTGGTTCGCCTCCTGAAGCTCGCTGGGTGTCGGAATCGTGATCAGCGTCGGCACCAGGCGGAACAGGACGATCGCGGTCGCCGCCGAGACCAGACCCGTTGCCAGCTTCACATAGCCCTGCAGCGGATAGATCGGGATCCAGAGCGTGACGATGGACAATGCATGGGTCAGTCCGCACAGCAAGATGAACCCGGCAAAAAGCCCGACCAGACCGCGATGTTTCAGGTCCGGCCGCTGGCGCAGCACGCTGAGCAGAGCCAGCGGTATGGCGAAATAGGAGATGAAGATCAGCAAGTCGGACCCTGCCCACAAGATGACAAGCCAGGGCTGCCACGAGAGGCACATGCCATGCGGCATGTATTGAGAAAACGCGGTCATGATCTGCACGGTGGTCGTCTCCGGTCGCTCGGTTCTTCGGCAATACGGCGCGGCGTGCGCCATTATGCTGACGCGGCGTCAACGCCTATCATACCGCGCGTCCCGATACAGCGAAATCGCATGCATGCCGCCCCGCCCGTTCCAAGCGCCACGGCGAACGCAACGGTCAGGAAAAGAAGCGTACGCCGCCAACCGCGATATCGGCGCCGAACTCGCGGCCGATGGCGACTATGCCGATGCGGCGGAGCCGGGCGACATTGAGCGGCGCCGGGGTCCGATGGCCCTCGAAGCCGGCAAACGGCAGCCGGTATGTCCGCCAGCCGGACCCGGCATGGAAGCCTTGCCTGTAGGACTGCCACGGCCGGCGCAGATCGTCGGTGCGCAGGTGCACATTGTAGCGCTCGCCATTGCCGTTCGCATCGACCGCGATGCCGGCGAAACCGCTCGCATCCACCGATGCCCCCGTGTCCGAAAGATCGAGTGAAAGCTGGATGAAGCCGCCATTGTTGTCGAGGCTGACCTGCCCGGTCAGACGCAGCGCGGGCCGGCCCTCGATCGCCTCGCACGTCATCGCTCCGCGCGAAACCCCGCCCATCACCCCGTCGGCGGCATAGCGCCATGTGGCCCCGTTCGAGGCGAGCGGGCCGGGCCGGCTGAAATCGTCGATGACGGCCTGGGTCTCGGCCATGGCGGCTCCGGTGCCCTTGGCGATGGCGGCGCCCGCTCCAGCAAGGCCGAGCGCCGTCCGGCGGGTGATCATGGCGCCATCACAATCGAAAACCGCCCCGGGCGCAACGCCGGTTTGGGGAGGGACCGGCGGCCCTTGGGGTCTTGCCGCCACGCGGACGTTGCGGCGGAATTTGGGGGCATTCCATACACAGGTGAGCCGGATGGTCCGCCACATGGCGAAGCGGGCTGCGCGGCGTCGTCAGATCGCGGATTTGCGCGTCCAGCTCGGTTCGCACGCAAAGCCGTCCCATGTTTTGAGACTTGAATGCTCCGTAGTGAGTGCAGCAAGTGCGATGAGATCAGCATGTGGAGGTGGAAATGGCCGACAACGCGGACTGGATAGACGACCTGAAAAGGATGCGGGATGAACTGCGTCTTCAACTGCATCTTGGCGCACGCGAAGCCGAAGACGAGTGGGACGAACTGATGAAGGACTGGGACAGATTTGCCAGTCGCGCGCAGTTCGACGAATCGGCCGAGGAGGTCGGTGAGGCCGCCAAGGAGCTTGGTCTGAAAATGAAGGAAGCTTACGACCGGATGCGGGAGGCCTAGAACCGGCCACAAGTGCCGCTCAATTCCAGACGTAGGCGATCTTGGCCAGCTTGCGGCCGTCGAACACCTCGGCGCCTTCGGCCACAGGCTGGCCGCCCTGGCCGCGATAGAAGTCCGTCGCGCCGATATTTTCCGCCAGCGCCCACACGACCAGGCCCTTGCAGCCATGGCTCGCAAGCTGGCCGCGCGCGGCGGCGAACAGGCGGCTGCCGAAACCGACGCCCTGATATTCGGGGCGCAGATAGATCTCGTAGACCTCGCCATCCTGCGGCAGGGCGCGCGCCCGGTTGAGACCGTAGGTGACATAGCCGGCGATCATGCCGCCCAGATCGAGCACCATCACCGACGTGCCGCGCCGGATCGCGCGCTGCCACCAGCGATGGTCGCGCCGGCCGATCATGCCGCGCAGCGATGTGTGGGGGATGATGCCCGCATAGGCGTTCTGCCACGCTTCGGCATGCACCTCGGCGATCCCGGGCGCATCGCGCGGGTCTGCGGGGCGTATGTCGATCGTCAGCGCGGTCATGATTTGTTAACCATGAGCCAGCGCGCCGCGTCGGGCAAGAGCGTTTTGCCCCCGCGCCGATCAATTTCACATCCTGTTGACGTGCCCGGCGGTCGACCGCCGGTCAGGCGCTGGCGCGGGTCTTTTCGAAGCGCTTGCGCTCGTGCGGATCGAGATAGAGCTTGCGCAGGCGGATCGATTTGGGCGTCACCTCGACCAACTCGTCGTCCTGGATCCACGACAGGGCGCGTTCCAGCGTCATCCTCACCGGCGGGGTCAGCTTGACCGCATCGTCCTTGCCGGCGGCACGCACATTGGTCAGCTTCTTGCCCTTGAGCACGTTGACTTCCAGATCGTTGTCGCGCGTGTGGATGCCGACGATCATGCCCTGATAGACCTTGACGCCCGGATCGATGACCATCGGACCCCGGTCCTCGAGGTTGAACAGCGCATAGGCGACCGCCTCGCCCGGCTCGTTGGCGATCAGAACGCCATTGTTGCGGCCCGCGATGGTGCCCTTGAACGGCGCATATTCATGAAACAGCCGGTTCATGATCGCCGTGCCCTTGGTGTCGGTCAGAAGCTCGGACTGGTAGCCGATCAGCCCGCGCGTCGGCGCATGGAAGACCAGCCGCACCCGGTCGCCGCCGGACGGCTTGAGCTCGATCATCTCGCCCTTGCGTTCGCTCATCTTCTGGACGACGGCGCCCGAATGCTCCTCGTCGACATCGACGACGACCTCTTCGATCGGCTCGAGCGTTGCGCCGTCCTCGCCGGTCTGCATGACGACCCGCGGCCGCGAAACCGCCAGTTCGAACCCTTCGCGGCGCATCGTCTCGATCAGGACCGCAAGCTGCAACTCGCCCCGGCCGGAGACGTGGAAGGCGTCCTTTTGCTCGGAATCCTCGATTCTAAGGGCCACATTGCCCTCGGCCTCCTTCATCAGCCGGTCGCGGATGACGCGGCTGGTCACCTTGTCGCCTTCGGTGCCCGCGAGCGGCGAATCGTTGACGATGAAGCTCATCGTCACGGTCGGCGGGTCGATCGGCTGCGCTTCAAGCGGCTCGGTCACCGACGGGTCGCAGAACGTGTCGGCGACCGTGCCCTTGGAAAGGCCCGCAATGGCGACGATGTCGCCGGCCCGGCCTTCGTCGATCGGCTGGCGCTCGAGGCCGCGAAAGGCGAGGATCTTGGAGACACGGCCGGTTTCCAGCGTCTTGCCGTCCCCGTCCATCACCTTGATGGTCTGGTTCGGCTTGACCGCGCCCGAATGGATGCGGCCGGTGATGATGCGGCCCAGGAACGGATTGGCCTCGAGGATCGTGCCGATCATCCGGAACGGGCCGTCGCCGACGGAAGGTTCGGGCACGTGGTCGAGCACCAGGTCGAACAGCGGCGCAAGCGAGGCGTCTGACGGCTTGTCCGGTCCGGCGGCCATCCAGCCGTCCCGGCCGGAGCCGTACAGGATCGGAAAATCGAGCTGTTCGTCATCGGCGTCGAGCGCGGCGAACAGGTCGAACACCTCGTTGATCACCTCGTCCGGGCGCGCGTCGGGCCGGTCGATCTTGTTGACGGCGACGATTGGCCTGAGGCCCACCTTGAGCGCCTTGCCGACGACGAACTTGGTCTGCGGCATCGGCCCTTCGGCGGCATCGACCAGCACGATCGCCCCGTCCACCATGTTCAGGATGCGCTCCACCTCGCCGCCGAAATCGGCGTGGCCGGGCGTGTCGACAATGTTGATGCGCGTATCCTGCCAGGTCACCGAGGTGGCCTTGGCAAGGATCGTGATGCCGCGCTCCTTCTCGATGTCGCCGGAATCGAGCGCGCGCTCCTCGACGCGCTCATTGTCGCGGTAGACGCCGGACTGTTTGAGAAGTTCGTCGACCAGCGTCGTCTTGCCATGGTCGACATGCGCGATGATCGCGATGTTGCGAAGGGCCATTGAATGTCTCGGAAAAGCGGCTGTTGTTGCGCCGCATATAGGCGGGCTGCGCCCGGAAGGCCAGCCTTATCGGCAGGCCCTGTCCTCGCCCTTCGAGGCTCGCAAACATCCCTCATCCTGAGGTGCGAGCAACGCGAGCCTCGAAGGACGAGGGATGTTTGCTCGCACCTCAGGATGAGGGCAGGGCGCGGCGGGGTTACTCCGCCGTCAGCCGGTCGATCTCCGGCACGATCTTGCGGGTCATGATGTCCTGGCTGATCGGGCCGACATGCTTGTAGGCGATCACGCCGTCCGGGCCGACGATGAAGGTCTCCGGCACGCCATAGACGCCCCATTCGATCGCCGTGCGGCCATTGCCGTCGGCGCCGACCGCATCATAGGGATTGCCGAGCTGGCGCAGGAAACGGATCGCGTTCTCCGGCTTGTCCTTGTAGTTGAAGCCGATCAGCCGGATGCGCGGATCGTTGGCCAGTTCCATCAGCCATGGATGCTCCTCGCGGCAGGGCGCGCACCAGGAACCCCAGATGTTGACGAGCGAGATGTTGCCCTCGAGCATGGCCGGATCGAAGCCGGGCATCGGATCGCCCGCCTCGGTCGTCATGCCTTCGACCGCCGGCAGCGGCGTCTGCGGGGCGTCGCGTCCGATCAGGGCCGACGGCACGGTCGACGCCACCCGGTCGGGCAGCACCAGCATGTAGGCAAAGACGCCAGCCAGCGCGAAGAAGACGATCACCGCGATCATGATCGGCCAGGAAATGCCCGACCGGCGGGTCGGCGCGTCCGTGCTGTTCATCGGCTTTCGTCGCCTCCCGATGCCGAACGGCGCTTCAGGCCCGCCTGTTCGAGCCGGTCCAGCTCGGCCATGGTCGCCGCGCGGTCGATGAACAGCCAGACCAGCACCGCGCCGAGCACGGCGGCGGCCGCCCCGTAGCTGAGCAGAACAAAGGCAGAGTGGCTGAGCATCGTGTCAGCCCTCCAGAACGGCCGTCGCCGGGGCGGCGGACGGGCCGCGCGCGCCGGCGCGGCGCAGCGCGGTGGCGCGGCGGCGGCGGATTTCGTTGCGCATGGCCAGCATGTGCATGGCGGCGAACAGCACCATGAAGCCGATCGCCGTCACCAGAAGCGGCCAAAGCATGGTCGGATGGATCGTCGGCCCGTCGAAGCGGATGACCGATGCGGGCTGGTGCAGCGTGTTCCAGATATCGACCGAGAATTTGATGATCGGAATGTTGACCGAACCGACCAGCACGAGGATCGCGACCGGCCGTGCGGCTTTTGCCGGATCGTCCATCGCGCGCTGCAGCGCGATGATGCCCAGATACATCAGCATCAGAACGAACACCGAGGTCAGCCGCGCATCCCAGACCCACCATGTGCCCCACATCGGGCGCCCCCAGAGGGAGCCCGTGATCAGGCAGATCAGCGTGAAGGCGGCGCCGATGGGCGCGGCGGCGCGGATCGAGACGTCGGCCAGCGGATGGCGCCAGATCAGCGTGCCGAGCGCCGATGCGGCCATCACGGCGTAGGCGAACATGGCCAGCCATGCCGCCGGCACATGAATGTACATGATGCGGACGGTGACGCCCTGCTGATAGTCCTGCGGTGCGTTCCAGGCCCACGCAAGGCCGCCGATCGTCAGCACCCCGGCGATCGCCCACAGCCATGGCAACATCGACGCCGACAGGCCCATGAAGCGGGTCGGATTGGCCAAAGATGTCCAGAATCCCGGCTTGGATGCGGCGGCGTCACTCATGGCTGTCTTCTTAGAGCGGCAATTGTGGCCGCGCAATTGATCTCGGACAATCGGCCGCACACGCTGGCGTGAGCGGTATCACGGTCATGCCGTGCTGCGGTACGCGATCGATGACCGACAGCTCCGCCGGGCGGATCATTGCATATGCTACGGCATTGCCGTATATTTCTCGCCAATGCACACCGTTGTCACTACGTCTGTGTTCGAGCGTCAGGCCAAGGAGGCTGGCCTTTCCGACGATGAGATGGCCGGAATAATCGCATTTTGGCGGGTAATCCCGACGCTGGCGTGATCATTCCGGGTACGGGCGGCGCACGAAAAGTCCGTTTCGTCGGCAGCGGGAAGGGCAAGAGCGGAGGCTACCGCACGATCCACTATTTCGCCGCTGACGATATCCCGATCTTCCTTCTTGCACTCGTCAAGAAAGGCGATCGTGCCGACACCAGTCAGGCGGAGCGGAATCAACTGGCACGCACACTGCCGGCGATCGCAGATGCGTACAGAGCCTCGGTGAGGGCCCGGACGTCTGCAGACAAAAGGAGAAACCGATGAGCAGCTTTGGCAAGCAACTGGTCGAAAGCGCCGAGGAGGCGCTGGCAATCGCCAAGGGCGAAAAGGGCGCGCCGCGCACGGTGGTGCCCGACAAGATCGATATCGCTGCTCTGCGGCGCCGATTGGGCCTGACACAGTCGGCATTTGCCCAGCGATACGGTCTCAATCTGGCCACCGTGCGCGATTGGGAGCAGAACCGGCGCTATCCCGATCAGCCGGCCCGGGTTCTGCTGAAAGTGATCGAACGCGATCCGGAAGCCGTCGAGCGCGCATTGGGTGGCTAGGCTAGCTGCTCAATCCTGCAGCCCTTTCAGAGCGAGCGCAGCAGCGAACGGGCCGAGCACGGCAAAAAACAGCGTCAGCGCGGCAAGGAACGTGAACGGCTGGAGGAACGGCGCGAAGGTTTCGACCGCGCCCAGCGTCGCCATCACCCCGAAGATCAGGACGGGGATGGTGAAGGGCAGGATGATCACCGAGACCAGAAGCCCGCCGCGCGGCAGCGAGACGGCGACCGCGGCGCCCGCCGCGCCGATGAAGGTGATCGCCGGCGTGCCGACCAGCAATGTCAGCGCGGTGGCGCCGATGGCGGTCGCGTCCATGTTCAAAAGGAGTCCCAGCAGCGGCGTTACAAGCACAAGCGGAAGCCCGGTCACCAGCCAGTGGGCGACGCATTTGGCGAACACCGTCAGCGCCAGCGGCGTTTCGTGCCGGGCAATCACCAGAAGATCGAGCGCTCCATCCTCATGGTCGATCTGGAACAACCGCTCAAGCCCGAGCAGAGATGCCAGCAGCGCCCCGGTCCACAGGATGGCCGGGCCGATCCGGGCCAGAAGGTTCAGATCCGGCCCCATCGCGAACGGCGCAACCGTGACGACAGCCAGATAGAACAGGATGCCGATCAGCGCGCCGCCCCCGGCGCGGACCCCCAGCTTCACGTCGCGGAGGATCAGCGCGATCATGCATCGCCCCCGTCGGTGAAGCGCAGCTTCTTCATGCCCGCCACCTCGATCGGCAGGTGCGTGGCGGCGATGACGATGCCGCCATCGTCCATGTGATCGGCGATGATGCCGGCGAACGCGGCCTCAGTGCGCGCGTCGAGCCCCGATGTCGGCTCGTCCAGCAGCCAGACCGGCCGATGATTGACGAACAGCCGCGCGATGGCGGCGCGGCGGCGCTGGCCGGTCGACAGGTCCGAGAACGGCACGTCGATCGCATGGCCCAGATCGACCCGTTCGAGCGCTTCCTCCGGCATTGCGGCGCGCGCTTCGCCGAAGGCGCGCCAGAAATTCAGGTTCTCGCGCACGGTCAGCGCCGGCTTCATCGCGTTGAGCGGCGACAGGAAATGGGCATGGGCGGCGATCTCGGCGATGCCGCCGGGCGCGCCGGTCATCGCCGCTGCGCCGGCGACGGGACGCAGGAACCCGGCCAGAACCCGCAGCAATGTCGACTTGCCGGCCCCGTTGGGCCCGGTGACCGCCATGCCCTCGCCGGCGGAAAGCGCGAAGCCGACGCCCTCGAAGACCATCTCGTTGCCGCGCCGGGCGGCGAGCCCGTCCGCTACAAGCTTCATGGCATTCCCCGTTTGCGCGCTGATTGGCACACAATGGCCGCTGCGCGCAATCGCCCGCGCTTTTTGACCTTGGTTGGTCTTTCAACCTGACCGATTTGTATCTATTCACAAGCCGTGACGCTGCGATTGCTGCAATGCGCAATCGCCAACAATTTCACCGCCAGCTTGATCGGGCCGAAAGGGTCGGCAGCGGCGGCGCCGGGCGCCCACGCGCCGGGCCAACCGGAGGTCAGTCATCGTGTCCACAATCGACAGTTTCAAATGCCGCAAGACGCTTGAGGTGAACGGCAAGAGCTTCACCTATTACAGCCTTGCCGAAGCCGAAAAGAACGGCCTTGACGGCATTGCGCGCCTGCCCTTCTCGATGAAGGTGCTGCTGGAAAACCTGCTCAGGAACGAGGATGGCCGCTCGGTCACCAAGGCCGACATCCAGGCCGTGGCCAACTGGCTCAACGACAAGGGCACGGCGGGCTATGAGATCGCCTACCGCCCGGCGCGCGTCTTGATGCAGGATTTCACCGGCGTGCCAGCCGTCGTCGATCTTGCGGCGATGCGCGATGCGATGGTCAATCTCGGCGGCGATCCCGAAAAGATCAATCCGCTGGTGCCGGTCGATCTGGTGATCGACCACTCGGTGATCGTCGACGAGTTCGGCAACCCCAACGCCTTCGCCCGCAATGTCGAGCTCGAATATGAGCGCAATGGCGAGCGCTACCGGTTCCTCAAATGGGGCCAGAACGCGTTCGACAATTTCCGCGTCGTGCCGCCCGGCACCGGCATCTGCCATCAGGTGAACCTTGAATATCTCGGCCAGTGCGTCTGGACGAAAGACGCCGACGGCGAGACCATCGCCTATCCCGACACCTGCGTCGGCACCGACAGCCACACCACCATGATCAACGGTCTGGGCGTTCTGGGCTGGGGCGTCGGCGGCATCGAGGCGGAAGCGGCGATGCTCGGCCAGCCCATCTCCATGCTGCTGCCCGAGGTGATCGGCTTCAGGCTGACCGGCGCGCTCAAGGAAGGCGTCACCGCAACCGATTTGGTCCTCACCGTCGTGCAGATGCTGCGGCAGAAGGGCGTTGTCGGCAAGTTCGTCGAGTTCTTCGGCGCCGGCCTCGACAATCTGACGCTCGCCGACGCGGCGACCATCGGAAACATGGGCCCCGAATATGGCGCGACCTGCGGCTTCTTCCCGATCGATTCCGAAACGCTGAACTATCTGACCATGACCGGCCGCGACGCCGACCGGATTGCGCTGGTCGAGGCTTACGCGAAAGAGCAGGGCATGTTCCGCGAGTCCGGTTCCGCCGATCCGGTCTTCACCGACACGCTGGAACTGGACCTTGGCGACGTGGTGCCCTCCATGGCCGGCCCCAAGCGCCCCGAGGGCCGCGTGCCGCTCGGCGATGTCGGCGAAAAGTTCCGCGAGGCCTTCACCGCCGAATACAAGAAGGATGCCGGCCAGATCGACAAGCGCTACGCCGTCGAGGGCGAGGATTACGATCTCGGCCATGGCGATGTGGCGATCGCCGCGATCACCTCGTGCACCAACACCTCCAACCCCTCCGTGCTGATCGGCGCCGGCCTTCTGGCGCGCAACGCCAACCGGCTCGGCATCGCCCAGAAGCCCTGGGTGAAGACCTCGCTGGCCCCCGGCTCGCAGGTCGTCGCCGAATATCTCGAAAACTCCGGCCTTCAGAAAGAGCTCGACCAGATCGGCTTCAACCTGGTCGGCTTCGGCTGCACCACCTGCATCGGCAATTCGGGCCCGCTGCCCGGCCCGATCTCCAAGACGATCAACGACAAGGGCCTGATCGCCGCGGGCGTCCTTTCGGGCAACCGCAATTTCGAGGGCCGCATCTCGCCCGACGTGCAGGCCAACTATCTGGCTTCCCCGCCGCTGGTCGTCGCCTATGCGCTCGCCGGCACGGTCAACATCAATCTCGACACCGACCCGATCGGCCAGGACAGGGACGGCAACGACGTGTTCCTCAAGGACATCTGGCCGTCGAACCAGGAGATCCAGTCCTTCATCCACGAGCATGTCACCCGCGCACTGTTCGAGGCCAAATATGCCGATGTCTTCAAGGGCGACGAGCGCTGGCGCGCGGTCACCGTGCCCGAGGGCAAGACCTATGCCTGGGACGACGGTTCGACCTATGTGCAGAACCCGCCCTATTTCGCGGGCATGGGCAAGGGCGCCGGCGAAATCAGCGACATCAAGGGCGCGCGCATCCTCGGCCTGTTCGGCGACAAGATCACCACCGACCACATCTCGCCCGCCGGCTCGATCAAGGCGCAGTCTCCCGCCGGCGCCTATCTGATGGACAATGGCGTGAGCGTTACCGACTTCAACCAGTACGGCACGCGGCGCGGCAACCATGAGGTGATGATGCGCGGCACGTTTGCCAACATCCGCATCCGCAACCACATGCTGGGCGAAAACGGCCGCGAGGGCGGCTACACGATCCACTATCCCTCCAAGGACGAACTGCCGATCTATGACGCGGCGATGCGCTACCGCGAGGAAGGCGTGCCGCTCGTCGTCTTCGCCGGCGGCGAATATGGCAACGGCTCGTCGCGCGACTGGGCGGCCAAGGGCACCAACCTGCTCGGCGTCAAGGCCGTCATCGCGCAATCGTTCGAGCGCATCCACCGGTCGAACCTTGTCGGCATGGGCGTCGTGCCCTTCACCTTCGACGAGGGCGTCTCATGGGCCGGGCTCGGCCTTAAGGGCGACGAGACCGTGACCATCGAGGGCCTCGCCGACGTCAAGCCGCGCGACAAAGTGATCGCCAAGGTCACCTATGCCGACGGGACGGAAAAGGACGTGCCGCTGATCTGCCGCATCGATACGGCGGACGAACTGGACTACGTCAACAATGGCGGGATTTTGCATTACGTCCTGCGGGATCTGGCGGCCTAAGCCTTACCGCCCACAGCGCTGAATTGAACAAACCCGCCGGTGGAAACACCGGCGGGTTTTTTTGCTTTCTGCCATTCTTGGTTCTTGATTGGCCTCAGTCTTTAAGGGGATATCTGTCCGTCTCTTCGAACACGTCGATCACAAGGCTGCCTGCCGTCAAGATCGCGGCATGTGGGGTCCCGGCGGGAATGTCCCAACTGTCGCCCGGTCCGCAGATGCGGGTGTGACCATCGACGGTCAGCTCCAGACTGCCATGAACGAGCGTTCCCCACTGGGCTCCGTGTTGGTGTTCGGGCACTTCCACATCCTTGTGCACATGGAAGAAGACCACCAGCGCACCGTCCGAGCGCACCGCCGACGTTGTGACGGCGTCTTCCGGGAAGGGGATATCCAGAGACGGTTGAGATTGAATGAAATCTGGATAGTTCATGAAGCCTCCTCAAGTTACGGGATCAGTACGATCTTGCCCGCATTACCCGGCTGAAGGACGAGTTCGTGCGCTTTGGCCGCCTCGCCCAGAGGCAGCTGGTGCCCCACCTTGGGCTTGATGGCGCCTTCCGCCGCCGCGGCCAGAATGTCCGCCATGATGTCGCTGAGCTGTACCTCCGTTGCATTCCAAAGCATGATGCCCCGGATATCGAGCTCCTTCATCATCGCCATGCGCGGGCTGATCTCGATCTCGCCCCGGTTGCCGATCACAACGATCCGGCCATTCTGTCCGGCAATTTCCATGTCTGCGGCGAGATTCACATTGGCCAGCATTTCCAGGATCAGATCGGGGCCGCCGCCATCGCAAGCTTGTTTGACGGCGTCGAGGTAGTTCGCTTCTCTGTGATTGACAGCGTGGTCAACGTTCTCACCGCGCAGCAGGGCGAGCCCGGCCTTCGAACCTGCGCTGCCGATGACTTTTAGACCGGCGCGTTTCGCCAGCTGTATCGCAGATGTGCCGACCGAACCGCTCGCGCCATGGATGAAGACTGTTTCGCCACTTTTGGCGCCGCCACGCGCAAAAAGGGCGTAGTGGGCGGTCGCGTAGGAGACGCCAAACGTTGTGGCCTCGGCATAGCTGATCCCTTCGGGGATGGGCAGCACATGTTTTGCGGGGCGTTTGACCAGCCCGGCATAACAGCCGGTAAAATCCAGCCCCATCGCGACGCCCGAAAAGACGCGATCGCCGATTTTCAAGCCGGTGACATTTTCGCCCAACGCTACCACGTCGCCAGCGGCGTCACCGCCCGGAATGCAGGGCAGTTCCGGTTGGATGCGGTATGTGCCGCTGCGCATATAGGTGTCGGCGGGGTTCACACCCGCCGCCTTCACCGCAATGATCACATCGTCCGGCCCCGGCGCCGGATCCGGCACCTCATCCAGCTGCAAGACCTCGGGCCCGCCAAAGCGATGGAACTGAATGGCCCTCATGGTCCTCTTCCAATCATGTCATGTCTTCACGAGGACCAGCAGCCCGTAACGCACGCGCCGCAGAGGTGCCGGCTGGTCAATCAGCATGTTGACGCGCAGCCGGGCGCGAACGCTTTGGACCGATACGAAGTCTAGACGGTTTCGCGCTGATGTCCACTTCGTCCGTTTCTGAGGCCCGGCACTCCTTCACCGCCCGAAACCGGTATTGAACTGCGAGAACCCGCCGGCAGGGCGCCCGTGAAGGGCCGATGGCCCTGCGGTGCCGCGGTCCACGGCCGGAAGCGACCCGTTAGTGGCGCAATTCTTGTGCGGCATGCCCATAAAAACTTATCCAACCGCCTCCACCCTCCCCCATACTTGCCCCACCGCGCCCATCGGAACGTCGGATGGCCACCTACCTTCGGCGGGCGCGGCGGTGGACCGGCGGGCCGTGCGAGCGGTCGCATGGCTGGATGATGAATCCCCACGCCGGTGCGGAATGAAGGTTTTGGCGCGCTGTTACGCCTGACGATCGGCTGGCGGCGTTGGTGAGCGGGCGTCCCCCGCAAACGGCTTCGAACCCCGCTGAGCGACCGGCGAGGCGGACAGGTTTTCGAAGCCAGCCAAAATGGCGATCACCGCAAGCCCACCGGACGGGCGGTTTGGCGACCGCACCATACAAACTTCGGATCGCGGCTCTCCAAACCGCCCGTTGTTCTGGACTTTTTGAAGCTGGCGCAAAATCTTGCGCGGGCTGGCGCCCACGTGCGTTTTGCGTTTGCCCAGGGCGCACGTCGACCCTCGGGCTCGACCCGAGGGGAAGCGCAAGTCCTTGGGCGATTGAAGAGGCTACATGCTCTCGGCTTCCAACGGAGGTGCGGTGATGATGTCGCGCGCTCGCTTGCCCCATCCTGAGGTGCGAGCGCCAATCCCTCGCCCTTCGAGGCTCGCTATGCTCGCACCTCAGGATGAGGGTGGATTGGCGACGAGCCTCGAAGGGCGAGGCAAGCGGCGCGATGAACGGAGCGCCCGCCTCATGCCAGCCCCGTCAGATCGAGCGTGCCGCGCGGCCGCCAGCCGAGCGCCCGCAGCCGCGCCGTGTCCATCGCGTTGAAGGCCGTGGCATCGGCGCGCGGCGGCGGTGCGTGGGCGATGCCCGCCCGTTTGGCATAGGCCGCCAGCAGATCGTGCCGGTCGAGCAAAATGTCGGAGGCGTTGAAGACCGGCGCCGGGCCGAACCGCGCGAGATCGGAGGCGGGACGGTGGGCGATCAGGCGCACGGCGCTTGCGAGGTCTTCGCCATGCAGTTCTGTGCCGATGCGCGGCGCGATCGCCCTGCCCGCCGCAAAATCGGCGAACAGGCCGGCCCATTTGTGCGCCCGGCCCGGCCCGGCGGGGCCGTAGATGCCCGTGGCGCGCACGATGAGCGGCAGGAACCGGCCGGACGCCATGCCGGCGAGCGCGATCTCGACGGCGCGCTTGGTTTGACCATAGAGCGTGTCGGGCGCGCACGGCGTCGTCTCGGTCAGCACCGTGCCCGGCGGTTTGGGACCATACACCGCGCGCGAGGACAGGAAGATGGCGCGGCCGACGCCGGCGCGCCTGGCCGCCGCCATCAGCGCCAGCGTGCCGTCGACATTGGCGCGGCGGAAACCCTCCGGATCGTCGCCCTCGCCGCCGCGATACTTCCCCGGTACATGGGCCAACGCGCAATGGACGAAAACATCGGCGCCGTCGAAGGCCGGACCGAAATCATGGTCGGGATCGAGATCGCCGGCGACCCATTCGGCCGGTTCGGAGAAAAAGCCGGCCGCCGGCCATGTGCGGCCCATGACGATCACGTCGGCACCCGTGGCGAGGAATTCCTCGGCGATGAAGCGACCGGCCTGCCCGGTCGCCCCCGAGATAAGGACGGTGGTCATGGCGACGGATTGGGCAGCGTGTCGATGTCGGGGATCGCGTCGCCCGTGCGATACGCCTGCCACAGATCGATCAGCGGCCGCAATTGGGCGCGTTTCGGGTGGTCCGCCTGCCATGGCTTTTCATACTGGTAGTGAACCACATGCACGCTTTTCCAGTCCCAAAGGTCCGGCATGTTGAACCAGACATATTGCAGCATGTTGTAGGTCACCGGCAGGCCGTGCCAGTCCGGGAAGAAGGCCTCAAGGAATGTCTGGTCGGTGCGGCGCCAGAAGGCGTCCGCGACGTCGAGCCGCGCCATCATCGCCACGAACGTCGCCCGCGATGGTCGGGCGGTGAAGACGCCCGAGTTCAGACGGTGGAAATCGGCGAGGCTCTCATAGACGTTCGGCGACGCGCAGAATTCGGGATAGGCGAACAGCCGGTCGATGTTGCGCACGACGAGCGTGTCGGCATCGAGAAAGACGACGCTGTCATATTGCTCCATCTGCCACAGGCGCAGCTTGGCGAAATTGTCGAGCGGCGTGTGAAAGGCCGGCTTGTTGCCCTTGGTGAAGGGCGCGTCGGCATGCAGCTTCGCCCGGCCATGGCGTTCGTTGAAGGCGGGCGACGTGTCGAGCAGGTCCACCGGCACGATAATGGCGCCGAGATCGGAAAGCGGCGCCAGATCGGCCGCCGCGACACCGCCCGTCGCCATGACGACGATGTCGGCTTGCGTGCCGGTCAGCGTCAGCGAGCGGACGAGCGCGATCGCCGCGCCGGCATAGTCGGGGTTGGTGACAAGGGTGATATAGGCGTGCTTGGCCATGGCGGGATGCGGACCCGGCGGCGCACCGCCGGACCCGGTCATTGCGCTCGCGATCAGGACACGCTTTTCAGGCGCTTGCCCTCGGGGTCGGCCTCGACGGTCTTGGCGATGTCCTTGGTCCAGGCCGAAACCGCCGGCACGCGCGACCGGTCGACGCGGTAGGCGAACTTCTTGGCCACATCGACGACCTCTTCGAGCAGTCCTTCGGCGAGCGTGATCGGCTCGAGGCCGAGCGCCAGAAACTGCTCGTTTTTGACGACAAGCTCGTTCTCGGCGGCTTCCTTGCGCGGGTTGGGCAGGAAAGCGATCTTCGCGCCGGTCATCCTGGCAATCATTTCGGCCAGATCGCGCACCCGGTGCGTCTCGGTCATCTGGTTGAAGATCTTGACCTTGTCGCCCTTGGCCGGCGCGTCGGAAAGCGCCAGCTCGATGCAGCGCACCGAATCCTGGATGTGGATGAAGGCACGCGTCTGCCCGCCGGTGCCGTGCACGGTCAGCGGATGGCCGATCGCCGCCTGGATCAGGAAGCGGTTGAGCACCGTGCCATAATCGCCGTCATAGTCGAACCGGTTGATCAGCTGCGGATGCAGCTTCGTCTCGGCGGTGTGCGTGCCCCAGACGATGCCCTGGTGCAGGTCGGTGATCCGCAACCCGTCATTCTTGGCATAGAACTGGAACAGCAACTGATCGAGACACTTGGTCATGTGGTAGATTGAGCCGGGGTTCGCCGGATAGAGGATGTCCTGGGTGACCGTATCGCCGTCCATCGTCTCGATGCCGACCGGCAGATAACCCTCGGGGATTGCCGCACCGATGGTCGAATAGCCATAGACGCCCATCGTGCCCAGATGCACCAGATGCGGATCGATGCCGATCTCGACGATCGCGTTGAGCAGATTGTGCGTGGCGTTGACGTTGTTGTTGACCGTGTAGTTCTTGTGCCGGTCGGTCTTCATCGAATAGGGCGCGGCGCGCTGTTCGGCGAAATGGACGATCGCGTCCGGGCGGTGCTCGGCGAGCCAGCCCTTGAGCACGTCATAGTCGCGGGCCAGATCGATCAGGTGGAAATGGATGCGGCGGCCGGTCTCGGCGTGCCAGATGCGGGTGCGCTCCTGAATCGAATCCATCGGCGTCAGCGACTGCACGCCCAGTTCGGTGTCGATCCAGCGGCGCGACAGATTGTCGATGATGTGGACGTCATGGCCCTTGGCCGACAGGTGAAGCGCGGTCGGCCAGCCGACAAATCCGTCACCGCCCAGAACTGCAATTTTCATGATCGTGGTCCCGATTCGTTGCGTCGCGCTTCCCCTAGGGGCTCAATGTGACATTTGTGACAAACGCGACCCGATCACAAATGCTGGCCTGCTTTAACGCCTGTCGTGACGCGAGACCAGTATTGCACGGATCGATGCTTTGATGTATCGGCAGCCATTCCGCGTCGCGCGGGAGAGACCGGGCAACCGTCGAGGTTGGCCCGGCGCCGAAGGAGCAACCGCCCCGGAAACTCTCAGGCGAAAGGACTGCGCGACGCCTTGAAAATCTGGAGAGCGGCACGTCGCCACGACGTGCCCACCGAAGGAGCAAGCCCAGCACCGGATGGTCCGGTGCGATCCGCAGAGCCGGAGCGGGCAAAACTCTCAGGTTTCCTGACAGATGGGGCACGGACCGGATCGCCGCGCGCGGCCGGCCGAACCGTCAGGAGCCGGATATGGCACATATCGCAGTCATCGGCGCCGGGATCACCGGCGTCACCACCGCATGGTCGCTGCTCGGACGCGGCCACGATGTCACCCTGTTCGACAAGAACCGCTATGCGGCGATGGAAACGAGCTTTGCCAATGGCGGGCAGCTGTCGGCTTCCAACGCCGAGGTCTGGAACCATTGGAGCAACGTCGTCAAGGGCATCAAATGGATGATGCGCTCCGACGCTCCGCTGAAATTCTCACTTGCACCGTCGTGGCACAAATATTCCTGGATGGCCGAGTTCCTGGCCAGCATTCCGCACCATGATCGCAACACCGTGGCGACCACGCGCATGGCGATCGCCGCGCGCGAGCATCTGTTCGCGATGGCGCGCGACGCCGGTATCGATTTCGATCTCGAACGGCGCGGCATCCTGCATGTCTACGCCGACCGCACGGGCTTCGAGCATGCGGCGAACGTCAACCGCCTGCTGGCGCGCGGCGGGCTCATGCGCGAGGCCGTGTCGCCGGCCGACATAAGAGCGCTGGAGCCGGCGCTGAAAGGCGAGTTTTTCGGCGGCTTCTACACGCAGGGCGATTCGACCGGCGATATCCACAAATTCTCCGTCGGCCTTGCCGATGCGTCCGTCAAGCGCGGTGCGATCTTCGTCAACGAAGCCGCAATCACACGGCTTTCGCGCGATCAGGGCGGCGTTGCCGTTGCGTTCGACCATCGCGGATCGGCGCATGATGCCCGCTTCGATGCGGTGGTCATCTGTGCCGGCACGGCCAGCCGGGCGTTGGCGGCCCAACTCGGCGACCGCGTCAACATCTACCCGGTCAAGGGTTACTCGATCACTGTCGATCTGGCCGACGCGGCAAGCCGCGAGGCGGCGCCATGGATGAGCCTTCTGGACGACGACGCCAAGATCGTCACCAGCCGTCTGGGTGCCGACCGGTTCCGCGTCGCCGGAACGGCCGAGTTTGCCGGCTTCAACCGCGACATCCGCGCCGAGCGGATCGCACCGCTCGTCAAATGGTGCGAACGGCACTTCCCGGCGATGCGCACCGAGCACGTCACGCCGTGGGCCGGGCTGCGGCCGATGATGCCCAACATGATGCCGAAGGTCGGCGCGGGACGAGCGCCGGGCGTCTACTACAACACCGGCCACGGCCATCTGGGTTGGACGCTCAGCGCCGCAACCGCGGACATGATCGCGGCGCGGATCAATGCCGATCATGCGGGCCGGACAACGATGGGATCGGTGGCGATGGCCGCCGAATGAGGTTGCAGGACGGCAAAGTTTCACCGGAAAGTGAGTTTCCGGTGAAGCGCCGACCCGGTAGCGTTTCGTCCATGCGCGCAGAACCATTCATGCCGATGATCACCCGGCGAACACTTCTGGCCGGCACGGCGGCAACCCTTGCCGCGGTCGCGTCGGGCCCGGCCCGCGCCGCGGCGGCTGTCAGCGGCGTGGTCGAACTGTTCACCAGCCAGGGTTGCAGTTCCTGCCCGCCGGCGGATGCGGCGCTTGCCGAGTTCGCCGCCGATCCTGACGTTCTCGCGCTTGGCTACCATGTCGACTACTGGGACTATCTGGGCTGGGCCGACACGCTGGCGAGCCCCGACAACACGGCCCGCCAGCGCGCCTATGCGACAACGCTCGGCAGCCGCTCCGTCTACACGCCGCAGGCGGTCGTCAACGGCCGCGACCATCTCAATGGCGGCTACAAGACGCGGATCCGGGGCCTGATCGCGGACCATGAGGCAGCCGGCAACGGACTGGTGGTGCCCGTCATGGTCGCAATGAGCGCCGGGCGGCTGTCGGTCGGGGCCGGCGACGGGATCAAGCCGGCCGGGGCCGACATGCTGCTGACGATCGTCTATTATCGCGACCGCAGCGAGGTGGAGATCGCGCGCGGCGAAAATGCCGGCCGCACCATGGTCTATGCCAATGCCGTCATGGCGCAGCAGACGCTTGGCATGTGGGACGGCAAGGCGATGCAGATCGACCTGCCGCGCGACAAGATCGCCCAGAACAAGGCGACGGGTTGCGCCGTGCTTCTGCAGGCGGCGATCGATGGCGCGCCGGGCCCGATCATGGGCGCGGCCAAGCTGAAGGGTTTCGACAGAAGCTGATCGGAGCGGTTTAGGCCGGACCCGGACGGCATCGGGGCTGGGGGCAACAGATTGTCCAATTACCGCCCCGGTCCGGCCTTGCGGGCACCCTGTTTGCGGGGTGGTCCGCGTGTCGCATGGCGGGCTGGCCGGGCTTGAAGCCGCCCCCCGTGCGACTGTTCATTTTCAAACAAATCCGGGCGCAGGTGTGTTCGACTTGCGGCGAAATCGGGGCAGGCCATCACGCTTGCCAACCGCATCACGAACAGTGTGACCCTGCCGTTTACGATGCGTTAACCCCTCCGGCGACGGCTTGCGCGCCATCGTGTTTCGGGCAACCATGGCCTCCGGTCATTTGATTTGCGGGGAGGCGAACCATCAACGGTTCCGATGATGAGAACGCGCAGCCGGGCCAGGGCGCGGGGGGCAATGGCGCGGGGGCGAGTGGCGGCAACGTCGTCGCGCTGAGCCAGGCGCGCCGCCAGCGCCAACAGGACGAGGTCAGGTTCGAACGGCGCGAACTGGACCAGATCCTGCGGGTCTACAGCTTCATGGTCGCCGGCGGCGAATGGCGCGACTACGGCATCTCGCATTTGAAGGACCGGGCGGTCTTCGCCGTTTTCCGGCGGACATCGGAAATGCCGCTCTATCGGATCGAGAAAAACCCCAGGCTCGCCCGCAGGCAGGGTGCCTATGCGGTGATCAACGCCTCGGGCATGGTGCTCAAGCGTGGCCATGACCTGGCGCAGGTGCTCAGACTGTTCGACAAGCAGATCAGGCTCGTCCAGTCGAACTGACGGTCCGCTCAGGCGGGCGGATAGAGCGTTCCGGGATAGGTGTCGGGGTCGGGCGGCATCGACGAACCGGCGCCGAGCGGCTTTTGCATCAGAACGGAATCGAGCCAGCGTCCGTGCTTGAAGCCGGTGGCGGGCAGGACGCCGGCATGGGCAAAACCCAGCGCCTCATGCAGGCCGATCGAGGCCGCATGCTCGGACCCGCCGATCACCGCGATCATCTGGCGGAACCCGAGCGCTTCGCAGCGCGCGATGATCTCGGCCAGAAGCGTTCTGCCGACGCCGCGCCCTTTGGCGGACGGCGCCACATAGACCGAGTTCTCCACCGTCCAGCGATAGGCCGGTCGGGCCCGATAGCTGCCCGCATAGGCGTAACCGAGCAGTTCGCCCGAGCCGTCGCGCGCGACAATGTGCGGATAGCCAGCCTGGCGGATGGCATGGAAGCGGCGCGCCATCTCCGCTGCGTCCGGCGGGTCCAGTTCGAAGCTGGCGGTGCCGTTGAGCACCGCGTCCGCATAGATGGCGGTGATCGCGGAAATGTCCGCGTCGATCGTGTCGTTCAGTGCAATAGAGGCGTTCATGGCGGCTGGCATTTTTTCGGCTGCCGCCAGAAACCAGAATTGCGCGCGAAAGAAAAGGGCGGCCCGAAGGCCGCCCCGATCCGGTCCGGATGTTACCGGTCGTTATTCGCGGTTGCCCAGGAACATCAGCAGGAACTGGAACATGTTGATGAAGTCCAGATAGAGCGCCAGCGCGCCCATGATGGCCTTCTTCTCGGCAACGGCGGCACCGTCTCCGACATAGTACATTTCCTTGATCTTCTGCGTGTCATAGGCGGTCAGGCCGGCAAAGATCAGAACGCCGATCACCGAGATCGCGAACTGCAGCGCGCCCGAACCCAGGAAGATGTTGACGATCATCGCCAGGATCAGGCCGACCAGACCCATCAGCAGGAAAGAGCCCATGCCGGTCAGGTCACGCTTGGTGGTGTAGCCGTAGAGCGACAGCGCACCGAAGGCGGTTGCCGTGATGAAGAAGGTCTGCACGATCGAAGCCGACGTGTAGACCAGGAAGATCGACGACAGCGACATGCCGATCAGCGCCGCAAAGCTCCAGAACGTGATCTGTGCGGTGGATGTCTGCATCCGGTCGATACGGAAGCTGAGGAAGAACACCAGCGCCAGCGGCGCCAGCATGATGACCCAGCGCAGGGGCGATCCGTAGATGACCGTACCCAGCGCCGTCAGCATCGTGCCGTTCGGCAGCGAGGCAGCGGCGGCCGCCGGATTGTTCGTGGTCGCAAGCATGACGGTGCCGGCGGCGAAAAGGGCGGTGATGCCCATCGCCAGAGCCATCAGATTGTAGACGCGGATCATGTAGGACCGCAGGCCCTCATCGATGCTCGCGTCATAGGTGCGGGCGCCGGCGCCCGCCTGGTATTGAACGTTACGGAGTTCAGCCATTTCGTCCTCGTTAAGCCTTCACGTCCCGTCGGGTGTCCGGCCGCGCGCGATTTCGCGCACACCGAGGCGCCGCTGGCGGGACCTCCAGCATGCCTGCGCGTAATATGAGGCGGCAGGGCAGCTTTTACAAGAATTTCCGGTCGCCCCGGCCGGCAAAGACGTGGGGCAAATGCGCGCAACGCGGAAAAACCGCCGCACCATGGTGAACAAATCGTTAAAGGTTGCGTAGCACGGGCGCCGCCTTCTGGCCGAGAACGCGCCAAGTGCCCAGAAGGCCGAACCCCACCGTGCAGACCAGCGCCGCAAGGATCGTCATCGCGGCGATCTCCGGCCGGAAAGCCCATGGCAGGGTCATGATCTGGCTGACCACGAACCACGCCGCCACACCGCCGGCCAGCAGCGCGAAGACCGCCGTGGCAAAGCCGAGGATCGCATATTCGGTCACGAAGGTGCGGATCAGCGTCCCGCGGGTCGCGCCGAGCGTCTTGAGGACCACCGCATCGTGCACCCGCGCCCGGTTGCCTGCGGCAAGCGCGCCGGCCAGCACCAGAACGGAGGCGATCAGCGCAACGGCCGCGGCCGCGCGGACGGCCGAGGCCAGTTGGCCGACGACGCGGTTGACCAGTTCGATCGCGTCCTTGACGCGCACGCTGGTCACCGCCGGAAAGGCGCGCGTCACCGATGAAAGAATGCCGGCCTCCTGCTCGAAATCGGCATCGGGCATGGTCAGCGTCGCAAGCCATGAGTGCGGCGCGCCGGCAAAGGTGTTGGGCGAGAAGACCATGACGAAGTTGATCGCCAGAGATTCCCACTCGACCTGACGGAAATTGGCGATCGTGGCCGTGATGTTCCGGCCGAGCACATTGACTGTGACGGTGTCGCCGATGGAAAGCCCCAATTCGCCCGCTTCTTCGGCGGAGAACGAAACGAGCGCTTCGCCGGCATGATCCGGCGCCCACCACTCGCCGGCCGAAAGGCTCGAATTCTCCGGCACGTTCTGCGCATAGGTGATGCCGCGGTCGCCGCGCAGCACCCAGGCGCCTTCCGGCGGCAGTTCCATTTCGGCAACGTTCTGGCCGTTCAGTTCGACGATGCGCCCGCGCAGCATCGGCACGCGCACCAGCTTGCCGGCATCGCCCGCTTCGGTCTCGACCAACTCTGCGAAATCGTCGACCACGTCGGACTGGATATCGACGAAGAAGAAGTTGGGCGCGCGCTCGGGCAGGTTTCCGGCGATCTGCTGGCGCAGATTGGTGTCGATCAGCGCCAGCGCGACCAGAAGGGTCAGTCCGAGGCCCAGAGCCAGCACGACCGACGGCGTCAGCGCGCCCGGGCGGTGGATGTTGCCGACCGCCATGCGCAACGACGTGCCCGGCACGTTGCGGACGCGGCGGGCGAGCGCCTGAACGCCATCGGCGACGATCCGCAGGATGAGGAAGGCGGCGGCGACGCCGGCGAGAAAGCCGGCGGCGAGAACCCGTTCTTCGGAAAACCAGACGGCGAGCCCGGTCAAAAGCAGGGCGGCGAGGCCGGCGCCGACGACATAGGCGGCGCGCGGCAGGCCACGCTCGGTCATGGTCTGGTTGCGGAAGAGGTTGGAGGCGGGAATGTCGCGCGCGCGGCCGAGCGGCACCAGCGCGAAGACGAAGATCGTCAGCACCGCAAAGATGACCGCGAGCATCAGCGCGCCGGGGTAAAGCCCCGTGCCCCCCGCCGGCAGCGGCACGATGCCGGACAGAGCTGCGGCCGCAGCGATGGGTGCGATTGCAGCCAGCACGAGACCGATGGCAATGCCCACTGCGCCAACCATCAGGATCTGGAACAGATAGATCAGCGTAACGAGGCGCCCGGGTGCGCCAAGGCATTTGAAAGTCGCGATCACGTCGCGCTTGGAATCAAGGAACGCCCGCACTGCGTTGGCGACACCGACACCGCCGGTGACGAGCGCGGTGAGCCCGACAAGCGTGAGGAACTGCGCGAACCGTTCGATGTTGGCGGCAAGGGCGGGCGCTGCGTTGGCGCGGGTACGCACCGACCACCCGGCCTGCGGGTGGGCTTCGTTGGCCTGGTCGATCGCGGCCCTGAGTTGCGCGTCGGTCGTGCCCGGATCGGTGCGCAGCTTGTAGACCCGCTCGACCAGCGAGCCGGGCTGGATCAGCCCCGACGCTTCGAGCGCATCGAGCGACATGACGATGCGCGGCGCAAGGCCGATGCCGTCGGACAGCGCATCGGGTTCCAGCGCGATCGTCGCGCGGATCGAGAAACGGGCGTCGCCGATCAACATCGTGTCACCGACCGAAAGACCGAGCCTTTCGAGCAGGATCGGCTGGACCGCAACGCCCCAGGCGCCGTCGGTCAGCGCATAATCGGCTTGCGCCAGTGCCGGTTCGGTCTCGAACGCGCCATAGAGCGGATAGAGTTCATCGACCGCCTTGATCTCGACCAGCGTCTGGTCGGACTGATCCTCGAGCCGGGCCATCGACCGCGTATTGGCGCTCTGGGCAACGGTTCCGATCGCCTGCAGCGTCGCCAGCTCTTCGGGTGTCGTTGTCCGGTGGACAAGCTCGAAACGGATGTCGCCGCCCAGGATCGACCGGCCTTCGGACTGGATGCCCTGGGTGATCGCCTGCGCCACCGCATTGACGCCGCCGATCGCACCGGTGCCCAGCGCGATACAGGCCAGAAAGACGTAGAAGCCGGAAAGCCCGCCGCGCACCTCGCGCAGCGCGAACCGGAAAGCGAGCGCGATCTGGTCGGGCAATCCGTTCATCACTCGGCGGCCACTTTGGCGGTGGCCTCGCCCGCGAACACTTCGCCGGAGCGCACGCGAACCTGCCGGTCGCAGCGCTCGGCCAGCGCGGCGTCATGGGTGACGAGGACGAAGCTCGTCCCGCGCTTCTTCTGCGTGTCGAAGATCAGGTCGGCGATCTGCCGGCCCGTATCCTGGTCGAGATTGCCGGTCGGCTCGTCCGCGATCAGGATCGCCGGTTCGGGCGCCAGCGCGCGGGCAATGGCCACGCGCTGCTGTTCGCCGCCGGACAGTTGGCCGGGATAATGGGTCAGCCGGTCCTTGAGGCCGACGGCTTCCAGTTCGGCGCGCGCGCGGTCGAACGCATCGTCCGTGCCGGCCAGCTCAAGCGGCACGGCGACGTTTTCAAGGGCCGTCATGTTGGCGATCAGGTGAAAGGACTGGAAGACGAAGCCGATATTGCGGCCGCGGAACCGGGCGATTTCGTCTTCGCTCATTCGGTCGAGCCGGGCGCCGGCCACTTCGACGCTGCCGTTGTCGGGCCGCTCCAGCCCGGCCAGCACCATCAGAAGCGTCGTCTTGCCCGAGCCGGACGGGCCGACAATGCCGACCGCCTCGCCCCGGGGGACAGACAGGCTGACATTTTTGAGTACCTGAACCTGGCTTGCCGCCGAGCCGAGTGTGAGATTGACGCGGTCGAGGGCGATGACGGGTTCAGACACGGGAAGAACTACCTATATGGAGCGGCAAAGGTTGCATCGGTAAATGGGAAGACGGTCGCGCATGTTCAAACAGTTCCTACGCTTTTTTGCCGCGGCCGGATTTGCGTTCGGTCTGGCAACGCTGCCGGCGAAGGCCGAGACCGTGCGCGGCGTCGGTTTTGGCGACAGCCTGATGGCCGGCTATCAGCTTCCCGCCGGCACCGGTTTTCCCGAACAGCTCGAAGCCGCGCTGCGGGCCGAGGGGTTCGATGTCGCGATCACCAATGCGGGCGTCTCCGGCGACACGAGTTCGGGCGGCCTGGCACGGCTGGACTGGTCCGTGCCCGACGGTACCGATTTCGTCATCCTGGAGCTTGGCGGCAATGATGCGCTGCGCGGCATTTCGCCGGATGTGACGCGCGCCAATCTGGATGCGATGATCGAACGGCTCAAGGAACGCGATATCGACGTGATTCTCGCTGGCATGCGCGCGCCGCCGAACATGGGCGGCGACTATGCGGACCGGTTCGACGCAATCTTCGCCAACCTTGCCGAAACCCATGACGTACCGCTCTACCCGTTCTTTCTGGACGGCGCGATCACGGTCGACGGCATGATGCAGGCCGATGGCATCCACCCCACGGCCGACGGTGTTGCGCAGATGGTCGAACGCTTCCTGCCGCTGATGCGGACCTACCTGTCCGGGAAGGAAGCCGGCTGACGGAAATCGTTAACGAATCGTATCGGAAAATCACCTTGCGCTTCACGCGCATGCGTGATTCGCTTGCATCAAGGCGGGGGTGATTTGCGGTCCGCGCGATGGCAAAGCCCACCGCTCGAAACGAGGGGACACTGCCATGCCGCGCCTTTTCGCCGCTCTCGAAATCCCTCACCATGCCGCAACCCACATGTCGATGCTTCGCGGAGGCCTGCCCGGTGCCCGTTGGATCGACATGGAGAACTACCACCTCACGCTGCGGTTCATCGGTGACATCGAACACCACATGGCGGACGAGATCGCCCATGCACTCGAGCGCGTGCACCGGCGGCCCTTCTCGCTCGGCCTGTCGGGCCTTGGCGCATTCGGTGGCAAGAAGCCGCATTCGCTGTTCGCCGTTCCCACCGCCTCGCCGGATCTCATCGATCTTCAGGCGGAAATCGCACGCATCTGCCGGCGCCTGGGCCTTGCGCCCGACCCGCGCAAATTCACGCCACATGTGACGCTGGCGCGCTTGCGCAACGTCACGCCCCAGGCAGTGGCCAACTATCTGTCGGTGCGCGGCGGCTTCTTCGTGCCATCCTTCAAGGTCGAACATTTCACGCTTATGTCCTCGCGCGATTCGGTTGGCGGCGGGCCTTACATTGTCGAGGAAAGCTACCCGCTGTCGCGCGACAGCTTCCCGGCCAGTACGGCGGCGAGCGCGGCGGCGCCGGCCTTTATGTCGCAATAGACCGCCTCGAAGTCCGCTTCGGCCCCGTAATAGGGATCGGCGACATCGCGGGTTGTGCCGGTGGCGTGGCCCAGAAACAGATCGATCGTCGCCTTGTTGTCGAAAGCGGCCATCCGCGTCAGCGCCTGCACGTTTTTGTGGTCCATGCCCAGGATCAGGTCGAAGGCGTGGAAATCGTCGCGGCTGATCTGCCGGGCCCGCTGGCCGGAAATGTCGATGCCGTTCCGGGCGGCCACGGCGATGGCCCGCGCATCGGGCGCTTCGCCCGCATGCCAGTTCCCGGTGCCCGCCGAATCGATGCTCAGCCCATCCGACAGGCCGGCGCGCGCCGCCTCGGCGCGGAACACGCCCTCGGCCAGCGGCGACCGGCAGATATTGCCCAGGCACACGAAAAGAACCCGCATCGCCGGCTTTCCCTTGTTGCCCGATCCCCTAAACTGACCGGACATCGAAGATCGGAGCCCGGACCATGCCCAAACCCTGCCTTACGACCGACGAATTGACAACGGCGCTCGAAACGCTGGAGGGCTGGACCGCCGAGGAGGACGGCAAGGCGGTCACCCGGACGTTCAAGTTCGGCACCTTCACCCAAGCGTTCGCCTTCATGACGGCCGCCGCACTGACGGCCGAAAAGATGGATCACCATCCCGAATGGTTCAACGTCTACAACCGGGTCGACGTGCGGCTGACCACCCACGATTCGGGCGGCGTGACCGCGCTCGACATCGCGCTTGCCGAAGCCATGAACAAGGCGGCCGGCTGAGCCGGAGCGCTTGAAACGACTGCATGGCGCGCCCATGTCACGCCGAGGAGGGCGTGCGATGGACGACGTCAAGATCGGTGAGATTCTGGAGCCCGGGTCCGAGGATACCCAGACCCGCCGTGAACGGAAGGTGCGCAGCAGGTTCTGGCCCAAGGTCAAGCGCTATGCGCGGATGATCCCGTTCATCGACGAGGTCGTTGCGGGCTATTTCTGCGCGATGGATCCCGAGACGCCGCCGCGCGTGCGCGGCATCCTTTTGGCCGCGCTGGCCTATTTCATTCTGCCGCTCGACACCATTCCCGATTTCTTGCTCACCTTCGGCTTCGGCGACGACATCGCCGTTCTGACCGCAGCGTTCGCCGCCGTCAAAGGCAACATAACCGACGCCCATCGCGCCGCCGCCCGCAAGGCACTGGCCGAGGAAGACATCGACACCGCAGGCCCTGCCGATGCCGGGGACGGTCCCGTCGTCGACGGCGAGGCAACGCGCACCTGACCGGCGCCCGCATGCGGCTCGCTTTCGGCAAGTACCTGGCCTATTGAACGGTCATCGTTCCCGTCAGGCCGCCGCGTCCCATGCTCGACATCCTGCTGACCGTTCTCCCCGTCTTCATCCTGATCGGGGTCGGTTATGGCGCGGTCCGGTCCGGCTATCTGAAGGACAATTTCTCCGACGCGCTGAACATTTTTGCGGTCCGCATCGCGGTGCCGGTCCTCCTGTTCCGGGCCATGGCGGGGCTCGACCTCGGGCAGGCCTTCTCGCCACAGCTTCTTGTCAGCTTCTATACCGGCGCGTTCGTCTGTTTTGCCGGCGGCATCATCGTCGCGCGGACAGTGTTCAAACGCCGCCCCGGCGAGGCGGTCGCCGTCGGCTTTGCCGGCACATTCTCCAACTCGGTCCTGCTCGGGCTGCCGATCGTCGAACGTGCCTATGGCGGCGAGACGGTCACCATGGCGTTCGGCATCATCGCGCTGCATGCACCGCTGATCTATGCGGTCGGCATGATAACGATGGAGCTGATGCGGCGCGACGGCCGGACGCTGCGCGAAGCGCTGACCGATGCTCTCAAATCGATCCTCGCCAATCCGCTGATGGCGGGAATCCTGGCGGGATTGGGCGTCAATGCCACCGGCATCGTCCTGCCTGAACCGGTGCAGGCGGCGGTCGACATGCTGGCTGCGGCGGCGATCCCGGTGGCGCTGGTCGGGATCGGCGCCGCCCTGACACGCTACACGCTGACGGCGGCGCTGCCCGAAACGCTGACCGCGTCGGGCTTTGCGCTGATCGTCCACCCGGCGATCGCGTTCCTCCTGTCCCATCATGTGTTCGGTCTGTCGAGCACGGCCGTCCACGCCGCCGTGGCGCTGGCCGCCATGCCGCCCGGCGTCAACATCTACATCTTCGCCAGCCTTTACGACCGTGCGGTCAATCTGGCCGCATCGACCCTGCTGCTGGCGACCGCCCTGTCGGTCGTCTCGGTGACCGTCTGGCTGTACATGGTCGACACGCTGTTGCCGCTTTAGAACGGCCCCGGCTTTACGCGCTGCGGCGTCCGCCCGTTCGGCTTGCATGACCATGCACATGTTCGGCACCGGCGACCGTAACCCGGTTGCGTCCCGCTTCCTTGGAATCATAGAGCGCGTGGTCGGCGGCAATCAGCGCGCCGGCGATCCCGTCATCGCCGATCGCGGCAACGCCCAGACTTGCGGTGACCGGCCGGTCGTCGGGCATGATGTCGCGCAGCTCGGTCTCGATGGAAACACGGATCGCCTGGGCCAGCGCCGTCGCCACGGGCAGTTCCGTGCGCGTAACCAGGATCGCGAACTCCTCCCCGCCCAGCCGGCCGCACAGATGCGGGCGCGGCGCGGCGACGGCGATGACCGATCCGACGCCGGCGATCACCCTGTCGCCCTGGTCGTGTCCATGGGTGTCGTTGATCGTCTTGAAATGGTCGATGTCGAGCATGATCAGCGCGGCGGGGCGCGCGGCCAGCCGGTTGCCTTCATCGAGAAAGCCGCGCCGGTTCAGAAGGCCGGTCAGGCTGTCGGTCATCGACGCCTGCCGATAGGTGGCCGCCAGATCGCTCATCGCCAGAAAGAAGATGGTTCCCGCAAAGGCGAAAAGGGTCGCCGCGAACGGCGTTGCCGCATAAGTGCCGTACAGCTCGGCCTGCTCCGCCGGCGAAAGGGTGCCATGGCTGACCGCCCACGCGGCGACCAGGGGTCGGATGAGGACCGACAGGATGACCGCGCACAGCATGGTGGCCAGAAACCGCGTGCGGGAACTGATCGCCGGCAGGCGGTAGAGCCGGACGACCACCATCACAGGCAACGCCACCTGGAACAGGCTGACCGTTGCCAGCCGCATCAGCGACAACTCACCAAGCGGTGCCAGGACGGCGATCACGAAGGCGCCGATGATCGCGGTCAAGGCGAATATGCGCCCGGGCAGGGGCAGCCTTGCGTGCGTGCAAATGCCCTTCGAGACCAAAAGGAAGCCGGTGCAGACGAGCACATCGTCAAGGATGAAGAACAGGCCGTGGAAAGGCGCGATCTCGGTCATCACATAGGCCGCGCTGCTGCCGATGAACGCACCCGCGCCGGCCAGATACCAAAGAAGGTGCCGGGCCGAACGATCGAACAGATAGGCGGCGATGAACAGCGCCACATAATTCAGGCCCAGCAGCACGCCCGCTGTCGCGACAATGTCGCCAATGCCCAGTGTCACATTCGGCTCCCCGGAAAGTCGGGAGCGATGGTCGCACAATGGCCTTAAGGTGACGTGAACCGGCGCCCAAAAAAATATGGCGCGCTATGACGGTCTTGCCGGCAAACCTTCCAGATAGGCCGCGACCTCGTCGGTTGGAATCACGTCGGCATATTTGCAGTTGAGGTCGAAAAGCGAAATCGCATGGCTGGCCTCGAACCGGTCGAACGCCGTCTCTTCGGGGATCACCACCTTGAAGTTGAACGAATAGGCATCGACCGTGGTCGCCCGCAGGCAGCCTGACGAAGTGCAGCCGGTCATGATCAGCGTGTCGACGTCCAGATAGTTCAGGTGGCTCATGAACAGTGTGCCGAAGAAGGCCGAGGGTTTGCGTTTGCCGATCAGGATATCCTGGGGGCGCGGCGCCAATGGCGCCACGGTCTGCGTGGCGTGCGTGCCCTCCTGCGAGGTCTTTTCATGCCCGCGATGGCTCTTTGACACCTGAACGCCGCTGTCGATCATGTCGGGACGGCGCTCGCTCTGGGTGTAGAAGATCGGAATGTCGATCTCCCGCGCCAGATGCATCAACCGTTCGATATGCGGCACCGCGTTCCAGCCGGCCGGCCCGCAATGGGTGCGGTATTTGCCAACGCCCTCCTCATGGCTTTCGCCGGGTGCATCGCCGCAGAAATTGTACTGCACATCGATGATGAACAGCGCCGGCCGCTTGCCAAAGCCGCCGCGCTTGCCATAGCCGGCGAGCTGGAAGATTTGCTTGTCGTGATCGGTCAGGAACCGGTCCCAGATTCGCTCGGTCATGATTGTTCCTCTTGTCAGGGAGCGCGGTGCATGTAGCGGCCCGGCGCTGCAGGTTCCGGGGACAGCCAGCCATCGTCGACCACCACCGTGCCGCGCAGGATCGTGTGCGTGATCGCGCCGCGATAGGTCCTGCCGGCATAGGGCGAATAGTCGGAAAAGGAGGGGTACGCGTCGGCCGCCACACTTGTCTGGCCGGCAGGATCGACAATGGCGAAATCGGCGTCGTAGCCGGGCGCGATGCGTCCCTTGCCGGGGAGCGAATAAAGGTCCGCCACATTGCACGAGATGGTCGCCGCAAGCCGCTCGATGGGAATCTGGCGCTTGTGGTATCCCTCCTCGATCAGGACCGGCAGCACCTGCGCGATGCCGGGGAAGCCTGCGGTCGCGGACCAGATGTCGGGTCCCTTCGTCGACACCTTGCGCGGCACATGGTCCGATCCGATGGTCTGGATATCGCCGGCACGAACCCCTTCCCAAAGGCCGTCGATGTCGGATTGCGGCCTTAGCGGCGGATTGACCTTGCCGATCGGGCCGAGCGGACAGTCCCTCGTCAGCGACAGATAGTGGATACAGGTTTCGACGTTGATCCTGGGCCGGTCCTTGTGGCGCAGGCGGCGCACCAGATCGAGACTTTCGACCGCCGACATGTGCACGATGTTGACGTCGCATCCGGCCTTTTCGCCGAAGAAGGCAACCCGGAACACGTTCTCGGTTTCCAGAAAGCCCGGCGACTGCTCGTCCCATGCGGCGAGATCGTCGCGGCCGGCCGCCTTCAGCGGATCGCGGAAGACCGGGATCACCTCGGTGTTCTCGCAATGCACGCCAACCACGCCGCCCTTGACCTTCGCACCGGCCTGAAGCGCCGAAAACAAGAGCGCATCGTCGACTTCCGTGAAGCCCTTGGCGGCGCCGGTCGCGCCCTTGTACATCAGATAGACCTTGATCGAGGTTACCCCGAACCGTTTGGACAGTTCGCCAAGTTCGGCCACGTGGCGGCGCGAGGTAACGCCGAAATGCAGACCGAAATCGGTCTCCGCCCGCGCTTCACCGGCTGCAATCCAAGGCCCGGTCGATGCGCCGAGATCATCGTGGCGCCAGAAACTCATCAGACCGGTCACGCCACCCAGTGCCGCGGTCGCCGTCTCGGTCGCCCAATCGTTTTCCTTGTCGCCGAAGCCGATATGGGTGTGCGGGTCGATGACGCCCGGCAGGATCCAGCGGTCGGTGCAATCGATCACGCGTGCCGCGTTACAAACTTCGCCCCGATCCAGAATCGCGGCGATCTTGCCGCCTTTGACGGCGACGCTGCCACGGCGGATGGTCTGGCCGGGAAAGACGATCTCTCCGTTTTCAAGAACCAGATCATGGCTCATCGCGGCGTCTCCTGTTTTTGCCCGGCCAGCAAACGTTCGCCGGCATCGTTCCAGACCTCCTGCCTGACGATCAGACCGTCTTTCAGTTCGAACAGGTCGATGAACCGGATGCCGTCGAACGGCGTTCCATCCGGCCATCGCCCGAAAAGCGTTCCTGCGAACAGAACATGGGTTCCTGCGTTCTCGGACCAGGCCGACCGCCGCTCGATCGTCTTTCCGATAGCCGCATAGCGCCCGCTCGAATTGGCGACGATCTCGTCAATCCGCGTGAAATGCCGGCCGCCCGGAAATGTCAGATCGAGATCGCCTTCGGACACGCAGGCTCGCGCACCGTCAAGGTCACGGGCTTCCATGGCGGCCAGGTAAGTCTCGACGGTTTCGACAGCCTCGTTCAACTCATCCGGCATGGCGGCGCTCCTCGCTCTTCAAGCCATCGAGCAGCGTTGCGAACAGCCCGCCGCTCCGCAGCAGGGCTGCTTCATGCGCGCTGGCCAGATCGAGCCGGCCCTTGAATGTGCGTGCGCCTTGTGGGCCATGGGCGGTGATCGACACCGGTGACCCGGTATCGAGCGCCGCATGCAGGCCGGAAACGTCGAAGCGCTCGAACCCGGTCAGGCCAAGACCGTCCGCATCCTCGCCGGACAAGAAGGTTATCGGAACGATGCCCATACCGATCAGGTTGGCGCGATGGATGCGCTCGAAATTCTCGGCCAGCACCAGGCGCACTCCGAGCAGCTTGGGACCTTTGGCGGCCCAGTCGCGGCTGGACCCCATGCCGTAGTCGCGGCCGGCCAGCACCATGACGGGAACCCCTTCGTCACGATAAGCCTCGGCTGCCGTGAACACGGTCTCGATCGTCCCTTCGGGCTCACGACGGGACCAGCCGCCCTCGCGTTCGGGGACCAGACGGTTCTTCATCCGCTGGTTGGCGAAGGTCACGCGCGCCATGAATTCATGGTTGCCGCGCCTTTGGGTCACGGCGTTGAAGGCTTGCGGCTCGACACCCTGGCCGATGAGATATTGTCCGGCCTGGCTGTCGGGCAGGATTTCACCGCTCGGCGTCACATGATCCGTCGTCAGGCTGTCACCGGCATGGATCAGAACGCGCAGGCCTTCGATGGCATCGGGAAGGGGATCGGTGGCCAGTTCGAAGAAGGGCGGACGGCGGATATAGGTCGAGGCCTCGTCCCAGGCGAAGCGGGTGCCGCCGGGCGCGTCCAGGCGCTGCCAAAGCTCGGCCCCGTCGAAAAGCGTGGCGTAGCTTTTTTGGAACCGATCCGGCCGTTGGCTCGCCTCGACGAGCCGCTGCACGTCCGCCGCGTCCGGCCATATGTCGCGCAAAAAGACAGGCTGCCCTCTCGCGTCCGTGCCCAGCGGCTCTGTCTCGAAATCGATGTCGACACGGCCGGCGAGCGCGAACGCAACCACCAGAGGCGGCGAGGCAAGATAGGCCGCACGCACCGACTTGTGGATGCGGCCTTCGAAGTTCCGGTTGCCCGACAGGACCGCGGCGGCAACCAAATCGTTGTCTGCGATCGCCTGCGCCAGATCGGCGTCGATCGGGCCGGACTTTCCCGAGCATGTCGTGCAGCCATAGCCGACGACGTGAAATCCGAGTGCCTCAAGCGAAGCAAGAAGCCCGGCTTCGTCCAGATAATCGGTGACCAGTCGCGACCCCGGAGCGAGCGACGTCTTCACCCAGCCCGGTACGGCCAGTCCCCTTGCAACCGCGTTGCGCGCCAGAAGACCGGCGCCGATCATGACCGACGGGTTCGACGTGTTGGTGCACGAGGTGATCGCCGCGATGGCGATCGTGCCGTGCCGGACGGGCCGGTCAAGACCAGCCACCGGCACGCGCATGTCCAACTGATCCGGTGTCAGCCCGAACCCGCCCGCGGAAACCGGCGCCGTGAGAGCGGCGGTGAAAGCGTCTTTCAATTCGGTCAAGGGCACCCGGTCCTGCGGGCGTTTCGGCCCGGCAACGCTGGGCGCAACCGTCGACAGGTCGATTTCCACCACGTCGGAGAATTCCGGCTCGGGATCGCCGGCCTCGGCGAACAGCCCGACGGCTTTCGCATAGGCCTCGATGCGCGCGACATGTGCCTCGTCCCGCCCCGACTGCCGCAGATAGGCCAGCGTCTGGTCATCGATCGGAAACAGGCAGGCGGTCGCACCATATTCGGGTGCCATGTTGGCGATGGTCGCGCGGTCCGGAACGGTCAGTTCCGGCAGGCTGGGGCCGAACGCCTCGATGAAGTCGCCGACAACGCCCACTTCGCGCAACCGCTCGGTGACGCGCAGAACGAGGTCCGTCGTCGTTGCGCCGGCCGGCAGACGCCCCGTCAGCCGCAGCCCGACCACCCGCGGCACGCGCGCGACATAGGGCAGACCGAGCGCGGCGGCCTCGCCGTCAATGCCGCCGACGCCCCAGCCAAGGACGCCAAGACCATTGACCATGGGCGTGTGGCTGTCGCAGCCGAGAACGAACTCGGGCCCGCTGAGCCTTCCAATGCCCGGCAAGTCGATCGTCTCGATAACCTGCGCCAGCCGCTCCAGATGCACCTGATGAATGATGCCAGCCCCCGGCGGGACGACGCGGAGCACGTCGAATGCCTGTTCGGCCCATTTGAAGAAGCTGTAGCGCTCGGCATTGCGGCGGTACTCGTGCGCGATGTTCTGCGCCTGCGCGTCGGAACGGCCGGCAACATCGACGATCAGGGAATGATCGACGACAAGCGTGACGGGAACCTTGGGCTCGACCGTTCCGGCGTCGCCGCCCTGCGTGGCGACCACGTCGCGCGCGGCGGCCAGATCCATCAGCACCGGCAGGCCCGAACTGTCGGGAAGAATGACCCGGGAGACGGTGAGCGGCACGGAAAGGCCGCTCGTGCGCGGCGTCCAGCCGGCAATCTTGGCCACATCGGCTTCGGACGCGTCGCCAGCAAGGGCCCGGCGGGCAAGATTCTCCAGAATGATGCGAAGGCAATGGGGCAGTGGCCGATGCCGGCTGGCGGTCAGCGCGCGCAGGTCCACACCGACGGATGCGTCAGTGCCCTGTGCCCGAACTGTGACCAATGGGATGTCGACGTTCACCGTCATGCGCTGTCCTGCCACCTCCTCGTTCGGCAGGGTTAGAAAGATGCCGTCAAAGTGTCAACACTTTTTCGAAATTGACTTGAAGCCTCGCGAGTATACCGCTATTCCTTGGTCATCAATTGCACAAAACGCACAAAGTGTTGACAGGAGGGCGGGGTGCTGGACGGCGAAGAACGCACATTGGTCGATCGCGTGGTGCGCGAGGTCTTTGCGCTTCTCCTGTCGAGCGAAATCCCGCTTGGCGGCCAGTTGAACGAGGCGGCATTGGCCGCGCGCTTCAAAGTATCGCGCGGACCGATCCGCGAGGCAATAAAGCAGCTGCAGGGGCGCGGGCTCGTCATCAAGGAGCCTTATCTGAAGGCGCGCGTCGTGTCGCTGTCCCTGCCGGACATGATCGAGATCTTCCAGCTTCGCGAGGCGGTCGAGGGCATGTCGGTGCGGCTGGCGACGCGGGCGATGTCCGACAGCGAGCTGGACGAAATGCTCGATGCGTTTTCGGCGGCGCGCGAAGCCGGCAGGGCCGTCGATCTCGACCTTCATGTCCGCATCGCCGAGGGTTGCGGCAACGACCGGATCCGGGCGCTTTTGTGCGACGAACTCTACTATCTTCTGCGGCTCTACCGCGCCCGTTCGGCCGATCGGCCCGGGCGGCGCGAGGACGCGTTCACCGAGCACTGGCAGATTTTGCGCGCCATGCGGGCCCGCGATGGCGAACTCGCCGAGTCGCTTATGCGCGCGCATATCGGGCGCGCGACCCGATCACTTGAAACCCTTTTGGCCCAACAGGCCGCGACCACCGACCAAGGATGACATCATGACCGAACCGGCAACGAAACCGGCCCGCCGCATGCGCGAACTTCTGGCTGAGGACGGCATTGTTGTTTCGCCCGGCGTCTATGACGGCTACAGCGTCCGGATGGTCGAGAAGATGGGCTTCAGGACCGCCTGCACGACCGGGGCCGGGCTTGCCAATTCCCGCATGGGCGTGCCGGATGTCGGCATCATGGGGCTGACCGACAATCTCGAAGCCTGCCGCATGATGGCGCGCAGCGTTTCCATCCCCGTGATGGCCGATGCCGATACGGGCTACGGCAACGCCATTGCCGTCTATCATACCATCGAGCGGTTCGAGGAAGCGGGCCTGGCAGGCGTCAACATCGAGGACCAGGTCAGCCCGAAGCGCTGCGGTCACATGACAGGCAAGGATGTCATCGACATGCGCGAGATGGCGCGCAAGATCGAAGCGGCCTGCGACGCGCGCAAGGATGACGACTTCATCGTCCTGGCACGAACCGATGCGATTGCGGTCGAGGGGATCGAAGGCGCCATTCGCCGCGCCCGGCTCTATGCGGCCGCAGGCGCCGACCTGATCTTCGCCGACGCGATCGGCGGCGAGGAACAGATCAAGCGGCTCGTGGATGCGTCCCCGATTCCGGTCTCGGTCAATATGGGGTTCGGCATCCGTAACCGCCCGACGACGCCGCTGATCCCGGTGAAACGGCTCGAGGCGCTGGGCGTCAAGCGCGTGACCCTGCCGCGCATGCTGCCGGCGGCGGCATTGATGGCCATGGAGAACGCCCTGACCATCCTGAAAGGCGCCATGGAGAGCGGTGAGGTCGCCGATCATCCGGACCTGCTTTACGGGATCGACGACATCTGGGCACTGATGGGGCAGCCCGAGATCAAGGCAATGGAACAGCGCTATGCCGATCTTGACGCCATTGCCCTGCCCGAGGATCGCGCCGCGTCCTGATCCCGCGGCAAACCCGCCGACTCAGTCGGCCCCGGCGCCTCGGCGTTCGGCTGCCCGCGTCACCAGCTTCTTGATCACCGGCAATGCCATCGTCATAAGCAGCAGCACGCTCGCCGCCAGAAATGCGGCGCTGATCGGCCTGTCGATGAAGGTCGTCATGTCGCCCCGCGAGAACAGCAAGGCACGCCGGAAATGCTGCTCGATGAGCGGCCCGAGGATGAACCCCATCAGCAGCGGTGCGGTCGGATACTGGAACGCGTTCATGACGTAACCCACCAGACCGAACACGATCACCATCAGCACGTCGAACGGGTTGTTGTTGACGCTGTAGACACCGACGCAGATGAAGAAGATGACGGCGGGAAACAGGAGCCGTTTGGGCACGGTGAGAATCCGGACCCAGATGCCGATCAGCGGGATGTTGAGCACCAGCAGCATCAGATTGCCGATCCAGAAGCTGACAACCAGACCCCAGAACAGGTCGGCATGCATGGTGAAGAATTCCGGGCGCGGCTGGATGCCGTGGATCATCATGGCGCCGAGCAGGACCGCCATCGCCGCATCGCCGGGGATGCCGAGCGCCAAGGTGGGAATAAAGGCGGCCTGCGTCGAGGCATTGTTGGCCGCCTCGGGCGCCGAGATGCCTTCGATCGCACCACGGCCGAACCGGCTGGGGTCCTTGGCGACGCGCTTTTCGGCGGCATAGGCCAGGAACGCCGCCAGCGTCGGCCCGGCACCGGGCAGGACGCCGATGAAAGAGCCGATCCCGGCGCCGCGCAAAGACGGTTTCCAGCATTGGCGCAGGTCGGCACGGGTCGGCATCAGGTCCCTGAACCGGACCTTCTGGAGCTTGGACGTGTCCCGCTCGGGCGTGCCCGCATTGCGCAGGATCTCGGCAACGCCGAACAGACCCATGGCCATGGCGACCAGATTGAGCCCGTCCTGCAGTTCGAGAATGCCGAACGTATAGCGCAACTGGCCCGATGTCGTATCCATCCCCACCATGGCGAGCATGAGGCCGGCAACGACCGAAACAACACCCTTGATGGGACTGCCGAGCGACATGGTTGCCGCCGCGATCAGGCCCAGAAGCATGATCGAGAAATACTCCGCCGATGAGAATTTCAGTGCCATGGCGCCCAGCGCCGGCGCGAAACTCATCAAAAGAATGATCGCAAGGCAGCCGCCAAAAAAGGAGGTGATGGTCGTGATGAACAGCGCGACGCCGGCCCGGCCCTGCTGGGCCATCGGATAACCGTCGATCGCCGTGACGGCCGTCGTCGACGTTCCCGGCAGGTTGAGCAGAATGGACGCCGTGGAGCCGCCATACTGGGCGCCATAGAAGATGCCCGCCAGCATGATCAGCGCGCTCGAAGCCTCCAGATGGTAGGTGACCGGCAGGATCATGGCGACGGCCGCCAGCGGGCCGATGCCCGGCAGAACACCGATGAACATGCCGATACTGACGCCGAAAAAGCAGAACATCAGCGCGGCGGGCGACAGCGCCGTCTCGAAACCGAGCGAAAGGCCGGCGATCAGGTCCATGGCATCACTCCCCGATGACCGAAAGCGGAATGTTGAGGCCCTCGATGAAGACCACATAGCCGAAGGCGCAAAGGCCAACCGTCAAAGCGAGCGTCGACCGCCATGTGCTGGCGCGTTCGGCCAGGGCACAGCACGCAACGAGGACGATCGTCGCCGGCAGAAAGCCGATGACATCGACCGTCAATGCCCAAAACAGGATGCCGCCCAGGACAAACGCCATCGGCCGGACATGAAGCCCGAACGGACGATGCTCCGCGCCGCGGGCCTGCAGGACAAGGACGCCGCACAGCGCGATCAGGATGACGCTCAACGCGACCGGGAAGACGCCGGCGCCAATCCGCACACTGTTGCCCATCGCATAGCCTTGGCCGATGACCAGCCAGAGGATGCCGAACGCCATCATCGACAGCGCGGCGATCACTTCGTTGCGATCAAAGCGTTTCATGATCCGCCCCCCTTTGTGGCGTCGCCGTCGATGGCGGCGCCAATGACAGGCCGCCGCACTGCACCAATGTCTGCCCGGTGATGGCGCCCGCCGCATCCGACAGCAGAAACAGAACCGTCGCAGCGATTTCCTGGGGCACAATCAAGCGGCCCATCGGCGGCAATGCAACCGCCGCGTCGGCGCGGTTGGGATCGGTCGTCTGCGCCGTTCTGACCGGACCGGGAGCGATCGCGTTCACCGTGATCCCACGCGCCATCACCGTCAGCGCCATCGAGCGGACGAGCGCCTCGCTGCCGCCCTTCGATGCTGCGTAAAGAGCCCGCCCGGCCCGCCCGGCGGACGCGCGGCTCGACAGAACGACAACGCGCCCGACCCGGTCGGGCATGGTTGGCAAGAGCAGTTCGCAAAGCCGTTGCGGCGCAACAACGTGGAGCGCCCACAATGCTTCGCCCATCGATTGCGCAATGTCGGCATTGGCATCGGTCCTCATGATGCCGGCGCAATGGACAAGGGCATCGCAACGCCTGCCGCGAAGTTCCGCCATGACGGCGGCGATGCCGCCAAAGGTCGAAAGATCGCCGCGAATGTGCTCGTAGCCGCCGGTCAGGTCGGGTGAACCGGCAATGTCGATGCCGACGACCCCGGCTTCCGCCTCAAGGAGCGATGCCGTCACCGCCAGTCCGATCCCCGACGCGGAGCCCGTGACCACGACCTTTCGCGGCAAAGTGGTGGCAGAAGGGAGCTGCATGAGTGTCCAATCGCGCGCCGGGTTGTCGACCAATCCCGCATTTGTTTCGCATCATTTTCCAAACTGTCAACACTTTTGAAGTGCTGACAAGCTCCGATTCGGAACGAGTTCCGTGTTGGAAAATCGATTTATTCATTTAAAACATAGATATACGAGGATCGATGTTTGCGCGACGGTTTTTCGATCACGGCCAGGCGATGGGGGCTCGTTTCGAGAAATCCGCAATAACTGTTGACAGAGCGCCCTCGAAGGGACCTATAGTGTCAACACTTCGCGGATCGCCGTCCGTCCAGTCCAGGCGGGATCCGGCAACACTGACAGGCAGGTGCTGGTGATCGTGGGTGTTTTCGAACATGTCTGATGGACACTCCGCTTCGGTCGATGTGCTGGTGATCGGCGCGGGCGGCTGCGGCCTGACCGCAGCGCTGGCCGCCCATAAAGCCGGTGTCGATGTCGCGATCCTCGAAAAAGCCGGTTCGTTGGGCGGCAACACCGCACTGTCGAGCGGCTCCATCCCGGCGGCGCCGACGCGGTTTCAGGCGTGTGCCGGTGTCGAGGACAGTGTCGCCCTGTTCGCCGGCGATCTGCGCGCGGCTGCCGGATCGCATGACGCGGACCCACTGGTCGACATCCTTGCCGAGACCTCCGGCGCGCTGATCGATTTTCTCGTCGATTGCGGCGTCACGCTCGACCTGATCACAACCTACAAGCACGTCGGACACACAACCTGCCGCCTTCACGCCCCGCCATCGCGAAAAGGCGTCGACCTGCTGGATGACCTCGCCGCCGCGGTCCGCGAACGCGACATCCCGCTGGCGCTCGGTCACCCCGCGACCGGATTGATCGAGGTCCAGGGCCGGATCGCCGGTGCTCTGGCGGGTGACGACCGGATCGAAGCCGGTGCGGTGATCCTGGCGTGCAACGGCTTCGGCGCTGCCTCCGGGCTTCTGACCGATTACTGCCCTTCCGTCGCCGAAGCGACTTATGCCGGATCGCCCGACAGCACGGGAGACGCCATCGCCTGGGGCCGCGACATCGGCGCCGCGACAGGAAACATGGCCGCATACCAGAGTCATGCCGCGCTGAGCGTGAAGACCGGCGCGCTGATGACGTGGACGCTGATCGAACGCGGCGGTTTTGTCGTCGACCGCCACGGGCGGCGGTTCGGCGACGAGACGCTCGGCTATTCCGGCTTTGCGGACCTCGAGCTTGCTGCCGCTGGGCCCTTTCACATCATCTACGACGCATCGATCCGCGGCGATGTCGCGGCGGGCCAGCCGCAATTTGCCGAGGCCTGTGCATTTGGCGCCGCCGAAACGGCATCCGACATCCGTCGATTGGCCGCCCGGCTCGACCTGCCGGAAGATGCGTTGTCAGGGACAGTCGACGAAGCCAGACAGGCGGCGCGAGGCAATCGATGCGACCGGTTCGGGCGTACGGACTGGGGGCATGGCCCGCTTGGGGACCCGCTTTGCGCGACGCAGATCGAACCGGCGCTGTTTCACACCCAGGGCGGCTTGAAGATCGACACGAGCGCCCGCGTCCTCGACACGGACGACCGCCCAATTCCGGGACTTTACGCCGGCGGCGGCGCTGCGATGGGCATCAGCGGCCGCTCCGGCGGCAGCGGCTACATGTCGGGCAACGGGCTTCTGTCGGCGCTGGGTCTGGGCTTGATCGCCGGCCGTGTCGCCGCCCGGGAGCGATACCATTGAGGCCGTTCGGACCGAACAGCGCTCAAGACGAACCACGCAATCCAAAACGGAGGAAACCATGAGATTTCGCATTCCCTCACTTCTGGCCGGTCTGGCGCTGGGCCTCAGCGCCACGCTGGCAAGCGCCGAAGGCTTTCCCGAACGCACCGTGACGATCATAGTGCCCTATTCGCCCGGCTCGACCGACACGATGGCGCGCACCCTTGCCGAGGACATGTCCGAGGCTCTCGGCCAGCCTGTGGTCGTCGAGACCAAGCCGGGCGCCGGCGGCACGGTTGGTGCGACCGAGGTCGTCAACGCCGACGCCGACGGTTACACGATCCTGATGGCCGTCAGCTCCGTGCAGACGGTCGCCCCGCACCAGCGCGAGTTGAACTACGGTTTTGCTGACCTCACCCCGATCGCGCGCGTGGCCGTCGGTCCGAATGTGATCGCCGCACGGAACGGTGCACCGTTTTCCACGATCGAGGAGATGCTGGCCTATGCCAGGGAAAACCCCGGCGAGGTCAGCTATGGCAGCGCCGGAACCGGCGGCGCCACGCACATCGCCGCCGAGGCCATCGCCAAGGCCGCCGGCATCGAGATGTTTCATATCCCGTTCGGCGGCGTGACCCCGGCCATCACCGCCACCGTCGCGGGCGAGGTCGACGTGGTGCTCGGATTTGCATCGGCGATCATTCCGCGCGGAGAGGCGGGACAGCTCGTTCCCCTGGCCCAGCTCTCCGAAGAACGCACCAGCCTTGCGCCCGACCTGCCGACGCTGCGCGATGCCGGGATCGATCTCGCCCTGCCGCCGAACATCGGCCTCTGGGCGCCGGCTGGAACGCCCGATGACGTGCTCGCCACACTGGCATCGGCCATTGAGGCATCGGCGACCGGAAGCACCTTCACGGAGTTTGCGGCCAATGCGCTGGTCGAGGTCGATTTCGCGGGTCCCGAGGAATTCCTGGGCGTGCTGGAAGCCGAAGACGCGTTCTTTGCTGCGCTGCTGCCGACGATCGACTTCTCCGAATAGGCCGCCGGCACAAACCGAACGCCATGAAAGGGCGGCCCTGCGAGGGGCCGCCCTTTTGCCATGGCAAGACCGGGTGGCGCGTCGGGCAGAATTCGCACGAGATCGGGGCCCGGTCAGATCGTCGCGCGATAGAGCGCGTGCGTGTTGTCCGCCGTCATTGGGACAGGGTTTCCCCCGGCGCTGGGGTCCTCGAGCGCCATCGCCACCAGTTCGTCGATCCGGTCGGTCCCGACACCCATCACGCCCAGCCTGTCGGGCACGCCCAGGCTCTCGCGCATCGCCATGACATGATCAAAGAAACCGTCAAAGCCGCCATCGATGCCCAGATAGGCGGCCGCACGGGCGATCCGCCCTTCGATCGCCGGACGGTTGAGCCTGAGAACGGCGGGCATGACGACGGCGTTGGTTGTGCCGTGATGGGTGTTGTAGATCGCGCCGACCGGATGGCTGAGCGCGTGCATGGCGCCGAGCCCCTTCTGAAAGGCCACCGCGCCCATCGCGGCCGCGCTCATCATGTGTGCCCGCGCTTCGAGATCGCCGCCGTCGGCATAGGCGCGCGGTAGGTAGTCGTTCGCAAGCCGCATGCCTTCCAGCGCAATGCCCTGGCTCATCGGGTGATAATGCGGCGAGCAATAGGCTTCCAGACAATGGATGAAAGCATCCATGCCCGTGCCCGCCGTGATCGCCGGCGGCATGCCGACGGTCAGTTCGGGATCGCAGATCACCACCGACGGCAGCACCTTGGGATGGAAGATGATCTTTTTGACATGGGTCTGCGAGTTGGTGATGACGCTGGCCCGGCCGACCTCCGAGCCGGTGCCGGCCGTGGTCGGCACCGCGACGATGGGCGCGATGGCGTCGGCGTCGGCCCGTGTCCACCAATCGCCGATGTCCTCGAAGTCCCAGACGGGCCGGCTCTGACCGGCCATGAAGGCGATCATCTTGCCCAGATCGAGCCCGGAACCGCCGCCGAAAGCGATCACGCCGTCATGGCCGCCCGCCTTGTAGGCCGCGATGCCGGCATCCATGTTGATCTCGGTCGGATTGGGATCGACTTCGGCGAAGACCGCCCGGCCCAGGCCGGCCGATTCCATCATATCAAGCGTGTTCGCCGTGACCGGCAGGGCGGCGAGCCCACGATCGGTGACCAAAAGCGGCTTTGCGATGCCCGCCTGGGCGCAGGCCTCACCGATCTCGGCAATGCGCCCGGCTCCGAACCGGATCGCGGTCGGATAGGACCAGTTGGCGACGGGTGTCTGCGTCATCGCTTCACGCCTTCTTCAGATGGTAGGACTTGGGCCGTGTGACCGCGTGATAGCCGAGCGCGGAAAGGCCGGCGCCGCGGCCGGTATCCTTGCATCCGGTCCAGCACAGCGCCGGATCGAGATAGTCGCAGCGGTTCATGAACACCGTGCCCGTATGGATGCGTGCGCCGATCGCCTCGGCAGCATCGGCGTCGGCCGTCCACAGCGAGGCGGTCAGGCCGTAATGGCTGTCATTCATCAGCGCGATCGCTTCCTCATCGTCGCGGACCGGCATGATGCCGACGACAGGCCCGAAGCTCTCCTCGCGCATCACCGCCATCTGATGGTTCACGCCGGTCAGCACCTGCGGCGTCAGATAGGCGCCGCCATCATCTTCGGACGCCGTCTCGATATGGGCGGTCGCGCCGGCCTTGATCGCCGCGTCAATCTGCGTACGCACCGCGTCGGCGAAGCGAATGTGCGCCATCGGCCCGATCGTCGTTTCGGGGTCCAGCGGGTTGCCCAGCCTGTAGCCCCGGACAAGCTCGACCGCCTTTTCGACGAAGGCGTCGTAGATGCTTTCGTGCACATAGATGCGTTCGATGCCGCAGCAGCACTGGCCCGAGTTGAACATGGCCCCGTCGATCAGGCCTGCGACCGCCGCATCGATGTCGGCGTCGGCTCGCACATAGCCGGGATCCTTGCCGCCCAACTCCGTGTTGACGGCGGTGAACGTGCCCGCCGCGGCGCGCTCCATGGCCCTGCCGCCGCCGACCGAACCGGTGAAGTTGACCAGATCGAAGGCGCGATCGGCGATCAATGCCGATGTCGTTTCATGGTCGAGAAAGACGTTCTGGAACACGTCTTCGGGAACGCCGGCCGCATGGAAAGCCTCGGCCAGATGCTCGCCGACCAGAAGCGTCTGGGTGGCATGTTTGAGCACAACCGTGTTGCCGGCGATCAGCGCCGGCGCGATCGTGTTGATCGCCGTCATGTAGGGATAGTTCCATGGCGCAACGACCAGCACGACCCCGACAGGCTCGCGCTTGATGGTGCGGACGAACGCGGCGCTGTCCTCGACGACCAGCGGCGCCAGTGCTTCGGCCGCTATGTCGGCCATGTAACGGGCGCGCTCGGAAAAGCCGCCATACTCGCCGCCATAGCGGACGGGGCGGCCCATCTGGTGCGCCAGTTCGGCGGTCATGCGGTCGGTCTGCTCGCCGATGAGCGCCACGGCCTTGCGCACCAATGCGATGCGCGCGTCGAGCGGCACGGCAGCCCAGGCCGGTTGCGCGCTCCGCGCGCGGGCGCACGCATGGCCGGCTTGCTCCTGCGTCAGGGCCGGGCGGGCCGCATAGACCGATCCGTCGATCGGCGAGATGCATTCGAGCATGTGGGACATTGTCAGGCCCTTTCAAAACCGCGCGCCACTTCCCAATCGGTGACGGCCCGTTCGAACTCCTCCAGCTCCCATTGGGCGCAGCGCACATAGTGGTCGACGACATCGTCACCCATCGCGTTCCGGAGCATGGCCGAGCCGCGCAGCGCCTCGGCTGCGGCTAGAAGGGTCCGCGGTATGTCCGGGGCACTGTCGTCGCCGTACAGATCGCCGGCCGCCGGGGCTTGCAGTGTCAGCCCCTCATCTATGCCGGCCATGCCAGCCGCCATCATCGCCGCCTGGGCGAGATAGGGGTTGAGGTCGGAGCCGCCGATCCGGCATTCGATCCGCACCGCCTTGGTGCCTTCTCCGCAGAGCCGGAAACCGGCTGTGCGGTTGTCGACCGACCAGGCGATCTTGGTCGGCGCGAAGGTGCCCTTGGCAAAGCGCTTGTAGCTGTTGACATAAGGCGCCAGGAAGAAGGTGTAGTCGGGCGCATACCGGATGAGCCCGGCCACGTAACTGCGCATCACGTCGGACATGCCCAGATCGGCGGCCGGATCGCGAAATGCCGGCTCGCCGTCCTTCCACAGCGACTGGTGGATATGGGCCGCGCTGCCGACCCGGCGATGGTCCCATTTGGGCATGAAGGTCGCCGCAACCCCGTTCTGCCAGGCAATCTCCTTGACCGCATGCTTGGCGATGGTGTGATAGTCGGCGCATAGCATGGCCGTCGAATAGCGGATGTTGAGTTCTTCCTGCCCGGCTTCGGCTTCGCCCTTGGTATTCTCGACCGGAATGCCTGCCGCATAAAGATGATTGCGCACCGGCCGCAGGATCGCCTCTTCCTTGGTGGTCTGGAAGATGTGGTAGTCTTCATTGTAGCCGGAGATCGGCACCAGCGGGCGATAGCCCGCGCGGCGCAGATCGTCATAGCTGTTTTCGAACAGAAAGAATTCGAGCTCGGTTGCCGCCATCGCCTCGTAGCCGAGGTGCGCCAATCGGCCGATCTGCCGCTTGAGCACGGCACGCGGGTCGTGCGGCACGGGCGCATGATTGTGATGGTCGAGCACGTCGCACAGCACCATCGCCGTACCTTCCAGCCAGGGCACCAGCCGCAGCGTCGAAAGGTCGGGCTTCATCGTGTAGTCGCCGTACCCCTTCTCCCAACTTGTCGCCGCATAGCCGTCGGGCGTTGCCATTTCGAGATCGGTCGCCAGCAGGTAGTCGCAGCAGTGGGTTTCCTCGTGGGCCGTGTCGACGAAGTGCCGGGCATGAAACCGCTTGCCCATCAGGCGGCCCTGCATGTCGACAAGACAGACCAGAACCGTGTCGATCTCGCCGGCGTCGGTCATGGCGGTGAGCGCCTCGAAACTCAGCGCGCGTTTGCTTTGCGACGTCATGGGCGCCCCCTTTGTTCTGTGTCGGACTGGAGTTGGCTCATCGCAATAACTGCCAGCGCGTGGATCTGGTCCGCGATCCGCCGCTGTGCGGAGCCGTCGGCGATCAGGTCATTGCGGATTTCGAGCATGACATTGGGCCAGCGGCGCGGCAACGCGTGCCGGACCAGCGTGTGGGTGACGCCGTCTTCGGGACCGTATGGCACATTGCGGCCCGTGCGCAGGGAAATGGTGTCCGCAGAGGCGAGCATGGCATCGGCCAGACGAGAATCTGCATCGTGCAGAATGCCCAGTTCGACCTCGCGGCTGACGCCGTTGAAGACCGGCGTGAAACTGTGCACCGTGACCAGAAACCCGTCTGGGCGCGCATCGAGAAGCCTGTCCAGCGTCCGTTCGAACGGCCGGTAGACGGCCTCGACGCGCGCCGCTCTTTCGCTTTCGGACAAGCCTTGATTGCCGGCGATGACAAACCGCTCGGATCGCTCGGGCATGGCGGAAGGCGCCTCCGGCGGACGGTTGCAGTCATAGATCAGGCGCGAAACCGTTCCGGCGACCAGCGGTGCGTCAAAAAGCGCACTCAGATGTTTGGCGACCGGAAACGCGCCGGGGTCGTAGGCCGCATGGCTCATAGCCGTCGCGGCATCGATGCCAAGTCCGTCGTAAATCGGGGGGATGTGATTTGACGCGTGTTCGCAAACCAGCACGATGGGCGATGCGCCGTCTTCATTGTGAACGCGGACTGGCGAGTCCACGGGCTCATCGTCATGTACGTCGGGCTGGCTGACCGTCACGGAATATCCCCTCATTCGGCCCGCTTATCGCAGGCAATCGGGTTTGCCAATCGCGTCATGACGATCCGCTCACTGTCATGACGCGGCGGTTTGCGCGGTCAGGGCTGCGCCGAACGTCTGCACCGCCTGCCGTGCCGATGCAAAACCCTCACGGAGCATCGCCGACTGCGGAGCAGGGGTGAGCGTTCTGCCTTGCGGTGGTCGATCGATTGCGGTCCCCGCCGCTTCGGCGGCCTGCATCGCCACACCCAGCGCGGACAGTTCCGGCTCGTCCGACACCCGCACTCCTCTTGCCAGCGTGTCCGTCAGGAACTGGGCGAAATGGGCGTTGGCGCTCATGCCGCCATCGATGGTGATGGGCGCCGAGATCGGCTGGAGCGCGTTCATCGCATCGATCACTTCGGCCATGCGAAAAGCGATGCCTTCGAGCACGGCCCGCACCATGTCCTGCCGCGTCGTGTCGAGCGACAGGCCCAGCCAGCTTCCGCGCGCATCGCGATCCCAATGCGGGCAGGCGAGACCGGCCAATGCTGGAACGAAGTACAGTCCCCGTTCGGCGGCGGTCGGACCGGAGAAGGCGGCTATCTCGTCGAAATCCTCGAACAGACCGACCGAGCGCGCCCAGTTGATCGCCGCGGACACGGTGTAGACGCCGCCATCCAATGCGTAAACGGGCGGGGCGCCGGCCTTCTGCCATGCGATGGTCGGCAGGAGACCGCCCTGTGACGGCGGCCGCTCGGCGGACGCGACCGTCAGCGCGAAGGCGCCGGTGCCGAACGTGATCTTGACGTCGCCGGGCTGCCGGCACCGATGGCCGTAGAGCGCGGCCTGTTGGTCGACGATGCTGGCGGTCAGCGACGTGCCGACGCTCCCCGAAACGACGGTTCCCAGAGCCCCCGATGTCGGAGTGATCTTTGGCAGCAGATCGATCGGCACGCCAAACAGCGCGCACAGTTCGTCATCCCATTGGCACGTGTCGAGATTGAGCAGCGATGTGCGCGATGCGGTTGCGACATCGGTCTCGAAGCGGCCGGTCAGCCGGTCGCGGAAAAACGCATCGGTCGTTCCGAGGCGCAGCCGGCCTGACGCGGCCAATTCCTGGGCATGCGCGTTGTTGCGCACGATCCAGCCAAGCTTGGAGGCCGAGAAGTACGGATCGAGCGGCAGGCCGGCGCGCGCAAGCGTCATCGCTTCGGCGCCATCGGCCTTCAGCCGTGCGATGTCGCCGGCGGTGCGGCTGTCCTGCCATACGATGACCGGACCGACCGGAGTGCCATCGTCGGCATCCCAGGCAAGACAGCTCTCGCCCTGATTGGCGATGCCGGCCGCGGTGACGCCGCCGGCAGCCGCGGCGGCCTCAAAACAGGCCCGCACATTGTCCAGCAGTTCGCCGGGGTCATGTTCGACCCAGCCGGGCTGCGGATAGGACTGGCGGTGCTCACGGCTGAAGACGGTTTGAGACCGGCCATCCTGGTCGAAGAGGATGCCGCGGGTGCTCGTGGTGCCCTGATCAACAGCCAAAATCCGCATCAGCCGTCTTCCTCGATTACGATCCGTGCGTCGCCTGGCCCGACTTCCGCCAGCTTTCCGAGCGGCACGGCAATCCGGCGCTCGGGGCGACTGTCGACACGCGCAAGCACCGTCGTCTTCCCGTCTACCGCCTTCAACACCAGCCGTCCGCGGGCCGGCCTGGCAAGCCGGACCTGCAGCCGGTCAAGCGGTGCGGTTTTCGTACCCGGCACGATCCGTTGCGGGACAACATATTTCAGCGGCCCGGCCGCATCGGCAAGGCGCAAGGCGGACGCGGGCATGAGGATGTTGCCTTGCAGGCTGTCGGCGATCGCATCGGCGACGGCTCGGCCCTCGCGCCAGCACCAGCCGGCCGTCTCGACCGGATGCAGCATGTTGCCCGCCGCGAAATAGTCCGGATCGGAACATCGCCCGTACTGGTCGACCTCAGGGCCACCCGTCCGCGGGTCGATGCGGAGATGGCTGCCCCTCAACAAGGCCGATTCGGGCCGGAACTGGCCTGAGACTATGACGCCATCGGTTTCGATGGTCCGCATCTCTCCATCCGGTCGGCGTACGACGACCGCTTCGACCCGGTCGCGTCCGCAAATCTGTTCTATCCGCGTTCCCGTCATCAGGGGAATGCGAAGAAGACGCGGGAAGAACGCCGCCGGCGCACGGGCGGTGATCGTCGCGTTCGGCTCGATCATGGCAACGGGTCGAATGCCCAGGTGCCGGCATGTCATCAATGCGGAAAACGACACGAGCTCGGTTCCCAGAACCACCGGTTGCCGAAACGGTTTCAGAGACTGCAGATAGACCAATCCCTGCAATGCGCCGGTGGAGATGACCCCTGCCGGCTTGCTGCCGCCTATCAGGCGCTGCGCCCGCGACGTTTCCCGGACACCGGTGCAGAGCAGCACGCGGGCGGGTCTGATGGAGAAAACGCCGTCGGCCGTCGATATCGCCAGTTCCGGGCCCTCGCCCAGGGCGGTAACGGTCGCGCCGGTGATGATCTCGACACCGGCCGACCGTGCTTCGGCAACATTGCGCGCTGCGTAGGCGGGGCCCTTCATCAGCCGGCCGAACTCGCGAACGCCATACGGGTAGTGTCCGCAATGACGCGGGATGCCACCGGCCTGCGGCTCTCGGTCGAGCACCATAACACGATCGACGCCCCTTTGGCGCAAGCGCACGGCGGCTGAGAGCCCAGCAGGCCCTGCGCCGACAATCACGACATCGGCCTCGTCGAAACGCTCACGTGACATCGGCCGCTTCCGCTGGCTCAAGCGTATTGGACGATGAAGCGATGGGAAGGTCGTCGTCGCCGGCCATCGGCTGCGTGAACCGCCCGGCGGTGATCGCCGCCAATTGCGCCATGCAATAAAAGCCCTGGCAACGCCCCATTGTCACGCGCGTCCGGCGCTTCAGTCCAGCGAGGCTGCACGCGCCCAGCGGGCCATCCAGCGCCTCTTCAATTTCGCGTCGCGTGACCAGTTCGCAATGGCAGACGACGCCGCCATTGCCCGGCGATTGCCAGCCGCGCGGCGCGCCTTCGGAAATGTTGCCGACCCTTGGCCAGACCGGGTCGGCGAGCGGCTCGGCTTTGCCGCCGAACGCCTCGCACAGGCGGTGTATGTGGCGGGAGAGGCCCAGCGCCGCACTCAGACCCGTCGAGCGAATGCCGCCGGCGGTGATGTAGTTTCGCGCCCGGTCGGCCCGGATCTGATAGTCCTTTTCGTCGGTGGCCGGCCTCAGCCCCGCATAGAAGGCCGTCGCGTCTTCACCGGCGAGTGCCGGCAGGATGCGTTCACCCGCTCGGCGCAGGCCCTGCAAGGTTTCGGTATCGACGGCAGCCGTTGACCGGTCCTCCTGCTCCTCCGCCGTCGGGCCGACCAGCAGGTTTCCGAATGCCGTCCGGCAGACGACGATCCCCTTGGTGGTTTCGGTCGGAACGGGAAGCAGGATGTGTTTGACAAGACGCGCCGCCGGTTTGTCGAAGACGACGAATTGTCCCTTGCGCGGGCGGATCGTGAAATCGCTGGAGCCGGTCAGCGCCTTGTCGACCCGGTCGCCATAGAGCCCGGCGGCATTGATGACGAAACGCGCCCGCAAAGAACCCCGGCTGGTTTCGAGACGCCATTGCGTGCCGTCGAACTCGCCGTCCCGGACCATGCAACGGCGCAGGACGACCGCACCGTTCTCCACCGCGTGGAGCAGATAGGCATAAGGTGTGGACCAGGGATCGAGAAGGTGCTCGCCCGGAACGCGAAATCCGGCCACCACATCGTTCGCCAATTCCGGTTCCAGTTGCCGGATTTGGCCCACGTCGAGGCGCGCGACATCGTCGACACCGTTGGCGTGCGCCCTGTCGATCAGCGCATCCAGCCGCGCTTCCTCCTGCTCGGTCCAGGCGAGAACGAGCGCGCCCGCCTCGATCAGCGGCAGGCCAAGCCTTTGATGGATGGAGCGGTACTCCGCATATCCGTCGGCAATGCACCTGGCTTCGAGCGAGCCTGTCGGCGCGTCAAAGCCCGTATGCAGAATGGCGCTGTTGCCTTTGGAAGCGCCATCGAGAATGTCGTGCGCCTTTTCAACGAGCACGACGCGCCAGCCTTCGAGCGTCAACCGGCGGGCTATGGCGCATCCAACGACACCACCGCCGATGATGGCGGCATCGAACACTTCTGAAAGAGCGCTTTCCTGCACCCGCATCCGGCCTTCGCGCTATGCAATTGAAACGAACGGTTCGCTCAAGTGGTGACATCAAATGCCCGCTCGGTCAATCTTTTGAGGGTTTTTGCCCGAACAAAGGATAAATCGTCACCAATTTTGTTGACACGGGCATGCCTGCTTCGCTTAACTTGATGCGAGGGAGTCTGCGGTGAAGCTCAAGAAACGCCATGGAGACATAGTCGATGCCGTCAACCGCCATGGCCGCGTGGGCGTTGAGCAGCTCGCCACGCGGTTCGGCGTATCGGCCGAGACGATACGGCGCGATCTCACCTTCCTGAACGATGCCGGGCGGCTTCAGAAGGTGCATGGCGGCGCCAAGCGGGCGCGTCTTTTCACCGAGGCATCCTTCGAGGACCGGATGGGCGAGGATGCGGGCGCCAAGCTGCTGATCGCCCGCAAGGTCACCGACATTATCGGACCCGGCGACACGATCTTCATCGACACCGGCTCGACGACGCTCGCTTGCGCGGCGGCCCTGGCCGAAACAGCGCCGCTCACCGTGATCACCAATTCGGTCCATATCGCGCAGACGTTCGACAAGGCGCGCAACGGTTCGTCGGTCTTTCTCGTCGGCGGCGAATTCGGCAGCGGCAACGACCAGACGCTCGGAACCATGGCCGTCGAGCAGATCGGCGGCTTCCAGGCCGACTATGCGATCCTGACCGTTGCGGCGATCAACGCCGAGACGGGCGCGATGGACGCCAGCTTCCACGAGGCACAGATCGCGCGTGCCATGCGGCGCAATGCGCGCGACACCATCATCGTGGCGACGGCGGCCAAGGCCGGGCGGTCGGCCGCCTATCGCCTCTGCCGGCTCGACGAGATCGACATGCTGGTTACCGATCGCGCACCAGATGGTGCCTTTGCGAAAGCCCTTGCAACCGCGCGCGTCGAGGTGAGATGATCGCCTTTTCCGACCTTTTCGCCGCGGGGACCTTGTTGACGATGACCACGAACGGGCAGCGGCCATGCCGGCAGTGATCAAGGCCTATGTGCGCTGGGTCGATCGCATGTCCGACTTCGTCGGCATCGTCGCCATGTATCTGATCTTTCTGATGATTGGCATTCTGCTGATCGATGCGATCTGGAACAATGTCATCGGTTTCCCGATCCACTGGGGCATCGAGGCGACCCAGTTCACGCTCGCCGCCTATTACTTCATGGGCGGCGCCATGACGCTCAAGAACGACAGCCATGTCCGGATGGATCTGTTCTATGACCGCCTTTCCGAGCGCGGCAAGGCCAAGCTCAATCTGATCACCATGATCTGCCTTCTGTTCTATCTCGGCGTCATGCTGTTCGGCTCGATCTCTAGCTTGCAATACGCCATCGAGACCGGCGAGCGACGGTTCTCGATGTGGAACCCCTCGATGATCCCGATCAAGGCGCTGATGGTCGGCTGCATCGTCCTGATGATGCTGCAGACGATCTCGCTTGTCTTCAAACACATCGCCACGCTGCGCCGGGTCGAACTGTCATGAGTTATGAACTGATCGCCATCTTGATGTTCTCATCGATGATGGTGCTGCTGCTGACCGGCCAGCGCGTGTTCGCAGCCATCGGTTTCGTGGCGGCCGGCGCGGCGTTGCTGTTGTACGGCAATGGCGGTATCGAGATGCCGTTCAGCCAGGCGTTCAAGCTGTTCAACTGGTTCCCGATGCTGACGCTGCCCCTGTTCATCTACATGGGCTACATCCTTGCCGAATCCGGCATCGCCGAAGATCTCTACAAGATGCTGCATGTCTGGTTCGGCCGGTTCCGCGGCGGGCTCGCCATCGGCACCATCGTCCTGATGGTGATCATATCGGCGATGAACGGCCTGTCGGTCGCGGGCATGGCGATCGGCGCGACCATCGCGCTGCCGGAGATGATCAGGCGCGGCTACGACAAGGTGCTCATCACCGGCGTCATACAGGGCGGCTCGTCGCTCGGCATTCTGGTTCCGCCCAGCGTGGTGATGGTGCTCTACGGCATGATCGCGCGCGAACCGGTCAGCGCGCTGTGGCTTGCCGGCATCATTCCGGGCCTTCTGATGGCGACCATGTTCGGCATCTACATCGCGGTGCGCTGCCGCATCAATCCCGAGCTTGCGCCGATCGTCTCCGATGAAGAGCTGGACATGCCGATTGGCGAAAAGCTCAAGCTGCTGCGTGCGGGTATCATCCCGTTCCTGATCTTCTTTGCGATGACCGGCCTGTTCGTCACCGGCTACACCAGCCTTGTCGAGAGTGCTGCGGTCGGCGCAACGGCAGCGACCCTGGCGGCGCTCTTCAAGCGGCGATTGTCGTTCCACGTCCTGCATGAAACGGCGCGCAAGACGCTGGCCGTGTCCTGCATGTTCCTTTGGCTGATACTCGCCGCGCTGGCGTTCGGGGCCGTGTTTGACGGAATCGGCGCTGTCAACGCGATCGAGTCGCTGTTCGTCACCCGCTGGGAGCTGGAGCCGTGGCAGGTGATCGTGATGATGCAGCTCAGCTTCATCGTGATGGGCATGTTCCTGGACGACACGGCGATGCTGGTGATCGTCGCGCCGCTCTACATCCCCCTGGTCGACAGCCTTGGCTTCGATCTCGTCTGGTTCGGCGTTCTGTACACCATGACCTGCCAGATCGCCTACATCACACCGCCCTTCGGCTACAATCTGTTCCTGATGCGATCGCTGGCGCCGCCCGAGATCAGCCTCGTCGACATCTACCGGTCGATCTGGCCGTTCGTCTTGATGATGGCGACGACAATCGCGCTTGTGATGATCTTCCCGCAACTGGCGCTTTGGCTGCCGCAGACGGTGCGGGGATAGCGTTCAAGCGGTTCACCCGAGTTCAACTAGAGGAGACGAAGACCATGACCAAACCCAAGAAAAGCCCGTCCACCTCGGAGACGATTCTCGCCAGTCGCCGAACGTTTCTGCGAAAGGCAGGACTTGGCGGCGCCGCCGTTGCCGGGTCAGCGCTCGCCGCGCCGGCCGTGCTCGCACAGAACGGCCCGATCAAGTGGCGCCTGCAGACATACTCCGGCGCGCCGTTGGGCGCCCATGTGATCAAGCCGCAGATCGACGCGTTCAACGCGGCGGCCAATGGCGAAATGGAAATCGAGCTCTACTATGCCGACCAGCTGGTGCCGACCGGCGAGTTGTTCCGGGCGATGCAGAACGGCACCATCGACGCGGTCCAGTCCGACGAGGCGACGATGGCCTCGCCTGTCGATATCTCCGTGTTCGGCGGCTATTTCCCCTTCGCCACCCGCTACAGCCTCGATGTGCCGTCGCTGTTCCGGTACTACGGGCTTCAGGAGATCTGGGAAGAAGCCTATTCGGAAGTCGACAACGTCACCTGGCTTTCGGCCGGCGCCTGGGATCCGCTTCATATCTTCACCAAGGACCCGATCCGCTCGCTCGCCGACATGCGCGGCAAGCGCGTCTTCGGTGTTCCGACCGCCGGCCGGTTCCTGTCGCGCTATGGCCTGATCCCGGTCACCGTGCCTTGGGACGACGTCGAGGTCGCGCTGCAAACGGGCGAACTGGACGGTGTGGCATGGTGCGGGTTCACCGAAGCCTATGAGGTGGGCTGGGCCGATATCTGCAACTATGCGCTGACCAATTCGGTGACCGGCGCCTGGTTCGGTTCCTATTTCGCCAACACCGAAAGCTGGAACAAGGTGCCCCCGCATCTGCAGGAGTTGTTCCGCATCACCATCGACCAGTCACACTATTACCGCGCCGTCTGGTACTGGGGCGGCGAGGCCAAGCTGCGCGTCGAAGGCGAGAAGATGGAACTGACCTCCATTCCCGCCGACGAATGGGCGCAGGTCGTCTCCGACGCCGCCGGGTTCTGGGACGAGATCGCCGCATCGTCCGACCGGGCGGGCCGCGTTGTCGAGGCCTTCAAGACCTATTCCGACACGATGGAAAAGGCCGGTTATCCCTACCGGACCTGACACGATTGCGGGCGCCCCGCCAAGGGGCGCCCGTCCCGACCGCCGTCCAATTGCAATTCGGCATTTTCTTGCGGCCTGAGGCCGGCGGCCTCCGGGCATCGGAGAAGGGTCCGGCTCGTCCCGGTGCAGTACCGCCATGCCGAAGTCATGTCGCGGATGACCCGCTGCGCTCGGACATCAGGGCGCAGCGGTCTCGCCGGCGCCGCGCTCGATGGCGATGTCACCTTCACGGTCCAGCAGGGCGACGGTTCGTTCATCACCACTTCCGCCGCCTTCGGCGTTGCGCGCGTCGAGGCGGGGACCCTACGCAACTCCGGTCCCCAGGGTCTGCGTCTGGATGCCGGCATCATCGACGCGTCGGTCGACGGCGGCGCCATGCATCTGCTGAACCTGCGGGCCGGCGTCGTCGCCAGCCTTGCGAACGGCGGGGGCGGCACGATCGATCTCGTAACGGCCGGCGATCTGACCCTGGCCGGCGCGGTGACCAGCGATGGCGGGAACGTCGTGCTGACCGCTGTCGGCAGCATTGCCGCTTTCCCGGGGGCGACGATTCCCGTGACGGCTGAGCGGCTGTTCCTGACCGCGCTCGGTGCCGGAATCGGTGCCCCGGGCGCGCCGCTGCCGCTGGGAACCGCGGGAATCGGCAGCCTGAGGGCGATCGCGACGGGATCTGTGATCATAGACAGCCCTGACGCCGGGTTCGACGCGGACGGTGTGGCCACGGGCACCGGTCCCGTCGCCCTGCGCTCGACCGGTTCGGTGCGTGTACAGCGTCTGCTGTCCCCGGACCCGGTGCGGATCGACGGCCCGGCGGGCGTCATCGTGCTGGAGCAGTGGTCGATCGGGTTCGTGCCGACGCGGCCAGCCGGTATCGACGACCTTTTGGCGACCGCCGCCACGATTGCGCTCACGGGCGTCTTCTTCGCGGCGTCAGGCGCAGCCATTGTCGGCGGGTCGCGCGCCATTGCCGACCGCGCCGAGGCCGTTGAAGTCCCTGCGCCGGCGCCGCGGATCACGGTGCCGGTGATGACGGTCGAGCGTCAGAACGGTTTCGAGGTCGATCGGCGCTTTGCGGGCCAGGTCGAGGCCACCCAGGAAACGGGCATTGCTTTCGAGACCGGCGGAACGGTCACCGAGATCCTGGTGGATGAGTGCGATTCCGTTGCCGCGGGCGAAGTCCTTGCCCGACTGGATACACGCCTGCTGATTGCGGAGCGGAACCGGTTGCTCGCGTCCCGCCGGGCGCTCGACGCCCAGCGTGAACTGGCGCGCCGGAAATCAACGCGTTCAACCGCGTCTCATCCGGAGCCAATCGCAGAGAGAGACCAGGGCAGACGCGAGTGCAGGGCCATTTTTGGGTCGAACACGCACCCGCAATCAGATCAATCAAATTTCAATGCTGCTGGTCATGGGAATGGCGGAGAATCGGGGAGAAACTTCGAATCCGGTCTCCGCAAGTGCACGACCGTGTGCCGGCTGGTCAGGCCGCCCCCCGCGGAGCCAGCGAACCCAGTGAGCTTGGCGTGAGCGAAATAATGGCGGAGAGGGAGGGATTCGAACCCCCGATAGAGTTGCCCCTATACCGCATTTCGAGTGCGGCGCTTTCAACCACTCAGCCACCTCTCCGCAAACGGTGCGCCGGTGTCTAGCGCCGCGACCGCGCGAAAACAAGACGCAAGCGCGCAAAGTTTTCCGCCCCAGCTTGACTTTTCGGCGCCACGCGATCATAGGGAGCGCGATCAGTGGCGCGGGGCAATCCGCGCCGCAACTGTTTGGATGGTCGCCCCTAGGGACGGTCGCCGGACAGCGGTTCAACCGGACAGACTGAACAAGAAGACGGCCGGCGTGCCGTGCTCCAATCCGCCAGGCGCGGAACGGGTCGCAGACAGCGCGCCAGAGCCGGACCGAACACGAAAGGAAAAACGATGTTCGCAGTCATCAAGACCGGTGGCAAGCAGTACCGCGTCGCCGCCGATGATGTGCTCACGCTGGAAAAGCTCGACGGCGACGCCGGCGAGATGGTCCAATTCTCCGACGTTCTGATGGTCGGCAGCGATGCCGACGTGACGATCGGCAGCCCGCTGGTCGATGGCGCGCTGGTGACCGCAGAGGTGGTCACCCAGGGTCGCGGCAGGAAAGTCATCGCCTTCAAGAAGCGCCGGCGTCAGAATTCGCGCCGCAAGAAGGGCCACCGGCAATATCTGACGACGGTGCGGATCTCGGAGATCCTGACCGGCGGTGCCAAGCCGTCCAAGAAGCCGGCTGCAAAGAAAGCGGCGGCACCCAAGGCGGAAGGGGCGAAGGCAGATGCCGCGCCGGCCGCGAAAGCGCCCAAGGCCGAGGCAAAAGCTGCCGAGGCGCCCAAGGCCGTTGCGCCCGAAGGCCCGCTTTTTGCGGCGCCCAAAGGCAAGGCCGACAAGCTGACCGACATCAAGGGCATCGGCCCGGTTGCCGAAAAGCAGCTCAACGAGCAGGGCATCACGACCTTCGCGCAGATCGCCGCGCTGACCGCGGCCGATATCGAGAAGATCGACGAATACATGCCGTTCAGCGCAGCGCAGATCGAAGACTGGCAGGCGCAGGCGAAAGAACGGGTCAAGTAAAACCGTGATCGTGAGGGTGCGCTGCACAACAGCTTCACCCTTGATCGACTCGCCGGAAATGCCCATAAGAAGGCGATGCCCGGCACGGACGATTTGAAGGCCGTACGCGGCAGGAGAACAAAACCATGGCACACAAGAAAGCTGGCGGCTCGTCGCGTAACGGCCGCGATTCGGAATCCAAACGCCTTGGCGTCAAGAAGTTCGGCGGTGAAGCTGTCATTGCCGGCAACATCATCGTGCGCCAGCGCGGCACCAAATGGCACCCGGGCACCAATGTCGGCATGGGCAAGGACCATACGCTTTTCGCCCTCACCGAAGGCGCCGTCGAGTTCCGCAAGAAAGCCAATGGCCGCACCTATGTATCGGTGATGGCGGCCGCCGACTGACCGGGTTCACTGACACCCGGCGTTCCAGCACCCGGGCGTACAGCGTTTGCAAGGGGAGTTGGGACATAAACCAGCTCCCCTTTTCGATTCGGACCAGGGCGATGATCAATACGCTAAACGAACAGGACTACAGCCACCGCGAGCAACGTCAGGCGTTTTCGCTGAACACGCCCGTGCTGACGACGGAGCGGCTGGTCCTGCGCATGCCGGTGCACGACGATGCGGACGAACTGGCGGTGATCGCCAACAGCCGCGAAATCGCCGAAATGACCGCGCGCATGCCGCACCCCTATACGCGGGCCGATGCGGCCAACTACATTCGGGCCGTCCATGAGGGCCGCGTCGAAGGCTATGTCTATGCGGTGACCATCGCCGACACCGGCCGCCTGGTCGGGATGTGCGCGGTGACCAACAGGCCGCCCAGCGGCGATCTGGAGGTCGGCTACTGGATCGGACGGGCCTGGTGGGGCAAGGGCTATGCGTCCGAGGCCGCAAGCGCGGTGGTCGACCTGGCGTTTCGCGTCACCGGCGCCAATGTGATCTATGCCGGCTCGCGCACCGTCAATCCGCGCTCGCGCCAGGTTCTGGTCAAGCAGGGATTCGAACTGATGGGGCTGGACGAAATCGACACCGTCGCCGCCGGACGCGTCGCCATCGAGCGCTATCGCCTGACCCGCGAAAACTGGCTGGCGGGCAAGGCCCGCGACGGCTGACCGGCGTCGCTTGGGAATGTGGCATTGATCCGCCACCGGGCGCCGCGCGTAAGCGTTTGAAAACCCCGAAGGTGATCATGTCCGTTCTTCGTGCAGCCCTTGCTTCGCTTTTCCTTCTTCTGCCCCTGTCGTCCGCTCTGGCGAACGATCTGCGCCTCGAAGAGTTTTTTGCCGGCCGCACCACGGCGACCGGCACCTTCACCACAATCACCGGCTTTGAGCGCAGCTTCACGCTGACCCTGCACGGGCAATGGGACGGACGGACGCTCACCCTGCGTGAGGACTTCGTCTACGACGATGGCGAAACCGACACCAAGACGTGGCGGTTCACGCAGGTTGGCTGGAACACATACACCGGAACCCGTGAGGATGTGATCGGCGAGACGCTGGTTTCGGTGATCAACAACCGCGCCTTCTTCAACTATCGCGTCGATCTCGATCCGGGGCCGGCCGAGAATCTGGTCCGCTTCTACGACACGCTGACGCTGAGCGAGGACGGCCGCACGCTGGTCAACACCGCCAATGTCTTCAAGGGGCCGCTTCCGGTGGCCCGCGCCAAGGTGACGTTCAAGCGCTGATCTCGATCCAGACCGGCATGTGGTCGGACCCTTCCGCATCGCGATCGATCTTGACGTTGGAGATGCGGGATGCAAGCGCCGTGTTGCAGAACGCGTAGTCGAGCCGCGACCGTTCTGTTTTTTCGACCGCGTGGGGCGTGCGCCAAGTCCAGCCCTGATCCGCGGTGGTTGCATCGATGATCGCTTCGCCATCCAGCATCAGCCGGTATTCGTCGCTCGACGGCTCGAAATTGAAGTCCCCCATCAGCAGAAAATCGCCCTTGTCGTCGATCTCCTCCACGCCGAACGAACGGCCACCGCTGATCGCCCCGCCCGTCGTCGGAAAATCGAGCGCGATCGACTTGAGCGCGCGCACCTGCGCCATCCGTTCCCGCGGATCGATATGATCGAGATGAATACTGTAAACGCGCAGCAGTCCGGACGGCGTGAAAATCTGCGCTTCAAGCGCGCCGCGCTGCAGGTTCAGCGTGTCCTTCCGCCACGTCCGCGGCAGAAGATGGCCCCTGACGGTGACAAGCGGCCAGCGCGACAGGATCATGTTGCCGAACTGGAAGCGGCGATTGACGGCACGCCCCTCGGCCAGCGCGCTGCCCATATCGAGGTCGCCGGCCGGGTGGAAACAGCTGAAATGTTCGGGCAAGGCGTCCGAAAGCGCCGCTGGCATGTCCACGCCGCCATTCTTGATATAGCCGCGCGTCACCTCCTGCAGGCAGATGATATCGGCATCGCGCACCGCATCGACGATACGATCCGGATCGAAACGGTCGTCCAGTCCGAAACCATACTGGATGTTGTAGCTCACCGCCCGCACCGTCATTTGGGCCAACCTTTCGACATTATCACTCGCATGTGCGCAGGCGATGGGCTAAACACTGCGCTCCGTATCAGATGGACGACAGCGCGCCCACGGTGGCGACCGTTAGCGCGGCCAACGTAACAGTTCGATGAAATTTCTCGACCAAGCCAAAGTTTTCATCCGATCGGGCGATGGTGGTGCCGGCGCCGTGTCGTTCCGGCGCGAGAAATACATCGAGTTCGGCGGTCCGGATGGCGGCGATGGCGGGCGCGGCGGCGATGTCTGGATCGAGGCCGTCGATGGGCTGAACACGCTGATCGACTATCGCTACAAGCAGCATTTCAAGGCCAAGACCGGCGCCCATGGCATGGGGCGCAACCGGACCGGCGGCGGCGGCGATGACATCGTGCTCAAGGTGCCCGCCGGCACCCAGGTCTTCGAAGAGGACAATGAAACGCTGATCTGCGATCTGGTCGAGGTCGGCGACCGCCATCTTCTCGCCCGCGGCGGCAATGGCGGCTTCGGCAATTCGCATTTCAGATCGTCGACCAATCAGGCGCCGCGCCGCGCCAATCCGGGCCTTGAAGGGCAGGAGCGCTGGATTTGGCTGCGCCTCAAGCTGATCGCCGATGCGGGCATTGTGGGCTTGCCCAACGCCGGCAAATCCACGTTCCTCGCCTCTGTCACCGCGGCCAAGCCGAAGATCGCCGACTATCCCTTCACCACGCTGCACCCCAATCTCGGCGTCGTGCGGATCGACGCGCGCGAATTCGTCATGGCCGACATTCCCGGGCTGATCGAGGGCGCGCATGCGGGCGCCGGCATCGGCGACCGGTTCCTCGGCCATGTCGAACGCACCCGGGTGCTGCTGCATCTGGTGTCGGCGCGCGAAGACGATGTGGCGGCCGCTTACCGGACGGTCCGCGAAGAGCTTGATGCCTACGGCCACGGCCTTTCCGACAAGCCGGAGATCGTCGCCCTGTCCCAGATCGATCTGGCGGACGAGGAGATGCGCGCCGAGAAAATGGCCGCGCTCGAACATGCCAGCGGCACGGCCGTGCTCGGCGTCTCGTCGGCGACGCGCGATGGCGTCGAACCGTTGCTGCGGGCACTGATGGCGGTCATCGAGGCGGCGCGAGCCGAGCACGCGCGCGACGCGGACGATCAGAGAGAACCCTGGCAGCCGCTCGCCGGAGACGGTTGAACCATGACCGCCGATCTCTCCCGTTACCGCCGCATCACCGTCAAGATCGGCTCGGCCCTTCTGGTCGACCGGGTCGACGGTCTGCGCACTGCCTGGCTCGACAGCCTTGCCGACGATCTGGCTGCCCTCGCCGGCAATGGCCACGAGGTGCTGGTCGTGTCTTCCGGCGCCATCGCGTTGGGGCGGACAATCCTCAAACTGCCGGCCGGGCCCCTCAAGCTCGAGGAAACCCAGGCCGCCGCTGCCACCGGGCAGATTGCGCTCGCCCATGCGTGGAACGCCGCGCTTGGCCGTCATGCCATCACCACGGGACAGGTTCTGGTGACGCTCGACGACACCGAGACCCGCCGCCGCTACCTCAACGCTCGCGCCACCATCGGCGCGCTTTTGAAGTTCGGCGCAATCCCGGTCATCAACGAGAACGACACGGTGGCGACCAGCGAGATCCGCTATGGCGACAATGACCGGCTCGCCGCCCGCGTTGCCGTGATGATGAATGCCGATCTTCTGGTTCTGCTGTCCGATGTCGACGGGCTCTACACTGCGCCTCCGGCGCACGACCCGGACGCCACCCACATCGCGCACGTCGCAGCCGTGACGCCGGAGATCGAGGCAATGGCCGGCGAATCGGCGTCTGAAACGGCGCGCGGCGGCATGCGTACCAAGATCGAGGCCGCGCGCATCGCGACGACGGCGGGCACCGCGATGGTGATCACGCGTGGCACGGTCGACCATCCGCTGCGGCAACTCGAACAGGGGAGCCGGGCGACCTGGTTCGCCGCATCGAGCGCACCCGTGTCAGCCTGGAAGGGCTGGATCGCCGGCAAGCTTGAACCGCGCGGAACGCTCACCGTCGACGCCGGCGCCGTCAGAGCGCTCAAGCAGGGCAAGTCTCTGCTGCCAGCGGGCGTCAAGCGCGTCGATGGCGATTTTTCGCGCGGTGACACGGTCGCGATCCTGGTCGACACGGGGGGCGAAGTGGCGCGCGGCCTTGCCGCCTATGATGCCCACGAAGCGCGCCTTGTCGCCGGGCGCAAGACGCCGGAAATCGAAGCCATACTGGGCCACCCGCCGCGTGCCGCCATGGTGCACCGCGACGATCTGGTGATGGGCGCGGCCGGCTGACGGCCACATTGCCCTTGCCGGGCGCGGCATGTAAAAGACCGCGTGCAGACGAGGACAACGCCATGCTGACGCGCGCGGACAATGCCAACATCGATATTCCGGCCCTGATGGCCGACATGGGTGCACGGGCGAAAGCGGCATCCGCGCCATTGGCATTTGCGACACCGGAGCAGAAGAACGCCGCGCTTCATGCGATGGCCGACGCGATCGTGGCTTCGGAAGACGCGATCCTGTCCGCCAACGAGATCGACATGGAAGCGGGCCGCGCCTCCGGTCTGGCGGGCGCGTTTCTGGACCGGCTCCAGCTCGATCCCGATCGCGTCAAGGCGATGGCCGACGGCATCCGCGCCATCGCCGAACTGGACGATCCGGTCGGCTCGATCATCGCACAATGGGACCGGCCCAGCGGCCTGCACATCGAACGGGTGCGCACGCCGCTCGGCGTGATCGGCGTGATCTATGAAAGCCGGCCCAACGTGACCGCCGATGCCGGCGCGTTGTGCCTGAAGGCTGGCAATGCGGTGATCCTGCGCGGCGGCTCGGATTCGGTCAATTCCTCACGCGCCATCCATGCCTGCCTGCTCGACGGCCTGCAGGCGGCGGACCTGCCCGCCGATGCGATCCAGCTCGTGCCGGTCACCGATCGCAAAGCAGTCGGTGAAATGCTCAAGGGTCTGGGCGGCACGGTGGACGTGATCGTTCCGCGCGGCGGACGCAGCCTGGTCGAACGGGTTCAAACCGACGCGCGCGTGCCGGTCTTCGCTCATCTCGAAGGGCTGTGCCACGTCTATGTGGATGCTTCGGCCGATATCCACATGGCCTGCGATCTGGTGGTCAACTCGAAGATGCGCCGCACCGGCATTTGCGGCGCCGCCGAAACGCTTCTGGTCGACCGGGCCGCCGCTCCGGCCATGCTGACGCCGATCCTCGATGCGCTCGACGCGGCGGGCTGTTCGGTTCGCGGCGACAAGGACGTCGTCGCGGCATGGCCCAAGGCCACGCCGGCAACCGAAACCGACTGGACGACGGAATATCTCGACACGATCATCTCCGTCGCCCTTGTCGACGGTGTCGGCGGGGCGATCGATCATATCGGCCGCTATTCCTCCAATCACACCGAGGCGATCGTCGCCGAGGATCGGGCTGCGGTCGATCGCTTCATGACAGAGATCGATTCGGCGATCCTTTTGCACAATGCATCGACCCAGTTCGCCGACGGCGGCGAGTTCGGGATGGGCGCCGAGATCGGCATTGCCACCGGCAAGATGCATGCGCGCGGACCGGTCGGCGTCGAGCAACTGACCTCCTTCAAGTACCTTGTGCGCGGCAGCGGCCAGATCCGGCCATAACCGCCCGCCCGCCAGCCCTGGCCGGGCCAGAGGGGACCCCGACAGCCATGATGTTCGACCATGCCGGCGTCAGCCGCCCGCATCTGCGGATGCCGCATGTGGAGCCGGGGATGAGCGTCGGGCTGTTCGGTGGCTCGTTCAACCCGCCCCATGACGGACATCTTCTGGTCGCCGAGCTGGCACTGCGGCGGATCGGGCTCGACCAGCTCTGGTGGATGGTCACGCCGGGCAATCCGCTCAAGGAGAATGCCGGGTTGCCGGCGCTCAGAACGCGTGTCGCCTGGTCCGAGGCGATCAATGACGATCCGCGCGTCAAGGTCACCGCATTCGAGGCGCGCTACAATGTCCACTACACCGCCCAGACGCTGGCGCTGGTCAAGGCGCTCAATCCGGGCGTGCGCTTCGTCTGGATCATGGGTGCGGACAATCTGGCGACGTTCCACCACTGGCAGGACTGGCGCACCATAGCGATGACCTTCCCGATCGCCGTGATCGACCGGCCCGGTTCGACGCTTTCCTTCCTGTCGTCGGTGATGGCCAAGGCCTTCTGGCAAGCGCGGATCGACGAAGGCGATGCGGCCCTTCTGCCGCGGCTCGACCCGCCCGCATGGACCTTCCTGCACGGCCCGCGATCGCCGCTTTCCTCGACGGCCATCCGTGCGGGCCGGACCGAGGGTTAACGGGCGGTAAACCAACTTGTCTTGAAACTGTCAGGTGCCCGTGACTATTTTACGGGTGTGGGCAGCGAATCGCCCGCCTGTTCCGTGTTCATTGAAAGGAAGCTCTTGAGAACACAGACCCTGAAGAAGGCTCAAAACCGGCCTTCGCCATCTGATCCACACGGCCGCGCCGTTGCGGAGCAGATCCTGCAAACCGTCCTGGCCAGTCTCGACGATTCGAAGGCCGAGGACATCGTCTCGCTCGACATCCAAGGCAAATCCGCCCTCGCGGACCACATGGTCATTGCGTCAGGCCGGTCGCACCGTCACGTCAGTGCGGTGGCCGATCATTTGCTGCGGGCGCTCAAGGACAGCGGTTTCGGTACATCCAAGGTCGAGGGCCTGTCTTCCGCCGACTGGGTGCTGATCGATACCGGCGATGTCATCGTTCACATATTCCGTCCCGAAGTGCGCGAGTTCTATGCGCTCGAGAAGATGTGGGCGGAAGACAAACAGACGGACGCGGACACGCTGCACTAGGCAGCGCTGACCGATCGTCCGCACCGGACCTGATCGTCATGCAGTTGACCGTGTTTGCCGTCGGCCGCATGAAAAGCGGGCCCGAGCGCGAGCTGACCGGCCGCTATCTCGGCCGGCTGGAGAAGGCTGGACCGGCTGTCGGCCTGACATTTGCCGGCGTCACGGAGATCGCCGAAAGCCGCGCCAGTGACACCGACCGACGCAAGGCCGATGAAGGCGCCCACTGCCTGTCGCTTGCCGAAGACCGGACAACCGCGCTGGTTGCGTTCGACGAAGGCGGCAAGACACTCTCGTCAGACGAATTTGCCCGCTGGATCGCACGCCAGCGCGACGATGGCCGCAAGCGCGCCCTGTTTGCGATCGGCGGCCCGGACGGCCATGCGCCATCCGTTCTTGAAAGGGCCGATCTGGCGGTTTCGCTCGGCCGGATGACCTGGCCGCACCAGATCGCCCGCATTCTGGCTGCCGAACAGCTCTACCGCGCTGTGTCGATCCTCGCCGGCCATCCCTATCATCGCCAGTGATGCGGGCGGGCACCCGATTCCCTTCCGGCCGGAACCGGGTTAGGTTTGCCGGCGTGATTTGCAGGCTCTGCAGCCAGGAGGTGGCAGCCGATGGCCGACGACTTTCCAGCACCAGGCATGGCACTGACGCACATTCTGGTCGTCAGCGACATCGATGCCGCCCGCACGTTCTATCGCGATGTTCTTGGCGCATCCATCGAACGCGAATATGGCGGAACGTCCATTGTCCTGCGATTCCTTGAAAGCTGGCTGCTGCTGGTCACCGGCGGCGGGCCGACCGACGACAAGCCCGACACGGCGATGGAAACGCCCGCCGAACCGAACCGGGTCAGCCATGCCATGACCATCCGGGTGCCCGACTGCCAGGCCGCCTATGCGACGCTCAAGGCGCGCGGCGCCATCTTCCTGACTCCGCCGGTCGATCGGGGCGCGGAGGTGCGCTGCTTCTTCCGCGACCCCGACGGTCACCTTTTCGAGATCAGCGAGGCGGTCGGAAAGGCGTGACGCGGCACAGGGCATCAGTTGCCGGCCGCAGTAGCACCGCACGAGGCCGGCCCTTTCCCGGTCTGGCCGGTCTGCTCCTGATCGGCGTCCTGGCGTTTTCGGGGTCTGTCCACGCGCAGCCGGCCGGCGAGGCCGACAGCGATACGGTCACCGCCGACATGGAGCAGCGGCTGGGCCGGTCGGTCGGCGAACTCGATCGCATCCTGCAGGAACGCGGCGTCTCCGAGGAGCGGGCGGCGGAACTGGCGCGCGAGATCGAGACGATCCGCACCGACCGCGCGGCGATCACCACGGCTCTGATCGCGGCGGCGAAGACCGAGCGCAAGCTGGGTCTCGACATCATCGCGCTCGAGAACCGGCTCGAAGCCCTGCGGCAAAGCACCGACGACATCCGGGCCAGCCTGTGGGAACGCCGCGCGCTTCTGGCCGAGGTTCTCGCGGCATTGCAGCGCATGGGGCTCAACCCCCCGCCGGCAATCCTTGTAAAGCCCGATGACGCGCTGTCCTCCGTGCGCAGCGCCATCCTGCTCGGTGCGGTGGTTCCCGAAATGCGCACCGAAACCGCAAGGCTGGTCTCCGATCTCGAGGAACTGGGCCAGTTGACGGCGACGATCGCCGACGAACGCGCACGCCTTGAAACCGCGCGCGGCCAACAGGCCGAGGAAAAGGCGAGGCTGACGGTTCTGGTCGAGGAAAAGCGGGCCCTTGAACAGCAAACGGCCCAGACGCTCGCCGCCGAATACGAGCGGCTGACGGCGCTGGCCGCCCAGGCCGAGGACCTGCAATCGCTGATCATGTCGCTGGAAGCCGACATCGAGGCGGCACGGGCCGCCGCCGAGCGCGCCCGGATCGAGGCCGAGCGCGCCGAACGGGAAGCCCGGCAGGCACGGCTCGACGCGGAGCGCGAAGCCCGTGAAAGCGAAGAACGTATCGCCCGCGAGCGGCTTGAGGCCGCGCGGCAGGCCGAGGAAGCGGCACGCGAACGGCTGGAAGCCAGCCGCCAACGCGCCGAGGAGCTGGCCGCCCGGCAGACGCGGATCGCGCCTTTGACGCCGTTTGCGCAGTTGACCGGCCAATTGGAGCGTCCCGTGGCAGGCCGCACAATCACCGCATTTGGTGACGATGACGGTTTGGGCAGCATCGCCCGCGGCGACACGATGCAGACCAGCTCTAACGCAATCGTGACCGCGCCGGCCGATGGCTGGGTGCTTTATGCGGGACCGTTTCGCGCATATGGTAATCTATTGATACTGGACGCGGGCAACGGGTATCATATGGTATTGGCAGGCATGGACCGGATCGAAGTGTCGAAAGGCCAGTTCGTCGCCGGTGGCGAGCCGGTCGGGATCATGGGCTCGATCCGTCTCGCGGGCGTAACCGCCGCCGCCACTGAAAACGACAGTCCGACGCTCTATGTTGAGTTCAGGAAAGATGGCAGACCGGTCGATCCCGCGCGATGGTGGGAACGCGCCGGCACAGGAAGGACATGACGCAGATGTTTAGAAGAGCGAGCCTTTTGTTCGCCGGTGCCCTTGTCGGCGCGGCGACGACGCTGCTGGTCGCCGGCCAGCCGATGATGAGCGCCAACGCCGCGGGCAGCGAAACCTATCGCCAGCTTGCCATCTTCGGCGACATCTTCGAGCGGGTCCGCGCCAACTATGTCGAGGAACCGCAGGAGAAAGAGCTGATCGAGAATGCCATCAACGGCATGCTGACATCGCTCGATCCGCATTCGTCCTTCCTCAATGCCGACGATGCGGCGGACATGCGCACCCAGACGCGCGGCGAGTTCGGTGGCCTGGGCATCGAGGTCACGATGGAAGACGAACTGGTCAAGGTGATCACGCCGATGTACGGCACGCCGGCCGAGGCGGCCGGCGTTCTGGCCGGCGATTTCATTTCCGCGATCGACGGCGAGGAAGTGCGCGGGCTCACCCTTCAGGAAGCGGTCGAAAAGATGCGCGGCCCGGTCAACACGCCAATCGAGCTGACGATCCTGCGCGAAGGGGCCGACGCGCCGCTCGAGATCACCATCATTCGCGACATCATCAAACTGCAGGCGGTCAAGTTCCGCGCCGAGGGCGATGTGGGCTATATGCGGGTCATCTCCTTCACCGAACAGACCTATGACGATCTGCGCGACGGCATCGAGCAGCTTGTCGAGGAAATCGGCGAGGACGAGATGAAGGGCCTGGTTCTGGACCTGCGGCTCAACCCGGGCGGTCTTCTCGATCAGGCGATCAACATTTCCGATGCGTTTCTCGAAAAGGGCCTTATCGTGTCGACGCGGGGACGCGACGATCGCGACAGCCGGCGCTTTTCGGCGCGCGGCGGCGACCTGATCGATGGCAAGCCGATCGTCGTCCTGATCAATGGCGGCTCCGCATCGGCTTCCGAGATCGTGGCCGGCGCGCTGCAGGACCACCGCAGGGCGACCGTTGTCGGCACCCAGTCCTTCGGCAAGGGTTCGGTGCAGACCATCATCCCGCTCGGCGAAGCCGGTGCGCTGCGCCTGACGACGGCGCTCTACTACACGCCGGCCGGAACCTCCATTCAGGGCAAGGGCATCACGCCCGATATCGAGGTCGGCCAGACCCTGCCCGAGGAGCTGCAGGACCGCGAAGACGAACTGGCGCGCGGCGAATCGGACCTGCGCGGCCATATTCAGGGCGAAGAGGAAGATGAGAGCGGCTCGGGCTCGGTCGCCTATGTGCCCCAGGACGCCGAGGAGGACGACCAGTTGCAATATGCGCTGTCGCTGCTGCGCGGCGAGGAAGCCCATGCGGCGTTTCCGGCCGATCCGACGACGGCGCTGCCCAACTGACGCCGCCCGTCGGGCCGGACATTGCCAAACGGCCGGCGAACAATAGACTGGAAGGCCACCGTTCCGCGGTGGCCTTTTTGATTCGTTTCCCGTCTTCCCGCTCCGGGACCGTTCGATGACCGACCTTCACGCGCCACTCGGCCGCGACAGACCCCGACAGAAAGCAAAGGATCGCGCGTCCAGGGCACCGCGTGGCAGCCGTTTCGGCCTTGTTGCTGCCTCCCTGCTCGTCGCGCTGATGGTCGCCGGCAACATCGCCGTCATCGCCGCAACCGACAGGGCGCCGCAGACAGCCCTTGTGACCTTGCCGGGGCCGACCGCCGCCAGCGCGCCCGACACCCAGACGGTGACGGGCGCTGTGGCAATGCAGCAGACCGGACAAACGGGCAATACCGACGTGCAGATCGTCTATGGCGACGGGCAGGGCAATGACGGCACGCCCGAATTGCCGCTGCCCACCTTCGACGACGATGGCGCCAGCGTGTCGCCGGGCGGGCCGAAGATCATAACGGTGCGCGATCCGGCGGCGGCCAATGTCGGCCAACCCCTTCGCATCGCGCACCTGCCCGAAGATGCCGCGCTCGAGGACACCGACTTCGGCCCGCTGCCCGTGCGAACCGATACCGGCCGCCGGCCGATGGACATCTATGCACGGCCATGGGCCGGCGATCAGGGCAAGCGGATCGCCATCGTGATCGGCGGCCTTGGCCTGTCGCAGACGGGCAGCCATCGTGCGATCGAGAGCCTGCCGCCCGAGATCACGCTCGCCTTCGCGCCGACGGGCAATTCGCTCGGCCGCTGGATGCGCGAAGCGCGCAAGAAGGGCCATGAACTTCTCGTCCAGGTGCCGATGGAGCCGTTCGGCTATCCCGAGATCAATCCCGGGCCGCGCACGCTGCGTCTGGCGTCATCGGCGGAAACCAACCTCGAGAACCTGCATTGGGCGCTGGGGCGGCTGACCAACTATACAGGCGTGATGAACTATATGGGCGCGCGCTTTGCCGGCAACGAAACCGCGATGGCGCCGGTGCTGGGCGACCTGTCCTACCGTGGACTGCTGTTCTTCAATGACGGAACCGCCGGCGGCGCGGAACTCGCTTCGGCCGCGGCGCGAAAAGGTGTTCCCTATCTTCAGGCCGATATCGTCATCGACGCGTCACGCAGCCGTGACGATATCGAAAAGCGGCTGAAAGCGCTCGAGGAGCTGGCCACGGCGCGCGGCTATGCCGCCGGCAGCGGCTCGGCGCTCGAACTGACCGTGTCGACGGTTGCCGACTGGGCGAACGACGCCAAGAAGCGCGGCTTCCAGATCGTCGGCGTTGCCGCTCTCGCCAACCGGAGACAGTGATTGATGGCGACCAGAACCCAACCCGTCGCGGCCGACGATCTTCCCTATCGGCCATGCGCCGGTCTGCTCGTCCTCAACCGTCAGGGCCTGGTGTGGGTCGGCCGCCGGATGAAGGAAGGCAACACCGAATATTCCGGGTCGCCGCTTCTGTGGCAGTTGCCGCAGGGCGGCATCGACAAGGGCGAGGATCCGCTGCCGGCCGCAAGGCGCGAGCTCTACGAGGAAACCGGTATGCACTCGGTCGAACTGATCGAGCGTGCACCGCGTACCATTCGCTACGACCTGCCCGCGCACATGATCGGCATCGGTCTGAAGGGCAAGTATCGCGGCCAGGAGTTGCACTGGTTCGCGTTCCGCTTCACGGGCGATGAGAGCGAAATCCGCATCAATCCCCCGCCCGACGGCCACGACCCGGAGTTCGATGCGTGGAAATGGGTGGAGATGGAAACGTTGCCCGACTCGATCGTCGACTTCAAGCGCGACGCCTATCGGCAGGTGGTCGCGATGTTCGCCCATCTGGCCGGCCAGGCCGGTTGACGGCGGTTCGGCCCAACCCATGCTTCTGGCGGCTTAGCTTGATTGTCACACGGGCGCGCTACATGATGGCGCCATGATCATCAACAAGACGGTCTTCCGCCCGTCCGCCCCCGAGGACCATATCGCCGTTCGCGCCATCCACCGCAGGGCGTTCAGCCGCGACGCGGAGGCCGATCTCGCCATCGCGCTGATCGAAGGTGAGACCGAGACGATCGATCTGGTGGCAAAGCTCGATGCGATGGTTGTCGGACACGTGGTGCTGTCCAAGCTGGACGGACCCGATGGCGCGCTCGGCCTTGGTCCTTTGGCCGTCGATCCGGAATGGCGCGATTTTCAGATCGGCACCGAACTGGTGCGCCGCGCCCTGGAAATGGCCCGGCGGGAGGGCTGGAAAAGCGCTTTCGTCCTTGGCGATCCGGTCTATTACGGCCGCTTCGGTTTCAAGCGCTCCTTGGCCGAACCGGTGACATGTGCCTTTCAGGGGCCGTTTTTGCAGGCACTTGAGCTCGCGCCGGGCGGTCTTGATGGCTATGCCGGTCCGGTCGCCTATCCCGATGCGTTCCGCGCCGTGCAGTGACACAACGAAAAAGGCGGCCCGAAGACCGCCTTTCAAGAACTCCAATTGACCGAACGGTCAGGCCGGAAGAACGGCGCCCTGAAGCGTGGTCAACTGATCGAGATAGGCCTGTGCCTTGGTGCGCGTTTCGTCATCCTTGGCATCGGACACATCTTCGCGCGCATCTTGTATGCGCTGATCGAGATCGCCGCGGTCGATATCGGCAACACGCACCGCCGATTCGGCAAGCAGCGTACAGGTCTCCGGCGTCACATCGACAAAGCCGCCAAAGACGACATATTTCTCCGTGGAACCGCCGGTCTCGGTGACCTCGGCCACGCCCGGCTGCAGCGTAGACATGGTGGGCGCGTGATTGGCCAGTACCGTGAAATAGCCGTCGGCACCCGGCACCACCACCTGGGAAACCTCGGTGGAAACCAGCAATTGCTCGGGCGAAACCAGTTCGAAATTGAAACCGTCGGCCATCTTTTACTCAATCTCTTTGGTCAGCGAGCCCAGAACGCCAAGCGCAGCGCCGATCAACGCACCGCCGAAAATGTTCATCGGCACCGGATTGTTCGGGATGATGCCGATGAATTCGTCAAGCGAGTTCGGCCCGATCAGGAATCCGATCAATGCGCCGGCAAACGCGAGCTGCGCAATCAGGTTGAAATTCATCTCTCGGCCCTCCCAGGCGCCGCCCGTATGCCGGGCGGCCCGCTATCATTGTGCCATCAAGCGGCTTCGGCCGCCAGCTTTTGTGCCTTTTCCACCGCTTCGTCGATCGTGCCGACCATGTAGAAGGCGGCTTCCGGCAGATGATCGTATTCGCCTTCGACAAGGCCCTTGAAGCCCTTGATCGTGTCGGCGAGGTCGACCAGCTTGCCCGGCGAACCGGTGAAGACTTCGGCGACGAAGAAGGGTTGCGACAGGAAGCGCTCGACCTTGCGGGCGCGAGCGACGGTCAGCTTGTCCTCTTCGGACAGTTCGTCCATGCCCAGGATCGCGATGATGTCCTGCAGCGACTTGTAACGCTGAAGCGTTTCCTGCACTGCGCGGGCCACACGATAATGCTCCTCGCCGACGATCATCGGATCAAGCATGCGCGAGGTGGAATCGAGCGGGTCCACGGCGGGGTAGATGCCCTTTTCCGAGATGGCGCGGTTGAGCACGGTCGTCGCGTCAAGGTGGGCAAACGAGGTGGCCGGCGCCGGGTCGGTCAGATCGTCGGCCGGCACATAGATGGCCTGCACCGAGGTGATCGACCCCTTGGTCGTGGTCGTGATGCGCTCCTGGAGGGCACCCATGTCGGTGGCCAGCGTCGGCTGATAGCCCACCGCCGAGGGAATGCGGCCCAGAAGCGCCGAAACTTCCGAACCCGCCTGCGTAAAGCGGAAGATATTGTCGACGAAGAACAGAACGTCCTGGCCCTCGTCACGAAAATATTCGGCGATCGTCAGACCGGTCAGGCCGACGCGCGCGCGCGCGCCGGGCGGTTCGTTCATCTGGCCGAAGACGAGCGCGGCCTTCGAGCCCTCGCCGCCGCCTTCCTTGTTGACGCCCGATTCGATGAATTCGTGATAAAGGTCGTTGCCCTCGCGCGTGCGTTCGCCGACACCGGCAAACACCGAATAGCCGCCATGGGCCTTTGCGACGTTGTTGATCAGTTCCTGGATCAGAACGGTCTTGCCGACGCCGGCGCCGCCGAACAGGCCGATCTTTCCGCCCTTGGCGTAAGGCGCCAGAAGATCGAGGACCTTGATGCCGGTGACGAGGATTTCGGCTTCGGTCGACTGGTCGACATATTCAGGTGCCGGCTGGTGAATGCCGCGCACTTCCTCACCCTCGACTTTACCGGCCTCATCGATCGGTTCGCCGACCACATTGATGATGCGTCCCAGGAGCTGCGGGCCGACCGGAACCGTGATCGGCGACCCGGTGTCGTTGACCGCCTGGCCGCGCACCAGGCCCTCGGTGGAGTCCATGGCGATGCAGCGCACAATGCTCTCGCCAAGATGCTGCGCCACTTCGAGCACCAGCCGCTGGCCCAGATTCTCCGTCTCGAGCGCGTTCAGGATCGGCGGCAACTCGCCGTCGAACTTCACGTCAACGACCGCGCCGATCACCTGTTCGATCTTGCCGGCCGCGCCCTTGGCGGCCTTCGTCTTGGCTGCTTTTGCCATCGTCTCGACCCTTCTTTCTAGAGCGCTTCGGCGCCCGAAATAATCTCAATGAGTTCCTTGGTGATCTGCGCTTGGCGCTGGCGGTTGTAGCTCAGCGTCAACTTGTCGATCATCTCGCCCGCATTGCGGGTCGCATTGTCCATCGCGCTCATCCGCGCGCCCTGCTCGGAAGCCGCGTTTTCCAGAAGCGCCCGGAAAATCTGAACCGAAATGTTGCGCGGCACCAGATCGTCCAGAATCGCGCCGGCATCGGGCTCATATTCATATATGGACCCGTTGTCTTCGTCGGCGGACGTCGTTTCGTCGGCCGCCGGAATCAGCTGCTGGCCGGTCGGGATCTGGCTGATCACCGACTTGAATTCCGAGTAATAGAGCGTGCAGACGTCGAACGCGCCCTCTTCGAAAAGCGCGATCACCTTCTTGCCGATCGCATCGGCATCGCTGAAGGCCAGATGCTTGACCTCGCGCAGGTCTATCCGGTCGATGATAAGCGACGCGAAATCCCGCTTGAGGATATCGAAGCCCTTCTTGCCGACGCACAGGATCTTGATGTCCTTGCCCTCGCCCTGAAGCCGGCGCGCATCTTCGCGCACCTTCTTGGCGATCGACGAGTTGAAGCCGCCGCACAGACCGCGTTCTGCCGTGCAGCAGACCAGAAGGTGGGTGTCGTCCTTGCCGGTCCCGGCCATCAGGCGCGGCGCGTCATCGCCATCGACGGATGCGGCGAGATTGGCCAGAACGGCGCCCATGCGCTGCGAATAGGGACGCGCGGCCTCGGCCGCTTCCTGCGCGCGGCGCAGCTTTGCCGCGGCGACCATCTGCATCGCCTTGGTGATCTTCTGCGTCGCCTTGACGGAGGAGATCCGGTTGCGGAGATCCTTCAATGAAGGCATCGGTCAAACCCTTTGCGCACTCGGCATTGCCCGCCGGTTTACGAGAAGCTCTTGGAGAATGCGTCGATGTTCGCCTTGAGCTTTTCCTCGATCTCGTCGGTCAGCTTCTGCTCGCTGCGGATCGCATCGAGCACGGCCTTGCCCTCGCCGCGCATGTGCGTCAGCAAGCCCTCTTCAAACGCGCCGACCTTGTCGACAGGCAGTTCGTCGAGATAGCCGTTCACGCCGGCGAAGATGACCGCAACCTGTTCCTCGGTCTTCAGCGGCGAGAATTGCGGCTGCTTGAGCAGTTCGGTCAGCCGCGCGCCACGGTTGAGGAGGCGCTGCGTGGAGGCATCGAGGTCCGAGCCGAACTGCGCGAACGCGGCCATTTCGCGATACTGCGCAAGCTCGCCTTTGATCGAACCGGCGACCTGTTTCATCGCCTTGATCTGGGCCGAGGAGCCGACGCGCGAGACGGACAGGCCGACATTGACGGCCGGCCGGATGCCCTGGAAGAACAGATCCGTCTCAAGGAAGATCTGGCCGTCGGTGATCGAGATCACGTTGGTCGGAATGAACGCGGACACGTCATTGCCCTGCGTCTCGATGACCGGCAGCGCGGTCAGCGAACCGGCGCCATTGTCCTCGTTCATCTTCGCCGCGCGCTCGAGCAGGCGGGAGTGCAAATAGAACACGTCGCCCGGGAAAGCTTCGCGGCCCGGCGGACGGCGCAGCAGCAGCGACATCTGGCGATAGGCCACCGCCTGCTTGGACAGATCGTCATAGCCGATCAGGGCATGCATGCCATTGTCGCGGAAATATTCGCCGATCGTGCAGCCGGCAAACGGCGCCAGATACTGAAGCGGCGCCGGGTCGGAGGCCGTGGCGGCGACGATGATCGAATAGTCGAGGGCACCGCGCTCTTCGAGCACCTTGACGAACTGCGCAACGGTCGAACGCTTCTGGCCGACAGCGACATAGACGCAGTAGAGCTTTTCGTTTTCCGGCCCGTTGTCGTGGATCGGCTTCTGGTTGAGGAACGTGTCGAGCAGGATCGCGGTCTTGCCGGTCTGGCGGTCGCCGATGACCAGCTCGCGCTGGCCCCGGCCGACCGGGATCAGCGCATCGATGGCCTTCAGGCCGGTGGACATCGGCTCGTGCACCGATTTGCGCGGGATGATGCCCGGCGCCTTGACATCGACGCGGCTGCGCGCCTTGGCCTTGATCGGGCCCTTGCCGTCGATCGGGTTGCCGAGCGGATCGATCACACGGCCGAGCAGTTCCATGCCAACCGGCACGTCGACGATGGCGCCGGTCCGCTTGACCGTGTCGCCTTCCTTGATGTCGCGGTCATTGCCGAAGATCACGGCGCCGACATTGTCGCTTTCAAGGTTGAGCGCCATGCCGCGAATGCCGCCGGGGAATTCGACCATCTCGCCGGCCTGGACATTGTCGAGGCCGTAGATGCGGGCGATGCCGTCACCGACGGACAGAACCTGTCCGATTTCGGAAACCTCGGCCTCCTGGCCGAAATTCTTGATCTGGTCTTTGAGAATTGCGGAAATTTCCGCGGCACGGATGTCCATCAGCCGACCTCTTTGAGTGCAAGCTTGAGTGAGGAGAGTTTCGTCTTCAACGACGTGTCGATCTGGCGCGAGCCCAGCTTGACGATCAGTCCGCCCAAAATGGAAGGGTCGACGGTCACATGGAGGGTCACGTCCTTGCCGGCCACCTCTTTCAAGGCCGCCTTCAATTGTTTTTCCTGCGTCGCGTTCAGTTCGGCCGCGGTGGTGACCTCTGCCGTCACCTCGCCGCGCTCGCGCGCCGCGATATCGCGGTAGGCGGCGATCATCGCCGGCACCGCGAAAAGACGCCGGTTTCGCGCCACGACACCAAGAAAATTCGACGCCAGATCCGGCAGGCCAGCCTTTGCGACGATGGCGTCAATCGCCGCGGCCTGCTCATCGGCCGAAAAGACCGGACTTTCGACCAGGCGCTTGAGATCTTCGCTCTCGCCGATCATCGCTTCGAACGCGCCAAGCGCCTCTTCGACCGCCTCGACGGACTTGGCTTCGGCGGCAAGCTCATACAGCGAGCGGGCATAGCGGGCAGCAACGGAGGTCGTGGAAGTTGAACTGGCCACCGCTTGATACGTCCCTGAAGTTCGGAATGTGTAATCTCGCGTTTGATTGGCGATCTAACACATTGATTTGACTTTATTTTTTATGGCCACACGAAAGCTGTTGCTGTCTCCGGCAGCCATTTCAGGGCCGTCTAGCATAGCCCCTATTGCGGTGCAAGACGGCGCACTCACCCTTTTGTCGCAGGACAAATGGCGCCGATGACCGGCGCTATCGAATGTAGCCTAGCGCAAAGGCAAGCGGCGCGGCCGCCAACGCAGCCTCGAAGACGAGCGAGCCCCAGTTGAAGCGGGTGTTGCCGCGGTCGACAACGATCGAAACCAGCCGCCCCAGCGCCGTGAATGCCCAGCCGGCACCCAGCACCATCCAGACGAAGGGCTGTTGGAACAAAATCGCCAGAATGCCGGCGCCCAGATAAAAGCCGGCCATCGTCGCCCGGCTTTCTGAAACGGCCTCGGGCACGTCCGGACGGGTCTCAAGGCGCAGGATGCGGTAGGTCGTGCGCGGCGCAAAGAAACAGATCAGTCCGAAGACGATCGTGATCAGGGCCGAGGACCAGGCCAGCCATTCGCCAAGGGTTTGCGGAGGGATGATGGAGAGCATGGAAAGCCTTTCGGGAAGACCGCGAAGATGCGGCACTGGCAAGATACGTCAAAGGAAACTCTGCGGATCGACATCGACCGCCACGCGGACCGATCCACGCGGGCTGGGTGTGGCGGCGATCAACGCCGTCAAAGGTGTTCGGACGGCGCCCCTTATCGCCCGACCCGAAGCAAACATTCGCATTGGATTGTCATCGCATTGTAATTTGATACTTTGGATGAATTTACAAGAATAGAAATTTCTGTCACAACATATTCAAAATACGCAATTCTTGAAACGATAGGGGGACTTTCATGAGAATTACAACTATTATCGGTGCAACTGTCGCAATGGCGGCCGTCACGGGCTGTACGCAAACCGCTGACACATCTGCCGAGATTGCCTCCACTGCCGTCGATTTCCAGGTCAATTCGGTTTCCGTCTCGCCATTGACCCTCGACAATATCTGCACGCGTCTGGGCGGTCGGGGAGCGCCGCCGACACTGACGATCCGGCATTCGCCCGTTGCCGGCGTGCCGATCCGGATCAGGATGTGGGATCAGATCAGCAATGGGACGACATTTGAACATCGTCGCACCCGCGTCACGTCGGACGGGTCCGGAACCACGGTGGTCAATCACCGGTTTCTGCCACCCTGCAACACCACGGGCAACACCGTATCGAGCTATCGCTTCGATGTGACCGCGGACGGGAACACAACGACGACCGTTTGGGGCGGATACGATTCGCGAAGCCGGTCGATTCGCTAGCGGGAAACGCGGCAACTTGGGCCCTCACAGAAAACTCTGCGGATCGACATCGACCGCAACGCGGACCGAGCCGCGGGGGTTGGGCGCGGTCGCGATCATCGCCCGCAGATAGGCCTGCATGTCGGCGCGTTCCGAACCATGCACCAGCAGTCGGAACCGGTGGCGGCCACGCACCATGGCAAGCGGCGCCTCGGCCGGACCCAAGACCGTAATGTCGCTCGAAGAGGGCGCAGCGGCACGCAATGCCCGTCCGTGCGCCTCGGCGTCAGGGCGGTTGGTTGCAGACACGATCACCGCCGCCAGCCGGCCGAAAGGCGGCATCTGTCCGCGTTCGCGTTCGGCCAGTTGCGCGGCATAAAACGCTTCCGCATCGCCGCTGGCGCAGGCCTGCAGAACGGGGTGCTCGGGCTGGTAGGTCTGGATGAGCCCGTGGCTCTTCCGGCCGGTTCGGCCCGCGCGTCCGGTCACCTGCGACAAGAGCTGGAACGTTCGCTCTGCGGCGCGCGGATCGCCGTTTGCCAGACCCAGATCGGCATCGACCACGCCGACCAGCGTCAGAAGCGGGAAATTGTGGCCCTTGGCGACCAGTTGCGTGCCGATGATGATGTCCGCCTCGCCCTTGGCGATCGCCTCCATCTCGAGCCGCAGCCGCTTGACGCCGCCGGCCATGTCCGACGACAGGACGATCACCCGCGCATCGGGGAAATGCGTCAGCGTTTCCTCGGCGATCCGCTCGATGCCCGGCCCACAGGCCACCAGATGGTCGAACGTGCCGCATTCGGGGCAGGCTTCGGGGACGGGCTCGTGATGGCCGCAATGGTGGCACTGCAATTGGCCCCGGAACCGGTGTTCGACCAGCCAGGCCGAACAGTTCTCACAGGCAAAGCGATGTCCGCACACCCGGCACAGCGTCAAAGGTGCATAGCCGCGCCTGTTGAGGAACAGGAGCGACTGTTCCTGCTTTTCGAGCGTTTGTGCCATCGCATCGAGCAGGACCGGTGACAGGAACCCGCCCCGGGCGGGCGGGTTCTGGCGCATGTCGACAAGCGCGACGTCGGGCAGCGCCGCATCGGCGTGGCGGCGGTCAAGGCGCAAATGCCGGTAGCGGCCTTCCAGCGCATTGTGCCGCGTTTCGACCGATGGTGTGGCCGAGACCAGCACCACCGGACAATCGGCCAGTTTGGCGCGTACGACAGCCATGTCGCGCGCATTGTAATAGACGCGATCCTCCTGCTTATAGGCGGCATCATGCTCTTCGTCGACGATGACGAGCCCGAGATCGGCAAACGGCAGAAACAGCGCCGAACGCGCGCCGGCGACAACCTCGACCGATCCTTCGGCAACCTGCCGCCAGACCTTCTCGCGGGTTTTCGGCGGCAGGTCGGAATGCCACGGCGCCGGCGGCGCGCCGAAACGGGCTTCGAACCGATCGATGAAGGCCTGCGTCAGCGCGATCTCCGGCAGCATCACCAGAACCTGCCGGCCTGCGCTGACGGCCGCCGCAATCGCCTCGAAATAGACCTCGGTCTTGCCCGCGCCCGTCACCCCTTCCAGCAGCGTTGCGGCGAACCGGTCCGCCTGAATGTCGCCCGTCAACGCCTCGGCCGCGCGCGCCTGACTGTCATGAAGGTCCGGCGGGCCATGATTTGGATCGGGCGGTGCCACGATCGCTGTGGGCGGCAGGGTCACGGCCTCGAACGTGCCGGCCGCAGCCAGCCCGTCCACCACCGAAAGCGAGACACCGGCCGCATGGGCAAGGCCCGAACGGGTCCACGCCATGGGGCTGCTTTCGGCAGCCAGCGCCACCACGCGCTCACGCGCCGATGTCATCCGCTGCGGGCGTTCATCGGTCAGCGCGAGGCCCGCGACCGGCGCTTCCGGCTCGAACGCCGCAGGGGCGCGCAGCACCATGCGCGCCACCATGCCCGGCGCCGAAAGCGTGTAGCGCGACACCCACGCAATGAAACGGCGCATGTCCGGCGTCAGCGGCGGACAATCGAAAACCGTCGTGACCGGGCGCAGCTTGGCGGGATCGATGTCGTTGCCGTTATCCCCGGCCTCCCAGACGATTCCGGCCACCTGGCGCGGTCCGAGCGGCACCTGGACGATCGCGCCCGGGTCCGCCGAAACGCCGTCCGGCAGCGCATATGTGTAAGGCACCGGCGACGGCGTCGGCACCAGAACCGACACGGTCCGCGGCACATTTTTCGAATCGTCGGACATCACCCGTGACCTTGACGCCGGATTGTTCTAAACGAAACCCGAAAGGGCGGCGCGGCCGCATAACACGAACGCGGGAAGAGGAATCATGAAGTTCTTTGTCGATACGGCGGACGTTGGCGAAATCCGGGAGCTTAACGATATCGGACTGCTGGACGGGGTGACAACCAACCCCTCGCTGATCCTGAAATCGGGGCGCGACATCGCCGAGGTCACCAAGGAAATCTGCGACATCGTCGACGGCCCGGTGTCGGCCGAAGTCGCCGCGACCGATTTCGACGGCATGATGAAAGAGGCCGACATTCTCGGCAAGATCGCCGACAATGTGTGCATCAAGCTGCCGCTGACCATGGACGGGCTGAAAGCCTGCCGGGCGATCACGCAGGGCGGCCAGCAGGTCAATGTCACGCTGTGCTTTTCTGCCAATCAGGCGCTTCTGGCCGCCAAGGCGGGCGCGACGTTCATCTCGCCCTTCATCGGCCGCCTGGACGACATGGCCATCGACGGCATGGAGCTGATCGAGGAAATCCGCACCATCTACGATAATTACGAATTCGACACCGAAATCCTTGCCGCCTCGATCCGCACGGTCAATCACGTCAAGGAAGCGGCCTTGCTCGGCGCCGATGTGGCGACGGTCCCGCCGGCGACACTCAAGGCGCTCGTCAAGCATCCGCTGACCGACAAGGGGCTCGACGCATTTCTCGCCGACTGGGCCAAGACCGGACAGAAGATCGCCTGACCTGCGGACAGGCCGGCGCCGTTTTTCAACGCGGCCTGCCGGCCAACGCGACCCGCGAAAGCGACGCGTTCAGGCTGAGAAAACGGCACCGGGATCGTCTTTGAGCGTGTGCTCGCAATGATCCTGCAGCTGGACCGTCAGGTCCTGTACGTCGCCGTTGAGCGTCTCCGGCTGAATCGGCGCGCCGAGCGTCATCGAGAAGGTCTTGCCGGTCTTGTTGAGCAGCTCATGAAAGACCGTCATGTCGCGCAATTCCGGGTTGCGGTGCGCCAAAAGGTAGAACAGCCACGAATTGCGCGCTTCCATGTGCATCGGCACGATCGGCACGTGATAGCGTTTGGCCATCTGGATCCCGGTGGCCATCCATGGCCGCTCCCGCAGCGCGCCGTGCGACCAGTAGGCGATGCGCCCGGACGGGAACAGGACGATGGCCCGGCCATCCTTGAAGGCGCCATTGGTCTGCACCAACGTTTCGCGGCTCTTGGCGTGCGACTTCTGGTCGGCGCGCCATTCGACCGGAATGATGATCTCGGCCAGCCGCTGGTTGACGCGGATCGCGTCGCGGTTGGCAAAGAACATGAAGTCGGGACGAATGTTCTTGAGCATGTCGTAGACGGCCACGCCATCGGCGATGCCCGTCGGGTGGTTCGAAACCAGAATGAACGCGCCTTCCGACGGCAGATGACCGCTGCCCTGAACGCGCACATCGAGCTTCAGAAGATCGCTGATATGGCCGAAGCAATCCAGCCCGCTCATCGAAGCCACGGCATCGGCCATGCGCACGGCTTCGTCGTAGTGCAGAACCTTGTAGAGCGCCGGGCGAAGCACCGGCCACAGGGGACTCTTGACCAGCGTCTGTCCGCGTTCGGCGATGAGCTGGTCGACGATATGCGGGTCTGCATCGGCGGCAGTGCCGGCCCTGCGGCCGTTGATCACGCCCGCAAAGGTTGAAGTCGCGCTCTGGATTTCCATGGCCATGATGTCCGGTCGCAGTTCACCGTCCCTTGCCGATTTCTGTATCGTTATTATGACACAGGAGGCAATGGCTGGAAAATGCCGACCGGCACATTTGGCGCGTGAACGTCAAAAAATGCCGCCGTGGCAAAGATTTGGCGGCGTTCGCGCGAGTCAGGTCGCGGGCTTGTCGACGCCCCGATAGGCCTCGGCGCCCCAGATTTGCCTGACGCGCGCGTCGCGGCCGCAGCCCTTTCGATAGCCCTTGTAAGCCTCGGCACGGGTGACATAGCCGAACCGCGTCAACTGGCGTTCCTGGCTCAGATAATAATCCTGGTGATAGTCCTCGGCCCGCCAGAATGTCACCGGCCCCTCGACGGGGATGACCACCTCTTGTCCAAGAGCCTGCGAGGCTGCATTGACCGCCTCGAGCGCCACCACTTTTTCGGCATCAGTGGCCGCGTGGATCGCCGTTTCGTAAGAGCGTCCGCGATCGCAGAACTGACCGCCCGCATCCAGCGGATCGACGGTGCGCAGGAAAATCTCGATCAGCGTCTTGTAGTCGGTCACCGACGAATCATAGTCGATCTTGACAACCTCGCGGTGCCGGCCGTGGTTCCGGTATGTCGGGTTCTGCATCTCGCCGCCCGCATAGCCCGATGTGGTGCCGACGACACCGGCCACGTGATCGAAATCGCTCTCGACACACCAGAAGCACCCGCCGGCGACGATCAGCGACCGGGTTTCGGCCTGGGCCGCGCCCGTCATGGCGCCGATGGCCAAGGCGGCGGCAAGGAAGGTGGCGTGGATGACTTTTTTCGGCATGTCCGGGCTCCTGCGATCTCTGCCCTCGACATACGCCCTCCCACGGCCAAGGCAATTCAAGCCGGAACACTTCTGTGTGAGTTGCGGCAACCGCCCGCCGCTTGCCAAATGGCGCCCTCGTGCCTAAGCAGGCCGCGCGGTCCAACCACCGGCGGCACGACTGTCTTGATAGCCCGATTGAAATCCGCCTTTCGCGAACGACACTCGATCTGGCGTGACGGCTGGACCGCCGATCTGTCGAAGCCCGCCAACCGGCGCTGGGCCCATCTGGACATGATGGTGTTCGATCACGGCTTCCTGCGGCTTTGGTGGCGTAATCTGCACGAAATCGCTCCGGGCGTCTGGCGCTCGAACCAGCCATCGCCGGCCCAGATCGCCGATCTCGAACGCCGCGGCATCCGGACGATCATCAATCTGCGCGGTCCGTCGCGGTGGGGGTCCTACTTTCTCGAACGGGAAGAATGCGCCCGCGCCGGCATCGAGATGATCGACACACGGCTCTATTCGCGCATGCCGCCGACGATCGAAGAGGTCGAAGCGCTTTTTGCGATCTTCGAGCGCGCCGAAAAACCGCTTCTGATGCATTGCAAGTCCGGGGCCGACCGCGCCGGGCTCGGGGCTGCGCTCTACATGCTCTGGTCCGGCCGCCCGCCTGAGGACGCTTTGGCCCAATTGTCGTTCCGCTACCTGCATCTCAAGCACGCCAAGACCGGCATGCTCGACGCGTTCATCGAAGCCTACAGGGACGCCCATCGCGAACGCGGCATCGCCTTTCGCGACTGGCTGCATACAGACTATGACAAGCAGGCGATGATGGACGCCTATCAGGCCAGCCGGGCGGGGAACTTCCTGGTCGACCGGATCCTGCGTCGGGAATAGCGGCGTCCGACCGCCTTGACGCCGGTCAACGCTCGATTGTGCCCGCTGTGCTAGGCGCGAGATGCGAACGGACGGAGGCGGGCGCCCATGAAGATCACCCGTTGGGTTTTTGCGGCTCTGCTTGCCGTTGCCGTGATCGGCGCCGGCACATTGTATGCCCGATATCAGGCCGCCCTGGTCGAGGCGCAGCAGCGGCTCGCCGCCTTTGCCGTCGAGCAGGTCCAAACGCGCAGCGGACCACTCGCCTATGCGGAGGCCGGCGACGGTCCGCCCGTCCTGATGATCCATGGTTCGGGCGGCGGCTACGATCAGGGATTGTCCATGGCCGGGCCGCTCGCCGAGCGCGGTTACAAGATCATATCGCCGTCGCGCTTCGGCTATCCCGGGTCGCCCGCGCCGGAGGACCGGTCCGCCAATGCGCAGGCCGACGTTTTCGTCGATCTTCTCGATGCGCTGGGTCTCGACCAGGTCGCCGTCATTGGCGGATCGGCTGGCGCGCGCTCCGCACTGGCCTTCGCGATCCGCCATCCCGAGCGCTGCGCCGCACTCATCCTGATCGTACCCGCCCTCGACGTTCCCGGTTTGCCGCCGGTCGAACCTTGGTCGCCATTGCAGGAGCGCCTCGTCAAGGCGGCGCTCCGTTCCGACTTTCTGTTCTGGCTGGCGATCGAATTCATGCCGGACCGGATGACCCGCCTGGTCCTGGCGACCGACCCGGCGCTGGTTGCGGCCGCCGGGCCTGCCGAGCAGGCCCGCGTGGCGCGCATAAGGCGCAGCATCCTGCCTGTGAGCGCACGCGCCGAAGGGCTGTGGGCGGACACGGTCGGCGGCTATGGCGATCTCGACGTCCGCCGCATTGCCGTTCCGACGCTGGCGATCTCGGCGGAGGATGATTTCTTCGACACCGCCACGAGCGCGCGGCACATCGCAGCGATGGTCGACGGCGCCGAACTGATCGTCTATCCCGATGGCGGACACATCTGGATCGGCCGCGGCAAGGAGATGTTCGATACGATCGCCGCCTTCATTGACCGCATCGCCGGCAACCCGACAAACGGCCAATAGGCGGAGGGCGGGATCGAAACGGTCAGGCTGCCTTTGTCAGATCCTCGGCCAGCATCAGCGCGTTGCCGTCCGGGTCATAAAAAGTTGCGGTACGAACCATCCCTTCAATCTCGATCGTCTCACCGTCAAAGGCCACGCCGGCCGCTTCAAGGTTCCGGCGTGCGGTTTGGATGTCGGGGACGCCGAACACCGGGACCGAATTGCCCGGCGCCGGTTCGGCCTGCTCACCTAGGCCGAGCGTGACACCCTTCGAGAACGTCGTCAGCTCGCTCCAGCCCACATCGTCGGCATGGTAGAGCGGCTCGAACCCCAGCATCTCGCCATACCATTTGGCGCTGGCATGTCGGTCGCGCACGGAGATCGCGATGGTGATTGTTTCGTCCAGCGTCACGACCGGCATGGCGTCTTCCTTTGTTTTAAAATTATGCTAAGTATATTTTATGGACATCGAGACGCTTGTCAACATCACCTGCAAGGCTTGGTCCCTCGCCATCCTTGCCGCCCTGCACGAGGGTGTTCCGGGCCGCCAGGCACAACTTCTGACGGCGACCGGCGCCGGCCGCACAGCCTTTGCGCAGAGCGTGACGCACCTGGTTGATCTCGGCCTTGTCGAGCGCAATCCCGGGCACGGCCATCCGCTCCGACCCGAGTTCCGCCTGACCGGGGCTGGTCAGGATATTGCCGCCATAGCCCATGCGCTCACCGAGGCCGCAGCGGCATCACAGCACCGGGACCTTTTGCGCCGGGCCTGGACCGTTCCTGTCCTGGCGCTCCTTCAGGCGCCGCGGACGTTCAATGAGATCGGCCGATCGTTGGGTTCTATCACCAATAGGGCCCTGTCGCAGGCGCTGAAGTCACTGGAAGCGTGCGGCTGGGTCACCCGAACCGTGGACGAGGATGCCCGGCCGCCCCGCGCGTTCTACCGCGCCACGGCAACCGGCGCTGCCATCGCCCGTGCGGCCGGTTTAGGTCGTCGAGAAGAGCCTGCCCTGGCCGACGAAACGGCTTGATGAGGAGCCTCGACAGCTAGACGCGCCGCTCGACCATCATCTGCTTGATCTCGGCGATCGCCTTGGCCGGGTTGAGCCCCTTCGGGCAGGCCTGGGTGCAGTTCATGATGGTGTGGCACCGATAAAGCCGGAACGGGTCTTCGAGATGATCGAGCCGTTCGCCGGTGGCTTCGTCGCGGCTGTCGATCAGCCAGCGATAGGCCTGCAGCAAAACGGCCGGCCCCAGATAGCGGTCGCCGTTCCACCAATAGGACGGGCAGGAGGTCGAGCAGCAGGCGCACAGGATGCACTCGTAGAGCCCGTCCAGCCTGGCGCGGTCCTCATGGCTCTGCTTCCATTCCTTTTCGGGCGCCGGCGTCGTCGTCTTCAGCCAGGGCTCGATCGACCGGTGCTGGGCGTAGAAATTGGTCAGGTCCGGCACCAGATCCTTGACCACCGGCAAATGCGGCAGCGGATAGACCTTCACCGGCCCTTCCACCTCGTCCATGCCCTTGGTGCAGGCCAGCGTGTTCGTGCCGTCAATGTTCATCGCGCAGGAGCCGCAAATCCCCTCGCGGCACGACCGGCGCAGCGTCAGTGTGGGGTCGACACTGTTCTTGATCCACAAAAGGCCGTCGAGCACCATCGGCCCGCAATCGTCGAGATCCACGTAATAGGTGTCGAGCCGCGGGTTCTGGTCGTCGTCCGGGCTCCAGCGATAGATGCGGAACTCTTTGAGATTGTTGGCCCCTTCCGGGCGGGCCCAGGACCGGCCGGGTTCAATCTGGGAGTTCTTGGGTAGGGCGAGTTCGACCATCTGCCTTGTCTCTTTTCTGCAACCGGCGCTGACCACGTATCGCGTGGGCCGCTCACCGGAGGTGATAGTGAAGCGGCACGGCCCGATCAAGTTGGACCAAAGTGCGCATGTTATCGATGTTGCGCTGCAATGTTGCAACTGCGCAAATGGTCCGGTGCCTTGGCCAAATCGACGCGCTTCAACTGCCCGCCTCGACGCCCCAGAGCCGGTTGCGCAGTGCCGTATCGCCGTAGATCGCCTTGTCCAGCGCAGGCAATCCGTGCGTTTCAATCAGCGTATGGTTCTGCGAAAGAAGCGAGACACCGATCCCGGCCCGGCCATCGGGTGGAGCATAGCCGAGCAGCTCGAGGATGGTCGGATAGATGTCCATCATGGTCGCGTCGCGGTCGATCGCCTGCGGTTCAATGCCGGGGCCGAAGGCGACAAAGAAATTGCGCCGTTCACGCTGCTTGAGTTGCCGGTAGACCGAGTTGCGCATCGCCAGATGGTCGCTCTGGATCACGACAACGGTGTTGTCGAGATGGCCGGACACTTCGAGCCGATCAAGCAGTTCGGCGGCCAGTTCGTGCGAGCAACGGAAAGCCTTGAGCGTCGGATCGTCGAAGCGGTCGACCGTCGGGCGACCGTGACAGCTGCGCGACACAAAGCCGTTGGGCGTGTGGCCGCCAATATTGGTCACCGACAGCGCAAAGGGCGACCCGGTTTCGACGATGCGCTCGATCTCGTGGAACGCCGCGTCGAAAATGTCCTCGTCATCGAGCCCCCATTCATTGCCGCCATCGGGATAGTCGGCGCGCAATTGGCTGAACGCCAATGGCTTTTGCCACCCGTGGCTGGCGGCGAACTTGTCCGCGCCTGCAAACCGCAGCGGCGCGGTCTGCATCACCGTCGTCTGGTAACCGTCGCGCGTCAACAGGTCGGCAAGGCAGGTGGCGCCCGGCATGAACGCATCATCGATGAAATGAAAGCTGTTGTGTGTCACAAGACCCAGCGGCATCAGCGGGACGCCGCACTGGGAGGCCACCTGACCGGCCAACGTCCAGTTCGTCAGCGCCGCCTCGTGCAGATTGGTCAGCTCGATCCCGCGTGCGGCAAACGGCGCAAGCGGCGCCATCACGTCGCCGAACGCGCCTTCATCCATCAGCGTCCGCTCGCTGCTTTCAAGGTAGAGGATCAAAAGGTTTGGCCTGTTGGTTCCAGCCTTTCGCAGATCGCCAATCTCGGCATAGCCGCTATAGACCACCTTGTGCGAGGCGGCTTCGGCATCGCCGACATATTCTGCCACCGACCAGGTGAACGGGTTGAAGACCAGCAGCGGCAGAACGGCCAGCCGGTCGATCCGGCGAAACCGGTGGTCGGTCGCCGACAGCAGCCAGAGCCCGACGACAAGCGCGACGATATAGGCCAGCGGCATGCGCGAGGTACGAAGGAACTCGCTGACGACCCCATTCGCTTCGACGCCATGATTGGCATGAAACAGGATCGGGCCAAGCCCGAACTGGCCGAACTTGATGGTAATGAAGTACCAGAACGCAAAAAGGAGCGTCGGAAACAGGACCAGCGGCGGCAGAAAGCGCGCGCGACCGCTATGCCCTCGGCGGGGCCCGGCAAGGCTGACCAGCACAACGACCACCAGAACAACGAGGCCCGATACGACAATGTCGGTGTCGAACAGGCTTTGCAGCATGAAGCCAAATCCGAGCAGCGTCAGCGTCACGCCGAACACCCATCCGCCAGCTTCGGCCTTGGGCTCGGCTTGTGGTGTAGGCGTGGTCTGAGGCGTCATCGACAATTGGCTCCCGGCTCGTACCGGAATACCTTATGTCCAAGACATTGCCATCGGGTTTACCGGGCCGGACACGCCGCGGCGGCTGCTCAAACGGCACCCGAACCAGAAGGCGTCAGTACACCCGCGCTTTCGGCGCGATCTTGGCCAGTTCGATGCCCTCGGCCAGAAGATCGGTGTGCACGGGCCGATAGTCGAGCGTCACCGCGCCGGTCTCGCTCATCCATGCCAGCGTGTGCTTGCGCCAGTTCTCGTCGTCGCGGCCCGCCATCGGGCCGTCCTTGAAATCCTCGCGCGCATGGGCGCCGCGGCTTTCCTTGCGCGCCTCGGCGCCATAGACCGTGGTGATCGCGCAGGCCATCAGGTTTTCCAGTTCCAGCGTCTCGACAAGGTCCGAGTTCCAGATCATCGACCGGTCGGTGACGTTGATGTCGGCCAGTTCCTGATGAGCTGCGTCCATGCGGCGGCAACCCTGTTCGAGCGTCTCCTGCGTGCGGAAGACCGCGGCGTCCTCCTGCATGATCGTCTGCATCTTCAGGCGCAGATCGGCTGTGGGCGTACCGCCGTTGGCATGCCGCAACCGGTCGAACCGCTCCATGATCTTGTCGCAGGATGCGCGATTGATATCGGGAACGGATGCTTCGCGATCGACCACTTCGCCGGCGCGGATCGCGGCAGCACGGCCGAACACGACCAGATCGATCAGCGAATTCGAACCCAGACGGTTCGCACCATGCACGGACGCGCAGCCCGCTTCGCCGACGGCCATCAGGCCGGGTGCGATCGCATCGGGATCGCCATCGGTCGGGTTCAGCACCTCGCCCCAATAATTGGTGGGAATGCCGCCCATATTGTAATGCACGGTCGGCAGCACCGGGATCGGTTCTTTCGTGACATCGACGCCGGCGAAGATCTTGGCGCTTTCGGAGATGCCAGGCAGGCGCTCGGCCAGAACCGCCGGGTCGAGGTGATCGAGATGAAGGTGGATATGGTCGGCGCTCTTGCCGACGCCGCGCCCCTCGCGGATTTCCATGGTCATGCAACGCGAGACGACATCGCGTGAGGCAAGATCCTTGGCTGACGGCGCATAGCGCTCCATGAAGCGCTCGCCTTCGGAATTGACCAGATAGCCGCCTTCGCCGCGCGCGCCTTCCGTGATCAGGCAGCCCGCGCCGTAAATGCCGGTCGGGTGGAACTGCACGAATTCCATGTCCTGAAGCGGCAGGCCGGCGCGCGCGATCATGCCGTTGCCGTCGCCCGTGCAGGTATGCGCGGATGTGGCCGAGAAATAGGCCCGGCCATAACCGCCCGTGGCCAGCACGACCATCTTGGCCGAAAAGCGGTGGATGGTGCCGTCATCGAGGTTCCAGGCAACGACACCGGTGCAGGTGCCGTCCTCGTCCATGATCAGGTCGATGGCGAAATACTCGATATAGAACTGCGCATTGTTGCGCAGCGACTGGCCATAAAGCGTGTGCAGGATGGCATGGCCCGTGCGGTCGGCAGCCGCACAGGTGCGCTGCACCGGCGGCCCTTCGCCATAATTCTGCATGTGCCCGCCAAACGGGCGCTGATAGATGCGGCCGTCCTCGGTGCGCGAGAACGGCACGCCGTAATGCTCGAGCTCATAGACTGCCTTGGGCGCTTCCATGGCGAGATACTGCATGGCATCGACATCGCCGAGCCAGTCCGAACCCTTGACGGTGTCGTACATGTGCCACTGCCAGCTGTCGGGCGTCATGTTCTGCAGGCTCGCAGCGATGCCGCCCTGGGCGGCGACCGTGTGCGACCGGGTCGGAAACACCTTGGTGATGCAGGCGGTTCTCAGGCCCTGCTCGGCCATGCCCAGTGTCGCGCGCAGGCCCGCGCCGCCGGCGCCGACGACCACCACATCGAACTTGTGGTCCTCGTAGGTGTAGGCCCGGCCGTTGACGCCCGGTGCCGCTGCATTGCCGTTGGTGCTCATGTCAGCTTCCGAAACCCATTTTCAGTATGGCGAAGACCGCGAGAACCGCGATCCCGAAGGTGAAGAAGATGTTGGCGACGAGCAGCGCATACTTCGCCAGCTCGCCATGGATGTAATCCTCGATGACCACCTGCATGCCGAGCTTGGCGTGATAAAGCGCCGACACGATCACCAGCAGCATGACCACCGCAACGAACGGGTTGGCGAAGGTCGCGGCGACGGTGGCGTGGTCCTCGCCGTTGAGCGAAACGACGATCCAGACAAAGGCGATGATCAGCGGCACATTGGCCAGCGCGGTCAGGCGCTGCCGCCAGAAATGCTCGGTGCCGTCCTTGGCCGATCCCAGGCCTTCGACGCGCTTGAACGGTGTCTTGATGGACATGGCGATCTCCTCAGCGCACCAGCATGGCGATCAGCCAGACCAGAAGCGTCAACGCGCCCGACCCGATGAACGTCGCATAGGCGAGCTTGGTCGACATTTGCTTGCTGATCAGCTTGCTCGCGTCCCAGGCAAAATGCCGCAGGCCGCCCAGAAGGTGATGCATCAGGGCCCACGTGTATCCCAGAAGGATCAGCATGCCGAAGAGCGAGCCGAAGAAGCCGTTGACGTAGTCGAAATAGGCCGGACCCGCCGCCGCCGCGATCAGCCACCAGGCCACCAGCACGGTGCCGAAGTAGAGCGCGACCCCCGTGATGCGATGCATGATCGAGGCGATCATGTTGGGGATCAGCTTGTAGATGGACAGATGCGGCGAAAGCGGCCGTTCCTTCCTGGCCTGGCCGCTGGTGGCCGACGAGCTGGTTGAAGACACCGCTTTCCCCTTGATCGTTCTGATTGGTGCGCGCTGCCAAACGGCTCGCGCAGCGTCGCGATTGGAAATGTTCTAGAGCGCGTTTCGCACTGCGTCAAAGGTCATGCGGCATCGTGCCATCGTCAATTGGTCGGACGCGGAGACCAGGCCGCAGAACCGGCGTGTCCTCGATCCGATGTTGACCGGCGAACGGGAAAGGCGGGCCTCCTTATGCGCGCAAACGTCGCTCAGCGACGGCAATCCGTTGGCGCCTGGCCGCTGGCGAACCAGCTTGCCGTCCGGCCGGCGAACACCAGCGCATAGCCCGTCTTGGCATAGCGTTCGCGCTGTCCGGGCGGATCGGGCGGCAGGCTGACGGTGACGCCGCGGCTGTCCGTGATATCGAGCCCGGAGCCGGTGCGCGCAATCGTCAGCCGCACACCGCCGGTGCAGCTCCAGCTGGCGAGACGGGGTTGGGCGCTTTGGCTCAAGCCGACATCGCCGCCGGTCGAGCATGCGGCGAGAAGCGCCGAGGAACAGGCGACGGAAACGGCAAGGCAAACGCGAATCGAAACCATCGCCGATGCTTACGCCAGAGATTTGGGAGGGGCAAGCAAGAGGAGCGCTCAGAAATCGGTGTCGACCTGTTCGTCCTTTTCCAGCGCCCGCCGCAGCCGTCCGAAGGCGAGTCGGATGCGAGACTTGACGGTGCCGAGGGGCAGTCCGGTCTCGTCGGCGATCCGGCTGTGCGAATAGCCCAGAAAGAATGCCATGCGGATCAGCCCCACCTGCTCCTCCGGCAGGCCCGCCAGTGCATCGCGCACGCGCGCATCGCGCTGTTCGCCATCCATCATAGCATCGGGAAGCGGTGATTCGGCCGGCCGCAGCATCGGTTCGTCCGGATCGAGAAGCCCGGACTTGTCCCGCCGCAACGCGTCGATGCGCCGGTTGCGGGCAACGCGGAAGAGCCAGGTCGACAGCGACGATTTGGTCGGATCGAACAGGTTGGCCTTGTGCCACAGCACGATCATCACTTCCTGGGCGATGTCCTCGGCGGCGCTGTCCTCGAGGCCCAGACGGCGCAGATAGGCCTTGATGCGCGGCGCGAAGAAATCGAACAGTTCGGCGAAGGCGGTCTTGTCGCGGTCGCTGGCCACGCGCGCGGCCAGCGCAGCGAAGTGTTTGTGCTGTTCGCTCATCAAACAGTCTCTGGTTCCGGACAAGGGCGCCATGCGCGCTGTGAAGGGCCCGTCAGCCCGACCATTTGCGCCGATCGGGCGACATTCGCCCAATTTGCCGAACAAAGTCAAACTGTTGCCGTTTTCCTCGGCGACAGGCATTCGTCAAGGCCGATAGGCGGGCACCAAGACGTCCGGATGGCGCTTCGAAGCGATGCCGTGACATGGTCGGCACGAAGGTCGAAAGCCGGTCCCGTTCATGGTTTGGTAACCATCTTTTTCCAAGGTGGAAGCCATGGGCGAACGGCACAAATCCGGGCGCTGACACGCTTATGCGGCCCCTTTTGAACTTGGTAGGAACAATGCTTCACGGAAAACGAGTTTTGGCGGCAGCGGTTGCGGTGGGCGCGCTGATGACCGGCAGCGTTGCCGCGCAGGCGCAGACGCCGCAGCGCATCGGACAGTTCAACGACTGGGGTGCCATCAGCTATCAGTCCGGCGGCGCCAAGGTCTGCTATGTGGTTTCGGTACCGCTGACCAAGCAGCCCTCGAACGTCAATCACGGGGATAATTTCTTCGTCGTCACCCAGCGGGGCGGCCAGAACGTGACATTCGAGCCGCAGTTCATCGCCGGGTACACGCTCCAGGAAAACTCGAAAGTCACGGTGACCGTGGACGGCGCGCCCTTCTCCTTCTTCTCCAAGGACAACACCGCCTGGACCGAGAACGCAGCACAGGATCCCGCGCTGGTTGCCGCCATGCGGGCCGGCTCGCGCATGGTGGTTCAGGCCACCTCGAGACGCGGCACAAACACCACCTACGAGTATTCGCTGTCGGGCGTGACCGCGGCGTTGAACGCGATCCAGAACTGCCAGTAGCGCCGCTCTGCACCGTCCCGTTCCGCAATGGCCGGGCCTTCGGGTCCGGCTTTTTCTTGCGCTTTGCCCCCCTATGGCACATATGCGGGCTTCACTGACGCAATCCGGTCCGAAGCCATGGCCGTCACACTGGACATACGCGACAATGCGACGCGCGCGCAGCTTTCCGCCGCGCAGGCGAGCCGCATTGATGACCGACCGTCGCTAATCGGGCTGACGCGGGCAAAGCTTGGTGACGCATTGCGGGACGCGGGCGTGCCCGACCGGCAGATCAGGATGCGCGTGCAGCAGCTCTGGCACTGGCTTTATGTGCGCGGCGTCGACGATTTCGCCACCATGAGCAATGTCTCCAAGGACCTCAAGGCGACGCTCGCGGAGCGCTTCACCATCGCCGGTCCCGAGATCGTCGAAGAGCAGATTTCAGCCGACGGCACGCGAAAATGGCTGCTGCGGTTTCCGCCGCGTGGAGCCGGCAAACCGGTCGAGATCGAGACTGTCTATATCCCCGAGGAAGGGCGCGGCACGCTGTGCGTCTCCAGCCAGGTCGGCTGTACGCTGACATGCACATTCTGCCACACCGGAACGCAGACGCTTGTCCGCAACCTGACCGCCGGCGAGATCGTCGCGCAGGTCATGCTCGCCCGCCAGCGCCTTGGCGACTTCCCCGACGCCGGCACGCCGGCCGGCGCGATCGTGCCGTCCGAAGGCCGCAAGGTCTCCAACATCGTCATGATGGGCATGGGCGAGCCGCTCTACAATTACGAGCATGTGCGCGATGCGATGCAGGTCTTCACCGACGGCGACGGGCTGTCGCTGTCCAAGCGCCGCGTGACGCTGTCGACCTCGGGCGTCGTGCCGAAGATCGGGCCGATCGGCGAGGAAACCGGCGCCATGCTGGCCATCTCGCTGCATGCGGTCACCGACGAGTTGCGCGACGTGCTGGTGCCGATCAACAAGAAGTACCCGATCGCCGACCTATTGGCTGCCTGCCGCGCCTATCCGGGCCTGTCGAACGCGCGCCGCATCACGTTCGAATATGTCATGCTCAAGGGCGTCAACGATTCTCTCGCCGACGCCAAGGAACTGGTGCGGCTGCTCAAGGGCATTCCAGCCAAGATCAATCTGATTCCGTTCAACAAATGGCCCGGCTCGGACCATGAATGTTCGGACTGGGAGCAGATCGAGAAGTTCGCCGACTTCATCAACGCCAACGGCTACGCCTCACCGATCCGCACGCCGCGCGGGCAGGACATTCTCGCCGCTTGCGGGCAGCTCAAATCGGAGTCCGAACGGATGAAGAAGACCGAGCGCCTGGCCTATGAAGCGATGATGATCGCCGGTCACGGCGAATGACTTTGCTTCACCGGTAAACCGGCGTCACCGTGAAGCCCGCGTCCTCATAAAGCTTGGCCAGACCCTCTTCGCCCGGAAGGTGCAAGGCACCGACCGCGATGAAGGCTCCGCCCGCTTCCAAAATGGGAAGCGAGCGTTCGGCCATGGTGCGGTTGCGTGCCGTCACCATGGTCTGCTCGAACGCGGCATAGCCGCCATCGTCGCTGACCGCCTCGGGCGTGAAGACCCGCAAAACGGGCCAGACCAGCCCTGTTTTCCCGTCGTCATAAAGCGCGATCATCGTCTCGATCACATCGTCGATGCGGTCGCCGAGCGCGATCGTTTCGACCAGGCCGCGCACATGAAAGGCCATCGGCAGCGAGGCCATCGCTTCGAGCTGTTCAACGATGGTTTCGAGCCCGACCAAATCCTTGCCGGCCGCTTTGGCGCGTTTGGCCAGAGCGATGTCGAGGATCGGCTGGCCGGCCTGCTTGCGCGCCATTTCGCATTCGGGCAGCGCCACCATGGCAGCAACCAGCCAGGGTTTCATCCGGTCGACCAGCGCCAGTTGCAGCCCGCGGCTTGCCAGGCCTTCGCGCAGCACGGCTTCGTCGCCGGCATCGAGAAAGTCGCTGATCCGCTCATCGGTGGTGAACATGGTCAGTTCCGGCCGTGCCAGCAGCGCCATCTGCGACTTGGCCGGATCGAGAATCTCGGTCGTTTCGATGACGACGATGTCTGATGCCTCGAAAGCGTCCTGCGCAAAGGCCGGCAGTTCGGTGACGCGCGGATCGGTCATGTGCATCGTGCCGAACAGGTGGGACGGCGCGACACCGTCCTTTTCGATCCGGAACAGGATCGCATCGCCATTGAGTGTCTCGGCGCCCTCCGCCAGAACCGCGCGATACGCGTCAGGGTTGGTCTCGGCCATCTGGTCAAGCAGATTGACACCCGTGCAGGCGGCCAAGTCGCCTTCCTGAGCGCGCGCGCCGACCGACATGATCGTCAACAGCAGGAGAGCAGCGAACGCGATGTTGATCGCAGCGATCAGTTTCAGCGCGGGACCGCTCAGCCTGTCGGCGAGCGTTGCGGCATGGGGAGCAAGGTTTTCCATGACCGCCAGACTAGCCGGCAGTGACGACGTTTCGGTTAAACGCCATTGTTAACGGCTGGCGAACACTGGCCATCAGGCGCGGGGATGGGCCGCCCGCCACGCTTCGAGCAGGCGCTCAGCGTCGACGCCCGTGTAAACTTGCGTGGTCGACAGGCTGGCATGGCCCAGCAACTCCTGAATGGTGCGCAGATCGCCCCCAGACCCCAGAAGGTGGGTTGCAAAGGAGTGGCGCAGCGCGTGCGGCGTCGCCGTGTCGGGCAGGCCGAGCGCCCCGCGAAGGCGTCGCATGTCCCGTTGCAGGACGGCAGGTTGCAGCGCACCGCCGCGTGCACCCCGGAACAGGGGCGTGCCGGCCGAAAGATCGTAGGGGCAGAGGTCGCGGTACGCATCGACCGCCTCGAAGACGACGGGCAGCAGCGGAACCATGCGCGTCTTGCCGCCCTTGCCGGTTACCGCGATCGAGCGGGCCGAAGGATCGCGCAGATCGCCGCCATCGAGCGCCAGTGCCTCGCCGATCCGCAGCCCGCAGCCATAAAGCAGTGTCAGCACGGCCGCGTTCCGGGCGCGAATCCATGGCTGGTCATTGAGCTGTTCGTCTGCGTCGACAGTGCGCACCGCATCGCCCGCCGTCAGCGGCTTGGGGAGCGACTTGGGCTGCCGTGGCGCGCGCATCGCGGTGGCCGCCGCCGCGTTCGCCAGACCCTCTTTTTCGAGATGCCGAAGGAAAGAGCGCACCGCCGCCAGGTTCCGGCCCAGCGACCGCGTGCCCACGCCCTGCGCCCGCCGACGGGTCAGGAATGCGCGCAGATCCATCGGCTTGAGGTCCGCCACCTGTTTGAGGCCAGGTGCGCCGCCCTGATGATCGGCCAGAAAATGCAGGAACTGCCGCGTGTCGCGTTCATAGGCCTCGACCGTGTTGGCCGCCAGCCGCCGTTCGCCTGCAAGCTTGTCCAACCATGCCTTGCGCGCGGCGATCAGGTCCGGTCGTGCAGGCAGAAGCGCTTGGTTCATAGACACAGTCTAGGCCGGCCCGGTTACCGCTTGCTTGACGGCATGCAGCCGGCCGGGCGCTTGGCGCGCAGCACAAAAGCGACTATCGCAAACCCATGAGCACGAAACCGGCCAACCCCGTCCTGATGGGCGTGATCGGCGCGCCCCATGGGGTGCGCGGCGAGGTGCGCGTCAAATCCCATACCGGTGATCCCCTGGCGCTCGGCGACTATGGCCCGCTGTTCAGCAAGGATGGCGCCATGTTCACCGTGGCCGACATCCGGCCGGCCAAGACGGTGGTCGTCGTCCGCTTCAGGCAGGTCGATGGCCGCGAGGCGGCCGAGGCGCTCAATGGAACCGAGCTATTTGTCGACCGGTCGCAGCTGCCCGATGGCGAACTGGAAGACGACGAGTTCTTCATCGACGATCTGGTCGGGCTGGAGGCGATCGGCGCGGACGGCGCCCGCCTGGGCTCGGTCGTCGCGGTCCACAATTTCGGCGCCGACGACATGATCGAGGTGCGCCCGGCGGACGGCGGCCGCACCGAACTCTATCCGTTCACGCGAGCCATCGTGCCGGAGATCGACATGGGCGCCGGGCGCCTGACGCTGGTCCCGCCGGGCGAAATCATTGCCCGGCCCGAAGAGGACGAAGCGTCATGAGTTTCAAGGCATCAGTCCTGACGCTCTATCCGGACATGTTTCCCGGCACGCTGGGCCAGGCGCTGGCCGGCAAGGCGCTCGCGTCGGGGGCCTGGTCGCTCGACGTCACGCAGATCCGCCAGTTCGCCACCGACAGACACCGCAGCGTCGACGACACGCCCGCGGGCGGCGGCGCCGGCATGGTCCTGCGGCCCGACATTCTCGCCAAGGCCATCGATCACGTGTCGTCGACAGAAGACAGACGCCCGCGCCTCCTGATGAGCCCGCGCGGCACGCCGCTGACCCAGGCCATGGTGCGCGATCTCGCCACCGGGCCCGGCGCCGTCATCGTCTGCGGTCGGTTCGAGGGCGTCGACGAGCGGGTGATCGAGGCGCGGCAACTTACCGAGGTGTCAATCGGGGACTATGTGCTCTCGGGCGGCGAAATCGCGGCGCAGGTGCTGCTCGACGCGGTTGTTCGACTGCTGCCCGGCGTGATGGGCAATGCCGCGTCCGGTGAGACGGAGAGCTTCGAAGCCGCGCTGCTCGAACATCCGCACTACACCAGACCGACCGAGTGGGAAGGCCGGACGATTCCCGATGTGCTGACATCGGGCAACCATGCCAGAATTGATGCATGGCGGCGCGAACGAGCCGAAGCGCTGACCAAGGCGCGCCGCCCCGACCTCTGGCAAGCGCAGGCGCGCAAAAAACCGACGGCGGACAGGTGACAAAACCGCTGGCTTCCTGTATGAGCGCGCGGAATTTCGGACAAACCGAAGTCTTTACAGCAACTACGGGCATGACCACCGCTCCGGTCCGGGACCAAATCCGGGCCAGGCTGCACGATGAGACCGCATCGACGGCGATTGTGCACCCCAGCGAGCGCTCTGGCGGTTCAAAAGAACAAGAAGGACAGTCGAGATGGACATCATCCGTCAGCTCGAGGCCGAGCAGGCCGCCAAAATCAGCGAAAAGCGCACCTTTCCCGATTTCTCGCCCGGCGACACCGTGCGCGTTCAGGTCCGCGTGACCGAAGGCAAGCGCACGCGTCTTCAGGCCTATGAGGGCGTGTGCATCGCGCGCGCCGGTTCGGGCCTCAACGAGAACTTCACCGTCCGCAAGATTTCCTATGGCGAAGGCGTCGAGCGTGTCTTCCCGCTGTTCTCGCCGCTGGTCGAGGCCGTTGAGGTCGTCCGCCGCGGCAAGGTCCGCCGCGCCAAGCTCTATTACATGCGCGGCCTGCGCGGCAAAAAGGCCCGCATCGCCGAGAACACCGGCGCCCGCGCCCGCAAGCTGAACGAGGCCGAGCGTCAGGCGCTGGCCGAAGAACGCGCCCGCATCGAGGCTGAAAAGGTTGCCGCCGCCCAGGCCCTCGCCGCCGAAAAGGCCGCAGAGGAAGCAGCCGAAGCCGCAAAGGCGGCCGAGGCGGAAGCAGCGGCAGCCGCTGAGGCGGAAACCAAAGAATAAGGCGGCAGCCGACGGCATAACCGCGCAAGCGGGGGACGACGCGAAGGCGGGCCGGAAGGTCCGCCTTTTCGTTTGCGGCACCGCACAAGACGCCCTTGCCTGCCATCCGTTTCCGGGCCACTGTCGGCCTTTGCTCGTCCGCCTCCGGGGACGGGGCACCTCACAATGCGACAGGGAGTAAGTGCGATGTTCACACGGCGATGGGTAATCACGGCAGCGGCCGCATCGGTTATGGCGGCCGGCGCGGCAAGCGGTGCGATGGCCATGGATCTGCCCGATCTGGAAGGCCGCACGATCACGGTGGTGACCGAGAATGCCTATCCGCCGCTGCAGTTTCTCGATCCGTCGACCGGCGAGCAGATCGGCTGGGAATATGACGCGATGGAAGAGATCGGCAAGCGGCTGAACGCGACGATCGAATATCAGAATATCTCCTGGGACGCGATGATCCAGGCGGTGTCCGACGGCCAGTATGATGTCGGCATGACAGGCATCACCATTCGCGAGGACCGGATGGAGAAGGTCGACTTCTCCGACAAATACATGACCAGCCAGATGTTCATGCTGGTGCGCGGCGACGAGGAGCGTTTTGCCGATGCGCCGAGCTTTGCGGCCTTTGAAGACGGTCTTGTGGGCGCACAGCCGGGAACGACGCCCTTCTACGTGGCAGTCTACGACATGCTCGACGGCGACGAGGCCAATCCGCGCATCAAGCTGTTCGAAACGTTCGGCGCCTCGGTCCAGGCGCTGCGCACCGGCGATGTCGATGTCGTCCTGACCGACGGCACCGCCGGCGAGGGCTACGTCAAGGCCTCGGACGGCGCGCTTAAGCTGGTCGGCGAACCGCTCGGCACCGAGGATTTCGGCTTCATCTTCCCCAAAGGCTCCAATCTGGTCGAGCCAATCAACGCCGCCATCGCCTCGATGGAAGCGGACGGCACGCTGGACGCGCTGAACACCAAATGGTTTCTGGAGTACTCGCTGGGCCAGTAGGGCATTGGGGCTTCTCTGACGCCCTTTTCATGTCTTTCCGGCATGCGCATCCGGCGCATGCCGGCACTGGCTCATGCGACCCGGTGGTCAACCGGTCACAGTGCGGACATAGGTCACCAGGACAAATGCGATCGCCAGCGCCAGCGTGATCGTGACCAGCGATGAAAAGGTCGGCTCGTTGCGTGCCATGCGCTTGACATGGTCCCAATGCCATCGCGGCGAAAAGACCTTCGCGCCGTAGAACAGGTAAAAGATGCCGAACGCGATGATGACCCAAACGATCCTGGACACGTCGTTTTCCTCCGCCCACAACGGCCCTCTATGAAATCCCGGAGCCGCTGGCAAATCCGATGACCGCCCTGCCGCCCGAACCCTCGCAAGACGCGCCCGACGACGACTTTCCATGGTGGCTGCTGGCACTGGCCGTCATCGGCGTCGGCCTTGCAATCCTGATCGCGACCAACGACCTTTACACCCAGGTCTTCCGCACCGTCTCGCGCGGCGTGCAGATCACGGTCTTCGTCACGCTGGTCGGCTTTGCCATGGCCAGCATTCTCGGCCTGCTTCTGGCGCTGATGGCGCTGTCGAATTCGCTCGTCCTCAGGCAGATCGCACGCTTTTACGTCGAAGTTATTCGCGGCATCCCGATCATCGTCCTGCTCTTCTACATCGCCTTTGTCGGCGCGCCGGCGCTGGTCTGGCTGATCAATGGCGTCACCTGGCCGCTGCAGCAACTGGGATGGATTGAGCCGCTTCTGGTGCGCGACATCTCGCTCCTGTGGCGGGCAATCCTGGCGCTGATGATCGGCTATTCGGCGTTCATCGCCGAAGTCTTCCGCGCCGGCATACTCGCCGTCGACAAGGGCCAGATCGAGGCGGCCGAGGCGCTGGGACTGTCACCCTTCCAACGGTTCCGCTTCGTCGTCTTCCCGCAGGCGATCCGCACCATCCTGCCGCCGCTCGGCAACGACTTCGTCGCCATGGTCAAGGATTCCTCGCTCGTCTCCGTGCTCGGCGTCGCCGACATCACCCAGATGGGCAAGGTCTACGCGTCCGGCTCGTTCCGCTTCTTCGAGACCTATTCGATCGTCGCCTACATCTACCTGATCCTGACCATCGGCCTGTCGCTGGCCCTGCGGCAGCTCGAAAAGCGGTTGCGAAAGAGCCAGCATCGCTAACCCGCAAAGATCAGCGCGCTGCCGACGACGACGAGCGCCGCGCCGATCCACGCGCCGGCCGCCGGCATCTCTCGCGTCCGCCACCACAGAAGCGGCAGCATGATCGCCGGCGTCGTCGCCGAAAGGGTCGTGACGATCCCCACTTCGCCGCCCGACAGGGCAAACAGCAGAAACGTCATGCCGAGCGCCATCGCCAGAAAACCGGACAGCGCGGTGTAGCCGGCAATGCTCCAGGTCAGCGGCTTGGCCTGGCCGACCATCCGAGCAGGCGCCTGCATCAGCACGGTCAGGCACAGCGCGGCCACGCCGATCCGCACCGCCGATGCCGCGGCGGGATAGACCATGCCCGTTTCCATGACGGGACGCGCGATGAGCGCACCGACCGATTGGCACAGCGCCGCCGCAAGGCCGAGCGCGATGCCGACCCACAGCGGCCCGGTCACGCTTTCCCATTGATGAAGCTGATCCTTGCGCTTGCCGAAGACGATGGCGAGCACCACGCCGGTCATGGCGATCGCGATGCCGGCCAAGGTAACCACAGACAGCGCTTCGCCCAGAACAATCCAGCCCAGCACGACGGACATCGGCGCATTCATCGAAAACAGGATGCCCGTTCGCCGCGGTCCAAGCCTGTTCATGGTCAGAAACAGCGCCGTGTCGCCCAGAAAGATGCCGATGAGCCCCGACCAGACCAGCGGCCAGAGCACCTCGCCCGACAGCGTGCTCCAGGTGCCCGCCGCCGTCACCCACACCGCCAGCATGGCGAACACCATCGCCATGCGCAGCCGGTTGAAGGCGATGGCGCCCAGGTGCCTGGCCGGGGCCACCGAGACGAGCCCGGTCAGCGCCCATACGGCGGCGGCCGCCAGCGCGGCGATCTCATGAATGAACATCGTTGAAGCGCTCAATACAAAGACGCCGCGCGATGCGCTCGAACGCCCGGCCGGTCAAGCTGAGAATTGAACCGATTGCACCCGCCGGCCAAATGCGTTGACGTTGACTTATGTCAATTCAGGTTGACAGTTCGGGCGTACGCTTCCCCGCAAAACGCAGGGAGGCCCGCCATGCATGTCGTACTCGTTCATCCGAACTACCACTCGGGCGGGGCGGAAATCGCCGGCAACTGGCCGCCGGCTTGGGTCGCCTATCTGGCTGGATCGCTGAAAAGGGCCGGCTTCGACAAGGTCACCTTCATCGATGCCATGACCAACGAGATCGACGATGTCGATCTTGGCAAGAAGCTCGCCGACCTGCAGCCGGACATTGTCGGCACCACCGCCATCACCCCCTCCATCTATGTCGCCGAGAACGTGCTGAAGATCGCCCAGCAGGTCTGCCCCAAGGCCGTCCGCGTCCTGGGCGGCGTGCATGCGACGTTCATGTACAAGCAGGTCCTGTCCGAAGCGCCATGGATCGACGTCATCGTGCGCGGCGAGGGCGAGGAGATCTTCGCCGAGTTCGTCACCGCCGTTGCCGAAGGGCGCTGGCCCGCCGAGCGGGACACGATCAAGGGCCTGGCGTTCCGCGACGGCGAGCAGATCGTCGCCACCCCGGCCGCGCCAACGGTGAAAAATCTCGATGCGATCGAACCGGATTGGTCGCTGCTCGAATGGGACAAATACATCTACGTGCCGCTCGGCGTGAAGGTGGCGATCCCCAACATGGCGCGCGGCTGCCCGTTCACCTGCTCGTTCTGCTCGCAATGGAAATTCTGGCGCGACTATCGCGTCCGCGACCCGAAGGCCGTGGTCGACGAGATCGAAACGCTGGTCAACGATCACGGCGTCGGCTTCTTCATCCTCGCCGACGAGGAGCCGACCATCAACCGCAAGAAGTTCATCGAGTTCTGCGAAGAGCTGATCGCGCGCGGGCTGCCGCAGAAGATCAAATGGGGCATCAACACGCGCGTCACCGACATTCTGCGCGACGAGGAACTGCTGCCGCTCTACCGCAAGGCGGGTCTCGTGCACGTCTCGCTCGGCACCGAAGCGGCGGCGCAGATGAAGCTCGACCAGTTCAACAAGGAAACCAAGGTCGCCGACAACAAGCGGGCAATCAAGCTGTTGCGCGACGCCGACATCTTCACCGAGGCGCAATTCATTGTCGGCCTCGACAATGAGACGGCCGAGACGCTGGAGGAAACCTACAAAATGGCCTGGGACTGGCAGCCCGATCTTGCCAACTGGGCCATGTACACGCCCTGGCCGTTCACGCCCCTGTTCCAGGAACTGGGCGACAAGGTCGAGGTGTTCGACTTCTCAAAGTACAATTTCGTCACGCCGATCATGAAGCCCGAAGCGATGGACCGCGACGAGCTTCTCGACCGTGTAATGAACAATTACCGGCGCTTTTACTCCAAGAAGGCCCTGTTCCACTATCCGTGGCGCGGCACGGGCTTCCGGCGCCGTTATCTGCTCGGTTGCCTCAAGGCGTTTCTGAAGGCCGGCTTCCAGCGCAAATTCTATGACCTCGGCAAGCACAATTATTGGGGCCCGCAGTCCAAGGGCAAGGTCGATTTCCACTTCGACGAGACGCGGACGATCGCCAAGGCGCAGCTCGACGACTGGGCCGCGATCCACGACAAGAAGGTCGCGCTGCAGGAAGCCCGCCGGAAGATCGAAAAGAACGAGGACGGCGTGCCGATGGCCTGCGGCGGCGGCACCGAGCAGATGGAAGACTATTCCGGACTGCCGACATCGACGCGCCGGCCGAGCGCCAAGCGTCCGCCGAGGGTCAAGCTGCCGACCGATGCGCCACCGGCGGCCGAATGACGGCAGCCACGAACCACTGCGAGGAAGTGCGCCGTGACGGTCCTCGATAGCGAAACGGCAAGGCCGTCCGTTCGCCGCGCAACAGTCGATGATGCGCCGCCGACCGTCGGTCCCAACGCAATCATCCAGACGCGAACGGCGCTCGATGCACTGGTGGGCGCCGACAAGCGCCGGGCGATCTTCGACGCAGCGGGCCTGGAACGCTTTGCGGACGAAGATCCCGACGCCATGGTCGAGGCGAGCACCGTCAACGCGCTGAACCGCCAGATCGCCGCTCGCCTGGATGCCGAGACCGCCCATGCCGTAATGAAGCGCGCCGGCGAACTGACAGGCGACTACATCCTCGCCAACCGGATCCCCAAGGCCGCCCAATGGCTTCTCAAACAGCTGCCGGGCAATATTGCGCAGCGCGCCCTGATGGCCGCGATCGCCCGCAACGCCTGGACCTTTGCCGGCAATGCACGCGTCGAACGGGGGGCGGGATTTATCGCCATCCACGACAATCCGATATGTCTTGGCAAGGCCGGCTTTTCGTCGTGCATCTGGCACGCGGCCGTGTTCCGGCGCCTGTTCCAGACCCTCGTCGATCCGGCCATCACGATCCAAGAAACCGAGTGCGTCGGTTGGGGCAGCGAGGTCTGCCGCTTCGAGATCGTGCGGGTTGCCTGACAGCGACGCCCGATTCTCATGCGTGCTGGCGACGGCCGGAAGTCGGCGGCAGCGTCCTTGACGCCCCTTCCCCCGCCGTTGCATATCGGCGCAATACCGCACACTCGCCAATGAGGACACGCCGCCATGGCCGCGCCGCGCACGCTCTACGACAAGATCTGGGACGACCATCTGGTTCACGAGGCCGACGACGGCACGTCGCTGATCTATATCGACCGGCATCTGGTCCATGAGGTAACCAGCCCGCAGGCGTTTGAAGGCCTGCGCATGGCCAACCGCACCGTCCGCCAGCCCGAAAAGACACTGGCCGTGGTCGACCACAATGTGCCGACCTCGCCAGACCGGCATCTGGGCATCAAGAACGAGGAAAGCCGCATCCAGGTCGAGGCGCTGGCCAGGAACGCCGCCGATTTCGGCATCGAATACTATTCCGAGAATGACCGCCGGCAGGGCATCGTCCACATTGTCGGGCCCGAGCAGGGCTTCACCCTGCCGGGCATGACCATCGTCTGCGGCGACAGCCACACCTCGACCCACGGCGCGTTCGGCGCGCTGGCGCACGGCATCGGCACGTCCGAGGTCGAGCACGTTCTGGCCACCCAGACGCTGATCCAGAAGAAGGCGAAGAACATGCTGGTGCGCGTCGATGGCGTCGCGCCCGACGGCGTGACGGCCAAGGACATCATCCTCGCCATCATCGGCCAGATCGGCACCGCCGGCGGCACCGGCCATGTCATCGAATATGCGGGCGATGCGATCCGCGCGCTGTCCATGGAAGGGCGCATGACCGTCTGTAACATGTCGATCGAGGGCGGCGCCCGCGCCGGCATGATCGCGCCCGACGAGACCACCTTCGCCTACATCAAGGACAAGCCCCGCGCACCCACGGGCAAGGCATGGGACATGGCGCTCGCTTACTGGAAAACGCTCCACACCGACGAAGGCGCCCATTTCGACAAGATCGTCACGCTCGACGCCGCAGATCTGCCGCCGATCGTCTCCTGGGGTTCGTCGCCCGAGGATGTCGTCTCGATCGAGGGCAGCGTGCCGGACCCCGACGAGATCGAGGATGCCAACAAGCGCGCCTCCAAATGGCGCGCGCTCGACTATATGGGGCTCAAGCCGGGCACCAGGATCACCGATATCGAGATCGACCGTGCGTTCATCGGCTCATGCACCAATGGCCGCATCGAGGATCTGCGCGAAGTCGCCCGCGTGGTGGAGGGAAAGCGCGTCGCCGAGCGGGTCGATGCGATGATCGTCCCCGGCTCGGGCCTGGTGAAGGCACAGGCCGAGGCCGAAGGGCTCGACGCGATCTTCAAGGCGGCGGGTTTTGACTGGCGCGAGCCGGGCTGCTCCATGTGTCTTGCCATGAACGACGACCGGCTGAAGCCTGAAGAGCGCTGCGCATCGACGTCGAACCGCAATTTCGAGGGCCGGCAGGGCTATAAGGGCCGCACCCATCTCGTCTCGCCGGCCATGGCAGCCGCCGCAGCGATCGCCGGACGGTTTGTCGATATACGCTCGCTGAAAGACTGAACCCCGGCCGGCCGCGTCCGGCGGAACGCGATCACTCGAAAACGATGGCGGGGGCTGGTTTCGCGCCGGCACCGGTCGAGAGCGCCGCCGAAACTCGCTCGGCGATGGCCGTGTAGGCAGCGGCGTGCGGACCGTCCGGTTCGGCCACGGTGATCGGTCTTCCGGCGTCGGAGGTTTCGCGGATCGCCATCACCAGCGGAACCTCGCCCAGAAAGGGGACACCCAGCCGCTGAGCTTCCGCCCTGGCGCCGCCATGGCCGAAGATGTCGTAGCGCGCGCCGGTGTCCGGCGCCACGAAATAGCTCATGTTCTCGATGATGCCGAGAACCGGCACATTGACCTTCTCGAACATTTTCAGGCCCTTGCGCGCGTCGATCAGCGCCAGATCCTGCGGCGTCGAGACGATCACCGCGCCAGACAGCGGAACGTTCTGCGCCATGGTGAGCTGCGCGTCTCCCGTGCCCGGCGGCATGTCGACGACCAGAACGTCGAGATCGCTCCAGGCCACCTCGCGCAGCATTTGCGTGATCGCCGAGACGACCATCGGCCCGCGCCAGATCATTGGCGTCTCTTCCTCGACCAGAAAGCCGATGGACATGGCCTGCAGCCCGAACTGTTCGATCGGCTTGAGAATGCGGCCCTCGAGCTGCTGCGGTTTGGTGTCCTTCAATCCCAAAAGACGCGGCAGCGACGGCCCGTAAATGTCTGCATCCAGAATGCCGGTTTTCAGACCGCAAGCAGCAAGACCGAGCGCCAGATTGATCGCGGTGGTCGACTTGCCGACGCCGCCCTTGCCCGACGCGACGGCGATGATGTGCTTGACCCCGGGGACGCCCGGCTTCGCCCGGTCGGTGACCGGGCGCCGCCCGGCCGATGGCGGCGGTGGCGGCACGTTTCGCGCCTGCGGCTCCGGCCCGCTCTGGCCGCCCTTTTTTTCGGCGGTCAGCGCAACCATCGCCGCCTTGACGCCGGGCAGCGCCGTGACCGCAGCCTGGGCCGCCTCGCGCACCGGCTCCAGCCGCTCTGCATCGGCGGCATCGCAGGTCAGCGAGAAGAAGACCTTCCCGTCGGCGATGAAGATGTCCGACACCATCCCGGCGCCGACCAGATCGCGCCCGTCAGGCAGCATGATCTTGCGCAGCGTTTCGGTGACGATGTCCTGGCTGGGTGCTTGTGCCATTCTTTTCCCCTCGGGCGGGCGGCATACAGATATGCGCCCAACCCATCGATGCCAAGCGGTCGAAGCCTTGAAGGGCGCGGCAGACCGACGCGGATCGTGGCGGGGAGCCGGACAGAGGTCTCAGAGGTTCCGGCCGATGGCCAGGAACTTTTCGCGCCGCTGGCGCCTGAGTGTGTCGCCATCCTTGCCGTCCAGCGCCGCCATGGCCTTGGTGAGATGCCTGTCGGTTTCGGCCATCACGGCGGACACATCGCGATGCGCGCCGCCCAGCGGTTCGGATATGATCGCATCGATGATCTTCAGTTCGAGCAAGTCCTGGGCGGTGATCTTCATGGCCGTGGCCACATCCTTGGCGCGGGCCGCATCGCGCCACAGGATCGACGCACCCGCCTCCGGCGAGATCACCGAATAGATCGCGTGTTCGAGCATCAGGACGGTATTGGCCGTGGCAATGGCGATCGCGCCGCCCGAGCCGCCCTCGCCGATGATGACGGACACGAGCGGAACCCGCAGATTCAGGCATTTTTCCGTCGACCGGGCGATCGCCTCGGCCTGTCCGCGCTCCTCGGCGCCGATGCCCGGATAGGCGCCCGCCGTATCGACCAGCGTGATCACCGGCAGGCCGAACCGATCGGCCAGTTCCATGATCCGCACAGCCTTGCGATAGCCTTCCGGGCGGGCCATGCCGAAATTGTGTTTCAGGCGCGACTTGGTGTCGTTGCCCTTCTCCTGACCGATCACCGCCACGGGCTGCCCGTGGTAGCGCGCGAACCCGGCCATCACCGCGTGGTCTTCGGCAAAATTCCGGTCGCCGGCCAGCGGCGTGAATTCGGTGAAAAGCGCATCGACATAGTCGATGCAGTGCGGCCGGTCCGGGTGCCGGGCGACCATCGCTTTCTGCCAGGGCGTCAGCTTGCGATAGGCTTCGACCAGCGCCTCGTGCGAGCGCTTTTCGAGCCGCGCGATTTCCTCGGCGACATCGACCGCCCCTTCGCCGCTCTCGGCCAGCTTCTTGAGTTCGAGGATCTGGCCTTCCAGATCCGCGATCGGTTTTTCGAACTCAAGATAGCTGTACATCGATCATCCTGCGGCCATCGGCCGGCTCCCGCGCCCGTTGCGGCATGCAGGTGGCGGCAAATGGCCATGATGTCAAGGATGGGCGGGCGGGCGCCGCCCTATTGCCGGTTTCCGGACGCCGCCAGCGGATGATGGGCGCTGACCAGCGCATGCAGCCGCTCATCCATTACGTGGGTGTAGATCTGCGTGGTCGATATGTCCGCATGGCCGAGCAATTGCTGCACGACGCGCAGATCGGCACCGTTTTCAAGCAGATGGGTCGCAAAGGCATGGCGTAACACATGCGGCGACAAGCTTTCGGCGGCAATGCCGCAACGGGCGCCTGTTGCCTTCAGGTCGCGCGCCAGAACCTGCCGCGCAACCGGGCCTGAGAAACTGTCGTCGGGGAACAGGAACGGGCATTGTCGGGCGCGTTCGTCGCCTTCGAGTAGCATCCGATAGGCCTGCCCGGCATGGCGTGCGCTGTCGGACAGCGGCACCAATCGCTCCTTGCCGCCCTTTCCCTTGACCATGAAGAACGGTTCCTCGCGGTGCAGGATGGTCGCGGGCAGGCGCGTCAGTTCGCTGATGCGCAGACCGGTGGCATAGAGAAACTCCACGATCGCATGAGTTCGCGCCGTCCGCCGCGCCTGTGCCGGCGATTTTTTGCCCTCAAGCGCTTCACGTCGCGCCGTCTCCAGCAGCCGTGACACCGCCTCCATGCTCAGATGGCGCGGCAGGCCACGCTGTTTTTTCGGCGAAGAGATAACGCCAGTCGGGTTATCGGAGCGGACATTTTCGGCAAACAGGAAACGGAAGAACTGACGCAGCGCCGACAGGCGCCGCGCCTGGGAACTGGCAGCGAAGCCCTGCGCCTCGAGCCCGTGCAGATAGGCCGACAGGTCGGCGGTCTGCGCGGCGTGCAATCCGCCCGCGCCGCGGGCCCGCAGGAAGCGGTCGGCATCCTCCAGATCGCGGCGATAGGATTGCAGCGTGTTGAGGGCCGCGCCGCGCTCGGCGCTCATCATCTCGAGGAAAGCTTCGATCATGGACGACAGCCTAGCGGCGAGACCTTACCGAAACGCTGCCTATTGCGCGGCTTCCGCTTCCGTATCGCCGGACCCGTCGGCTTCCGCCGGCTCGGCGGTCGGAACGGTGATCCGCACCGGGTTCAGGCGGTCCGCCGGAATCGTGACGGTCATCGGACGCGGCTCGGGCTTGACGAAAACCACCAGCGCCAACATGGCACCGTAGGCCAGCGCCGCAAGAACGCCCAACACGAAGAGGAACCGGAAGAGACTGGGCATCACACAACCATCTTTGCCCGAAATCGGACAATTGCGCTTCTTATGCAGCCGCGACGGGGGAAAGATCAAGCTCTGGCAAACGGCTTGACTCGGCCATCGCCATGATGTGCTAACAGCACAGGATGACAGAAAAATCGCCAGATATGGCCAAACAGGTCGCCGACCGGCTGGACGGGCGGCCGGTCGTCCTGATCGGCCTGATGGGCGCCGGCAAATCGGCGATCGGCCGCAAGCTGGCCGCGCGGCTCGAACTGCCCTTCATCGATGCCGATCACGAGATCGAGGAAGCGGCCAGCATGTCGATCGCCGACATTTTCGAGCACTATGGCGAAGCCGAGTTCCGGCGCCTTGAGGCCAGCGTCATGACCCGGCTTCTCGGTGCCGGCGCAACGGTGCTGGCGACCGGCGGTGGCGCCTTCATGAACGCCGACACACGTGCCGCGATCGGCGCCGCCGGCGTTTCGGTCTGGCTGTCGGCCGATCTCGATCTTCTGATGGCGCGTGTGTCGCGAAAGGCGACGCGGCCGCTTTTAAGGGCGCCTGACCCCCGCGCGGTGATGCAAAAGCTGATGGACGAGCGATACCCGGTTTACGCCACCGCCGATGTGACGGTCATATCCCGCGATGTCGGCAAGGACGAGATGGCCGACACGGTCGTCGAGGCGCTTCATCATCATCTGAGCCTGAAAACACCCGAAACCGGAACGATCGGCCCATGATCGACGAGACCCTGCACCAGACAGTTCGCGTCGATCTGGGCGAACGCGCCTATGACATCGTGATCGGACCCGGCGTTCTGGCCGAGACCGGCACATATCTGGCCACGCTGGCGCCCGGTACCCGGTGCGCCGTCGTCACCGACGAAAACGTGGCCGCACTCCATCTCGATGCTGTGCGCGCGAGCCTTTCCGGTGCCGGTTTCGAGCCGGGAACCCTTGTGCTGCCGGCCGGTGAAGCCACCAAGGACTTCGGCCACCTCCGGCAAACGGTCGAAGCGCTGCTCGATGCACGGCTCGAACGCGGCGATCTGGTGGTCGCGCTGGGCGGCGGGGTGATCGGAGACCTGACGGGCTTTGCGGCAGCAGTGACGCGGCGCGGCATGGGTTTCGTGCAGATCCCCACCTCGCTTCTGGCCCAGGTCGATTCGTCGGTCGGCGGCAAGACCGGGATCAACGCTCCGCAGGGCAAGAACCTGGTCGGCGCCTTCTATCAGCCACGCATCGTGATCGCCGACACGGCTGTTCTGGACACGCTGCCCGTTCGCGAGTTTCGCGCCGGCTATGCGGAAGTCGCCAAATACGGGCTGATCAACGATGCGCCCTTCTTTTCGTGGCTGGAAGACAATCTCGATGCGATCACCGCCGGCGGCCCGGCGCGGACGCAGGCGATCGCCGCATCGTGCCGGGCCAAGGCGGCTATCGTCGCCCGCGACGAACGTGAGGCCGGAGAACGGGCGCTGCTCAATCTCGGCCACACATTCGGCCATGCACTGGAAGGCATCACCGGCTACCGCTCCGATGTGCTCGTTCATGGTGAGGGTGTGGCCATCGGCCTGGTGCTGGCGCACGCATTTTCGGCACGCATGAATTTGTGCAGCCCCGACGATGTGAAACGCGTGACGGCCCATCTTGAAACCGCGGGCCTGCCGACCGATCTGACACCGGTGCGCGCCCATGTACCGGACGCCGACGCGCTGATGGACTTCATCGCCCAGGACAAGAAGGTCTCGCGCGGTGCGCTCACCTTCATCCTGACGCGCGGCATCGGCGAAGCGTTCATTGCGGACGACGTGCCTGCTTCCGAGGTCAGGGCCTTCCTTCAACAGATGCTCGAGAGCTGACAGTCATGGAAATCTGGATCATAGCCGGCGCCATCGCGGTGCTGATCGTCATGTCGGGCTTCTTTTCCGGATCGGAGACGGCGCTGACAGCGGTTTCACGCGGCCGCATGCGCCAGATGGAGGCCAACGGCAATGCCCGCGCCGGCGCGGTCGGCCAGCTGACGGAAAACAAGGAACGGCTGATCGGCGCGCTGCTGATCGGCAACAATCTGATCAACGTCCTGTCGTCGGCGCTTGCGACCACGCTGTTCCTGTCGCTGTTCGGCGATACCGGTGTCGTCTACGCGACACTGATCATGACGGTGTTGCTGGTCATCTTCGCCGAGGTGATGCCGAAATATCTGGCGATCTCCAAGACCGACCGGTTCGCCATGTTCGTCGTTCCGGCCATTCAGATCTTCGTCGCCATTGTTTCGCCGCTGGCGCGGGCCGTCGACTTCATCGTCCGGCGCATCCTGAGCGTCTTCGGCGTGACCTTCGGGGCCAACGAATCGATCCTGTCCGCGCATGAGGAACTGCGCGGCGCGGTGACCGTACTTCACGAGGAGGGCTCGTTCATCAAGGAAGAGCGCGATCGCCTCGGCGGCGTGCTCGACCTCAGCGAACTCGATGTCGGCGACATCATGATCCACCGCACGGCGATGCGCATGGTCAATGCCGATGACCCGGCCGAGATCGTCGTGCGCGAAATCCTCGAAAGCCCCTATACGCGCATGCCGGTCTGGCGCGGCGAGACCGACAACATTGTCGGCATCGTGCACGCCAAGGACCTTCTGCGCGCTCTGCACGCGGTCGACAACGACCCGACCCGCGTCGACATCATGAAGATCGCCAACAAGCCCTGGTTCGTGCCCGACACGACCATGCTTCAGGACCAGCTCAACGCCTTCCTGCGCCGCCGCGCCCATGTCGCGATCGTCGTCGACGAATATGGCGAGCTGGAAGGGTTGGTGACGCTCGAGGACATCATCGAGGAGATTATCGGCGACATTGCCGACGAGCACGATATCGAGGTGGCCGGCGTGCAGACCGAGGCGGACGGATCGGTCGTCGTCGACGGGTCGGTGCCGATCCGCGACCTCAATCGCGCGCTCGACTGGGACCTACCGGACGACGACGCCAACACCATCGCCGGCCTCGTCATCCACGAGGCCAAGACGATTCCCGCCGAAAAGCAGGCCTTCACCTTCCACGGAAAGCGCTTCATCGTGCTCAAGCGCGAGAAGAACAGGATCAGGAAACTCCGCGTCCGGCCGGCCTAAAGGCAAAAAGCCGGGCGGAGGCCCGGCTTGTCGGAATTGATGCGTGCCCAGGCGGGTAGCGGCTCAGGTGCCAAACGGCACGCGCACGCCAATCGTCACCGTATGGGTCCGATAGTTGAAGTTGAAGGGCTCTTCCGGAACGCCATTGCCTTGGCCCGGCAGCGGTGTCCCGCTGCCCGCAACGCGGCCCATGTCCGTATAGCGGTATGTCAAATCGAGCAGGACGTTCTGGCCCACCACCTCTTCCAGATCGGCACTGACGCCTGCTCCAACGGACCAGGCGAAGTTCGTCGCGCTCGAGCCTTCAAACACGCGGGTCGGCCGCGGATGCGCCGGGTCGGAGTTTGTGCGCACCCAGTCGTCCATGCGCACGTTGGCAAAGCCGATGCCACCGGTCACGAAGGGCTGGATGGGCGAATCGTTTCCGCCCAGCGCCAGCGGTTCGATGAACAGGTTCACGAGACCCGTGAACGCCGAAACTGTCGCATCGATATCGGCATGCTCGGTGAAGTTCACCGGCGGTGGTGTGAGTGACCGGTTCCAATCGGCATCGACGCGCTGGCCGCCAGTATATCCAGCCGACACGTCGAGACGCACACCCTGCATGACCTCCGCACCGACACCGACATTGCCCGTGAACGCAACGCCGCTGTCCAGGTCAAAGATGATACGCGGATCCTGCCCGGGTGGAGGGACCGCACAACCCGGCCCACACCAAAAGCCCCGGTTTTCCGCAAGCCACGACCCGCCGGCCTCGCCGCGCACATACCAAGTCGGATAAACGCTCGGCGGCGCGATCACCGGTTCGATGATGTCATCCGCAGCCTGTGCAGCAATCGGCGCGATCGCCGCACTTGCGGCAGCTGCCAGAAGAAACTTCTGAATTCTGTTCATGTCTCACCTCACCTCGGCACCGCTTCAGATCACTGATTACCGCAATGGCCCGATGCCATCAATCGGCCAACGTGTCCCGGTCGGCAAAAGGCAGCGTATATTGATCTATGTTAATGTACACATGAAAGGCAACGATAATGTTCCCCGGCAAGCCCCGAGTCGGGGGGCTTTCAAGTTCGGTGAACAGGAGTTGCATAAATGATACAGCGCACAAAGACCACGCTCGGTCGGACACTGATCGCTGGCGTGTCTGCCGTTGCGATACTCACGGTCGGGGCCGCAATTGAAACCAAGACGGACTACGGATTCGGATCCGTCGATGCCGCCGCCCAGCAAGGCGGCCAAGGCCAAGGTGGCCAGGGTCAAGGTGGGCAAGGCCAAGGCGGACAAGGCGGTGGCGGTCATTCCGATGGTGGCCATGACGATGGCGGCGACGACCACGGCTCGGGCGGTCAGGGCGGCCAAGGCTCGGGCGGCCAGGGACCGCGTGCCGGATCGGGCGAACCCGACGATTCCGACGGGAAGGGCCCTCAGGCGGGCAAGCCCGCTGAAGGTTCGGGCGGCAAGCCCGCTTGGGCTCAGGAAGGCATTCCCGAGGTCGAACTTGGGCGGCTGAACGTTGCGCGCAGCCCCGACCATGTGCTTGAGCGTGCTCTGAACGAAGTGCTCAACAACTTCGATCCAGCAGCTTCGGCATCGCTTTACGGGATGACCGCGGCCCAGTTTGCGGCTTATGTGGAAGCCAATTGGGATTCGGTCACGATCGTCGACTCGCCTTTGGAAAATCTGGCGCTTCTCGACGAGTTTTGGAACACTGGCTCTACGAGCCTTCCCGGCGTCACACCGGCATCGACCGCCGATCTGTCGGGCATCCTGCTGGGGGCCGCCTCGGACAAGAACGTCCCGGTCAGCACCGACACGGTCTCCGCGCTTGCCACGATCATGGGCGTGTCCATGAGCGACGCAACGATCAACTCGATCGCCGCCAAGGCCGAGGACGTGCGTCTGGCGATCCTGGCTGGTCACGGCTGAGGCAGACGGCTCAAACATCAGAAAGGCCGGGCGATCTTGCCCGGCCTTTCTTCTTTGACGGTCCAACGACCCTGTCCTGGCAGCCGAACGAGTCATCGAGATTCCGGCATGGGCAGGCGCCGGTCTAAACCGGCAGACGTCTCTTCTATTCGTGGCGCAGCGCTTCGATCGGGTCGAGCATTGCCGCCCGCCGGGCCGGAAAAAAGCCGAAGATCACGCCGACGGCCGCCGAAAATCCGAATGCCATCAGGATCACGAGCGGATCGGGACGGAACGGCACCGCAAGCCACTGGGCACCAAGATAACCGAGTGCCAGGCCGAGCAGGATTCCGATCAAACCGCCAATCAGCGACAACACGATCGCCTCGACCAGAAACTGCAGCAGCACCTGCCGTGCCTGGGCGCCGACGGCAAGCCGGATGCCGATCTCACGCGTGCGCTCGGTGACCGACACCAGCATGATGTTCATGATGCCGATGCCGCCGACCAGCAGACTGACCGCGGCCACCGCCGACAAAAGCCCGGTCAGAATGTCGGTGATCCCCGACAGCATGGTGGCGATCTGCTCCATGTCCATGACGTCGAAATCGTCGTCCTCGCCTGCGCCGATCCGCCTTCGGTCGCGCATCAGCGCCTCGATCTCCTCGGTGGCCCGTTCGGTGGTCACGCCTTCGCGCACCGAAACATAGATGGTAGAGACGTCGGCATTGCCGGCAATCCGCCGGTGAAAGGCCCGGTAGGGCATCAGCACGAAATCGTCCTGATCGGCGCCAAAGGTCGAAGCGCCCTTCGACTCGAGAAGGCCGATCACCTCGCAGGACATGTTCTTGATGCGCACCTGTTCGCCGACCGGATCGGCGTAGCCGAAAAGGTCTGCCCGAACCGTCTCGCCCAGAATGCAGACAGGCTTTCCGGACTGGATTTCAGAGGCTTCCCATGCGCGTCCGCGGGCGAAGTCCCAGCGCGCCGCCTCAAGGTAGCGGTTGTCGGTGCCGACAATGTCGGTGCGCCGGTTTTCGTTGCCGAACACGACGCGGGCGCGATTCTGGCTGATCGGTGCCGCCAGCGCCACGCTGGCGATCTCTTCCTGCACCGCATCGACATCGCCTATGACGAACATCGGATCGGCCGTGCCGGCCGGACCGCCCATTGCCTCACCGCCGGGGAGCACCATCAGGACGTTGGTGCCGAGCTTTTCGACATCGGCCGTCACCTGTTCGGTGGAGCCCTGGCCAACCGTCAGCATGGCGATCACCGCAGCGACACCGATCACAATCCCGAGCACCGTCAGGAACGACCGCAGCGCATTGCGGAAGATCGCCTGCAGAGCCAGCAGAAGCGTTTCATACAGCATCGCGGGCCACCTCGCGTTCCGGCCGGGTCGGCCCGTCGCGTTCGATGCGTCCGTCGACCATCCAGATCAGGCGGTCGGCGAACTGGGCCATGTCTTCCTCATGGGTAACCATGACGATGGTCAGCCCATCCTCCCGGTTCAGGGCCTGAAGGACCTTCATGATCTCGACCGAGCGCCGCGTATCGAGATTGCCGGTCGGCTCGTCGGCAAGCACCACCTCGGGATTGCCGGCAAGTGCCCGTGCGATCGCCACGCGCTGTTGCTGGCCGCCGGACAATTCGGACGGGTCGTGATGGGCGCGGTGGGTCAGGCCGACCTTTTCGAGCGCCTGCACCGCCGCTGCCCGGCGTTCGGCCCTGCCAAGACCCTTGTAGATCAGCGGCAGCTCGACATTGTGAAGCGCACTCGTGCGCGGCAGCAGATTGTAGCCCTGGAACACAAACCCCAGATAGTGCCGGCGCAGGAGCGCCCTCTGATCGCGGTCGAGATCGGCGACCTCGACCCCGCGAAACCGGTAGGTGCCGCTGGTCGGGCTGTCGAGGCAGCCGATGACGTTCATCGCCGTCGACTTGCCCGATCCGCTCGGTCCCATGATGGCAATGAACTCGCCGGCCTCGATGGTCAGGTTGATGCCGTCAAGCGCCCGCACCGTCGCTTCGCCATGCCCGTAGACGCGTGTGATGTCGCGCAGCTTGATGAGCGGCGGATCGGACCGGCCGGACTCAGCCATCGACCCGGTCCGTGATCACCAGGTCTCCCGAACGCAACGTTCCGCCGACCACCTCGGTCACCGAACCGTCGCTGTCGCCGGTCACCACCGGGATTTCCTCAGGCTCACCGTCGCGCATCACCCACACGGTGCGAACATCGCCCTCGACATCCTCTTGCGGGCGCTCGGGCATCAGCATGCCCAGAAGGCCGCTCCGGTCGTCGTCGGTCTGCGTATCGCCCGGCTCGCGCGGCGGGGCATAGCGAAGCGCTGCATTGGGAACGACCAGCGCATCCTCGATCTCGGCCACGGAGATTTCAGCCGTCGCCGTCATGCCCGGCCGGAGCAGCAGGGCGCTGTTGTCGACCGTCAGGATCGCCTTGTAGGTAACGACGCCTTCGACCGTCTGCGGCGCGAAGCGCACTTCGGTCACTGTCGCCGGAAAGCGCCGGTCGTCATAGGCATCGACCGTGAATGTAGCGGTATTGCCGACCGCGATGCGGCCGATATCGGCTTCGTCGATATCGACCTGCAATTCCATCTGGCTCAAATCTTCGGCGACCGTGAACAGGATCGGTGCCGACAGGGAGGACGCAACGATCTGACCGGGATCGGCCGCGCGGTCGAGCACGATGCCGCGGATCGGCGAACAGATGCAGGCCTTGTCGAGAATCGCTTGCTGCAGGTCCCGATTGGCCTCGGACAGCGCCTTGTCGGCGAGTGCCGACTCCATCTCCGCCCGGGCGCGATTGTACGCCGCCTCCTGCGTGAAGAACATCTGCCGGGGCGTGATGCCGCGTGCCTCCAGATCGCGCGCCGCCTCGAACTTCTGCTTTGCATCGTCGAGGCCCGCCTGGACCATCGCTATTCGTGCTTCGGCGGCGTCGAGCTGTGCCTTGCTGACCGCAAGCTGCGCTTCCAGTTGAGTCGTATCGAGCGTTGCCAGAACGGTCCCCACCTCGACCGTATCGTTGAAGTCGACATTGACCGCGTCGAGCGTGCCCGACAGCTCGCTGGAGATTTCGACCAGATTGGTAGGCTCGACCGTTCCGGTCGCATCGACGGTAACGACGAACCCCCCGACCGTCGCTTCTGCAGTGACATATTCGACGCCGCGTTCGGCATCGGCCCGGGTCAGCCAGTACCATCCACCGGCCACCACGACGGCCAGCAGGAGAGCATAGGCCACCCAGTTGAAATGGCGTCGGGCCGCACGGTCGAGCCCGAGCGTCTCCGCGACCTTTTCATCCCGTTCGGCCATGCCGGCGTCTCGCTGCCAGGAACACTGACACCATGCTAACCGCGGTCAGGCAGCGCACAATGATTTGAGTCAAGTCGCTCAGGGCGACGCGAACAGAAGGACGAACATCGACAAGGGCCGGCGTTCGATCACCAGCGAACCGGCTCGCCCGGCGCCGCCGGCTCGATGGCGAGCGCATGCAGGCCGCCGGCCAGTTCCTCGGCCAGCGCATCGTTGACCGCGCGATGCCGCGCCAGCCGGCCGAGGCCCTCAAAGGCGGCCGACAAGATGCGCACGCGGAAATGGGTCTCGCCGGTGCCATCCATTGCGCCGCCCTGATGGCCGGCATGCAGATGGCTTTCGTTGATGATGTCGAGCCGCTCCGGCGCGAAGGCTACAGCCAGCTTCTCGCGCATGGCGCTTTCAATCGGACCCGCCAATGCCTATCTCCTGCTTGCCACATGTCGTGATCGCCGGTAAACGGGTGCGTCGTTTTTCCGCGCCCACACGTCCGGCGTACCGCGCGCATTCCCGATGTCAATCCTTGTTTGCAGATGGCGTTGCGCCATAATCGGTTCCGCATGAAGTCAAGCTCGAAATATTTCGATTCGATCCGCATCAAGCCTGGCGGCAAGAAGAGGCAGGCCGAAGAGGAAGCGCGCAACCGCTGCCAATGGGCGGGGTGCGAGCGGCCGGGGGCGCACAAGGCGCCCGCCGGACGCAATCGGGACGGCGAATATCTGTGGTTCTGTCTCGACCATGTGCGCGAGTACAACAAGAACTACAATTATTTCTCCGGCCTTTCGGACGACGATATCGCCAGGTTCCAGAAGGACTCCATGACCGGCAACCGGCCGACCTGGAAGATGGGCACGGCGAATATGAAGACGACCGCCGCGCCGGTCTTTTCGGATCTGAAGTCGGGATCGGCCAAGGCGATGCGGATGCGCGATCCCGACGCCTGGGCGCGGGCGCAAAGCCAGAAGCCGGTACGCCGGCTCAAGCCGCTGGAGTCCAAGGCCATGCGCACGCTCGGTCTGAAGGACGATGCGACGTCGGACGACGTCAAGACACGCTACAAGGAACTGGTCAAGAAGCACCATCCCGACGCCAACGGCGGCGATCGCACCTCCGAGGAACGGTTCCGTGACGTGATCCAGGCCTATCAACTGTTAAAGACCGCCGGCCTGTGCTAGCGCGCCATCCATAGGACAATGAGAACGGGCGGGACCGAGGGCGGCGCGCCGGAGAAGACGAGATGAACAAGATCGAACTCGATATTGCGGACATGCCCGACACGAGCGTCGATGTGCGCGACACCTTCGGCATCGATGTCGACATGACCGTTCCGGCCTTTTCGACCGGCGATTCCCACGTTCCGGAGATCGACCCGGACTATATTTTCGACCGCGCCACCACGCTGGCGATCCTGGCGGGCTTTGCCCACAATCGCCGTGTCATGGTCTCGGGCTATCACGGCACCGGCAAGTCGACCCATATCGAGCAGGTCGCCGCGCGTCTCAACTGGCCATGCGTGCGCGTCAATCTCGACAGCCACATTTCCCGCATCGATCTTGTCGGCAAGGATGCCATCGTCGTTCGCGAGGGCAAGCAGGTCACCGAGTTCCGCGACGGAATTCTGCCCTGGGCCTATCAGAACAATGTCGCGCTGGTGTTCGACGAGTATGATGCCGGCCGCCCCGACGTGATGTTCGTCATCCAGCGCGTTCTTGAAAGCTCGGGCCGGCTGACGCTGCTCGACCAGAGCCGCGTGATCCGCCCGCATCCGGCCTTCCGCCTGTTCGCCACCGCCAACACGGTGGGTCTGGGCGACACGACCGGCCTTTATCACGGCACCCAGCAGATCAACCAGGCGCAGATGGACCGCTGGTCGGTCGTCACCACGCTCAACTATCTGCCGCACGACAATGAGGTCGAGATCGTGCTCGCCAAGGCCAAGCACTATCAGACCAAGGATGGCCGCGAGACGGTCAACGCCATGGTGCGGCTCGCCGACCTCACGCGGCAAGCCTTCATGAATGGCGATTTGTCGACTGTCATGAGCCCCCGCACGGTGATCACATGGGCCGAAAACGCCGAGATCTTCGGCGATCTGGGCATGGCGTTCCGCCTGACGTTCCTCAACAAGTGCGACGATCTCGAACGAACGCTGGTGGCCGAATTCTACCAGCGCTGCTTCGGCGAGGAACTCAAGGAAAGCGCGGCCAACGTCGCGCTCAGCTGACGAGGTCCCGACCGCGAGCACGATGGCCAGCCCAGGAGACAATTCCCGCAAGCGCGCGCAGAAGCCCGCCGACACCGAGCCGCTCAAGCGAGCGGTGACCGGCTGCATGCGCGCCATCGCGGGCGAACCGGAGCTGGAGGTTGTCTTTTCGGCCGATCGGCCGGCCTTCGCCGGCAAGCATGCGCGGCTGACCGACCTGCCAAAGCGGGTAACCAGGAACGATGTCATGGTCACGCGCGGCATGGGCGACTCGATCGCCCTGCGCTCGGCCTGCCACGACAACGCCACGCACCGCGCCATCGCGCCCGAGGGCGATCAGGCGCGTGCCATTTATGACGCGGTGGAACAGGCGCGCGTCGAGTCGCTGGGCACGCGCCGCATGGCCGGCGTGGGCGACAATCTGGCCGCCATGCTCGAAGACCGGTTCACGCGCAACAATCTGTCCGCGGTCACCGAAAAGGACCAGGCGCCGCTGGAGGAAGCGGTGGCGCTGATGGTTCGCGAGAAACTGACCGGCCGGCCGACGCCGGAAGCGGCCAGCGCCGTCGCCGATCTCTGGCGCGAATGGATCACCGACAAGGCCGGGGCCGATCTCGACGCGCTCGCCGCCAATGTCGAGGATCAGGACGCGTTCGCCCGCGCCGTGCGCCACATGCTGGCCGCCATGGAAATGGCCGACGATTATGAGGGCGACGGCGCCGACGAAGCCGACGACGACGACAGCCCTGAAGAGCAGCCGCCCGACCAGGAAGAGCAGGACGATGGCGGCCTGGACGACCAGCAGTCGGGCGAGGAAAGCGCCGATCAGGACGAGGCGCCTGCCGAGAGCGAGGAGACCGAAACCGGCGAGATGGAGGCGTCCGACGCCACCAGCGACGACATGGACGACGATTTCGATCTCGATGCCGAGGAGCCCGGCGAGGTCGAGCGGCCCGATCCCGGCATTCAGGATATCCTGTCGGATATCGACTACCGCATCTACACGACCGAATTCGACGAGACGATCGCTGCCGAGGAACTGTGCGACGAGGCCGAACTGGACCGTCTGCGCGCCTATCTCGACAAGCAGCTCGCCAACCTTCAGGGCGTCGTCGGCCGCCTCGCCAACCGGCTCCAGCGCCGCCTGATGGCGCAGCAGAACCGGTCATGGGACTTCGATCTCGAAGAAGGCTATCTCGACCCGGCGCGGCTGCCGCGCGTTGTCGTCGAGGAGATGAAAGGCGGCTTCGGCGCTCTGACCTTCAAGCGCGAGCGCGACACCAATTTCCGCGACACCGTGGTCACGCTTCTGATCGACAATTCGGGCTCGATGCGCGGCCGGCCGATCTCGGTCGCCGCCACCTGCGCGGACATTCTGGCGCGGACGCTTGAGCGCTGCGGCGTCAAGGTGGAGATCCTCGGCTTTACAACGCGGGCCTGGAAGGGCGGTCAGGCGCGCGAGGCCTGGCTCAAGCGCGGCAAGCCGTCCGAACCCGGCCGTCTCAACGATCTGCGCCACATCATCTACAAGAGCGCGGATGCGCCCTGGCGCCGGGTGCGCAAAAATCTCGGCCTGATGATGCGCGAGGGTCTCCTGAAGGAAAACATCGACGGCGAAGCGCTGACCTGGGCCTATCGGCGCCTTGCCGTCCGGCCCGAGCAGCGCCGCATCCTGATGATGATTTCAGACGGGGCGCCGGTCGACGATTCGACGCTGTCGGTCAATCCGGGCAACTATCTCGAACGCCATCTGCGCGCGGTTATCGAGGAGATCGAAACGCGCTCGGATGTCGAGTTGCTGGCGATCGGCATCGGCCACGATGTGACCCGCTATTACCGCCGCGCCGTGACCATCGTCGATGCCGAGGAGCTGGCCGGCGCGATGACCGAGCAACTGGCCGCCCTGTTCACCGACGAAAGCGCATCAGCGCGCCAGCAGGGCCGCGCCGCGCCGCGCCGGCGGCGGGCCGGCTGAATGGGCGTGTCGCGAGCAGCGCTCGCCCTGGCAATGCTGACGACCGCGCCATGGGCCAGCCCACCCGCTCCGGCACATGCACAGCAGGCCGAACTCCACCGCATGGAGGCACGGACGCGGCCGATCACCCGCTTCCGCATCGGCTCCGACGAAACACGTTTCGGCGATCTCGAATTTGCCGGGGGCCTCGAGATCAACGCCACCTCTCGCCATTTCGGCGCATTGTCCGGTTTTCGCTTCGTTGACGGGCAGGGCCGGTTTATCGGCGTCACCGACACCGGTTTCTGGGTCGATGGAACATTGGCCCGCGGTGAGGATGGCAATCCCGCCGGCGTCACCGATCTGGCCATGACCGCGATTGCGGGCAGGGGAGGCGCGCCGATCACCGGAAAATGGCAGGCCGATGCCGAAGGCATTGCCGCCCGCGACGGAACGCTGTGGGTGTCGTTCGAGCGCGAACATCGCATCGCCGTGTACGAGACCGATGGCGAAAAGCGCCGCTGGAAGGCCGCCGCCCCGCCGCCCGTGCCGCTCCACGAACTGCGCAGAAATCGCGGGTTCGAAGGCATCGCCATCGGCACGGAGGCAAGCGCGCTTGCCGGAGCCCTGATCGGCGTAACCGAAAACAGCCTCGATGCGGCCGGCAATATCATGGCTTTTGCGAGGCCAGGTACAGGTGAGCCGTTCGAGTTTTCCGTGGCAAAACGGGACGATTTCTACGTCACGGACATCGATTTTCTGCCCGACGGCGATCTGATCCTGCTCGAACGCCGCTTCAACGTACGTGACGGCGTTGCGATGCGGCTGCGCCGGATCGACGATGCCGAAATCCGCGCGCGCGCCACGGTCGATGGCGAAATCCTGCTGGAGGCCGACATGCGCTTCCAGATCGACAATATGGAAGGGCTGGCGATCACCCAGGACGCCGACGGCGTGCCGCGCCTGACCATCGTGTCAGACGACAATCACTCGATCCTGCAGCGCAACCTTCTGATCGAGTTCCGCTATCTCACGCCGCCGGCAGATGCCGTGGGCGGCTGACGTTCAGCAGCAGGCCGTAGGGCACCAGCATCGCCAGCGCGACCAGCAGCTTGACGCCCAGATCGCCCAGCGCCCAGGACACCCATCGCGGCGCCTCTGCGGCAAACAGGCCAAGCAGCGACGACGTTTCGATCGCGAACGCGTCGTTGGCGCCCAGTACGGCGAACGCAGGCGCAAACGCCAGCGTGAAGAAGATCAGCGTGTCGAGAACCGACCCGATCACGGAAGAGGCCAGTGGAGCGCGCCACCATGCCTGCGCCCGCAGCCGGTCGAAGATCGACACATCGAGCAGTTGCGCGGTCAAAAAGGCGGTGCCCGATGCGACCGCGATGCGCGGCGTCGCCAGAACGACCGAAAGGGCGACTGCGAGCGCAAAACCGGCGAACACAACGGTGCGCGCAGCGGACGGGCCAAACCGGCGATTGGTCAGATCGGTCACCAGGAACGCCACCGGATAGGTGAACGCACCCCATGTCAGAAGATCGGCGAAATCGTAGCCGCCAACCGTCACCTGAACGGGAAACTGGACGAGATAGTTTGATGCGGCAACCACCGCGCACATGGCGGAAACGAAGCCGAGCGTCGGAACGAGCGGAAAAGAGCGCATTTTTTTATCCTGGGTGATGCCACCAGTTGCAGATGAGACCGGGACGGGCCGGCGATGGAGTGCGGCGTTACGCCTGGGCGCCTTCGGCCTGCTTCTGCGCGATGCGGCGCTTGATCAGGCGTGCGCGCTGCGACAGTTCGGCGGTTTTTGCCTTGGCGAGATAGGCATCGAGCCCGCCGCGATGCTCCACAGAGCGCAGGGCGGCTGCAGAAACGCGCAGGCGGAACTTTTCGCCCAGCGTCTCACTCATCAGCGTCACCTGGCACAGATTGGGCAGGAAACGGCGGCGGGTCTTGTTGTTGGCGTGGCTGACATTGTTGCCGGCCATGACCGCCTTGTTCGTCAGTTCACATGCGCGCGACATGGCATTCACCTTCGATCGTCTTGCAATTGTCGGATCCGTCAGCGCAAAACGGCCCAGACGCCCCAATTCCGGAAACCGGACGCGGCAATGGACCTGGCGCATTGCGGAAAAGTCGCCGCTCTATAGTGTTTGCGCGGCTGGCCGTCAATGCCGTTCGTTCAGCCGCCGTTCAGCCGGCCGGGGCCATATCCGTCCACACAATCGGCTCATTGCTGACCCAGCAAGGCCGAAGGGACAGTAAAGGAACGGGACCACATTCATGCGACGCATCGTCTCCGCCGCATTGGCCGTCTTGGCGGTCACAACAATCAACGCAAATCACGCCCGGGCTGCCAATTACGCATCGGAATATTCCGTATCGGCCTTCGGCCTTCGCATCGCCTCTACAAGCTTCCAGTCGACCATCGATGGCAGCAGCTACACGGTGAACGCGACGATGCGGGCGCGCGGCGTGGCGCGGCTGTTCACCACCACGGCAGGCACGCTCAACGCGTCCGGTGCGATTGGGGGCGGCACAGTCCAGTCCGGCAAATTCGATGTCCGCTACACCGACAATGGGCGCGACAAGCGCACGTTGATCGCCTTTTCCGGCGGCAGGGTCACCTCGGCCAGCAACACGCCCGCCGTCACAAAGGGCGATGACTGGATCGAACCGACGCCGGCGCAATTGTCGGGGGTTCTCGATCCGATCGGCGCCATGCTGGTTCCGGCGCCGTCCCTGCGGCAGGTCTGCGCCCGCACCATCAGCACCTTCTCGGGCGCCCTGCGCGCCGATCTCAAGATGAGCTATCTGCGCACCATCCCGTTCTCGGCCACCGGCTACAGCGGCGATGCCGTTACCTGTCGGGCCCAATTCGTTCCGATCGCCGGTTTCAACCGCTCCAAGCGCGAGATCAACTGGATGCGCGACAAGGGCCGCATCGAGATCAGCTTCGCACCGGTCGGCCAGACGGGCCTTTTTGCGCCGGTCAAGGCGCGGGTGAAGATCGACGGGGCCACCGTCAATGTCACCGCGACGCGCTTTGAACAATTGACAAACTGACCGCCCGCCCCGAAACGGCGAGGCATGGACGCAGCCAGCCCAACGACCCGACCTGCTTCATCCCGGCATCGCAATCTGGCGACGCTGGCCGGGTTTCTGGCGGTGGTCATGTGGGGTTTTCTGGCGCTTCTCACCGATGCGACGGGCGCCATGCCGCCGTTCCAGACCGCGGCCATCAGCTTTGCGGTCGGCACGCTTGTCGGCCTCTTGTGGCACGCATCGCGCCGCGGGCGGCAAAGATTGTGGCCGGCGGACGGCCAATGGCTCGCCTATGGCCTCGGCAGCATCGGCTTGTTCGGTTATCACGCTCTTTATTTCGCCGCCCTGAAGGCGGCGCCGGCCGTCGAGGCGAGCCTGATCGCCTATCTCTGGCCGCTTCTGATCGTCGTCGGCAGCGCGCTTCTGCCCGGCGAACGGCTGCGTTGGTATCACATGGCCGGCGCGCTTCTGGGCTTTATCGGGGCCGCGCTGATCGTCACGCGCGGCACGTCACTCGCCGTCAATCCCGAATTTGCCGGCGGCTATGCGCTTGCCGTTGCCGCCGCGTTCACATGGGCCAGCTATTCGCTGGTCGCACGGCGCTTCGCCGCCGTGCCGTCATCCGCCGTGATCGTCTTTTGCGCCGTTGCCGCGCTGCTTTCGACACTCGGTTGGTGGCTGCTTGAACGTGAAACCGCCGTCTGGCCGCTCGATGCGACCCAATGGCTGGCCGTCATCGGTCTCGGCCTATTGCCGGTCGGCGCGGCCTTCTACGTCTGGGATTACGGCGTCAAGCATGGCGACATACAGCTCGTCGGCACCTCAAGCTATGCCGCTCCGCTCCTGTCGACGCTCATTCTCATCGCCGCCGGCCGGGCCGAGGCCGGCTGGGCGGTTCTGGTTGCCTGCGTTCTGATCACCGCCGGTGCCCTGCTCGCCGCCCTTTCGACCATCGGCCGGCGGACTGTGCCATGACGCAAGGCCTGTTCGCTGCCGCCTTGGCGTTCGCCGTCGCCTATCTGTTCATGCCGGTTGGCCGCCGCACCCTGGCGCGCGCCATTGTCAAAACCGTGCCCGTCTCCTTGTTCGCCATCGTCGCCGCGCTGGCCGGAGCACCGGTCCTTCTGGTGGCCGCGCTCGTGCACAGCGCCGCCGGCGATCTGCTCCTGGCCTTCGCCCGGCCCGCCACGGATGATGACGGTTCGGCTGATCCTGCATTCCTCTCGGGGCTGATCGCCTTTCTGGCCGGGCATGTGATCTACGTCTTGCTGTTCGCGCAAACCCGCTTCGGCGGCCTGCCGGCCTTTTCCTGGCTGATTGCGGTCATGATGGTCGGCGTGGCGCTCATCCTGGGTCGGATCCTGTTTCGCCATGCGGGCCCGCTGCGCTGGCCGGTCATGGCCTATGTCGGAGCCATCCTCGCGATGGGCCTGACGGCGCTGCTGACGGGGTCCTGGCTCGTCATTGCGGGCGCCGTGCTGTTCATGGCGTCCGATGCGATACTCGGCATGGAGAAGTTTGTGATCGCGCCCGACGACGAGGCAAGGCGCGCCTTCACCGGACCGGCGATCTGGGTGCTCTACGTCGCCGCTCAGTTCGCGCTTGTTTCAGCGTTTGTCTGATCCGGCGGCAGGCCGCGGCGTGGGCCGCCAGTCCGGCGGCGCGATCTCGAAAGTGGCAAATTCGAAGCCCGGAGCGACGGTGCAGCCGACAAGCGTCCACGCGCCGAGCGATGTGGCCGTCTGCCACCATCCCGCCGGAACCACGATCTGCGGCCGCTCGCCCAGCGCCAGATTGATGCCCAGCCGGTGCGCCTCGGCGTCATGACCATTCGGGGACAGCGTGATCACCAGCGGCGCGCCGGTATAGAAATGCCAGACCTCCGCAGCATCCAGGACGCGATGCCAATGCGAGACATCGCCCGCCTCGAGCAGGAAATAGATGGCGGTCGATGCGCCACGCGCGCCATATCCGTGCGAAACCGCGTCGCGGAACGTCTCGACGAAATGGCCGCCTTCCGGATGCGGCTGCATGCCGAGAAGCGCGCGGATGTCGGCAGCGGAAAGATGGTCCATCAGAAGCGATCCTTGCGCGCCCGCAATTCGGCGAAGACGGCCACATCGTCGGCGTCCATCATGCCCAGATGCGCGCGAATGCCGGCATCGCCGGTTCGCAGGAACGGGTTGGTGGCAAGTTCGCGCTCCAGCGTGACCGGCAGCGTCGGCAAGCCCTCGGCACGTAGCGCCTCCACCTGATCGGCGCGGACTTTCAGCGCATCATTGTCCGGGTCGACCGACAGCGCGAAAGCCGCATTCGACCGCGTGTATTCGTGACCGCAGTAAAGATGCGTCTGCGGCGGCAGGGCCTTGAGCTTTTCAAGCGAAGCGAACATGTCGCCGGCGCTGCCCTCGAACAGCCGACCGCATCCCAGCGAAAACAGCGTATCACCGGCAAAAAGCGCATTGGCCTGCGGGCAGTGGTAGTTGATTTGGCCCAGCGTATGGCCCGGCGTTTCGATCACCGAAAACGTCATGGACCCGGCCTCGTAGACATCGCCTTCGGCCAATTGCTCGTCGAGCATGCCGATCGCGTCCGCCTCGGCTTTGGGGCCGGCAATGGTGCAGCCATACGCGTCCTTGAGCGGTTTGAGGCCGTCAATGTGATCGAAATGCTTGTGTGTGACCACAATGTCGGTCAGTTTCCAGCCGCGCCGCGAAAGGGCGGCTTGGATCGCCGCCGCTTCCGGCGCATCGATCGAAACCGTCCGCCCGGTCTCCGCGTCATGCAGCAGAACGCCGAAATTGTCGGACAGACAGGTAAACTGTTCGATCTCGATCATGATGCATGTCCTTCCGATCCGCGTTGCCCTGGCCGCACAAATGCGGTTTTCTGGCGCCGCGTCAATGCGAGGGGTCGCGCCGAACCATGCATACCGACATTGTCGAACTGCGCGCCTTCTACCATTCGGCGCTGGGCAAGCGCGCCAGCCGCGCCATCGGACTGGCCCTGTCGCGCATCTGGAAGCCGATGCCCAATGAGCGGCTCGTCGGTCTCGGCCACACCCGGCCATGGCTGGATCGTTTCGCGCCCGACACCGAACGCACGCTTGCCTTCATGCTTGCGGCCCAGGGTGCGGCACGCTGGCCGCGCACCGGACCGTCAAGGACCGCGCTCGTCTTCGACGAGGAACTGCCCCTGCCCGATTCCTCGATCGACCGGATGCTCCTGGTCCACGCGCTCGAACATGCCGAAAATCCGCGCGAGACCCTGATGGAGATATGGCGCGTTCTGGCACCGAACGGACGGCTCCTCATTGTCGTGCCCAACCGGCGCGGCGTCTGGGCGCAGATCGAGCAGACCCCGTTCGGCAATGGCCGCCCGTTTTCGCGCGGCCAGCTCGTCAAGCTGCTGCGCGATGCCAACTTCACCATGACGGCGGAAACCGAAGCGCTGTTCTTTCCGCCGTCGCGCCGGTTTCTCGCGCTTCGACTGTCGACCCGGCTCGAGGCATGGGGCCTGCGGCTTTGGCCGGTCTTTGGCGGCGTGCTGGTCATCGAGGCCCAGAAGCGCCTTTATCAGGGTCTGCCGGTGGCCGAGCGCCAGTCGCGCCGCGTCTTCGTTCCGGCTTTGGCGCCGCAGGGCTCGGTTGCTGGCCGCGACGCCAATGGCTGGCACCGTTTTGCAATTGCCGGGCCGCGCGACTAAGACGGCGCAATATGACGAGACCGACCAAACATGGCTGATGCGCTTCCCAATCCACAGCGCCTGACCGAACTGCGCGCCAAGATCGACGCGGTCGACGAATCCATGCATGCACTCCTGATGCAGCGCGCCGGCGTGATCGACGAACTGATCCGCATCAAGGGCGCCGATCAGGCCAAGGGCGCCGCCTTCCGGCCCGGCCGCGAGGCGCAGATGATGCGCGTTCTCGCCGAACGACATTCCGGCTCGGTGCCGCTGTCGATGATCGTCCATGTCTGGCGCGAGATCATCTCGACCTTCACCTGGCTTCAGGCACCCTATCGCGTGCATCTGGTCGGCGGCGCCGAACCCGCAACGATGCGCGACATGGCGCGGTTCCAGTTCGGTTTCACGGTCGCAATGGAGGAACACGAGGATGCGGCGGGTGCTATGGACGCGGCGATGGCTGAACGGAACGCGCTCGTCATCGTGCCGCTCGAAGGCGCGGGCGCCTGGTGGGACGGGCTCGATTCGTCGGGCGGGCTGTCGGTGATGGCGCGCCTTCCGGCTGCGGACGTGCCGTTTCCGACCGTCGATTCATTCGTTCTGTCGCCGCCCCTGTCGGACCCCGTCCCGTTCGACCTGCGGCTCTACACCGGGCTCCTGAAAAGCGTCGACTCGCTTGATCGATGGACCGGCGGCGAGGTCATCGGGCACGGCAGCGAGGGTCAGCGCTGCCTGATCGCGATACCAGCAGGAGGCAGCGCGCCGCACGATCTGCTCGACATACGCGCCGCCGGGGGCTATTTCGCGCCCGCGCAAGCCATGGACAGTTCAGCATGACCCAAACGGACCGCTCGATACCGCAACCCAATGATGGCGTAATGCAAATCGCCGCCTATGTGCCGGGCCGAGACAAGGCCGCACCCGGCGTCAGGCTGCACAAGCTATCGTCCAACGAGACACCGCTCGGCGCGAGCCCTGCGGCCATCGAGGCCTACAGGCAGGCGGCCGACACTCTGCAGATCTATCCCGACGGGTCTGCCGCCGCGCTGCGCACGGCCATCGCCAACGTGCACGGGCTCAACCCGGACAACATCGTATGTTCCAACGGCTCGGATGAACTTCTCGGCCTTCTGGCATCGACCTATATCGGCCCGGGCGACGAGGGCATTTTCACCGAACACGGGTTCCTCGTCTACAAAATCCAGATCCTGGCCGCCGGCGGCACGCCCGTGGTCGTGCCGGAGACCGATCACCGCGCCGACGTGGACACCATTCTTGCCGCCGTCACCGAGCGAACGAAGATCGTCTTTCTGGCCAATCCGAACAACCCGACGGGCACCTACCTCTCCGACGCTGAAGTCCGGCGTCTTCATGCGGGACTGCCGCCGCATGTCGTCCTCGTGCTCGATGCGGCCTATGCCGAATATGTCCGGCGCAACGACTATGCGTCGGGAATCGAGTTGGTCTCGGCCAACCGCAATGTCGTGATGACGCGGACCTTCTCCAAGATCCACGGCCTTGCCGCCCTGCGCATTGGCTGGCTCTACGGACCTGCGGAGATCGTCGACGCGCTCAACCGCGTGCGCGGCCCGTTCAACGTAAACGCTCCGGCCATTGCGGCAGGCGCTGCGGCGATCGCCGATCGCAGCCATGTCGACAGGGCCATCGCGCACAACGACACATGGTTGCCGAAACTGACCGAGGCGTTCGAGGCACTGGGTCTGAAGGTCACGCCCAGCGTTGGCAATTTCGTGCTCATCCACTTCCCCGACGACGATCCCGACCGCAGCGCGGCAGCAGCCGATGCCTGGCTCGTCCAGCGCGGCTACGTGCTGCGCCAGGTCGTTCCCTACGGCCTGCCAAACGCGCTGCGCATGACGATCGGCACCGATGAGGCCAATAAGGGCGTGATCGAGGCGCTGACCGCCTTCATGAAGCGTTAGCGATGACCGACCAGACCAAACCCATGTTCGGCCGGATCGCGCTGGTCGGCATCGGCCTGATCGGCTCGTCGCTGGCCCGCGTGGTCCGCAGGGAAAAGCTGGCGGATCATATCGCGATCTCAACACGCAGCGCTTCGACACTGCGGCGGGCCGAGGAGCTTGGGCTGGGCGACAGCTATCACACCGACGCGGCCGAAGCGGTCGAGGGCGCCGACCTCGTCATCGTCTCGGTTCCGGTCGGCGCGTCGGGCACTGTCGCCCAAGCCATCGCCGGCGCGCTCAAGCCTGGCGCCATCGTCACCGACGTCGGGTCCACAAAACGGTCGGTCATCGACCAGATGGCGCCGCACGTGCCCCATGGCGTGCACTTCATTCCAGGCCATCCGATCGCCGGCACCGAGTATTCTGGCCCCGATGCCGGTTTTGCGGCGCTATTCGAGGATCGCTGGTGCATCTTGACGCCGCTGCCGGATACCGATGCCGCAGCGCTCGACAAACTCAAGGCGTTCTGGCGCGCCTGCGGCTCCGATCTCGACGAAATGGACCCGGACCATCACGACCGCGTTCTGGCGGTCGTCTCGCATCTGCCGCAACTGATCAGCTACAACATCGTCGGCACCGCCTCCGATCTGGAGACGGTCACCGAATCCGAAGTCATCAAATATTCCGCGTCCGGCTTCCGCGACTTCACGCGCCTTGCCGCATCCGACCCGACCATGTGGCGCGATGTCTGCCTGTACAACAAGGAAGCGATCCTCGAGATGCTGGCGCGCTTTTCCGAGGATTTGGCATCGATGCAGCGGGCGATCCGCTGGGCCGACGGCGACAAGCTGTTCGACCTGTTCACGCGCACCCGGCACGTCCGCAAGTCGATCATCGAGGCCGGCCAGGATGTGGAAGTGCCCAACTTCGGCCGCCAGAGCGCAAAGCGCGGCGAGTCACAGACCTGAAGACAGGTCGAGCCGAACCGGCGGGATACGGCCGAGCGGCAGGAACCCCGCAAAGACACGGCCTTCGCGCACGGTGAATGACAGCGACAGTTCGTCATCGGGCATCGATGCCTGCCGGGGCGCGGCAGCAGCAAGCGTCTCGATCTGCGGCGCAAGCTCCGGAACGATGTCGCGCGCGGCAGCGAGCACGCCGGGCACATCGACGACCCTGACCGAGAAATCGCCGCTGATCAGACCGTCCGGCGACAGGCGGAACGGCCCCTCCACGATAACGCCGCGATCGTCGGTCAGAAGCAGCGCCACTCGGTTGATCATACCGCTCCCGGCGGCGACCGGGCCGGACGCCCAGGTGGACGCCCAGTCCTCAAGCCGCAGATCGATATCGAGCCCGACCGGCGGAAGAGCGCGCCCGCCGACCAGCGCCGGATCGACCGTCAGCGCGCGCGGACGCATCGCCACGTCCATGGCGGCTCCCTGTTCGCGAACATAGAGCCCCAGGCGGTCGGCCCGCGCCAGCTCGCCGATCCCATCGAGGCCGACACGGATATCGTCCGCCTCGAACGCCACCATCCGTTCGTTCACCGGCGCAGTCGCCGCATTGATCCGCCCGACCGACCAGTCGAGTCGGTAGGCCGTCCCCGCCGCGTCGTAGATGGTGACGGGACTGTCGATTTCCGCAACCACGCGGCGCGGATCGTAGACCTGAGCCGCCGAGCGAACCGCGCCGCCGCTGGCCACAAAGGACCCGTCCGCCGCGGCCACCTCAAAGGCGTCGCAGAAGACGCCGATCCGGAACGGAAAGCCGCGCACATCCTGTCCGGGGCAGGAAAAGCGCAGCGATGCGCGCTCGTCATTGGCCGACGCGGTCACCGTCCGGTCGACCATGTCCGCCGCCCAGAACCAGCCGGCGGAGTAGAGGACGATGGCGGCAATGACAGCGGTCATCAGCCAGCCAATCCGCCGCCCGGCATTGTAAGACGGTTTTTTCACGGCTCCGCTCATGCTAGCTGCAACCTTCCTTCGCGAACGACGAAACGAACGCGGCGCTTATGAACCAATTGTGGATATTCGGCTATGCGTCATTGATGTGGCGGCCCGGCTTTTCCTTCGCCGAAAGCCGGCGCGCCCGGCTGGTCGGCTATCACCGGAGCCTTTGCATCCGTTCCTTCGAACATCGCGGTACGCGCGAACGGCCGGGCCTGGTCATGGGGCTGGACCGGGGTGGCGCCTGCGTCGGTGTCGCCTTTCGCGTGATGCCGGATGATGAAGACACGGTGATGTCCTATCTGCGCGAGCGCGAACTGATCACCCATGTCTACAAGGAGCGGCGCAGCCGCATCGTGCTTTCGGATGGTCAGGCCGCCGAAGCGGTCACCTATGTCGCCGACCGCACCCATGAGCAATATGCCGGCCGGCTGAGTGTCGCGGAAGCGATCGACCGGGTGTGCGGCGCGGTCGGACAGGCCGGGCCGAACGAAGACTATGTGCTGAACACCGCCGCGCACATGCGCGAGATGGGCATTCGCGACCGTTGGATCGAAGCGGTTGCCGACGGCATCAGGCAGCGTCTGGATCGGCGGCCCGCCGCGCCTTGATCGCATCGAGCCGGGCCTGGGCCGTCGGCGGCAAGGGCGGCGGGTTGGGCCCTTCGACGGCGCGCAGCAGAAGCCGGTCGCATGCCTCCTCGGTGCGCCGTTCCAGTTCGGCCATGAAGGCGGACCGCGAAAGACCCGGCGGGATCGGATCGAGCACCTCGACCTCGATCAGGCCCGGATGGCGCAGAAACTTGCGCCGCGGCCAGTAGAGCCCGGCCATGTGGGCAATGGGCACCACCGGCACGTCAAGCTTCTCGTAAATATGGGCAATGCCGCTCTTGTAGGAAGGCTCGGCGCCCGGCGGCCGGCGCGTGCCTTCCGGATAGATGATGATCTGGCGCCCGTCATCGACGGCCTGCTGCGCGCTGGCATTGATCGACCGGATCGCCTGTTCGCGATTGCCGCGATCGATGGCGATCATCTTCATGCGCGCAATGTACCAACCGAACAGCGGGATCCACATCAATTGCCGTTTGAGAATGTAGATCGGGTCCGGCCACCAGGGCAGGAAGGCGATCGTGTCCCAGGCCGACTGGTGCTTCGGGGCGATGATGTAGCCTCCCTCGGGCAGTTTCTCGCGCCCGCGCACAATGTGATCGGTGCCGGCGATGACCTTCATCAGCCACAGATGGGTCCGCGACCAGAAGCGGACGATCCACCATGCAAAGCTGCGCGGGCCGAGAAAATAGAACGGCGTCCAGAAGATCATCTGGACGACATTGTTCGCGTAGAAGGCCAGGTTGAACAGAAGGGACCGGATGACGAGCACGGGGCGAACCTTGCGGAACCGATGGCGGCACGGCGGGCGATTGCCCTCTTAACCCGCATGACGGCTAGAAGGAAAGGGTTCGCGCCCGTGCCACCAGATATTTGGCGTATTCGCCGAGCAGCACCCGGTAGCGGTCCATCGATGCCGCCAGATCGACCGTCTCCGGCTTCATGTTGACGACCGGATAAGCCACGATCTCGACGTCGGGCAGGGCGTTCCGCATCTCAAGCATCGAGCGCGGCACGTGATAGTCGTTGGTCACGACGATCAGGCTGGCGTAGCCGTTCCGCTGGGCCCATGCGGCACTGCTCCTGGCATTGCCCTCCGTGTCCAGCGCCTCTCGATCGATGTCGATGCAGCATTCGAAGAGATCGGCGTCGATATCCAACGTGCGCCGCAGCGTGACATCGCTGATGTCCGCATCGACTCCGCTGATCAGAAGCCTTGCACCGCGCTGTTCGCGCAGCAGCGTCACGGCCGGCTCCAATCGCGCCCGGCCGCCCGTCAGGACGACGATCGCATCGGCAGAGACCCCAGCGGGCGGGTTCTCGGTCTGCCCGCCGACACGCGCGGCAAAAATGAAGAAGCCGACCACGGTGGCGATCAGCGCCAAAGCCGCCATGGCAACAAGGAAGTCGCGCACACGGTACAGGCGCCCGGCACCGCGGCTCGCCCGGCGCTCGAGCACGCCGGCCGCCTTGTCGATGTGTTCGCTTTCCGACATGTGTCGAATCCTAGTGGGCAATTGCGGCGTGCGGTAGACCAAAAACCATCGCCAAGGCCCCCCGACACACGCCATCACCGGCATTTTGCCGCCATGTCGGACCTCTGCCGGCACCGGAGCGGCTTCAAAGCGACGGATCGGCGCGTTTCTCGTCGATCTCGTAGAGAACCCGCAGAACCGTGACGCGGGTGGTTACCATGGTCAGCGCGCCGACCAGAACCACCACCAGGGCCACGCCGACATAGGCGATGGCGCCCATCGAGAAATCGCCGAAAAAGGCGGACAACTGCTCGTTCTCGGCGCTGGTCAGATTTCGGCTCGCCCAAAATCCCGTGACGAGAAAGACCGCCACCGCCGCGGCACCGCCGGCGGCCGCGCCCTGCAAGCCGATGACCAGAAAGCGGCGCTCGAATTGCCGCGCGATGAACCCGGCGCGCGCGCCGACAAAGTGCAGAACCTCTATGACCTCGTGATTGCCGGCCAGCGCGCCGCGCGTGGCAAAGACGACGGTCATGACCAACGCGGCCATCACCAGGGCCAGGACAGCGAGGCCGGCCAGTGTCGTTGTGCGCGCCATCGCCACAAGCCGTCCCACCCAGGCCCGGTGATCGTCCAGCGTTGCATTGGGCACGGCTTCCGTGATCGCCGCTCGCATAGCGGCAAAATCCGGCGGCGCCGTCTCGTCGATGGTGATGACGACGAGGCGCGGCACCGGCAGTTCGTCAAGTCCCAGCCCGCTGCCCAGCCACGGCTCCAGCAGCCCCAGCGTTTCCTCCCGGCCGATGATGCGCGCCGAGCGCACCCCTTCATAATCGGCTGCGATCGCTTGCGCCTCGGCCAGCGCGGTCTCGATGTCGAAGTCGCGCGCAGGCCGGATTTGAACCGTCGCCTCGCGCGAAATCTGGCTTTGCCAGGTCGCCGCGCTCTGGCCGACCAGTGAGACGCCGCCGACGGTCAGGCAGGCGAGGAAGGACATGATCGCAACGACCAGCGCCATCGCCTGACCGGCAATGTTGCCCGGCGGTACGATCGGCGAGGCCGGCGGCGACCTGTGGTCCTGATCGCTCATCCGAACACATCCAGATGCCCATTGGAGAGGATCATCCGCCGTGCATCCACCTGTTCCATAAGGCCAAGGTCATGGGTGGCGATGACCACCGCCGTGCCCGAGCGGTTGAGCTCGATGAACAGACGCAGAAGTCGCCGTGCCATGGGCGGATCCACATTGCCGGTCGGCTCGTCGGCGAGCAGGATTTCGGGCTGGTCGATCAGTGCGCGGGCAATGGCCACGCGCTGCTTTTCACCGCCCGACAGCACCGGCGGCAGCGCATTGAGCTTGTCGCCCAGCCCGACCCAGTCAAGCAGTTCGCTCACATCGCGCCGGTAGCTGGCCACTTCCTTGCCGCGCACCCGCAGCGGCAGGGCGACGTTTTCGAAGATCGTCATGTGGCTCAGAAGCCGGAAGTCCTGGAACACGACACCGATCCGGCGCCGCAGCATCGGCATCTCGCGGCGGTCGAGCGACAGCACGTCCTTGCCGAACAAGGTGATCTGGCCGCGCGTCGGCCGCAGCGACATGAACAACAGGCGCAACAGGGAGGTCTTTCCCGCACCGGACGGACCGGTCAGGAACTGGAAGGACTGCGCCGGGATGTGAAACGACACATCGGACAGAACCTCCGGCTCCAGCCCGTAGCGCAATCCCACATTGTCAAATCTGATCAAACCGCACCGCTCGCGAATCGCCTTTTGCGCCTGTGCCAGCAATAGTGCGCCCGAACCGTGATGGAAACAGGCCGCCTCGGGCGGTTCCGGTCAGCGCGCCTGCGCCGTCAGAATCTTCACCGCAAATGCGCCGAACACGCCGGCAAACAGCCAGTCGAGTGTGCGGGTGACGCGCGGCCGGGCGCGCAGCGCGGCGGCAAACCGGTCGGCGGCGAAGATCATCGGCAGGATGATCGGAATGGCGACGACGAGGAAGAAAAGGCCGAGAAAAAGCAGTTTGCCCGGCGCATGCGGGTCGTTCGCCGAAACGAACTGCGGCAGGAACGTCAAAAAGAACAATGCGATCTTGGGATTGAGGATGTTGATGCCGATACCGGTGAGATAGTGGCCCACCAACGATCCCGCCCGGGCGTTCTTTCCTGTACGGGGCGAGAATGACGAACCGTGCCGGATCGCCTGCCATGCAAGCCAGATCAGATAGACGGCGCCGATCACCTTCAGCACCAGGAACGCCGTCGGCGCCGCCACCAGCAAGGCGGAAAGGCCCAGCGCCACGAGCATGGTGTGCACCAGAATGCCGGTCACCGCGCCGGCAAAACAGGCCAGTCCCGCCGCGCGCGAATGAGTGATCGCCCGGCCGACATAGAGCGCCATGTCCGGCCCCGGCGTGATCGCCAGGACGACCGCGGCCAGCGCGAACTGCACCAGGATGGTCGCATCGGGTATGAAATCGCTCATCGGTCGTCAATCTTGGTTGATCCGGCGCGGCATTCAAGGCCGGACCAGCCCGCAAAGCAACCCGGAACTTGCAACGGGACCGGAGCCGAGCCGCCGGATTTCCCCCTTCGGCGAACTTGCGCCCCGACGGAAACCCAATATGGTGCGCGCCGGCACGCAAGGCGCCGCCGACCATCGCACTTTTCACGGAACTTCCATGTCCATCGACCTGAAGAACATCAACAAGGTGGTGCTTGCCTATTCCGGCGGGCTGGACACCTCGATCATCCTCAAATGGCTGCAGACCGAGCTGGGCGCCGAGGTGGTCACCTTCACCGCCGATCTCGGCCAGGGCGACGAACTCGAACCGGCGCGCCGCAAGGCCGAAATGCTCGGCATTCGCGAGATCTACATCGAGGATCTGCGCGAGGAGTTCGTGCGCGACTTCGTCTTCCCCATGTTCCGGGCCAACGCGGTCTATGAGGGCGTCTATCTTCTCGGCACGTCGATCGCACGACCGCTGATTTCCAAGCGGCTGGTCGAGATCGCCGAAGAAACCGGCGCGGACGCCATCGCCCATGGCGCAACCGGCAAGGGCAACGACCAGGTCCGCTTCGAATTGTCGGCCTACGCGCTTGATCCGGACATCAAAGTCATCGCGCCGTGGCGCGACTGGGCCTTCAAGTCGCGCACCGATCTGATCGACTTTGCCGAAAAGCACCAGATTCCGGTGCCCAAGGACAAGCAGGGCGAGGCGCCCTTCTCGGTCGATGCCAATCTTCTCCACTCCTCCTCCGAGGGCAAGGTGCTCGAAGACCCTTGGGCCGAGCCGCCCGAATATGTCCATATGCGTTCGGTCTCGCCGATGGACGCGCCGGACCGGCCGACCGATATCGAAATAACCTTCGAAAAGGGAGACGCCGTCGCGCTCAATGGCGCGGCCATGAGCCCGGCGACACTGCTCGCGGCGCTCAACGATCTGGGTCGCGACAACGGGATCGGCCGCATCGATCTGGTTGAGAACCGCTTCGTCGGCATGAAGTCGCGCGGCGTCTATGAAACGCCCGGCGGCACGATCCTGCTGGCCGCGCACCGCGCCATCGAATCGGTGACGCTCGATCGGGGCGCCGCCCATCTCAAAGACGAATTGATGCCGCGCTATGCGGAGCTGATCTATAACGGTTTCTGGTTCTCACCGGAACGCGCCATGCTGCAGGCTGCGATAGACGAAAGCCAGACGCGCGTGGAGGGCACGGTCCGTCTCAAGCTCTACAAGGGCAATGTGATCGTCACCGGCAGGAAGTCCGACGCTTCGCTCTACGACGACGCGCTCGTGACCTTCGAGGACGATCGTGGCGCCTACGACCAGAAGGACGCGGCCGGTTTCATCCGACTGAACGCCTTGCGCCTGCGCACGCTTGCCGCGCGCGACCGCGGCACCTGAGACGGCTCGGGGCCGGTCGATGACCAGGGGCGATCCGAGCAATCTCCAACGGCCCGCTGCCGAGAAACAGCCAACCGTGACGTCGGCCAACATTCGCTCGCGCCGCCAACGGCTTGTCCGGCGCGCCGCCTTTTTCAGCGTCGCCGTCATCGCCGGCGCCCTGTTGCTGACATGGCAGTGGATCAATCACGATCCCGCCCCGGCCGTGCTCACCGTGGCGACCGGTCCCGCGGGCTCGGATGCCCACACGCTGATGCGCGAGACCGCCGAGGTCATCGAACGGCATTCCGAAACGCTCCGCCTCGATGTCGTAACTTCCCGCGACGCCTCGCAGAACATCGCGCTTCTGAACGCCAAGCGCATAGATGCGGCGGTGATCCGCGCCGACACACCTGTCTTCACCGACATTCGGGGTATCGCCCATCTCTATCCGGACCTGTTTCACCTGATCGTCCGGGATGACGTGTCCGCCTATTCAATCCACGATCTTGACCGCATCAGCGTTTCGATCCCGGATTTCGACACGGCCAATTTTCGCTCCTTCTGGGTCGTCGGCGACCATTACGACCTGCCGATCGGCGATCTGGACTGGACGGCCGAACCGTTCGTCGATGGCGCCGGCAGGCTGCTGCGCGGCGATGTCGACGCGCTTTTCGCGGTCCGGTCGATGCGCGACCGGCAATTGATCCGCATGTTCGAGGATGCCCAGCTCACCGGACTGAAACTGCGCTACATCCCGATACGACAGGCCGATGCGATCGCCGTCAAACGACCGTTTCTGGCTCCCGCCGCGGTACCGATGGGCGGTTTGACGGGCGCATTGCCGGTCCCGACCAGCCGCACTCCGACGCTGAGCGTCGCCCGCGTTCTTGTCACCCGCTCCGATGTGGATGCTGCGGCGGTCCGCGAACTGACCCGCATCCTGTTCGAACACCGGATGGACTTGACGATCCGCTTCGCGCTGGCCTCGGCCATCACCGCGCCCGACACGACACGCGGCCTTTCTGTGCCTTTGCATGAAGGGGCCGAGGCGTTCTTCAACCGGGATGAGCCGAGCTTCGTTCAGGAAAACGCCGAGCCTCTGGCGTTGCTCGTAATGATCATGACGGGACTGATCTCGGGCATGTTGGCGCTCCGGTCACGTTTCGTCGCCAACCAGAAGAATCGCGCCGATGTCTACAATTACCAGCTGCTCGACATTCAGGAGCGGGCGGCGAAAGCCGCCGACCGTGCCGAACTGTCCACGCTGAAAGACGAGCTGAACACCGTTCTTCATACGGTGGTCCGCGCGCTGGATACCGACGAGGTGACCGATGAGGGCTTCCAATCCTTCTCGCTTCTCTGGGAAGCGGTGCGAGAAACGATCAACGATCGCGCAGCGGCGATCGGTTCCGAAGGAGACCCGGCACCGCCCGCGGCGAAACCCCGCTGATCTGTCCACAGAGCGCGACGGCGCAGAACGTTGAATTCAAAAGACGATGGTCACCCGCGCCGGGTTTTGCACAGCCGTCCACATCCCCGAAATACGTCCGACTCGACAGAAAGGCGGTTTTGCGAGAGTATTCATGCAGGCAATCGGGAAGTGATCTTTCAACGGAATGCGGATCGATTGTTCCAGTCCTTCGGGACTTGGCGGCTTTTGCTTTCGGGTGGAAGTCGAGGGTTGTTTGCGGACGAAAGTTCCAAGCAATTCCGATCGACGATCGTGTTTTCGGACATGGTTGTCTAGCGCCAGCCAGGGCGTGAATAAAATACATCCGGTGGAGCCTTCGGGCAAAGTCGGAGCGGTGCGGAAGGCTTGATCCTCGCGATCGGGCATTCCGGTTCTGCGGGACGGCCGGCACGGATGCCGACCGCCGCGAGGCGGGCAGGCCGAAAGGCCGGTTCGGACCCGGAAAATGCAGGGGGGCGGGAGCTTAGGCGACCGCCTTCCTCATTTGTGCGCCGGCAGCACCCGGCGGACGCTCATCTTCCCAAATGCTTCCCGTCTGCATATATGAAGTTTTCCGCAACCGAGCAGTGTTGGGTGTAACCGGCGGCGCCATGGGCATTTATGACCCCACGACAGACTGGAAGGATCGCTTCGCGCCGGGCCTGGCCGAAGTCGAGCAGATTGCGCGCGAGGCCTATGCCCATCTACCTGCCGAGTTTCGTGCCCTGACCGGCGATGTGCAGATCCGCATCGCCGAGTATCCGACCGAAGAGATCGCCGACGATCTGGGGCTTGAGACGCCGTTCGACCTTTTGGGCCTGTTCGAGGGCCGCGGCATCGCCGAACTGTGGAACCCGGCAACCGGGGATCAAGCCAACCGGATCACCCTCTATCGCCGGGCGATCCTCGACTATTGGGCCGAGAACGACGAAACGCTGGGTGACATCGTCACCCATGTCCTGATCCATGAACTCGGCCACCATTTTGGTCTTTCCGACGACGACATGGCCCATATCGAGGCATCGGCGGGCTGAAACGAAGCTGCCTCATTTAAGGCCGGACAAGGCGCCGCCGACGATCTCGCGCAGCAGCTTGCGCTTCATCGCGGCTTCGAAATCGGCAAATCCGTTGGCCACCTCCATGAAGGCGCCCGGTCCGAACAGCACCTCGTTGCGGTAGTAGGCGACGGGATCGGGGTCGGCCCCGGCAATCACCAGAGCATTGACCTGCACACCATCGAACGGGAAGTTGGCATAGGCAGGGCCGGGGCCGAACCCTTCATTGTTGACGCCATCGCCCGAGACGTCGATGACATGGCGGACGCAGCGCAGCGGGGCCGCCCCGAATCGGCCGGCCGCATGGCCCAGCGCATAGCCGAGCGCGGTTGGAAACGCGGTGTGGCGCCGGCGATGCGCCTGCAGCCGGTCGGCGAGCGCGAAAACCGCACCATCGCTTGCCAGATAGGTCCAGGGAACGATCTCGACCTGCTGGCGGCGGCCGCTCCATTCGAAGGCCGTCACCTGTATGCCGCCGACCTGCACGATCGCGCGGCGCACCGTCTCGTCGCGCAGCGCATTGGCCAGACCGTCCATCTGCAGCCGGTAGTCGCGCTCATCGACGCTCGACGAGACATCGACGGCCAGAACCAGCGACAGGGCACATTGCGGCTGCGCCTCGGCGTTTGATCCTGTCCAGACGCCCAGCGCCCAGGCAAGGACCATCACGAGGCCGAAACGGCCGGCATGATGCCACAGAGCAGACGCCGCGTCGGTCACAGATTGCCCAGTTTCAGCACCGGATCGTAGTCGTGGCCCGGCACGTCCTTGGTCACCGCCTGCCCGCACCGCATCTGCGCGGCAACGGGGTCGAATGCATAGACCGGGTCGCCGCAAAGCTCCCATCCCTTGCTCAGCGCCTCGGTCACCTTGTGGCAAAAGGCGGAATCGTCAAATCCGGTCAGCAATCGATAGGCTTTCATGGGCTCTCACTCCGTTCCCTTTGTGCGGCCGCAGCGGCGCGCGCGAGCAGCCGCTCGGCCTGTTTCAGATGTAAAAGCTCGGCCATCGACCCTTCGAACGCGATGACGCCCTTGCCGGCATTGTCGTCCGACGCGAACGCGGCGACCAGCCGCCTGGCCCGTTCAATGTCTTCGGCGGCGGGCGCGAACGCAGCGTTGGCCGGCGCGATCTGCGCCGGATGGATCAGCGTCTTGCCGTCGAACCCCATTTCCGCGCCCTGCCGGCATTCCGCCGCACAGCCCGCCGCGTCCTTGTGATCGTTGAAAACGCCGTCGAGAACGCAAGCGCCGCCGGCTTTTGCCGCCAGCACGATCTGCATCAGCCAGGCGTGCAGGTGCTGCCGCGCCGTGACGCCGGCCATTCCGGCCTCCTTGGCCAGATCGTTGGTTCCGACGACCAGGCAGTCGAGACGCGCGCCCGATTGCCGGGAAAGATCGGTGATCGCCGGTGCGTTCAGCACGCCGCGCGGCGTTTCTATCATGGCCCAGAGGCGCATCGTCTCCGCTGCATCGGTTTCGTCCAGCGCATCGGCCACGGCAAGAACGTCCGCGACATCGTCTGCCTTGGGGATCAGGATCGCGTCGGGCATGGCCGCGCGCGCCGCCAGAACGTCTTCGGTGCCCCATGGCGTCGACAGGGCATTGATGCGGATCACCCGCTCCCTGTCCGAAGCCGGGAACGCAGCGAAATGGGCGCGCACCGTCTCCCGCGCATCGGCTTTCGCCCCGGGCGCGACCGCATCCTCGAGATCGAAAATGATGGCGTCGGCGGCCAGCGTCTCTGCCTTGGAAACGGCGCGGGGCCGGTCGCCGGGCACGTAAAGAACGGAGCGTCGAAGCTGCGCGCGGTCGAAATCGGTCATGCCATCTTGTGCCGCCGAAGGACACGGTCGCGCAAGTCCCCGCTCATGTGCGCCGGCGCTTCATTTTTCCGCAACGCTTTGCTAAGCGGTGCGCGAACGAACGCACAGAAGAAGACCCATGGAAAAGTTCGACAAGCTCACCGGTGTCGCCGCCCCGTTGCCGATCATCAACATCGACACCGATATGATCATTCCCAAGGACTATCTGAAGACGATCCAGCGCACCGGTCTCGGTCGCGGCCTGTTCTCGGAGATGCGCTATCGCGAGGACGGATCGGACAATCCGGACTTCGTTCTCAACAAGCCCGCCTACAAGGACGCGACGATCCTGGTCGCCGGCGACAATTTCGGCTGCGGATCGTCGCGCGAACACGCGCCCTGGGCGCTGCTGGACTACGGCATACGCTGCGTGATCTCCACGAGCTTCGCCGACATCTTCTACAACAACTGCTTCAAGAACGGAATCCTTCCGGTCGTCGTCACGCCCGAAGAGCTCGAAAAGCTGCTCGAGGATGCCGGTCGCGGCGCCAACGCGACCCTGTCGGTCGATCTGGAGGCGCAGGAAATACGCGGGCCGGACGGTGGTGTCATCCGTTTCGACATCGACCCACACCGCAAGCACTGCCTTCTCAACGGGTTGGACGACATCGGCCTGACGCTGGAGAAGGCCGCAGCCATCGACAGCTTCGAAGGCACGATGAGCGCAGAACGTCCCTGGACGTGAAACGGTGGCCAGGGCCGGTGGGCAAGCATCGCGCCGGTCTTGTTGATTGACATTGCCGCGACCAAGCACCACAAGGCTTTTCGGGGACCACAGACGGCGTTGGCCGAACCCCGGCCAGCGCCGGACAAAGGCACATGCACATGTCAGACACTATTTTTGCCGAGACGGCGCGTATCATCGCCGAAAAGATCGAGCGCGATCCCACCGACATCTCTCCGGAAACGGAACTTTCGACCATCGATATCCAGTCGCTCGAACTGGCCGAAGTCATCTTCGACCTCGAGGACCGGTTCGAGATCGAGATCGAACTGAACGCCGCCGACGCATGGGAACAGCTCAAGACGGTCGGCGATGTGTGCGACGCCGTTCGCGGGCTCGTCGAAAAGAGCGCCAGCGCGTGAGCCGACCCCGCATCGTCATCACCGGGCTGGGCGGCATCAGCGCGCTCGGCACCAACGCGCCGGCAATCTGGAACGCCATGAAGACCGGCACGAACGGCATCGCGCCCATCGACATTCCCGAAAAGGACGAACTGAAGGCAAAGCTGGCAGCGCAGGTCCGCGAACTGCCGGACCATGGGTTCGAGCGCCGTCTGCTTCTGACCACCAGCCGGTTCGGCCTGCTGGCCATGATCGCCGCCAAGGAGGCCCTCTCCGACAGCGGCATCATCGACCATGGCATCGATCCGCTGCGCACCGGCGCGATCATCGGCACCGGCATATTCGGCGGCGATGTCATCGACACCAACTACAAGGCCATACTTCTGGAAAAGAAGAAGCGCACCGACATCTTCCTGGTGCCGCAGGCCATGCCGTCATCGCCCGCCGTGCACGTCTCCATGGCATTCGGGCTCAAGGGGCCGGTCTACGGCACCAGTTCGGCCTGCTCGTCCGCCAACCATGCCTTTGCCGCCGCCCTCGACACGCTGCGGGCCGGACGCGCCGACGTGATGATCGCAGGCGGCTCCGACGCGCCGCTCAATTTCGGTGTCCTGAAAGCGTGGGATTCCATGCGCATCCTGTCCCGCAATGGCTGCCGGCCCTTTTCCGCCGACCGGGACGGGCTGGTTCTGGGCGACGGCGCCGGCGCCGTGGTTCTCGAAACCGAGGAGCATGCACGGGCGCGCGGCGCGACCATCCTGGCCGAGCTGGCCGGGGCGGGCCTGACCGCCGATGCGGGAGACATCGTCGCGCCCGACATGGACGGTGCCGCGCGGGCCATGGAGCAATGCCTCGCCGACGCCGATTTGGCGCGAGGCGACGTGCAATATGTCAACGCTCATGGCACCGGCACCATGGGCAACGACAAGACGGAGACCCAGGCCATTCGCCGCGCCTTCGGCAGCCATGCCGATTCGCTGGCCGTCTCGTCAACCAAGTCGATGCATGGCCATTGCATGGGTGCGTCGGGCGCGCTCGAGATGATCGCCGCGGTGGGTACGGTGCGCGACGGCATCCTCCCACCGACACTCGGCTACGCGAACCCCGATCCGGAATGCGATCTCGACTACGTGCCCAACGAGCCACGCAAGGCCGATGTGGCCGCCGTGATCAGCAACTCGTTTGCGTTCGGCGGCTCCAACGCCGTGATAGCGGTCAAGCGGGCCTGAGGCTGGTGCGCAAGCGGATTTCGACGGGATCGCCCTTCGAGGAAACCGCGGGCTATTCCCGGGCGGTCGTCGCCGGCAACTGGTGTTTCGTCTCCGGCACGACCGGATATGACTATGCGTCCATGGCGATGCCCGACGATGTCGCAACCCAGTGCCGCAATGCCCTTGCAACGATCGACCGGGCGCTGGACGAGGCCGGCTTTGCCCGCTCCGACATTGTTCGCGCCCGCTATGTGGTGACCGATGCGTCCTTCGCCGACATTGTGTTCCCGGTGCTGGGCGAATTCTTCGCCGGCATCCGGCCCGCAGCGACGATGACCGTCAGTGGACTGATCAGACCGGAAATGAAGATCGAGATCGACGTGACCGCGCTGCGGGACTGACCGATGGCGGGCAGGCGGTTCGATCGGGTCGACATCTCTTCGGAAGCCGATCTACTCGACTGGCTGGATCGCAATCACCAGACGGCTGAAAGCGTCTGGCTGGTGCTTTGGAAGAAATCTGTTCCCGACAAGTACCTCGACCGCGAAAAGCTGCTCGCGGCCATTCTGCGCTATGGCTGGATCGATTCGCTCCCGCGCAAGATGGACGGGACGCGCAGCATGCTGCTGATCTCGCCGCGCAAACCGGGCAGCGCATGGTCTGCGGTGAACAAACGCATTGTCGAACACCTTGAGACGCTCGGCTTGATGCAGCCGGCGGGCATCGCCGCCGTCGCGGCCGCGCGGACCGACGGCTCGTGGTCTTTCCTCGACGATGTCGAGCAAGGCATCATTCCCGACGATCTGATTGCCGCGCTGGAAGCGGTGCCGCAAGCGCGCGCCAACTTCGACGCCTTTCCGCCTTCGGCCCGGCGCGGGATCCTGGAGTGGATCAAGCAGGCCAAGCGGGACGAAACCCGCGCCCGGCGCATTGCCGAAACAGCCCGGCTGGCGGGACAGAACAAGCGCGCGCTCGACTGGAAGTCAAAGCAGAGCGCAAGGCGTTGAGTTGTCCGGCGCCAGCGCATAGAAGCGATCAGACTTCCTTCAAAGACGAGACCTTCCATGACAACGCGTTCGCTTTTCCTGCTGCCCGGTGACGGCATCGGCCCCGAAACCATGGCCGAAGTCGTCAAACTGATCGACCACATGAATGCGAAAGAGGGCGCCGGCTTCGTCACCGATCAGGGTCTCGTTGGCGGGTCGGCCTATGACGCCCACGGCGAGGCGATCTCGGACGCGGACATGGACAGGGCGATGGCAGCCGATGCGGTGCTGTTCGGCGCGGTCGGCGGACCGAAATGGGATGACGTTCCCTATGAGCAGCGGCCCGAAGCCGGTCTCTTGCGCTTGCGCAAGGACATGGCGCTGTTCGCCAATCTGCGTCCGGCCATCTGCTATCCGGCGCTCGCCGATGCATCCTCGCTCAAGCGCGATGTGATCGAAGGGCTCGACATCCTCATCGTCCGCGAACTGACGGGCGGCGTCTATTTCGGCGAGCCCAAGGAGATCACCGATCTGGGCAACGGCCAGAAGCGCGGTGTCGACACGCAGGTCTATGACACGTTCGAGATCGAACGCATCGCGGGGGTCGCCTTCGAACTGGCCCGCACCCGATCCAACAAGGTGTGCTCGATGGAAAAGCGCAACGTTATGAAATCGGGCGTTCTCTGGAACGAAGTCGTCACGGCGACCCATGCAGCACACTATGCCGATGTCGAACTGACCCACATGCTGGCCGACGCGGGCGGCATGCAGCTCGTGCGCTGGCCCAAGCAGTTCGACGTCATCGTCACCGACAATCTGTTCGGCGACATGCTGTCGGATGTCGCCGCGATGCTGACCGGCTCGCTCGGCATGCTGCCGTCCGCTTCGCTCGGTGCGCCCGATCCCGCGACCGGCAAGCGCAAGGCGCTCTACGAGCCCGTACACGGCTCGGCACCGGACATTGCCGGCAAGGGCATCGCCAACCCGATCGCGATGATCGCCTCGTTCGCCATGTGCCTGCGCTATTCGTTCGCCATGATCGATGAAGCCGTGCGGATCGAGGCCGCCGTCGCAAAAGTGCTCGACGATGGCCTGCGCACGGGCGACATCATGGGCGACGGCGCGCGGCCGGTCTCAACCGCCGAGATGGGTGATGCGATCGTGGCGGCCTACGCGGCCGGCTGACGGCAGGCCAAAGCTCAAGACACCAGACCTTCCGGGCAGGTCGGAACACGGTCCGACCGCCAGCCCTGCGCGGTCCAGTCAAACCCCGACCGCATGGCATCGCGGCTGGCATCCGGCCGGTCTGTTGCCGGATCGACAGCATAGAAGTCGAAGCAGTTCTCGCTGCGCTGCTTGACGATGAAGCAGCCGCCTGTCAAGTCGCCGTCGTAGAAGGTGCACAGCAGATCATCGCGCACGAACCATTCGCCCCGTGCGGCGGCGAAGTCGTCCTCATAATCGACCTCGCCATCGACCAGATAGGCTTCACGCCAGTTCACCCCGTCCTCGTAAACCCCGCGAAAGACCTTGCCGACAAACGCCGCGCTCAACCGGTCGCCCGTCAGCCGGCCGGACAGCGGTTCGCTCTGGGCCAGCGCCGGCATCCGGGCGCCAAGACAGGAGCCAAGCGCCAAGGCGACGAACACTGACGATCTCATCCCGATTGCTGCCATGGTCTGAGCCTATCAGACCGCCGGGTCGATTGACATTCGGCGCGCATTCCGGCACTAGGCGGCCACCATGCGCACCATGATCAAGAAGACCACGACGATCTGACCCGTTCCGCCCCACACTCTCCCGGGGGCGGGAAGAGTGGCGCACGACCGCAAGTGGGGAGACAGGAGACGGGAACCATGGGTTTCACAATCGCCATCGCAGGCGCGACCGGTAACGTCGGCCGCGAAATGCTCGACATCCTTGCCGAACGCGGCTTTCCGGTGGACACGATCGTGCCGCTCGCCTCGCGCCGCTCGGTTGGTCAGGAAGTCTCGTTCGGCGACAAGACGCTGAAGGTGCAGGCGCTGGAGAACTATGATTTCTCCACCACAGACATCTGCCTGATGAGCGCCGGCGGATCGGTGTCCAAGGAATGGGCGCCCAGGATCGGCGCGGCCGGATGCGTGGTCATCGATAACTCGTCCGCGTTCCGATACGACCCCGACGTGCCGCTGATCGTGCCCGAGGTGAATGCCGACGCGATCGAAGGCTTCACGAAGAAGAACATCATCGCCAACCCGAACTGCTCGACGGCCCAGCTCGTCGTCGCGCTCAAGCCGCTGCACGATGCGGCGACCATCAAGCGGGTTGTCGTCGCCACCTACCAGTCGGTATCCGGCGCCGGCAAAGAGGGCATGGATGAACTGTTCGCGCAGACGCGGGCCGTCTATGTCGCCGATCCGGTGGAAGCCAAGAAGTTCACAAAGCGGATCGCCTTCAACGTCATTCCCCATATCGACGCCTTCATGGAAGACGGCTCGACCAAGGAGGAATGGAAGGTGATGGCCGAAACCAAGAAGATGCTCGACCCGAAGATCAAGGTCACCTGCACCGCTGTGCGCGTTCCGGTCTTCATCGGCCATTCCGAAGCGGTGAACATAGAATTCGAGAACGAGATCACCGCCGATCAGGCGCGGGAGATCCTGCGCGAGGCGCCGGGCTGTCTTGTCGTCGACAAGCATGAGGATGGCGGCTACACCACGCCCTACGAATCCGCAGGCGAGGATGCGACCTACATCTCGCGCATCCGCGAGGATCAGACCGTCGACAACGGGCTGAACATGTGGGTCGTCTCCGACAATCTGCGCAAGGGTGCCGCGCTCAACACAGTCCAGATCGCCGAAATTCTCGTCAATCGCGGCCTGATCACCCCGAAACGGCAAGCGGCCTGATACCGGGTCCACGACCCGCAAGAATCGGGTGGCGTGGAAGCGTCGCGACAATCATCCTGGGCGTCCTGATCAACGAGGACGCCCATGACCTTCCAGATCCACGCGCTGTCGCCCGAACCCTTCGAAACACTGCTGGCGATGGACGACGCCGAGCTGTCTGAACGCCGCGCCTGCTGGCGGACCGCCGACTGCGAACCGGGTTATCCGTGCCGGGTCAGTCTTGAAGATGCTGAGGCCGGCGAACGGCTGCTGCTCGCCAATTTCGACTATCTGGGCGAGGAGACACCGTACCGTGCCAGCCACGCCGTGTTCGTGCGAGCCGGCGCCCGTCAGGCGCGACCGGAACCGGGTTCGATCCCCGATGTGATCCGCCGCCGTCTCATATCGGTCCGCGGTTTCGATGCAGACTGGATGATGGTGGCAGCCGACGTGGTCGAGGGCGCAAACCTTGACGCCACGATCGGCACCATGCTGGCCGACCCGGACATCGCCGAACTGCATCTGCACATCGCCAAGCCGGGATGCTACCTGGCGCGTGCGACGCGCGCCTGAGCGGTCAATCTACTCTGCCGCCTTGGGGAACGGCCTGACATCGTCGGGCAATTCCTCGGGCAAGGGTTCGACACGCTCCGGTTTCCCGGCCGGTTCGGTGGTCTCGTGCTGCGGCGCGGCGGCTGGCGCTTTCGCCGTTTTCCGGCGCAGCCGTGTCCGCACCCATCGGCCAAAGCGGGTGAGGAAGTGACCGGCCGCAAGACTCTCATTGTCGCGGGTGAAGATCATCAGCGCGGCGGGCGTGACAACCAGCGTCAGGATCGTCGAGAAGGCCAGCCCGAACACGATGGCGCTGGACAGGGCGATCCACCATTGGGTGGAAGGCGCACCGATCGTCACCTCGTGGCTGAGAAGCGCCAGATTGACGCCGAATGCGATCGGCAGAACGCCCAGGATCGCGGTCACGGCGGTCAGCATGACCGGCCGCACGCGTTCCCGGCACGTCTCCAGCACCGCTTCCATCTTGTCGACGCCCTTGTTGCGAAGATGCGCATAGGTGTCGATCAAGACAATGTTGTTGTTCACCACCACACCGGCCAGCGCGATGGTGCCGACCGCCGTCATCACGATGGAAAACGGCATCTCCATCACGACCAGACCCAGGAGCACCCCGATGGTCGACATGACCACCGCCGAAAGGACCAGCCAGACATAGGTGAACTTGTTGAACTGGGCGAGCAGCAGCGCAAAGATCAGGAAGATGGCAACGCCGAACGCCTGGCCGAGGAACGCCGCCGCCTCGTCGCTCTCCTGGTCGGAGCCAACCATCTCCCAGCGAATGTTGGGCGGAAGGTCCATCGAAGCCATGTGCTCGGCCACCTGCGCCTGCAGCACGGAGTCCTGAACGCCTTCGACCAGGTTCGATTCGACCGTGATCGTCCGGGCGCCGTCGATGCGCGTCAACGTGCCGAGCGATGCCGCGGGCTCGCGGCTGACGAAATTGGACAGGGGCACCGAGCCGGCTGCCGTCTCGACACGCAATTCGTCCAGCGTCGACAAGGTCCGCCGGTCCTCGGGAAGCCGCAGGCGGATGTCGACCGCATCGTCGGTGCCGGCGGGACGATAGTCGGAGAGTTTGAGGCCCGTCGTTACGAGCTGCACCACACGGCCGACCGAATCGGGGCCCAGTCCGAATTTCGCCGCCTCGGTCCGGTCCACCTTGAGCTCCCAGTCGATGCTCAGGGGCGGCAGCCCCGTGTCCAGATCGATGATTTCCGGAAGCGTATCCAGATAGGCGCCGACATTGGCCGCCGCCTCTTCAAGGCCGGTCGGATCGTCCGCGGAAAGGCGGACCTGGATGGGACGGCCCTGTGGCGGTCCGGCATCGGGCACCGAGATCTCGATGTTGACGCCCGCCACATCGGCGAACTGTGCGCGCAGATCGGTGAGAATATCGCTGGCCGGCTTGCGCTCGCGCCAGTCGATGAATTCGTACTGGATCGTGCCGATCGTGTCCTCTGAACCGCCGGACCCAAGTTGCAGGCCGCCGCGGCTCGATCCGACACGGGTGTAGACGGTCTCGACACCGGGCCATGACAGCAGCCGCTCCTCGGCGCGCCGGACCAAATCGTCCTGCTCCTCCAGCGAAAGGTTGCCCCGCGCCTTGACATAGAGAAGGCCGTATTCGGGCTCGACCGAGGGGAAGAACTCGACGCCATTGTTGTTCTGCATGTAGGTGGTGACCACGCCGCCCATCAGGGCGGCCACCAGGAGGATCGTCAGGATCGGATAGCGCACCGCCTTTTTGATGACGGCCATGTAGAAACCGTCCGGCTTGCGCTTCTGCACAGCTGCCTTGCCGACGATGGAACCGATGGTCGGCGCGAACAACAGCGCATAGATGGTCGACGCCGACAGCGTCGCGATCAGCGTGATCGGCATGTAACTCATGAATTCGCCGACAATGCCCGGCCAGAACAGCAGCGGCGAAAACGCGGCGATGCGCGTAAGGGTCGAGACGACCACCGGGCCGAACATGCGCCGGGCTGCTTCGGCAAAAGCGGGCGGAGCGGCAACCCCCTCCGCCATCCGCCGTTCCGCATATTCGGTGACGATGATCGCATCGTCGACGAGCATGCCGACCGCCAGGATCAGGCTGAACAGGACGACGATGTTCACGGTGTAGCCGGCGATCGACAGGAACATGATCCCCATCAGGAACGATGTGGGAATGGCAAGGCCGATGAGCAGCGACGAGCGGAAGCCGAGATAGAACAGGATCACCATGAAGACGAGCAGAACCGCGGTCAGAACGGAGTTCTGCAGGTCCGCCAGAAGGGTCCGGATGTCCGTCGACTTGTCCTGGCTGAACGTGATCTCGACGCCTTGCGGCAATTCGGCCTGGAAGGCGTTGGCCTCCGCCTTGACCGCATCGACGGTGGCGATCAGGTTCGCGCCGGCGCGCTTGGACACCTCGATGGCGATTGCCGGTTTGCCGTTCAGGCGCGCCAGCGTTTCACGGTCCTCGAACGTGTTGCGGATCGTGGCCAGATCCCGCGCCCGCACCACCGCATTGCCGTTGACGGCAATAGGCAGGTTGGCAATGTCTTCGATGGTCTCGATCAGCGCCGGCACCTTGACGGCGTACTGGCCCTGATCGCCCTGCAGCGTTCCGGCGGCGACCAGCTGGTTGTTGGTACTGACCCCGCCGATCAGTGCATCGAGCTGCAGATTGTAGGACGACAGCTTGACCGGATCGATGATGACGTCGACTTGCTCCTTGCGTGAGCCCTGGAGCGTTGCTTCGAGAACGCCGGATACCTCTTCGAGCCTGTCGCGCAATTCGCGCGCCGTTCGCGTCAAAACGCGCTCCGGTGCGTCGCCCGACAGCGTGACGACCAGAACCGGGAACTCGGAGATGTTGACCTCGGCGACGGTTGGCTCGTCGGTGCCGGCGGGGAACTCGCCCTTGACCTGGTCGACCTCGGTGCGCACATCGTCGAGCGCCGTGCCTAGATCGGCGCTGGGGTCGAACTCGACCACCACATTGCCGCCGCCCTGATAGGCGCTGGCGGTGATCGTATCGACTCCCTTGATGTTCTGCAGTTCCGATTCGAGCGGCCTGATCAGCAGGCGCTCGGCATCTTCCGGCGACACGCCTTGCAGCGAAAGGCCCACATAGACGACCGGAAACTGGACATCGGGCTCGGCTTCCTTGGGGATGCTGATATAGGACAGCGAGCCCGCCATCAGGAAGAAAAACAGGGTGACGATCGTCAGCCGCGCGTTCTTGACGGCAAGCTCCAGCAATCCCATCATTGGCTTGCAGCCTCGCCGCTTGCTTCGGCGATCAGCCGTTCAATGACCGCGCTGTCCGCTTCGACCGGGATGACGGCCTGTCCGTCGCTGACGAAGTTCTGCCCGACGACGATGATCCGCGCACCTTTCGGGATACCGCCAAGCAGCAGCGCGTCAGTCGAATCATCGACCAGATCGATCGGATAGAACACCACCTTGTTGTCCTCATCCACCGCACGCACGCCCAGTTCGCCCGCATCATCGAGCGTGACGACCGAACGCGGCAGAGGTGTAGCGACCACAGGCTCGCCGCGCAGGATCACTTCGGCGGTCATGCCGGCCGGCACGGCAAGGTCGGGGTTCGGCGCCTCGACCTCAACGGTGAAAGTCCGGGTGGACGATTGCGCCTCGCGGCTGATGAAACGGATCGTTCCGTCGATCACGTCGCCCGTCACAAGGCGCAATTGCGCTGTGCCGCCGACGCGAATCGTGTTGAGATCGCTTTCATTGACTTCGCCAATGCCGATGATGGGATCGAGCGCGATCAGATTGGCCACCGGCGTGCCTTGATCGACCGAGCTTCCCTGCTCGACCATCACATTGTCGACGACGCCGCCGAACGGTGCTGTGACATCCAGCCGTTCCAGTTCGGCGAGGGCGGCCTCATATTGGCTTTCGGCCAGCCGCAGCGCAGAGCGCTGCTGGTCCAGTTGCAGGCGCGGCAATGTTCCGCGTTCCACCAGTTCCTCGCGCGCGGCAAACTCCGCGCGCGCCTGTTCCAGCGCCGCCTCGGCACTGCGCACCGCCGCATCGCGGCCCTCCGGCGCAATCCGCGCCACCATGTCGCCTTTCGCGACGATATCGCCCTGCTCGACGAGCAGTTCGGCGATAACGCCGCCGGCGCGTGCGGTCATGTTGGTGCGCTTGTCGGCCTGGGTGACACCGGAGACGCGCACGGTGCGGGCATGCTCGATACTCGGAATGACCGCGACCGCCACGGACTGCTCGGGCCGCGTGTCGGCGGTCGCGGCATCGGAGGAAGTGTCGGTCTCGGTGATGGCCGGAGCTTCAGCGCCGTCCTGGTCCGACGCGCTGCCGACCGATGAGAAGTCGCCGGTCAGTACCCAGGCGGCCGAGGCGACAAACACCAATATCGCCGCGTAACGATGCGCTCTCATCAATCAATCCAACACGAATTCTTGCCCGCCGCCGGGCTGTTCAAGGCGTCTGTACGTAAGACCGGCCGATTGGACCGGCAATCAATCACACATTGCGCCGCAATATAAGATTGAAACGCACGCATTGGTAGTGTCTGCTGACAATTTGACAAAATAACAAAAAACGTCATACAGTCAAGCCAACATGCTCCACATCATTCCAGAGGACAAGCGCAGCAAGATCCTGCAATCGGCCTTCGAAGTATTCGTGACCTACGGGTTCCGGAAGACCTCGATGGACGACATCGCGCGACAGGCGGGCATGTCGCGGCCGGCGCTGTATCAGGTTTTCCGCAACAAGACGGAGATTTTCCGAGGGCTGGCCGAAGAGATGATGAGCGGCGCGGCCGCGAAGGCGGGCGCGGCACTGGCCAGGCCCGGATCGTTTCACGACCGGCTGAAGGCGGCGATCAACGATTCCATCCTCGACGTACACCGCTTCATCGAACAGACCCCGCACGGTCTGGAATTGATGGGCGTCAATGACGAGATCGCCGCCGACATCGAGGAGCGCTGGTGCGATGTGATGATCGACGTGATCGCGCGCGGCATCAAATCGGCGGTCGACGATGGCGAACTCGATCTGTCGCGGACCGGCGCCACCCCCGAATCGGCCGCACGTATCTTCATGCAGGCCATGGAGGGGGTGAAAAGCGACGCCATGCGGGGCAAGGCCATCGAGCATTACGTCGAGGCGCTGGTGCGGTTCGTCTCCGGAGCCCTTGCCGCCGGCCGGCCCTGAGGGCCCCTGCCGCTGTCTTCCTGAAGGTTCGCATCTAGGGTCCCGACCCTAGGTGTCAGGCGATCTGCCGATGCGCCTGACGGCGTCGCGCATCCTGGCGCCTATCGGCTCACGCTTTCTGGCCGGCAGAATGTCTGCCTGCAGTTCGGCGCTGAGATCGAGCGTCGGTCGCTCGCCGATATCGTCGAAATGCGCATCGAGAAAATCTTTCGCCGCCGCACGGCCGGCGTCCCGCAGATCGGTGAGGAACGACCATTCCGCATTGAGCTTCGACGAGGCCGACAAGGTTTCGACCACTGGATCGGCAGCGATCCTGTGCATGCGGATGGATCGGTAGTCGGTGCCCGCCAGCCGCCCGTCACGCTTCAGCCGCCGAATGAACTCGATGGCGCGAAACTCGCGCAACAGCCCGGAATTGAACGTGATTTCGTTCATCCGGTCCTGAATTTCCTGGGCGGTCCGCGGTGTCGTTTCGCGTTCGATCGGGTTGATCTGCACCAGAAGGCAGTCTTCCGTTTCGGTTTCGTAGAAAAACGGAAACAGCACGGGGTTGCCGCCAAATCCGCCATCCCAGTACGGAACGCCGTCGATCTCGACCGCCTTGAACAGCATCGGAAGACAGGCCGATGCCATGACCGCATCGATGCTGATCTCCTGGCCGGAAAAGACCCGCACCTTTCCAGTGTGGACATTGGTCGCCGACACGAACACCTTGAACGCGTCACAGCCGTGCACAAGGTCGAAATCGACTTCCGACGCAACCACGTCGCGCAGCGGATTGATGTCCAGCAGGTTGGTGTCGTAGGGCGAAAAAACGCGACTGAAAATATCGAAGAGCCGGTAGCTCGGTGAGTTTTCATACCCGTAATTGCCGAACCACAAATCCATCGGTGTCCGCTGGATCGGCGAGAACCGGCCCTTGCGCGCCACCGCCGCCCAGAAGTCGTGCAGGCTCTGCCGCGCGGTCTCGGGACCGCCGCCGGCCCATCCGGCAGCCAGGGCGACCGCGTTCATCGCTCCGGCGCTGGTCCCCGAAATGCCGTCGAACGCCAGCCGGCCGTCCTCGAGAAGCGCATCGAGCACGCCCCAGGAGAACGCGCCATGAGAGCCTCCGCCCTGCAAGGCGAGATTGATGCGCTTGGGAGCGGTTTCGCCGTTTGGTTTGGACACGGCAGGTTGCCTCTTCAATCGGTGGTCAGAGCGCCGTCCAGCCGCCATCGACGGAAATCGTCGTGCCGGTGATCTGGCGGGCGTGGTCGGAACACAGGAAGACCACGGTTCCACCCAGTTCCTCCACCGTGGCGAACTCGCGGGTCGGCTGGCGCTGCAGCATGACCTTGTCCAGCACCTCCTGCCGATCCATGCCGTGCGCTTTCATCTGATCCTCGATCTGGTTCTCGACCAGCGGTGTCAGCACATAGCCCGGGCAGATCGCGTTGCAGGTCGCGGCAAGTTTGGCCTCGGCGAACTCCAGCGCGATCGTCTTGGTCAGCCCGACAATGCCGTGCTTTGCGGCGATATAGGCCGACTTGTACGGCGAAGCCGTCAGCCCGTGCGCCGAGGCGATGTTGACGATCCGGCCCCAGCCCTTGTTCTTCATCATCGGAATGGTCGCCGCCGCCGTGTGGAAAGCCGACGACAGATTGATTGCGATGATCGCGTCCCATTTCTCCGTCGGAAACTCCTCGACCGGCGCCACATGCTGGATGCCGGCATTGTTGACGAGGATGTCGACCGATCCGAAACGTTCGGCCGCCTTGTCCACCAGCATGCGCGATTGATCGGCTTTCGAGAGGTCTGCCTGGATGTACACGGTCTCATTGCCGGCGCTCGCGGCGATCTCCCTGGCCAGCGCATGATCATCGTCCGTATCGGTGTAGGAATTGAGCACCACATTGTGCCCTTCGGCGGCGAGCGCCCGGGCTATGCCCAACCCGATACCGGAATTGGAACCCGTGACGATGGCGGTCTTGAGTGCGTCGCTGGCCATGCTTGTCCCCGTTTGCGATGCTGTCGTTGCGGTGCAACATAGGCCGGCGATAAAGGCTTGTCATCGCCCTGGCATGATTGTGATGACAGTTTGCCGCCGCCAGCCGGCCGCCAAGACGGCGCCGATTGCGGCGCGTCATCGAAGCCGCTAGAACCGGAGCGGATCAAACAAGAAACCGTCATGAACACTTTGGCAGCTCCTCTTCCGAGACGAAAATCGGTTCCCGTCAATGTCGGCGGCGTCGTCGTCGGCGGCGATGCACCGGTCATGGTCCAGTCCATGACCAACACCGATACCGCCGATATCGACGCGACGGTCGCCCAGTGTGCCGCGCTGCACAGAGCCGGATCGGAAGTGGTCCGCATCACTGTCGACCGCGACGAAAGCGCCGCCGCCGTGCCGAGAATTCGCGAACGGCTGGAGCGGCTTGGCCATGACGTGCCGCTCGTCGGCGACTTCCATTACATCGGCCACAAGCTTCTGGCCGATCATCCGGCCTGTGCCGAGGCGCTGGCCAAATACCGCATCAATCCGGGCAATGTCGGCTTCAGGGACAAGCGCGACCGGCAGTTCATCGAGATCGTCGAAATGGCGATCCGTCATGACAAGCCCGTGCGCATCGGCGTCAATTGGGGCTCGCTGGACCAGGAACTGCTGACACGCCTGATGGACGAAAATCAGAAGAAGGGTTTCCCGATGTCCGCCGATGAGGTGACGCGGGAAGCCATCGTCCGGTCGGCACTGCTGTCGGCCGAACTCGCCGAACAGACCGGGTTGCCGCGCAACAAGATCCTTTTGTCGGCAAAGGTTTCGCGCGTTCAGGACCTGATCGCCGTCTACACCGACCTGGCAGCGCGCTGCGACCACGCCCTGCATCTGGGCCTGACGGAAGCCGGCATGGGGTCCAAGGGCATCGTCGCCTCCTCGGCGGCGCTTGCCGTTCTGCTCCAACAGGGTATCGGCGACACGATCCGCATTTCCCTGACGCCGGAGCCCGGCGGCGACCGCACCAAGGAAGTTCAGGTCGCGCAGGAGTTGCTCCAGTCCATGGGATTCCGGCAGTTCGTACCGCTTGTTGCCGCCTGCCCAGGCTGCGGCCGTACGACATCGACGGTGTTTCAGGAACTGGCCCGCAAGATCGAGGACGATCTTCGGCGCAACATGCCCGTCTGGCGCCAAAAATATCCAGGCGTAGAGGAGCTCAAGGTCGCGGTCATGGGCTGCATCGTCAACGGACCGGGAGAATCCAAGCACGCCGACATCGGCATTTCGCTGCCGGGCACGGGCGAAACACCCGCCGCGCCGGTCTTCGTCGACGGCAAGAAGGCCGCCACGCTGCGCGGCGACGACATTGCGGGCAAGTTCGAGGCAATGGTCACCGACTATATCGAGGCACGCTTCGGCGAAGGCGGCAAGGATGCCGCCGCTTGAGGTCAAGCCAAAGCCTGTAGCTTCGTCGCTCATTGCGGCGCTGTTGACTTGTTTCGCCACCGCAACAAGTTGGGCAATCGAAGATGACTCGTTCGAAGAAGTCGATCACGGAGCGATTTGTTCGCTGATCGAACGCGAAGCGCACCGCAACGGTCTGCCGCCGGCCTTTTTTGCCCGCCTGATCTGGAAGGAAAGCCGGTTCGATGCGCTGGCCGTGTCCCCCAAGGGCGCCGAGGGCATCGCCCAGTTCATGCCGGCGACCGCCGAACGGCGCGGCCTCGACAACAGTTTCGACCCGACTGAGGCCTTGCCCGCCTCCGCGACCTACCTTGCCGCGCTGCGTCTGCAGTTCGGCAATCTCGGCCTTGCCGCCGCAGCGTACAATGCCGGCGAGGCGCGCATCGATCGTTGGCTGGTGGGTGCTTCGACGCTGCCGCTTGAAACCGAGGATTACGTACTGTCGATCACCGGTGAACCCGCCGAGATTTTCATCGAACGACGCCGCGAGATCCGCGACCATCCTCTTGAGGAGGGAAAACCCTTCGGCGAATCATGCGTGCGGATGGCATCGGCGGCGGGGTTCGGCGTTGCCGGCCTGGCCCAGGCTCCGGTCAAGCCATGGGGCGTGCAGGTTGCCGGCGGTTACAGGCGCGCGGCCGTGATGCGGCAGTGGGACCGAATCAAGCGCAGACACAGCACGCTGCTGGCCGGTTTGCCGGTTAATATCGGACGCCACAGGAGCCCGCTCGGACCGAAACCGATTTACGCGGTGCGGATCGGCGCGGATTCGCGGATCGAAGCCAATGCGATCTGCGGGCGGCTGCGGGCCGCCGGCAGCGCCTGTGTCATCAAGAGGAACTGAATCCGGCTAATTTGTACGGTAGGCGATGAAGCGTGCGGCGCCGCACAGAACCGCGGCCCGGGCACCGAAAGGCGCGAGCAACGCTTCGGCTTCCGCGACATGGGCATCGAGCCGGGCGCGGGCCCAATCGACACCGTGCATGCCGACCAGCGTCTGCTTTCCGGCAGCGGCGTCCTTGCCCGTCGCCTTGCCCATCGCGGCACTGTCGGCGGTCACGTCCAGAAGATCGTCGGCCAGTTGAAACGCCAGCCCAATCACTTCGCCGAAGCGGCGCATGCGCGCCCTCTCTGTCCCGCCGGCCGCGATCGCACCGGCTTCGCATGCATAGCGGATCAGCGCGCCCGTCTTCATGGCATGGATGGTCGTGATCATGTCGGACGCAGCATCGCCATGCTCGAGCGACAGATCGAGCATTTGCCCGCCGACCATCCCGCCGAGCCCCGCCGAGCGGGCCAGAAGCAACACCAGTTCGCTGCGCCTCTCGGCCGGCAATCCAGCCGAGCCCGATATGGTCAGATCGAACGCCAGCGTCACAAGCGCATCGCCCGCAAGGATTGCCGTCGCCTCATCGAATTTGCGATGCACGGTGGGCTGGCCGCGACGCAGATCGTCGTCATCCATCGACGGCAGATCGTCATGAACCAGCGAATAGCAGTGCACGAGCTCGAGCCCGGCCGCCGCTCCGAGAACGGCATCGTCCGAACCGCCCAGAAGCGCGTTGACTTCGAACAGGAGAAACGGCCGCAGTCTTTTTCCGCCATTGAGAACTGCATGACGCATCGCCGCCAGCAATCGCTCGGGCCGCTCGGTTTCGTGATCGCGCGGGCCGGCCGACAATTGCGTGTCGAGAAACGCCTCGACAAGGACTGCGCGATCGGAAAGGGACTGACGGAAGGCATCATGATCGGACATGGCTTGCTTTTGGCGTTTTCGTCTCCGATCTGCAATAAGCCTTGTACATGCAGGCGATTGATCGTCCTCAGTCGCCGCAGCGCAACCAAGCAGCCGGGACCATGATCAGGTGAGCCGAGCCAAAGCGACATCGAAGACGGCCGGCAAGGCGGCACGCGGCGCAGCGCCGGCCGGTTCCGACCGAAAGAGGGCAGCTGAGGCAAAGCGCGCCTCAAAGCGCCGGTCCCTTCTTCGGCGGCGTTGGGTTTTCTATCCTCTCGTCACACTGTTTGTCCTGGCAGCGTTGCCGCTGCTGCTCACGCTTGTCTACCGCATGGAGGTCGTACGCCCGGTATCGACGCTGATGCTGTCTCGAATGATCACGCTGCAGCCGGTCGACCGGCAATGGGTGGAGATCGACGATGTCACGCCGCGCCTTTATCAGTCTGTGATGATGTCCGAGGACGGCCAGTTCTGCGCCCATCACGGGGTGGATTTGCGTGAGTTGCAGGCGGTGGTCGGAGATGCGCTGGAGGGCGAGCGCGTACGCGGCGCATCGACCATCACCATGCAGACGGCCAAGAACCTGTTTCTTTGGAGCGGCCGATCCTTCATCCGCAAAGGCCTGGAGGTGCCGCTTGCGATCTGGATCGATCTGGTCCTGCCCAAAGAGCGGATCATGGAGATCTATCTGAACATCGCCGAATGGGGCCCGAGCGGCCAGTTCGGCATCAAGGCCGGCGCCGCTCATCATTTCGGCCGAGCGCCCGATGGACTGACAAACCGCCAATCGGCCCTTTTGGCGGTCACGCTGCCCAACCCCCATGTCCGCGATCCGGCCCGCCCTGGCGCCGGCATGCAAAGGGTGGCCGACATCGTCCAGCGGCGTGCCGCGCAGTCGGGCGCCTATGTCGGATGCCTGCCCCGGTAAGGCGCCAAAAAACGCGGGGCGCCATCTTCCAAAACCCGTAGCGATTGTGTATAGGCCACCCACTTTTCCGCGCATGACGGTATGTGACGGACCGGTCACCGGTCAGGTCACACTGCTGCGCCGATATCTGGAGAAACGAAAATGGCTGTACCCAAGAGGAAGGTCACCCGCGCCAAGCGCGGCATGCGCCGTTCGACCGACGCGCTGAAGAACCCGGCCTATGTCGAGGACAAGGCATCGGGCGAATTGCGCCGACCGCACCATGTCGATCTGAAGACCGGCATGTATCGCGGCCGTCAGGTCCTCGCCCCCAAGGAAGACTAGGTCTTTCGCGTGGTCTGAAAAAACCCGCGCTGGCTTCGGCCGGCGCGGGTTTTTGTGTTGGCGGCTTGTAGAGCCGACTGAGACGCCTACTGGTCGATCAGGCTTGCCGCATAGGCAATGGCACGCTGGTAATTGCCGCTGTCGTTCCAAGCCGAAAGCACACGGAAATTGCGCGATCCCTCGGTGAAGGGCTGGCCGGCGCGCCAGCCATTGCGGCGCAGCATGTTGGCCGCGGTCGCCAGCGCGTCGGCGGAATTGTTGGGATCGGCGCGCCCGTCTCCGCTGCCATCGACCGCGAACCGGATCCAGTTGCCCGCCAGAAACTGCATGTGGCCCAGTTCACCGGACGGTCCGCCACGGCTGTTGCCCGAGATGACGCCGCGATCGACGAGCTTCAGCGCGGCGATCGCATCGTCCTCGAACCGCGGGTGGCGCCGGCAGTAGGATGCGAGCGTCACCGCGCCGCTGACGATCGGCGTGTCGCCCGTATAGCCGCCCCAGGATGTCTCATAACCCCAGATCGCAACGAGGATCGAGCCGGGCACGCCATACTGGCGTTCAAGCGCCTGAAACAGGCCGGCTTTCTGGCCCAGACGGCGCTTTGCCCCCGAAACGAACGAGTTGACGCTTGAAAAGCGGCTTCTGAGAAACTGTTCCGGGCTCCGATAGCGGGTTCCGGTCTGGGAGGAGGGGTTGGATTCGAAGCGCCATGTAATCCCCGAAATCCCGGATTGCTGCAGGGCCTGCATGCCGCGCTGGCCGACCCCGGCCGATGCGGCCTGCTGGGCGAGCGCCTGCTTGTAGGCCTCGAACTGGCCTTGGCTGGTGATGCATCGCGCCGCATGTGCCGGCGCCGTTGCGAGTACGCCAGCCAATACAAGCCCTACACCCAACCGGACCCATTTCGGTGTCATGTGAAACTCCCTTATCTGTAAAGGAATGCTCCGGACTGGCCGTCGCGGAGCTCCGCCCCGGCGCACATTGCCGGATTCGCTCAAGAAAGTCAGTCACAAACACTGCAAAAAAATGAAACCGCCTTCATCGGGTGCCGAATATGGCCGATCCGACGCGGACGCTGGTCGCGCCAAAGACGATTGCGGTCTCGAAATCGCCCGACATGCCCATCGACAAGCGCGCGACACCGCATTCGGCAGCCAGTTTCTTGAGAAGCGCAAAATGCGGCCCCGGATTTTCGTCCAACGGCGGAATGCACATCAACCCCTCGATCTCGAGACCAAGCTCGTCGCGGCATTTGGCAACGAAGACCGCTGCGTCGGGTGGCGCGATGCCTGCCTTTTGCGGCTCCTCGCCGGTGTTCACCTGCACATAAAGCCTCGGACTGCGGCCTTGTTTGACCATCTCTTTGGCCAGCGCCCTGGCGATCTTCTCGCGGTCGACGCTTTCGATCACGTCGAACAGGGCAACGGCCTCGGCGGCCTTGTTCGACTGCAGGGGACCGATCAGGTGAAGTTCGATGTCATCATAGGTTTCGCGCAGGCCCGGCCATTTGCCCGCCGCCTCCTGGACGCGGTTCTCGCCGAACACGCGATGACCCCGTTCAAGAACGGGTCGGATGGCATCGGCATCGAACGTCTTGCTGACGGCAACGAGCGTGACGGCTTCCGGGGTACGCCCTGCCGTCCGCGCGGCCGTGGCGACAGCTGCGACGACGGTGTCGAAGCGATCCGCCGAGGTCAGGTCCGATGTGTTCCGCTGGTGATCCGACACGTTTCCCGCCCCTGCCGCATGGTTGACGCTGTACTCATTTGCCGGCATGACACCGGCGCGCATCCGACAGCTTAAGTGCATGCCGATGCTCCGATTTCAAGCCGCATGGCCGCCCACCGGACAGCTCTGACCCGATGACGACACCTGAACGTTACAATCCGCGCGCATCCGAGCCCAAATGGCAAAAGGCCTGGGACGAGGCCAGGCTGTTCGAGACCGATAATGCCGATCCCCGGCCGAAATATTACGTCCTCGAGATGTTTCCCTATCCGTCCGGGCGCATTCATATCGGTCACACGCGCAACTATACGATGGGAGATGTCGTCGCCCGCCACAAGCGCGCCATGGGCTACAATGTGCTGCACCCGATGGGCTGGGACGCATTCGGCATGCCGGCGGAAAACGCGGCCATGCAGAACAAGGTTCATCCGCGCGACTGGACCTACCAGAACATCGGCACGATGCGTGCCCAACTCAAACTGATGGGCCTTTCGATCGACTGGTCGCGCGAATTTGCCACCTGCGATGTCGACTATTACCACCGCCAGCAGATGCTGTTCGTCGATTTCCTCGAAGCCGGCCTCGTCGGTCGCCGTGTCTCCAAGGTCAATTGGGACCCGGTCGACCAGACCGTTCTGGCCAACGAACAGGTGATCGACGGCAAGGGTTGGCGCTCGGGCGCCGAGGTCGAGCAGCGCGAACTGGCTCAATGGGTCTTCAAGATCACCGATTTCAGCCAGGATCTGCTCGATTCCATAGACGATCTCGACGGGTGGCCGGACAAGGTGCGCCTGATGCAGCGCAACTGGATCGGGCGCTCCGAGGGCCTTTCGATCCGCTGGGCGCTGACACCTGAAACGGCGCCCGAAGGCGAAACGGAACTCGAAGTCTATACGACCCGGCCCGATACTCTGTTCGGGTCGTCCTTCATGGCGATCGCAGCCGATCATCCGCTGGCCAGGAAGGCAGCCGAGACGAACGCCGCGCTCGCCGCCTTCTGCGAGGAATGCCGCCGCATGGGGACATCGGTCACCGCGCTGGAAACAGCCGAGAAGAAAGGGTTCGATACCGGCATCAAGGTCCGGCACCCGTTCGACGCCGACTGGGAACTGCCCGTCTACGTCGCCAACTTCGTCCTGATGGACTACGGCACCGGCGCGATCTTCGGCTGCCCCTCGGGCGACCAGCGCGACCTCGATTTCGCGCGCAAGTACGACCTGCCGGTCGTGCCCGTCGTGTTGCCGCCAGACGCCGACGCCGAGGACTTTGCGATCGGCGAGGAGGCCTGGACCGGCGACGGCACGATGATCAACTCGTCGTTCCTCGACGGCATGACGCCAGCCGACGCTTTCGCCGCCATTGCCGACCGTCTGGAAGCGATGGAGTTGGACGGTCGTCCGCAAGGCGACCGGCAAGTACAGTTCAAGCTGCGCGACTGGGGCATTTCGCGCCAGCGCTACTGGGGGTGTCCGATCCCGGTCGTCCACTGCGACGACTGCGGCCTGGTGCCGGTGCCGAAGGCGCAATTGCCCGTCACGCTTCCGGACGATATCACGTTCGAACGGCCGGGCAATCCGCTGGACCATCATCCGGCATGGAAACATGTTGACTGCCCGTCCTGCGGAAAGCCCGCGCGCCGCGAAACCGACACGATGGACACGTTTGTCGATTCGTCCTGGTACTTCGCGCGCTTCACCGCGCCGAACGAGGATGCCCCGACCGACCCCGACGCGGCCAATGCGTGGCTGCCCGTCGATCAGTATATTGGCGGCATCGAGCACGCCATTTTGCACCTTCTCTATTCTCGCTTCTTCGCCCGCGCGATGAGCCGCACTGGGCACATGGCGGTCGACGAACCGTTCAAGGGGCTTTTCACCCAAGGCATGGTCGTCCACGAGACCTACCGGTCCGAAGACGGAGGCTGGCTCGATCCCGGTCAGGTCCGGATCGAAGGGCATGATTCGAACCGCAAGGCCTTCGACGCCGACACCGGCAAGCCGGTGACCATCGGGCCGCTCGAAAAAATGTCCAAGTCCAAGAAGAACACGATCGGACCGGAGGACATCACCCAGAGCTTCGGCGCGGACACGGCACGCTGGTTCATGCTTTCGGATTCGCCGCCCGAGCGTGACGTGGAATGGACCGATTCGGGCGCCGAGGGCGCGCATCGCTTCATCCAGCGTGTCTGGCGCCTCGTCGCGGGCGCCGCGCCGACCATCGCGGCCGGTGACCCGTCCGCCGCGAACGGCGATTTCGCGGCTATGCGAAAGGCTGCGCACAAGGCGCTCGAGGGTGTGGGCGAGGATTTCGAACGGCTGGCCTTCAACAAGGCCATTGCCCGCATCCATGAACTGGTCAACGCAATCGCCCCTGTGATCGAAAGGGCGGGGAGCGGAAACGATCGGGCCGGCAAGGCGGCAGCCCATGAGGCCCTGTCCATCCTTATCCAGATCATGGCGCCGATCGCGCCGCACGTGGCCGAGGAATGCTGGGCCATTCTGGGGCATGCGGACATGGTGGCCAAGGAGCCCTGGCCGGCATTCGATCCGGCGCTGATCGCCGACGACACGATCGTCCTGCCGGTGCAGATCAACGGCAAGAAACGCGGCGAGATCGCGGTCGCGCGTGATGCGGAAAGGGACAGCGTCGAGGCATCGGCCCTGGAGCTTGACGCCGTGCAGCGCCATTTGAACGGCGCGGCGCCCAAAAAGGTGATTGTGGTGCCGGGCCGCATCGTCAATATAGTCGCATGATGAAGATCGCGCCTGATCAACGCCGGAGATGGAGCGTCACGCGCCGGACGGCGATGCTGGGCGCGCTGGCGATGCTGGGCGGCTGCACGGTGCAGCCGCTCTACCATGCCGGCTCGACAGACTTCATCGTGTCGACAGCGCCGCTCAGCCGGGTCAGCGTCGATGGTGTCGATGACCGGATCAGCCAGCAGGTCCGCAACGAACTTGTCTTCCTGCTCTACAATGGCGGCTCCGTGGACCCGTCGGCCGATCACCGCGCATCGCTGGCCGTTTCATCGTCCACCGTTGACATTTTCCGCGTGTCGGCGCCGGACGGCTCGACCAACATCACGGCCAGGCGCGTGACGCTGACGGGAACGCTGACGCTGACGCGGATCGAGGACGGCGTCACCATCGCCTCCGAAACCCGGTCGGCAACCGCCTCCTTCGACAATACGCGGCAGGAATTCGCCAATCTGCGTGCTTTGCGCGATGCCGAGAACCGCGCGGCCGCCGAACTCGCCGAACGGTTCCGGATCGTCGTGGCGACGGCGCTCGCCGCCCGCTGAGGCGCGCGTACCTTGGCCCAGCTCAAGAACCACGAGGCCGACCGCTTCATCGCCCGGCCCGATCGCGACTACACGATCTATCTGGTCTACGGGCCGGATCACGGTCTGGTGTCGGAACGCGCCTCGGCGCTGGCCAAAGGGAGCGGTGTGCCGCTGGACGATCCGTTCAGCACGATTCGCATCGACGCCGCGAGCCCTGGGGCGGACCCCGAACGGCTCGTCAATGAAGCCTACACGGTCGGCATGTTTGGCGGCCGCCGGCTGATCTGGCTCCGAGGCGCGGGAAACGATCGAGCACTGCTCGGCCAGATCGACATGCTGCTCGGCGAGCCGCCAGCGGACACGATGATCATTGTCGAGGCCGGCGATCTCAAGAAGGGCGGCCTGCGCGGGGCGGTCGAAAAGGCTGCGGCCGGCCTCGCCATTGCCTGCTACACCGACAACGACAGGGCACTTCAGGAGCTGATCGACCGCACATTTTCTGCGGCCGGACTACGGCTGGAACTCGATGCGCGTCATTTTCTGATCGATCATCTTGGCGGCGACCGGGCCGCCTCGCGCGCCGAACTGGACAAGATCGCGCTTTATGCGCTCGGCCAGCCAACGGTGACACTGTCTGACGTGCAGGCCATTTGCGGCGACGCGTCGGCACTGGGGTTTGACGACATTTCGATGGCCGTGCTGACGGGCGATCTCAAGGCGCTCGACCGCGCGGTGGTGAAATTCGAAAGCGGAGGCGGTGCGCCATCGGCGCTGCTCGCGATCCTGACACGGCAGTTCCAGGCGCTGGACCGGATCCGTGCCGACATGGACATGCAGGGGAAAAATCCCGCCGCGGCGGTGGCCCACGCCAGGCCGCCGGTCTTCTTCGCGCGCCGCCAGGCAATGGAGCAGGCGGTCGCGATATGGAGCGCGCCCGCCATTCGCGCCGGGCTTGGCCGTTTGCGTGAAGCAGTCCTTCAGGCCCGCCAGTCGCGACACCTCGAAACCGACGTCCTGCGTATGACGTTGCTGGCGCTCACAGTCCAGAGCGCTCGCCGGCGTTAGGGTTCAGATCGTTTCGATCGCGAATCAAAATGGGAATCTATTGGCGTTGCAGAAGACGGCATAGATCGTCGAGTTGCTCAAGCGACTGGTAGGCAATGCGCACTTCGCCACCCTTTGCCTTCGGCTGGATTTCGACGCGGTAGCCTGACGCATCGGACAAGGTCTTCTCGAGCGCGACAAGATCGGTATCTTTTGCCGGCTTTCCAATGGATCGATCGTCGTCGCCAACCGGCTTTTGGGCCAATGTCTCTGCCTGGCGCACGGACAATCCCTCTGCAACGATCTTGCGCGCGATAGCGGCCGGATCATCGGCCGTTACCAGCGTCCGCGCATGGCCGGCCGACAAATCGCCTGCCGAAACCATCGCCTGGACCGAATCGGGGAGTTTCAACAGGCGCAGCGTATTGGCCACATGGCTGCGGCTTTTGCCGATAACGTCACCAAGGTCCGACTGCCCGTAGCCATGGTCGTCCATCAGCTGCCGATAGCCAAGCGCCTCCTCGATCGGATTGAGATCGGAGCGCTGGACGTTTTCGACGATCGCGAGCTCCAGCGCCGAACGGTCGTCGACTTCGCGGACGATCACCGGCACCTCGGTGAGCCCAGCACGTTGCGCCGCGCGCCATCGCCGCTCGCCGGCGATGATCTCATGCGAGGCACCACCGCCCGTTCCCGCCACGGGGCGCACGACGATCGGCTGGATGACACCGTGATCGCGCATCGATCGGGCAAGATCGTCCAGCTCATCGTCGCTGAAGGTGCGCCTGGGATTGTTGGGATTGCGGGCGATCATCTCGATCGGAACGCTGCGGTCGCTGGCAACGGGTGCCGCCGCGGCCTGCACCGGCTGGTCCATCTCGCCGATCAGTGCCGCCAGTCCGCGGCCCAGCCGCCTGTCCGATCTGTCATCTGCCATCATGATGTCCGTATCGTTCCGGGTTCGAATCCGTTCAGGCGGCCCGCGCGCCGCGCTCGCGTTGAATGACTTCCGACGCCAGGTTGAGATAGGCTTGGCTTCCTGCACATTGCAGATCGTAGAGGATGGCCGGCTTGCCGTGCGACGGGGCCTCGGACAGCCGGACATTGCGGGGGATTACCGTGGTGTAGACGGTATCGCCCATATAGCTGCGCACATCGTCCACCACTTGGTTGGCCAGATTGTTGCGGCCGTCATACATGGTCAGCACGATCCCCTGGATGGTCAGGCCCGGATTGACCGAGCCGCGAATCTGATCGACGGTCTTCAGAAGCTGGCTGAGCCCTTCCAGCGCGAAGAACTCGCACTGCAGCGGCACCAGCACGGAATGCGCGGCCGCCATCGCGTTAAGCGTCAGAAGGTTCAGCGAGGGCGGGCAATCGATGATGACATAGGAAAAGCGCCGCACATCCGGCTGACCAAGGGCCGTGCGCAACCGGAAGACGCGGTCGGACGCCGAAGCGATTTCCATCTCGATGCCCAGCAGATCCATGGTCGACGGAACGATCGACAGCCCGGGAACGGCGGTTGCGATGGCTGCGTCGGTGACCGACGCTTCGCCCAGCAGGATCTCGTAGGCTGACACGGTTCTGTCGTCCCGATCGATGCCGAGCCCCGTGCTGGCATTGCCCTGCGGATCGACATCGACCACCAGCACCCGCTCGCCGATTGCGGCAAGCGCCGTTGCCAGATTGATCGCGGTGGTCGTCTTGCCGACGCCGCCTTTCTGGTTGGCAATGGTGATGACCTTGGGTGAACTGGTCATGCCGGTCCCCGGTTCAGTGTGAATTGGGCGCCCGCCGGACCTGGCTGATGTCCAAAATGACCGAGTCCGGGGCAGCAACACTGTCATGTACTACCAGATCGAATCGCCAATGTGCACGGCTTTCCTCCACTTCATCGGCATATCCACGGCCTTTGTGAAACAGGCAGGACGCGCCGGCCGCCAGCCAGGGTTCGGCGAGGGAGAACAGGTCTGCCAGCGGTGCCAGGGCACGCGCCGTAATGACCTCCGGTGCCGGCAGGCGCATCACCGCATCCTCGATGCGGGCGGGATGCACACGGGCGCACGGTGCACAGGCAGCGCGCACCGTCTGCAGGAACGCCGCCTTCTTTCGGTTGCTCTCGATCAGGTCGACACGCGCGCCTTCGGTCTCCGAAAGCAGAATGGCAATCACAATTCCGGGAAAACCGCCGCCCGAGCCAAGATCGGACCAATGGCGGGCGTCTGGTTTCAGTCGCAGCAGCTGCGCACTGTCGGCCACGTGCCGCATCCAGAAATCGCCGCCGGTCGACGCCGCGACGAGATTGATCCGTTTCGACCAAGCATCGAACAGATCGGCAAACTGCGCCATGCGCATCAGCGTTTCACGTGAAACATCGACGCCATCATGGCCTGAAGAAAGCGCAGCGCGCATCGCATCGGGATCGCTCATGCCGCATCGATGTCGGTTCGAAACTCTTGTTTCCGGACATGGGCAATGAGCAGTGCGGCCGCCGCGGGCGTCATGCCGTCGATCCTTTGTGCCTCGGCAATCGACGAGGGGCGGCGTTCGGCAAGCTTCTGCTTCAGCTCGTTGGAGAGCCCGGCAATGCCGTCAAATGACAGATCGCAGGGCAGCAACAGCGCCTCGTCACGACGCACTGCAGCGATGTCTGCGGCCTGGCGCTTCATATAGACGGCATATTGCGCCTCGATTTCCAGCCGCTCGGCGATCGACCGATCGATATCGCAGAGTTCCGGCCAGATGGACGTGAGCCGATCAAAGGTGATGTCGGGATAAGCCATCAGATCATAGGCGGACCGCCGAACGCCGTCGTGATTGATTTCGAGGCCGAATCGGTTGGCTTCCTGCGGCGTCAATGTCACCGAACGGCTCAAATCGCGGGCAGCATCCAGTGCCGTCCTCACGGCGTTGAAGTGCTCGCGCCGTTCTGCGGACGCCAGTCCCGATTCGATCGCCAACGGCGTGAGCCGCATGTCCGCATTGTCGATCCGCAGTGACAGCCGGTATTCGGCGCGTGACGTGAACATGCGATAGGGTTCCGACACGCCGCGCGACGTCAGATCGTCCAGCATCACTCCGATATAGCTCTCGGTTCGGCTGAACAGGACCGGCGCCTGTCCGGCCGCAAAACGTGCCGCATTCAGGCCCGCCACAAGCCCTTGCGCCGCCGCTTCCTCGTAGCCGGTTGTGCCGTTGATCTGGCCGGCGAGATAAAAGCCCGACACGCTGCGCAACGCCAGGCTGGCATCCAACGCGCGCGGATCGACATGATCATACTCGATCGCATAACCCGGTTGCAGGATCTTTGCGTGCTCGAGCCCCGGTATCGTCTTCAGGGCAGCCGCTTGCACGTCTTCCGGCAGCGATGTCGAAATGCCGTTCGGGTAGACGGTATGATCGTTCAACCCTTCCGGTTCGAGAAAGATCTGGTGCCCGTCGCGATCGCCGAACTTGACGATCTTGTCTTCGATGGAAGGGCAATAGCGCGGCCCGGTCCCTTCGATCTTGCCCGAGTACATCGCCGAACGACCGATATTGGCGCGAACAACGGCGTGCGTGTCGGCCGTCGTCCGCGTGATGCCGCATTCGATCTGACGATTGACGATGCGCTCCGTCAGCATCGAGAACGGCACCGGATCGTCGTCTGCGCTCTGCATGGACAGCTGCGACCACGCTATGGTGCGACCGTCAAGCCGCGGCGGCGTGCCCGTCTTCAGACGGCCGATCGGCACGTTCATCGCCTGCAGCTGGCCGGACAGTGCATTGCTCGGTGCCTCGCCCATGCGGCCAGCAGCGATGGTCCGGTCGCCGATATGGATGACACCGCGCAGAAAGGTGCCCGTCGTCAGAACCACCGCGCCGGCCGTCAATTCCCGGCCGTCGGCGAGCACCACTCCCTCGACACGGTCGGGCGCCGGCATGCGCAGAGCGGCCACCTCTCCCTCGACTATGTCGAGATTGGCGATGGCGCCGACTTCGTTCTGCATGGCGGCGCGATACAGAGCCCGGTCGGCCTGCGTCCTCGGACCGCGCACGGCCGGCCCCTTCCGGCGGTTCAACAGGCGGAACTGGATGCCGGCGGCATCCGCGACCCGGCCCATCAATCCGTCCAGCGCGTCGATCTCCCGAACCAGATGCCCTTTGCCCAAACCGCCAATGGCGGGATTGCACGACATGACACCGATCGTATCAAAACGGTGGGTCACAAGAGCCGTCGACGCCCCGACCGCAGCACTCGCACGCGCCGCCTCGACGCCAGCATGGCCGCCGCCAACGATGATGACATCATAGGCTGTGACCATCATCGGCCAGCCTCCAAAAAAGTACAGGTAAAGGGTCTTCTCAGCCGCACATGGCGTGATTGACGGCCGAGGTCAAGCCACCCGCTGTTTCACGTGAAACAACGGCGGCATATCGCATCCAGGCCAGCGCTGTTTCACGTGAATCACTTGCCGATGCAGAACTGCGAGAAAATCGTTCCCAGCATGTCCTCAACATCGATGCGGCCCGTTATCCGCCCGAGCTGCTCTCCGGCGAGACGCAAATGCTCCGCCCTCAGCTCCAACGGCAATTGTTCCGACAGCGAATCGATCAGGTGGGCCTTGCAGGCAGCCAGATGTTGCATGTGTCGGGCACGTCCCGGCGCGAGATCCGAGCCTCCGGCGCGATCCCGTGCAAAATCGGTCAGCGCGGCAACCAAGGCCCCGAGCCCCTCACCTGTCACGGCGCTCAGCGCATAATCGGCTGCTTGGACCGGCCTCGCGCCGTCCACGGTCAAATCGGCCTTGGTGCGCACGGTCCAGACCGCCAGGCCATCAGGCAGTTGGGGCATCTCGAACAAACCCGTCTCCGATACGTGCAACACAAGGTCGGCCTCCGCAGCGCGCTGAATCGCACGGCGAATGCCTTCTCCTTCCACCGTGCCCGCTTCATCGCGCAATCCGGCGGTATCGGCCAGCACCACCAGATGGCCGCCAAGGTCCAGACGAGCCTCCACAACATCGCGCGTCGTGCCCGGTTCCGGGGAAACAATCGCGCGGTCGCTGCCGGCCATCGCATTGAGAAGCGTGGATTTGCCCGCATTCGGAACGCCGACGATGGCGACCTGAAGTCCGGACCGCATGATGCGGCCGCGCCGTTCACCGTCCATGTGGCGGGACAATGCGTCGCTCATCGTCCGCATGTCCGCCCAAACCCGATCGGACACCGAACCGGGCACATCGTCCTCATCGGAAAAATCGATCTCCGCCTCGATCATCGACCGCGCATGGAGCAAGCGGGCTCGCCAATCCTCGTAAAGGGACGATTGCGCCCCACCGGCCAGTTCGACCGCAAAACGACGCTGTGCTTCCGTCTCCGCCGAAATCAGATCGCCAAGCGCCTCGGCTTCCACCAAATCGAGCTTGCCGTTGGAAAACGCCCGGCGGGCAAATTCACCCGCTTCTGCAAGACGAACCCCGGGCATTTCCGTGGCCAGGTCCAAAACACGATCGACCACTGCGCGGCTGCCGTGCAGGTGAAATTCGACGCAATCCTCTCCGGTAAAGCTCGCCGGGCCTGGCAACCACAGCACATACCCGCGATCGATCTCCAATGCCTCATCGTCGCGAAAGACACGCAACGCCGCCGTTCGCGGCGCGGGAAGGGCGCCGCAAAAGCGCTCCGCAAGCGCTCCCGACGCGGTGCCGGATGCCCGAACAATGGCAATGCCCGACGGCAAGGCTCCGCTGGACAACGCGATGATCGTATCCGTCATGCAGGCTCCATGCGGCGCCAGACATCAATGTTCATTCGATTCGTTTCACATCAGAATCGAATCGGTCTCCGCGATCTGCACCAACGACGTTTCGAGACCGAATCGATCAGGCGTTCATGGAATCGAAGAATTCGCCATTGTTCTTGGTCTGGCGCAGCTTGTCGATCAGGAACTCGATGGCATCCGTCGTTCCCATCGGCGACAGAATGCGCCGAAGCACGAAGATCTTCTGAAGGTCCGAACGCGGCACCAGAAGGTCTTCCTTGCGGGTACCCGATTTGAGGATATCCATGGAGGGGAAGATGCGTTTGTCGGCAACCTTCCGGTCGAGCACGATTTCCGAATTGCCCGTTCCCTTGAATTCTTCGAAGATCACCTCGTCCATGCGGCTGCCCGTATCGATCAGAGCGGTGGCGATAATCGTCAGCGAACCGCCTTCCTCGATATTGCGCGCCGCACCGAAGAAGCGCTTGGGCCGCTGCAGCGCGTTGGCATCGACACCGCCGGTCAGCACCTTGCCGCTCGAAGGCACGACCGTGTTGTAGGCCCGGCCCAGCCGTGTGATCGAATCGAGCAGGATGACGACATCGCGGCCATGTTCGACCAGACGCTTGGCCTTTTCGATCACCATCTCGGCAACCTGAACATGGCGGGTCGCCGGTTCATCGAACGTCGACGACACGACCTCGCCCTTCACCGAACGCTGCATGTCCGTGACTTCCTCGGGCCGTTCGTCGATCAGCAGCACGATCAGATAGCATTCGGGGTGATTGGCGGTGATCGAATGGGCGATGTTCTGCAAAAGCACCGTTTTACCCGTGCGAGGCGGCGCGACAATCAGACCGCGCTGGCCCTTGCCGAGCGGCGCGACGAGATCGATCACGCGCGCCGACAAATCCTTCGTCTCGGCGTTTTCGACCTCCATATTGATGCGGCTGTCGGGATAAAGCGGCGTCAGATTGTCGAAATGGCTCTTGTGACGGATCTTCTCGGGGTCTTCGAAATTGATCGTGTTGACCTTGAGCAAAGCAAAATAGCGTTCCCCGTCCTTGGGCGCACGGATCGTGCCCTGGACCGTATCGCCGGTCTTCAGCGAAAAACGCCGGATCTGCGATGGCGAGATATAGATGTCGTCAGGTCCAGGCAGATAATTCGCACTGGCCGACCGCAAAAAGCCGAACCCGTCCTGAAGCACCTCGACCACGCCCTCGCCGATGATCTCGATATCATCGGCGGCCAGACGCTTGAGAATGGCAAACATCAGCTCCTGCTTGCGCAGGACACTGGCATTTTCGACCTCAAGGCTTTCGGCGAACTCCACAAGTTCGGGCGCAGACTTCTGCTGCAAATCGTGTAGCTTCATTTGTTCCATGGTTGAACCAATGCGGACGTAAAGGGAAAAGCCCGGCGCGGAGGGAAGGAAGAAGGGCACCGAGAACTGGCCGCCACATACGCCGTCATCATGGCGATTTCAAGCCGCACGGGCAAGACAATTCGCCGTGCCACCCGACAAGCGCGGCGTTCCTAGAACGGTTTGACGATTACCAGGATCACCGCCGCGATCATCGCGATCGTCGGCACTTCGTTGACGATCCGCCAATGACGCGCCGGCTTGTCGTTGCGTCCTTCGGCGAACAGACGGGCCGATTTCGCCAGATAGCCATGCGCCCAACTCATGATCAGCACGGCGACGAGTTTACCGATAAACCAGATTTCCAGGAAAAATGCGCCGGTCCATGCCAGCCAGAGACCGACGGCCCAGGAAACGATCATCGCGGGAAGCATGATCACCTTCAGGAGCCGCCGCTCCATGACGACGAATGTGTCGGCCTGGACCGAACCCGGTTCTGCATCGCAATGATAAACGAACAGCCGCGGCAGGTACAGCATGCCCGCCATCCACGAAATCACCGCGACGACATGGATGGCTTTTGCCCAGTCATAGCGCGCCGGCGGCGACAAAACGAATATGAAAGCCGCCAGGCCAAGAAAAACCGCCAGCGCCATCAACGCACGCATGGCCGCCTTGCGCCCCTTGGTCTCCGATATCTCCCCGCCCGGCCCCTTCATGGCCGCTAGGCCTTGCCGCGTACGCAGTCGACCAGATAGGCCATATCGTCCGGATCGGCCTGCGGCGTGATCCCGTGTCCGAGATTGAAGACGAACGGCCCGCCCGCCAGCGCGTCGAGAATGCGATCGACCCCTTCCTTGATCGCCGCCCTGCCCGCCACGACCCGCAAAGGGTCCAGATTGCCCTGAACCGGCCCTTCTTTCTGCAACTGGGCCGCGACATCGAGTGGAACCGTCCAGTCGAGCGCGATCATGTCCGCACCCGTCTTTTCGCGGTAGTCGCGATATTGCCAGCCGGCGCCTTTCGGAAAGGCGATCACCGGCGTTCCGGGCCGTTCGCGCTTCACCGTTTCAATGATCTTGCGAACCGGCGCCACCGAACACCGCTCGAATGCCACACGATCGAGAACACCCGCCCAACTGTCGAAAATCTTGACGGCGTCGGCCCCCGCATCGATCTGCGCGATCAGATAACGCGCCGACGCCTCGGCGAGTATGTCGAGCAACTTCTCCAGCCGCGCCGGCTCGCGATAGAGCATCAGACGCGATGGGGCCTGGTCGGGTGTTCCGTGCCCGGCGATCATGTAGGTCGCCACCGTCCAGGGGGCGCCACAAAAACCCAAAAGCGCCGTTTCATCCGGCAACGCCACGCGCAATCGCCGCACCGTTTCGAAAACAGGCGCCAGATGATCAAGAACACGGCTTGAATCGAGCTTCTCGATTTCGTCGCCTTCAAGCGGACGCATTCGGGGTCCCTCGCCCTGCACGAAGGACACATCACGGTCGAGTGCGTCGGGGATCACCAGAATATCCGAAAAAAGAATCGCCGCATCAAAGCCGTAACGGCGGATTGGCTGCAACGTCGCTTCAACGGCCAGATCGGGCGTGTAGCAGAAATCGAGGAAGTTCTTCGCCCTCGCGCGTGTCTCGCGATATTCGGGCAGATAACGCCCCGCCTGCCGCATCACCCAGATCGGCGGTGGCGTAACCGTCGCGCCCTGCATGACTTCCAGTATCGTCCGCTGGCCCATGCAACGCACTCCTTTCACAGCCCTTTTAAGAATGAGATGTCTAACGAAGGTTTTTTGATTTTTCTATGAGTCTGTGAGTTGCGGGTATGAATCTTTTGTCCGCGGTTTTCCACCTCTCATACACAGCGTTCCTGCGTCGGACGGCTGGATAGTGAAAACCAGAATCGACGAGGACAAACCTAAAAATGATTATTTATCAGATATTTAATCGTTACCAACGGGATCATTTCATGTGAATGGCCAGTGGACGGCGTTTTGTTTCTCCGTTCACTACCGGCGTGCAGGAGCAAAAGTCCGGTCCATCCATGTTGACCGATCACGCGCATTTGCCCGCGCCTGTGAACCAAGCGGCAGACAATCGCGTTTGCCCACCGGAATTGTCCCCAACCCACGGCAGGCGTCCGTCCGGGGCTTTGCGCTTGTCCGGCGCCCTCCGGCAGGTTAGGCCACCCACTGACGCCCAGCCTTCAGAGCCGACCATGACCTTCGTTCTTGCATCGTCCAGCCCCTTCCGAGCCGAACTTCTGACCAAGGCCGGCCTCATCTTTTCGACCGATGCGGCCGATATTGAGGAGCGGGCGGTGGAAGCGCCGCTCGTTGAAAGCGGTCTCGATGCCGCCGACGTGGCGGCCGTGCTTGCCGAGGCCAAGGCGCTCGATGTCAGCGCACGCCATCCCGGCGCGCTGGTCCTGGGGGCGGACCAGACGATGGCGCTCGACGGCGAACTGCTGCATAAGCCGGCCAACATGGAAGAAGCGCGGTTCCGTCTTCTGGCCATGTCCGGCAAGGCGCACGCGCTGCACAGCGCACTGGCGCTTGTCCGCGACGGAGAGACGCTATGGCGTCATGTATCGACGGCACACATGCATGTGCGGACCCTGTCACCGGCATTCATAGGCCGATATCTCGCCGAAGTCGGCGAGGCGGCGTTGCAGAGCGTCGGCGCCTATCAGATCGAAGGCGCGGGCATCAGGCTTTTTGACCGGGTCGAGGGCGATTACTTCACCATCATCGGCATGCCCATGCTGCCGCTTCTGGCCGAACTGCGGCGCCTGGACATGATCGATGGCTGATCCGGCGCGCGCCTTCGTCGCCGGGCACCCGATCGGCCATTCGCGATCGCCTTTGATCCATCGCTTCTGGCTCGACCGGCTTGGCCTGGCCGGATCGTACGAACCGCTCGATATCGCCCCTGACGATTTCCCGTTCTTCCTGGCCGGTCTGTCGGCGTCCAATTGGGCCGGCGGCAATGTCACCATTCCGCACAAGCAGACCGCGTTTGCCGCTATCGACAAGCGTGATGCGGCGGCCGAAGCGATCGGGGCCGTCAATACCATCTGGAAAGAGCGCGGCGAGCTCGCCGCCGGCAACAGCGATGCCTATGGCTTTGCGGCCAATCTCGACGATTGGACACCGCAATGGCGCGCCGGCCAACGTGCATTGGTGATCGGCGCGGGCGGCGCAAGCCGCGCAATCCTCCATGCGCTGCTCCAAGCCGGCTATCGCCATATCGATCTGGCCAACCGCACCCGCGACCGGGCCGCTGAACTCGCCGACTTGTTTGGCGAGTCCATTCATGCCGCCCCGCTCGCCGCAATCGACGAACGGGCGGCCGATGCCGATCTGGTGGTCAACACGACGTCGCTGGGCATGTCCGGCGAACCGCCTTTGATGCTTGATCTCGACAAGGTCGGTGACCAGGCGATCGTGACCGACATCGTCTATGCGCCGCTGGTCACGCCCATGCTTGCCGCCGCGCGCGACCGCGGCCTGACCGTTGCCGACGGTCTAGGCATGCTGCTGCATCAGGCAGTCCCGGGATTCGAACGGTGGTTCGGCGTCCGGCCACTGGTGACACCGGACCTGCGCGCCCATATCGTCGCCGACCTTGAGGCGCACTGTGCGGGGGACAACGCGTCATGATCCGTCTGGGGCTGACCGGTTCGATCGGTATGGGCAAGTCGACGACCGCCGCCATGTTCACCGAGGCAGGAATTCCCGTGCACGATTCCGACGCCGCCGTTCACGAGCTTTACCGCGGCGATGCTGCGCCGCTCATCGAGACGGCTTTTCCCGGCACGGTGATGGACGGCATTGTCGATCGCAAACAGCTGGGCGAGCGGGTTCTGGGCGACGCTGAGGCGCTGGGACGGCTCGAGGCGATCGTCCATCCGCTGGTCGCTGCGCACGAAGCCGCGTTCGTCGACCGTGCGCGTGCCGATGGAGCTGGCCTGGTGGTCCTCGACATCCCGCTTCTGTTCGAGGTGGGCGCACAGGATCGGGTCGACAAGGTGCTTGTGGTTACTGCGCCGGCCGATGTGCAGCGCGAGCGCGTCCTCGCCCGGCCCGGCATGACCGAAGATCGTTTCGCGGCGATCCTCGCCCGCCAGGTTCCGGATCGTGAAAAGCGTGCCAAGGCCGATTTCATCATCGACACGTCGTTGGGCATGGACTGCGCGCGCGCCAAGGTGCGTGATCTGATCACCGTGCTGCAGCCGCCGCCCCGAAACCTTGCCGAAGCGGCCGGCTGAACCGGCCGATTGCCTTTGGATGGTTCCGCGCACGTCTTGCCCGAGGCAGGGCGCACCGCCATCCTGTTATGGCGATTTGCAGACTGGGCGAACAATGCGTGAAATTATCTTCGACACCGAAACGACCGGCCTCGACAACAAGGCTGACCGCATCATCGAGATTGGCGCCGTCGAACTCGACAACCGGTTCATCACCGGACGATCGTTTCACGTCTTCATCAATCCGGACGGGCGTGAGGTGCATCCCGAGGCGCTGGCTGTACACGGCATTTCCAACGAGATGCTGATCGACAAGCCGCGCTTTGCCGAAATCGTCGACGATTGGTTCGCCTTTGTCGGCGATGCCAGGCTGATCGCTCACAATGCCGGCTTCGATGCCGGCTTCTTCAATGAGGAGTTCGCCCGGATCGGCTTTCCGGCGCTCGATCCGGCCCGGATCGTCGATTCGCTCGCCCTTGCCCGCCGGCGCCATCCGATGGGCCCGAACTCGCTCGATGCCCTGTGCAAGCGCTACGGGATCGACAATTCGCGGCGCGAGAAGCACGGCGCGCTCCTCGACAGCGAGCTTCTGGCCGAAGTCTATATCGAGCTGGTCGGCGGCAAGCAGGCGGCGCTCGGCTTGTCGGTGGTCGCCGACACTGCCGCCGACAAAGCCACGGGATCCGAAGGTCCGGACAAGGTTGCGGTGGTCGGTACGCGCGCCGACCCCTTGCCGCCGCGCCTGACGGCGGCCGAAGCCGCCGCGCATGAAGAGATGATCGGACTGCTGGGCGAGGCCCCGCTCTGGCGCCGCCCCGCCTGAAACGGCACGGCCGGGCCCTTTTCTCGGTCAGTTCGTCGTTTCGACCTTCTGGCGCGCCTGTTCTTCGGCCATGCGCTGCTGGAACATCCGCGCAAAATCGACCGGATCGATCATCAGCGGCGGGAAACCGCCATTGCGTGTGCATTCGGCCACGATCTGCCGCGCGAACGGGAACAGCATGCGCGGGCATTCGATGAAGACCACCGGCAGCGTGTGCTCCTTGGGAAAGCCGTCGACGCGGAACACGCCGCCATAGATCAGTTCGACATTGAACAGGACCTTGTCGTCATCCTTGGCCGTCGCGTTCAGCGTCAGCACCACGTCATAGTCGGTTTCCGACATCGGATTGGCGTTGACGTTGATGTTGATGTTGATCGCCGGCGCCTTGTCGCGCTGGCGCAGCGTCATCGGCGCGCCGGGGCTCTCGAACGACAGATCCTTGACGTACTGCGTCAGGATGCTGAGCTGCGGCGATTTGCCGTTGCCCGTCGTTGCTCCTGCGGCTGCTGCCGTTTCGCCATCGTTCGTCTTGTCGGTTTCATCCGCCATCTTGGGTGCCTTCTTGGAATTGCTGGAGTGGCGCAAATGCGCCGGATCGGGAGATTTCGCGGTCGCCTAGCATGGTGCCCCCTGTGTGACAAGCGGGCCATAGTAACCGGCCTTTCTGTCAGCTACGAGCGTGGCGGGCCGTCGCCCCAAGGTGTGTCGGGGTCGGGTTCGCGCGCAAAATCGTCCTCGTCGAGATCGATCGTGCGGCCGTCCCGCGGGGTCGTTTCCGACGCGCCATCGTGAAATTTGGCACCGTCCGGCCCGACGACGCGAACGCGGCTTCGGACAAAGCCCCAGACCGCATCGCGCACCGGCGGCACGAACAGCAGAAAGCCTGCCGCGTCGGTCACAAAACCGGGTGTCAGCAGCAGAATTCCCGCAACCAGCAGCATCACGCCATGCACCAGCTCGCGCGCTGGCACCCGCCCGGCATTCATTTCGGCCTGGATACGGTTGAGCAGGCCGAACCCCTGCACGCGCAGCAGGATCGAGCCGATGACCGCCGTGACGACCACCAGCGCCAGCGTCGGGAAGACACCGATCTGTCCGCCGATCACCACGAAAGCGGCAATTTCGAGCAGCGGGATGACCAGCAGGGCGAAGGGGATCAGCGAAAATGGCATGGTGGCGGTCCGGACAGGTTGAACACGGTGTTTGAACCCATGTAAGCGTGACCGGTCCCGGTTTGAATGATGGCGGTGCACGTTCTATATCAGCTATGCGCGCCGCGTGCGACAACCAGACCGAAAACGGAAACCCAATGGACTCGTCGAATTTTGTCACCCTGATCTTTGTCGTCGCGGCTGTCTTCGTCTTCATACAGCTTCGCAATGTCCTAGGGCGCCGCACCGGCCAGGAGCGCCCGCCCTTCGATCCCTATTCCCGTCAGGGTGAGGACGTGGCGCGCGATGACGCCGGCGAAGCGGACAATGTGATCACTTTGCCGGGGCGTGGCGAGAACCCCGAACCCTATGCCGATATCGACAAGATGGCCAAACCGGGTACCGAGGTTAACAAGGGTCTGCGTGCCATCCGCGATGCGGCGCCCGAATTCCACCCCGGCGAGTTCCTGGCCGGCGCCAAGATGGCCTACGAGATGATCGTCATGGCGTTCGCCGATGGGGACCGCAAGACGCTGCGCAACCTGTTGTCGGCCGATGTCTATGACGGATTTGCCGCAGCGCTCGACGAACGCGAGGCGCGGGGCGAAACGGTGCAGACCAACTTTGTCGGCATCGACACCATCGATATTGTCGGCGCCCAGATGCGCGATTCAGAAGCCCACATCACCGTGTCCGTCGTCAGTCAGCTCGTCTCGGCGACGCGCGGCAAGGATGGCGAGATCATCGAAGGCGATCCCGAGGCGGTCGCCGAGGTCAAGGATGTGTGGACCTTCATGCGCGATGTGCGCAGCGAGGCGCCCGACTGGAAACTCGAAGCGACCGAAGCCGACGAGTAAGCTGCGGTACTGGCGGCCACCATGTGGTCCCTGAACCGCATCGCATTCGCCGACATGGCTGGCTGGGCGCAGGACGATCATGCCGCCGCGCTGGCAACACTGGCGCGCCACTGCCAAAAACCGGTGGGCGAAACCTATCGAACCGGACGGCTCGGCATTCCGCCCGAACCTCTGATGACACTGGCCGCAGAGGCGGCGGAGCTCGGCGCCCGAGACGACCCGCGCGGATTCTTCGAGAACAGGTTTGCCCCGGTGCGCCTTGATAACGGAACCGGCGAGCAGGGCCTTGTAACCGGCTTCTACGAACCCGAGCTTTCGGCCTCCCATCGTCGAACACCATCCTTTGCCGTGCCCTTTCTCCGGCGCCCGCCCGATCTGGTGCCCGTCGATGACAGCAATCGTCCGCCAGACTTCGACCCGCAAATGCGCTTTGGCCGCCGTGGCGATGATGGGGTTCTGACGGAATTTCATGACCGGGCGGCGATCGAAGCCGGTGCGTTGGATGGACAGGGCCTCGAGATCGCTTTTGTCGCGGACCCGGTCGATGCCTTCTTCGTCCACATCCAGGGCGCAGCGCGCCTGACATTTTCGGACGGCAGCACCACGCGCATCACCTATGACGGCAAGACCGGTCACCCATTCACGGCCATCGGCAAGCTTCTGGTCGATCGTGGCGAGATACCGGCCGCCTCCGTCTCCATGCAGTCGATCCGGGCCTGGCTTGCCGCTCATCCCGATCAGGCATCGGGTCTGATGGCCGAAAACCGGTCCTACATCTTCTTTCGCGAAACGCCGGCAGGCGAGCCCGGCGACGGACCGGTTGCGGCTGCAAAGGTTCCGCTCACCGCCGGCCGCTCGCTCGCCGTCGATCGGCTTCTGCATACGTTCGGCACGCCGGTCTTCGTCGATGCCGACAGTGTCGGGGACATGCCATTCCGGCGGCTGATGATCGCCCAGGAAACCGGTTCCGCGATCGTTGGCGCCGCGCGCGGCGACATCTTCTTCGGAACCGGCTCGGCCGCGGGCGAGGCGGCCGGTGGCGTCAAGTCGCCATGCACCTTCACGATTCTTGTCCCCCGTGACATGGTGGACCGGTTGCCGGAGGAATGGGCGCCGTGACCGAGCACCGCAAGTCCCGAAAACCGACCCATCCGCTCAGCCTTGAAGACCGCATCCTGTGGAACAAGGTCGCGCGGACGGTCAATCCGCTCGATCGCGTGCGTCACCGTCAGGCGCAGCAGGATGTCTGGGACGATTGGGTGGCCGGTGCGTTCGGCGAGGATGCACCGACGCAATCGACGCCTGCCAGGCGGGGCGCCGCAGGCGAACCGAATCGGTCGGCAGCGCCGCCGGCACCTGTTCGCCAGGCGCAACGGGCAGCGCGGGCGCCCGGACCTGTTCCCATCGAACAGCCGGTCTACCGAAAACTCTCGCGTGGCCGGACACCGATCGACGCCAGCATCGATCTCCACAACATGAACCAGAACGAAGCGATGAGCCAGCTGCACCGCTTTCTGACGCAGGCGCGGGCGCGCGATTGCCGTCACGTCCTGGTCATCACCGGCAAAGGACGCTCACCGCACAGCGACGGCGTTCTGCGCCGGATGGTGCCGTTCTGGCTGTCGCGCGAACCGTTCGCCGGCCTGGTCAGCGGCATTCGGTCCGCCGCACGCGGCCATGGCGGCGACGGCGCATTCTATGTCCGTCTGCGCAAGACCGCCGAACCGCACGGGCACCGGCACCGATGACCCCGTTCGGCGAACGGCTGCGGCAATTGCGCGCTGAGCGCGGCATGACGCAGAGGCAGATGGCGCAGGCGATCGGCGTCTCGCCCGCCTATCTGTCGGCGCTCGAGCATGGCAAACGCGGCGTGCCGCGCTGGATCCTGGTTCAGGAGATCATTGCCTGCCTGAACATCATCTGGGACGACGCCGACGAGTTGCAGCGGCTGGCGCTTCAGTCGGCGCCGCGCGTGACGATCGATACGACAGAGCTGTCTCCGCGCGCGACCGAACTGGCCAATCTTTTGGCATCGGGCATCGACGTGCTGTCGGACGACGCGATCGAAGATCTGCGTCTGAGACTCGATGCGGCGATCCGGCAATCGGAACGGTGAAGCCAAGGCCCCGCCTTCCCCGAGAGGGGAGGCACGCGAAACCAAGCTCGCGATGGTCGAGCGGGTAGGGACAACGATGTGGCGCCACGGTGAGCCGTTGCCCCCCATCCGGCGCTGCCCCGTTTGAAACGCGGCAGCCGCCGACCTTCGCTCAAGGGCTGGGTTGGATAAGAAGCGTTCTACAGAATGAAGCGCGACAGGTCCGTGTTGCGGGCCAGTTCGCCGACATTGGTCTTCACATAATCGGCGTCGATCACCATCGTCGTGCCCGCCTTGTCGGGCGCTTCGAACGAGATCTCGTCGAGCACCCGTTCCATCACCGTCTGCAGCCGCCGCGCGCCGATATTCTCGACGGAGGCGTTGAGATCGACGGCGATGTCGGCCAGTGCATCGATCGCGTCGTCGGTGAATTCGAGCGTCACCTCCTCGGTCGCCATCAGCGCGATATACTGCTTGATCAGGCTGGCCTCGGTCTCGGTCAGGATGCGGCGGAAATCGTCCCGCTCCAATGCGCGCAGTTCGACGCGGATCGGCAGCCGGCCCTGAAGTTCGGGCAGAAGGTCCGACGGTTTGGAGACGTGGAAGGCGCCCGAGGCGATGAACAGCACATGGTCGGTCTTCACCGGCCCGTATTTGGTCGCCACGGTCGTGCCCTCGACCAGCGGCAGCAGGTCGCGCTGCACGCCTTCGCGGCTGACGCCGCCCGACATGCGACCGTCGCCGGCGGCGATCTTGTCGATCTCGTCCAGAAAGACGATGCCGTCATTTTCGACCGACCGCAGCGCCTCGGACACGACCTGGTCCTCGTCCAGAAGCTTGTCGGATTCGTCGGCCACCAGCAGATCGTGGCTCTCGCGCACGCTCGTCTTGATCTGTTTGGTACGCTGGCCGAACGCCTTGCCCATGATCTCGCCGAGATTGATCATGCTGACATTGCCGCCGGGCATGCCGGGAATGTCGAAGCCGGGCATCCCGCCCTGGCCGTGGTCGGCCACCTCGATCTCGATTTCCTTGTCGTCCAACTGGCCTTCGCGCAGCTTCTTGCGAAACGAATCCCGGGTTGCCGGGCTGGCATTCTTGCCGACCAGTGCCTCGAGCACACGCTCCTCGGCATTGATGCGCGCCTTGGCCTTGACCGCTTCGCGCTTTTTTTCCCGGACAAGCCCGATACCCACCTCGACCAGGTCGCGGACGATCTGCTCGACATCGCGGCCGACATAGCCGACCTCGGTAAACTTGGTCGCTTCCACCTTGATGAAGGGGGCGCCCGCAAGCCGCGCCAGGCGACGCGAGATCTCCGTCTTGCCAACGCCGGTCGGCCCGATCATCAAAATGTTCTTGGGCATCACCTCGTCGCGCAGATCGTCGGCAAGCTGCTGGCGGCGCCAGCGATTGCGCAGCGCGATGGCAACGGCGCGCTTGGCGTCCTTCTGGCCGATAATATGGCGGTCGAGTTCCGAGACGGTCTCCCGGGGCGAGAAATTGGTCATGTGGTATGCACTCTGATGGGGGGAAGTTTGTCGAGCAGCGATGTGGGGAGGGTCGGGCGTATGATCAAGCCGCGGATACGCTGCCAGCCCGCGCCGAACGCCATGATCAGTGCGCCGACGACCAGCAGGATCAGCGCGAACGGCGGAATTCCCGTTTGGTTGGCTGCCGAGTTGACCAGATAATAGATGCCGAGCGACCCGAAATAGGCCAGCGTCGGGATGAGCAGCGAACGCCGGTCGATGGCAAGCGCCACATAGACGAAGACGGTGATCAGAACGGCGAGCATCACCATGGCGCTCGTGCCGGGCTCGATCTCGCCGAACACCACATCCTGGCCCGTCGACATGATGAACAGCGGATGGACCAGCAGCGGCGCCGAGATCACGTGCAGCCAGAAGGCGCAGTCCGACCAGACCGTTACCCGCTCGCGGTCGCGCAGGTCGAACATCACGCCGACGGCGAAGATCGCAAGGCCCGAGATCAGCGGCATGTAGAGCGCGTTGCGCAACAGGTCCGGCAGATCGTCGAGCGCCGGCAGATAAAGCCGGCCTTCGGTCACGCCGTCATAAAGGAACAGCGTGACATAGAAGAAGGACAGCGCCGTCAGGCAGAGCGCGATCGCGCCGGCCATGACCGGCACGCGGAAACGCCAGAAATAGAGCACCGCCGCGGTCGCAACACCACCCAGCAGAACCGTGCCTGCAATGCCCAGCTGCGGGCGCATGGCGGCAAGCTGCAGCGGGTTTTCCGGCATCGCGATGCCATAGCCCGTGACCACCCAGTCGGTGAGGATCGCCTGCACGGCAAACAGGAAGCCCAACCCGATCACGGTGGAAGCCAGGCGCATGCGGCGCTGTCGTGTGACGAACTCGGCGACGGCCCACAGGAAAACGGCCATGATGCCGAACATGACCGTCGTCCGATCACCCAGAAACGTGATCAGCGCGGCAAAGAGCCCGGCGCTCAGCATGACGACGCCGATCGTCACGAACACATCGTTGCCGCCACCGATCAGGCGCATCTGTTCGTCAAAGCCGGCCGCTGGCGTGTCTTTGGCTTCTTCGGATGCGACAGAGCCCGTATCAGCGAACCTGATGAGACCGTCGCGCTGTTCGGCCCCAATGAGGCCGCGGCGTACCGCGTCGTCGAGTTGCTCGCGCGTGATCATGTCATGCCGCCTCTTCGCCGGACATCGCCGCATTCGGGTCAAAACGCATGAGATGGACGCTGTCGAACCGGCCCTTCAGGGCGTCGATCGTGCGAAATCCGGCCTTGTGGTACGCCCGCACGGCGCGCGCATTGGCGGGATCGGGATCGATGATGATCTCCCGAAACCCCTCGTCCCATAGTGTCCTGACGAAGGCTGCCAGGGCCGCCGAACCAAGACCCTTGCCGAGCCCCGCCGCATCGCCGATCGACAGGTCAACACCGATGCTACCGGCCGGCAACTCGGCAATCCAGGGCTCGTCGGTCAGCCAGGGTTCGCGCCGATGATCGTCGATGAACCAATACTGGATATAGCCCATCGGCACATCGCCGACGAGAAACAGGTACGGACGGGTCGTGTCGCGACCCTCGATCATGTCGCGGACATAGCCCAGTTCGGTCTCCGCATCGCCCCACCATTCCTGCCAATGGGGCTGGACCATCCACGACCGCAGCATGGGCAAGTCGCCGTCGGTCACCGGCCGGAAGGTGATCTCGTCGGCGTCAGCCTTCATCAAGCGTTTCCATGACCAGATTGTCATTGGTGTAGACGCAGATCTCGGCGGCGATGGCCATCGCCTTGCGGGCGATCGTTTCCGCGTCATGATCGCCGTCGGCCAGCGCGCGGGCGGCTGCAAGCGCATAATTGCCGCCCGATCCGATCGCCATGACGCCATGCTCGGGTTCCAGCACGTCGCCATTGCCCGTCACGCACAGCGACACATCCTTGTCGGCGACCAGCATAAGCGCTTCCAGATTGCGCAGATATTTGTCCGTGCGCCAGTCCTTGGCCAGTTCCACGCAGGCGCGCATCAACTGTCCGGGATACTGCTCGAGCTTCTTTTCGAGCCGTTCCAGAAGGGTGAAGGCGTCCGCCGTCGCGCCGGCAAATCCGGCAATCACCTGTCCGTCCTTGCCGATCCTGCGCACCTTGCGGGCATTGCCCTTCATCACGGTCGCCTGGCCCATCGTCACCTGGCCGTCGCCGGCAATGACGACCTTGCCGCCCTTGCGCACGGTCACGATGGTCGTCGCGTGCATGGAAGGCAGTCCGTTTCGTTCGCTCATCTCTTCGTCCTTCTTGAACCGTTGCGCCCTATGTAGGTGGCGCAAAGGCCCATGCAATCCGGGCGTTCGCCCGGCTGGCGTTTGCGCCCGTCGCTTGGTAAGAGGCGCGCGATCAACCCGGAGTGCAAGACGATGAGCGCCCGCACGGCCACTGTCAGCCGCAAGACCAACGAAACCGACATCAGTGTGACCGTCGATCTGGACGGCACCGGCAAACGGTCGATTACGACCGGAATCGGGTTTTTCGACCACATGCTCGACCAGCTGGCGCGCCATTCGCTGATCGACATGACGATTGCGGCGAACGGCGACACGCATATCGACGATCATCACACGGTCGAGGATGTCGGCATCGCGCTCGGTCAGGCGATCAGCAAGGGGCTTGGCGACCGGCGCGGTGTGACCCGCTATGCCAGCCTCGACCTTGCCATGGACGAGGCACTGACGCGCGCCGCGCTCGATGTTTCCGGCCGGCCCTTCCTGGTCTGGAAGGTGGACTTCACCGCGCCGAAGATCGGCACGTTCGACACCGAGCTGGTCCGGGAGTTCTTCCAGGCGCTGAGCCAGCATGCCGGCATCACGCTGCATGTTGAGAACTTTTATGCCGCCAACAGCCACCACATCGCCGAAACCTGCTTCAAGGCGGTGGCGCGGGTGTTGCGCACAGCCATCGAGATCGATCCGCGGCAGGCCGGCGCCGTTCCGTCCACCAAGGGTTCGTTGAGCGGGTAAGGCCATGGCGCGCTATGTGATCCTGCGGCACGAGGACCGGACACCGCCGCGTGGCCGGGCGCCCCTTCTGGTGATCCGGGACGGCTGGTCGTGGCTCGGCTTCGTCGTGCCGCTGTTTTGGCTGTTGTGGCACAGGCTTTGGTTCGCCGCCTTCGGCGTCTTTGCAGCCTCGCTGGCCATCGCGCTGTTGGCGCAGAACCCGCAATGGGCATCGCTCGCCCTGCCGTTCAACCTGCTGGTCGGGCTTTTCGTGGGTCTGGAAGGACAGGGCTGGAGGATCGGCGCGGCGCGCCCGCGCGGCTACCGGCTTGCCGATGTCGTCGAAGCGGACACGCAAGAGGCGGCGGAATTGCGGTTTGCGGACATGGCGGGCGATGAATCCTTCGAAGCACCACTGGCCGCCGCTATGGTGCCCGGCCGGGGGCTGGCCGCAGCCGAAGCGCCCGATTTCCTCTTTGCCGCGCCCGGCGGGGTGAACCGCTGATGCGTGTTGCGATCATCGATTACGGCTCGGGCAACCTGCGGTCTGCCCACAAGGCGTTCGAACGCGCAGCGCGCGAACGCGGAATCGACGCCGAGATACAGGTTACCGCCGATGCCGATCGCGTTGCGTATGCCGACCGAATCGTCCTGCCGGGTGTCGGCGCCTATGCCGATTGCCGCGCCGGGCTCGATGCCGTACCCGGCATGCATGAGGCGATCGACGAGGCCGTCATCGCCAAGGGGCGCCCGTTTCTGGGCATCTGCGTCGGCATGCAGCTCATGACGACGCGCGGGCTCGAAAAGACCGTCACGCCCGGTTTCGACTGGATCGAGGGCGACGTGACGCTGATGACACCGTCCGATCCGGCGCTGCGCATTCCGCAGATCGGCTGGAACACGCTGGATGTCAGACGTGAGCATCCGCTGTTTGCCGGCATTCCCACCGGGCCGGACGGGCTGCACGCCTATTTCGTCCATTCCTACCATCTGGCGGCCGCGCACGAGGCCGATATTGTCGCGACATGCGGCTATGGCGGACCGGTGACCGCTGCTGTCGCGCGCGACAACATGGCCGGAACCCAGTTCCACCCCGAAAAGAGCCAGACGCTCGGCCTGGCCCTGATCGGCAATTTCCTGGAGTGGACGCCGTGAACCGATCGACGATCCTGTTCCCCGCCATTTATCTGAAAGACGGCCCCGCGCGGCGCCCGCAGCGGCTTGCCCGCGAGGACGCGCATACGGAAAAGGGCATTGGCCATGTCTAAAACTCTCTTCCCCGCGATCGATCTGAAAGATGGGCAATGCGTCCGGCTCCGGCTCGGCGACATGGACCAGGCGACTGTCTACAATGACGATCCCGCCGCGCAGGCCAAGGCCTTCGAGGATGAAGGTTTCAAATGGCTTCATGTTGTCGACCTGAACGGCGCGTTCGAGGGCGAAAGCGTCAATGGCGACGCGGTCGAAGCGATTCTTTCCGCGACGAAGAACCCCGTTCAGCTCGGTGGCGGCATTCGCACGCTGGCCGACATCGAGCGCTGGCTCGACAAGGGCCTCGCCCGGGTGATCCTCGGCACGGTCGCGGTGCGCGATCCGGACCTGGTTCGCGAGGCGTGCCGCGCTTTTCCCGGCAAGATCGCCGTCGGCATCGACGCGAAAGGCGGCAAGGTCGCCGTCGAGGGTTGGGCCGAAGCTTCCGAACTGGGCGCCATCGAACTGGCCAAACAATTTGAGGGGGCCGGCGTTGCCGCCATCGTCTTCACCGACATCGACCGCGACGGCGTTCTGACCGGCATCAACTGGGAGGCGACCATCGATCTGGCCGAAGCGGTCTCGATTCCCGTCATCGCCTCGGGCGGCATGGCGTCGCTTGCCGATGTCGTGCGGATGGTCATGCCCGACGCCGAACGGCTCGAAGGCGCGATTTCCGGCCGCGCGCTCTATGACGGGCGCATCGACGCGCAGATTGCGCTCGGCGTGCTCGAAGGCATCCTGCCGCCGGACGAGGGCCTGTTCACATGACCATGAAAGCCCGTGTCATTCCCTGCCTCGACGTCAAGGACGGCCGCGTCGTCAAGGGCGTCAATTTCGTCGATCTGATCGATGCGGGCGATCCGGTCGAGGCTGCCAAGGCCTATGACGCCGCCGGCGCCGACGAATTGTGCTTTCTCGACATCACCGCTTCGTCCGATGATCGCGAGACGATCTTCGATGTTGTCGCGCGAACCGCCGAACACTGCTTCATGCCTCTGACGGTCGGCGGCGGCGTCCGCACCATCGAGGACATCCGCAAGCTGCTCCTGGCCGGCGCCGACAAGGTTTCGATCAACACGGCGGCGGTCAAGAATCCGCAATTTGTCGCCGAGGCCGCCGACAAGTTCGGCAACCAGTGCATTGTCGTCGCCATCGATGCAAAAAAAGTGTCGGGCGAAGGCGAGCCCGACCGCTGGGAAATCTTCACCCATGGCGGCCGCGAGCCTACGGGCATCGACGCCGTGGCGTTTGCGCGGAAAGTGGTCGATCTCGGCGCCGGCGAGATATTGCTCACCTCGATGGACCGTGACGGAACCAAGGCCGGTTTCGATATCGCGTTGACGCGCGCGATCGCCGATGCGGTGCGCGTCCCTGTCATCGCCTCGGGCGGCGTGGGATCGCTCGATCATCTGGTCGAGGGCGTGCGCGACGGTCACGCCACGGGCGTTCTGGCCGCCTCGATCTTCCATTTCGGCACGCACACGATCGGAGAGGCCAAGACGCACATGGCAAACGCCGGGCTTGCGGTTCGCCTCGATCCTGCGGCATGAACGGCCATGTCTTTCACCCTTCACGACCTTGAAGCGATCATCGCGGCGCGCGCAAAAGCCGATCCCTCCGAGAGCTGGACGGCCAGGCTTGTTGCCGCCGGACCGGAGCGGGCTGCCAAAAAGCTTGGCGAAGAGGCGGTCGAAACGGTGATCGCCGCGCTGGGCGATGACCGGGACACGCTGATCGCAGAAAGCGCCGATCTTCTCTATCACTGGCTGGTCGTTTGCCGCACCCGCGGGATCGCGCTCGATGAGGTCCTCGCCGAGCTTGAACGCCGTACCGCCGAAAGTGGACTTGCGGAAAAGGCCGCGCGCGACGCATAAAAGCGCTCCAAGCTGCCGACCGACGGGGATTGACCCATGGATCGCACCGCCGACAGCACCAACGAACGGGCCGGACATGCGCCGGACAGTCTCGATGCGGTTGCCGACGGCCTGTCCCTGGCGGACCAGCTGTCAGGCGGTGACCTGTCGCCCTACCGCCATTTCACCGCGACCAAATGGGCCGAGTTCCGCGCCGACACGCCGCTCACCTTGAGCGCCGACGAGGTCAAACGCCTGCGCTCGCTGAACGACCCGGTCGATCTCGAAGAGGTCCGCCGCATCTATCTGTCGATCTCGCGGCTTCTGTCAGCCCATGTCGAGGCGTCGCAGGAGTTGTTTCGGCAGCGCAAGCGGTTTCTGAACTTTCCCGAGGCGATCAAGACGCCCTACATCATCGGCATCGCCGGATCGGTGGCGGTCGGAAAGTCGACCACCGCTCGTGTTCTGACCGAGCTGCTGTCGCGCTGGCCGTCCAGCCCCAAGGTGGACCTGATCACGACCGACGGCTTCCTGCTGCCCAATGCGGTTCTGCGCGAACGCGGGCTGATGGAACGCAAGGGATTTCCCGAAAGCTACGATGTCGGCGCGATCCTGCGGTTTTTGTCGGCGATCAAGGCCGGCGAGCAGACGGTCAAGGCGCCGCTTTATTCGCACCTGACCTACGATGTGCGCGAAGGCGCCTACAAGACGATCGACCGGCCGGACATTTTGATCTTCGAAGGCATCAATGTGCTTCAGGTGCGCGACCTGCCCGAAGACGGCCGGACCATCCCCTTCGTATCGGATTTCTTCGACTATTCGATCTACATCGATGCGGACGACGACCTGATCCACACCTGGTATGTGGACCGGTTCATGAAGCTGCGGCAAACCGCGTTTCAGGATCCGCAGTCCTTCTTTCACCGCTATTCGCAGCTGTCGGAAGATGCCGCGCGGGCCATCGCCGAGGGACTGTGGGCCAACATCAATTTGCGGAACCTGCGGGAGAACATCCTGCCGACCCGGCCGCGCGCCGATCTGATCCTGCGCAAGGGTTCGGACCATCTGGTCGAATCGGTGCTCCTGCGAAAATTGTAGCCGGCATATCAAGTCAATGAATTTGCCGGCTACGGAACTGTGACGCGCCGCAATGTCAAATTGATCCGGCCGGCTTTCTCAAGAAGCATCGAAGTGCCCGGATAAATCCGGTCGACGCCGTGATAGGCAAGCCGGCTGGCGCCGCCGAGAACGACGATATCGCCGGAGACGAGGCGCAACGACATGGTCTTGCCGCCACGCCTGGTGCCGCCAATGCGGAACAGGCAGTCATCGCCCAGCGAGATGGACAGCACCGGCGCATCGAAATCCGCTTCGTCACGGTCCTGATGCAGGCCCATCTTCGTATCGGGCGCGTAGAAATTGATCAGACAGGCCTCCGGCGGGTGCGGATAGCCCGTGACTTCGGTCCAGAGTGCCAGAAGCTGTGGCGGTATCGCCGGCCAGGGCTCGCCGGTGACCGGATGCGCCGGCTGGTAGCGATAGCCGCGTGCCTTGTCGGTAACCCAGCCGAGCGGCCCGCAATTGCTCATCCGCACGGACATCGGCTTGCCGGTCCGAGGCATGGCGGGCACGAACAGCGGCGCCTGCGCGACCACGGCGCGGATGTCGTCGACCAGCGCCGTCTGCGCCTCGGGATCGAGGGCGCCGGCAATGTGGCGCACGCCATCGGGCAGTGTCGTCAACGCTGCGGCTCCAGCTCCAGCAACGAAATGGTGGGCGCGTCAATCATAGCGCAGATCCGTCGCCTTGCCGCCGAACACGCGGTAGGCATAGATCGAATAGATCGCGATCACCGGAATGACGACCATCGCGCCGACCAGAACGATCATCAGGCTTTCGGGCGCTGCCGCCGCTTCATAGATCGTCGTCCGGTCGGGTACGACATAGGGGTAGAAGGAATAGGCCAGCCCGAAAAAACCCAGCACCATGATCGCCGTCATGGCGATGAACGGCAGCAGCGAAAACCGGTCGTTGCGGTCGGGCAGATGGGCCAATTGCCAGAACAGATAGCCGAACAGGATCGCCGTCATCAGCGGCAACGGCGCCAGCGCGACGATCTCGGGAACCGAGAACCATTTGGCAAAGATCCGGTCGCTGGCGAACGGCGTTGCCAGTGAAATCGCGGCCATTCCGCCCATCGCAAGGATCAGCGCGCGGCGCATCCAGGCGACGGCGCGCTTCTGCAGATCGCCATCGGTCTTGTAGATCAGCCATGCCGCGCCGATCGCCGCATAGGCTGCCGTCAGGCACAGCGCAACGACAAAGCCGAACAGCATGGTTGCGCGGTCACCGTCGAGGCCAAGTACATAGGCACCGAGCATGTAGCCCTGGCTGAGCGCGGTCACCAGCGAGCCGAGAAAGAAGACGCGGTTCCACAGCCACTTTTCCTCGTCGGTCGCCTTGGCGCGGAATTCGAACGCCACGCCGCGCGCGATCAGGCCGATCAGCATGATGGCGACGGGCAGGTAGAGTTCGGTCAGGATCACACCGTGCGCGACAGGGAACGCGACCAGCAGGATGCCGATCGCCAGGACCAGCCATGTCTCGTTGGCGTCCCAGAACGGGCCGATCGATGCGATCATACGGTCGCGGTCCTCGACGGGTGCCACGGCAAACAGGATGCCGACGCCCAGGTCGAAACCGTCGAGGATCACATAGACGAGGATGGCAATCCCCATCAGCCCGGCAAAGACCACCGGCAGGTAAGGGTAAAAAAGCGTCACATCCATCGCCGTCACTCCGCCGGTTGGGGCATGGCGTCTTTGCCGCCCGGGATCGCGGTGCCTCCCGCGGGACCGGGCTCCGGCCGTTCATCGCCCTGTCTGGCTGCCTTGACGGCCAGCCGGATGATGACGAAGGCGTAGGCGCCGAGCAGCAGAACATAGACGGCGAGGTAGGCCAGAAGCGTCGACAGCACCATGCCGCCAGCGACGGGGCCGAGCGCGTCCTTGGTGGTCATCACGCCGGTGACGAGCCATGGCTGCCGGCCGATCTCGGTGACATACCAGCCCGACAGGGTCGCGACCCATCCGCTGGCGGCCATGGGCACAAGGCCAAGCGCGAGCCAGCGCGGCAGCGGGTTGTCCGAAGCTCTGCGGCGCCACAAAAACCATGTGCCCGTCCATGCCATGACCAGCATCAGGATGCCGATGCCGACCATGATGCGGAAACCCCAGAAGACAGGCACCACCGGCGGATGCTTGATGGTGCCATCCTCCAGCACGAAATCGTTCAGCCCCGGCACCTCGCCATCCAGCGAATGGGTCAGGATCAGGCTGGCAAGCCCGGGTATCTTCACCTCGAAATGGTTCTGACGGGCTTCTTCGTCCGGCAGCGCAAACAGGATCAGCGGCGCGCGGCTCTGCGTCTCCCAATGGCCTTCCATCGCGGCGATCTTGGCGGGCTGATGTTCCAGCGTATTCAGCCCGTGCATGTCACCGGCAAGAATCTGCGCAGGAATGAGAACCGCGCCGAGCACGATCCCGGTGTTCAGCGCCTTGCGCAATGCAGGGGTGCGGTCGCCGAGCAGGTAGCGCAGGGCGGAAATGCCGGCGATCAGGAACGCAACGGTCAGGCCCGACGCCAGCAGCATGTGGATGAGCCTGTAGGGCATGGACGGGTTGAAGATGATGGCAAACCAGTCGGTCGCATGCGCCACGCCGTCGCGCATTTCAAAGCCCGCGGGCGTTTGCATCCACGAGTTCAGGACGAGAATCCAGAACGCGCTCATCGTCGTGCCAAAGGCGACGAGAAATGTTGCCAGCGTGTGGACGCGGTTCGAAACGCGGCGGAAGCCAAACAGCATGATGCCGACGAACACCGCTTCCAGGAAGAAGGCGGTCATGATCTCATAAGCCAGCAAGGGACCGGCGATGTTGCCGACGGTTTCCATGAAGCCAGGCCAGTTTGTGCCGAACTGGAAGCTCATGGTGATGCCCGAGACGACGCCCATCGCAAAGGACAGGGCAAACACCTTCACCCAGAAGAAATAGGCATCCATCCACGCCGCGTCGCCCGAGCGGTGGTAGCGCAGCTTGAAGTAGAACAGCACCCAGCCGAGCGCGATGGTGATCGTCGGAAACAGGATGTGGAACGAAATGTTGGCCGCGAACTGGATGCGCGACAGGATGAACGGGTCGAGAGCGGTGGAGTCCATGATTGAGCCTTTCGAGGCCGGATATGGATGCCGCACCGCACCATTGGGATAGGACACGCTGCCGCATGAAACAATCATGACGGACTTGCGGCTTTTGGACGGAAAAACCCGTCCGTTGCAGTCACAACCGCGTATCGGGATCAGCTCAAATCGGACCGGTAACAGAGGCCGGCGCGGCGCAGATCAGCCGTGGCCGGTCAGTTCGGCCACTTTCTTGGAGTGTGCCACTGCCGCGGTGCCGCCCGTTGTCTTGGTGTAGAGCTCGAGCGCTTCGTCCTCGTCAGCGACCGGTGTGAGCGCGGTATCGGTATAGTCCTTTGCCGCCGGATCGCGGGCGATTCGAACCGCCCAGAGCGTGCAGCGCGCAATCGCCAAGCCAAACAGGACATGGGTGCGGACCGTGTCCCAGGCAAAGCGCGGCCAGAAGACGAGCGGGTTCTCGCGGGCAAGGCCCGGACGCCGTTCGCTGGGGTGGCGCAGGCGCAAAATGCCCGATTCCAGCGGATGGACGTCCTCGAGGCGGATCGTGGTTTCGAACTGAACGAGCAGTTTGACGAGACTTGCAATCGGCACGCCTGTCGCCGCCGCGCGCCGCAGCAGCGTCTTCATGTGCTCGGGCGTGTAATAGAGCCGCCAAGCCTCATAGTAGATGGCGAGCCACTCGTCGCGGCTCATCTTCCCATGGTCGGTGACCACATGGTGCAGATCGTAGGCGTTCAGATCGGCATCCATGTCGACGCCTTTCTGCCACAAGACCTTGTGATCCTCGGAGCCGGGCAGCGGCGTCAGGTTGAAGAACTCGATGATGTCGAGCGGCAATTCTTCCTGCAGGATGCGGATGTCGCGCCGGATCGTCTCGGGCGTGTCGGCCGGAAAACCCAGAATGTAGCCGGCGAGCGTGATGATGCCCTGCGCCTTCCAGGCCAGCAGCATCTTGCGGTACTCGGTGATCTTGTTCTGGCGTTTCTTGGCGGCGATCAGATTGTCGGGATTGACGTTCTCAAGCCCGATGAAGACCCGGGTGACGCCGGCCCGCTTGGCTTTTTCGACGAACCCGTCGATCTTGTGGCATAGTGTATCGACCTGGATCATCAGGCCGAGCGGAATGCCGTCTTCCTCACGCAGCTTGATCAGCCGGTCGAAGATCGATTCCCATTCCCGGTTGCGGGCGAAATTGTCGTCCGTGATGAAGAATTTGTGGATGCCCTGTTCCCAGTTCAGCCGCACCAAACGCTCGACATCGTCGGCCGAACGGTACCGCGACTTGCGGCCCTGCACATTGATGATGGTGCAGAAGGAGCACTGGTAGGGGCACCCCCGGCCGGCGTCGAAGCTGGTCGAATGGCCGACGGTGCGTTCGACATAGCGCTTGGGCAGGAAGGGTGCCGGCGTCCCCTCGATGCCGGGCAGATCGTTCATATAGTCATAGAGGGGCTGGAGACGGCCCTGCGCCGCGTCCGACAGGATCGTGTCGAACCGGCCCTCGGCTTCGCCGGTGAACATCGAAACGCCCAGATCGCGGCATGCGTCGAGATCGACCGCGTGGCCATCGAGCATGGCAAGGCAACCGGATACGTGAAACCCGCCCATCGCCACCTGGATGCCGGCGGCGCGGAACTGCCGGGCCAAATCCAGTGCGCGGGGGTACTGGTTGGACTGAACGCCGACCAGCGCCACCATGCCGAAATTGTTGTTTTCGGCGAACCGCTTGACCAGCCCGTCGACATCGATGCGCGTATTGGTCTCGTCCATCGCGTCGATGTCGATCTGGGTGTCCGGCCCAAGCGCTTTGGCCTCGGCGCATTCGGCGGCGATTCCGTAAACCGCAGCCAGCGAATTGGACGGGATGATCGACCGCCACCAGCGGATGACATAGCCGTCCTCGCCATAGTGCGACGGCTTGATCAGAACGAGCTGAAATCGGCGCTCGGCGGTCTTGGGCGATTGCAACACGGGGCCATCCCTTCGGCGGGCAGTTTGGCGCCTTCTACCATAGGATGAGTGGGATGGCGACCGTCCGCCGCGCAGCCCATCGTGGCTTGATCGAAGCTACGCCATACCGGTCTTGCCGCACCGGGGGCAGGGCATGTTGCGCTTGAAAAAATTGACCCGCGTCTGCGGCCCGTGCTTGCGGGCGAGCGCCGGAATGTCGAGGATCTTGGTGTGCGTGCAATGGCTGCACTCGAACATGACCACCTGGCCGGAACGCGCAAGGTCTTCGAGCGTCCAATAGCCGGGCACACCTAGAAAATCGTCAGAAGGTGCCATGGCGGCCCTCCCACATCGGCGGCGGGCCGCATCAGGCCCGCCGTTTGGTCGGCTTATCAGATATCCAGGTTCGCCACGGAAAGCGCATTGTCCTGGATGAATTCTCGCCGCGGTTCCACTTCATCGCCCATCAGCCGGCTGAACAGAGAATCCGCGTCCGTCGCATCGTTGACCTTCACCTGCAGCAGCGACCGCGCTTCCGGGTCGAGCGTCGTCTCCCAGAGCTGTTCGGAGTTCATTTCGCCAAGGCCCTTGTAGCGCTGCAGCGTCAGGCCCTTGCGGCCGGTCTCGAAGATGCTCTCGATCAGCGCCATCGGACCGGTGATGGTCTGGAAGGCATCCTTGCGCCGCAGCGTCGCCGGCACGTCGAACGCGCCGTCGAAACGTGGCGCAAGCGCATTGAGGGCCCGCGCATCGGCCGACTGGATCAGCCCCGCATCGATGATCACCGCTTCCTTGACGCCGCGCACCGTGCGTTCGAACACGAAGCCGCCATCGCCTTCGTTGGAGGGATTGATCCGTCCGGTCCAGCCGCGTTCGGTCTCCTCGGAAATCGTATCCAGCCTGCCGGCAACCTGCGTCGCCACGTCCGCGGCCCGGCCCAGATCGCTCAGAAGCGCCGGATCGAGGGCGCCGCCCAGCCAGGCCTGCTCGACCACAGCGCGGTCGTAGCGCGAATGCAGCCCCTGCAGCAGCGTGCGGCCCTGAAGGCTCGTCTCGATCAGCGCGCGCAGATCGTTGCCGGAGCGCACGTCGCCATCGCCGGTCTCGAGGCTGGTATCCTCCAGCCCCACATCGATCAGATAGTCCTCGAGCGCCTGTTCGTCCTTGAGATACTGCGAGGACTTGCCGCGTGTCACCTTGTAGAGCGGCGGCTGGGCGATATAGAGGTGCCCGCGTTCGATGATCTCCGGCATCTGCCGGAAAAAGAAGGTCAGAAGCAGCGTGCGGATATGGGCGCCGTCAACGTCGGCGTCCGTCATGATGATGATCTTGTGATAGCGCAGCTTGTCGGCATCGAACTCGTCCTTGCCGATACCCGCGCCAAGCGCCGTGATCAGCGTGCCGACCTGATCCGAACCGAGCATCCGGTCGAACCGTGCCCGCTCGACATTCAAGATCTTTCCGCGCAGCGGCAGGATCGCCTGGTTCTTGCGCGAGCGGCCGGACTTGGCCGAGCCGCCGGCAGAATCGCCCTCGACGATGAAGATTTCCGATTTTGCCGGATCGCGTTCCTGGCAGTCGGCCAGCTTGCCCGGCAGCGAGGTGATATCGAGCGCGCCCTTGCGGCGGGTCAGTTCGCGCGCCTTGCGCGCCGCTTCGCGCGCCGCGGCCGCTTCGACCACCTTGCCGACCAGCGTCTTGGCTTCGGCCGGGTTTTCCTCCAGCCACTCGCCCAGCGTCTCGTTAACGAGGCTTTCGACCACGGGGCGCACTTCCGAAGAAACCAGCTTGTCCTTTGTCTGCGACGAGAATTTCGGATCGGGCACCTTGACCGACAGGACGCAGGTCAACCCTTCCCGGCAATCATCGCCCGTCAGCGAGACCTTCTCCTTTTTGGCAAGGCCCGAGCTTTCTGCGTAGCCGTTGACCTGCCGGGTCAGCGCGCCGCGGAAGCCGGCCAGATGCGTACCGCCGTCGCGTTGCGGGATGTTGTTGGTGAAGCACAGGACGTTCTCATGGTAGCTGTCGTTCCACCACAGCGCCGCCTCGACCGTGATTCCGTCCTTTTCGCCGCTGATCACGATCGGCGTTTCGATCAGCGGTTTCTTGGCGCGATCGAGATAGCGCACGAACGCCTCCAGCCCGCCATCATAGACCAGATCCACCTCCCGCCGGTCGGCATGCCGCGCATCGGTCAGGACGATGTGCACGCCCGAATTGAGAAATGCCAGTTCGCGCAGCCGGTGTTCGAGCGTGTCGAACGAGAACTCGGTTCGGGTGAACGTGTCCGTCGACGGAAGAAACGTGATTTCCGTGCCGGTATAATCGCCCGCATCGCCGGTCACCGCGAGCGGCGCGTCCGCGACGCCGTGCGTGAAGCTCATCTCGTGGAACTTGCCGTTGCGGCCGATCTTCATTTTCAGTGACACGGACAGTGCGTTGACCACCGAGACGCCGACGCCGTGCAACCCGCCCGATACCTTGTAGGAGTTCTGGTCGAACTTTCCGCCGGCATGAAGTTGCGTCATGATCACTTCGGCCGCCGAAACGCCTTCGCCCTCATGAATGTCGACGGGAATGCCGCGGCCATTGTCGGTCACGGTCACCGATCCGTCCGCATTGAGCGTCACCGTCACGCGGTCGGCATGGCCGGCCAGCGCCTCGTCGATGGCGTTGTCCACCACCTCGTAGACCATGTGGTGCAGGCCGGAGCCGTCATCGGTATCGCCGATATACATACCCGGGCGCTTGCGCACCGCATCGAGGCCCTTGAGGACCTTGATCTGCTCGGCGCCATAGGCGCCATTGCCGGTTTCGGAAGGATCGGGAGGCGTTTGCGGTTGATCGCTCATGCGGGCCTTTTTTGTCTGTATCGCCATGTGCGCGCGGTGGACGCGAATCGGCGGGCCAATTGCCCAAGATATATAGGCTTTTGCGGGTCCGAATCCAAATCCGCCGCGCAGTTTGCGGGGGATAGACGCAACGCCGTTCCGGCGTGCAGGCCACATCTGGCAGCACTCGCAATGTAAGGCTGCCAAGCCATTGAATTCATTAATTGTTTACCATGTCGCCGTCAGCATGAGAGAATCGTTCCACGTTCAGGCGAGGACACGCATGACCGAACACGGAGATCTTCAACGGCAGCTGGCCGGATACGGGCTGACCACGGCGCACATTCTCTACCGCATGCCCGACCATCCGGGGATCTTGCAGACCTTCATCTGGCAGCATTACGATCTGGCCCCGGACTTTCCCGAAATGTACCGGTTCCTGGACTTCTGGGAAGACAATCTGGACGGCCCGCTTCATTCCGTGCGCTATGCGCACAAGCGGCTGATCAGCCCCGGCGAGTGGCGCAAGGTCGATGGCGAAATCATCCTGCACTGAGCGGCATCATCGCCTCGGCAGGCCGCGCTGACGGTCAGGCCGCCTTGACGGATGGTTGCTTGCGTGCCGCGACAGTGCGGGCGTCGGCCGGCTTTGGCCGGACCTCTCGGGCCTTTGCGGCCGGCCTGCGCGACAGGCGCGGGCGCCAGACGCCCAGAACGACGTTGGCCACCGACAGCGCCATCACAGTCCACAGCGCAGCCCATTCATAGGCGATGGCTCGTGCGAGCATGTCCGCCCCGGCCTCGCCGTTGGCCACCCGTTCGGCGACCGCCGCCGCATGATCGGCCTGAGCGGCGATCACCGTCAGGACGCCCTTGAACATCAGGATGCCCATCGCCGCCTTGAGCAGCACCCATCCCTTGTCGATGAACGGCTTGTGCACGGCCATCGACAGGAGCCCCGTCACCAGCGCGATCGCCAGCGACGGCAGCAGCACGTAATCGCTGATGGCGGCGATCGCCTCCCGCAAGGCGCTGTAGGCGCGGGGCGTCTGCGGATGCGCCACGATCAGAAGCACCATGTGTCCGGCAAGCCCGCCGATCAGCCCGCAGGCCGCGATCGTGTGCAGAATTTTCAAGGTCTTGCGCATGCGCACTCCTTCTTGGCGTTTCCGACCATCTTATAGGGCCTGTGGGGGCCATTGTAAGACTGGCTGTACCGCTGCCGGACCCGGCCGTTTCCGCGTTGCTCGTCCCGGGCAAGCGGCTGGCGATCGTCCACTCGGAAGCCGCCGCAGTTCCGCAGGGCGTGCGCACCTTCCCTGATGGCCATCTCGGTGATGCCACGCCGCCGATGCTCGAAGATGTCACGCGGTTCGACTTCCGCGACAATCCCGGGGACGTGACCCGTGACGCCGACACTGTCGCCGATCATCTCCGGGCCAACGCCGAAGGCTGAGCCGACAGCGAAATGCTGCGTCCAGTCGTCAACAGGCGCCGTTGGCGGGCCTCTTTTGCTTCGATGGTGCCGTTGCCGCTGGATCCGCGCTGATCCCTCCGGTGGAAGCTTGGCGGCTTGATATTCCTTTTACGTAAACGTAATGTCGAAGCCCTGCGAGCGATGGTGCGCCATGAATCTCATCTTCCGTCTAATCTGGATCGTGCTGGCCGCGTTCCGCAAACCGGCCACGGGCGTTTTCGATGAGACGCGTATCTGCCTGCGTGTTCTGCCGAACGATCTGGACACCAACATCCACATGAACAATGGCCGTTACCTGACGATCATGGATCTCGGTCGCGTCGATCTGACGATCCGCTCCGGCCTGTGGCGTGTCATGCGTGCCAATCGCTGGTATCCCGTGGTCGGCAGCGCCAGGATGGTGTTTCGCCGCCCACTCGACCCGTTCCAGGCATATGAACTGACGACGCGCGTCGCCGGCTGGGATGGCAAATGGGTTTACATGGAGCAACGCTTCGTCGTCGGCGAAACGGTGCATGCCCGCGGGGTGCTGAAGGCGCTTTTCCTCAAGGGGCGAGAAAAAGTGCCCAGCGCCGAACTCGCCCGGGCGCTGGGCCATGACGGTCCCTCGCCGGACCTCGATCCGGAGATGGTGGCGGCGCTGGATTGAGGCGCCTCACATCGGGATCGGCCATTTGCGGTGGACCTGTTCGATGTCCGCAAGCACCGCATCGTCCAGTGTGACATCGGCCGCGTCGATGCAGGTCTTGAGCTGGTCCATCGTCGTCGCGCCGATGATCACCGAGGTCAGGAACGGTTTGGAGAGGCAGAAGGCCAGCGCCATCTGTGCCGGATCGAGCCCGTGCTTGCGGGCGATGTCCAGATACCGGCCGAGCGCCGGCTCCAGGTAATCGGTCACGCGCCCGCCGATGTTCTCGTTGATCGTCCGGCGCGAGCCTTCCGGCAGTTTGCCGCCTTCATATTTACCGGTCAGGAGCCCGCCGGCCAGCGAGGAATAGGACAACAGTCCCACATCCTCATGATGGCCCAGTTCGGCGAAATCGAGATCGTAGATGCGGTGCAGCAACGAATATTCGTTCTGCATCGACTGCACGCGCGGCCAGCCCTTCTCCCCGGCGATACGCAGATATTGCGCCGTTCCCCATACGGTTTCGTTCGACAGGCCCAAATGCCGGATCTTGCCCTCGTCGACCAGCGCCTGTGCGGTTTCGAGAATCTCCGCAATGCCGTCGAGCGCCTCGGCCTTGTCCTGCTTGTCGGGCGCATAGGTCCAGCTCTGGCGGAAATGGTAGGAGCCGCGGTTCGGCCAGTGAATCTGGTAGAGATCGATATGGTCCGTCTGCAGCCGCTTGAGCGAGCGTTCGCAGGCGGTGCGCATCTTCGCCGCATCGATCGGCCGCCCGCCATCGACGCCATGGCCGCCCGGGCCGATCACCTTGGTGGCGAGAACGATCTCGTCACGCCGTCCGTCCTCGGCCAGCCAGGTACCGATGATCTCCTCGGTGCGCCCTGCGGTCTCGATCGCAAAAGGCGTGGTCGGATACATCTCCGCGGTATCGAAGAAGTTGACGCCTGCCTCGACCGCATAGCGCATCTGGGCATGCGCCTCCTCCTCGGAGTTTTGCGAGCCCCAGGTCATCGTGCCCAGGCAGATCTCGGACACGTCGAGGCCCGTGCGGCCCAGCTTGCGCATTTTCATGGTCGTCCCCAAATTGGTCTGGCTGAAAATCTTGGATGCACTGAAAGATAGGCCGGCCATGACGGCGCTTCCACCCGTTCTTTATTCTTTTCGCCGCTGCCCCTACGCGATGCGCGCCAGGCTGGCGATTGCCGCAAGCGGCATCGCGGTAGAGCTGCGCGAGGTGGTCTTGCGCGACAAGCCCGCCGCCATGATCCAAGCGTCCCCCAAGGCCACTGTGCCGGTCCTTGTCTTGCCCGACGGTACGGTGATCGACGAAAGTTGGGACGTAATGGTCTGGGCGCTGTCGCAAGCCGATCCCGAATGTTGGTGGCCGAAGGATCGATTTGTTCGTTCCGAAGTCGAAACATTGGTGGCCGCCAATGACGGCTCGTTCAAGGCGGCATTGGATCGCTACAAATATCCAAATCGTTACGAAAACGAAACAATATCGGAAACCCAGCAGCGCGCCATTGCGGCGGACCATCTTCAGCCGCTGGACGCACGGCTCGAGCGCCATGAGTGGCTGCTCGGAGATCGCGCCACGCTCGCCGACTACGCCATACTGCCCTTCGTGCGCCAATTCGCCCATGTCGATCGGGGCTGGTTCGATGCGCAGCCATGGCCGCATCTGCGGGACTGGTTGGACCGTTTCCTCGCATCTGAACGCTTTGCGTCGATCATGCGGAAATACCCGCAATGGCACCCGGGCGACGTCGATACCGTGTTCCCGTGATCATCTGTCACCTTTGACCGGGCGCAAACTGCGGCCATATTGGCCAAAGTCGAGGACAGTCGCCATGGACACCAAGCCGCAACCTTTCGTGCCGCCGCATCCGGTTCCGCGCACCCACATACCGACGCGGCTGGAAGTGGTCCGCACGGTCATGCGCAACCCGCTCGAACTGTGGGGAGAGCCGTCCTACACCAAAACGCACATCACCGCGCGCTTTCTCAACGAGACGACACTGATCTGCAATCATCCCGAGCTGATCCGGCACGTCCTGGTCGACAACCAGAAGAACTATCGCATGGCGCGGGTGCGCCAGCTCATCCTGCGCCCGATCCTGCGCGACGGGCTCCTGACCGCCGAGGGCGAGACCTGGCGGCGCGGCCGCAAGGCGATGGCGCCGGTCTTCACCCCGCGCCACATCAACGGGTTCGCCGACATGATGCGGTCGAGGGCCGATACGTTCCTAGCGCGGTACCGAGAGGATGCCGGTTCGGTGCGCGACATCAGCCACGACATGACCGAGCTGACCTACGAAATCCTCGCCTACACGCTGTTTTCCGACGAGGTGGTCACCGATGGCGTCGATTTTGCCGAGGATGTCGACCGGCTGCTGTCGACCATGGGACGCGTCGATCCGCTTGACCTGCTCAAGGCGCCCGAATGGTTTCCGCGCATCCAGCGCCTGCGCGGCAAGGCGACGCTCGCCAAGTTCCGCAAGGTCGTCCGCGACACGATGGATGCAAGGCGCGAGAAGATGCGCACCGATGCCAACGCCGTCCGCAACGACTTTCTGGCGCTCTTGCTTAACGCGGAAGGCCCCGACGGTCTCGACGCCGACGAAATCGAGGACAATCTGATAACCTTCATCGGCGCTGGCCACGAGACGACGGCACGCGCTCTGGGCTGGACGCTTTATCTGTTGGCCAATGCACCCCACGAACGGGCGCTGCTCGAAGCAGAGATCGCAAAGGTTCTGGCCGATGATCCGCCGCCGGTCGAGTGGCTTGAAAAGATGCCAAAGACCCGTGCGGCTTTTGAGGAAGCGATGCGGCTCTATCCGCCGGCGCCGTCGATCAACCGGATGGCCGTCGAAGACGAAATCTTCACCTTCAAGGACGGCACATCGGTCGAGATCAAGGCCGGGACGACCGTGCTCGTCATGCCCTGGGTGCTGCACCGGCACCGGCTTTACTGGGACAATCCGAACGCCTTCCAGCCATCGCGTTTCTGGCCGGAGAACCGCGGCGCGATCGACCGGTTCCAGTATCTGCCGTTCGGCGCGGGCCCGCGAATCTGCATCGGCGCCACCTTCGCGCTGCAGGAAGCGGTGATCGCGCTGGCGCTGATGCTCAACGAATTCCGCTTCGAGCCGACACCGGGCCTGGCGCCCTGGCCGGTCCAGAAGCTCACCGTGCAGGCGCAAAACGGCCTGCCCATGCGGATCGTCCGACGCTGACGCCAAGACCACAAAGCCGTTGCGGCTGTGCCGCGCACGCCATACATGCTGACGCCGCAAACAGGCGTGATCCATGTCCCTTTCTCTCGGTCTCGATACGGGCGGCACCTACACCGACGCGGTGATCTTCGACGCTGCCGCCGGCTTGGTTGTCGCCAAGGCCAAGGCGCTGACCACCCGACACGATCTGGCGATCGGCATTGCAGAGGCTGCCGGCAAGGCGCTTGATAGGGCCGGCGCCGATCCGGCCGCGATCGGCCTGGTGTCGGTCTCGACGACGCTCGCAACCAACGCGCTGGTCGAAGGTCAGGGCGGGCGGGTCGCGCTTGTCATGATCGGCTTCGGCGAAGCCGATCTCGATAAGGCCGGCCTGCGCAATGCGCTCGGCGACGATCCGGTCCAGCTTCTACCCGGTGGCCACGATATTCACGGCCGCGCCAAGCCGCTCGATCTGGCGCCGCTCGAAGCCCGGATCGATGCGCTCGGCGCCGATGTTTCCGCCTTTGCGGTGGCCGGATATTTTGCGGTTCGCAACCCCGAGCATGAGATCGCCGTGCGCGACCTGATCGCCACACGCACCGGCCGCGCCGTCACCTGCAGCCACGAGCTGTCATCGAAACTGGACGGCCCGCGCCGCGCCTTGACCACGGTCCTGAACGCCCGTCTGATCGGCCTGATCGCCCGGCTGATCGCGGCCACGCGCGGCTTTTTGGCGGAACGCAGCATCACCGCGCCGCTGATGGTCGTGCGCGGCGACGGTTCGCTCGTCTCGGCAGAGTTCGCCACGCTTCGGCCGATTGAGACGATCCTGTCGGGGCCGGCCGCGAGCGTCGTCGGCGCGCATTTTCTCACCGGCCGTGATGATGGCTATGTCGCCGACATTGGCGGTACTACGACGGACGTCGCGATTCTGGATGCCGGACGGCCGATGCTCGACCCCGCCGGCGCCGAAGTGGGCGGTCACCGCACCATGGTCGAAGCCATCGACGTTCACACCTATGGTCTGGGCGGTGACAGTGAAATCCATCTCGAAGACGGCGCGCTCGAACCCGAACTGTGCCTGGGTCCGCGACGGCTTGTTCCAGTGTCGTTGCTCGAAACGCTCTATCCCGGACAAATTGTTCCGCATCTGAAACGACAGCTCGATTCCCCGTTCGCAGGCCGGCTCGATGGTCGGTTCGCCGTCCAGGCCGGTCTGCCGCAGGACCAGTATGGCGGTCTCACCCGGTCGCAGGCCGATCTGTTCGCACGGATCGGCGACGAGCCCGTGCCGCTTGACCGGTTGTTGAGATCCACATCCGAGGTGGCAACGCTCGACGGGCTCGCCGCGCGTGGGCTGGTTCTGGTGGCCGGCTTTACGCCCACCGATGCCGGGCATGTGGAGGGCCGGTTCGACCATTGGAACACAGACGCGGCTCACCTGGGCGCCGCGCTTTTCGCCCGCCGCAAGGATGGGCGTGGCAGGCCGATCGCGGCCTCGCCCGAAGCCCTGGCCCGAACCGTCGCCGAGCGTCTCGTCCGCCTTTCTGCCGAACGGGTGCTGCAAACCGGTCTGGCCGCCGATGGGCTGAGCGATCGGCGTCTTCTTGCCTCGCCGCTCGTCCAGCGTGCCCTCGACCGATCGGGACACTATGTGCGTGCCGCACTTCTGCTTGACCGCCCGGTGATCGGGCTAGGCGCCGGCGCGGCATCGGTCTATCCCGGCGTCGGCGGGCTCCTGGCGATCGAAGCGGTCGTGCCCGACCATGCAGATGTCGCCAATGCGATCGGCGCGGTGGCCGGTCAAATTCGCGTTTCGGCGATGGCCGAGATCGTCCCGGATGATGAAAGCGGCGGTTTCGTCGTCTCCGGTGCCGCAATAGAACCGCCGCGTCAGGTCCTTCGTTCGGAGAAAGCAGCGCTCGAAGCAGCCGCAGCTGCCTGCCGCGTCGCGGCGGCGGCCAAGGCCGCGGCGGCGGGCGCCGGCGAACCGGAGATCGATGTGCGCAGCGACGTCGAGGCGGTGACACTCGATGATCGTCGCCAGTTCGTTTCCGCGACGGTGACCGCCACGGCAACGGGAAGGCCGGCGGCGGTCTGACGCGGCGCCGTGGAGCCGGGTCGCACTATCGGCTGGATTGACACCGAATGGCCGGCCGCGATAACCGCGCGCAACCGCTTTTTGCTGCACTGCAGCCAAACCAGCTCTTGGAGACCTTCATGGCCGACCGCATCGACCGCAATGGATTGCAGATCGACAAGGCCCTGCACGACTTCCTCGTCGACGAGGCAATGCCGGGAACCGGTATCGACGCGGACGCGTTCTTTGCCGCCTTCGCGGCGATGGTTTCCGATCTGACCCCGAAGAACCGCGCACTTCTGGAAACACGCGAGAAACTGCAATCGCAGATCGATGCATGGCATGCAAAGCGCCGCAACCAGCCGCATGACCATGACGCCTATCGCGGCTTTCTCGAGGAGATCGGCTATCTGTTGCCGGAGGGACCCGATTTCGAGATCGAGACCGCCAATGTCGATCCGGAGATCGCCAGTGTGCCCGGCCCGCAGCTCGTCGTGCCGATCACCAATGCCCGCTATGCGCTCAACGCCGCCAATGCACGTTGGGGAAGTCTCTATGACGGCTTTTACGGCACCGATGCGATGGGCACGCCGCCCAGGCCCGGCGGTTACGACCGCGGACGCGGAGCACGCGTCGTCGCCCGCGCTCGTGTCTTTCTCGACCAGGCTTTCCCGATCGAGGGCACCAGCCACGCCGATGCGCGCCGCTACCACGTCAAGGACGGCGCGCTTCTCATCGACGATCTGCCGCTGCTCGAGCCGCAAAAGTTTGCCGGCTACAGGGGCAATCCGAAAGCGCCCGATGCCGTGCTTCTGGTCAATAACGGGCTGCACGTGGAACTGGTGTTTGACCGTGCCCACCCGATCGGCAGCCGCGATCAGGCCGGCCTCGCCGATGTCATGCTGGAGAGCGCGGTGTCGGCGATCATGGATTGCGAGGATTCGGTCGCTTGCGTCGATGCCGAAGACAAGGTTCTGGCCTATGCCAACTGGCTCGGACTGATGAAAGGCGACCTCAAGACCAGCTTCGAAAAGGCCGGCCGGCCGGTCGATCGCAAGCTCGAGGCCGATCGTCGTTACACCGGCCCGGACGGTGGTGAAGTGATCGTCAAGGGCCGGGCACTGCTCTGGGTCCGCAATGTCGGCCATCTGATGACCAATCCGGCGATCCTCGATGCTGATGGCAATGAGGTCTTCGAGGGTCTTATGGATGCGATGATCACCACGCTCATCGCGATGCATGACCTGAAGAAGGATGGCGGCGACCGCAACTCGCTGCATGGTTCGGTCTATGTGGTTAAGCCGAAGATGCACGGACCGGACGAGGTGGCGTTCGCCGGCGAGATGTTCGATCGGGTCGAGGATGCGCTTGGCCTGCCGCGCCACACCGTCAAGCTCGGCGTGATGGACGAGGAGCGGCGCACCAGCGTCAATCTCAAGGAGTGCATCCGCGCCGCAAGTCATCGCGTCGCCTTCATCAATACGGGCTTTCTGGACCGCACCGGCGACGAGATCCATACATCGATGGAAGCCGGTCCGTTCAGCCGCAAGGACTTCATCAAGCGCAAGTCCTGGATCACCGCCTACGAGAACCAGAATGTCGATATCGGTCTGAAATGCGGCCTTTCGGGCAAGGCGCAGATCGGCAAGGGCATGTGGGCCATGCCGGACCGGATGCACGCCATGCTCGAACAGAAGATCGAGCATCCCAAGGCCGGCGCCAATTGCGCCTGGGTGCCCAGCCCGACCGCCGCGACGCTGCACGCCTTGCACTATCACCAGGTCGATGTCTTCGCGGTGCAAGCGCAGCTCAAGGCGGCCGGGCGCCGCGCCTATGTCGATGCGGTGCTCGACATTCCGCTCGCGACCTACCGCAAATGGAGTGACCGGCAGAAGCTCCGCGAGGTGGAGAACAATGCGCAGGGGATTCTGGGCTATGTCGTCCGCTGGATCGACCAGGGCGTCGGCTGCTCCAAGGTGCCGGACATCAACGATGTCGGCCTGATGGAGGACCGCGCAACGCTGCGCATCTCGTCGCAGCACATCGCCAACTGGCTCTATCATGGCATCGTCACGAAGGAGCAGGTCGTCGACACGATGAAGAAGATGGCCGAGGTGGTCGATGGCCAGAATGCCGGCGACCCGGCCTACCGGCCCATGGCGCCCGATTTCGACGGCTCGATCGCATTCCAGGCGGCGCTCGATCTGGTGCTCAAGGGCCGCGAGCAGCCCTCCGGCTATACCGAGCCGATCCTGCATGCCCGGCGTCTGGAACTGAAGGCGGCTTGAGCCGGCAAGCCGGCTTCAATTGGTTCGATTCTTGCCGTCGCGCGGATTGATTCGCCGGCGTTGCAGCGTCGCTGCCGCGATCTGCTGGATGGCGGCGGCGAAGATGCCGAGCCCGACGAAGATGAACACCGTTGTGCCGACCTTGCCCAGGGCGGTCGCGGGAACCAGATTGCCGTAGCCGACGGTCGACAGCGTGACGACTGCGAAGAAATAGCTGTCCACCCAGGTCCAGCCCTCGACAAGGCGGAAGAACACGGTGCCGATGCCGATGATCAGTGACAGGCTGGTGACAAGGGCGACAATGCGAATGCTGGGCATGGCGGGAAACATCCGTTAACCGCCGACAAGTGTGTCGGCGGTCGGCCGCGAAGGCCAGCGGCTGGCGCCGGCCTCCCCAGAAAAATGGCATTGGCTTTGCGCGCAGGTCAGGTGCCGCCGAACCGGATGGCCGTGATCCGGCCCTCCCAGAACGGGATGATCTCGCCGCCCGCGGCACGGGCAATGGTGAAGGCGAGAGGAACACGCACGCCGTCGATCATTTGGTAGTCACTCCGCGCGGTGTGCTCGCCCGAGCCGTGATAGGGCGTCGTCAGGTCGCCGTCGGTCTCTGCATCGAACCGCGTCAGCGCGCCGTCCGCATCGAAGGTCGCGACCAGCGACGCCTCCTCGCCGAAGGCGCGCACGACCGCCCGCGCCCGGTTGTCGTCGACCGGTTCCCAGGTCACCGGCCCGCCGGGCAGAAGCGCCATCGGATAGGCCGGGCTTTCAAGAAGCCAGCGGCGCAGCGACGTCCGGTTCAGCGCCGGCGTCGATGTTTCGTACATGACGGTGACCGTCGACAGCAGCTTGGCCGCCATTTCCATCTGACCGTCAATGTAGGCATCGTAGGCAATCGCCCAGACCGGGCCCCAGAGCGGCGTGTCCGCCGAGAACACCAGGTCCGGCGCCCGCAGCGAAATCACCTGCCGCGCCGTCGTCGGTTGGAACGTCTCGGTCAAGGGCCGGCGGAACTGGCCCGCTGCCTCGATTTCCACATAGGCATGGTCGGGCGGGCCGTCGGGAAAGACATAGGCGAAATAGCGGGCAACCGGCTCTGGAAGCGTGTCGGGCAACGTATCGGTCCAGGGCGCGGGACTTGCGGTGGCACGGTCGATGACGGTCTGCTCGAACCCGGTGATCGCCGCGCGGGTGGCGTGCGCATGGTAGGCGATGGTGCCTGTGGCCACGACGATTGCGGCGACTGTCGCCGACAAGATCAGATTACGTGTTTTCATGGGAAGTCTCCTGTCGGGTGCCGCCTAGCGGCTTTCGATGAGGGGGAAGATGGCGACCGCCAGCGCGGCGGTCGTGGTCAGCGTCCGAACCGTGTTCCAGAAGGTCCAGCGCGCCGAATAGTTCGACCAGAGGGCAGCGGCATCGACACCGGCAGGATCGATCGCGGCCAGTGCCTCGTTCATCGGCACATTGACCAGCGCGGTCGGCACGACGGCGGCCAGGACATAGATGCCGGCGGCTGCGGCCATGAAGAGGCCGGAACGGGTGTCTCCGATCGCAAATGCCAGTACCGAAGCGCCAACGGCGAAGACCGGGGTCAGGAAGAAGGTGACGAAGAAGACCGGATTTCTGACCGACGCATTGATCGCCTGCATGGCGGCAATTGCCTTGTCGGGCGAGATGGCGTCGAGGCCGGTCATCACGCAGACCGAGAAGGCGTAGAAGAAGCCGGCCATCAGGCCGAGCATGAGGATCGGCGCCATTGGCGCGGTGCGGGTGAGTTCGATCATGACAGCATTGCTCCATCAGTGTAAAGTGTTGTACGTTTGCAATGATCCGTAAAAAGGTTTACGGAATTTTGCAAATGAAACTTTGGTAAGGGACAGACCGCCATGGGCGATTATGCAGACCGGCGCCGCACGGCGATCGAGGATGCCGCCTTCGCGCTGCTGATCGAGAAGGGCTACAAGGCCACGTCCATGCTGGAGGTCGCGCGTCGGGCCGGTGCGTCCAACGAGACGCTCTACAAGTGGTACGGCAACAAGCAGGGCCTGTTCGCCGCTTTGGTCAAGGCCAATGCGCGGGACGTGGCCGAATTGCTGCGCACCCGCCTCGACGGCGCCGATGCAGACCCGCTGGAGACACTGGCGACCGTCGGCCCGCTGCTTCTTGATCTGGTCACCGGCGAGCGCGCCATCGCCCTCAACCGCGCTGCGGTCGGCGATGTCCATGACACCGCGACGCTGGGCCCGGCGCTGGCCGAATCGGGGCGCGAGGCGGTCGTGCCATTGATCGCGGAACTGCTTGGTCGGGCGCGCGACAGGGGACTTCTGGCTTTCGACGATGCCGGCGAGGTGGCCGAGACCTATGTCGCCTTGCTCATCGGCGACCTGCAGATCCGCCGCGCAACGGGCGCGATCGGGCCGCTGCCCGATGATGCGATCCGTACACGGGCAATGCGTGCCGTCGGCGGCATCACGCGTCTCTTTAGGACTTGATCGCCGTCATCCCCGCGCCGGCAGATCCGGCAGGCCGACGCCCGTGGCCGCAAAGCCGCCGTCCGCGGCGATGATCTGGCCGGTGACGAACGCCGAATCGGGTGAACAGAGAAACCAGATCACGCTGGCGATCTCACTCTCGGCGGCGTGGCGCGGCAGCGGCATGTGGTCGTAATAGGACTGCCGGATTTCCGGCGTGTGCACCTTGGCGGCCATGGCGGTTTCCACCGGTCCCGGCGCCACGCCATTGACCCGAATACCGTAATCGCCCAGTTCGGCCGCATATTGCTTGGTCAGGTGGGCCAGCCCGGCCTTGGACGTGCCATAGGCAACGCGCATGGTAGATGCGCGAATGCCCGAGATCGAGGTGACGTTGACCACCGCGCCGCCGCGCCCGGCGGCCACCATGTGGGGAGCGACCGCCTGTGTCATCAGGAACGGGCCGTTCAGATTGGTCGCCATCACCTCCGTCCATGTCTCAAAGCTCGTCTCGAGCAGCGGCGCGAACTCGGCAATGCCGGCATTGTTCACCAGCGCGTCGATCCGCCCAAGCGTCTCAAGCGTCTCTGTCACCGCGGATGAAACCTGATCGGGCACCGACACGTCGCACACGATCGGATGGGCGCGGTTGCTGCCGAGTGCCCGCGCCTCTTTCTGCAGCAGGTCGCCCAACCGGTCGATCATGACCACATGCCAGCCCTCGGCCAGAAACCGCTTGGCGGTCGCCAGTCCGATACCCCGTGCGGCGCCGGTGATCATCGCCACATTGCCGTCTTGTTGTGTCACATTGTCCTCCCCGACCGTTGAAATCGGTATTGGCATGGTGAACTGGCCGCTGCAAGCGCCCCCGGCTTCCCGTTGGCCGGTGCAAATTCCTCCATCATTCAACCACAATTGTCTTGCTGCTCGCCGAAGCGCGCGCTAGGGCGGATTTCGCCTTTCACTTGGGACAAGCGGCGTCGTGCGAGCAATGACGCGGGCCAGTTGGGACGAAACGCATGACCCTGCGCTACGGCGTCATCGGCACCGGCATGATGGGCCAGGAGCACATCCGCAACATAGCGCTTCTGGAGGGCGCGACCGTCGCCGCCATCGCCGACACGCGTGACGAGATGCGCCAGGCCGGTCTCGCCGCCGCGCAGACCGCCGGCATGACCGGTGTGGCCGCATACGCCGATCACGCAACACTGCTATCATCCGAAACCATCGACGCGCTGATCGTCGTCAGTCCCAACGACACCCATTACGACATCATGCTGGATGCCCTGGCGACCGGCCTGCCCATCCTGCTCGAAAAGCCTTCGGCCACATCGGCCGAAAGGGCGCGCGATCTGGCGCGCCGCGCCCACAACCGGCACGCGCCGGTGTGGGTGGCGATGGAATACCGGTACATGCCGCCCGTCGCCCGGCTGATCGAGGAAACGCGCAACGGCACCGCAGGCGATCTCAAGATGATCTCGATCGTCGAGCACCGCTATCCGTTTCTGGTCAAGCCGGGAAACTGGAACCGCTTTTCCCACCGGTCCGGCGGCACGATGGTCGAAAAATGCTGCCACTTCTTCGATCTGATGCGGCTGATCACGCAGGCCGAGCCGGTGCGCATCTTCGGTTCGGGCGGCCACGATCTCAACCATCGCGACGAGGTTCATGACGAGGGCGTCCCCGACGTGCTCGACAACGCCTTCGTCATCGTCGATTTCGACAATGGCATGCGCGCATCCCTTGATCTGTGCATGTTCGCCGAAGGCTCCTGGTGGCAGGAGCACGTTTCGGTGACCGGTTCGGCGGGCAAGATCGAGGCGATGGTGCCTGGCCCGTCGCGTTTCTGGCCGGGCGGCGGCGAACGCGCCTCGGAAATCGTGATTTCCCCACGCGCGGACAAGGCGCCGTTGCGCGAGGAAATCCATGTGGACGATCAGGTGCTCGCCGCCGGCGACCATCATGGCGGTACCTTCTACCAGCATCGCGAGTTTGCCCGCATCGTTCGCGAGGGCGGCAAGCCCGATGTGAGCTTGACGGACGGGGCGCGCGCGGTGGAGATGGGCGAAGCCGCCGAACGGTCGATCCGGAACGGCGAGATCGTGCATCTGGGGGACGCGCCATCATGATCCTGACCTGCGGGGAAGCCCTGTTCGACATGTTCGCAAGGCCGTCCGACGCATCGGGCGGCCACGGCGTTTCGATTGATGGCGTCGTCGGCGGCTCGCCGCTCAATGTCGCGCTTGGCCTGTCGCGGATGGGCACAGCGGCGGGCCTGTTCACACGGATTTCCACGGACCTGCTCGGTCGTCGCCTGCGTGCCTTCATGGCCGACAATGGCGTTTTGGACCGCTACTGCGTCGAAACCGACAATCTGACGACGGTGGCGCTCGTTGAAACCGGCCTCGACGGCCATCCGCGCTATTCCATCTACTGCAACGGCACCGCCGACTGCTCCATGGAACCCTCGGACATCCCCGAACGGCTCGGCGACGATGTCGATGTGATCCACCTTGGGTCGTTCGCGACCGTGTTCGAGCCGACCGGAAACACGCTGCGCACGCTGGCCCGGCGCGAGGCGGATGCCCGCTTCATCTCGTTCGACCCCAACGTCCGCACCATGGTTGTCGCCGACCTTGACCTGTGGCGGCAGCGAATCGGCGAAATGCTGCCGCTCGCCGGCCTGGTCAAGGCAAGCGACGAGGATGTCGGGCTTTTATGGCCCGGCAAGCCGCTTGAATGGTTCATCGAACAGGCACTGGTTGCCGGCGCGGATCTCGCCTTCGTCACACGCGGGCCCAATGGCGCGATTGCGGGATCGGCCGACGGACGGCTGACGCACGTGCCGGGCATTGCCGTCGATGTCGTCGACACTGTCGGCGCCGGCGACACCTTCATGGCGGCGTGCCTGCATTCCCTGAAGGCGAACGATCTCGTGGGAGCCGGCAAGGCGCGCAATGCCGATATCGCCGAAGTGGCCGGCTTCGCCGTCAGGGCCTCGGCGCTGACCTGCACCCGGCGCGGGGCCGACCTGCCGACGCTTGCGGAGATTGAGGCATTCGCCGGCTGAACCGCCATTGCACCGCCATGGTTCGGTGCGTATCACTTGGCCCTTCCGCTTTGCACCGCGCGCGAGACCGAGATGATTCTCCATCATATGCCCATGTCGGCGCCCTGCCGGTTCGTCCGCCTGTTGCTGGCTGAATATGGCGTCGAGGCGCAGTTGCACGAAGAACGTCCATGGGAACGCCGGCAGGAGTTTCTGGCGATGAACCCGGCCGGGACCATTCCCGTCCTCGTCGCCGAGGCGGGTGTCCCGCTCAGCGGCGCCCACCCAATTGCCGAGTACCTCGATGAAACACGTGGCGTCATGGCGCGCGAACGCCGCCTGATGCCCGACTATCCGCTTGAACGCGCCGAGGTGCGGCGCCTGGTGGACTGGTTCATCGTCAAGCTCGAAGCCGATGTCACCCGCGCGCTGGTGCGCGAGCGAATCGACAAGCTGGCAATGCCGGCCGAACTGGGGGGCGGCGCGCCGGACAGCGGAGCCATGCGCGCGGCCCGCGCCAACATCCGGCAGCATCTGCGCTATCTGAACTGGCTCGCCGGCACCCGCGACTGGCTTGGCGCGCCATCGATTTCCGCCGCCGACATCGCCGCCGGCGCCGCCGTTTCCATCCTCGACTATATGGGCGAGATCGACTGGTCCGGGGTGCCGCAGGCGCGCGACTGGTACACGCGGATGAAATCGCGGCCCTCCTTCCGTCCGCTTCTGGCTGACCGGGTGCGCGGCCTGACGCCGGTGTCGCACTACGCCGATCTCGATTTCTGAGACCGGGCCGGATAGCGTGCCGCCATGCCGACGGCCTTGTCCCACCGCCTGACCGATCCGAAAAAGGCGCGCGCATTCATCGTGCGCGATCTTGAGGCATGTGGTTTTGATGCTGTCGGGGTCGCGCCGGCCGGCCGGATCGACCGCGCCGCCAAGGGCCTCGACCGGTTTCTGGATGCGGGCTGGCACGGCACGATGGGCTGGATGGCCGAGACGCGCGACCGCCGCGCCGACCCGACGACGCTCTGGCCCGATGCTCGCTCGATCGTCATGGCGGCGATGAGCTACGGCCCGGGCGATGCCTACGATCCGCTCGCTGCGCTCGAGCGGACCGATCGCGCGACCATTTCCTGCTACGCCCACAACCGCGATTATCACGATGTCATCAAGGGCAAGCTGAAGCAGGCGGCCGGCCGGTTCGCCGCGCGCACCGGAGCCGACGTCAAGGTCTTCGTCGACACGGCGCCCGTGATGGAAAAGCCGCTGGCCGAACGGGCCGGGCTCGGCTGGCAGGGCAAGCACACCAATCTCGTCAGCCGCAATCTCGGATCATGGTTCTTTCTGGGCGCGATCTTCACCGACATGGCACTGCCGGCGGACGAAGCCGAGACCGATCATTGCGGCTCATGCCGGGCGTGCCTCGACATCTGCCCGACCGACGCGTTTCCAGCGCCCTACCAGCTCGATGCGCGACGCTGCATTTCCTATCTGACGATCGAGCACAAGGGACCGGTGCCGCACCCGTTCCGCAAGGCCATCGGCAACCGCATCTATGGCTGCGACGATTGCCTAGCGGTCTGCCCGTGGAACAAGTTCGCCGGCGCCGCGCGCGAGGCGAAGCTCCAATCTCGTGACGACATGCGCACGCCGCCGCTGGATGAACTGCTGATCCTGGACGATGCGGCGTTTCGTGCGCGCTTTGCCGGTTCCCCGGTCAAGCGGATCGGCCGCGCCCGTTTCGTGCGCAACTGTCTGATCGCCGCCGGCAACAGCGGCGAGCGGGCGCTGGTGCCCCATGTCGTCGCGCTGCTTGACGATGACGAGCCACTGGTACGCGGCGCGGCTGTCTGGGCATTGGCGCAGATGGCGCCAGAGCCGTTTACCGCCGAAAGGGATGCACGGCTGCTAGCGGAAAAGGACCCCGATGTCGTTTCGGAATGGAACAGCACAGAGGAGGCTGCCGTTGACTGAACGGATAACGCTGGTTTTCGGCGCCGGATTTTCGGGCCGCGCTTACGGCCGTCGGCTCGCCGCCGCCGGCGAAACCGTTTTCGGCACGACGCGCGATGCTGCCAAAGCCGACAGCTTGCGGCAACTGGGCATCACGCCGGTGATCTTCGCCGGCCAGGCCTTGCGAACGGATCTGACCGATGCGATCGCACGAGCCACCGACATCGTCGTCTCGATCGCTCCGGATGCCGATGGTGATCCGGTGCTTCACGCCGCGCGTGAAGCCATCGCTGCCGCGCCGAATCTTGAGTGGATAGCCTATCTGTCGACGGTCGGCGTTTACGGCGATCATGACGGCGGCTGGGTGGACGAAGCCACCGAACCGCGCCCCGTTTCCGAACGCTCGATCCAGCGGCTCGCCGCCGAACGGGCCTGGCATGCTTTCGCCAAGGAACGCAATGTGCCGCTGTCCATCCTGCGCCTGTCGGGAATCTACGGGCCGGGTCGCAACGCCTTCGTCAATCTGGCGGCGGGTCGGGCGCGACGTCTGGTCAAGTCCGGTCAGGTCTTCAACCGCGTCCACGTCGACGACATCGCCGGCGCGCTGGCCTTCCTCGCCGCGCGCCGACATGACGGCATCCTCAACGTCACCGACGACCTGCCGGCGCCGCCGCAGGACGTTGTCGCCTATGCCGCCTCGGTCATGAAAGTTGATCCGCCACCCGAAATCGACTTCGAATCCGCCACATTGTCGCCCATGGCCCGGTCCTTTTACGGCGAGAACAAGCGCGTTTCCAACGCGGCGATCAAGGCGCTGGGGTTTGTCTTCGCCCATCCCGATTACCGGTCGGCATTCGACCGGATGTGGGCCGGCGACGACTGGCAGGCGCCGTCCACCTGATCGCTGCCATCGGGCGCGTCCATCGTGACGGAAGGACGATTGATGTCGATCAGGACAGTGGCAACCGGCGCAGCCTGCGCCGCGATGGTCTTTGGCGCCCTTTTTGCAACGGTGCCGGCGGAGGCCGCCCAGCAATGCGGAAAGGCGTCCTGGTACGCGCTGACCTCTCGCACCGCCTCGGGCGAGATGATGGACCCGTCCAAGATGACGGCGGCGCATCCGTCGCTGCCCTTCGGCACCCGCATCGAGGTGACCAACCGTGCCAACGGCCGCTCGGTGACGGTGCGGGTCAACGATCGCGGACCGTTCGTACACGGTCGCATCGTCGATGTCTCCAAGGAAGCGGCCCGCCGCCTGGGCATGGTGCGCTCAGGCATCGTGCCTGTCTGCATCAGCCGGACGGGGTGATCCGTCGTCCGGTCAACCGGTGCGGGCCTTGCCCACCGTGTCGAGCGCGCGGCGCAGATGGGTGTCGCGGTCATAGACGTCGGCATGATAGTCGACAACGCCGTCATCGTCCGGCCAGGCGGTGAAATAGCCCACATAGACCGGTACGGTCTCCGCCAGTTTCTCCACCTGCTCATAGCCGCCAAGCTGCGCTGCCACATGCTCGGTGCTCTTGCCCAGCACCGCCGCGGCCATGGCGCGCGGGTCTTCGAGCCGCACGCAGCCATGGCTGAACGCGCGGTTGTCGCGCGCAAAAAGGTTCTTGGCGGGCGTGTCGTGCATGTAGATCGCGTGGCTGTTGGGGAACATGATTTTCAGTTCGCCAAGCGCGTTGCGCGGCCCGGGCTTCTGCCGGACATTGTAGGGAACGCTGCCGGAGAACTGATACCAGTTGATCGAGGACGACGCGATCTGCCGGCCCGAAGCGCCTGTGACCACATAACCGTTGCGGTCCAGATAGGACGGGTCGCGCCGCAGCTTTGGCAGCATTTCGTTGACGATGATCGATTGTGGCACGCCCCAATAGGGATCGTAGACCACATGCTCGATCTCGTCGTGGAAGAAGTAGGTCTGGTTTGAGCGCTTGCCGACGATCGTCCGCATGGCCAGCTTGGTTTCGCCGTTTTCCATGTAGCGGACGCGGTATTCGGGCTGGTTGATGACCACCTGCCGGCTGCCATAGGCTTCCGGATGCCACCGCAGCCGTTCGAGCGCCAGCTCGACCCGGTTGATCTTGGTCGCAAGGCTTTCGCCATCGAGCTCGGCAACTGTTCTCGGCCCGACGATACCGTCTGCCACCAGGCCGAGATCGCGCTGCACATCGCGCATCAGCGCGACCAGCGCGCCGTCATAGAGCGTCGTGCCGGAATAGGCATCGATGATCGCGGCATGCTTGGCCCGGGTCTCATCCGACATCTTCTCGCCAGCCGCTGCCATCACCATCGGCAACGCCTCCGACACCGTGCCGGGGCGCAGGAATGTGCCTTCGGGAATGACGATCGCGTCTTCGGTGCTGGTGCGCAGGGCAGCCAGTTCGTCCTTGAGGCGCCGATAGTCGGACTGGCGCGGCGCCAGGCCTTCGAGCCATCCGGCCGGATCGCCGGCCGCCATCAGCCCGTCCAATGCCGCATCCGCCGTCAGCCGGTCCTTAGAAAAGTCGTGATATCCGGACAGCTTGTTGGGATCGACGGCGCCGTCCTTCATGTCCATGGCATAGCGCAGCGCGCGAGCGGTCAGTTGAAGCTCGAAGGCGATCAGATCGCGGTAGCGCGACGCGGGGTCGTCCGGCGACCAACCCGCAGACGGCAGATCGACCGCATAGTGCGCGGCATCGAGGCCATGGGCGGCCGCATCGTTGACCAGGGCGGCAACGGTCTGGCCGTTGGCGTTGAGGTTCATTCCGCTGACCCAGACAAAGGCTGGGTTTTCCGCGTAGTGACGGCGCATGGCGTCTGCAATTGCCGGCTCGATGGCCATGTTTTGATCGGGCGCGAAATCGAGCGCCTGGACGAACCGGTCTTCCTCCAGAACCGGCAGCGGCGGCAGAGAACTGTCCGTATCGTCGATGGCGCCGGTGGTCGCCACGTCCGGGAGCAGTGAAAGCAGCGTCACCGTGGTGATCGCCGGCGCGGCGTAGGTGTAGTATCGCGGCCCTGAAATGCGCTGGACCGGGCGCGCTGCGGCGCGGCTTTGGGTCGGGCGCTGCGGCGCCGCCTGCTGGCGACCCTGGGGGCGTGTTGCCCGCTGCCGTTGCTGCCGTTTGGCCCGGTTGAACAGCAATTCGTGCAACTGCACTTCCGATGCGCCGGCCACGCCTGGCGCTACCGCCCATCCCGTGAAGATGACAGCCGATGCCAGCAGCATCCGCCCCAAAGTCGATTGGACCACGTTTCGTCTCCCGATCATCTGCGCCCCGTCTATGCGAGCCTAGCCGGTTCGGTCGTCCGCATAAAGCCGCCGACGCGTAAAGAATGCGTCAACCAAGATGAAGAAACCATGAATGCGCGCGCTTTGGCACCAGCCAAACGGAGGACATCGCTTTCGCATTGCCGCCCGCCATACGCCGCGCTAAGCCTTGCCCCATGAAAAAAGGCGATCACCTGTTTCTGGTCGACGGCTCGGCCTACATCTTCCGCGCGTTCCATGCCCTCCCGCCGCTGACGCGCAAATCCGACGGGCTGCCCGTGGGTGCCGTCTCCGGCTTCTGCAACATGCTGTGGAAGCTGCTGCAGGATGCGCGCGACACCGATGTCGGCGTCACGCCGACCCATTTCGCGGTCATCTTCGACTATTCGTCCAAGACGTTCCGCAATGAGCTTTATCCCGACTACAAGGCGAACCGGTCCGAACCGCCCGAGGATCTGGTGCCGCAATTCGGCCTGATCCGCGAAGCGACGAAGGCATTCAACCTGCCCTGCATCGAAATGGAAGGCTACGAGGCTGACGACATCATTGCCGCCTATTGCCGGATGGCCGAGGAGGCCGGCGGCGAAGCGACGATCATTTCCTCCGACAAGGATCTGATGCAGCTCGTCACCGATCACGTCTCCATGTATGACACGATGAAGGACCGGCAGATCGGCCGCGAAGAGGTCCTTGAGAAGTTCGGCGTCGGCCCCGAAAAGATGATCGACCTTCAGGCGCTCGCGGGCGATTCCACCGACAACATTCCGGGCGTACCCGGCATCGGCCCGAAGACGGCGGCGCAGCTGCTCGACGAGTATGGCGATCTGGACACGCTTCTGGAGCGCGCCTCCGAGATCAAGCAGAACAAGCGCCGCGAAAACCTCATCGAATTTGCCGATCAGGCCCGCCTGTCGCGTCAACTGGTCACTTTGAAGGCCGACACGCCCGTCGATATTCCGCTGGACGCTCTGGCGCTCGAAGCGCAGGACGGCCCCAAGCTGGTCGCCTTTTTGAAAGCGATGGAGTTCTCCAGCCTGACCCGCCGGGTCGCCGAGGCGACCGGAACCGAGATCGGCGAGATCGATCCGGCCCAGGTCGCGGTCGAGGCGGGCGCGCAAGCGCGTGGTCCGGATCTGGACGCCGGAACCGCCGACGGCGCTGACGCCGTTGCCGGCGTGGTCGAAGACGGCGTCGACACGCCGCGCGCGCTGGCCGAAGCGCGTGCCACGGCAGCCCGATCGGGCGCTTTCGATGCCGATACCTATGTCTGCATCCGCGATCCTCAAACGCTCGACGAATGGATCGACAACGCCAGGGCGGCCGGCGTGGTCGCCTTCGACACCGAGACCGATTCGCTCGATGCCATGCAGGCGACACTGGTCGGGTTTTCGCTCAGCCATGCCGAGGGCGAGGCCGCCTACGTGCCGCTTGCCCATCGTCAGGGCGAGGACGATCTCCTCGGCGAAGGCGGCCTTGTGGACGGCCAGATAGGTCTTGATGAAGCGCTGAGCCGACTAAAGGCTTTGCTGGAGGACCCGTCGATCCTGATCGTCGGGCAGAACATCAAATATGACCTTCAGGTCATGGCCCGTCACGACGTTTCTATCGCGGCCTTCGACGACACGATGCTGATCTCCTATGCGCTCGACGGCGGCAACAACAGTCATCACGGGATGGATGCGCTAGCCGAACGCTGGCTCGGCCACACGCCGATCGCCTACAAGGATGTCGCCGGAACGGGCAAGAAGGCGCTGACCTTTGACCGGGTCGCGCTCGACGCGGCAACGCGCTATGCGGCCGAGGATGCCGACATCACGCTGCGGCTCTGGCGTCTGCTGAAACCGCGTCTGGTCGCCGAAGGACTGGTGTCCGTCTACGAGCGGCTCGAACGGCCGTTGATCGCCGTTCTGGCGCGTATGGAGCGCCGCGGCATTTCCGTCGACCGGCAGATACTGAGCCGGCTGTCGGGCGAATTCGCGCAGAAGGCCGCGGGCATCGAAGCCGAGATTTTCGATCTGGCCGGCGAGAGCTTCAATATCGGTTCGCCCAAGCAGCTTGGCGAAATCCTGTTCGGCAAGATGAACCTGCCGGGCGGTTCGAAGACCAAGACCGGCCAATGGTCCACCTCCGCCCAGGTGCTTGAGGATTTGGCCGCCGAGGGCCACGAACTGCCGCGCCGGATCGTCGACTGGCGCCAGCTGACCAAGCTCAAATCCACCTACACCGACGCCCTGCCCGGCTTCATCAATCCCCAGACCGGCCGCGTGCACACGTCCTATGCCCTCGCCTCGACATCGACGGGCCGGCTGTCCTCGTCCGATCCGAACCTGCAGAACATTCCGATCCGGACCGCGGAAGGCCGGCGCATCCGCACTGCGTTTGTCGCGCAAAAGGGCCATCGGCTGGTTTCGGCGGATTACAGCCAGATCGAGTTGCGCGTTCTGGCGCACATGGCCGACATCGGCCAGCTCAAACAGGCTTTCGCCGACGGCATGGACATTCACGCCATGACCGCATCGGAGATGTTCGGCGTGCCGGTCGAGGGCATGCCCGCCGAGGTGCGCCGGCGGGCCAAGGCGATCAACTTCGGCATCATTTACGGAATCTCGGCATTCGGCCTTGCCAACCAGCTCGGCATCGCCCGTTCCGAAGCCGGCGACTACATCAAGACCTATTTCGAGCGCTTTCCCGGCATTCGGGATTACATGGACGCGACCAAGGCGTTCGCCCGCGAGCACGGCTATGTCGAAACGGTCTTCGGCCGCCGCGCGCACTATCCGGACATCAAGTCCTCCAACCCCCAGGTGCGCGCCTTCAACGAGCGCGCGGCGATCAACGCGCCGATCCAGGGATCGGCCGCCGACATCATACGACGGGCCATGGTTCGTATCGAAGATGCCTTGTCGGCTGAAGACCTCGCCGCGCAAATGCTGCTCCAGGTCCATGACGAACTGATCTTCGAAGTGCCCGAGGGCGAAGTCGAAGCGACGATTGATGTCGTCCGCGATGTCATGGAGCAGGCGGCGATGCCGGCAGTGGCGATGAGCGTGCCGTTGCAGGTCGACGCCAATGCCGCCCACAACTGGGACGAAGCGCACTGACCGCCTGCCGGCTTCCGAGGACCCGATCATGACCGCAAACGGCCGCAAATCGATCGCGCGCAGCGACCTTGAGCGTAAGGCATGGCCGGAACTGTCCGGCCATGCGCTGGAGGTGCTCAAAGCGCATGGCACCGAGCGAGCGGTTGCTGCGGGCGAAGTCGTCTGGGAGGTCGGCCGGCCCGACTATCCGTTGGTTCATCTGATCGACGCGGACATGAACATCGTCGATCGCGGGCGTGACGACAGCATCGTGGTCACCATCACGGCGGGCAACTTCACCGGCGAGCTGGGCCTGCTGATGGGCCAGCACACATTCTTTGCCGGTGTCATGGCAGGCGCGGGCCGCATTCTCACAGTGGATCCGGCAAAACTGCGCCATCTGGTCGCCACGGTACCCGAGGTCAGCGACATCGTGGTGTCGGCCTTCGCCGCGCGCCGCAAGCTGCTGGTGGAATGGGCCGACGGCGCGCTGACGATCATTGGCGACGAGAACGAACGGACCTGCCTGGGCCTGCGGGAGTATGCCAGCCGCAACCGCATCCCGTTCCGCTTCATCGAACATGCCGACCGCGCGGCGGTCGATGCCTTTGCGGCCGGGCGGCACGACCTTCCCTCGCGCGGCACCGTCGCCATCGTCCGCGGCGGCACGGTCCTGCACGATCCCAGCCCGCTGACGCTCGCCAAGGCGCTCGGATATGAGCTTCTGCCCGATGTCGGCGAACTGTTCGACCTGGTCGTCGTCGGCGCCGGACCGGGCGGTCTTGCAGCGGCGGTCTACGGTGCATCGGAAGGACTCAAGACGCTGGCGATCGACGACACTGCAATTGGCGGGCAGGCCGGAACCTCCTCGCGCATCGAAAACTATCTTGGCTTTCCGACGGGCATTTCCGGCAGCGAACTGGCCTATCTGGGCGAAATCCAGGCGATCAAGTTCGGGGCCCGCATCGCCGTTCCGCACCGGGCGGCCGGATTGCGCAAGGATGGCGACGTGTTGGAAGTCGCGCTGGAATCGGGCGATGTGGTGCATACCCGCGCCGTCGTGATCGCGGCGGGCGCCCGCTATCGCAAGCTGCCCCTGTCGAACCTGATCGACTACGAGGGAAACGGCATCTATTATGCGGCGACCGAACTGGAGGCGCGTTACGCCAACGGAACCAATGCGGTGATCGTCGGCGGCGGCAATTCGGCCGGTCAGGCGGCCATGTTCCTGTCGCGCCATGCCGAGCACACTTATATCGTCGTGCGACGCGACGGGCTTTCCGAGACCATGTCCGATTATCTGTCATCGCGCATCGAACGCGATCCGCGCATCACGCTGGTCACGCAAAGCGAAGTGACGGCGTTGCGCGGCGAAGGCGGGCTGACAGGGGTTACGTTGACCCACATGCAGACCGGAGAAAAACAGGACATTGCCTGCCGCGCGCTCTACGTGATGGTCGGCGCGGAGCCGAACGCCGCGTGGGCCGGCGACCTGGTCAGGACGGATGAAAAGGGCTTTGTGCTCACGGGTGCCGATGCGGACAATCCCTCATCGCCCTTTGCCACCAGCGAACCGGGCATTTTCGCGGTCGGCGACATCCGGTCCGGCTCGGTCAAGCGGGTGGCGTCGTCCGTCGGCGAAGGTTCGGTCGTCGTGTCGGCCGTGCATGCCTGGCTGGCAGGTCAGCCAGGCAATGGGCCGCTGGCAGCCGAGAAAAAAGCCGGCTAACAAATCATAAAATTTGCCGGTTTATCGTGTTCGCGATTTAACACTCCAGCTCACCGCTTTCGAGCGCCTCATAACAGGCGAGAACGTGGTCCGCGACGGCGCGCGAGCATTCGCCGGCATCATGTCGAAAGCGCATCCGGCTCTGGTAGGTGCCGAGCGGCGGAAGCCCCTGCTTCTTGCCAAGGCAAATCAGCGGCGGCCGGACACAGGAAGCCGGCAGCGGTGCGATGGCGAGGTCCGACATCAACGCGGCACGTTGTCCAGCGGTGTGCGCGCTCATATAGGCGATGCGGAAGTTGCGGCCCATCTCGCCGAGCGCCTCCACCGCATTGGCGCGCCACGAGCAGCCCTCTTCCCACATCGAAACAGGCAATGGCTCGCGCTCCCACGCGCAGCCGCCCTTCAGACCGGCCCACACAAGCTGTTCTTCGATCAGCACGACCCCGTCTGCGGGCAGTGCGCTTTGCGGCCGGGCGGTGAAGATGACGACATCGAGGTCGCCGCGGTCATAACGCGGCAGGAGTTGGTCCGAATTCTCGATCACCACGTCGACCGCCACATTGGGATGCGTTTCGGCAAATCGCGTCAGAACCTGGGGCAGCAGCCGTTCGCCATGATCGTCGGCGGCACCGAGCCGGACCGTTCCTTGGACATCGGGCATGACGAAACGCGCCATCATCTCGTTGGACAGCGCCAGGATCCGGCGCGCATAGCCGACAAGCATCTCGCCCTCTGCGGTCAGCGCGACCGAGCGCGAATCGCGTGTGAACACCGAGACGCCCAGCAAGTCTTCAAGTTTCTTGACCTGCATCGAAACCGCCGATGGCGTACGAAAGACCCGCTCGGCCGCTTTTGAGAAGCTGCGCGTTTCGGCGATGGCCAGAAATGTCCGCAGCAGATCGATGTCGACGGGCGCGTGCGGCGCGAAGGGTTTGGTCTCGGAGACGTTCATGGAAAACCTGTGTTCAAGAAAACTGAATCATAGCGTCAAATCGTTTCGTTTGATTGAAGCATAAGAAATCGTCACAGTCCACCCATTCCGGACAAGCCGGATGTCTGATCCGAAGGAGTGGACCAATGACCGTCTTCGACAATGAACTGGCCCGGCACGCCACCGCAGTGACGCCCGGCGCTCTTGGACGCCGGCTGACCGCACAGGCCCTGGGCTGGTTCGTCACCCGCCGCGAACGGGCGGCCGAACACCGCCGTCAGCGCCTCGACCGCCAGGCCTATTGCGCGCTGCTCGGCAAGGAGGACTGGGTCTACCGGGACATGGGCGTGAACCGCGCCGACGTGGAATGGGCGGCCCGGCTGCCGCTCCATGTCAACGCCGCACGTGAGCTCGAGCGTCTGCGAGCCCGCTCCGGGATGGGGCGTTGATTGGCCCGATCGACCAGCCCCTGCGCCGTCCGGCATGCTCCCGGCCCGCCGGACGGCGCCTTCGGTCAAACCGGATCGGATCACGGACCCGTCCGGTCCTTGCCGGGACAGGCCGCTGCGCGATAAAAAGGACGCATGTTCCCTGATCCCAGCCCGCCAATGCCGCCCGGCGCCTTCCTGTGCCCATGAGCCCCGCTCCCCGTCGCATCCTCTTGTTGGGTGCCACCGGAACAGTCGGTCGCGCCACGGCCCATGCGCTTGTGGATTGCGGTCATGAGGTGGTCTGCTTCGTCAGGCCGCGCCATGCCGGAGGACGATCGCCAGACGCCGCAACGGGTATGCCCGACGCCGTCGTCGTCCGGTATGGCGACGTGACCGATCCGGACTCGCTCGCCAGCGACGGATTTTGCGGAGAGCGCTTCGATGTCATCGTTTCCTGCATCGCATCGCGAACAGGCGCCCCCGGCGATGCCTGGGCCATCGACCACGATGCGAACCTGAATGCGCTGCAACTGGCCGAACGGGCGGGCGTAGCTCATTTCGTCCTTTTGTCGGCCATTTGCGTGCAGAAGCCGAAACTGGCCTTCCAGCACGCCAAGCTGGCGTTCGAGAATGCGCTGATCGCTTCGGGGCTGACCTGGTCGATCGTCCGCCCCACCGCCTTCTTCAAGTCGCTGTCGGGTCAGGTCGAGCGGCTGCGGCAGGGCAAACCTTTCCTCGTCTTTGGTGATGGTCGGTTGACCGCCTGCAAGCCGATTTCCGATGGCGATCTGGCCCGCTATATTGCCGGTTGCATTGATGACCCGGAACGGCACAACCGCATATTGCCCATCGGCGGTCCGGGCGACGCCATCACGCCGCGCCAGCAGGGCGACTATCTGTTCGCTCTCCTGGACCGGCCGCCGAAGTTCCGGCACGTACCGGTCGCGCTGCTCGATGCAATCATCTGGACGACAAGCATTCTGGGCCGCCTCTCATCCAAACTGGCGGCCAAGGCGGAACTGGCACGTATCGGCCGCTACTATGCCACCGAATCCATGCTCGTCCTCGATCCCGTCACCGGGCGCTACGACGCCGAGGCGACGCCCTCATTCGGAACCGAGACGCTGTACGGTTTTTATGACCGTCTGGTCAGGGGCGAGGTGACGGCTGATCGCGGCGACCACGCTGTTTTCTGAGCGGCGCGGCGCCTCAACGCCATGAAACCGAGTAGAGATCCAAGCGGCGGTCTGCCAGATTGCGCACCGAGCCGCTCGCACGTGCCGCATCGAGCGCCGCCATGTCGAGATCGGCTATGATCATCTGTTCTGCCTGCGGCTCGGCCTCCGCCGCGATGCCATCGCGCGCGAAGCCGTGGTCCGATGGCGTCAGCACCGCCGATTGCGCATAGGCCATCTCCAGATTGTCCGTGTTCGGCAAATTGCCCACAAGGCCCGATGTCACGACGTAGCACTGGTTTTCGACCGTGCGCGCCTGGCAGCAATAGCGCACCCGAAAATGGCCGTGCCGCGTGTCGGTGCAGTAGGGCACAAAGATAATACGGGCGTCCTGGTCGGCGAGCCGGCGCCCGAGCTCCGGGAACTCGCTGTCATAGCAGATCATGACGCCGATCCGCCCGTACTCGGTGTCGATCGCATCGGCCCGCGCACCGCCGTCGATTCCCCAGACGCTGCGTTCGTCCGGCGTCGGATGCAGCTTGTGCTGTTCGGACAGGCGTCCATCGGCATGGGCGATGTAGCTGACGTTCCGCGCGGCACCGTCTTCCAGGCGCGTCGCGTGTGAACCGCCGACGATTGTGATGGCGTGCTTTTTCGCCAGTTCGACGAGCACCTGCTTCAGGGCCGTTGTGTGTGCCGTCAGCCGGTCGACGCTTTCCGCCGCCGGCACCATCGGCGCTTCGCCCGACAGGAGCTGGATCGTGAAATGCTCGGGAAAACAGATGAACTGCGCGCCATAGCCGCTTGCCGTGCGCACGAAATGGGCCACGCGCTCGAATAGCGCGTCGACCGACCGGGTTTTTTGGAGGGCCATTTGAACGCTGGCCACGCGCAGCTTCTGCCCCGCCATGCTCGGCGCCTTTCGTCAAAAAGCCGCCGGCGTTGCCGCCGACGGCCATCGTCATCGCGTCGGATCGTACCGGCTTAGCCGACCGAGCCGTAAGGGCAGGTGTTGTCCGAACGGAAATCATGCACCTCGATCTCGCCCGAGATGATCTTTTCGCGGGCTTCTTCGACCGCCTGCATCATCTCTTCGGTCACCAGCGGTTCGTTGTTTTCGTCGATCGCCACGCCGACACCGTCCTCGGCGACGCCGAGAACCTGGACGCCGGTGGAGAAGTTGCCTTCCATCCCGTCCTTCATCGCTTCCATGACGGCGACATCGACGCGCTTGAGCATCGAGGTCAGCACCGAGCCGGGCTGCAGATGGTTCTGGTTGGAATCGACGCCGACCGACAGCTTGCCCGCATCGGCCGCTGCCTGCAGCACGCCGATGCCGGTGCCGCCAGCCGCGGCATAGACAACGTCGGCGCCCTGCGAAATCTGCGCGTTGGTGATCTCGCCGCCACGGACCGGGTCGTTCCATGCCGCCGGCGTGTCACCGGTATAGTTGACGATCACTTCGGCACCGGGATTGACCGATTTGACGCCGCCCACATAGCCGCAGGCAAAGGCGGAGATCAGCGGCACGTTCATGCCGCCCACAAAGCCGACCGTACCGGTCTCCGAGGCCTTTGCAGCCATGATGCCGGCCAGGTACGAGCCTTCCTGCTCCTTGAAGACGACCGAGCGCACGTTTGGCTGGTCGACCACCATGTCGATGATGGCGAACTCGGTGTCGGGGAATTCCTGCGCCACCTTGTCGACCGCCTGCGCGGCGGAGAAGCCGGCGATGATGACCGGCGAATGCCCACGTTCGGCGAAGCGGCGAAGCGCCTGCTCGCGCTGGGCCTCGTTCTGGATCTCGAACTCGACATACTCGGTGCCGGTTTCTTCCTTGAACTGCTCGGCGCCGTTGAAGGCGGCCTCGTTGAACGACTTGTCGAACTTCCCGCCCAGATCGTAAACGATCGCCGGCGTTTCGGCATAGGCCGTCGCCGTCATTGCGGATGCGGCCAAAAGACCAAGAACAAAGCGCTTCATTCTCACTTACCCTGTCTGACTGTTTGCATCTTTTGCCGCGCACATGATGGCGCGCGGCCTCCCTGAAAGCGGTTTGACGCCGCCTTGCGCGGACATTGGCACGCCAAATCGCGCCATGTCGACAAAAAAGCGAAGTGAGGTTTGGCGCGCACCGCATCCGGCCCGAAGCATCAGCCTCCGAGAGATCCGGCCGTACGCTTGCGGCGCCTCCGGCCGAGCAGCGCCAGCACCAACGCGAGGCCGCCGAAGACGGCAACGGTCGGCCAGCCTGTCACCGTGGCCAGAATGGGATCGGCCAGCACCGGATGCGCCGCCTCGTCGAGCCATTCGCCCAGGGCGGTGCGCGAACCAGGCGCGATCGCGTCCCAGCTGTCGGCAAGCGGCGTCAGCGTCATGGCCGACGTGCCGATCGATCGCGTGGCATCGACGACCCCTACGATGACCATCATCGCCAGGCAGAAGACGGCCAGGGCTCGAAGAACGAATCGGACCATGCGTTTTGGCTTGTGCCACCCCTTGTGCGGCGTATTGATGTACGCCACCCGCCCCTTCCATTCATTATGGCATTCGCGGGCCGGTGGTCCACCCCGATATCCGTCCAATTTCAGACCCGCTTGATTGTCCGCCTGCGCCGCGCTAGGAGACGGCCCTTCGCGGGCCGGTGAACCGGATTTGCGAAGCGTCCGGCCGTCTGGGCCCGGCGACATATGGCGAGGTGAGGTGGCCGAGTGGTTGAAGGCGCACCGGCGATTTTCCGCATTGCGGAAAACGCCCATCACCAAAAAGGGCGCGTGCGCCTTTTCAACCCGCTCGGCTGGTTTCGCCGGGTGACATATGGCGAGGTGAGGTGGCCGAGTGGTTGAAGGCGCACCGGCGATTTTCCGCATTGCGGAAAACGCCCATCACCAAAAAGGGCGCGTGCGCCTTTTCAACCCGCTCGGCTGGTTTCGCCGGGTGACATATGGCGAGGTGAGGTGGCCGAGTGGTTGAAGGCGCACGCCTGGAACGCGTGTAGGCGGGAAACCGTCTCCAGGGTTCGAATCCCTGTCTCACCGCCAGTCCTTCTGCAAGTTCGTGCCTTCTGCGCATCGCCGCCGGGCGAACCTTGCGCCATAAACGGCGCTACGGCGCCGTGCGATGTTCCGCCGTGACCTCGAGGGCGCGGTCGGCGTGCGCATCACCGCCATTGTCGCGGCGATGAGCGGCAATGACCCTGTCGCGGATTAGGATCAACTCGGCGATTTCGTTTTCGTGCGCTGCCAAAACCGCCGTCAGCCACCGGTTTACCAGGTAGTTCGGTTGCGGCATGTGCACATCGAAGCGCGGCAACAGCGCGATGGTCGGGCCGGCGTCGAGCCAGTCGTCATCGACCACCCAGTGGTTGACCGTGAACAGGCGCAGCAACCGGCCATGCGGATCGACGCCGACGGCGCAAAGATGGTGGATCGGTCCGTCAGCGCCGTCGGGTCGGACGAAACAGTGGAAATGGCCATGCTCGCCACTCTCGGTGGACGGGCCATGGCTGTGGTAGAACCATTGCGCCCCCGTTTGCGGGTCGAACACTTCGCCCGCGGGGTATTTTTCCCAGCTCGTTGGCCGTTCGATGCCGGCGAGTGTTTCGGTCAGGACGGACGCGCCGCCCTTGGCCAGAACATGCTCGCAGAACGCGATTTCGCTGCGGGCAGTATCACGCGCGTCTTCGCTCACGTTTCGCTGTCCGGAACGAGATCCGGCGCTTCGGTGGCGCCTTCAGGCAGGCGTGCCGGCGGGGGTGGCGGTGGCGCGGCCCGTTCGGTCCGTGTGGCGGGCAAGGGCGCGGGCGGAGGCGGCGGGGCCGCGAGCGGCGCTGCGGCGGCGCAAGGGGCGGCCGGGGCACAGGGCGCGGCGCCGGCCGCGCATGGCGCCACGCCACCGGCGGCCGGTGCGGAAGCAGCGGCAGGCGCCGGCGTCGGCACGCCATGTTCTGCATGGTCATAGGCAACCGCCGCCGTCGTCACCGCCAGCGCGGCGGCGAACAGGGCGGTGTTGCGCGACCGGCTCATGCCGCCGCGCCTTTGCGCCTGAAGCCATCGAGCCCGAACAGGGGTCGGGCGAACACGCCGGCCGCCGAGCCGGCAAAGGCGGCGGCGAACCACAGCCACCCATGCAGGCTGCCCGATGCGATGCCCGAGAAAAGAGCGCCGATGTTGCAGCCAAAGCTCAGCCGCGCGCCATAGCCCATCAAAAGGCCGCCGAGCGCCGCTGCGGCGAATGACGCCAGCGGAACAGCGGCCCTGGGCGCGAATTTGCCGGCAAGCGATGCGGCCAGCGCCGCCCCGAGAATCAGTCCGAAATTCATCACCGAAACCGAGTCGGCAAGCACGGAACTGGACAGCGCCTCGGCCTGCGCCGGCCATGTCCAGAATTCCCACTTTTCGACCGGCACCCCCGCCGCCGACGCGATCTTGGCGCCCCAGAGGCCGAAGCCATAGGTGATCGACCAGGGGTGGCCGGCAACGATCAGGGTGGCGATGTTGAGAAGGGCCAGCATCAGACCTGCACCGACCAGCGGCCAGGGCCCCGACAGCAGCCAGTTCCAACCCGGGCGGCGCGGGCCCGGATCGCGCTCCAGATCGCCATGGGAGCGGCGTTCGATCATCGCGGTGATGAGAGCCACGGCGCCGAGACCGGCCAGTGACACCGCGATGGCCGCGGGCACGCCAAGCGTCTGGCCCAGGCTCACCGGCGGCAGCGACGGCTGGCCGAGCCACCATGGCAGATGCGCCGTTCCGACAACGGCGCCGGCGATGAAGAAGATCAGGGTCACCAACATGCGCGCAGAGCCACCGCCGACCGTGAACAGCGTGCCCGAGCCGCAGCCTCCGCCAAGCTGCATGCCCAAGCCGAACATCGCCGCGCCGACCAGCACGGAGACGCCCACCGGCGCGATGGCGCCGACCAGCGGCTGGTTGCCGACGCTGCCGGCCGCCAAAAGCGGCATCATCGCAAGCCCGGCCAGCCCGATCATCAGCATCTGCGCGCGCATGCCCCGCCCACGCTGCTCGACCACCATGCGCCGCCAGGCGCCGGTGAAGCCAAAGGACCCGTGATAGAGCGCGGCACCAAGGCCGCCGCCGATCAGGAACAGCGTCGCCTGCCGCAGATCGACCAGCAGCCAGATCGCGGCAAATCCCGCCGCCAGGAACGCGGCGGCCACCGCCGCGGGGCTGCGGTCGATGACGGCGTCGGGCAGATAAGGGTTCGACGCGTTCGGCGTCGACGACGTTGCAACGTTCTGCAACATGGGGCGCAACCTCTGTGAAGCCGCCTTTATAGCCGATCCGGCGCGCGGCGGAAGCCGGGCGCCGGCTGGTTGATGGCGGTCGCTTTACTGGATCGCGCGCGGCGGATCGAGCGGACGCGCGGGGTCCTGTGTCCATTCCGACATGGAGCCGTCATACATGGCCGACTGTTCGTTGCCGAGCACTTCGCTCAGCCCGAACCATGCGACCGAAGCCCAGTGACCGGTGTTGCAGAATGTGATGTTGGCTTCGTCCGCTCTAACGCCGACCGCCTCGACCAGGGCCTGAACCGTTTCGGGTTGCGCGAACAGCGCGAACTCGGCGGAATAGAACTCCGAATGCGGCAGGTTCACCGAACCGGGAATGGTGCCGGGCGCGGCCGCGACCGGGCTTTTCGTCTCGCCGCGGAACTGCTCGACCGGGCGGCCGTCGACGAGCTTGGTGCCGTCGTCGAGCGCGGCCAGAACGTCATCGGTTGTGGCAAGGACCGCCTCGTTCAGCGTGACCTCGAATTCGGAAACCTCGGCTGTGACCGGTTCGGCGACGCGCGCGCCGCCGACGGCATCATATTGGCGCCAGCCGCCATCGAGGATCGAAACATCGTCATGGCCCAGATAGCGGAACGTCCAGTAGACGCGGGTGGCCGAGCCGAACTCGGTCGAATCGGTGCCCCACGGCACGATGACGACATGGTCGTCATTGTCGATCCCCAGGCTCTCGATCAGGCCGGTTACGTCCTCGATGGCAGGAATCTTGCCCGGCACACCGTCGATCTCGGTGCGCCAGCCGGCAGTGTTGTAGGGCGCAGACACCGCACCTTCGATATAGGGGCTGTCGCCAAGGTCGGTGTTTTCGACATTGGCGCGAATGTCGACGATGACGATATCGTCATTGCCGGCATGGTCGATCACCCACTGGGCGCTGACGAGAGGCCCGGCACCATCATGGGCCAGCGCGGGCATGGCGGATGCGGCAAGCGCCGCGATTGCGATGTTGATGCGGTTCATGGGTTTGTCCTTTCGATGGCGTGCGGCCGGAATGCCCGGCGGTCTGCCAATCCAAACTTCCGCGAAAATAGCCGTGCCGCGGCGCTCAAACGAGGCATCGGCGCCGCAAGGGAGGGGCTGGCGGAGGAAATTTTTTCCGATGCGGCGGCAGTTTGCAGTACGTCCGTGCGATTTTTCCGCACCGGCCGAGCGGTTTTGCAGCAAGGTCCGGGGGGGGGACGACCCTTGGCCTAACGTCGGCCACGTCAGCCTTGGCCGGTCGTGGCGGGCATCGCCGAAGGCATTTCGAATCCTTGACGGTTTTGTGACGTTCTTCAGGTCAGCGCAGGGCGCCGATTCCGACCGTTGGACAGCACAATTTTCCTGACCGATTAATCAGCATTATCAGATAGTTGATGGCTACCGAGCGGCGATCGTCCGCAGCCGGTACGGCCACCCCACACCGTTGACACAAATCCTTCACGGGACTGTCATCGACCTTACAAACGGGCCTCCTATTCGACCTTGTGCGTATCGCAATTTTCCCGGGAGACCTATGATGTGGAAAACGCTTCTGGCGGCTGGCGCCCTTGCGCTGACGACCGCTGCGGCCCAGGCCGAAAAAATCGAGATCGAACTGTGGCATGCCATGGGCGGCGCCCTTGGCGAGGCGACCAACGCCGTTGCCGAGCAGTTCAACGCCAGCCAGGACAAGTACAACCTGACGCCGGTCTACAAGGGCAACTATGAAGAAACGCTGACGGCCACCATCGCCGCCTTCCGTGCCGGTGAACAGCCCAACATCGTTCAGGTGTTCGATGCCGGTGCCGCCACCATTATCGGTGCCGAGGGCGCCGTGATCCCCGCCCAGGACCTGATCGAAAATGCGGGCCTCGAGTTCCGCACCGACTACATTCCCGGCGTTGCCAACTTCTATGCCGACGAAAACGGCAAGATGGTCGGCATGCCCTTCAACTCATCGACCCCGATCCTCTACTACAATGTCGAGGCTCTCGAAAAAGCCGGCGTAGAGCCGCCCAGGACCTGGGAAGAATTCCAGGAAATCGCGCCCGCGCTGAAAGAAGCCGGTTATGTTCCGATGGCGCAGTCGCACCTGCCCTGGATCTTCACCGAAAACTTCATGTCGCGCCACAATCTGCAGTTCGCCACCAATGCGAACGGCTATGAAGGCGCCGAAGGCACCCGGCTCCTGATCAATGTCGAGCCGATCAAGGCCCACTTCGCGGCCGTCAAGGAATGGATCGACGCCGGCCTGTTCGGCTATTACGGCACCGGCTGGGGCGACAATCAGGCACCGTTCGAAAACGGCGAAGTGGCCATGTGGCTCGGCTCGTCCGGTTCGTTCGGCGGCCTCAAGCAGTCGGCCGGCTTCGAGTTCAGCGCCACCTATCTGCCCTATTGGGAAGCGGTCACCGAAGAGCCCTACAACACCTTCATCGGCGGTGCCGCGCTGTTCGCCATGTCCGGCCAGCCCGAGGAAGAGAATGAAGCCGCGGCCGCATTCTTCCAGTTCCTGTCCTCGCCGGAGCCGCAGGTCTTCTGGCACAAGGAAACCGGTTATGTGCCGATCACCGCGACCGCCTACGAGCTGGCCAAGGCCGAAGGCCATTATGACCAAGAGCCCGCAGCCGAAGTTGGCATCAGCCAGCTCCAGCAGCCCGGTGGCGACTGGACCAAGGGCTACCGGATGGGCTTCTACGTCCAGATCCGCGACGTGATGAACCGCGAATATGGCCGCATCTTCTCCGGTGAAGCGACCGTCGACGAGGCGTTCGACATCATCGAGGAAGAAGGCAACCGCCTGCTCGAGCGCTTCGCGCAGACCCAGAGCGGCTGACCCATCCGGCAAACCGATCGAACCCGGGGGCGCGCCGCGCTCCCGGTTCTTGCCTTGGCTCTCGCACTGGACAGGCCATGCACAAAGCCCAGTTTCAATCGCCGCTCTATCCCTATCTGCTCCTGCTGCCGCAGATGGCGATCGTCGCCATCTTCTTCCTGTGGCCGTCCGCCGAGGCGGTGCGCAGTTCGTTCTTTCTTCAGGATCCGTTTTTCGGCAACGAAACCTTTGTCGGCATCGACAACTACACCGATGCCGTGACCCGTTCGGACTATGGCCGGGCTGCCTGGTTCACCTTCCTGTTCACCGTGGTCGTGACGTTTTTTTCGCTCGGCATAGCGTTGCTGCTGGCGGTGGCCGCCGACAATGTCCTGCGCGGCCAGGGTCCCTACAAGACGCTCCTGATGTGGGTCTATGCAATCGCGCCACCCGTTGCCGGCCTGATCGGCATCATGCTGTTCGACCAGCACATCGGCCCGATTGTCGATTTCTTCGCCCTGTTCGGCTGGGACATGCGTGTCGGCGTCGACTATTGGGACAGCGGTATCGCCATGATGATCGTGGCGACATGGAAGCAGATCCCGGTCAACTTCATCTTCTTCCTGTCCGGCCTGCAATCGATTCCCAAGGGGGTGCGCGAAGCCGCCTCGATCGACAATCCCAGCGCGTCCGGCCGGTTCTGGACGATCATCTTTCCGCTGCTGGCGCCAACCAGCTTCTTCCTGATGATCATCAACATCACCTATGCCTTCTTCGAGACCTTCGGCATCGTCGACGTCATGCTCAAGGGCGAGCCGGGCAACAATCCCGTGACGCTCGTCTACAAGGTGTTCCTCGACGGTTTCCGCGGCAACGATCTGGGGGGATCGTCCGCGCAATCGGTTATCCTGATGGTGTTCGTGCTGGCGCTCACCATCGTCCAGTTCCGCCTGATCGAGCGACGGGTGCACTACACATGACCCGAGCCGGACGGACCATGCGGAGGCCGCGATGAGCCAGGACCAGATCGCCGTGACGGGCAAGCCGGTCGTCCCGGCCGCACCATCGGCTTCGGCAACCGGCGCCGGCTTCGGCGCGTTCGTGCGCCGACACCAGATTGTCGAGCATATCGTCCTTTTGTTCGGCGTGCTCTTGATGATGGGGCCGATCGCCGTTGCATTCACCACATCGACGCATGACCCGGTCACCATTCACTCCGAAGGCATGCAACTCGGTTTCGGAGACAATTTTCTGCCGACTTACGAGGCGGTCATCTTCGAACAGACCGGTTTCACCAAGCAGGTCACCGGCTGGGGCATGTCGCTCAACTCGCTTATCCTCGGACTGGGTTTTGCCATCGGCAAGATCATCGTGTCGATGCTGGCCGCCTACGCCATCGTCTATTTCCGCTTTCCGCTGGGCACGCTGTGCTTCTGGATCATTTTTTCGACGCTGCTGCTGCCGCTGGAAGTGCGCATTCTGCCATCCTACGAAGTGGTTCAGGGACTGGGGCTGCTGAACAGCTATACCGGCCTTATCCTGCCTTTGATCGCTTCGGCCACCGGCACCTTCTTCTTCCGCCAGTTCTTCAAGTCCGTGCCCAATGAACTGCTTGAGGCGGCGCGGATCGACGGCGCCGGCCCCTTCCGCTTCTTCTGGGACATCCTCGTCCCGCTGTCGCGGACCATGATCGCCGCCATCTTCATCATCATGTTCGTCGTCGGCTGGAACCAGTATCTGTGGCCGATCCTGATGACGACGGACGAGAGCTTCTACACCGTGGTGCGCGGCATCCGGCAGATCCTCCAGGTCTGGATCGGCGCGGACATCCCCGACTACAACGAGGCGTTGGGTCTGGCGATCATTGCGATGATTCCGCCGGTGCTCATCGTCATCATATTCCAGCGCATGTTCATCAAGGGCCTTGTGGAGAGTGAGAAATGACGACGCTCGAGATCAAGCAGGCGGTCAAGCGCTATCCGAACGGCGCGCTCGCCGTCAAAGGCGTCGATGTCACCGTCGAGGACGGCGAACTGGTGGTCTTTGTCGGCCCGTCGGGTTGCGGCAAGTCGACATTGCTGCGCATGGTCGCCGGCCTGGAGAGTGTGACCGAAGGCGAGATCGTGCTCGACGGACGGCTGGTCAACGAGGTTGAGCCGGCCAACCGGAACATTGCCATGGTGTTCCAGAACTATGCGCTCTATCCGCACATGTCTGTCTACAAGAACCTCGCCTACGGCCTTAAGAACCGCGGTACGCCGAAGGCCGAGATCGATGCCAAGGTGCGCGAGGCGGCCAAGCTCCTGCAGATCGGCGACTTTCTCGAGCGCAAGCCCAGCCAGCTGTCGGGCGGTCAGCGCCAGCGGGTCGCCATGGGCCGCGCCATCGTCCGCGATCCGGCCATCTTCCTGTTCGACGAGCCGCTGTCCAACCTTGACGCCAAGCTGCGCAACCAGATGCGGCTCGAGATCAAGCGCCTGCAGCGCCGTCTGGGGACGGCGGCGATCTACGTCACCCACGACCAGGTCGAGGCGATGACGCTGGCCGACCGGATCGTCGTCCTCAACAATGGCGAGATCGAGCAGATCGGCACGCCCGCCCAGGTCTATGGCGCGCCGGCATCGACCTTCGTTGCCAGCTTCATCGGCGCACCGCCGATGAACCTTCTGAAAGCGCAGACCGGCGACGGCGCGATCGTCATCGGCGAATCGCGCATCGAGGCGCCGGTGCGCGCCAACGGACCCGTCACGCTCGGCATCCGCCCGGAGCGCGCGCATCTGGCCAATGGCTCCGGCGGCGCCGACGGGCCGCCCATGAAGGTCGATACCGTTGAGGAACTGGGCGCCGTGCGGCTGATCCACGGATCGGTCGGGGGCCAGCATTTCACGGCCAACCAGTCTGCCGACGAGCCGATACCCGGCGACCAGGTACGGCTGCGCCTGCAGGCCGATGATCTGCACCTGTTCGACCATGGAACGGGCCGTCGGCTGTGAGCTTCGCCGGTATCGTTGGTGCCGACGGCGACCGGCCGCCACGCTGGCTCGATGTGCGGTTCGATGCGGCAGGCGCGCCGCTTCGCTGTTCCGGCAACACCATGGTCTGCCACCTGCGCGACGACGCCGGCCGCGCCGCAGTGTCGCAGATCGTGGCGCGTCTGGCATCTGCGCCCGCCGGCGGCTGTTTCGCCTTCACCGCGCCGGAAAGCTGGCACATGACGGTCTTTAACGGTCTGCTGCACGAGGCCGACCGCGACCGGCGCGATTTCTGGCCCGCCGGCCTGTTTTCCGATGCGGCCGACGATGAGGCCGACGCCTTCATGCTGGACCGCATGGCGACTGTCGATCCGCCCGATACGTCCATCCACATGGTTGCGACCGGATTTTCCGGCCTCGCCAGCCACGGGCTAGGCATCGCGCTGGCGCCTGCGACGGCCGGCGAGGAAAGAGCCATCCGGACCTACAGGGATCGTCTGGCCGAGGCCACCGGCCTTCAGGCGCGCCCCGGTCACGCGGATTACCGGTTTCACCTGACGCTCGCCTATCTCGTGCGCTGGCCGTCGGAGACCGAAGCCGAGGGCTTCGACACGGTTATGCAATCGCTTGCCGCCGAGATGGGCGACCTGTTCCCGCCGTTCCGTCTCGGCCCGCCGGAACTCTGCCTCTTCGATCACATGGACGAATTCCGCGTCGAGCGGATCGTCACGCCGGCACGAGCGGCCACACCAGCGGAATGATCGCCATGGCGGTGGCGAATGTCGTTGCGTCCATGATCAGGCCCAGACGCAGGAAGTCCGTGAACCGGTAGCCGCCGGCATTGTAGACCAGCGTGTTGGTCTGATAGCCGATCGGCGTGATGAAGCTCGCCGACGCCGCGATCATCACCGCCACGACGAACGGTCGCGGATCGAGGCCGAGCGCCTGTGCCAGCCCGATGGCGACCGGCGTGACGATGACGGCGACCGCATTGTTGGTGACCAGTTCGGTCAGCGCCGTCGTCAGAAGATAGACGCAAGCCAGGGCGACGACCGGCGCAAGGCCCATGAGCCAGGGTTCGATCGCATCGACGATGATCGTCACCAGTTCGGTCTTCTGCATCGCCGTCCCGATCGCCAGCATTCCGGCGATAAGGCCGAGCACCCGCCAGTCGACCGCCTGCACCGCCTCGTCCACCTCGACACACCGCGTCACAAGAACCAGGACCGCGCCGATCATGGCGATGCCGGCGATCGGCATGATGTTCAGTGCCGCACCGGCGACGACGGCGAGCGCGATGCCGATCGCCAGCGGCGCCTTGTCGCGGCGGAAGCCGCGTTCGGACGGCTCGGAAACGTTGACCAGATTGTTCTCGTCGGCAAACCGCGTCAGATCTTCCGGCGCACCCTCGATGAGCAGCGTGTCCCCGACCGCCAGCGGCGTGGTTTCGAAGCGGTCGGCCATGTTCATGCCGCCCCGGTGCAGGGCGATCGGATAAATGCCGAAGCGCCGCCGCAGGCGCAGATGCCGCAGCGTGCGTCCCAGAACGCGTGCACTCGGCCCGATCAGGATCTCGATCATCGCCGATGAGCGTGAGCCGGTCTGCTGCAGCGTGTTGTCGCCGCCCAGTTGCCCTTCTTCCTTCATCGACAGGATTTCGGCGACCGACGACCGCAGGACGACGATGTCGCCGGGCTCGAGGATGACATCGTCCAGATCGCGCCGCAGCGAGGCGTCGCCGCGCAGCACGTCGATGATCCGCCGTTCCGGCTGGTTGAAGGCGATCACCTCCCTTGCGCGTGCGCCCACATGCGGCGAGCCCTCGTCTATAACCGCCTGGACGATGAAGCGCCGGCCAGGCTGTGCCGTGCCGAGGGTCGTCACCGACTGGCGGTCGGGCAGAAGGCGCCGCGCAAAGAACATGACGGTGATGCCGGCGGTGGCGGCGATGAGCCCGACCGGTGCGATCTCGAAGATGGAAAACGGTGCCAGACCCTGGTCGCGGGCGACAGTATCGACCAGAAGGTTGGTCGATGTGCCGATCAGCGTGCACGTGCCGCCCAGGATCGCCGCATAGGACAGAGGAATGAGAAGCTTGGACGACGCCTGTCCGGTCTGGCGGGCGATCTGCACTGCGACCGGGATCATCAGCATCACGACGGGCGTGTTGTTCATGAACGCGCTCATCGCGGCCGTGGCGCCCAGAAAGGCGAAGAAGGACAGGGCCGGGCTCGACCGCGCATGCTCTGTCGCAAAGCGCGCGAACCGGTCCATCGCGCCGGTGCGCACAAGTCCCGCCGACAGGACGAACATCGACGCGATGGTCGTGATCGCCGGCGAGGAGAAGACCGCCAGCACGTCCGGGGTCTCGAGGATGCCGGCGACAAGGAGCACCGCGACGCCCAGCCCGGCGATCACTTCGGGCGCGCGCCATTCGCGCGCAAAGCCGGCAAACAGCGCGACGATCAGCGCGCCGGTCAGGATCGGTCCCAGAAGGTCGGGATCAAGCGCCATGGCCGCGGGCCCGTATTGTGCTTACCAATGTGGCGGCTTATCGACGGGAACGGCTTCCCGCATGCGCTCTTCGGCCTCGGAGAAACGCCGGGCCAGCACTTCCAGCTTCCGCCGCAGGTCGGCGATCACCTCGCCCTGCGAAACGACGACTTCGTTGAGATCGTCGATCATCTGCGCCTGGTGAGCGGCCAGAATCTCCAGATCGTCCAGTCGTTCCGTGTCGGTCTTGGCCATTGGCGGTCCCGTGTGAGCGGTCAAGGCTAGCATGGCGCCCCTGTCCAGTCCAAGCGGTCTCGCCGGACAAATGCGGCGATCGCGCGGCGCAACAGACGGCGTTTTCGGGCTGGATTCAAGCAATCAAGATGCTAGGGTTCGGCAATTTTGAAGCATGGATTTCTGCGACCGACGGGACCCGCATGGCGCCTTATGCAATCGAACTGACCGGCATCAACAAGAGCTTCGGCCCTGTGCATGCCAACAAGAACATCAACCTTGCGGTTCAAAAGGGAACCATCCACGGCATCATCGGCGAGAACGGGGCGGGCAAGTCGACCCTGATGTCGATCCTGTACGGCTTCTACCAGGCCGACTCCGGTCAGATCGAAGTCGATGGCAAGCCCGTCACGATCAATACGCCCAATGACGCCATCGCCATGGGAATCGGCATGGTGCACCAGCATTTCATGCTGGTGGAGAACTTCACCGTTCTGGAGAATGTCATGCTCGGCGCCGAGGGCGCGCAACTGATCAGCGGCTCGATCACCAAGGCCCGAAAGGAACTCAAGCGCCTGGAAGAGGAATATGCGCTCCAGGTCGACACCGATGCCATCATCGAGGAACTGCCCGTTGGGCTGCAGCAGCGCGTCGAGATCCTCAAGGCGCTCTATCGCGGTGCCGAAATCCTCATTCTCGACGAGCCGACGGGCGTGCTGACGCCGGCCGAGGCCGATCACCTGTTTCGCATTCTCGAGCAGCTCAAGGAGCAGGGCAAGACGATCGTCCTGATCACGCACAAGCTGCGCGAGATCATGGCGGTCACCGACAATGTCTCCGTCATGCGCCAGGGCGAGATGGTCGCCACCCGCAAGACGTCCGAGACATCGGTCGAGGAACTGGCCGAACTGATGGTCGGCCGGCATGTCCTGCTGCGCGTCGAAAAGGGCGAGGCGAAACCCGGCGCGGTGAAGCTGTCCGTCGAAAATCTCACCGTAAAGGACGGCCGCGGCGTCGTGATGGTCGACAATGTGTCGTTTGACGTGCGCGCCGGCGAGATCGTTGGCATTGCCGGCGTGGCGGGCAACGGCCAGAGCCAGATGATCGAAGCCATCGCCGGCATCAGGCGTGCCGAAACGGGACGGGTCCTGCTCGATGGGGAGCCGATCGGCGTCACCGGCGAGGCCGACCCCTTCATGCTGCGCAAGCGCGGCATGGCCCATGTGCCCGAAGACCGCCATCATATGGGCCTGGTGTTGCAGTTCGAGGAGAACGAGAACTCGATCCTGGGCTATCACGGCGACGCCGAATATGTGAACGGGCCGATGCTGGATATCGACGGCATCCGCTCCGATGCGCGCGACAAGATCGAAAAATACGACATCCGTCCGCCCAATTGCCGGCTGAAGACGGCCAACTTCTCCGGCGGGAACCAGCAGAAGATCGTGCTCGCCCGCGAGATGGAGCAGGACCCGACCGTCCTGATCGTCGGTCAGCCGACGCGCGGCGTCGATGTCGGCGCGATCGAGTTCATCCACAAGCGCATCATCGAGATGCGCGATGCGGGCAAGGCCGTTCTGCTGATCTCGGTGGAGCTCGATGAGATCCGCTCCCTGTCGGACCGGATTCTGGTCATGTTTGCGGGCCGTGTCGTCGGCGAACGTGGTCCGGACGCGACCGAGGGCGAACTGGGCCTTCTGATGGCCGGCGTCGAGGGCGAGCCGACAAGGGAGGCGGCGGAGTGAATAGGGTCCTCCGCCTGATGATCGCTGGCGCGGTTGCCGCCGCTTTTCCGTTGGCGGCCGCCCAGGCGCAGATACTCGTCGAACCCGACGCGGTTGGCACCTACGCGATGGCGCTCGACGAAACGGCCGTCTCCATGCAGGTGCGTGAGGCCGGTGACGGTATGTTCGAGGCGGCGGTTTCGGTCTCGTCCGAAGGCGAGATGGTTTTCGAGCGCACCTATGACGAGATGTTCTCGCTCTTTCAGGCGCCGGTCCTCAAGCTTGTCGAGATGGATGCGTCCAACGATGCGCCGGAACTGTTCGTGTCGCGCTACAGCGGTGGTGCCCATTGCTGCAATCTGGTCTCCATCGTCGCCGAAGGAGGCGACGGGAAATGGACCGAGATCGAGGTTGGCGCCTTTGACGGCGATCCGGCCGCCAATTACCCCCATGACGTGACCGGCGACGGCATCGCCGAGATCATCACGCTGGACAACGGGTTTCTTTATGCGTTCGCGTCCTATGCGGGCTCGTTCGCACCGACAATCGTACTCGCGCTGCGCGATGGCGCGATCGCCGACGTGACCGGCGAGCCGGAGTATGAGTATGTGCTCCGTTCCGCAATCCGCAACATGGGCGCGATGCCGGATGAAGGCGAAACGCGCAATTCATGGCTGGCCGCCCATGCGGCGATGCAGCTGCGTCTTGGCGAAGAAGACCCGTTCGCGCTGGCGGACAATGATTTCGATCCCGAACCGGACTGGGGCATGACGTTCTGCAAAGACGAAGGGACGGAAGCCTATGATTGTCCCGAAAACCGCATCGGCCGCACCGCGTTTCCCGTTGCGCTCAGGCAATTCCTGAGCGAACGGGGCTATATGGAGTAAACCGAACCCATGGCTGCCCCTTACGCCAAACTGCCCGCCTGGGTCGATTACGGCCTGATCCCGCTCATCAACGTGACCGTGGCTTTTCTTGTCGCCGGTCTCGTCGTGCTGTTGGTGGGCGAAAACCCGGTGCGCGCCGCGCAGCTTCTCGTGCAGGGCGCGTTCGGTTCGGGCGACGGCATCGGCTATACGCTCTTTTACGCGACGAACTTCATCTTCACCGGCCTTTGCATGGCCGTCGCTTTCCATTGCAGCCTGTTCAACATTGGCGGCGAGGGACAAGCCTATGTCGGCGGCCTCGGAGTTGCGATCGTCTGCCTGGCCTTCGACTCGGTCTTTCCCTGGTGGATCAACCTGCCGCTGGCGACGATCATGGCCGCGCTGACCGGCGCTCTCTGGGCGTTGATTCCTGCCTGGCTGCAGGCGACGCGCGGCAGCCACGTCGTCATCACGACCATCATGTTCAACTTCATCGCCGCCAGCCTGATGGTCTATCTGCTGGTCGGCCCACTCAAGCCCGTCGGTTCCATGGCGCCCGAAACACGCACCTTTGCCGAGGGCGCGCAGCTTCCGCGGCTCGACTGGATGCTGGAAATGTTCGGCCTGACGATCCGCTCGGCACCGCTCAACATCACCTTCCTGCTTGCGCTTGCAGCCGCGTTTGGCGTCTGGGTTTTGATCTGGCGCACCCGACTTGGCTACGAAATCCGCACCATGGGCTTCTCGCCCACCGCTGCCAGATATGCCGGCATAAACCAGACCAAGGTGATCGTCATCGCGATGATGGTGTCGGGCGCCATGGCGGGCATGATGGCGCTCAACCCTGTGATGGGCGACCAGACGCGCCTGCAGATGAACTTCGTCGCCGGAGCAGGCTTTGTCGGCATTGCCGTGGCGCTGATGGGGCGGTCGCATCCGGCCGGCATCATTCCCGCGGCGATCCTGTTCGGCATGCTCTACCAGGGGGGCGCCGAACTGTCCTTTGAGATGCCCACCATCTCGCGTGACATGATCGTCATCATCCAGGGTCTGGTGATCCTGTTTGCCGGCGCGCTCGAGCACATGTTCCGGCCGACCATCGCGCGGATGTTCCACATGGCCGGCGGCGGGACGCTCAAGCCCACGCCGCAGCCGGGCGAATAGGGGGCGGTCATGGGCATGTTTGAAACACTGATCCTGATCCTCGATTCCACCGTCCGGCTGGCGATTCCGCTGATGTTCGCTGCGCTCGCCGGGCTCTATTCCGAACGCTCGGGCATTTTCGACATCGGCCTTGAAGGCAAGATGCTGGCCGCCGCCTTCGCCGGCGCGGCCGCGGCCGCCGTCTATGGCAGTGCCTGGATCGGCCTGTTTTTCGCGATCGTCGTGTCGACGGCGCTGGCGCTGGTGCACGGCTTTGCCTCGATCACCCACCGGGGCAACCAGATCGTCTCCGGGGTTGCCATCAACTTCATTGCTGCGGGCACGACGATCATTTTGGGGCAGGCCTGGTTCCGTCAGGGTGGCCGTACGCCGGCCCTCAGCGCCGAGGGAAGCCGCTTTACCGCCATCGACCTGCCGTTCGCCGAAGCGGTTCGCGACGTGCCGGTCCTCGGCCTGGTCTACTCCGAGCTGATCTCGGGCCATTCGATCCTGGTCTATCTGGCCTTCGCGGCGGTGCCCTTTACCTGGTGGGTCCTGTTCAGGACGCGGTTCGGCTTGCGCCTGCGCGCCGTCGGGGAAAACCCGGGAGCGGTCGACACGGCCGGCATCTCGGTGACCTGGCTGCGCTATCGGGCCGTGATGTGCACCGGCATTTTGTGCGGTTTTGCGGGCGCTTATCTGGCGGTCGCGCAGAATGCGGGCTTCGTCAAGGACATGACCGCAGGCAAGGGCTTCATAGCGCTGGCTGCGCTGATCTTCGCCAAGTGGAAACCGGTGCCCGTCATGTTCGCCTGCCTGCTGTTCGGCTTCCTTGACGCGGTGGCCATCCGCTTTGCCGGGATCGATATCGGCCTGTTCGAGGTTCCGCCGCAATTCATGCAGTCGCTGCCCTATATCCTCACCGTGGTCCTGCTGGCGGGCTTCATCGGCAAGGCCATCCCGCCCAAGGCCGGCGGCCAGCCCTATGTGAAGGAGCGCTGACGATGGCCGGCCTCGACGATCTTCTGGCGGCAGCAAAGGACGCGATGGGCAAGTCCCGCCCGACCTATTCGCGGTTTCCCGTCGGCGCCGCGATCATGACCGAGGACGGCCGCATCTTTGCCGGCGGCAATATCGAGGTGGCGTCCTATCCGGAAGGCTGGTGCGCCGAAACGACGGCCTTGTCGCATTATGTGATGGGCGAAGGCGGCACAATCACCGATATCTGCGTCATCGCCGAGCGCTTGCCGCTCTGCACGCCCTGTGGAGGCTGCCGCCAGCGTCTCGCCGAATTCGCGCCGCCGGACGCAAGGCTGCATCTGTGCGCCGACGGCAAGATTGCAAGGACGCTGACCATGGCCGAGATCTTTCCGCTCGGCTTTGACGGGGACGTGCTGACGACATGATCACCACCATCGATCACATCATCGAGCGGCTCGAGGGGCTGGCACCGCAGACGGCCTTCATTCTGGGTTCCGGACTTGGCGGCCTTGTCGCGGCGATCGAGGATGCGGTGCACCTGCCTTATGAGGAACTGGACGGTTTTCCCGCATCGGGCGTCAGCGGTCATGCCGGCGAACTGGTTGCCGGCAAACTGTCCGGCAAGCCGGTCATGATGCTGTCCGGCCGCGCCCACTACTACGAAAAGGGCGATGCGGCGGTGATGCGCCCGGCAATCGAGATCCTGCACGGCCTTGGAATCCGCAATCTCATCCTGACCAATTCCGCCGGCTCCCTGCGCGAGGATCTGCCGCCCGGTTCGGTGATGCTGATCACCGATCACATCAACTTCGCCGGCACCAACCCGCTGATCGGCGAGGAAAACGACCGCCGTTTTGTCGGTATGACGAGCGCTTATGATGCCGGCCTTTGCGACCGGCTGCGCGCCGCGGCCAGTGCCGAGAACATCGAGCTGGGCGAGGGCGTCTATATGTGGTTCTCGGGGCCGAGCTTCGAGACACCGGCCGAAATCCGCATGGCACGCACGCTTGGTGCCGACGCGGTCGGCATGTCGACCGTGCCCGAAGTGATCTTGGGCCGGTTCGTCGGGCTCAATTGCGCGGCTTGTTCGGTGATCACCAATTTCGGTGCTGGCATGACCGGCGGCGAACTGTCCCACCAGGAAACCAAGGACATGGCGCCGGTCGGCGGTGGGCGCCTTCAGAAGATCTTGAGCCGCTTCGTCGCCGAGGCCGGTTAGCCGTGCTTGCTCAGGAGATCATACGCATCAAGCGCGACGGCGGCGCGCTTTCGCAGGCCCGGATCGCCGAGTTCATCGCCGGCGTCACCGACGGCTCGGTCACCGATGCGCAGATTTCCGCGCTCGCTATGGCGGTCTTCTTCAACGGCATGGACCGCGACGAAACTGTCGCGTTGACCCTGGCAATGCGCGACAGCGGTGACGTGCTCGACTGGTCGGACATCGACCGGCCGGTCTGCGACAAGCATTCGACCGGAGGCGTCGGCGACAATGTCTCGCTCATGCTGGCGCCGATCGCCGCCGCCTGCGGCCTTGCCGTGCCGATGATCTCAGGGCGGGGCCTTGGCCATACCGGCGGAACGCTCGACAAGATGGAATCGATCCCCGGCTACAATGTTGCGCCGGACAACACGCTGTTCCGCACCATAACACGCGACATCGGTTGTGCGATCATCGGCCAGACTGGTGACCTCGCGCCCGCCGACAAGCGCATCTATGGCGTGCGCGACGTGACCGCGACGGTCGAGAACCTGTCACTGATCACCGCCTCGATCCTGTCCAAGAAGCTGGCCGCCGGCCTCGGCGCGCTGGTGCTCGACGTCAAGTTCGGCAATGGCGCGTTTATCGATGATATCGCCGAGACCCGCGCGCTGGCCGAAAGCCTCGTGCAGGTCGCCAACGGCGCCGGCACAAGGACGGCGGCCATCCTGACCGATATGAACGAGCCGCTCGCGTCTGCCGCCGGCAATGCGGTGGAGGTGGCGAACGCGGTGCGTTTCCTGACCGGCGATGATCGCGATCCGCGCCTTGAAACGGTCGTCCTGACGCTGGTCGGCGAAATGCTGGTGCAATCGGATCTCGAAACCGATCGCGATGCCGCCATCGCAACGGCCCGGGCCGCGCTGGATGATGGCCGTGCAACCGAACTGTTCGGCAGGATGGTCCATGGCCTGGGCGGCCCGGCCGATTTCGTCGAGAAGTTCCGCGACCATCTGCCCGTCGCGCCTCTGATCGAGGACGTGCCGGCGCCTTCCGGCGGTTTCGTTTCGGGCGTCCAGACACGGGCGCTCGGCGTTGCTGTCGTCGAGATGGGCGGCGGTCGACGCCGCCGCGAGGACGAGATCGACCATGCGGTCGGGCTCGACCGGATCGTGCCGGTTGGCACATCGATACAGAAGGGCGATCCGGTCGTCCGTATCCACGCGCGGGATGCGGCCTCCCTAGAGCGCGCGCGTCAAGCCGTCCTGAGCGCCGTATCGATCGCCGAAGCGGCGCCCGCAACGCGGCCCGTCATCGCTGAAACCATAACCGACTAACGTTTCAGGACCAGCGTTCCGTTCTCGTAGGAAAAGCTTCGTAGCCTGTTCAGGAAGCTCATGCCGATCAGCACGGTGTTCAGCGCCCGGTCTTCCAGCACCAGCGCTTCCACCTGGCGCACGCGCACCGAGCCGACGCGTACCTTGTCGATCACGGCGCGGGCGCCCATGACCGTTCCATTGGCGGTTTGGACCGGATAGACGAAGTCCGCCGGCGACAGGCGAATGCCGGCGCGCCGTGCTGTGGATTCATTGAGCGCGACGGTGGTGGCGCCCGTATCGATCAGACCTTGAACCCGCAAATTGTTGAGCTCGAATTCGGCGACATGATGCCCGCGTGCATCGGCGCGCAGCCGCTCCATGCCCGAAAGCGCGGCGGAATGCACCGCCGGCTCCCCGTCCGATACGGGCATGTCGATGGCGGCGTTGCGCGAATCGGGAGCGACCGCGCGATCCGAGACGAAGTCGGAAAACGCGACCGCCGCAAAGCTGACCGCGCCGAAGATGAAGAGATAGCGCACCATGGCATGCCTCCGCCGAAAGAGGATGCCATGTCCGCCTTCCCAAAGGGCTAAACCGGGGACCGCCCTGCGAAAAAGGTAAACAAGGATTTCCCGAAAAAGATCGAACGTTATCTATTTCGTGCCGTACATGCGGTCGCCCGCATCGCCGAGCCCCGGCACGATATAGCCATGATCGTTGAGATGGCTGTCGATCGAGGCGGTGATGATCGGTACGTCCGGATGCGCCTTGACGAATTTGTCGATCCCTTCGGGCGCGGCCAGAAGGCACACGAACCGCAGATTCGCTGCCCCGCGCTCTTTCAGCTTGTCCACCGCCGCGATCGCCGAGTTGGCCGTGGCCAGCATCGGATCGACGACGATGGTCAGCCGGTTGGACAGATCGTCGGGCGCCTTGAAATAATAATCGACCGGCTCCAGCGTTTCCGGATCGCGGTAGAGACCGATATGGGCGACACGGGCCGACGGGACGAGGTCGAGCATGCCTTCCAGCAGGCCGTTGCCGGCACGCAAGACCGAGGCGAAGACCAGCTTCTTGCCCGCCAGGATCGGCGCTTCCATGTCGGTGAGCGGCGTCTCGATCGTCTCCTTGGTCATCGGCAGTTCGCGCGTCGCCTCATAGCAAAGAAGATGCGAAATCTCGCCCAGAAGGCGGCGGAACCCCGCCGTTGACGTTTCCCGTTTGCGCATCTGCGTCAGCTTGTGCTGGACGAGCGGGTGATCGACGACATTGACCTGTTTCATGAAGAGCGCCTTGCAACGGTTGAGCCGGACAAGCCTAGCGCGGCGACCGACAGGGTGAAAGCCAATGCGCGCTGCGCCATGCTGCGGTTCACAGTCAAATGATGGCTTGGCCTAGCTTTCCGAGCAGCTTGGTGCGCGTGTCGTCATCGCAGAATGCCGCCTCGATTGCCGTCCGCGTAATCCCTTTGAGCGCAGCATCGTCGAGGCCGAAATGGTCGCTTGCGATCCGGTACTCGTTGGCAAGCGAGGAATGGAAATGCGGCGGATCGTCGGAGTTGAGCGTCACCTTGACGCCGGCGTCTCGCAGTCTGTTGAACGGATGGGACGCATAGTCGGCAAAGACCCCGAGCGCGATGTTGGAGGCCGGACAGATTTCGAGGACGATCCTTTCCTCGGCAAGCCGTTCCACCAGCGCCGGGTCTTCGATGGCCCGGACGCCGTGGCCGATGCGTTCGGGCCGCAGATGGTCGAGCGCGTCACGCACGCTTTCGGCGCCCGCCAGTTCGCCCGCATGGACGGTGATCCGGAGGCCAGCATCGCGCGCAATGTCGAAGGCCGGCGCGAAGTCTTTGGGATGATGCATCCGCTCGTCGCCCGCCATGCCGAAACCGGTGATCAGCGGATGCGGGTTGTCGGCGGCGAACCGTGCCGCCCGTTCCACCGCCTCGGGCCCGCCATGGCGCAAGCCGGTCGCGATCATCCGACCCTCGATTCCCGTCTCGGCTTTCGCTCGCTCGATCCCCTCGGCGAGCCCGTCAATATAGGCGTGCGGGGAAAGGCCCGTCTGCTCGGCATGATCGGTGGAGATGAAGATCTCCGAATAAAGGCAGCCGTCGGCAGCCAGCGAGGACAGATAGTCGTGCGCCAGACGCGCATAGTCGTCGCGCGTGCGAAACAGCGCCGCCACCGTGTCGTACACGTTGAGGAACGCGGTGAAGTCGGTCCATCGGTATGCGCCGTCAACGACGATCTCCGACAGGTCCGCGCCGTGGCGTTCCGCCTGCGCCAGCGCAAGCGCCGGGCTCACCGCCCCTTCGATATGACAATGCAGTTCGGCCTTCGGCACCATCGCGATCTCCTTGCGCGTTCCCCGCGACGAAAGGGCAGCTTGCGGCCCATGGCCGCGGACAGGCATAGGCTGGGCCGTTTTCTTGTCGCCCGTTTTGCTCTACATCGGGCGGCAGCCTGAACGCACGCACCTTTTTCATGGCGGGGTCCCATGTCCACATCCAGAACCGGCGCCGGCGACGCGATGAAGCGCAGCTTCGGCTTTTCCCAGGTCGCCGAGAGTGAGAAGCAGGCCCGCGTCGACGATGTCTTCCATACGGTCGCGCGCCGGTATGATGTGATGAACGATCTGATGTCGTTCGGCCTGCACCGTGTCTGGAAGGACGCGATGATCGCCGCGCTGGCGCCGCCCAAACGGCCGGGCTGGCGCATGCTCGATGTCGCCGGCGGCACTGGCGACATTGCCTTTCGCGCGGTCGAAGCCTCGCGCGGAAACGCCCATGTCACCGTGCTCGATATCAACGGATCGATGCTCGATGTCGGCCGCGAACGGGCGGACGCACGCGGCTTGTCCGACCATGTCGATTTCGTCGAGGCGAATGCCGAGGAGCTTCCCTTCGGCGATGCGGCGTTCGATGCCTATTCGATCGCGTTCGGTATCCGCAACGTGCCGGATATTCCCAAGGCATTGCGCGAGGCGCGGCGCGTGCTCAAGCCGGGCGGCCGGTTCCTGTGCCTTGAATTTTCCGAGGTGGACATGCCGGTTTTCGACCGCGTCTATGAAGCCTGGTCGTTCAACGCCATCCCGCGGATCGGCCAGACGGTTGCCGGCGATGGCGAGCCCTATCGCTATCTGGTCGAGTCGATCGCCAAGTTTCCGCGCCAGGCTGATTTCGCCACGATGATCGGCGAGGCGGGATTCAAGCGCGTGACGTGGCGCAATTATTCGGGCGGTGTCGCGGCGCTCCATTCGGGCTGGAAACTCTGACCCGATGACCAGCCTTTTCGCTGCCATGCGCCTTTTGCGCGCGGTCTGGGTGCTGGCGCGCGAGGGCGTGATCGCCGCCCTGCCGCGACAGGGCCTTTCGGGGCCGGCACTCACCGGGCACAAGATCGCCACCCGGCTGGCGCGCAAACGCTCGGAGGGTCTCGACAGCGCCCAGCGCATGACCAAGGCCATCGCCCGGCTCGGCCCGTCCTATGCCAAGCTCGGCCAGTTCCTCGCCACCCGGCCCGACATTATCGGTCTGCAGATGGCCGTCGATCTGGCCACGCTGCAGGACAATATGGAGAGCTTTCCGAGCGCCCAGGCCCATGCCCGCATCGAGGAATCGCTGGGCCTCCCCGTGGACGATCTCTATGCGCGCCTCGACGAGCCGATCGCCGCTGCGTCGATCGCCCAGGTCCATCCCGGCATCACCCGCGCCGCCGACGGCAGCGAGCGCAGGGTTGCCGTCAAGGTGATCCGACCGGGCGTGCGCAGCCGTTTCGACCGCGATCTGGAGGCCTTCTTCCTGTTTGCCCGCATGCAGGAGCGCTATATCCCCTCGACCCGCCGGCTGCGCCCCGTCGCCATCGCCGAGACGCTCGCCCAGTCGACGCGCATCGAGATGGATTTGCGCCTCGAAGGCGCGGCCCTGTCCGAACTGGCCGAGAACACGAAGGACGATCCAGGCTTCCGCGTGCCCAAGGTCGACTGGCAGCGCACCGGCAGGGACGTGCTGACAATGGAGTGGATCGACGGGATCAAGATGAGCGACGTCGATGCGCTCAAGGCCGCCGGACACGATCTGCCGCGCCTTGCCGTCAACGTCATCCAGTCTTTCCTGCGCCATGCAGTGCGCGACGGCTTCTTTCACGCCGACATGCATCCGGGCAATCTGTTCATCGACACCAATGGCGACATCGTTGCCGTCGATCTGGGCATTGCCGGCCGCATCGGCATCAAGGAGCGCCGCTTCCTTGCCGAGATCCTCTACGGTTTCATCCGGCGCGATTACCGCCGCGTCGCCGAAGTGCATTTCGAGGCCGGCTATGTGCCGCCGCACCACGACATCGAGGCCTTCGCCCAGGCCCTGCGCGCGGTGGGCGAGCCGATCCGCGACCAGTCGGCGGACACCATCTCCATGGGCAACCTTTTGACGCTGCTGTTCGATGTCACCGACATTTTCGACATGCAGACCCGGCCCGAACTTCTGTTGCTGCAAAAGACAATGGTCGTCGTCGAGGGCAATGCGCGGGTGCTCGACCCGCATTTCGACATGTGGGCGGCAGCCGAACCGATCGTGTCCGACTGGGTCAGGCGCAATCTCGGCCCCGCCGCGCTCGTCAACGATGCCCGCGACGGCGTGCATTCGGCTATCCGAATCGCGCGGCAACTGCCCGAACTGGCCGATCGTACCGAGCGGCTGAGCCGCGACATCGGCGCCATGGCCGAGCACGGACTGAAGCTGGCGCCGGAAACGGTGGCCCGGATCGGCAAGGCCGAGGCACGCGAAAGCCGCTGGGGCAGGGTCGCCCTGTGGGTGATCGCGCTGGCTGCCATCTGGATCGCCATCGCCGTCAGCTGATTTGATTGCAATGATTGCGATATTGTGTGCAATGTGATTGCGTTGCAATCACAGGGATTCGTCATGGCATCGATCACGATCCGCAATCTCGATCCGGCCACCAAGGAAGCCCTGCGGCTTCGGGCCGCTGCCAACAACCGGTCGATGGAGGAAGAAGCCCGAATCATCTTCGGGGCGCTGGCCAAGCCAAGCCCTGCTGGCGCGCCGTCTGTAACGGAAACGGCCGCGATTGCGACCGCGCAAGTCGGCTCCGGCATCCTCGTCGACAAGCGCATCCTGCTCATCATCGGTGGTGGCATTGCGGCGTACAAATGCCTCGATCTCATTCGCCGGCTGCGCGAGCGTGGCGCTCACGTCCGCTGCGTGATGACCAAGGCGGCCGAAGAATTCATCACGCCGCTGTCTGTGGGCGCGCTCACCGCCGATACCGTCTTTACCGATCTGTTCGACCGGCAGGATGAGCACGATGTTGGCCATATCCGGCTGGCGCGCCAGGCCGATCTGATCGTCGTCGCGCCGGCGACCGCCGATCTGATGGCCAAGATGGCGCACGGGCTGGCGAACGATCTGGCCTCGACGGTGCTGATGGCCGCAAAGGCGCCGGTCCTCATCGCGCCGGCCATGAACCCGGCCATGTGGGACCACCCCGCAACACGCCGCAACCGCGAGACCCTGGCCGGCGACGGCATCGGTTTTGTCGGGCCCAATGCCGGCGAGATGGCCGAGAGCGGCGAGGCGGGTTATGGCCGCATGGCCGAACCGCTGGAAATCGCTGCCGCCGTCGAAGCCTTGCTCGACAACCGGCCCAGGCCGCTTGCCGGCAAGACCGTGATCGTCACGTCCGGTCCGACGCATGAGCCGATCGACCCGGTGCGCTACATCGCCAACCGCTCATCCGGCAAACAGGGCCATGCCATCGCCGCCGCGCTGGCCGAACTGGGTGCGACGGTGCGGCTGGTCTCCGGGCCGGTCACCATTGCCGACCCTGTCGGTGTCGAGATGGTGCGGGTCGAAAGCGCCCGCGACATGCACGATGCGGTGCATCAGCTTTTGCCGGCCGACGCAGCCATCTTCGCCGCCGCGGTCGCCGATTACAGGCCCGCCACCGAGTCAGGCGACAAGATCAAGAAGCGCGATGGCGGCATCGAAGCCGTCGCGCTGACGGAAAACCCCGACATTCTCGCATCGGTCGGCACGCACGATACCGCGCGCCCGCGTCTCGTCATCGGGTTTGCCGCCGAAACCCGCGATCTGGTCGCCAATGCCGAGGCCAAGCTCGCCAGGAAGGGCGCGGACTACATTGTCGCCAACGATGTCTCGCATGACAGCGGGATTGGCGGAGAGGGAGGGGTGATGGGCGGCGACCGCAACCGCATCACGCTGGTCTCCAAGGGCGTCGCCGAACGCTGGCCCGAGATGGACAAGACCGAGGTGGCGGCCCGGATCGCCGCCTTGGTGGCCGAACGGCTCGAAACCGTCACGGTCTGACGATGGCGGCCGGCGGTTATGGTGGCGTTCGTTGAACAGTCTGTTCCATCGTTCACCCATGTGCCGTGGCGGCAATCCACCCTATCTTGACGTCAACAAAGGAGTTGACCGCCATGTCCATTCGACCCGTCAAGCACGTCTCCGGCACCACGCCCACCATGGAAGGCGCCGGGGTCCATCTGCATCGCGTCTTCGGCTTCGGCGATCCGTCCATGACGGACCCGTTCCTGATGATGGATGATTTCCGCAACGATTCGCCCGAAAAGTATGCGGCAGGTTTCCCGTGGCACCCGCATCGCGGCATCGAGACGATCACCTATGTACTGGCCGGCTCCGTCGATCATGCAGACAGCCTCGGCAATGCCGGCACGCTCGGCCCGGGCTCGGTCCAGTGGATGACCGCCGGCTCCGGTATCCTGCATCAGGAAATGCCCAAGGGCGATACGTCCGGCCGCATGCACGGTTTCCAGCTCTGGGCGAACCTGCCTTCCGGCGAGAAGATGACGACGCCGCGCTACCAGGATATCTCCGGCGCCGACATTCCCGAAGTGATCGACGACGACGGCACGCGCGTCCGCGTCATCACCGGCGAATTCTGGGGCAAGAAGGGCCCGGTCGACGGTATCGCCGCGGACCCGCAATATCTCGACGTCTGGGTGCCCCCTCTGACGCGCAAGGCCCTGCCGATCGACACCTACCGCTCGGCCTTCGCCTATATCTTCGAGGGCTCCGGCACGTTCCGCGACGCCTCCAAACCCTTCGGCGTGCTCGTGGAAAAAGAGGTCAATGGCGAGGAGATTCATCTGCGTGACCTGTCCGGAGACCGGACGCTGGTCGTCTTCGACACCGGCGATGAAGTGGTCGTGCAGTCCGGCGAGAAAGGCATCCGTTTCCTGTTGGTCACCGGCAAGCCGATCCAGGAGCCGGTTGCATGGCACGGCCCGATCGTCATGAACACGCAGGAAGAACTGGCCCAGGCCTTCGCCGACCTGCGCTCGGGCAACTTCATCCGCGAACAGGCGCGGATGTAGGCGCATTGTGCCGGCCCGCCGATCCGAGCGGGCCGGTCCCCTCAGTTGCGCGGAAAGTTGGGCCGGTCGGTGTTGTAGTGCTCGGCCAGATAGTCGAGGACCAGCGTGTAGTCGGGCTCTTCGATCGGGTTCATGCCCTGCTCGTCGACCATCCATTCGATCAGATCCGCCCAGCGCTCGCGCGTCAGGCCCTGCTGCGCGACCAGCATCTCGGAGTGGCAGGCGGCGCAGTGGACATAGGTTTCCTCGGCGCCTTCACCGGGCACCAGCGCGCCAAACGGACTCTCGCCGTTTTCGCCGGCCTGCGCCGCCGCAGCCGTCATCATGAACGCTCCGGCGATCGCCGGACGCAGCATCATCGAAAGGTTCATCATTGCTCCATCGGAAAGGCGCGGGGGTGGCCGGCCAACGCCGGCCACCCTTCTTTCAGGATACGGTCAGCGCGACGCGGTGCATGGTGTTGTTGAGATACCCCTTCGGGTTCCAGGCGATCTCGAAGGGCTGTTGCGCGCCGGCATCGTCCGTCGCCCGCGCCCAGACCTCGTAGTAGCCGGCCTGCGGAAACCGGACGTTCGTCCGCCAGTTCTGCCAGGCGCCGTCATTGACCGGCTCATCGAGTTCGGCGCGCTGCCATGTGGCACCGAAGTCGATCGACACGTCCACTGCCGTGACCCGGCGGTCTCCGGACCAGGCATGCCCGCGCACCTCGACCGACCGCCCCGCAGACGTGCCCGTCGGCGGCGCCGTGATCAGTGACTTGACAGGCATCCGCTCGATGATCACGAAGTCTTCCTCCGCGACATCCTCACCCGGAGCGACCGGCCGGTTCGGCACGCGATAGGACGTTCCCGTCATTTTCGGTCCGTCATGGACGACATCGCGCAAGGTGATGCTGGTGAGCCACTTCTGCGAGCAAGAGCCCGGCCAGCCCGGAACAACAAGCCGCAACGGAGCCCCGTTGTTGGGATGGATCGGTGCGCCGTTCTGCGCCCATGCGATCAGGACATTGTCGGACATCGCCTTTTCGATCGGCAGGCCCCGCGAGATGGGCAGTTTCTCCGGGTCACCGGACAGGTGGGCGTCGGCGCCCACATGTGCGGTATAGACAACCTGGGGCTGAACACCTGCCGCCTCGAGGACATCCCTGAGCCTGACGCCGGTCCATTCCGAGCAGCCGATCGCGCCGACCGTCCATTGGTTGCCGCTTGCCGGCGGATCGAAGGCGGCGCGCCCGTTTCCGCCGCATTCGATGGCAAGCGCCATCGTATGCACCTCGAAACGCTCCTGCATGTCCGCGATGGTCATCGTCATGGTGTTGTCGACGAAACCGTCGATGGTCAGCGTCCAGCCGTCGGCATCCACCTCGCCCAGTTCGTGCGGCGGAATGCCGTTGTTGCGAATGAAGTGCCGTTCGGTTGGTGTGATCGGATCGTCGAGAAGATGCGCCGGCGTTTCGGCGTTGATCGGGCGGTCGTTGAGCAGCGTGAGCCCATCCTTGCCGACCAGCACATCATCTTGTGCAAAGGCTACCGGAATGAACCCGGCCGGCATGTTGCGGTGGAACGGGATGCTTGCGCCGAGCATCGCCCCCATGGTCGCCAGCCCCGCACCGCGCAGGAACCCGCGCCGGTCGGTGTTGGTCCGGCGGCCGAACAACGCCCAATCGGCCGCTTCGGGGTCTTCTTCGAAACGCGAAAACAGGCCGTCGGCCCGTTCGCCCTGGTCCTTGAGATCATGTGCCATATGTTCCTCCTCCGCGCAGCTTGGCAGCCGCAACGCTCATCGCAGCGTGAGCGGAACGTCGCGGTCGGGAATCATGGCTGTTTCAGCCAGCCTCCGCGCAGCACGATACGGCGGTCTTCAACGTCTCGCCATATCAAGGCGCCGCGTGTGGAAGGGGCCGGTCTCGCGCTGCCGTGGCGCTTTGGGAACGATGACCCCGACCCGTTCAGCTTGCCAAAACATACAGGTTCCGGCAAGCGGAAAGGCCGGGGTTCGACGGCTAGGCCGATTTCGGCGCCTTGGTCTTGCGCAGATAGGGCAGAACCGTTTCGAATTCGCCGAACTTCTTCTTGGCATCGTCGTCATTGACGGCCGTCGGAATGATGACGTCGTCGCCGACGTTCCAGTTGGCCGGAGTCGCGACATTGTGCTTGGCGGCCGTCTGAAGCCCGTCCAGCGCGCGCAGCACTTCGGCGAAGTTGCGGCCGACATTCATCGGATAGGTCATCGACAATTTGAGCTGCTTGTCCGGGCCGATGATGAAGACCGAGCGTACGGTGGCGCTGTCGGCCGGGGTGCGACCGTCGGGCAGATAGGCTTCCGCCGGCAGCATGTCGAAGGCCTTGGACACGGCCAGCCCGTCATCGGCGATGATCGGGAACCCGGCCTTGGTGCCCGCGACCTGTTCGATGTCACCCTTCCATTTGACATGGTCTTCGGCACTGTCGACGGAGACGCCGATCACCTTGGTGCCGCGCTTGTCCCATTCGTCGGCAAGCTGCGCGACCGCGCCGAACTCGGTGGTGCAGACCGGCGTGAAGTCCTTCGGATGTGAGAACAGGATGGCCCAGCTGTCGCCGATCCACTCGTGAAGGCTGAACGAGCCCTGGTCGGTTTCGACGGTCAGGTCGGGGATGGTGTCGTTGATGCGCAGTCCCATGGCGTGTTCCTTTTCATGTGGTCGTGCGGATGGTCTGCCCTTTCAATAGGCATCGGAGAGCGCGTTCGAAAGGGGGCGCGGCATCCCGCCGCTGGACTTTCGACCTTGAGAGCAATCTAGCCGCGCCGCGCCATCGTTGCGAGCCAACACGGTTCCGATGATGGCCGCGACGGGGAAATCCGTTCCGCAAGGCACATCCCTCGGCACCTGCAGCCTGCCCGCTGCGGCCCGGAAAAAAGCGCCTCTGGGTCGGCTTGACTAATTAGATATCAAACTATAATGATTAGATATCTAATTAAAGGAGCAAGCCATGTCCTCACTCGATCGCAGAAAATTTCTGATGCTGGCCGGTGGTGGCGTCGTCGTCGCCGCAGGCGCATCGGCCGGCGTCTTTGCGGCGACGCGCACACCGGCCCGCGCGCTTGAACCCTGGGAGCGCGCCGGCGCTCCCGCCTATGCCGACCCGCGCATGCGCGCCCTGTCCTACGCCATCCTCGCGCCCAATCCGCACAATCGGCAGCCATGGACGGTCGCGCTTGAAGGTGATGACACGGTCCGGATAGGGTTCGACAATGCCCGGCAACTGCCGCACACCGACCCGTATGACCGGCAGTTGACCATCGGCATGGGCTGCTTCCTCGAACTGATGGTCATGGCTGCCGCCCAGGACGGCCACCGGGTCGATCTCGACCTTTTTCCGGCGGGCACGTCGCCTGACGGCCTGACCGGTGCGCCGGTCGCCGTCGCCCGGTTTGCGCAGGACGCTGCTGTCGAACGCGACCCGCTGTTCGCCCATGTGCTGGCGCGCCGTTCTGCGAAGGGCAGCCACGACACGGACCGACCGGTTCCCCAGGCCGGACTCGACGCGATGATCCGCGTTGCGCGCCACGGCACGCGTGTCGGCGGGACCCTCGCGCCGGACGAAATCGCGCAATGGCGCGAACTCACGGCCAATGCCTTGCGCATCGAATTCGAGACGCCGCGCACCTACAAGGAGTCGGTCGATCTGTTCCGCATCGGCAAGCGTGAGATCAACGCCAACCCCGACGGCATCGAACTGCCCGGCGCGCCGCTCGAAGTGTTGAACGCGCTCGGTCTTTTCACGCGACAGACCGCGCTCGACACCGGCTCGTTCGCCTACGAACAGGGCTTGGCCTCGGTGCTTGGCCCGGTCGCGACATCGATGGGATTTGTCTGGAGCGTGACCGGCGACAACAGCCGTTCGAGCCAGATCGGTGCCGGGCGCGATTGGGTGCGCATCAACCTTGCCGCCACGGCCCAGGGAATTTCGTTCCATCCGCTGAGCCAGTCGCTGCAGGAATTTGCCGAGATGGAACCGCTCTACACCGAGGTTCACGAACGGCTGGCGACCGATGGCGGCACGGTTCAAATGCTCGCGCGCATCGGCTATGGTCCCGCCGCCGGCCCGACCCCGCGCTGGCCGTTGGAATCCCGACTTGTGGAAGGGCCGCAAAGCTGACAGAGACGCCGCCCGGCAAAGGCTCGCCGTTCGAATTCTTCAACGAGGTCGGCATTATCGGCCAGTTGGGCACCGCGCGGTTCCAGAAGGTCCTGCCGGACGGCATGCATCCGTCGCATTTTGGTGTGCTCAACCACATGGTGCGTCTCGGCGACGCGAAGACGCCGGCGCAACTGGCGTCGGCCTTTCAGGTCACCCGGGCGACCATGAGCCACACGCTGGCGCTCCTCGAAAAGCGCGGCCTGATCCGGCTGGCAGCCAATGAGCGCGACGCGCGCTCCAAGCTGGTCTACCTCACCGATGAGGGCAGGGCCTTCCGCAACGCGGCCATCGGCGCGGTCGAAGCCATGGTGGGCGATGTGTTCGACGACGCGATGCTCGATCATCTGGCCAAGGCGCTGCCGCATCTGCGCGCCATTCGCAAGCGGCTCGACGAGAACCGCTGACCATGCCTCAGGCCGCCTTCTTCGCGGTCACCTGGTAATCCTTGACCGCTTCGAAGCTGATCGCCGGCGCGCGCTCGGCCTCATAGTTCAGCGAAAAACCGTTCTCGGCGAGGAACACCGGATCGCCATCCAGATCGCGGGCGATCGCCGCACGCTGCTTGGCGATGAAACCGTCGAGCGCCGCGCGGTCATCGGACGAAATCCACCGGCAGACGGAGAACCGTGCGCTTTCGAAGTCAACCGGCAGCGCGTATTCCGCCTCGAGCCGTGCCTTGAGCACGTCGAGCTGCAGCGCGCCGACGACACCGACAATAGATGGCGAACCGTCTTCGGGAATGAAGAGCTGGACGACGCCTTCTTCGGCCATCTGCGCCAGCGCCTCGGTCAGTTTCTTGCCCTTCATCGCATCCATCAGCCGCACGCGGCGCAGGATCTCGGGCGCGAAGTTCGGCACGCCGCGAAAGACCAGCGCTTCGCCATCGGTCAGCGTGTCGCCGATGCGCAGCGTGCCATGGTTGGGAATGCCGACGACATCGCCGGCAAAGGCGCTGTCTGCGGTCTGGCGCTGGTGGGCGAAGAAGAATTGCGGCGCCGACAGCGTCACCGCCTTTCCGGTGCGCACGAGCTTTGCCTTCATGCCCCGCTCAAGGGTCCCCGAGCAAACGCGGGCGAACGCGATCCGGTCGCGATGGTTGGGATCCATGTTGGCCTGGATCTTGAAGACGAAGGCGGTCATGCCGGTCTCGGTCGCCTCCACCTTGCGCAGGTCTGCCTCCTGCGCGCGGGGGCGCGGCGCGAACTCGGCCAACGCGTCGATCAGGTCGCGCACGCCATGATTGCGCAGCGCCGAGCCGAAAAAGACCGGTGTCAGATGGCCTTCCAGATAGGCGTCGCGATCGAATGGCCGGCAGGCTTCCCGCGCCAGATTGACTTCCTCGATGAACCCATCGCGTTCGTTTTCCGGCAGAAGGCCAGCCGCGCTGTCCGCCTCGGGCCCGTTGACCGCTGTGCGCTCGGTTTCGGCATCGCCTTGCCGCACCGCATTCCGTGCCAGGTGATACGTACCCGAAAAGGTCTTCGCCCGGCCGATCGGCCAGGTGACGGGCGCCGTGTCCAGCGCCAGCTTTTCTTCGACCTCGTCGAGGATCTCGAACGGATCGCGGCTTTCCCGGTCCATCTTGTTGACGAAGGTGATTATCGGAATGTTGCGCAGCCGGCACACTTCGAAAAGTTTCAGCGTGCGCGGCTCGATGCCCTTGGCCGCGTCGATCACCATGATCGCGCTGTCGACCGCCGTCAGCGTGCGATAGGTGTCGTCGGCAAAGTCCTCATGCCCGGGCGTATCGAGCAGGTTGAAGACGTTGCCGCCATATTCGAACGTCATCACCGAAGTGACCACCGAAATGCCGCGTTCGCGCTCGATCTTCATCCAGTCGGACCGCGACTGGGTCCGGTTCTTCTTGGCCTTGACCTCGCCGGCGAGCTGGATGGCGCCGCCGAACAGAAGCAGCTTCTCGGTCAGCGTCGTCTTGCCCGCATCGGGGTGCGAGATGATGGCGAAGGTCCGCCGGCGGGCGACCTCGTCTTGGAGCGATTGCGGCATGGTGGGCCTGTTCCTGGGTCGCGCGGTGTCTGGCAGGGTGCGCAGGCGGTGTCAATCGTGCCAGTATGACCGGCGATCGGGGCCGAGGGAGCACGCCATGTCCGACAAGATCGAAGTGCGGAACGTCAATGTTCCGGGCCGCGTGGAACGGGTCGACGCGGCCAAGTACGCGGCCATGAAGACCGCCATGCTGGCCACTCTGCCCGACGGCCCGCCGGGTTTGACCGGCCGGGAGATCAAGGAGGCGGCATTGCCGCACCTGCCCGCAACGCTGTTTCCGCAGGGCAAGACGGCAGGCTGGTGGGCCAAGACAGTCCAGCTGGACCTGGAGGCACGGGGCGAACTGGCGCGGAGCAAGGCCTCGCCTTTGCGCTTTTGGCGCACAGGCTGATTGTTCATCGCGGCCGCGCGGCAATGGATGTCCGCAATCGGACGGCCAGCCGTTGACGGCAGGCGCGCGACGGCGCATCAGGCGGTGATGAATGCGACCGTCGTGACCTTCATCCGTCTTTCTCACGCAGACGGGCTCGATCTTCCCGCCTATGCCACCGAGGGCGCGGCCGGCATGGACATCCGCGCCGCCGTGCCGGACGATGTGCCGTTCGTTCTGGCGCCCGGTGAACGGGCTGCGGTGCCCACCGGTTTCGTCATGGTGGTTCCCGATGGATTCGAGGGGCAGATCCGCCCCCGTTCGGGCCTCGCCGTCCGTCACGGCGTCACCTGCCTGAACACGCCGGGCACGATCGACAGCGACTATCGAGGCGAGGTGCATGTGCTGCTGATCAATCTCGGCCACGACGTCTTCGAGATCACGCGCGGCATGCGCATCGCGCAGATCGTCATCGCGCCGGCGGTCCGGGCGGCGCCCGCCGAGACGACCGAGCCGCCGGACGCGACCGGGCGTGGCGCCGGTGGCTTCGGATCCACCGGCACCCATTGACCGGCGCTGGATATCTTGTACCGGTGACAGGATTGCCACAGACAGACCATCGGCTCGGTGATAGGGCTTGCCGGTGATCCCGAAGCGGAACCGCGCCGATGACCCTGCCCGATTTTCTGACCTATGCGATCGCGCTTGCCATCGCCGCCGCCATTCCGGGGCCCGGCGTGATCGCCATCGTCGCGCGGGCGCTCGGCGCCGGCCTCCGCCCGACACTGCCCATGCTGTTCGGGCTGGTGCTGGGTGACGTTGTCTATCTGGCCGCGGCGATCCTTGGCCTCGCCTATGTCGCATCGACCTTCGGCACGCTGTTCGTCGTCATCAAATATGCCGGTGCCGCCTATCTCGTCTGGATGGCCATCGGGTTCTGGCGGGCCGGGGTCACCGCCGAAACGATCGATGCGAAGGCCGATGGCGGCGGTGCGGTGGCCGGCTTCGTCGCCGGCCTGCTGGTCACGCTCGGCAATCCCAAGACGATGGTCTTCTATCTGGCGCTTCTGCCAACCCTGATCGACATGACGGCGGTGACCATGGCGGACTTCACCATCCTGATCGCCGTGACATTTCTCGTTCTGCTCGCCGTCATGGTGCCCTATGCGGGGCTGGCGGGCCGGGCACGCATCTTCCTGAGGACGCCGCGGGCGCTCAAGGCGCTCAACCGGTTTGCGGCCACATGTCTGGGCGGGGCGGCGGTCGCCATCGCCGCCCGCGCGGGCTGACCGGCTGGCGCCATCCGGCCGGATCGGCGGTCTTGCGCCGGTGCCGGCCGCAAATGGGCCGGTTCGGCCCGGTTTCCTTCACGCCGCGGCGGCCATCGCATCGCCCATGATGCGGTAGGAGATGGCCTCGGCAATGTGGATCCGGCCGACCGCGTCGTGCCCGTCGAGATCGGCCAGTGTCCGCGCCAGCTTCAGGATGCGGTGATAGCCGCGTGCCGAAAAGCGCATCTTGTCGGCAGCGTCCGCAAGCAGTTGAAGCGCGCCGCCATCGGCCTTCGCCACCTCCTCGATCATCGCCGTCGGGCAGTGCGCATTGACGCCGACCTCCGCCATGCCGAGACCGGTGTATCGGTCTGCCTGCAGTGCGCGCGCCCCTGCAACCCGCGCAGCCACCGCCGCGCTCGTCTCTCCCGGCTTGCGCCGGATCAGGTCGCCCGGCATCACCGCCGGCACCTCGACGCGGACGTCGATCCGGTCCATCAGCGGCCCCGAAATCCGCGCCTGGTAGTCGGTCTGGCAGCGCGGGCCGCGTGAACAGGCATGCCCGGGCGTGCCGGCCATGCCGCACCGGCACGGGTTCATCGCCGCGACGAGCTGGATGCGGGCGGGATAGGACACACGGTGATTGGCGCGGGCGATCATGCAATTGCCGGTTTCCAGGGGCTGGCGCAGACTGTCCAGCACCTGCGGCGCGAATTCGGGGAACTCATCGAGAAACAGAACGCCATTATGGGCCATCGACACTTCGCCGGGCCGCGCCCTGAGCCCGCCGCCGACCATGGCGGCCATCGAGGCCGAATGATGCGGCGCGCGGAACGGGCGCCGGTCGGTCAATTCGCCGCCCGCAAGTTCGCCGGCGATGGAGGCGATCATCGAGACATCGAGCAGTTCGCGTGCCGACAGCGGCGGCAGGATCGACGGCAAGCGCTGCGCCAGCATGGATTTGCCCGAACCGGGCGGGCCGACCATCAGGAGGTTGTGACCGCCCGCCGCGGCGACTTCCAGCGCACGCCGCGCCGTTTCCTGTCCCTTGATGTCGGCCATGTCGGGCAGGTTGGATGCCGCCTCGCGCATCGCCGCCCGTGGCCGCGACAGCACCTGCGTGCCGCGAAAATGATTGGCAAGCCCGATCAGGCTGACCGGCGCGAGGATCGGCATGGTCGCATCCGCCCATGCCGCTTCGGCGCCGCAGGCCGCCGGACAGATCAGGCCTTTTCCCGAGGCATTGGCCGCAATTGCCGCCGGCAGGACGCCGGCGACCGGCGCGATGGTGCCGTCGAGCGACAATTCCCCCAGCACGGCAAAGCCGGCCAGCGCGTCGGAGGGAATGGCGCCCAGTGCCGCCATCAGTCCCAGCGCGATCGGCAGATCGAAATGGCTGCCCTCCTTGGGCAGGTCGGCCGGCGCCAGATTGACGGTCACACGCTTGGGCGGCATCGACAAACCCGATGCATGCAAGGCCGACTGGACCCGCTCGCGGCTTTCGGCGACGGCCTTGTCCGGCAGGCCGACGATCTGCATCATCATCTTGCCCGGCGCCACCATCACCTGAACATCGACCGGCACCGCCTCGATGCCCTGGAAGGCGACTGTCGTCACACGTGCGACCATGTCCTTGCCCCCTGTGCGCGAAGGGCGTGGCGCGTGCACCGGACCATCCGCCGCGCACAACCCGCACCCGTCAATCAATCAAGCACAGGTTGTGAAACAAGGCAAGAACATTTTGGGAACATATACGCGTCAAGGCTGTATTCAGGTTGTGGCCGATTGTATGGCGGAACAAACGGGCGCCGGTCAGCGCCGCTTTTCGACCGCATCCCAGAAAAGCGCCGCAATGTCGGCGCCTCCGAACTTGGCGACTTCGCGCACGCCCGTCGGCGAGGTCACGTTGATCTCGGTCATGAGACCGCCGATCACGTCGATGCCGACCAGGATGAAGCCACGCTCCCGCAGCGCCGGCCCGATCGCCGCGCAGATCTCGCGCTCGCGCTCGGTCATCTCGGTCGCCAGCGCCTTGCCGCCCACATGCATGTTCGAGCGCGTGTCGCTTTCATGCGGCACGCGGTTGATGGCGCCCACCGGCTCTCCGTCGATCAGGATGATACGCTTGTCGCCGGCGCGGACATCGGCCAGATAGCGCTGGGCGATGATCGGCTCGTTGGTCAGCTGGCCGAACATCTCCATCAGCGAGGTCAGGTTGCGGTCGCCATCGCGCAGATGGAAGACGCCGGCACCGCCATTGCCATAAAGCGGTTTGACGATGATGTCGCCGAACTCGCGCCGGAAATCGGATATCGCATCGACATCCTTGGTGATCAGCGTTTCGGGCATGAAGTCGGCAAACTCCATGACGAAGATCTTTTCGGGCGAATTGCGCACCCAGGCCGGGTCGTTGACGACCAGCGTTTTCGGATGGATGCGTTCGAGAATATGCGTCGTCGTGATGTAGTTCATGTCGAACGGTGGGTCCTGCCGCAGAAGCACGACATCCATCCGGGACAGGTCCGTGCGTTGGGCCGGACCCAGGGTGAAATGATCGCCCTTGACGTCGCGCACGGTCAGCGGCTCAAGCAAGGCGCTGACCGTTCCGTCGCGCAGGGCCAGCCGGTCGGGCGTGTAGTGGAACAGGTCATGGCCGCGCGCCTGCGCCTCGAGACACAGGGCGAACGTGGTGTCGCCCTCGATCGCGACGGTGGAGACATGGTCCATCTGGACCGCGATGGTAAGCGCCATGATCGTTCCTCGATTGGGTTGGCCCTAAGTGGCGCGCGTGCGCGGCAAAATCAATCGGCTTCAGGCCGTGAACACCGCCGGCACATGCACAGGCCAGCGGCCCGGAAGCACAGCGACCAGATCGAATCTTACCGAAAGCCGGCCATGGTCCGGCTGTCCGGCCAGCCAGTGATCGGTCGCGCTGATGATGCGCCGGCGCCCGTAAGGCGTCACGGCGTCCATCGCCTCGGCCAGTGACGGCCTTGCCTTGACCTCGACGATCGCCACCAGATCGCCGCGCCGGACGATCAGGTCGATCTCGCCCGCCCGGCATTTGTAGCGGCGCGCCACGATGCGGAAGCCTTTGAGGCGCATCAGCCACGCTGCCCGGGTTTCACCGGCGTGGCCGCGCCTTTCGGCTTTTCGGCGCTTGGCGCCGCCCGATTCAGTCACCGGTCTCTTTCCGCGCAAGGATCCGGGCGTAGAGATCGGCGCGGGGCAGGCCCGTCATCTGCGCGGCTTCCCGCGCCGCCTTGCCCGCCGGCATGTCCGCGAGAAGTTCGGCGAGCAGCGCATCGATGTCAGTCGCCTCGGCTTGGCCGGTTTCCGTCTTCGCCGGCGCGATCAGCAAAACGATCTCGCCCTTTATCGTTTCGTCTCCGAACCGGTTCGACAATTCGTTGACGGTTCCCGTCGTTACGGTTTCGAACCGTTTTGTCAGCTCGCGCGCGACGCACACCGTGCGCTCCGCCCCCATCACTGCCGCCATGGCTTCGAGCGCGCCGACTAGGCGGCGCGGTGATTCAAAGGCGATCAGGGTTGACTGCTCGTGCTGAAGCGAGGCCAACCGGTCGCGGCGGGCCTTGTCTTTCGCCGGCAAAAACCCGACGAACCGAAAATCGTCGGTGGGCAGGCCTGAGGCCGAAAGGGCGGCGAGAACCGCCGATGGACCGGGGATCGGGACAACCGCATGGCCTGCCTGTCTTGCCTCGATACCGAGCCGGTAGCCGGGATCGGAGACCAGAGGCGTTCCGGCATCGGAGACCAGCGCCACGGAGCGGCCGTCGGCCAGCGCGGCGAGCAGTCGAGGACCCGCCTGATCCGCATTGTGCTCATGATAGGCGACCGGTTTGGCGGCAATGCCGTAGCGGTCGAGCAGGCGGCGGGTAATCCGCGTGTCCTCACAGGCCAATACATCGCAGGCGGCCAGCGTTTCCAGCGCGCGGATCGTGACATCCCGCAAATTGCCGATCGGCGTTGCGACCAGATAGAGCGCCGGCTCCAGCGGCGGCGCCGTGATCTCGTGGCCGGCGATCGTGTAGGTCGGTGCACTCATCTCATTGCGCCAGTTCGGCAATCACGGAATCAAGCACAATCCGCCCGCGCGCCCTCGCTCGGATGCGGGCATTGCCGACGCGTTCGACCATGCCCAGATCGATCATCGCCTGCAGCGCCCGTCCATCGATTGTGCGCCCGCCGAGCGCTTCGTGACGTGCCAGATCGACGCCCTCCGTCAGCCGCAGGCCCATCATCAGCATCTCATCCGTCTGGGCCATCCGATCCAGCGTTTCGGTTTCGGCAATGCCGTGACCGCGCCGGCGTACACGCTCCAGCCAGGTCTCGGGATGTCGCTCGGTGATGGTCACGTGCCTGTTTTCATAGCCCACGGTCGAAAACCGTCCGTGCGCGCCGGGGCCGATGCCGGCATAATCGCCGTATCGCCAATAGGTGAGATTGTGCCGCGATTGCGCACCGGGCACGGCATGATTGGATATTTCATATGCCGGCAAACCATGATCGGACGTGATGTCCTGCGTCATCGCGTAAAGATTGCTCGCCAGTTGACCGTCCGGAATGGCGATGCGCCCGGCCGCGTGCAGTGCCTTGAACGGCGTTCCGTCCTCGATGGTCAGCTGGTAGAGCGACAGATGATCGGCCGCGAGCGAGATGGCCTCGCGCAATTCCGATGCCCAGTTTTCAAGCGTTTGGCCGGGCCGCGCATAGATCAAATCGAACGACAGGCGCGGGAACGTCCGCCGCGCCAGTTCGATCGCGGCGCGCGCTTCGTCGGCATCGTGCAGCCGGCCAAGGAATTTGAGATCGGCATCGTTCAGGGCCTGAACGCCGAGCGACAGCCGGTTGACGCCCGCAGCCCTGTAGCCGGCAAATCGGTTCGCATCTGCCGATTGCGGATTGGCTTCCATCGTCACTTCGATGTTGGCCGGAACCTTCCAATGCGCGGCAACCGCATCGAGGAGCGTGCCAACCGTTTCCGGCGTCATCAGGGATGGTGTGCCGCCGCCGATGAAGATCGATGTCACCTCGCGCGGACCGGTCAGGTCCCGCATATGCGCCATCTCGCGAAGGAACGCTTCGGCAAAGGCCGTCTGGTCGACCGGCGCGTGGCGGACATGCGAATTGAAGTCGCAATAGGGGCATTTGGCCGCGCAGAACGGCCAATGCAGATAGACGCCGAAGCCCGGCGATCCGTCATCGCCATTGAGCGGCGCCGGGGCTGTTTGATCAGGTGACGCCCAGACAGTCATGGGCAAACAGTTTGAACGCGCGGGCGCGATGCGACAAGGCGTCGGCTTCGCCCGGTTTCCAGCCATGCTTTTCCTCGGCGGTCAACTCGCCGAACGTGCGGCTGTATCCATCGGGCACGAACACCGGATCATAGCCGAAGCCCAGATCGCCGCGCGGCGGCCATATGAGATGGCCCGGCGCCTCGCCCCGGAAGAAATCGCAATGCCCGTCGGGAAAGGCCAGACACAGCGTCGCGACGAACGCGGCGCGCCGCTGGTCCGGTTCGGCCGCACCCAGCGCCTGAAGCTTTTCCTCGACCGTGCGCATCGCCATCATGAAATCTCGATCGCCATTGCCGGTCTCCGCCCAGTCGGCGGTGTAGACGCCCGGCGCCCCGTCGAGCGCCTCGACGCATAGCCCGCTGTCGTCAGCCAGCGCCGGCAGGCCGGTCGCTTCCATCGCGGCCATCGCCTTGGTTCGCGCATTGTCCTTGAACGTCGTTCCGGTTTCCTCGGGTTCATCAAGACCCAGTTCGCCCGCTGAAACCACATCGAAGCCGAACGGGCCGATCAGCCCGCGAATCTCGCGCAGCTTGCCGTCATTGTGCGTGGCGAGCACCAGCCGTCCCGGTTCGAGCCGCCGTGCCATGGTCAGCCCCCGATGGCCTGTTTCTGCATGGTCACCAGATCGGACACGGCGTTTTCCGCCAGACCGAACAGGGCGTTGAACTCGTCACGGCTGAACGGCGCGCCTTCGGCGGTACCCTGCACCTCGACGATGCCGCCGGTGCCGGTCATCACGAAGTTGGCGTCGGTTTCCGCGTTGCTGTCTTCGACATAGTCCAGATCGGTCACCGGCGTGCCCTGATAGATGCCGCACGAGACCGCCGCGACATGGTCCTTCAGCACCCGCGTCTTGGACGCCATCTGGCGCGAATGCATCCAGTCCAGGCAATCGTGCAGCGCGATCCAGCCACCGGTGATCGCCGCCGTGCGTGTTCCGCCATCGGCCTGGATCACATCGCAGTCGACGGTGATCTGGCGTTCGCCAAGCGCTTCGAGATCGACGATCGCCCGCATCGACCGGCCGATCAGACGCTGGATTTCCAGCGTCCGGCCGCCCTGCTTGCCCGATGACGCCTCGCGACGCATCCGGTCGCCGGTGGCGCGTGGCAGCATGCCATATTCGGCCGTCACCCAGCCGCGGCCGGAATTGCGCAGCCATGGCGGAACCCGCTCTTCAAGGCTCGCGGTGCACAGAACGTGTGTGTCGCCGAACTTGACGAGGCAGGAGCCTTCGGCATGCTTGGAGATGCCGCGCTCGAACGAGACGGCGCGCATTTGGTCGGGCATGCGCCCGGATGGCCGATTCATGGAATGTCCTTCGGGTTTGAAATCCGCGCCGTGTCTAGACGGTTTGCGCGCCCGATGGAACCGTGCGCTGTCGCCCCTTTCCCGAATTCCGTCGCTGGCATATATCTGGGGCAACAGGGATTGCCACGCGCCAATGCAGCATATCACCCCGACAGCCACCGAACTGGACGAAAAGCTCGACGAGAGATCGCGCGACATCTTCCGGCGCATCGTCGAAAGCTATCTCACCGAGGGCGAGCCGGTCGGCTCGCGCAACCTGTCCAAGATGTTGCCGACATCGCTGTCGCCGGCCTCGGTGCGCAATGTGATGAGCGATCTGGAGGCGCTCGGCCTGATCTATGCGCCGCACGTCTCTGCCGGGCGACTGCCGACCGAGCAGGGTCTGCGTTTTTTCGTCGATGCCTTCATGGATGCCGGCGCCGTCAGCGACGAGGAACGAGCGATCATCGACCAGCAATTGGGCTCCGGCGAAGGCCATCCGCATACCGAGCAATTGCTGACCGAGGCCAGCCAGATGCTCAGCCGGGTGTCGAGCGGCGCGGGGCTCGTGCTGGCGGCCAAGCGCGACGGCGCGATGAAGCATATCGAATTCGTGCGCCTCGAAGAAACCAAGGCTCTGGCCGTTCTGGTCTGGGAATCGGGCGAGGTCGAGAACCGCATCATCGACCTGCCTGCCGGCATGACGGCATCGCAACTGGCCGAGGCCGCAAACTTTCTCAACCATCACGCGCGAGGGCAGACACTGGCCAACGTCCGCCGCGCCATCAACGCGATGCGCGGCGAAATCCGCGCCGAACTGGATGCGCTCAGCGCCAGCCTTGTGGAACGTGGGCTGGCGGTCTGGTCCGGCGCCAATGACGGTCATCCCCGCCAGCTGATCGTGCGCGGCCGCGCCAATCTGCTGGAAAACCTCACCGATGCCGAGGAGATCGAGCGCACCAAGATGCTGCTCGACGATCTCGAGCGCAAGGACGAGATCATCAGCGTTCTCGACATGGCCGAGGAAGGCTCGGGCGTGCGCATCTTCATCGGATCGGAGAACCGCCTGTTTTCGCTGTCCGGCTCGTCCTTGGTCGTTGCGCCCTATCGCGACACCAACCGCCGGGTGATCGGCGCGCTGGGCGTATTGGGGCCGACACGGCTCAACTATGCCAAGATCGTGCCGATGGTCGACTACACCGCGCAGCTGATTTCGCGCATGATCGAACGCGAATAGCACAGCGCCGCCGGGCTTGATTTTTCGCTGCGCACACTCGATATCGCGCCCAGCTTTGAATTCCCAACCGAATGGACATGACGAATGGCTGACAATGATCGAAAGCCGGAGACCTCCGGCGCTGACATCAATCCCGGCAGCCGCGAAAACCTCCGCAAGGCCGCCGATGAGCTTCTGAAGGCCGACCGCGCCGCCCGCCGCCGCGCCGCCGCCGAAGATGCCGATGCCTATGCGGCGTTTGGCGAAGAGGACGGCGCCGATGAGGCCGAGGGCGCGGTGTTCGGCGATATGGACACAGACAGTGCCGCAGCCGGTTCGATCATTGCCGAGGAAATCGAGGCGATCCAGGCCGAAAACAGCGACATGAAGGACCGGCTGCTGCGGCTTGCCGCGGACATGGAAAACCTGCGCCGCCGCACCCAGCGCGAAGTGGCCGATGCCAAGAGCTTTGCGATCGCCAACTTCGCCCGCGACATGCTGGGTGTGACCGACAATCTTCGGCGTGCCATCGAAGCCGTCACGGCTGAACAGCGCGAGGCCGCCGATGACGTGCTCAAGAACCTGCTCGAAGGCGTCGAACTGACGGAAAAATCCATGCTGTCGACGATGGAGCGCCACGGCGTCAAACAGTTGGCGCCCGAGGGCGAGCGCTTCGACCCCAATTTCCATCAGGCAATGTTCGAAGTGCCCAACCCCGAAGTGCCCAACAACACGGTCGTTCAGGTCGTTCAGGCCGGCTACTCGATTGGCGAGCGCGTGCTGCGGCCGGCCATGGTGGGCGTCGCAAAGGGTGGCCCGAAGCAGGCCGCATCCGAGCCCGAACCCGGCCCGCCCGATGCCGAGGCCGAAAAAGACGCGTGATCGACAGAAGCCGTTGCGCCCCTGACGATCAACCCCGGATCAGGCCCGCATCGATCGCCGCCTGGCGGAGGGAAACCTGCGGGCGCGGACCGATCTGCTGGATGACGATTCCGGCGGCCAGCGATCCCAGCCGGCCGCATGTCTCCATGTCCATCCCGGACGTGTAGCCGTACAGGAAACCGGCCGCATAAAGATCGCCGGCGCCCGTCGTGTCGACCAGCCTGTCGACCGGGTCGGCATCAATCTGTGTGTGTGCGCCGCCGCCATTGATGATCATCGAGCCCTTTTCGGAGCGCGTGACGATGGCGATCTTGCAGTCTTCGGCCAACGCTTCACGCGCCGTTTCGAGATCGGCCGTCTGGTAGAGCGATTTTGCCTCGTCCTCGTTGGCAAAGACGATATCGACCGTGCCCGAACGCATCAGCTCGAGAAACTCGTCGCGATAGCGATCGACGCAGAACGGGTCCGAAAGGCTCATCGCCACCTCGTTGCCATGCGCGTGCGCGATCTTGGCCGTGTCGCGGATGGCCGTCTTGGCGCGTGGCGGATCCCACAGATAGCCTTCGAAATAGGTGACCTTGGACCCGGCGGCCTTGTCCTCTTCGACGTCTTCGGGACCCAGTTCGACGCAGGCACCCAGATAGGTGTTCATCGACCGCTCTCCGTCGGGCGTAACGAAGATCATGGAGCGCGCCGTCGGCGGAGTACCGGCCAGTTCCGATGTGTCGAAGGCAACGCCCTGGGCACGAATGTCGTGGCGGTAGATGCGGCCGAGCCCGTCATCGGCAACCTTGCCGAAAAAGGCCGCCGTTCCGCCGAAGCTGGCGACACCGGCTGCGGTGTTTCCGGCGCTGCCGCCCGACGTCTCGACGGCCGGACCCATGCGTTCGTAAAGGAGCTCGGCGCGCTCCATGTCGATCAGGTTCATCGCACCGCGGATGATGCCGTTCTCGCGCAGGAAGTCGTCCTCGGCACGTGCGATGATATCGACGATCGCATTGCCGATGCACAGCACATCATAATGACTCATTGGGCGCCCTCGGTCTCGGTCCCGGCGCGTTTAGCCCGTGAACGGCGCGATGGGAAGTGCCGACCGGTCATTGCATGACCGATCACCGGCACCCATCTAGCCGCCATGGTGATTGCATCGGCACGGCGCGCGCTTGGCGAACTGTTCGATCCGGCCTTGCGGCAGGTTCTGTGGAAGTCGGTCGGGCTGACGGTTGTGGGCCTGATCGCCGCCTGGTTCGCCATCCGCTATGCGGTCGAGTGGGCCGCGCTGCCCTATCTGGAAGCGTTCATCGCCGGTTTCGCCCTGCCGGATTGGACCGGCACGATCGGGCTCGTCGCGGCTGTCGCCGCGGGTCTGGCGCTGGCGGTCGGCCTTGCCTTTCTGGTCGGGCCGGTGAGTGCGGTCATCGCCGGCGTCTTTCTTGACGATGTCGCCGAACACATCGAACGGCAGGATTATCCCGATGCGCCGACCGGCAGGCCGCTGCCGCTCGGGCGCTCCATCGTGCTCGGCATCAAGTTTTTCGGCGTTGTGGTCGCCGGCAACCTGGCCGCGCTGCTGCTGTTGCTGATACCGGGCGTCAACCTGATCGCCTTTCTGGCGGTCAACGCCTATCTGCTCGGCCGCGAATATTTCCAGTTTGCGGCCATGCGCTTTCATGACGAAAAGACCGCCGCCGAACTGCGCTCCCGCCATTCGGGCACCGTCATTCTCGCCGGACTTCTGATCGCCGGTTTCATGGCGATCCCGATCGTCAACCTGATGACACCCCTGTTCGGCGCCGCGCTGATGGTGCACCTGCACAAGGCGATTGCCGGCAGGCAGGCGCGCCAGGGGCATATGGCGCCCGCATAGCGCCGCCCGTCAGGCTTCGGTCCCCTTGCCCGCGCGGCGTGTGGTGGCGGTGCGCCGGGCAAGCAGCTTGTCGATCCGCTGGCCGTCCATGTCGATGACCTCAAGCCGCCATCCATCGGCCTCGATGGCTTCGCCCGTGTCGGGCAACCGGCCGAGCCGGTCCAGCATCAGCCCGGCCAGCGTCTCGTAGGACCGGCGATCGGGCAGCAATATGCCGAGCAGTTCGGCCGCCTCGTCCGCCGGCATCGCCCCGTTCATCAGATAGGTGCCGTCGTCGCGCGCCACGACATCCGGCTCTGTCGGTCCGCTTTCGGAGACGAAGGCGCCGGCGATCGATTCCAGTATGTCCGTCGAAGTGATCAGACCCTCGAAATGGCCGCGTTCGTCGCGGACGAACACGACCGGCGTCGGCGCCTCCCGCAGACGGGTCACCACATCGAGCGCGGCCGCCGATTCGGGCACGCTGTCGACGCGATGCAAAAGCGCCTCCAGATCCGGTGCTTTGCCGTCGAGCAGGGCCAGCAGCGCCTCGCGCGTGCGCACCACTCCCTCCACATGATCGAGGCTCTCGCCGGCCGCGGGCAGGAAGGTCTGGCGCGTGGTCTTGAGTTGCTCGGCGATGTCGGCCGGCGGATCGCTCATGTCGATCCATTCGATCTCCATGCGCGGCGTCATCAGGCTGGTCGCGCGGCGATCCGCCAGTCGCATGACGCTTGCGATCATGTCGCGCTCGTCGGTCTCCACCACGCCCGCCTGTTCGGCCTGCGCGATCAGCGACTTGATTTCCTCGTCGGTCACGCGCGGCTCCTCGGCGCCGCCCTGCCCGATAAGCCGCATGATCAGCCGCGTCGAGGCATCGAGAATCCAGACCGCCGGCGCCGCCAGCCGGGCAAACAGCGTCATGGCGGGTGCCACGGCGCAGGCAATGCCTTCCGGGTTGCGAAGGGCCAGCGACTTGGGCACCAGTTCGCCGACGATTACCGACAGATAGGTGACCGCCAGAATGATCGCCGTATAGCCCAACGTGGCCGCCGTTGCCGCGTTCAGCCCCAGCGCGACAAGCGCATCGGCCGCCGCGTCGCCGAACGCCTCGCCCGAAAACGCGCCATTGACGATGCCGACCAGCGTGATGCCGATCTGCACCGATGACAGGAACCGGCCCGGGTCGGCATGCAGCGCGAGCGCGCTTTGCGCGCCGCGGCGGTTCCGGTCGGCGAGCGCCTGAAGCCGCGCCCGCCGCGACGACACGACGGCCAGTTCGGCCAGCGCGAACAGCCCGTTGAGCAGGATAAGCGCGACGACAATGACCAGATTGACGCCCATCAGCCGATCACCTGCGGCGGAAGCGGCACGAGCGGTGCAGGCTCGCTTGTGGTCTTTTCCTTCGACTTGCACAGATCGGCGATCACGCAGGCCACGCAATCGGGCTTGCGCGCCTTGCAGGTGTAGCGGCCATGCAGGATCAGCCAGTGATGGGCGTGATAGAGATACTCTTCGGGGATCACCTTCATCAGGATCGCCTCGACCTCATCGGGCGTTTTGCCCGGCGCCAGGCCTATCCGGTTGCCTATTCGCAGAATGTGGGTGTCGACGGCCATGGTGGGAATGCCGAACGCCATCGACATGACCACATTGGCGGTTTTGCGCCCGACGCCCGGCAGCTTCGTCAGTTCCTCGCGCGTTTGCGGCACCTCGCCGCCGAAATCGTCGATCAGCTTTTGCGACAGCGCGATGACGTTCTTGGCCTTGTTGCGCCAAAGCCCGATGGATTTGATGTAATCGCCCACCTTTTCCTCGCCAAGCGCCAGCATCTTTTCGGGCGTGTCGGCGACCTTGAACAGGTCTCGTGTCGCCCGGTTGACGCCCGCATCGGTCGCCTGCGCCGACAGCGCGACGGCGACCACCAGCGTAAACGGGTTCACATGCGCCAGTTCGCCCTTGGGCTCGGGCCGCTGGATCGAAAAACGCCGGAACATCTCGCGCAATTCGTCCTGCGTGTACTTGGTCCGCGGCAGCCGCCTGGTCCGCTTCTTTGCCGGTCCGGCACGTTTCGCCGTTGGCTTTTTCCCTTGGCTGGCTTCCATTGCGGCCTATAACCTCGATCCATGTCCGTTGCGTCTCCAGACATAGAACCCGCCGCGCCAGCCGAAAAGACGGTATTCGCAGCAGAGCTTTTTCCGCACCGGTCTTTGACACCGGGTGGGTTTGCCCTGCTGATGGGCGTGTTCGCCGCGATCTGCGCGGGCAATGCGGTCTTCTATTTTGCGCTCGGCGCCTGGCCGGTGGCGATCTTCATGATCGTTGACGTGTTGATCCTGTACCTCGCGATCCGCCTGAGCTTCCGTGCCGGCCGGGCGCGCGAGCAGGTCACGGTAACGCGCTCGGACGTGCACATCCGCAAGATCGCACCCAACGGCCGCCATCAGGACCACCACTACAACCCGTTCTGGGCGCGGTTTCACATCGACCGGCATAGCGAAATCGGCATCACCGCGATGCGTCTGACCGGGCAGGGGCGGGCCACATCGATCGGTGCCTTCCTCAATCCCGACGATCGCGAGAGCTTCGCGACGGCGTTTTCGCAGGCTTTGGCGACCGCGCGGCGCTGATCGGCGTTCTCAAGTTTCGGGTGGCGGAGCGCCGGCCTTGATGATCCTATGATGCGCAACCGACATCATTTGGAAAAACGACCATGGAACAGCCGCACGCCGTTCTGACCCAACCCGCATCGATCGAAACCGGCGACTATGAAACCGTTCGCCGGGTCATCGAAAAGATTTCGCAGGACTGGCGTGACCGACCGTCGCTGGAAGCCCTTGCGGACGATGTCGGAATGGAGCCGACCGCCCTTCAGAAGCTGTTCACGCGCTGGGCCGGCCTGTCGCCAAAGGCGTTTTTGCAGGCGGTGACCATCGACCATGCCCGGCGGCTTCTGGCCTCGGACATGCCGCTGCTCGATGCATCCTATGAGCTGGGCCTGTCCGGTCCCGGCCGGCTGCACGATCTGTTCGTCACCCACGAGGCAATGTCGCCCGGCGAGATCAAGGCAAAGGGCGAGGGCTTGATCATCCGGTATGGATATCATCTGTGTCCGTTCGGCATTGCGCTGATCATGGTCACCGATCGTGGCCTGTGCGGCCTGGCCTTTTGCGATCCGGGCGGCGAGCGCGAGGCTTTCGCCGACATGTCCGGCCGCTGGCCCGTTGCCCGTTTTAAAGAAGACATGGCAGCCACGGGACCTTACGCGGCGCGCATTTTCGCGCCGGGCGCGTGGCGCAACGACCAGCCGCTGCGTGTCGTGCTGATCGGGACCGACTTTCAGGTCAGCGTGTGGGAGGCGCTTTTGAAGATCCCGATGGGCAGGGCCGAAGCCTATTCGGCGATCGCCGACCGGATCGGTCGTCCTGCCGCGTCACGCGCCGTCGGCGCGGCGGTCGGCGCCAATCCGGTCTCGTTCGTCGTGCCGTGCCACCGCGCGATGGGAAAGTCCGGCGCGCTGACCGGCTATCACTGGGGCCTGACGCGCAAACGCGCGATCCTGGGCTGGGAGGCGGGCCGGCTGGCCGGCGGTCAGGCCGACGACCACAGCCGCCAGCCCGCATAGCCGAAGACGCCGGCGAGAACCCCTTCGATGGCACGCCGGGCGCGCCTGTAGGCTGCCACCATGACCGGCGAGGCGAAGACAAGCGCGTAGCCCTGGAACACCACCGCTCCGATCAAAAGGCAGATGCCCAGCGTCGCCAGCAGCACCGGTGTTCCGCCTCCGCTTGTCTGCGTCAGCGCAACGATTGCGATCCACGCCAGAACGGCCTTGGGATTTGTCAGGTGCAACAGCGCGCCACGGGCGAAATGGCCGGTCAGCGACCTGGCATTGCTTGCGGCGGCCGGGACCGGCCTTGCCGACAGCGCGCTGCGCAACGCCCTGGCCGCCAGCCAGATCAGATAGGCGCCGCCTGCGATCTTCATCGCGATGAGCCCCCAGGCGATCGTGTTGAGCCAGGCCGAGAGGCCAATCGCGGCCGCCATCGCCCATGTGAACGAACCAAGCTGGACGCCTGCGGCGAACGCCATGCCCGCCGCGCGCCCGCGTGCCATGGCCGTTGCCATGATGCCGAGCGTCGCCGGCCCGGGGCTCGCGGCGGCGACGGCAAAAACGGCAAAAACCGCCATCATTGCCGGCCAGTGGTCCGAGAACAGTGTGAAGAGGTCGGTCATGCGCATCTCTGGGCAATCTTGCCTTCTCGGCACCCGACATCTCAGACCTTGAGAGGGCTGTTGGCAAGCACCCAAAGCGCCTATAGGTTACAACACGGTCTGAAGGAGACGAATGTGCCGCGCACATACACCGTACGAGCGGTCTGGGACGATGACGCCAAGGTTTGGGTTGCCGACAGCGACATCGAAGGACTTCATATTGAAGCCGATAGCATCGATGCGTTCGAATCGACTCTGCACGACGTCGCCGCCGAGCTTGTTGCGGCCAATCACGTGACTGATGCCGATCTGCACAAGTTTACAGCGCGTGACCTGATTCCAGCGATCGTCTTCGTGAAGCCCGAGCCGCAGGCCGCCTGACATCACAGGCGCTTTTGGCTGCCCGCTGATTTCAGAATGTTGTTGGCGGTATCCGGCTTTTGAGGTTGCGTGGCACGATTAACAGCTTGCCAGTCGTCTGGTGACGCCATTTCTCGTGGCTTCCCTTGGCGGGCTTCCAATAGGCGTATCCCACTTCGCTGATTGTCTTGGTGACGGTTCGGTAGAAATCATTGGGCACGGCGGCTGCACTCCGCTGTCTTGAAGAGCCGATTCGCATCGGCTGCGGCCACAGCTCAGCAAAGAAAAATCACATTAGGCACCGGACAATGTCCGGCGTGGCCAGCCGGTTCATCAAGATCAATGCGCGCCGGACATGTCGCCCAGCACTTCCTTGGCGGCGACGGTCGAATCGGCGTGCAGGCGATAGACCATCGGTACGCCGGTGCCGAGGTTAAGCTGCGTGATGGACTCTTTGGTATGCCCGTCGAGGATCATGACGAGGGAGCGCAGCGAATTGCCGTGCGCGGCGACCAGAACCGTCTGCCCGCGCAGGACGCGCGGCAGGATCTCTGTCATGTAATAGGGCCAGACGCGGGCGCCCGTGTCGCGCAGGCTTTCGCCATCGTCTCCGGGCGGCGGCGTGTCGTAGGACCGGCGCCAGATGTGAACCTGATCCTCGCCCCATTTGGCGCGCGCATCGTCCTTGTTGAGCCCGGCCAGATCGCCATAATTGCGCTCGTTCAGCGCTTGGTCATGGATGGTCTCAAGATCGGATTGCCCGACACCGTCCAGGATCATCTGGCAGGTGCGTTCGGCGCGCACGAGCACGGACGTGAAGGCGATGTCGAATTTCATGCCGCGTTCGGCCAGCACCTTGCCGGCCTCGATCGCTTCAGCGACACCCTGCTCGGTCAGGTCCGGATCGCGCCAGCCGGTGAACAGGTTCTTCTTGTTCCATTCGCTCTGTCCGTGGCGGACCAGAACCATCGTGCCGGACATCGGCTTTCTCCCCAAGTCGGTTGACTGAATTAGCTGACGCCCAGAACGTCACGCATGGAATAGAGCCCCGGCGCCTGGCCGCGCGACCAGATCGCCGCCTTGACCGCGCCCCGGGCGAAGATACCGCGATCCTCGGCATGATGGGACAGCACCAGCCGTTCGCCCGGCCCGGCCATGATCACCGAATGATCGCCGACCACCGAGCCGCCGCGCAGCGTCGCGAAACCGATCGCGCCGGCGGCGCGCGGACCCGTGTGGCCGTCGCGCATGCGCACCGAATTCTGGTCCAGATCGATGTCGCGCCCGGTCGCCGCGGCCTGGCCGAGCAGCAGCGCGGTGCCCGACGGGGCGTCCACCTTGTGCTTGTGGTGCATTTCGAGGACCTCAATGTCCCAATCCGATGCTTCCAGCGCCGCCGCCGCCCGTTCGACGAGTACGGACAGAAGGATGACGCCCATCGACATGTTGCCGGATTTGACGATGACCGTGCGTTCTGCGGCGAGATGCACATGCGCCTCGTCGTCGGCGCTCATGCCGGTCGTGCCGATGATATGCGCGATGCCCTTTTGGGCGGCCATGTCGGCGAACGCCCGCGTTGCTGCCGGCGCAGTGAAATCGAGGATGGCATCGGCGCCGTCAAAGGCTTCGTCCGGGTCGGCGGTCACGGTCACGCCATTGGCGCCCAGGCCCGCCACTTCGCCCGCATCGCGCAGGATCGCATCGGCCCCTTCGCGTTCCAGCGCGCCCGACAGCCGCGCCGCCGGATCGTTCGCAATCGCACCGATCAGCGCCTGGCCCATGCGCCCGCCTGCTCCGACGACGGCAATGGCAACCGGTTCGCTCACGCATCCGTCTCCATTATCGGCTCGGCGGCATCGGTATCGGTCCCGGCGCCGAGCATGTTCAGCTTGGCATAGAGGCCACCCTTCCGGCTGGCAAGTTCGGCATGAGTGCCGGTCTCGACCACCACCCCTTTGTCCATGACGACGATCCGGTCGGCGGAGACGATCGTCGAAAGCCGGTGCGCAATGACGATCGTGGTCCGCCCCGCCATCACGTCTTCGAGCGCCTGCTGGACCAGCTTCTCGGATTCGTTGTCGAGCGCCGAGGTCGCCTCGTCGAGCAGCAGGATCGGCGCGTCGCGCACGATCGCGCGGGCAATCGAGATGCGCTGGCGCTGGCCGCCGGACAGGGTCACGCCATTCTCGCCCACCGGCGTGTCATAGCCCTGCGCCTGTTCCATGATGAAGTCGTGCGCATTGGCCTGCCGCGCCGCCGCCTCGATTTCGGCGTCTGTGGCATCGGGCCGCCCATAGCCGATGTTCTGGCGGATCGTGCCCTCGAACAGATAGGGCTGCTGCGAGACGAACGCCATCTGGCCGCGCAGCGAGGAAAGCGTCACGCCGGCAATGTCCTGGCCGTCGATCTCGATCCCCCCGGCATCGATGTCGTAGAAACGCTGCAACAGGGCGATGATCGTCGTCTTGCCGGCGCCCGACGGGCCGACAATGGCCGTCGTCTTGTGCGCCGGGGCGGCGAATGTCAGCCCATGCAGCACCTTGGTGCCATCGCCATAGGCAAAGTCGACATCCTCGAACCGCACGTCGCCTTCGGTGATCGTCAGCGGCGCGGCATCGGCGCGGTCGCTCTGGCGTTCCGGCATGTCGAGGATCTCGTAGATCATCCGCGCATTGACCATCGACTTTTCGAGATTGACCTTGAGCTGGCCGAGGCGCCGTGCCGGGTCGGCGGCCAGAAGCAGCGCCGTGATGAAGGCGAATGTCGCGCCCGGCGGCTGGCCTTCATTGACCGCTCGCAGGCCCGCATAGGCGATCACGCCGGCGACGGCGAGCCCGGCAAAGACCTCCGCTGCCGGATTGACCCGCTCGATGATGCCGGCGAGCCGGTCGGCCTTGGACCTTGCATCGTCGATAATCGCACCGATGCGCGCGCCCAGCCGCTCTTCCATCGTGAATGCCTTGACCACCGTGATGCCCTGTACCGCTTCCTGCATCGTGCCGACAACGCGCGCATTCAGTTCGACCGTTTCGCGCACCACGTTGCGAATGCGGGCCGACACCCAGGCAACGGCCAGGATCAGGATCGGCGCGACCGAAAAGACGATCAGCGACAGCATCGGGTCCATCGTCACCATGACGACCAGAAGGCCGATCAGCGAGATCAGGTCGCGGCCCAGCGCTGTGAGCGTCAGCGACAGCACGTCGCGGATACCGTTGACGTTCTCGGCGATGCGGGCCGACAGATGGCCCGAGCGCGCTTCGGTGAAATAGCCGATGCCAAGCTTCATCAACTTGTCGAAGACCCGGCTCTGGTAGCGCGCGACCAGATCGTTGCCGATGCGCGCCAGCACCACCGCCTGCACATACATGGCGATGCCGCGCAAAAGGAAGACGCCGATCACCGTGCCCGTAATTATGATGATCAAATCGCCGCGCTGGCGCACGAAGATTTCGTCGACCACGTCGCGCGTGATCCAGGCGACGAACGCCGTGGTCATGCCGATCAGGACGAGGCACACGATGGTGATTGCGTAGTGCCACGCATAGGCGCGGCCGTTTTCCGACAGGATGCGCCGCAGAACCGCGATGACGCCTCCGCCAAGCCCGTCCCTGATCGCGGCCGTGTCCGGTCTGTCGTTCATGGCGCGCGCTATAGCCTATTCAATAGGGCGTGGACAGGCGCTCAGCGCGTCCAGTGCCGGTTTTCCAGCGACACGCCGAACCGCGACGGCGTGCGCGCATAGGCGGCAAGCCCTTCCATCGGCGCGCGGTCGTGCAAGACGGCATAGGTCGGAATGGCACCGACCAGTTCGCCGTGCGGGGCCTTGTTCTCAAAGGCGGTCCGGAAACGCTCGGCATTGAAAAAGGGTAGGATTTTCAAGGTGATGCCGCCGGTGAGATAGACCCCGCCACGCGCCATGAAGACGAGCGCCAGATCGCCGGCCACGCGGCCGAGATATTCGGCGAACAGATCGAGTGTCTCGACGGCGTCCGGATCGGCCTTCTGTTCGGCAGCCTGTGAGACCTCGGATGGGTCGGAAAAGCGCGGTTCGTTGCCGTTGGCGCGAGCGACGGCCCTGTAGAGATTGACCATGCCGCTGCCGCACAGCACCTGTTCGCCCGAGACCCGCCCTTCGATCCGCTCGAGATGGGCGAAGATCTCGGCATCGCGATCGGTCTGCGGGCCGAGATCGACATGGCCGCCCTCGCCGGCGACCGGAATCCAGGTCAGTGCGGCATGGACCAAGCCGGCAACCCCAAGGCCGGTGCCGGGGCCGATAACCACGCGGTTTGCGCCGGGGTCGCGTTCGCCGCCGCCGATCTGCTGCAGATTGCCTTCGTCGAGCGCGACGACCGCGAGCGCCTGTGCCTCGTAATCGTTCAGCACGACCACATCGTCGAACCCCAGTTCCTCGATCATCCGGCGCGGATGGACCACCCAGTCATTGTTGGTCAGGTCGATCGTGTCGCCGTCGGTCGGCCCGGCCACCGCCAGTACGGCGCTGCGCGGCATCAGCGAGGTCTGGTCGAGCACGTGGCTCTGGATCGCGGCATCCAGCGTCGGAAAATCGCGCGTCCGGATGGTCGTAAATGCCTTCGGCTCGGCATTGGCGTCGATGAGGATCGAAAACCGCGCATTGGTGCCGCCGACATCGGCGATCAGGATCGGGAACGGCAAAACGAAGTGGCTGGTGCTGGAGGAGCTAGGCATGGGCCTTTTCCGTGTCTTGCGCCGGGGTGTGCCCCGCAATCAGCGCGGTGAGAAGAATGTCGGCGGTGGCGGCATTGAGCGCCATGGGAATGTCATAGACGATCGCCAGCCGCATCAGCGCCTTGACATCGACATCGTGCGGCATCGGCGTCAGCGGATCGACGAAGAAGATCAGCGAGTCGATGGCGCCTTCGGCAATCATCGCACCGATTTGCTGGTCGCCGCCCAGCGGCCCGCTGCGGAGCCGCGATACATCCAGCGCAGGATCGGCATCGGCAATGCGTCCGCCGGTCGTGCCCGTCGCCACCAGGCTGCAGCGCGACAGAAGCGGCGCATGGCGCCGGACGAACGCGACCATGTCGTCCTTCTTCTGGTCATGGGCGACCAGGGCGATGGTGAGGGCATCGGACATGGTGGTTCAATCGATTTAGAAGACGTGTTTCTCTTAACCGTTTCGGGGTCCGCGTGAAAGATGGGCTCGCATCTTTTTTCGCGCCATCTACTGCCGTGGCCGGTCGGCGGGTATCGGCAGGCGCGCCAGCCCCGGAAGCGCCGCGCGCGCCGGCGCAGCGTCGGCAATCGGAACGGCTGAGGCGATCATCGCAACCTGATCGAATGACGCCGAATAGGTCGCCAGGCTCTCCGAGGCCGGGCGCGGCGCGCGCAGCACGCCACGGCAGGCATTGGGCAGGTCGGCGAGCGTCTTTTCGCGGCGCGGCCGGGGCTTGGTGCCCGGCGCCTGCGGTTTCGGCGTCCAGGGTTCGGAGGTGAACCACCAGTCGAGCGAGGCATCGCAGCCATTGCCGGATGCAGGCACCGGGTCTTGCGGCCGGCAATTGGGCGAATCGGCCGGACACTTCATGCGGATATGAAAGTGGTAGTGGTGGCCGTAATAGGGACGGATCTTGATCATCCAGCGATCATTGCCGCGATCGGCGCCATAGGCGTCGCACATCGCCCGCTTGATGCCCGGATGCACGAACAGCCGCTCCACCGCGCCGTAGGACGCTGCCCGCCGCAGCAGTTTGGCATGTTCGGCGGTCCAGATCGCCGGATCGACATGAATCGTGCCCTGTTTGAGGACCGAGACCGCACTGGTGTTGGCGCGCTCGCTCTGCGTCAGGCGCCGGTTCGGCATTTTTGTCAGCCAGATGTCGGCATCGAGCCCGACCTGATGGGACGCGTGGCCGGACAGCATCGGCCCGCCGCGCGGCTGGGAAATGTCGCCGACCAGAAGGCCCGGCCAGCCATCGGCCGCCGCCTCGCGCGACAGGCGCTGCACCAGCGCGATCAGGTCCGGATGGCCCCAGCGGCGGTTGCGCTCGAGCCGCATGGCCTGCCAGTTCGGACCGTCGATGGGCATCGCGACCGCGCCGGCAATGCAGCCACTGGAATAAAATCCGTGGACGCGGGCTTCAGTCGCCGCCGGCAGCGGCGTGTTGCCGAACAATTGCTTGGCCGGCTCTTCCGCCAGGGCCGGCGTGGAGCCAAGGCCGCACATTAGCGCAAGTCCCACAACCGCAAGCCCGGTCAGCGCCGGTTTGAACCGGGCTCGCATCGAAAATCGTGCAAAAACACCCATCGCCGCCTCCCCGTCGCCTGATTCCGACCGCAGATGGCACCGAGTCTATCGCGATTTGCATCCCGCTCCAACCAGCCCGGCCAATCGCCGGCGCCGGCACGCCGCGACAGGATTGGTTTACCCCGCCACGGTATGAAGGGTTCCATGAAACAGACCGGTGAACATGCCGATACGCCCGGCCGGGACCCCGCCGTCAAGCCCGCCAGAACCCGGCTCGGCCGGCTTTTCAGCTTCGCCTTCGCCGGCGGCGCCGGCTTCATCGTCGATCTGGCGGTGCTTCGCGGGCTGATCGAGCTGGCAGGCCTTGGTCCTTTTGCCGCCCGCATCCCGGCGATTGGCGCGGCGATGCTGACCACCTGGCTGATCAACCGGACCTTCACCTTCGGTGCCAGCGGCAGGACGGTGGGCAATGAGGCCGCGCGCTATGTCACGGTGGCCATCATCGGCGCGGTGTTGAACTATCTGATCTATTCGGCGGTCCTTCTGGCAACGCCGGACTGGTTCCTGCCCGAAATGGCGACATTCGTTGCCGTCGCCTGCGTCACCGTCTTTTCCTATCTGGGCTATTCGCGCTTCGTGTTCGGCGTGAAGGGCTGAGATCGGGCCCAAAGCAGGGACTCCAAACCGGCCGTGGCGTCGCCCATATGAACGCCATGGCCTTCGCCTTTTTCGAACAGACCCATGCCATCCATCGGCGTCACCGCTTCGCAAACCGGCTGCACACATTCGTGCTGGTCGCCGGCTCGCTCGCCCTTCTTGCGATGACGGCCTGGGCGATCGCCGGCACGACCGGTATCGTCTACGCGCTCATCTTCGGGGGCGTCAGCCTGTTCGCTGCCCGGCGGGTTTCGCCGTCGGTCGTCCTGCGCATGTACAAGGCAAAGCCTGTGGGGCCGGACCGGTTTCCGGCGGGCCACGCCATCGTCGCCGAGCTCTCGCGTCGCGCCGGCCTGACCCGAGCGCCCGATCTGCATGTGGTTCCGTCGCCGCTGATGAACGCGTTTGCCGTGGGTCGGCGCGATGCATCGGCGATCGCGGTGACTGATGCGCTGGTGCGGAGCCTGACCACACGCGAACTGGCCGGCGTTCTGGCCCACGAGATCACGCATATCCGCAACGAGGACATCAAGGTGATGAGCCTGGCCGATGTCGTCTCGCGGCTGACATCGACCCTGTCGACCATCGGCATCATCGCCGTTCTGTTCAACCTTTCGGGCTTCTTTCCGACCGTGCCCTGGCTCGGCATTGTGGCGATGATCGCGGCGCCGACCGTGGGCAGCCTGCTGCAGCTTGCACTGTCGCGCACCCGCGAGTTCGACGCCGATTATGGTGCCGCCATGCTGACCGGCGACCCGGACGGCCTGTCGTCGGCCCTCGTCAAGCTTGAAGGCGCCCATCGGCGCAGGCTCGAAGCGATGTTGCTGCCCGCCGGCCGGATGGCCGAGCCTTCCATGCTGCGCTCGCATCCGCCGACCGCAGAACGGGTCGAACGGTTGCAGGCGCTCAAGCCGACATTGCTGCGCACGCCGCCGGCAGACAATCCCACTGCCCGTCAGGCTCCGCTGCGACGGCGGGTTTCGCCGGTTCCGAAAATTCCCCGGCGCGAGCAGGACCGAATGCGTGACTGGCTGGCCTTTGCCGAGACGCGTCCACCGGTCGGGCCGGTCGTCGGCGCCACCGAAGCCGATTGTCCGGGTTGTGCCGGTCCGCTGCATCCGCCCGCAGATCAAGCCCCGCGCATCCGCATCGGTCGCGGCGGCGTCTGGTGGTGATCAGACGCGCGTGCGCTCGCCGCTTTCCGCCGCCCTATAGACTGCGTCGATGGCCCGTTGGTTGGCGCGGGAACTCTCAAGCGTGAACAGCGCTTCGCCCGATCCCGCCACATGGCGGGCAAAAGCGTCCACCTGACACTGGTACTGGTTGACGCCCGGAAAGGCGAAAATCTGCGCCTCGCGGTGGTCGGCACCGTGCAGCGTCACCCGGTCGGAATCGTAAAGCCCCGCATTGAACGGCGTCTGGACCTCGATGAAGCCCTTGTCGCCGTGAAACACCATCGACTGGCGTTGGGCGAGCTGTGTACCGAGGTAAAAGCCAAGATCGAACCCGTCGAACCGCATCGTCGCATTGGCGAAGATGTCGGTCCCGAATTTTGCATCGAAGTCGATTGTCGCCACCACGTCGCGCGGTTCCTGCCCGGTCACGAAGCGCGTCACGACGGTCGGATAAACGCCGATGTCGGGCAGTGCGCCGCCGCCCAGATCGGCCACGTTGCGCATATTGCTTCCGTCGCGGTTGAAATAGGAAAACGCACCCTGGACCATCCGCAGCGTGCCGATCGCGCCTTCTGCAATCAGCGCCCGCACTTTGAGCCATTGCGGATGATAAGTGACCATGAACGCTTCGGAGACGACAACGCCGGCCGCATCGCGCGCCGCGATCACCGGATCGATGTCTTCGGCTTTGAGCGCCAGCGGCTTTTCGACCAGAACATGCTTACCCGCCTTCGCGGCCTTGATCGCCCATTCGACATGGGTCGATGTCACGGTCGGGACATAGACGGCGTCGATGGCATCGCTGTCCAGCATCGCTTCATAGCTGTCGAAAGCGTGTGCGATGTTGAAGCGGCGCGCGAAATCGGCTGCCGGACCGGGCCGGCGGCTGGCGACGGCGGTCACGATGCCGGTCTCGCTCTGCATGATCGCCGGCACGACCTGATCACGGGCGATTTTTGCGGTCGAGAGAATCCCCCAACGGAACATGATGGCCCTCCTATTTTCGCGCGGGATTGGCTCGTTCGCGGATCTCCGCGAAGGTCCAGTCGCGCTTAAGCTCGCCATTCTCCCAGACCGGCTGCATCAGGTTCTGACGGTCGCCAATATCCTTGAGCGGCATCGCCACCGGAGCGCCATCGTCGATGACGACCGCCTGCCGGTAGCGCTTGGAGGCCTTTCCGGGATCGGTCTTGGGGTCCTTGGCAATGCCGTGCCAGGCGCCGTCCTTGTCCTGCCGCGCATTGGCCTTCATGGCAAAGCGCAGCGTGTCGCGGTTGACCTTCTGCAACAGCCCCGCGCCCATGCCGAAGGCTAGGTTTTCCGCCGACCAGCCGCGCTCGGTCATCGCTTCGAGCAGCACACGGATGGTGCGCGGTGTGATGCCGTCGCCCTGGATGACGCGCACGCAATCGGCCAGCACCTTGTAGCCCTTGGCGTTGACGCGGTAGCCGAAAATGTCGCCGAGCATCTCGATCGTGTCTATGGGCACGCGCGTCGCATCACCCGAATCGGGCCGCACAACCAGCGTACCGCCCATGTTCTCGACCTTTTCCTTCAGTTCGCCGCCCCAGATGTTGCGCACCGCGCGGAACAGATCGTAGCTGTCGGAGACCACAGCGACGAGCTTGCCGTCACCGCCGAACTGTTCGACCATGTTCTCATAGGCCGCCGCCTCGCGTTCCTCGCCCCAGGAGGTCATCGTCGAATGTTCGGCGGCGGGGATCGAAAAGCCGGCCATCTCCTCGCCGTAATATTTGCGCGCATAGACGAGCGCCGCGACGGTATCGGTGCCCAGGAAATTGACCAGATGGGCGACGCCGCCAAGGCCGGCCTGCTCATGGCTGGTCGCGCCGCGCGCGCCGAAATCGTGCAGGCGGAACGGCAGGATCGGCCCCGGATCGTCGCAGGTCCGGTCGAGGGTTTCGGCGATCATCTGGCGCACATGCCACGATACCGTCGCCACCGTCGACGGATACCAGACCGCGCGCAAAAGCGCGGTCTCGATGAAGGTCGGCAGCCAGAAAAAATCTGGGTCGGTGTTGCGCACCTGGACCATCGGCGTGCCGGCCGGAACGACCGAGCCTTCCGGCAGCGCCTCGATCATCAGCGGCAGATGGCCGCCGTGTCGCGCGATCAAAAGATCCCAGCCGGGCCGGTTGAACGGCAGGCCGTGCGCGGTGATCATCGCCTCGGCTTCGTCGACATCCGCCAGCGTGACGGGCCTGGACAGATACTCCTTGAGGAACATCTGCAGGCCGAAGAACAGCGTCACGTCATAGTCGCCGCCGCGCCGCGATTCGACATAGGCCGAGATCGACGCCGTCTCCGGCGGATACTGCGCGAAATGCGAATATTTGTAGCTGTCGGTGTTGAGGATGAGGTTCATGGCTGGCTCCGACATGCGAGGTTCGCCTTGTGTCAGAGCGAGCGGCAGCGGGCAAGGGTGCCCGTACAGGCTTCCGACTTCTCAGGCGGCAACCGGTAAGCGCTTATTGAAGAACGATACGCGACGCACTACATGTATGACATGATGCACACATGAGGCCCGTCATGACATCGATGTCTATCCGTGTTGATGCGGAGATCAAGGCTCGTTGGGACAAACTGTCCGAAGAGCACGGTTTGAACGCAAGCCATCTGATCCGTCAGGCGATCATCGACAAGCTCGAAGAGCTTGAGGATTTCTACACTGTGCGCAGTCGTTTGTCGGAGCCTTTCGAGCCGGTGCCGAACGAAGAGGTTTGGAAGAGGGTCGGTCTTGCGGATTGAATGGCATCCCGATGCCGTCACCGACCTTCTGGCGATCGCGACCGCCGATCAGCGGCGCATCAAGGCGGCGCTGGACGAATTGTCCCGCCTTGAGGACGCACGACAGCGCCTGGTTCCCTATTCGGGCAACCTGAAAGGCTTTTGGAAGCTGCGGTGCGGCGCTTACCGCCTCGTCTGTGAATTATTGCGACGAGATGGGACCGTGATGCTGATCGTCCATCTTGCGCATCGCAGCCGCGCTTACTCGAAACGCGGACAACGAACGATCAAGACACGCACCGGCGGCTAACCTTACCCCCTGAGCACGCCGCCCGTCGCCTTTTCGACACTGGCAACGATCCTGCCGCTCAGTGCTTCGAGGTCCTCGTCGGTCAGCGTTCGGTCGGTCGGCTGGATCTGCACTTCGACGGCGACCGACTTCCTGCCGTCGCCGAGCGCCGCGCCCTCGAACAGGTCGAAGACCGTCACGCCCGTCACCAACTGCTTGTCGGCGCTCGCGACCGCGCGTTGCAGGGTGCCCGCCGCCACATCGGCATCGACCACGAAGGCGAAATCGCGCGTCACCGCCTGGAACGGCGACAGATCGAGGCGCGGTTTGGTGCGTGTCGCCTTGCGCTTGGGTTCGGGCAGGGCGTCGATGAAGATCTCGAAGCCGCAGACCGGCCCTTTGACGTCGAGCACTTCGAGCGTGCGCGGATGCAGCTCGCCGAAATGGCCGAGCACGTTCTTCGGGCCGAGCTTGATCAGCCCCGAACGGCCCGGATGGTACCAGTCCGGCGCGCCGCGCTCGACCGTCAGCTTGTCGACCGGCGCGCCGCACGCTTCGAGCGCGGCCAGCGCGTCGGCCTTGGCGTCAAACACGCCGACCGCCGCCGCGTGTCCGTCCCATGCCCGGCCCGCGCCGGTGAGCGTCGCCGTGCCGCGGCGGATGCCGCCGGCGACCCTGCGCTGCCCGTCCGGCGTGTCGCTTTCATAAGTACCCGCGACCTCGAACAGCGCCACATCGCCATGGCCGACATTGGCGTTGCGCTGGGCCGCCGCCAGAAGGCCCGGAAGCAGGGAGGGACGCATGTCGCTCATGTCGGCCGCAATGGGGTTGGCAAGCTGCAGCGCGGCCGCGCCGCCGCCGAACGCCGCCGCATGGGCAGCCGGAATGAAAGACCATGTGACGGCTTCCATCATGCCGCGCGCGGCGAGCGCACGCTTCGCAGCGCGGGTGCGCACCTGCTGGACGGTCAGCACGCGGCCATTGACCGCACCATGGCTCTCAAGCGGCAGCGGCGCGATGTTGCCCACGCCATGGATGCGCATGACTTCCTCGACCAGATCGGCCTTGCCTTCAATGTCCGGCCGCCATGACGGAGCCGTGACCTTGGCGATCTCGCCCCTGCCGTTCACGTCAAAGCCGAGCCGTTCGAGGATGTCGGTGCTCTTGGCGGCTTCGACATCGGCGCCGGTCAGCCGCCTGACCTCGGCAAACGGAAAATCCACCGTCTTGCGCTGATGGCCGGCATAGCCGGTCACGCGCGTTTCGGTGGGCGTGCCGCCGCACTGGTCCAGCACCATGCGTGTCGCCAGTTCCAGTCCCGGCACCATGAATTCCGGATCGACACCCCGCTCGAACCGGTAACGGGCATCGGTGATGATGCCCAGATCGCGACCGGTCCGCGCGACATTGCGCGGGTTCCACAGCGCCGATTCGATGACCACATCGGTCGTGGTCTCGTCGCAGCCGGATTCTTCGCCGCCCATGATGCCGGCGATGGATTCGGGTCCGCGCTCGTCGGCGATCGTGCACATCTCGCCGGTCAGCGTGTACTCCTTGCCGTCAAGGCCAAGAATTGTCTCGCCATCGGTGGCGCGGCGCACGACGAGGTTGCCCGTCACCTTGGCGGCATCGAATACGTGCAGCGGCCTGCCCCAGCCGAAGGTGACATAGTTGGTGATATCGACGAGCGCATTGATGGGCCTCAGGCCGATGGCGATCAGGCGCTGCTGCATCCATTGCGGCGAGGGGCCGTTCTTGACGCCGCGCACCAGCCGCAGGGCGAAGCCGGGACACAGGTCCGGCGCGTCGATGCGCACATCGACCGGGCATGCGCCGTCGCCTGCAATCGGCTCGATGCCGAGCGGCTTGAGCGTGCCCAGCCCGGCCGCCGCCAGGTCGCGCGCAATGCCATGGACGCCGGTGCAGTCGGGCCGGTTCGGCGTCAGGCCGATCTCGATCACCGGATCGTCGAGCCCCGCATAGGCGGCGAAAGGCGTACCCACCGGCGCGTCCTCGGGCAGGTCGATGATTCCGGAATGCTCGTCCGACATCTCAAGCTCGCGCTCCGAGCACATCATGCCATGGCTCTCGACGCCGCGGATCTTGCCGACCGACAGTTCCAGATCGATGCCCGGCACATAGGTACCCGGCGCGGCGAACGCGCCGACGAGGCCGGCCCGCGCATTGGGCGCCCCGCACACCACCTGAACAGGCTTGCCGTCGCCGGCATCGACCGTCAGCACCTTCAGCTTGTCGGCGTCGGGGTGCTTCTCGGCGGTCAGCACGCGCGCAATGGTGAACGGCGCGAACTGCGCCTTGTCGTCCACCGCCTCGACCTCGAGGCCGATCATGGTCAGCGCCTCGGTGATCTCGGCAAGCGTTGCATCCGTGTCGAGATGGTCCTTGAGCCAGGACAATGTGAATTTCATCGTTTTTGCTTTCGATAGGCGTTGGTCAGCGGCCGGCGCGGCAGGTTCGCCGCTATTGGCTTAATCCTCCGAACAGGGTCGGCATGTCGAGCGGCCGGAAGCCATAGTGTTTCAGCCAGCGCACATCGGCGTCGAAAAAGGCGCGCAGGTCCGGCATGCCGTATTTCAGCATCGCCAGCCGGTCGATGCCGATGCCCCAGGCAAAGCCCTGATAGACGTCCGGATCGAGCCCGCCGGCGCGCAAAACGTTCGGATGCACCATGCCGCAACCCAAGATCTCCATCCAGTCATTGCCCTCGCCGAACCGGACTTCGCCGGGCTTTGACCGGTCGCACTGAATGTCCACCTCCAGGCTCGGCTCGGTGAACGGGAAGTAGGACGGCCTGAACCGCATGGCGACGTCGGGCACCTCGAAGAAGGCCTTGCAGAACTCCTCGATGGTCCATTTCAGGTGCGCGACCGTCGTCACCTTGTCGACGACAAGTCCCTCCAGCTGATGGAACATCGGCGTATGGGTGGCGTCGGAATCGTGCCGGTAGGTCTTGCCGGGAATGACGATGCGGATCGGCGGCTCCTGCGCTTCCATAGTGCGGATCTGGACTGGCGAGGTGTGCGTGCGCAGCACCTTGCGCTCGCCGTTTGCGTCCGGCGCCATGAAGAACGTGTCGTGCATTTCCCGCGCCGGATGATCCTCGGGGAAATTGAGCGCCGTGAAGTTGTAATAGTCGGTCTCGATATCGGGGCCTTCGGCAACGGCAAACCCCATGTCGGCGCAGATCGCGGTGATCTCGTCGATCACCTGGCTGATCGGATGGATGCGGCCGGTCTCGGCGGGCGACGGACGGACGGGAAGCGTGATGTCGACCGTCTCGGTCGCCAGCCGGGCCTCGATCGCCGCGTCGCGCAGTTCGGCCTTGCGGGCCGCGATCGCGTCGGTCACGCGGACCTTAAGCCCGTTCAGCGCCGGGCCCATCACCTGGCGCTCTTCGGCGCTCATCTTGCCGAGCGTCTTCATGCGCTCGGAGACCGCGCCTTTCTTGCCGATTGCCGCAACGCGCACCTGTTCGATGGCGTCCTCGTCGGCGGCCGAGGCGATGTCGGCCATCAGCGTCCGTTCAAGCTGATCGATCTCGGGTCGGGCCGTTTCGTTCATGACGGTTTCCCTATCTGTCCGGCGGTTCGTTTCTCACAGTCCGGCGACAAAGAAAACCCGCGTCCGGCGGTGGCCAGAAGCGGGTTCTCAAACTTGGGTGATGCGTTGAGAAGCGCGCTGGCCTAGCGGACAGCGGCCTCAAATGCGTTGGGCGTGGTGTCTTTCAGATAGGCCAGCTCGCCCTTGGCCTTTTCCGCGATGGCAGCGAATGCCGCCGGTTCGTGGATCGCCATGTCTGACAGCACCTTGCGGTCGATCTCGACGCCGGCCTTGTTCAGCCCGTCGATCAGCCGGCCATAGGTCAGGCCGTGCTCGCGCGCGGCGGCATTGATGCGCTGGATCCACAGCGAGCGGAAATTGCGTTTGCGGGCCTTGCGGTCGCGATAGGCGTACTGGTCCGCCTTCTCAACCGCCTGCTTGGCGATGCGGATGGTGTTCTTGCGCCGGCCGTAATAGCCCTTGGCGGCTTTGAGAACTTTCTTGTGCTTGGCGTGAGCGGTCACGCCGCGTTTGACACGTGCCATGGTCTTGGCTCCTTCAAATCTGGTGCGTGACGGCTCACAGGCCGTAGGGCATGAACTTCTTGACGATCTTCGTATCCGGCTCGGACAGCACCATGGTGCCGCGCGCGTTGCGGATGAACTTGTTGGACCGCTTGATCATCATATGGCGCTTGCCGGCCTGGGCGACCTTGATCTTGCCCGAGGCGGTGGTCTTGAAGCGCTTCTTGACCGAAGCCTTCGTCTTCATCTTGGGCATTTTGCTCTCCATTGTTCGCGTTCACGCCGGCCCGCTTTCGCAGGCGCTCCGCAAGGGCGTTCGAAAATTCGAACGGGGATCGGCCGATCCCGCCTCGCTTCGCTCGATTGTCGATGACGTGCTGGCTGTTCAGCATTCGTGAACCGCCACGGCATGCCCTGCCGGACGGTTCGGACCGCGGGCCTATAGACTCAAACCGTTGTGGATGCAAGCCTTGGCGGTGGGGAGGTACGCGCGATGACCAACGGGCGGGAACGCTTTCTGGACAAGGCCTATCAGGTCAGGACCGATGAGGAGACACGGGCGCTCTACGACCGCTGGGCGGAGGTCTACGACGAGGAACTGGGCGAGAACGAATACCGCCAGCCGGCACGCTGCGCACAGGCCCTGGCCGAACGGCTCGCGCCGGGGCCCGGTGTTGCGGTGCTCGATGTCGGCTGCGGCTCGGGCCTGTCGGGCATCGCATTGCATCAGGCAGGATACGGCGCGATCGATGGCTGCGATTTCTCCACCGGCATGCTAAAGAAAGCCGAGGCGACCGGCATCTATCGCCGGCTGTTCGAGGCCGATCTGAACCGGCCGCCGCTCGATGCCGGCGATGGCGCCTATGATGCCGCGGCCTGCGTCGGCGTCTTTTCGACCGCCCATGTCCGGCCGGACGCGATCGACGAGATCGTGCGTGTGATCCGTCCCGGCGGCTTTCTGGTGATCGGACTGAACGACAATTTCTACCGGTCGGGCGGACTGGCCGGAAAGCTCGACGCCCTCGAAGCCGGCGGCCTTCTGACCGGCCGCGCCGATGAACATGGCGAACATATTGTCGGCACCGGCCTGACCGGTTGGGTGATCGCCGCCCGCAAGGCCGGCTGAACGAAACGGCCAGCCAGGAAAAAAGGCCCGCCGCCGGCGAGCCTTCATTGCATGGCGCGATGTGTGCCGCTCTATTTCGGCGCCAGAACCATCATCATCTGTCGCCCCTCGAGCCTGGGCTCGGCTTCGACCTTTGAGATATCGCCGACTTCCTCGCGCACCTTCTGCAGAAGCTGCATGCCGAGCTGCTGGTGTGCCATCTCGCGGCCGCGGAAGCGCAGCGTGACCTTGACCTTGTCGCCATCCTCGAAGAAGCGCTTCACCGCCTTCATCTTCACCTCATAGTCGTGGGTGTCGATGTTCGGGCGCATCTTCACTTCCTTGACCTCGACGGTCTTCTGCTTCTTGCGCGCGGCCGCCGCCTTCTTCTGCTGTTCGTATTTCAGTTTGCCCAGATCGAGAATCTTGGCGACCGGCGGCTTGGCGTTGGGTGAGATCAGCACGAGATCGAGGCCGGCATCTTCGGCCATGCGTCGCGCTTCGAGCGTCTCGGTTATGCCCCTGTTTTCGCCGTCGGCGTCGATAAGCTGCACTTCTGGATCGCGAATGTCGTCATTGGCGGGCGGGCCGGACTTTTGCGGCGGTGGCGCTCTGAATGGTCTGCGAATGGTCGTAATCTCCTTGATATTGACCGGAAGGGTTCATGGTCCGAGCCGGCTGGCCGGGGTGCGGACGGCAGGTCCATAGCATGAACGTGTCCGCAAATCACCTGCCTTGGGCCGTTTGTTGCATTGATCCGGCCGGACGCATTCGGCCATGTGATGGCTTCACAGGTCCGATGCAACCCCTCATAAGGCGGACGATGGCGCAGGGACCGCCGGAGGAGCGCGAGATGGACGAACAATCGCTGACCGTGGACGGCGCCGAGATCGCCGTGTGCCACCGCACGGGCGGCGCGCCGAACTTCGTCTGGCTCGGCGGTTACCGATCCGACATGGACGGCACAAAGGCCGTCGAACTGGACCGCTGGTGCGGCGAGCACGCCATGGCCTGCACCCGGTTCGACTATTCGGGGCATGGCCGGTCGGGTGGCGATTTCCGGGCCGGCACGATCTCGCGCTGGCTCGGCGAGGCGCTCGCGGTGACCGAAAACGTCTGCGCGCCGCCCTTGGTGCTTGTCGGCTCGTCAATGGGCGCGTGGATCGCGCTGCGCATGGTCGCCGAACTCAACCGGGGCGGTGTCGGCGATCCGATCGCAGGGCTGCTGCTGCTGGCGCCCGCGCCCGACTTCACCAGCGAGCTGCATGAGCCCAAGCTGACCGGCGCGCAAAAGCGGGATCTGCAAGAGCAGGGCTATTTCGCCGAGCCGACGCCATACGGGCCCGAGCCGAACATCTTCACGCGGGACCTGTTCGAGGATGGCCGCAACAACCGCGTCATGACCGGGCCCATAGACACACACTGCCCGGTGCGCATCATTCAGGGCCAGGCCGATCCCGACGTGCCGTGGCAGCATGCGCAGCGTCTGTTCGAGCTTCTGTCCAAGGACGATGCGGTGATCAGCTACGTCAAGGATGGCGATCACCGCCTGTCGCGGCCGCAGGACATCGCCATGATGCTCGATGCCGCCGGCGCGCTTGCGGGCAAGTCCGGCGGCCAGGGAGGCGGCCAGGGCTGACCATGTTTCGTTTTTCGGCCCTGTCGGCGGCGCTCGTCGCCTCATTCGTCGGCTTCGGCGGCACGATGGCGCTGGTGCTTGGCGCAGCCCAGTCTGTCGGCGCAACCGAGGCCCAGACGGCAAGCTGGATCACCGCAATATGCATCGCGGTGGCCATCGAGACCCTGATCCTGACCATCTGGTTTCGCATGCCGATCATCGCCGCCTGGTCGATCGCCGGCCTGGCGCTGGTGACGGCAAGCACGGGATACTCCATGAACGAAGCGGTCGGCGCCTTCGTCGCGGCGGGGCTCCTGACGATCGCCACCGGCCTGTTCCGGCCGCTGATGCGGCTGGTCGAAGCCATTCCCGGCGCGATCTCCGCCGGCATGCTCGGCGGCATCCTTTTGCCCTTCGTCGTCGCCGGCGCGCAGGCGGCCACCATCGATCCGGCCTTCATCCTGCCGCTGGCCGCCGGATTTTTCGTGCTGCGCACCTATGACGCGCAGCTGGCGGTGATCGGCGTGCTGTTCGTCGGCATTGCCTGGGCGCTGCTTGGCGGCATGACCGAAGGCGACATCACCATCGAGACCTCGTCGCTCGCCTTCGTCGTGCCGGAGATATCGGTCGGCTCGTTCTTCGGCCTCGCCGTACCGCTATACGTCGTCACCATGGCCTCGCAGAACCTGCCCGGCCTGGCGGTGCTCCGCGCCGACGGCTATCGCCCGCCGGCCGGGCCGGTGATCGCCGTCACCGGCGTCTTCTCGACCCTGACCGGCTTTCTGGGCGCCTCATCGACCAATCTCGCCGCCGTGACCGCGGCCATCTGCACCGGCGAAGACGCCCATCCCGATCCGCACAAGCGCTGGGTCACGGGCATCTGGTACGGCCTCATCTATATCGTGTTCGCGCTGTTCGGCGCCTCGTTCGTGGCGCTTGTCACCGTGCTGCCCGCCTCGCTGATTGCGCTGGTTCTGGGCATCGCGCTGCTCGGGCCGCTGGCCAACTCCACCCGCATTGCCGTCGCCGAGGAACGCGACCGCATTCCGGCGATGACCACCTTTGCCATCACCGCCTCAGGCATTGTCTTTTTCGGCATCGGCGCCGCCTTCTGGGGCCTGATGCTGGGTCTCGCGGTGCATTTTCTGGCGCTGGCAAAACGCTGAATCTGAACAAAATTTAACGATTGTCCGCCGAAAAACCGGCCAAAAGCGCTTGCAGAGCAGGTGTTCGGTCACCACCTCAGAACCGTGGCGAGCCTTTATCGCCAGGCAAAAATGGGGTGTTCGAACATGACACAGACTGCCTTGATCCGTCCCGCGTGGACGCCGGCCACCATCGGCCTGATGGTGCTGGGTTTCATCGTCTTCTGGCCGCTGGGCCTGGCGATGCTGGCCTACATTCTCTGGGGCGACCGGCTGGATGGCTGGAAGGGTGACGTCAACCGCGCCACCGATGCCATGTCCCGCAATTGGAGCCGTTGCGGCCGTTCCGCCAACATGGCACCGCGCACCGGCAACGTCGCCTTTGACGACTGGCGCGATGCCGAACTCAAGCGCATCGAGGAAGAGCGCCGCAAGCTCGACGAAATGCGCAAGGAGTTCGATGACTATCTGCGCGAACTGCGCCGCGCCAAGGACCAGAAAGAATTCGACCAGTTCATGGCGGCACGCGGTCGCGACATGGATGCCGACGCCGGCAATGGCGCCAAGGGCACTTCGGTCCCGAACGTCAAGGGATCGGACGAGAGCTGATACGCAAAGAACCGGGCGCCGTCCTGTGATGGCGCCGGCACACAAACCGCGACGTCGGGACCTCTCCCGGCGTTGGCGGGCCGGCCGGAGCTGCTTCGCGCAGGTCCGGTTTCGCTGTTAGGCGCGCCGCCGAATCACGCTATGAACACCCCATGGTTTTCGGCCTGACGCGCGCACGGCACCGACACGAGCAACGTCCGGACAGCCACCAGGTGGCTGGCCGGACGCTGCCGCTCTCGATCGTCGAAAACCCCCGCGCCAAGCGGCTGACGCTGCGCATACAGCCCGGCGATCGCGGTCTGAAGGTCACCGTGCCGCCCGGCATGGCGCAAGCGGAGATCGACCGGTTCCTGGCCCGTCACGAGGGCTGGCTCGCCGGCAAGATCGCCAAGATGCCCGATCGCCCGCAGGTGCGGCCGGGCATCAAGCTGCCGGTTCTGGGCGTCAACCATCTGATCGTCCACCGGCCCGGCCGCGGCGTCACGCGGATCGAGGACGGGGCGAACGGCCCCGAACTGGTCGTCTTCGGCGCGCCGGAACATTTGCCGCGCCGTGTCGCCGATTTTCTGAAGAAGACCGCCAGGGAGCGCATCGAGCCGCTGGTGGCCCGCCATGCCGCCACCGTCGGCCGGCCGGCGCGCGCGGTCCGGTTCAAGGACACGGTCAGCCGCTGGGGGTCGTGCTCGTCGGAGGGCAACCTGTCCTTTTCCTGGCGGATCGCCATGGCGCCGCCGCGGGTGATCGACTATCTGGTCGCCCACGAGGTGGCGCATCTGCGCGAGATGAACCACGGTGCGCGCTTCTGGGCGCTGTGCGAGGAGCTCTGCCCGGACACGAAGCGCTGCAAGGCCTGGCTCAAGCGCAACGGGTCGAAACTGCAGTCGATCGTGTTCTGACCGGCCCCACCGTGCCGGCCACGCCAGGCTTCATTCAAACATGCGCGTCGACCGCGGCGAATGATTGCTCGATGCGATCTTCCAGCAGATCGACCGGATAGTTGTTGGCAAGCAGCGTTCCACAGACGTCGGTGAAAAACCGCTGGTAACCGCTGCAGTAGACGGACGGATTGTCGAACCCCATGCCGTCGGCGTAACGGTTTTCGAGATCGCCGCTGCGGCACACGCCGCGCCAATCGCAGTCTCGGCAGGCGGTGGCGATCGTGTTGTTTGCGCGCCGGATCTCTCCAAAAACCCGATCGGCGAGGAAGTCGGGCAGCGATGTGTCCGCGATGGCCACGCGTGGCGTGCCCTTGAACCAGTCAAGGGCGGGGATGAGCGAATCGTCGACCGACACGGTTCCGTCGCTCTGCGCGACGATGATCTGGTAGGCGATCTTGTCTTCGCCCGGCGGTTCGGGCGGGCCTTTTTCCGTGTTCTGGAAATGCCGGATGACCTCCTTGACCTGCCGCACATTCACATCGGGATTGTCCTCGGCGAACCAGGCTTGGAACAGATCCGACAGGCACCGGCCATAGCTCTCCGCATCGCCATCGTCGGCACTGAACCCCTGATCGTGGCTGCGGTCGGGCAGGAGAAAGCTCATGTTCATGATGCCGAGCGACCGCAGGTAGCGATAGATGGCGCCATAGTCGTTGCGATGATCAAGAACGGAGATCGTCGACGGGCCGAGAGCCTGATTGCCGCCGGACCAGGCAACCAGGGTCCGGATCGTCTCGTCGACCGTGTCGAAGGTAGACCGTCCGTCCTTGGTCAGGCGGAAACGGTCATTGGCGCCGCGGTCGCCATCGATGCTGACGCCGACATGGATGCGGTGCTCGGCGAAGATATCGAGCCATTGCCGGCTGAGAATCGTGCCGTTGGTCTGCACGGCAAAGGAAACCTTGGCGACCGGCTCGATCGTTTCGCGCAGGAGCGTGCACGCCGCGGAGAAGCGCGCGGGCTTGAGGAGCAGCGGCTCGCCGCCGTGGAACGAGACCATCACGCGCCCGATGCCCAGTTCCGCGCAACCCTCACGTATCCAGCGCGCGAGCGAGGCCACCGTATCGAGACTGATCAGCGCCGGACGGTCCAGCGCCGATGTCTCGCCCATGTTGAAATAATAGCAGTAGCTGCAGTTGATGTTGCAGCGCTCGGCCACCTTCAACACGACCTGAAGCGTCCGGATCGAGGGCACGGCCGCATGGCGTCGCGTCGTGGCCGCGCCGGTCAGACCAGGGGGCATTGTGGCGCGGCCGGCTTAGCGGAACTCTTCGGTCTTGGGAGCCGCTTGCTTGTAGCTGCCGCCGCCGGTCTGGCTGTGATTGCCGCCGGTGGACTGATCGTAATCGCCGCCTTCCTGCTCGTAGTGCGGCCCTTCGGCGTGAATCCCCAAGGGAGGGAAGCCCGACAGCATGTCCGGCTCCACGAGTTTGTCGACGATCGCCTGACCGACAAACGCATCGTAGCGCTCTTTGAGTTCGGCATAGCGCTTTTCGCCAATCAGCTTTCGTGCAGTGATTTCTCTTTTAGGCATGGACCAAATCTCCTTTAACAGAAACATTCTGAGGGTGATCCAAGTATTGGAAAGAGTCAATTTTGTTCTCTTTCACAAATAGATCGACCAGTCGGCGACCTCGTCCGGCATGGCGCCGGGCTGATCAAATGCTCGACTCGCTGAACCGTGCGCGCTAAGGCGCCTGCATGAGCCTCGACATCAAGATCTGCGGACTTTCGACACCGGACGCCGTCGACGCGGCGGCAGCCGGCGGCGCGAGCCATGCGGGCTTCATCTTCTTCGAGAGATCACCGCGCCATGTCACGCCGGACGATGCGGCGCCATTGGCAGCGCGGGCCAAGGCGGCCGGCGTTGTGACGGTCGCCGTAACGGTCGATGCGGACGACGCCGAGCTCGACCGGATCGTCCGGACGGCCGGGCCCGACATGCTGCAATTGCATGGAAGCGAAAGCCCCGAACGGGTCGCCGCGGTCAGGGCGCGCCATGGCCTGCCGGTGATGAAGGCGTTCGCCATTTCCGGTCGCGATGACCTGAAAAAACTGGACGCCTATCGCGGCGTCGCCGACAGGTTCCTGCTCGACGCCAAGCCGCCAAAAGGATCGGACCTTCCCGGAGGCAATGGCGTCAGCTTCGATTGGTCGCTCCTTGCCTCGCTTGACGCGGACACGGACTATATGCTGTCCGGCGGGCTCGATGCCGGCAATGTGGGCGAGGCGCTCGGGATCGCCGGTCCGCCGGGGATCGACGTGTCCTCGGGCGTCGAAAGCGCGCCGGGCATCAAGGACGCGGGCCTGATCGAGGCGTTTTTTCTGGCGGTCGCCGAGGCGCGCGAACAGCGGCAGACCGCCGCTTTGGGAGTTTGACGATGAACAAGCCACCTGAACCCAATTCTTTTCGCACAGGTCCTGACGAGCAGGGCATGTTCGGCATTTTCGGTGGCCGCTTCGTCGCCGAGACGCTGATGCCGCTGATCCTCGACCTGCAGGACAAGTGGAACCAGGCCAAGACCGATCCGGAGTTTCAGGCCGAATTGCAGCATCTGAACACGCACTATACCGGCCGGCCCTCGCCGATCTATTTCGCCGAGCGGCTGACCGAGCATCTGGGCGGCGCGAAAATCTACTTCAAGCGTGATGAGCTGAACCATACTGGCTCGCACAAGATCAACAATTGCCTGGGCCAGATCCTGTTGGCCAAGCGCATGGGCAAGACGCGGATCATCGCCGAAACCGGCGCCGGCCAGCATGGCGTGGCCTCGGCCACGGTCGCCGCGCGGTTCGGCTTTCCCTGCCATGTCTATATGGGCGCCACCGACATCGACCGGCAGGCGCCGAATGTCTTCCGCATGAAGCTCTTGGGCGCCGAGGTGACCCCGGTGACGGCCGGAAACGGCACCCTCAAGGACGCGATGAACGAGGCGCTGCGCGACTGGGTCACCAATGTCGAGAGCACCTATTACATCATCGGCACCGCCGCCGGCCCGCACCCCTATCCGGAGATGGTGCGCGAGTTCCAGTCGGTCATCGGCAAGGAGGCCAGGGAGCAGCTGCTTGAAATCGAGGGCCGGCTGCCGGACATGCTGGTCGCCGCCGTCGGCGGCGGCTCCAACGCGATCGGCCTGTTTCATCCGTTCCTCGACGACCGCAATGTGCAGATGGTCGGCGTCGAAGCGGGCGGCAAGGGGCTCGACACGGACGAGCACTGCGCCTCGCTGACCGCCGGTTCGCCCGGCGTGCTGCACGGCAACCGCACCTATCTTCTGCAGGACGGCGACGGACAGATCGAGGAAGGCCATTCGATCTCGGCCGGCCTCGACTATCCCGGCATCGGCCCCGAACATTCCTATTTGAAGGACACCGGCCGCGTCGACTATGTGCCGATCATGGACACCGAGGCGCTCGAAGCCTTCCAGCTGCTCTCGAAGATCGAGGGCATCATCCCGGCGCTCGAACCCAGCCACGCGCTCGCCGAGGTGATCAAGCGCGCACCGAAGATGCGCAAGGACCAGATCATCGTCATGAATCTGTGCGGCCGCGGCGACAAGGACGTCTTCGCCGTCGGCAAGCGGCTGGGATTTGAGATGTGACGATGGTCGACTTTGCCGGCCTCAAAGCCCTGTTCATCAACACGACGCTGAAATCGACCGCCCAGGGGCCGAGCCACACCGAACGGCTGATGCGCAACTCCATGGCGATCATGGAAAGGAACGGCGTCACGGTGGACTATCTGCGCGCCGCCGATCACCGGATCGCGTTCGGTATCATGCCGGACATGCGCGACCACGGCGCCGATCACGACGACTGGCCCGACATCTTTTGGCCGAAAGTGCGCGACGCGCATATTCTCGTTCTTGGCACACCGCTCTGGCTCGGCGAGGAATCGTCCGTCTGCCGCGTCGTCATCGAACGGCTTTACGCCCATGCGGGCCAGCGCAACCATGCCGGCCAGTACATCTATTACGGCAAGGTCGGCGGCTGTCTGATCACGGGCAATGAGGACGGCATCAAGCACGCATCGATGACGTGCCTTTATGCGCTCCAGCACATCGGCTACACGGTGCCGCCCCAAGCCGATGCGGGCTGGATCGGCGAGGCCGGCCCGGGCGATTCCTATGGCGACAATGGCGCCGGTCTCGACAACGACTTCACGCGGCGGAACACCACGTTCATGACCTGGAACCTGATGCATCTGGCAAAGATGCTGGATGACGCCGGCGGCATTCCCGCACACGGCAATTCGGCCGATGGCTGGAAGAACGGCGAACGCTTCGATCACCCGGAGGTGCCGAAATGAGCACGATCACCATCTACCACAATCCCAAATGCGGCACCTCCCGCAACACGCTGGCGATGATCCGCGCGTCCGGCGAGGAGCCCGAGGTGATCGAATATCTCAAGACGCCGCCCGGCCGGGACAGGCTGGTCGAGCTGGTCGCGGCTACCGGCCTCTCCGTGCGCCAGGTTCTGCGCAAGAAGGGCACGCCCTATGAGGAACTCGGGCTCGACGACCCCAAATGGACCGATGACGAACTCATCGACTTCATGGTCGAGCACCCGATCCTGATGAACCGGCCGATCGTCGTCACGCCGCTCGGAACGGTCCTGTCGCGCCCGTCCGAAAAGGTGCTGGACGTGCTGCCGAACGCCGACAAGATCGGCATCTTCACAAAGGAAGACGGCGAAGTCGTCGGCAAATCGGGGCAGAGCGCATGACCAACCGTTTCGACACGCTGTTTGCGCGGCTTGCCGATGAAGGCCGGCCCGCGCTCGTCACTTACATCATGGGCGGCGATCCCGACTACGACACATCCCTGTCCATCATGAAGGCCTTGCCGGATGCGGGCGCCGACATCATCGAGCTGGGCATGCCCTTCTCCGATCCGATGGCCGACGGGCCGGCGATTCAGATGGCCGGCCAACGTGCGCTCAAGGGCGGGCAGACGCTGGCCCGTACGCTGGCGATGGCCAAAGCCTTCCGCAAGACCGATACCGATACGCCGATCGTCCTGATGGGCTATTACAATCCGGTCTACATCTATGGTGTCGACCGGTTCCTCGACGATGCGAACGCTGCCGGAATCGACGGTCTGATCATCGTCGACCTGCCGCCGGAAATGGATGGCGAACTGTGCATTCCGGCGCTTGAGGCCGGCATCAGCTTCATCCGGCTGGCGACCCCGACGACCGACGACAAGCGCCTGCCGGCCGTCCTCGCCAACACGTCCGGCTTTGTCTACTACGTCTCGATGACGGGCATCACCGGATCGGCCATCGCCGACACCGGCGCGGTCGGCGAGGCGGTCAACCGTATCAAGGGCCATACGCCCTTGCCGGTCTGTGTCGGCTTCGGCGTCAAGACCGCCGAGCAGGCCCGGCTGATCGGCCGCGATGCGGACGGCGTGGTGGTCGGCACGGCGATCGTCCAGGCCATCGTCAATTCGCTGGACGGCGATGGCGGCGCGACGTCCGACACGGTCGCCGCCGTCACGACGCTGGTGGGCGGCCTGGCCGCAGGCGTCCGCGCCGCGCGCCTTGAAGCTGCCGAATAGCCGGTCCACATTGGCCCAAAACGGGAATCGGTCATGAACTGGATCACCAACTACGTCCGTCCGCGCCTCAACTCCATGCTGGGGCGGCGCGAGACGCCGGAAAACCTCTGGATCAAGTGCCCCGAGACCGGCGAGATGGTGTTTCACGCCGATGTCGAGGAAAACCAGTGGGTGATCCCGGTCTCCGGACACCACATGAAGATCGCCGCGCGCCAGCGGCTCACCCATTTCTATGATGGCGGCGCGTTCCAGGAGATCGCCAATCCGGAGGTGGCGCAGGACCCGCTGCGTTTCCGGGACCAGAAGAAGTATTCCGACCGGCTGCGCGAGAACCGGCTGAAGACCGGTCTCGAGGATTCCATCATCAACGCCACCGGCAAGCTCGAGGGCATGGAAATCGTCACCACAGTGCACGATTTCACCTTCATGGGCGGCTCGCTCGGCATGGCGGCCGGCGAAGCGATCATTCGCGGCTTTGAGACGGCCATCGAAAAGAAATGCCCGATGGTGCTGTTCGCCGCATCCGGCGGTGCGCGCATGCAGGAGGGCATCCTGTCGCTGATGCAGTTGCCGCGCACCACGGTTGCCGTCGAAATGCTGAAGGAGGCGGGCCTGCCCTACATCGTCGTCCTGACCAATCCGACCACCGGCGGCGTTTCGGCCTCCTATGCGATGCTGGGCGACATTCACATCGCCGAACCGGGCGCGGTGATCGGCTTTGCCGGCGCGCGGGTCATCGAACAGACCATTCGCGAAAAGCTGCCCGAGGGCTTCCAGCGTTCCGAATATCTGCTCGATCACGGCATGGTCGACATGGTCGTGCCGCGCACCGAACTGAGGGCGACCATCGCCCGCCTGCTTCGCATCCTGACCAAACAGGACGTGCCTGCGACCGAAACGGTCGGGCAGGCCGCGGTGATGGACGAGACCGGCTCGGTCGACACGGTGCCGGTCGCCGATCCCGAAGATGCGGCGGTGACGACAGGTGCCGTCGAGACCGAAATTCTTGAACCGGCCGAGGCGACGCCCCAAAAGCCTTCGCCCAGCTTCTGACGGAGCGCGGCCATGGCAAGCGATCATCATCCGCCCGCCGCGCCGGGCACCGAACTGGTATCGCCCGACGAAGCCACCCGCGCCATCGAGGCGCTAATGGCCCTGCATCCGAAGGGGTTCGACCTGTCGCTCGGCCGCATCCGCCGTCTGCTGGGCGCGCTCGGCGATCCGCACACGGCGCTGCCGCCGGCGATCCACATCGCCGGCACCAACGGCAAGGGGTCGTGCGCCGCCTTCTGCCGCGCGCTGCTGGAGGCCGCCGGCCATCGCACCCACGTTCACATCTCGCCGCACCTCGTGCGCTGGCACGAGCGGTTCCGGTTGGCCGGCACGTTGGTCGACGATGCAGTGCTCGCAGATGCGGTGCGCCGCGTCGCCGACGCCAATGACGGCCGCAAGATCACTGTCTTCGAGATCCTGACGGCGGTCATGTTCGTCCTGTTCAGCGAACACAAGGCCGATGCGGCAGTCATCGAGGTGGGTCTTGGCGGCCGCGCCGACGCCACCAATGTGATCGACCGGCCGGCGGTCAGCGTCATCATGCCGGTCGGTCTCGACCATCAGGCCTATCTCGGCGACACCGTCGAACTGATCGCCGGCGAAAAGGCCGGCATCATGAAACCCGACGCGCCGGTGGTCATCGGCGCCCAGCCTCATCCGGAGGCGCGCGACGAACTGGTCACGCGCGCCGAAGCTCTGGGCTGCGACGCGCACATCTATGGTGAGCATTTCATCGCCTTCGAGGAGCATGGCCGGCTGGTCTTTCAGGACACCGACGGTTTGCTTGATCTGCCTTTGCCGGCGCTGCGGGGCCGACACCAGCTTTCCAACGCCGCCGCGGCCATCGCCGCGCTGCGCGCCGGCGGTTTTTCCCTGACCGAGGCGGCCGCCGAGCGCGCGATGCAGACGGTCGACTGGCCGGCGCGGTTGCAGCGGCTGACCGAAGGCGATCTGGTCGCGCTCGCACCAAAGGGGGCGGAGATCTGGCTCGATGGAGGCCACAATCCCGACGGCGCGGCGATGGCCGCCGAGCATCTCGCCGCACGCGAGGAACAGGTCGAGCGGCCGCTGTTCATGATCGCCGGCATGCTCAACACCAAGGATGCCGTCGGCTATTTCAGGGTGTTTGACGGTCTTGTCCGGCACGTCTTCACCGTTCCGGTGCCGGGCAGCGATGCCGGTGTCGATCCGGGCTTTCTCGCCGACCAGGCGCTCGAAGCCGGCCTTTCGGCGGAGCCGATGGAAAACGTCTCCGCCGCGCTCCGTCTTTTGGCTGAAAGCTGGAACGGCCTGGAGCGTCCGCCGCGTATCCTGATATGCGGCTCGCTCTATCTGGCCGGCGATGTTCTGCGCGACAACGGCACGCCGCCACGGTAGCCGGCACAAAAAACCCGGCGCAAGGGCCGGGTTTTCGTGAAAATCCGTGCAGCCGGCCTCAGGCGATGGCGCCCTTCATCCAGTCCGACAGTTTGCCCTTGGGCACGGCGCCGACCATCTGGTCGACGACTTCGCCACCCTTGAACATGTAGAGCGTCGGGATCGAGCGGATGCCGTACTGCGCGGCGATCTGCGGATTTTCGTCAATGTTGACCTTGGCGATCTTCACCTGACCGTCCAGTTCGCCGGACAGTTCCTCCAGCGCCGGTGCGATCATCTTGCACGGGCCGCACCATTCCGCCCAGAAATCCACGACCACCGGTTCGTCGGCGCCGAGCACATCGGCCTCGAAATTGCTGGTATCGATCTTCACGGTCGCCATTGCGGCCTCCTTCTCATGTCCTGGCCCGCATGTGGGCCGGATCGGACGCATGTTCAAGCCCGTACCTATAGGCCGATTCTCACGATTGTGCGAGACCGGCCAAGGCGGAGGCGAGCCTCTCGCCGGAGACTTCGATCATCGCCGGCCCGGCGGTGAAAAGCAAAAGCGTGCGCACCGTCTTGCCCGGATAGAGAGGGGCGACGAGCGCGCGGTAAAGCGCCATCTGCCTTGCATGGGCCTCGGCGACCGCATCGGGCGTTTCGGGGATGTGGCGGCCGGTCTTGTAATCGACGATCAGCACCGTGTCGCCCACCGCCACTAGCCGGTCGATCACGCCGGAGACGGCGCGCGCCTCGCCGCCAAGCTTCAGCGTGCCCATCACGGACACCTCGGCAATCGATTCCGGCGCGAACAGCGGCGCATAACGCGGGTCGTCCAGCACGCCAAACACCTGAGCGAGCAACGAATCGACGTCGCCGATGTCCATTTCGGGCGCGGTCATCGCGCACCATTGCCGCGCCCGGTCCTGCCGTTCGCTGGGGTCGATTGCCGGCAGCATCTGCAACAGCGTGTGGATCAGCGTTCCGCGCCGCGCCGCCGATCCGCCCGGTGTTCCGCCCCCGTCGTCCAGCAGCGACACGCTGCCCGGTTCCGCGGCATCCGCTGTCTCCGGGGAAATGGCAAGGCCCGACGCTCCCGACGGCACCAGTGGCCGCGCCGCCGGAGGTTCGGGGGGCGCCGGATCGGCAAAACCCGCGGGCAGCGAGAACGCCTGTTCGCGCTTGTCCGGTACCGCCGGAGCGCTGGCCGGCACAGCGCCAAGCCCCGCCGGAAACTGCCAGACCGTCCCGTCACCGGTTTCGGTCACGTCGCAATGCGGCTCCAGCGCCGACAGCACCATGGTGTGCCATGTCGCCTCGGACGGCGCATGGATGCCGCGATAGCCGGCGACGATCAGCCTGTCGGCGGCGCGCGTCATTCCGACATACAAGAGCCGGCGATATTCGTCCTGTGCGGCGCACTTCAGCCTTTCGAGCGCTGCGGCTTGAACATCAGAGCGCGCGTCCGGCACGCCGCGCCACAAAAGGGCGTCGCTGTCGGAGCCTGTTTCGCTTGGCAGTTGCACCGGCAGCAGCGCCGGCGCCTGACGCGCATCGAACGGCGCGCTGCCGCGATCGACGAGAAACACGATCGGCGCCTCGAGCCCCTTGGCGCCGTGCACCGTCATGATCCGGACTTCGCCCTTGGCCTGATCCATCTCGCGCTTGATCTCCGGCGCATAGAGATCGAGCGTGTTGAGAAAGGTCTCGAGCGCCGGCGGTCCGGTGCGTTCGGCCGCCAGCGTCAACGCGATGAATTCGTCGAGCACGTCGGCGGTTTCCGGGCCCAGCCGGCCGATCAGCTTTTCGCGTCCCGAACAGGCCGACAGCACATGGGCATAGAACTCGTGCACCGGCCAGCGCATCGCCTTGTCCGCCCAGTCGGCGAGCTGCGCCGCGATGGCCGCAAGGACCGGGTCGTTGCGCCCGGCATCGGCCAGCCGCGACCAGAGCGCCGCACCCTCGCGGCCATGGGCGAGCGCGAACAGATCGTCATCGCTACGGCCGAAGAGAGGGCTCTTGAGAAGCGCGGCCAGTGACAGATCGTCGGCGCGGTTGAGCATGACGCGCCCGAGCGCCATCAGGTCGAGCACCGCGATGTGGCCGGTCAGCGCCAGCCGGTCTGCGCCGGCGACGGGGACGCCGCGATCCTTGAGCGCGCGCGACAGGGCGCTGACGAACCCGTCCCGCGACCGGACCAGCACGAGAATGTCGTCCGCCGCGATCGGATGGCCCGTCGCTTCGAGGATTGTGCCGGTCTGGATCCAATTGCCGATCGTTTCGGCGATGCGCGTGGCAACGCGCAGGGAGGGCTCTTCGATCGCATCGACCGGCGCGGTCCAGTCTTCGCTCGGGTCGCTCTTCTGTTTTGCGACCTGCTCCCAGATTTCGACGCGGCCCGGCTCGCCTCTGCGCAGCGAACGGTGCGCGGTGGGCAGACTGTCGCGTGTCAGCCCGGCCCGGTTTTCTTCAGTCGCGAAAACATGGTCGACCGCGGCCAGAACCGCCTCGGTGGACCGGAACGAGACCTGCAGTTCCACCGGCTCAAAGGCACGGTCGGCTTCGCCAGCCCGTTGGGCGAAATGGGTGCGTGTGCCCGCGAACTTGTCCGGATCGGCCCCCTGGAAAGAGTAGATGGACTGTTTCTCGTCGCCGACCGCAAAGACGGTGCGCAGTTCCGGCCGCGCCGCATCGCCGGCAAAGAACTCGTCGGCCAAAGTGCGGATGACGTCCCACTGGGCGGGGCTGGTGTCCTGCGCCTCGTCGATAAGGATATGATCGATGCCCTGGTCCAGCTTGTAGCGCACCCAGAGCGAAGCGCCGGTGCGCGTCAGAAGCGTGGCGGTGCGCGCAATCAGGTCTTCGAAGTCCAGCAGCCCGCGCGCGCGCTTGAGCGCCTCGTAGCGCGCGATCAGCGCGTCGGCAACGGCGAGAACGTCGAGCGTGCCTTCGATTTCGCGCAGCAGGTCCAAGCGGTTGCAGGCTTTTGCGATCCGGTCCGCTGCCGACAGATAGTCTGCCTCGAAGGAGGGCAGCGCCCCGGCAATATCGGCCGGGAACATATTGTGCGTCGCCGGCGTGCCATCGGCCTTCAGAAATGCCCTGGCCAGCGAGGAGAGGCGCAATAGAGCGTCCGGCTCCGCCGACGCATCGCGCAGCTCGGCGATGAACTTCAGATGCGTCTTTCGCGGTGACTTCGGCGCACGGGCCGCATGTTCCAGCCGCTCCAGATCGGCCTCTCCGAACCCCGGCAGCGGCCAGACGGTCGCGGCGACGTCCGCATCGGTCTCGTCCGGCGCGAACCCGAAGGCGGTGCGATAGGCACCGCGTCTCTCCCCGGCCGGCGAAAGCCGCCGCAGCAGATCGGTGACCGCGATGCGCCGGACGACGATCTCGTCGAGCAGCTTTTCGACCCCGCTTTCTCCGGCAATCGCCAGAAGCCGCATGACCGCCGCACCCGCGCCGCTCCGCTGCGCCGCATCGGCCAGGAGTCCGCGCCGCGCCTGTGCGACAAGCAGCGCCTGCGCCTCGGCGTCCAGCAGCTCGAAATGGCCGGCAATGTTGGCTTCGAGCGGGAACCGGTGCAGCAGCGATTCGCAAAAGGCGTGGATGGTCTGGATCTTCAGCCCGCCCGGCGTCTCGAGCGCGCGGGCAAACAGGGTCCGCGCGAACGCGATAGCTTCCCGCCCCGGTCGTTCGTCCGTGATGGCGGCCAGCTCGTCGCGCAGCGCCGCATCGTCCATCGCCACCCAGGCCCCGAGCCGCTGGAACACACGGGTCTTCATCTCCGCGGCGGCGGCCCTGGTGTAGGTCAGGCACAGGATTTTCGACGGCTCGGTGCCGGACAGAAGAATACGGATGACCCGGGTCGACAGGACCCAGGTCTTGCCGGACCCGGCATTGGCGGACACCCAGGCGGAATTGGCCGGGTCCGCCGCTCGGGCCTGATCGGCTCGGGTCCTGTCGTCGGGAAGCGGTTTAGCCATCGCGTTCGCGCCGCACCGCGTCGGCCCATTCCAGCGCCCGCGCCAGATGGTCGTAATCGCCGTCGAAATCGGCCTCCCGGAACGGCATGAGGCGGCTCGGGTAGCCTTGCTCGAATTTGTTGTAGTGCGCGCAGAGCCCCTCCAGCTTCTCCCATGCACGCCGGGCGAGCGTGGCCGCCTTGTCATTCTTGCCGCCCGATACGGGCCGGGCGACCAGTTCGCCGCGCGCGCCGAGCCGGACATAGATGAGATCGCCCGGCTCGGATTTTTCGGGGCTGTCGAAGGCGCCGCGTTCAAGCAGGGCCGCTTCGAGCGGCAATTGTGGCGCCAGCAGCGTCTGAACCTGTGGCGCGGATGGCGCGCCGCCGGTCTTGAAGTCGATAATGTCGGCAAGCCCGTCGGTGCGCGCATCGACGCGGTCGGCATAGCCGCGCAGTGTCACGCCCGTTGCGCCGACGGGCGTCGGCCGGGCGCGGGCTTCGGGATGTCGGGCGGTGATCAGCGGTTGCCTTTCGGTCTCCCAGGCGACGATCCGCGGCAGCGCGGCCAGCATCCGGGCCCACCATACCGCGTCGATCTCCGGCGGAAGTCTCTCCGCATCGAACACGTCTCGCGCCAGGCGCTCCAGCGCGGCGTGGGCCGTCTCCGCTGGCCAGTCGATCCTCGCCCGCGCCGCTTCCTCCATCACCTTGTGGATCAGCGATCCCCGGTCGGCGAAGTCCGGATCGCGCACCAGCGGATCGAGCGGCGCCAGTTCCAGAACGCGGCGCGCATAGACGGCGTAGGGATCGCGCCGCAGAGTTTCGACTTCGGTCACCGACAGCGCCTTCGGCCGCGCCGTGAGCGGCGGCTGCGGCGCCGGCCGCCCGGCCGGATCGGCGATGGACGGCGCGGCGACGGTTTCGGCCAATTGCGCATAGTGACCGCCGGCCGCGTGCATTGCCGCCGTCCGATCCGGCCCGGCCAGCGTTTCCAGCCTCTGGAGCCAGCGCGAGGCGACGGCCGGGGCACCGCCTGCCCGAATGGCTCGGGTGAGAAGCACGCGGCGATTGCCCATCGCCATCTGGAAATCGTGCGCCGCCAGCCCGATGCGCCGTTCGGGCGGATCGAGACCGATTTCCGCTTTCATCGACCGCGTCAGGAACGCGTCATTGGATGTCTGCGCCGGCCATTTGCCTTCGTTGAGGCCGCCCAGCACCATCAGATCGACGGTCTGGAGGCGCGCTTCCAGCGTGCCCCAGATCGCAATGCGCGGATGACCCCCGACGGCCGGTTTGACCGCCATCGTTGCGGTCAGGGCGCGGACCATGTCCGGCCACTGGTCCGCAGCGAAGGCGATGGGCGTTGCGCTGTCGCGCAGGCGCCGCAACAGGCCTTCGAGCGCCACGCCGCTTTCGCCTGCGTAAAGCGCGTCGAACCGCCCGTCGCCATCGCGCGTGATCGCCTCAAGCGCCTGCACCGTTGCGCACACGGTTTTGTCGAGAGCGATCGTTTCCGCCGCATCGCCGAGCGCGCAAAGGGGAGCAAAGGCTGCCTCGATGCGCTGGGCCAGATCCCGTGCCTGATCGAAAGCACCGGCGTCGATCGCCTGGAACCAGTCCGGCTTGCGGCGCCCGTAGTCGGCCCATTGTGCCAGTGCGTCTTCGGCGAAGCCCGCGAACCGGCCGAGCGCTATCCGGCCCGTGCCGCCGCGCAGCGCCAGCATTTCCAGATGTGCGACCGCCGTCATGTGCGCCGCCCGGTCGGCGCCGAACCGCGCCAGCGGATGCTTGAGCAGCGCCAGAAGCGCGGCAGGGTCCGCCTCTCCCGCCGCGAGCGGCAGGGCGAGCGCAAGCAGGCTGCCATGCGGCGTCAATGCAAACGGCGTGCCGCCGGAATCGTTGGCTTCGACACTGAAGCGCGCAAGCTCGGTTGCAACGCGGCGGGCCAGCTGCCGGTCGGGCGTCACCAGCGCCGCCGTCGCCTGCGGATCGAGAATGGCTTCGCGCAGCGCGCAGGCGATCGCCAGCGCCTCGGTCCGCTCGTCGGCCGCGTGCAGAACCGCAGTTCCGGCAAAGGCGGCGTCCTTGAACGTCGCGCGTTGGGCGGCCCAGTCCGCCGTGCGTTCGGCGGGTGCCAGCGCCGCTGCGACCCAGCGGCTTCGCGCCGCAACCGCATCGTCCTCCGCCGCGCCGAGCCGCTCGATCGCGTCGGGCGCGATCCCGATCGAGCGGACGAGCTTGTGCATGCCGAACTGCGGATGGCCGATCACCGGCGTGGCATCGCCAACGGTTTCAAGAAGCGCGCGTGTCTCGCCATCCATCTCCGTGTCGTAGCCCGGCAGCACGACAGCGCCCTGGGGAAGCCGCGCAATGGTGGCGATCAGTTCCGCCGTCGCAGGGATGGTGCCGGTCGAGCCGGCGACGATCACCGGTCCGGCGGGCGGCGCGGCGGCGAGCCGGGCCGCCTCGGCCCGGATCATCCGGTTGCGATGGTCGGCCGGGTCCAGCCGGTTGGCCTCGGCGAGATGCGCCGGCCAGGCCTTTTTGACGATCTGCAGAAAGGCGAGCGTGACGTTCCACCATTCCGAGACCTCGGCGCCGGCGGCATCCTCGATGGCCTTGAACGGAATGCCCTCGGTCTCAAGCTGGTCGATCAGCGCGGCGAGATCGGCCGCCATCCAGAAAGCGTCGGCGGTCGACACCGGCGTCGTCACCCGCTCGATGCCGTAAAGCGCATGCAACTCCTCTGTCATCGCCTCTGTCCAGCGCGCCGTCAGCGTGCCGAGCGCAAGCTGGCGCTCAAGCGCGTCGATCGCCGGCGGCACCGACAGCATCTCCCCCGCGCCTGCTGCAAAGAAGGCGGCATCCTCGTCGAATTCCCCGAGCGGGCGGATGCGCGGCAAAAGGATGGAGCGTTGGCCGAGCGCATCCATGAACACCGACCGCAGCTCGCGCGCCGCGCGCCGCGTCGGCACATAGATGGTCGCCCGCGCCAACGCCATCGGATCGCCATCGAAGGTGAAGCCGTCGACCAGTGTGCCCTCCAGCAGTCCATCGGCGATGGCGGGCAGGAAAGGCGCGCCGGGCGCGACGGTGAAGACTTTGGGATGGACGTAGCGGTTCTGGGTCACGGCGGCAGATCGCGATTCGGAGAGCCCAAGTCTGCGGGCCTCCCGCTCGGCGGTCAAACCCTGCCCGCTGCCAGATGCGCCTCGACCTCCGTCAGCCCGTCCGGCGTGCCGACCGTGTACCAGTGGCCGTCTTCGAGCGCATGGCCGAACAGCCGGCCGGCGGCGATGGCGGCGTCGAAATAGCGGTTCAGCGAATGCGGCTCGGCACGCGCGCCGGTGAAGACCGCCGGATCGATGATCGCCGCGCCCGCGTAGATGACGCCGGCTCCGGCCGGATCCGGCGCCCGTGCGATCCGGCTGCCGGCGTCCAGTGTGAAGTCCACGCCGCCCGAATGTCCCGTCGTATCGTCAAGGCGCGCGGTCAGGAGCAGCATGTCCATGCGTGCCGGGTCGAAGGCGTCGATCATCGCCGCAAGCGTCGACCGGCCGCCATCGACCCAGAACGTGTCGGCGTTGAGGAGCGCGAACGGAGTATCGCCGAGCAACGGCAACGCCTTGACCACGCCGCCCCCGGTTTCAAGGATCGCGTCGCGCTCGTCGCTGATCGACGTCGCCGGCGTCTGCCGGCTCGCGCAATGCGCAATGATCTGCTCGCCCAGATAATGAACGTTGACCACGGCGCGCGCGATCCCGGCCGTTTCCGCCGCATCGAGCGTCCGGTCGAGCATGGTACGCCCTCCCACCGGGACCAGGGGCTTGGGCACGGTGTCGGTGATCGGCCGCAGCCGTTTTCCGAAGCCGGCGGCCAGCACCATGGCTGTTGAGACCGGTGCGGTCATCGCGGTTCGACCGTCACGTCGAGCAGGCCGCGCGCGGCGAGCCACGCGTCGAGATCGGCGAGCGCCGGATGGCACAACGACTGGCGCATGTATGTCTGGATGCGGGGCAGATGTGCGATGTAGCCCGGCTTGCCGTCCCGTTCGTCGAGGCGCACGAATATCCCCAGAAGCTTGGCGGCCCGCTGCGCGGCCAGAATGGCGGAACACTCCCGGAAGCCGGTCTCGTCGAAGTCCTCCGCCTGTTGGTCCCTTGCCGCGCAATAGGCTTCCAGAAGCCGCGACTGCAGGTCCGGTTCGACGGTGACACGCGCATCGCGGATCAGCGACATCACGTCATAGGCGGGGTGGGTCCAGAGCGCATCCTGAAAGTCGATCAGCCCGACCCGGTCATGTCCGGTCCTTTCGCCGCGCCAGACAATGTTGGGCGAGTGGAAGTCGCGCATCGCAAGGGTCTTGGGGCCGGCATCGACGGTGGCGAACAGCGCCTGCCAGATGGCGTGCCACGATTGCCGGTCCTCGGCGCTGGCCGGAGCGCCGGCGACCCTCGGAACATACCAGTCGAGCAGCAGATCGACCTCGATCAGGAAGGCGCCGAGGTCGAACGCCGGCACCCGGTGGACCGTGCCGTCTTCCAGGACGATCTCGCGGGGCCAGTCGGTGGCGTGCATGGCGGCGAGGCAATCGACCGACGCCTCATAGCGCGCCGGGATCGGCCGGCGGGCAGCATCCAGCACGCCATCATCGCCGAGATCTTCGAGCAGGATCAGCCCGGCCTCATGGTCGACCGCCATGATCTCCGGCGCGGCGAAACCCGCTCCGGTCAGCATCCGGGCCACTGCGACGAACGGGCCGATATCTTCCGCCAGATGAGCGATCTGCGAATAGGGCTTGCCGTCGCGCACCGGGGGCCCGTCGGGCATGGGCGGCGCGTCCATGACGATGGCACGCCACGCACCGTCGGTTGCCGTTTCGTACCGGCGCGTCGAGGCATCGCCGGTGAGCGGCGCGCGGTTTGCCCCGCCATGGCCCGCGGACAGGAGCAGTGCGCGGATCGCCAGCGTGCGCCTTATGCGCGCAACGGCCGCTTCGGGTGCTTCGATCGCGATCGTGCGGGCATCGGCGCCGGCGTCGGTCACGGTTTCCGAAAAAGCCAGCCCGATCGCACCGGCGGGCAGGGCAGTGCCGGCCCGTTCGGGCCACTCGATCAGCGCGATCCCTGCCTCCAGCGCTTCGTCCAGCCCCAGTTCGGCAACTTCGTCCGGGTCGGCGATGCGGTAGAGATCGAAATGGGCGACCGGCGGACTGGTGGCGTATTCCTGTACGAGCGTGAATGTCGGGCTTGGGACTTCCAGCTCGGCGTCGCCGGCCAGCGCGCGGATGAAGGCCCGCGCGAAGCTGGTCTTGCCGGCGCCCAGATCGCCGGACAGTGCCACACAATCGCCCGGCAGGACGATGCGCGCCAGATCGGCGGCGAACCGCGCCATGGCCGGTTCGTCGAACGGTCCGAATTGCATCTTGGGCAAGGCGATCCTATTCGGCAGCGACGCTGACACGCGCAGGCGCCTCCGGGAAGGTGACGGTCACTTCGGTGCCACTGTCCGGCGACGATTGGATCGACACGGCGCCGTCATGCAGCGCCACGAAACTCTTGACGATTGCCAGGCCAAGGCCGGCGCCTCGTCCCCGGCCGCCTTGGTCCGTGTGGAACCGTTCGAAGACCTCCGTCAGCGCCCCTTCCTCGATGCCCGGCCCGTGATCGCGGATCCGGAACCGGACTCCATCTTCGGTGCGCTCGCAGGTGAACACGACCTCGCTGTCTTCCGGTGCATAGTCGGCGGCATTGGCCAGGATGTTGGTGAGAACCTGGGTCAGCCGTGCCCGGTCGGCGATGATGCAGCCCGCATCCGGCGCGATGCGCAGCGCCAGGCTGATGCCGTGGTCTTCCAGCCTCGGCATGATCTCGGCGGCCGCCGTGCGCATGACCGGCTCGAGTTCGACCTCGTCGAGCGCAAGTTCCATGACGCCGGCATCGACGCTCGCCAAATCGATAATGTCGCGGGTCAGATCGTTCAACGTGCCGGTGGAAGCGGCGATATGGTCGAGATATTCGCGCTGCTTGCCGTTCAGGGGGCCGGTCGCGTCCATCTCCAGAAGTTCGGTGAAGCCGCCGATCGATGTCAGCGGTGCGCGCAGCTCGTATGATACGTGCCGGATGAGCCGGTCCCGCACAAGTGCGGTCTTTTCCAGCGCGTCGTTGCGCTCGCGCAAGGCGCGCTCCATCTGGTCGCTGGCGGTGATGTCGACGAAGGTGATCATCGTCTGGCCGTTGGGAAGCGGCACGACGGTCCATGACAGTGTGAGGCTGCCGGTCTCCGTCCGCCCGGTCGCGCCGGCACGGTCCTCGTCGAACCCCGTGACGATACCCGCAAACTGCTCCCAGGGCCCGGCATGGCCAAACTTGGCGGCGCACGCCTCGCCGATCTGGTTGATATGAACGCGGGCCTCGCCGGTCAGGTGGCCGATATGCCAGAAGCGCTCGAAGGCAGGATTGGCCAGTTGCAGCGTTCCGTCGGCTTCGAAGACCGCCACACCTTCGGCCAGATGGTCGAGCGTTTCGCCCTGTACGCGCATCAGCGTCTTGTAGCGGCTTTCCAGATCGATGCGCTCGGTCAGGTTCTCGAAAACCCAGGTAAGGCCGCCGCGCGGATGCGGGCTGGCAATGACGCGCACGGTGCGCCCGTCGGGCAGGTACCACCAGTCCTCCTGCGGCTCGACGGCCTTGAAGGCGGCGAGCAGCCCGTCCTTCCAGCGGCGCCATTCCGGCTGCTCGGGGAGTTTGCCCTCGGCGCGCATCCGGTCGAGGAACATCGACATGTCCGGCTTGGATGCCAGGAGCCCGCTGTCGAGTTCCCAGAGCTGTTCGAACGCCTGATTGTGAAAACGCAGCCTCGCATCGCTGTCGAACATGGCCACGGCCGTCGTCAGCTGGTCGAGCGTTTCCTCGTGGCTGCGGATGGTTGTGTTCAGTTCCGATCGAACGGCCTCGGTCTCCGTGCGGTCGCGCCCGATGCCGGCCGATCCGAAGGGGCCGGCGACGTCGATCACGTCGAACATCAGCCGGTCGCCGCGCACCACCGTGGAAACCTGGTCGGCAAAATGGCCGTCGGCCTGCCGCTGCTGGGCGATGGTCTTGCCGGCCTGCGTGCCGAACAGTTCGGCCCGTTCGGCGACGACGGCATCGGCATCGGCGCACTCGACGGCGTCCGCATAGGCGCGGTTCACCCAGGCAAGCGCCCCGTCGGCACTGCGCAGCCAAACCGGCATGTCGGACTGGTCCATCAGCCCTTGCAGGGTTTCCAGCGTTTCGACGACCCGGGCGTGATCGGCGATCAGCCGCGCATGATCCGCCCGTTCGCCCGACAGCGACACGAAGCGTACGATCGCGCTGCCGCCGCTGGTCCGGCCGGTCACCTCGACCGGATTGCCCGTCGGCGTCTGCACCAGATCGTCGAACGGCAGCGCATGGTCTCGCAGCCGTGCAATGGCCTGTTCGATGCGCGCCGCCGAGCGGGGCTCGAGCCAGCGCCCGAAGGCAAGAAACTCGGATCGCGATTCCGGCGCGCCCGAGCGGGCACCGAGCGTGCCGATGACGGCGGCGGGCTTGTTCGGCTCGTCGCTCCAGACGATCGCACGCTGACCCTCCGATGCGGCCAGCGTCTCGAGCTGGCTCAGCCGCCCGGTCAGCGCGGAGACCTTGCCGCGCAGCGCAAGGTTCTGCGAGGCCGTGCGCCCGCGCTCGCGGATCAGCCACAGCGCCGAGCCGATTGCCGCGGCCATGGCGCCGGTGAACAGCGCCAGCTGCACGACCTCGAACGTGTCCAGCGAGATCATCGAGAGCAGCGACGAAAACGAAGTGTTGCCGGGGCCGGTCTGCGCTGCGGCGACACCGGCCCAAAGGCTGGCCAGCGCGCTGCCGCCGAGAAGCGCCGGAAGGCGTGTCAGCCGAATAAACGGATTTGAGACGCGCCGATTTCCGGGCGTTCTGCCATCATGCGGCATGCGGGTCCCCTTTTGCCTCCGCGCAAGGGGCGTCGTGCACGGGCCGTTACCGCGCACGTAAACGAAGCACCCCGACACACGAATCACCGCACCATAGCTGGCGCCGGAATCGCCGTGAAGCCTCGCGCACAAAAAAGCCGGCGCCGCATCGCGGCACCGGCTTCTTTCGTTGACGGCGGACAGATCAGTAGCGGTAGTGCTCTGCCTTGTAGGGGCCCTGCGGCGACACGCCGATATAGGCGGCCTGCTCGTCGCTCATCTGGGTGAGGTTGACGCCGAGCTTTTCGAGATGCAGGCGCGCGACCTTCTCGTCCAGGTGCTTGGGCAGCACATAGACTTCATTGCCGTACTTGTCGCCATGCGCCCACAGTTCGATCTGGGCGAGCACCTGGTTGGTGAACGAGGCGCTCATCACGAAGCTGGGGTGGCCGGTGGCGTTGCCCAGGTTCAGAAGCCGGCCTTCCGACAGGAGGATCATCCGCGTGTCGTCCGGGAAGGTGATCATGTCCACCTGCGGCTTGATGTTGGTCCATTTCAGGTTACGCAGGGCGGCGACCTGAATCTCGTTGTCGAAGTGGCCGATATTGCCGACGATCGCCATGTCCTTCATCGACCGCATGTGGTCGATCGTGATGACGTCCTTGTTGCCGGTCGTGGTGATGACGATGTCGGCGTTCGGCGCGGCTTCATCGAGCGTAACGACCTCATAGCCGTCCATCGCCGCCTGCAGCGCGCAGATCGGGTCGATCTCGGTGACCTGCACCCGGGCGCCGGCGCCGCGCAGCGATGCGGCCGAACCCTTGCCCACATCGCCATAGCCGCAGACGACGGCGACCTTGCCGGCCATCATCGTGTCGGTGGCGCGCCGGATACCGTCGACCAGCGATTCCTTGCAGCCATACTTGTTGTCGAACTTCGACTTGGTGACCGAGTCGTTGACGTTGATGGCCGGGAACGGAAGGTGGCCCTTCTCCATCATCTGGTAAAGGCGGTTGACGCCGGTCGTCGTCTCTTCGGTGACACCCTTGATCATGTGGCGCTGCTTGACGAACCAGCCCGGCGTCTCGGCGATGCGTTTCTTGATCTGGGCGAACAGGGCCTCTTCTTCCTCATTGGTCGGATTGGCGATCAGATCGTCCTCGCCCTCTTCGACGCGCGCGCCCATCAGGATGTAGAGCGTGGCATCGCCGCCATCGTCGAGGATCATGTTGGCGCCGCCCTCTTCGAACCGGAAGATGCGGTCGGTGTAGGACCAGTATTCCTCCAGTGTCTCGCCCTTGACGGCGAAGACCGGCGTGCCCGTGGCCGCGATCGCCGCAGCGGCATGGTCCTGCGTCGAGAAGATGTTGCACGAGGCCCAGCGCACATCGGCGCCCAGTTCCTTGAGCGTCTCGATCAGCACGGCGGTCTGGATCGTCATGTGCAGCGAGCCGGCGATGCGTGCGCCGGTCAGCGGCTTGGCGTCGCCATATTCGGCCCGCAGCGCCATCAGGCCGGGCATTTCCGTTTCGGCGATGTCCAGTTCCTTGCGGCCGAATTCGGCCAGCGAGATGTCGGCAACGACGTAGTCTTTGGGGTCAGCCATCAGGGGCTCCGTTGGCAATTGGATTTGGCGCGGCTCCTAACAGACTGAACCACGGCACGCAACGGCAATATAAAGAAATCTTTATGTCCGTATATGAAAGGGCGACTGTCTATTCGCCCTCGCCGAACCGGTCGGCGATCAGCGCGCCGATCGCATCAAGCGCGGCGCCGGCGTCCGGTCCCTCCGCCGTCACTTCGATCGAACTGCCGGGTCCCGCCGCGAGCAGCATCAGCCCCATGATCGATGTGCCGCCGACGCGCGTGCCGTCCTTGGCCACGGTGATGGAGGCGCCGTAGCCTTCCGCGAGCTGGACGAACTTAGACGAGGCGCGCGCGTGAAGGCCGCGCTTGTTGGTGATGGTAAAGACGGCCTGCCGGTGGTTACGTCCGTCATCCCCCCTGTCCGCTTGCGTGGCATCGCTCATTTGGCGGCCAGGATCTGGCTTGCGACATTGATGTATTTCCGGCCGGCCTGGCTTGCCTGTTCGAGCGTGCTCGCCATGTCGGCGCTTTCGCGCGCCTTGGCCAGCTTGATCAGCATCGGCAGATTGGCCCCTGCGATCACTTCGGTGCGGTCCGGCGCCATCACGGAAATCGCCAGATTGGACGGCGTGCCGCCGAACATGTCGGTGACGACGATGACGCCCTGGCCGGTGTCGACGCGGTCGATGGCCGCCACGATATCCTCGCGCCGCCGCTCCATATTGTCGTCCGCTTCGATGCACACCGTCTCGAACGCTTCCTGCGGGCCGACGACGTGTTCGACGGCGCGCAAAAATGCGTCGGCAAGAGCGCCATGCGTCACCAGCACGACACCGATCATCTGTCACCAACTCCCGTCCGGGGTCCGCTTATCGTGCCCACCTCCGCAAGGGCACCATCTTGATCAGCAAACACGGTCCATTTCAAGGCGTTGGCATGCCCGCGCCGGCTTCAACGCGGCCAAACCGTCACGCTGTGGGGTCAAAGCCACACCGGAAGGCCAAGCGCGGCCAACACGGCCGCCGGTGCCGGGGCGGTCGGCCCTGTCGGCAGTCTGAGGCACGGGAAGCCGTGCCCTTCCACCGTTTCGCGGTGTTCCTGCGCAAAACGCAGTGCGTCTCCAGCCGCGACCAGACGGACCAGCAGCGCAAGCCGGACGGACGGCACGGCGATATCCGAGACATCGGCGATGCCCCAGCCCCGAACTTCGATCTTGCCGGCGAGCGGCGCGGGACACCGGGCGATTATACCGCTTGCATCGGGTTCAAGGATCACCCGGTCGTCGGCGACGAGCCCGGCTTCGATGCCGCCGGCGCTGGCGCGCCGGATCAGCGTCAGTGCCAGCGCGGTCTTGCCCGCGCCCGAGGCGCCGGTGATCAGAACGCCCTTGCCGTCGATCGCAACGCATGTGCCGTGCGGCGGGGTGTCGGAGTCGTCCGGGCTCATTCGCGCGGCAGGCGGACGATGAAACGCGCGCCCAGAACGGTTTCGGTGTCGTTCGGACGGGTGATGTTCTCGGCGGTCAGTGTGCCGCCATGGGCCTCGACGATCTGCCGCGAGATCGAAAGACCGAGCCCGGAATTCTGGCCGAAATCGTCCGCGCCGGGACGGTCGGTGTAGAAGCGCTTGAAGATGGTCTCGACATTTTCGGCCCGAATGCCCGGCCCGTTGTCCTCGACCCGGATTTCGACCCATTTGGCATTGCCCGACAGGCGGATGTCGATCCGGCCGGTGCCGGGATGGACGAAGGAGCGCGCATTTTCGACCAGATTGGTGATCACCTGGCCGAGACGCGATTCATGGCCGGCGACCATCAGTGCGCGGCCGCCCTGCTGCCGGTCGATGGTCAGCTTCGGCGCGATGCGGTCCATGTGGCCGTCGGACCAGATGCCGATCATGTTCTGGAGCAGCCGCGCGACATCGACGCGCCCCGCATCCTCGCGCGCGAGTTCCGCATCGAGCCGCGAGGCGTCGGAGATGTCGGTGATCAGCCGGTCCAGCCGCTGCACGTCATGTTCGATGACGTTGAGCAGCCGCGCGCGGGCATCGTCCGTGCGGGCCCGGGGCAGCGTTTCGACCGCGCTGCGCAGCGAGGTCAGCGGGTTCTTCAACTCATGGCTGACATCGGCGGCAAAGCTCTCGATCGCGTCGATCCGCGCATAAAGCGCATTGGTCATGTCGCGCAGCGCCACCGACAGATTGCCGATCTCGTCGTGCCGGTCGGAGAAATCGGGAATTTCCTCGCGGTTTCGGATCGAGCGGCGCACCCGCACCGCCGCCGCCGACAGCCGCCGCAGCGGATTGGCGATCGTGCCCGCCAGCATGAAGGACAGGATGATGTTGACGAGAACCGCGACGGCAAACACGCGGAACATGGCGAAGCGCTCGGCCTCGACGATCTTGTCGATATCTCCGCCCTGCGTGGACAATTGCAGGACACCGAGCACGGCGCGAAAACGCTGCACCGGCACGGCGACCGACACGATCATCTCGCCTTGCTCGGAGATGCGCACGATCTGCCGCCGGTCGCCGGCCAAAGCCTGCATCACTTCGGGATAGGCGGTGCCGGTGCCGCCGGGCTGCTCCCGGTAGAGCGGCAGGTCGTTGCGGCGGAAGAACCGCGCAATGCGGTTGCGCATCTCTTCGGCCATGGTCGTTTCCGGCGCGTCGAGCGGGTCCAGATCGTAGCGCAGTATCTGGCCGCGCGAGTAAAGATGACGGCTGTCGAGGATCAGGTTGCCGTCCTGGTCGTAGATGCGCGCCCGCGTCCGGGTCGGCGAAATCAATTGCCGCAGGACGGGCGCAACGCGCTCGGGATTGATCGGAAAATCGAGGCTGTCGAACCCGTCGACGCTGGGCACGATGCTCTCGCCGGCCTGCAGTTCCAGCAGTTTTTCCGGGTCGATCAGGATCGCGTCGGTTTCCACGCTTGCAGAGGCGGCGATCGCGCCGGCGATGATTTCGCCCTGCGTCATCAGGCTCTCGACGCGCGCATCGATCAGCCCGTCGCGAAACTGGTTCAGATAGAGAATGCCCGACATCAAAAGGCCGAGCGCGGCGAGGTTGAGGATCAGGATGCGCCGCGTGATCGACGAGAACAGGTGCCGGCCGAACAGCCGGCGCAGGCCGGTCAGCCCCTGCACCGATCCGGCGCGGGCCGCCGCCCGCCGCCCGTCGCGGCGTGATTTCGTCGCCGGCATGTGGTCGGTTTCGACCGCCATTGAATGGTCCTCGTGCGGCGCCAGCCATGGCGCCGCTGCTGATGCGTCCGCTTACGCCGCCTCGCGGAACCGGTAGCCGACGCCGTAGAGCGTTTCGATCATGTCGAAATCCTGGTCGGCCCCCTTGAATTTCTTGCGAAGCCGCTTGATGTGGCTGTCGATCGTCCTGTCGTCCACATAGACCTGATCGTCATAGGCCGCATCCATCAGCGCATCGCGGCTCTTGACGACGCCGGGGCGCTGGGCGAGCGAGAACAGGATCAGGAACTCGGTAACGGTCAGCGTCACCGGCTTTTCCTTCCACATGCAGGTATGGCGTTCCTGGTCGAGCACCAGATGACCGCGCACCAGCGTGCTGTTGGCGCCCGCCGCGCCGGGCTTGACCGCGATCTCGCGCGCCGCCGTCCGGCGCAGGATCGCACGCACCCGCTCGATCAGGAGCCGCTGCGAGAACGGCTTGGTGATGAAGTCGTCGGCGCCCATCTTCAGCCCGAACAGTTCGTCGATCTCGTCGTCCTTGGACGTCAGGAAGATCACCGGCAGGTCCGATTTCTGCCGCAGCCTGCGCAAGAGTTCCATCCCGTCCATACGCGGCATCTTGATGTCGAAAATGGCCAGGTTCGGCGGTTTGCCCAGAAGCCCGTCCAGTGCCGAAGCGCCATCGGTGTATGTCTCGACGCGGAACCCCTCGGCTTCCAGCGCGATCGACACCGACGTCAGAATGTTGCGGTCGTCGTCGACAAGCGCAATCGTCTGCATGTTGAAACTCTCCCCGGACATGACCCGCGACCCTTCCGTTGTGCATGCATGTGGTGACGGAAGGCTTTCCCCGCAAACAGGGGACAAAATGTGGCACGAATCGACGAGCCTGTCATGGTTCGCGGCGTGCCCGCCATTTAGCGCAAAGCGTCTGGCGCGCCGATTTCTTAGCCGGCATAGTTAATAATGCGTAAAGAATGGGCCTGATTCAAACGGTTGAAACGATTTTCAAACTTTTAAAACGATTAATGGTTTGAGATTGTTTGGCAATTCTGTTTCACGCTGCGCACCCTCTTGCAATCAGGCAAGTGGCGCCGCCTCGGGGCGGCTCTCGTTTCGAACTGAAAACCGGTGACAGTCATGAAAGCACACGGCGTATTCAATACGGCCCAGGGATTGGAAAAGAACGGTATCGCAGGCGCGTCCGCCGTCTATTACAACCTGTCCGAGCCGCAATTGTACGAATACGCCCTGTCGCGTGGCGAAGCCGAACTGGCTGCGGGCGGCGCGCTTGTCGCGCGCACAGGCGAGCACACCGGACGCTCGGCCAAGGACAAGTTCGTCGTGCGCGACGGCATTGTCGAAGATCATGTCTGGTGGGACAACAACAAGCCGATGGCGCCCGATGCGTTCGAGCGGCTCTACACCGACATGCTCGCCGCAACCAACGGCAAGGAACTGTTCGTGCAGGACCTGACGGGCGGAGCCGACGCCGAGCACGCCATCAATGTACGCGTGGTCACGGAAAAGGCGTGGCACTCGCTGTTCATCCGCAATCTGCTGATCCGGCCGGATCGGGCGGCGCTGAAGAACTTCGCTCCGCAGATGACGATCATCGACCTGCCCTCCTTCAGGGCCGACCCGGTCAAGCATGGCTGCCGCACCGAAACGGTGATCGCCGTCGACCTGACGCGGATGATCGTGCTGATCGGCGGGACCTCCTATGCCGGCGAGATGAAGAAGTCGGTCTTCACCGCGCTGAACTATCTGCTGCCCGGCCGGGGCGTCATGCCGATGCATTGTTCGGCCAATGTCGGGCCGAACGGCGACGCCGCCGTCTTCTTCGGCCTTTCGGGCACCGGCAAGACGACGCTTTCGGCCGATCCCGAACGGACGCTGATCGGCGATGACGAGCACGGCTGGGGCCCGGACGGCATCTTCAATTTCGAAGGCGGCTGCTACGCCAAGACGATCCGTTTGAGCGCCGAGGCCGAGCCGGAGATCCATGCCACGACCCAGCGCTTCGGCACGGTTCTGGAAAACGTCATTCTCGACGCCGACCGCAAGCCCGATTTCGACAATGGCTCGCTGACAGAGAACACGCGCTGCGCCTATCCGCTGCATTTCATTCCCAATGCCAGCGACACCGGCAATGCGGGCCATCCGGCCAACATCATCATGCTGACCGCCGATGCGTTCGGCGTGATGCCGCCCATTGCCAAGCTCACACCGGCGCAGGCCATGTATCACTTCCTGTCGGGCTACACCGCCAAGGTGGCGGGCACCGAAAAGGGCGTGACCGAGCCCGAAGCGACCTTCTCGACTTGCTTCGGCGCGCCCTTCATGCCGCGCCATCCCTCCGAATATGGTAATCTGCTGCGCGAACTGATCGCCGAGCATGGCGTCGATTGCTGGCTGGTCAACACCGGCTGGACCGGCGGCGCCTATGGCGTCGGCCAGCGCATGCCGATCAAGGCGACCCGCGCCCTGCTGCGCGCCGCGCTCGACGGTTCGCTCAACGCCGCAGAATTCCGCACCGATCCCAATTTCGGTTTCGCCGTGCCGGTCGCGGTCGCTGGTGTCGATTCCTCGATCCTCGATCCGCGTTCGACCTGGGCCGACAAGGCGGCCTACGATGCGCAAGCGACCCGCCTGTCGTCCATGTTCCGCGACAATTTCGACAAGTTCGAAGGCCATGTCGATCTTGAGGTGATGGACGCGGCGCCGGTTTTTCTTGAGGCCGCCGAATAAGCGGCCACAACCTGTAGACATGATCCGATGAGGGGCGGCCGTACGCGGTCGCCCTTTTCATTTTGGCGCGTGGATGTGCATGGTGCGCGCGGAGGCCGTCATGAACCGATCCGCGCAATCGTCGCATATCCAGCTCGATTTTCAGCATCGATCCGCCGATGAGATGACGGAACGGGCCGGCGCCTTCGCCGACCTGATGACCCGCCGGCGCACGGTGCGCGACTTTTCGCCCGAACCCGTGCCCCGGTCGGTGATCGAGGACTGCCTGCGGACGGCGGCGAGCGCGCCGTCGGGCGCCAACCAGCAGCCATGGCATTTCGTTGCGATCGGCGACCCGGAGACCAAGGCCCGCATTCGTCAGGCGGCCGAAGCCGAGGAGCGCGCCTTCTATGAAGGCCGCGCCGGCGATGAATGGCTGTCGGCGCTGGCGCCGCTCGGCACGGACGCGCACAAGCCGTTTCTGGAAACCGCGCCCTGGCTCATCGTCATCTTCGCCGAACGCCATGGCATCGATGCGGCCGGCGAGCGCGTCAAGCACTATTACGTGCCCGAATCGGTCGGCATCGCCACCGGCCTTCTGATCGCCGCCCTGCACAATGCAGGCCTTGCGACGCTGACCCATACGCCGTCGCCGATGGGCTTCCTGTCGGAGATTTGCGGGCGCCCCGCGCACGAGAAGCCGGTCATCCTGCTGGTCGCCGGCCGACCCGCTGAGGGCGCGAGCGTTCCGGCCATCACCCGCAAGCCCCTCGAAGATGTCACCACATGGATCGGTGGCGATGGCCGGTGATGCGCTCCGGCTGGCGAACGGCGCGGAGCTTCCCGCCTGGACGCTGACGGAGGCCTTCATCCATGCGTCGGGCCCGGGCGGCCAGAATGTCAACAAGGTGGCGACAAGCGTGCAACTGCGCTTTCAGGCCAGGGGCTCCGGTGTCTTCACCGATGCCCAGTTTGCGCGACTGATGCGGCTGGCTGGCCGGCGCGCCACCAAGGCCGGCGAGATCGTCGTCGAGGCGAGCCGATACCGCACGCGCGAACGCAACCGGCAGGACGCGCGCGAGAGGCTCGCGGCGCTGGTCGACAAGGCGCTGCAGCCACCCCCTCCGCCGCGCCGCAAGACGCGCCCGACCCGCGGTTCGGTGGAACGGCGTCTGAAGGCCAAGGCCGGCCGTTCGGCGATCAAGAAGATGCGCGGTTCGGTGCATGACGACGAATAGCTGACCGGCGCGCCGAAGCGGCTGCCGAGCAAATGACTTGGATTTGTCATGCGACAGGTGCAATACACGTCGCGCAAACACTTCTATCGAGGGAGATGGGGAAATGGGATTTTTCGATTTTGTGAAGAGCGCCGGCAAGCGGCTCGGTTTCGGTGACGATGATGAAGCCAATGCCGAGGAACTCAAGCGCGAACTGGATTCGCACGGCCTTGGCACCGACGCGGTGCAGGTTGAGGTCAAGGGCGACACGGCGGTCATTCGCGGCGCCGTGGAGGATCAGTCGATCTTCGAAAAGGCCGTCGTCGCCGTCGGCAACACGCTCGGCATCTCGAAGGTCGAGGCGTCCGAACTCAAGGTCGTGCCGCCCGAAAGCGGTCTGAAGCTGGACGCCGGCGCCGACATGAACGCGATCATCGCCGCTGCGACCCCGGCCGCCGAGCCGAAGTTCCACACCGTGGAAAAAGGCGACACGCTGTGGGCGATCTCCGAGAAGGCTTATGGCAACGGCTCCAAATACGAGCTCATCTTCGAGGCCAACAAGCCGATGCTGACCCACCCGGACAAGATCTATCCCGGCCAGGTGCTGCGCATTCCCGACATAGCCGAGGCCTGAGACCGGCCGGCCGGCACGAAGGGCGGCCCGGCGCTGCCCTTCGTCTTGGCGCTTCATGCGTCCAATGACCCCCTTTTCGGCAACGCCATAAGCGAATAGAGAACCGGCCAGACGCCGCGCCCGCACGGGCGCCGGCGCAAAGGTGCAGCGCGGAGTGAAAGCGACGATGACCACCCTGTCGAACATGCCCAAAGTCGTCACCGTCTTCGGCGGATCCGGATTTCTCGGCCGCCATGTGACGCGGGCGCTGGCCAAGCGCGGTTACCGCGTGCGCGCCGCCGTGCGCCGGCCCGATCTGGCGTTCCATCTTCAGCCGCTCGGCGATGTCGGCCAGATTGCCGCCATCCAGGCCAATCTGCGCCACAAATGGTCGGTCGAGCGCGCCGTCGAAGGCGCCGATGCGGCGATCAATCTCGTCGGCATCCTGTTCGAGGGCGGCAAGCAGGGCTTTGACGCCGTGCAGGAATATGGCGCACGCTACGTCGCCGAAAGCTGCGACAAGGCCGGCATTCCGCTGGTCCATGTGTCCGCCATCGGCGCCGACCCGGATTCGGAGTCGCAATATGCCCGGTCCAAGGGCCGCGGCGAGCAATGGGTGTCGGAGACGCTGGGCGACAATGCGGTCATCATGCGCCCGTCCATCATCTTCGGGCCCGAAGACAATTTCTTCAACCAGTTCGCCTCCATGACGCGCTACTCGCCGTTCCTGCCGCTGATCGGCGGCGGCGAGACGAAATTCCAGCCGGTTTATGTGGGCGATGTCGCCGAGGCGATCGCGCGCGGAATCGACGGCCGGCTCAGGGGCGGCGCAACCTATGAGCTGGGCGGCCCGGAAGTGATGAGCTTCCGCAAATGCCTCGAAGAGATGCTGCAAGTCATCCAGCGCAAGCGCGCCCTTGTGAGTATTCCGTGGTGGGCGGCCTCCATGCAGGGCCGCTTTTTCCAGATGATGCCCGGCACGCCGCTCATCACCGAAGACCAGGTGCGCCTGCTGCGCACCGACAACGTCGTCTCGCAAGCGGCCGTCGATGATAGGCGCACGCTGGACGGCATCGGCATCGATGCGTCGACCGTCGAGGCGATCCTGCCCACCTATCTGTGGCGCTTCCGCGTGACCGGGCAGTTCCGGAACAATGTCGCCGCCGAGAAGGGCGAAGGCTGACGGACCGCCGGCCTTGACCCTCCTGCCGCCCGGCCTGGAAGGGCTTGAGGCGGCCTTTCTGATCGCCGCCAGCTACTTCACGTCCGCCATGACGGCCGCGTTCGGTATCGGCGGCGGGGTGACGCTTCTTGCCCTCATGGGACCGGTCGTTCCTGTTGCCGCGCTCATTCCCGTGCACGGCGTCGTCCAGCTCGGCTCCAATGCGGGCCGCGCCTGGCACATGCGGCGGCTGGCCGCCCCTCCCATCCTCGTGCCGTTCCTGGTCGGCAGTCTGGCCGGCGCATTTCTGGGCGCGCTGCTCGTCGTCGAATTGCCTGACACGGCGCTCAAGCTTATCCTCGGCCTGTTCGTGCTGGCCGTCACCTGGCTGAAGCTCCCGGCGCTCGCCTTCGCCTCGCCGGGTGTCATGGCCATTGGCGGCCTTGCCAGCACGTTTGCCACCATGTTCGTTGGTGCCACCGGGCCGCTGGTCAACGCCCTGTTCGCGCGTTCGTTCGCCGATCGCGGAAAGCTGGTCGCCAATGCCGCGCTCGCCATGAGTTTTCAGCACGGGCTGAAGGTGGCCGCGTTCGGCGCATTGGGCTTTGCGTTCTGGAAATGGGTGCCGGTGATCGCGGCGATGATCGCCACCGGCTATCTGGGTACGATCACCGGCGCGCGCATCCTGTCGGTCGTTCCGGAGCGTGTCTTTCGGCGCGTCTTCAAGCTTCTGTTGACCCTTCTGGCACTCGACCTGATCCGCCGCGCGCTGCTGTGACCGTCAGCCCAGCAGCCACAGGCCCACCAGCCCCGCCGAACCGACGATGATCCGCCACCAGGCAAACAGGCCGAAGCCGTAGCGCGAGACATAGTCCAGCAGCATTCGCACGACGATGACGGCGACGATGAACGAGGTGATGAAACCGGTGGCGATGATCACCGCATCGTCCATCGTCAAAAGCGCGCGGTTCTGGAACAGGTCATAGGCGAACGCGCCCGCCATGGTTGGCATGGCGAGGAAGAAGGAAAACTCCGCCGCCGAGCGCTTGTCGGTGCCCATCAGCAATGCGCCGACGATCGTCGCGCCCGAGCGCGAAGTGCCCGGTACCATCGCCAGCACCTGGAACAGGCCGATCTTCAGGCAAAGCGATGGCGGATAGTCCATCACATCGGTATATCTGGGTTTCAGCGGCAGCCGGTCGATCCACAGCAGGATGAACCCGCCGACGATGAGCACGATGCAGATCGTCATCGGCGATTCAAACAGGACGGTCTTGATGAAGCCGTGCGCCAGCACGCCGACCACGACCGCCGGCAGGAATGCCAGAAGGATGCCCAGAACAAACCTTTGTGTTTGCGGGTCCGATGGCAGGCGCGTGGCCATTTGCCACAGCCGCGCCGCATAGACGCTGACGATCGCGCCGATCGCGCCCAGCTGGATCAGCACCTCGAACGTCTTGCCGGTGGATTCAAAGCCCAGAAAGTGTCCCGCAAGCAGCAGATGTCCGGTGGACGAGACCGGTATGAATTCGGTCAGCCCTTCAAGAACGCCCAGAAGGGCGGCTGCAACGATTGTCTGGTCCGTCATGGAGGCTTTCTGCGGCGATCGTGTGAAGCGGGTCGTGCCGGCCTATACACCGATTGCGGTTAAAAAAACCCCGTCCGACGGCGTTTTTTCCGCCATTGTTGACGCCGCTTCGCAAATGCATGTCGCTTGACGGAAACCCGCCGGGGTCGCCACGGCGTTTGATGAGGTCGCAGAAACGAAAATTTTTGTAAGCGCTTTGACAAGCGTGCTGCCGTGTCCGAAGTTAGGGCACGCAATGCTACAACCCCGGGAGGCATGTATGGCATTTTTCAAACGCAACGGCGAGCGTATGCCCGAGCACATCGAGAAGCTGGCCGCGGACACCAAGGTCGGCAAGATGGATCGGCGCGAATTCCTCGCCCTGGCAACGACGTTCGGCGCCACCACCGCCGCCGCCTATTCGATGATCGGCATCGCAGCGCCGGGCAGGGCGTTGGCGCAGGAAGCCAAGAAAGGCGGCGTGCTGACCATCGCCATGGACGTGCGCGAACTGAAGGATCCGCGCACCTTCGACTGGTCGCAAATGGGCAATCTGGGCCGTCAGTTCCTCGAGCCGCTGGTCAAATACACCGTCGACTTCACCTTCGAGCCGATGCTGCTCGAAAGCTGGGAGATCAACGACGACGCCACCGAATACACGCTGCGCGTGCGGCAGGGCGTCAAGTGGAACAATGGCGACGACTTCAACGCCGACGACGTTATCTTCAACATCGAGCGCTGGTGCGAACGCGACGTCGAGGGCAATTCGATGGCCGCGCGCTTTGCGGCGATCATCGACGACGAGACCGGCAAGGCCGCCGAGGGCGCAATCGTCCGGGTCGACGATTTCACCGTCAAGCTGATGCTGCCGCAGCCGGACATCACGCTGATCGCCGGCATGGCCGATTATCCGGCCTTGGTCGTTCACCCCTCCTATGCGGACACGGGCGAACTGGTCGACAATCCGATCGGCACCGGTCCGTTCGAACTGGTCTCGTTCTCGATCGGCGACCGTGCCGAGTACAAGCGCCGCGAGGACGGTGCCTGGTGGGGCGGCGAGGCGCATCTCGACGAGGTGGTCTTCGTCGACTACGGCACCGACCAGTCGGCCCAGGTCTCCGCGTTCGAGTCGGGCGAGGTACAGGCCAACTACGAGGTGACCGGCGACTTCGTCGACATTTTCGAGGGCCTTGGTCTGACCAAGAACGAAGCCGTCACCGGCGCGACCGTTGTCGTCCGCACCAACGTCAACAACCCGCCCTATGACGATCAGCGCGTGCGTCAGGCGCTCCAGCTCGCCGTCGACAACAATGTCGTTCTGCAGCTTGGCATTGCCGGTCAGGGCACGGTGGCCGAGAACCACCACGTGGCACCGATCCACCCCGAATATGCCGAACTGCCGCCGATCAGCCGCGACATCGACGCCGCAAAGGCGCTGATGGAAGAAGCCGGCCAGATGGATTTCGAGCATGAGATCATCTCGATCGACGACGACTACCGCAAGAACACCACCGATGCGGTGGCGGCCCAGCTTCGCGAGGCCGGGTTCAAGGTCAAGCGCACGGTGCTCCCCGGCTCGACCTTCTGGAACGACTGGACGAAATATCCCTACTCGTCCACCAACTGGAACCACCGCCCGCTCGGCGTGCAGATCCTTGCGCTCGCCTACCGGTCCGGCGAAGCCTGGAACGAAGCCGGCTATTCGAACCCGGAGTTCGACGAGAAGCTGACCCAGGCCCTGGCGATCGCCGACGCCGACCAGCGGCGTGAACTGATGGTCGATATCCAGCGGATGCTGCAGGAATCGGGCATTATCATCCAGCCCTACTGGCGTTCGCTGTTCAACTTCAACGACGCAACCGTCCAGAACTACTACCAGCATCCGACCTACGAGCTGGATCTGGCCGATGTCTGGCTCGACACCTGACGGGGCCTGAAACCAGGGCGCAGCCGGAACCGGCTGCGCCTTTTCGCTACAGGGGCAAGGCGGCCGCAAGAAGCCGTCTGCACGTCTCGCGCCATCGCGCGTCTTGGGGAGAAGCAGCTTGATCTCGTTCTTTGTCCGGCGTCTGGGAATCATGGCCTTGACCATGCTCTGCCTGACACTCGTCGTGTTTTTCCTCGTCAATCTCGAACCCAATCTGCGCAAGCTGTCCATCAGCCAGACCAACATGCGCGCCTCCGATGCGCAGATCGAAAGCTGGCTTGTGCGCAACGGCTATCGCGACAATTTCTTCGTCCGCTACGGCCAGTGGCTGGGCGTCGTCCAGAAGCAACCCCTCGTCGATCCTGAAACCGGCGAGGCGACACCGCGCTTCCGCTTTTGCGACGAGCCGGCCGAGGCGCGCTTTTCCGGCGTCATCCAGGGCGATTTCGGCTGTTCGACACGCTTCAAGGTGCCGGTTTCCGAACGCCTTGTGCCAGCCCTTCAGGCCACCGGCTGGCTGATGTTCTATGTCATGCTCGTCATGGTGCCCGGAGCGCTACTCGTCGGCATTTTTGCCGGCATGCGCGAAGGGTCACGAACCGACCGAAGTCTGTCGGTGGCTTCGATCGCATCGACGGCGACGCCCGAGTATGTGTCCGGCGTCATCTTCACCGTCATATTCGCGTCCTGGCTCGGCATATTGAACGGGTCGGCCGCGACCGCGACGCGCGAGGGCATCACCTTTTCCAACTTTACCCTGCCGGTCATGACCATGGCGATCTACGGCATGGGCTACATTGCCCGCATGACGCGCGCGTCGATGGCCGAGGTGATGACCGCGCAATATATCCGCACGGCGCGCCTGAAAGGGCTGACCTTCTCATCGGTCGTCATCAAGCATGCGCTGCGCAACGCGCTGATCGCGCCCTTCACCGTGATCATGCTGCAGTTCCCGTGGCTTTTGACCGGCGTCGTCATCGTCGAGGCGATGTTCCGCTATCAGGGCTTTGGCTTCACGCTGGTCGAAGCAGCGTCGAACAACGATATCGACCTGCTGCTCGCCTGCGCGCTCGTTTCCGTCGTCGTCGTTCTGGTCACCCAGCTGCTCAGCGACGTCGGCTACGCCTTCCTCAATCCGCGCATCCGCGTCTCGTGAGCGCATAGGGGGCGCACAATGGAAACTCTGTCCACATTCGAAATCGTCATCCAGATCATCTGGCGTTTCTGGCCGGTCTGGGCCGCGATGATCATCATCGGCACCCTGAGCTACATGTATCGGGACCGGCTCGGCCTTTACGGCCAGCTCTATGATGGCGGCGTCGGGATCGCCGGCCTGGTCTTTATCGGCTTCTGGCTGTTCTCGGCGCTGTTCGCGTCGATCATCGCGCCGTTCGACCCGATCGGGGTGGTGCCGATCCTCAAGAACGCGGTGCCCGGCACCATCGACCCTGAATCCGGCAATGCGTTCCTGCTGGGCGGCGACAAGCTGGCCCGCGACGTGTTCAGCCGCATGGTGTACGGTTCCCAGATTGTTCTGATCATCGCGCCGGCCGCCACCGCCTTCGCATTGATGGTCGGCATCACGCTGGGCCTGCCGGCGGGCTATTACGGCGGACAGGTCGACAACGTCCTGTCCTTCATCGCCAACCTGGTCCTGGCCTTCCCGGTGATCCTTCTGTTCTATCTGCTGGTCACGCCGGGCATCACCGAGACGCCGATCCCCTACACGCTGGCCGGCCTGTTCTTCATCTTCCCGGTCATCTTCTTCGTCACGCTCTTCTACACGCGCTATCAGGCGCGTCCGCAATTCATGTGGCCTGCCATCGCAGTGACCATAGTCCTGGGCACATGGATCTGGATCTCGCTCGTTTCCAACGATTTCATCGTTCAGGCGCTGCGCAACAACGGGCTTGGCTTTGTCGGGGCGTTTTTCGACCTGCCGGTCTTCAAGATCATCTCGATCGAACCGGGCCAGCTCAACATCTTCGTCGCCGTCGTCTTCGCATCGTCACCCGGCGTGTTCCGCATCACGCGGGGTCTCGTCATGGACATCAAGACGCGCGACTATGTCGCCGCCGCCCAGACGCGCGGCGAAAGCCCCTGGTACATCATGCTGTGGGAAGTGCTGCCCAACGCACGCGGCCCGCTGATCGTCGATGCCTGTCTGCGCATCGGCTACACGACGATCCTGCTGGGCACGCTGGGCTATTTCGGGCTCGGCATGCCGCCCGAAAGCCCCGACTGGGGCACGGCCATCAAGGACGGCTCGCAGCTCCTGCGGCTCTACGTCTGGCCGGCGCTGGTGCCCGCCGTCGCGCTGATGAGCTTCGTGCTCGGCCTCAATCTTCTCGCCGACGCGCTGCGTGAAGAATCGCTGAAAGACTGAGGGAGGGAACAATGTCAGCCAACACTGAAATCACTCCCGCAACCGGCGGCGTTCCGGCGCCCGCCACCGACCAGACCCCGATCCTCGAGATCGAGAACCTGCACATCTCGTTCTACACCCGTGCCGGCGAAATTCCCGCCGTCATGGACTATTCGTGCAAGGTCATGCCGGGCGAGGCGCTCGGCATTGTCGGCGAATCGGGCTGCGGCAAGTCGACGGTCGCGCTCGGCATCATGCGCGACATGGGCAACCGCGGACACATCAAGTCCGGCACGATCCGCTTCAAGGGCCGTGACATGGGCGAGATGAGCGATGCCGAACTGCGCGACCTGCGCGGATCGAAGATCGCCATGATCTACCAGGAGCCGATGGCGTCGCTCAATCCGGCGATGAAGATCGGCCAGCAGCTTATGGAAGTGCCGATCGTCCATGAGGGCGTTTCCAAGCAGCAGGCCTATGACCGCTCCATCGAGATGCTCGAAGCGGTGCGCCTGCCCGATCCCAAGCGTGTGATGAGCTCCTATCCGCACCAGATTTCCGGCGGCCAGCAGCAGCGTGTCGTCATCGCCATGGCACTCCTGTCCAACCCCGAACTTCTGCTTCTGGACGAACCGACCACCGCGCTCGACGTGACGGTCGAGGCCGGCATCGTCGAGCTGGTCAAGGATCTGGGCAAGAAATACGGCATGTCGATGCTGTTCATCTCGCACAATCTGGGCCTGATCCTGGAGACCTGCGACCGCATCTCGGTGATGTATTCGGGCGAGGCCGTGGAGACGGGCGACGTCGCCGATGTGTTCGACCGGATGCGCCACCCCTATACGCAGGGCCTGTTCCGATCGATCCCTTTGCCCGGCGCGGACAAGAATTCGCGCCCGCTGATCGCCATTCCCGGCCAGCTGCCACTGCCGCACGAGCGACCCCATGGCTGCAATTTCGGCCCGCGCTGCCATCACTTCGTGGAAGGCGAGTGCGATGCCGGTCCGATCTCGATGATTCCGGTCAAGGGTCATCACGATCACAACAGCCGGTGTGTCCGGTTCGACGAGATCGACTGGAAGGCGATGCCCGACGGCATCGCGCAGAACGATCCGGTCGAGCCCGGCGCGCCCGTGCTGCAGATCGACAATTTGAAGAAATATTACGACGTGGCCGCCAACGCGATCTTCGGCGGCGGAGAAACCCGGACCGTCAAGGCCAACGAGACGATCTCGTTCACCGCGCGGGAGGCGGAAACCGTCGCCATCGTCGGCGAGTCGGGTTGCGGAAAGTCGACGCTTGCAAAGGTTCTGCTCGGGCTTGAAACGGCAACCGAAGGCACCGTGACGCTCGGCAACCGGGAGATCCAGGGCATCGAGGTCGAGAACCGCGGCGCCGATCTGGTCTCCTCGATCCAGATGGTCTTCCAGAACCCGTTCGACACGCTCAATCCCAGCCACTCGGTCGGCAGCCAGATCATCCGCACGCTCGAAAAGTTCAATTTCGGCAACTCGACCGAGGAGCGGCGCGAGCGCATGCTGGAACTGCTCGATCTGGTCAAGCTGCCGCGCGCCTTCGAAACGCGGATGCCGCGTCAGCTTTCCGGCGGCCAGAAACAGCGCATCGGCGTTGCCCGCGCCTTTGCCGGCGGGCCGAAGGTTGTCGTCGCCGACGAGCCGGTATCGGCGCTCGACGTGTCGGTCCAGGCGGCCGTCACAGAGCTCTTGATGGACATTCAGCGCGAGTCGCGCACCACCATGCTGTTCATCAGCCACGACCTGTCCGTCGTGCGTTACATCGCCGACCGCGTGGTGGTGATGTATCTCGGTCACATCGTCGAGCAGGGCACGACCGACCAGATCTTTTCGCCGCCCTACCATCCCTATACCGAGGCGCTCTTGTCGGCCATTCCGATCGCCGACACGTCGGTCCAGAAGAAGCACATCGTTCTGGACGGCGACATTCCCTCGGCGCTCAATCCGCCTCCGGGCTGCCCGTTCCAGACGCGCTGCCGCTGGAAGGAGCGCGTCTCCGGCAACAAGTGCGAAACCGAAGTGCCGGGTTACGTGGAATGGGGCGAAGGCCACTTCATGAAATGCCACCTGTCCCGCGACGAACTTGAGTCCATGGAGCCGGTGATTTCTTTCGAGGCAAAGGAGGACTCGGTCGAGGACGCCTCCAAGATCGTCGATCTGGACGCGGTCAAGAAGGCGCCCGTGCAGAAGAAGGCCGATGCCAGGCGCGACAAGGCCGTCGCCGCCGTCGCGGATACCGGCGACACGGGGTCGGCAAAGACCAAAGCGACCAAGAAGACCAAGCGAGCGAAAGCCGAGGCGGCCAAGTCCAGGGGCGGCAAGTCCAGGGGCGGCAAGTCTTCGCTCGATGATCCCGACCGTCCGTCATCCATGGAACGTCCGGACGTGCCCGACGATCTCAAGCAGATCTCCGGGGTCGGCCCGAAGCTTGAAGGCACGCTGAACGGGCTCGGCATCTACACGTTCGAGCAGGTCGCGGCCTGGAAGAAGCCTCAGCGTGACTGGGTCGACAGCTATCTGAGCTTCAAGGGACGGATCGACCGGGACGGCTGGGTCAAGCAGGCCAAGGCGCTGGCCAGAAAGAAGACCGGGGGCTGACGGCGATGGGGGCGGCGGTTGCCGATACCGCTGCGTTGCCGGACGGGCCGGTTGGCCGGTGCGAGGCGCTCGCCCGGTTCCACCGGATCTACACCGCTCAAGAGGCATTGCCTGCCCCGGTCGTGCATCAGGCGCGGCGTTGCCTGCTTGATCTCATCGGTGTTGCTGCCGCCGGCAGCCGCACCGAACTGGCCGGCCTGATCGCAGGCCATGCATCCTCCCAGTTCGGAGCCGGGCCCGGAGTCGACACCGCAACCATCCTGTTCGACAGCCGTGCGCGCAGCGCGTCCGCCGCAGGCGCGGCGCTCGCCGGCGGGATGACGATCGATGCCATCGACGCCCATGACGGTCACCCGCTGACCAAGGGCCATGCCGGGTGCGGGCTTTTCCCCGCGCTTCTGGCCATCGCCGAGACCGAAGCGCCGGACATGCCGCTGGACGAGTTTGTCGCCCACCTCGCCATCGGCTACGAGATCGCCATCCGCTGTGGCATCGCCCTGCATGCCACGGCGCCCGATTACCACACCTCCGGCGCATGGATCGCGGTGGGCGTGGCAATGTCGGGTGCGCTGATGACCGGCGCGAACTCCGAGATTGTGCGCCATGCGGCGGGGATCGCCGAATATCACGGACCGCGCAGCCAGATGATGCGCTGCATCGACCACCCCACCATGCTCAAGGACGGCTCGGGCTGGGGCGCGATGGCCGGCATGTCCGCGCTGATGCTCGCCCGGTCCGGGTTCACCGGCGCGCCGGCGCTGACCGTGGAAGAAGCCGCCGTCACCGGCATCTGGTCCGATCTCGGCACGTGCTGGCGCATCATGGAGCAGTACTTCAAACCCTGGCCGGTCTGCCGCTGGGCGCAGCCGGCCGTCCAGGCGGCCCTCGGCCTGAGGTCCGAACATGGTGTGGCGCCCGACATGATTGCGCGCATCCGGGTGCGCACATTTCACGAGGCGATCAGGCTGGCGACGGTATCGCCGGCCGACACCGAACAGGCGCAGTACGCGTTGCCGTTTCCGGTCGCCGCCGCGCTCGTGCATGGCCGCCTCGGCGTCGCGCAGATCGCCGGCGAAGGATTGCGGGACGCGACCGTTCTAGAACTGGCGGAGCGGGTCGAACTGTCCGAACGCGCCGCCTTCAACGATCTTTTCCCGGCCGAGCGCTGGGCGGAGGTGGAGCTTGAACTGACCGGCGGACGCGTGCTGGCATCAAAGCCGCTGACCGCGCGGGGCGATGCCGACGCGCCCCTTTCCGACGCCGAGATTTCTTCGAAGTTCCACGCCCTGATGGACGAGGCCGGCTATGGCGATCGCGCTACCCGGATCGAGGACATGATCATGGCCGGCGACGCCACACCGGCCACGGTCAGCGATCTGGTCGCCTGCTGTTCGGCTTCATCCTGACTTTCGTCTCCAGAACGTCGCTCCACTCCGGATGGCGCTTGAACTGCGCCGCCGCAAACGGGCACAGCGGAATGATCTTCGTGCCCGATGCACGCGCGTCCGCGATCAGCGCCTCGACAAGACGGACACCGGTTCCAGTGCCCCGAAAAGTGTCCGGCACCTCGGTATGGTCGATGATGATCAGCGTGTCGCTGGACTGGGAAAACGTCATCTCCGCCGTCACGCCGCCCGGCGCCTCGATGAAGTAGCGGCCCTTGGGCCCATCCTTTTCGACCGTGATGGGCAGCATACGGGGGTCGACAAGCGCGCCGCGTGCCGCATTGAGCCATGCGATGATGCGCTGGGTTTCTTCCTCTGTGATCTCCGCGCCGCCACGGTTCCAGAAGACATCGGTCTTCGCGCCGGCCGTGTCCAGCGCATCGGCGAGCGCGCCGATGGCCGCCGGTGGCGTCTCGGGATCGGTCGCGCCGGCGGTGATCAGCACGGCACGACCCTCGATCCCGTCCGGCGCGATGGTGTCGGTTGGCGCGAGCGGGTGCAGCAGCGCCACCGGACCGTCCGGCACGGACGGCGCAAACCACGCGATGACCATGTCGGCCTCCCGGCCGTGGGCGATGATGATCGCACGGTCTGCGGCGTCGCGGCCAACTGATTCCGCGATCCAGCTAGTCAGGCCGGCAGCTTCGGCGATGGCATCCGGATGTGCGGTTCGCACGATGACGTCTCTCGCACCGAGCAGTGTCGCCTCAATTGTCTGGAACAGGGCCTGCGCATCTGCGGCCCCACCGACCATGAGCACCGGTGTCGGCGGCGCGCCTTGTTCCCCGTCGCTCATGTCAAATGCCCCAGCGGCAGCTTGGCCGGTCCCTTGTGGTTCTTCAGGACCAGGTTGGTCCGCACGTCGCGCACGCCATCGAACTTCAGCAGGGTGCCGCCGATGAAATCGTTCAGCGCCTCCACATCGGTCACAACGACCTGGAGCATGAAGTCGAAATCGCCCGTCAGCGACCAGCAGGCGACGACTTCGTCGAGCCGCCCGACCATGGCGATGAACCGTTCAGGGGTATCGTCCGCATGGCTGCCAAGGCGCACCTGCACGAACACCTCCACCTCCAGCCCCAGCGCGCGCCGGTCGAGTCGCGCGACGATGGCGCGGATGGCGCCGCTTTCGGTCAGCCGGTCGAACCGCCGGGCGCATGGCGTCGCCGACAAGCCGACATCGGCGGCCAGATCGGTGATCGTCCGGCGGCCGTCGCGTTGCAGCACGTCGAGCATCGCCACCTCGAATGGATCGAGTGAAATCATCTCGAAATTCCCTCAAATTGGGAGAAAGTCACCGAATTCCTTGCATGGGCGGGTCGATTAAGTCAATTCGCCGTCGCTGCCGCTGGTAGAATAGGGCGTAAACCCTCGAGGAGGCCGCCATGTCCGTGACCGTATCGCAATATGCCGCCGAATGCGCCGCCCAGGGCATGCGGGGCGACTATACCCGCTGCCGCGCCGATTTCACCGTGCCGCAGGACTACGGCGTCTATTCCGAAGCCGACCAGGCGGTGTGGCGCACGCTGTGCGACCGGCAGACGAAGCTGACCGAGCGCCATGCGCACCATTCCTATCTCGACGGTGTCGCCGCGCTCGGCCTCATCGACCGCGTGCCGGACTTTGAGACGGTCAGCGCGAAGCTTTCGGCAATGACCGGCTGGACGCTGGTCGCCGTGCCGGGCCTCATCCCCGCCGAACCCTTTTTCGATCATCTCGCCAATCGTCGCTTTCCGGTGACCAACTGGCTGCGGTCGATGGACGAACTCGACTACATCGTCGAACCGGACATGTTTCACGATTTCTTCGGCCACGTGCCGATCCTGACCCAGCCCGATTTCGCCGACTTCATGCAGCGTTATGGCGAAAAGGCGCTGGAGCTGATCCCGCTGGGCGGCGACCGCATGGTCACGCGGCTTTATTGGTACACCGCAGAGTTCGGTCTGATCCGCGAGCCGGGTCAGGATCTGAAAGTGTTCGGCGCCGGCCTGATGTCGTCCTTTTCCGAGCTGCAGTTCGCCGCCGAAAGCGGCAAGGCCAACCGCGTGCCGATGGACATCGAGACGATCATGCGCACCGGCTACGAGATCGATGCCTTCCAGCGCGCCTATTTCGTCCTGCCATCGTTCGAGGCGCTCAACCGCCAGATGGCCGAAAGCGACCTTGCCGCCATCGTCAGGCGTTACAAGGATGAGGCGCCGCTCGATCCGGCGGCTCTGCCGGCACGCAAGGCAGCCGCCTAGGCCAGAACGAGCACGATCACGCCGGCGGCGACCAGCGCGCAGCCGGCGATTTCCGCCCGGTTCACCGGTTCGCGGAAGATCAGAACCGTCGTTGCATAGGCAAACAGCATTTCGATCTGCGCGAGCGCCTTGACTGCGCCCGCCTGCTGCAGCGTCATCGCCGAAAACCAGCCGAACGAGGCCAGTGCGCCGGCCAGTCCCGCCAGCGTACCGACCCGCCAGGCGTCGGCGATGCGGCGCAGTTCCGCCCGGTCGCGGACGAGCATCCAGACAAGGATGACGGCGGTCTGGATGGTGATCGCCACGCACAGCGTCAGCCCCGCCTGCACCAGAAAGTTCGGACCGGCAAGACTGAGCGAGGCGGCGCGAAAGGCAACCGCCGCAAGTCCGAAGAACGTGCCCGAGGCGAGGCCGATCAGGGCCGTCGGCGAGGCCAGAAGCGCCAGCGGCGACCGGCTGCGCGCCATCTCGCCGACGGGCTGCCGCGCAAAGGTCAGCGCGATCACGCCGCCGACCGAAATGGCCACTGCGATCAGAACCGACGCCGGCGCGCGTTCACCGAGAAGGACGAGCCCGAAGATGACCGCCTGCACCGGCTCGGTCCTCGAATAGGCCGAGCCGACGGCGAAACTGCGCCGGGTGAACATGATGACGAGCAGCGCCTGCGCGAAGATCTGCGCGAACGCCCCGACCGTGACCCAGAGCCAGAAGGCGGGTTTCGTCTCCGGAAGCGCGCTTGCGGTCAGCCACAGGGCGAGGGCGAGTAGCGCGAACGCGACCGGCAGGCCGAAGCCGAAACGCACGAAGGTCGCCCCCGTCGTGCCCATCTGCATGCGCAGATGGCGCTGCAGCCCCGAGCGAAGGTTCTGCACGAAGGCTGCGGCGATCGTGATCGGTATCCAGAGTTCCATGGGTCCCCGCGAGCGCTGCCGCGCCGGTTTTTGTTTCGGGCCGTGACCGGCTGTGCCATAACACGGCCATGAACGTCCATGCTCCGAAACCCTCCGATTTCGCCCATGTCCGTGAATGGGTTTTCGATCTCGACAACACGCTCTACCCGCACCATTCCAACCTGTTTTCGCAGATCGATGTGGCGATGACCGGCTATGTGTCGGAGTTGTTGCAGGTGCCGCGCGACGAGGCGCGCAAGGTCCAGAAGGACTATTACAAACAGTATGGCACGACGCTGGCCGGCCTCATGCAGCGCCATGATGTCGACCCGGACGATTTTCTCGAGAAGGTCCACGATATCGACTATTCGTGGCTCGATCCCGATCCGGCGCTTGGCGATGCCATCCGCGCGCTGCCGGGGCGAAAGTTCATCTTCACCAATGGCGACAAGGGCCATGCCGAGCGCGCCGCGCGCCAACTTGGCATTCTCGACCATTTCGACGAGATCTTCGACATCGTCGCCGCCGATCTGGTGCCCAAGCCGGCCGGCGCGACCTATGACAAGTTCCGCGCGCTCCACCGTGTTGATTGCACACGCGCCGCCATGTTCGAGGATCTGGCGCGCAACCTGACGGTTCCCAAGCAATTGGGCATGAAGACCGTGCTGATCGTTCCGCGTAATTTCGAGGCGGCTTTCTCCGAGATCTGGGAGCGGGACGATGTCGACGATCAGGTCGACCACGTCACCGACGATCTGGCCGGTTTTTTGAGGGCCATCCTGCCGGGCCTTTGACGGCGCTGCCTGGCCAACAAGAATGGTGCCGCTGATAGGACTCGAACCTACGACCCCATCATTACGAATTGTATTTCTTAATAATTTCAGATAATTAGACGCCCTACCATTCTGTTGGACCTTATTGGACAACCCGTTGGGCTGACTCTGCTTTCGGAGTTGAGAAGTAGCACAGGGTGTCATCGGGTTGCCACCCGGTTTACCTCGCTGCCCTACTCGCAAACTACTAATCCCGATCCGCCCTACTAATCGGCAATCTGCACCCCCGCCCCCCGGACCTCCCCCCCATCAACGGCGCTCATCATTCGGGCCGGGGAGCGGAACGGGTGGATGTCGGGATGTCACGGTTTCCTCGGATTCTAACCGGCAATTGGCGCTGGTGCTACAGGACCAAGCTCTTGAATAAATTGGCTAGCGTGCAGAATAGCTTCTCCATAGACCTGCTGGGCGGGCGCTATGCCGACACCGAGCGCGTCGGCAAGGGGCATCCGTTGCGAGTAAGTGAGAATAAGAGTTCCGGGCTTCTGATCATGCGGCACAGCTTTGACCCGGGTGATGCCGACGTAGAATAGCCGACGCTGCTCCTCAAGATGCTGCGCCTGCTCGGCTGGCGTCAGGTCAGCGTCCGCGGGTCGCGGGAGTAGTCCCTGTACGCAGCCCGCAATGATAGTTATCGGGGAACTGAGCCCCTTGCTCTTGTGCAAGCTCATTATGCGGACATCTTGAATCTCTGTCGGGATTTCTGGCTGGCTGATAGCTATGGCAAGTTCTCGAACAAATGCTTCCCGATCACCATCTTCAATATCGGCAAGGACGGCTACTGCGAGTTCTCGAATATCGCGAGTTTCGTTCTGCCCTTGTGGGAAGAGGTGATCCACGACCGCGTTAAGGTCTGGCAGCGCTTCAAGCGCGGCCAACGCTTGCAGAATTTCTCGGAACGACAGCACGATAGCGCCGGTATGGGGAAGGTGCAGCGCTCCGCTCTCAAGCTGCACCAAGGCATCCCATGGAGTTGTCCCTGTGTTTTCACAGTGTTCTCGAACACGACGATATCCCGCCGCGTGCCAATTGTTGCCGTCGATACCGATGAGCCATCGTAGAGCGACCCTGTCCTGTCGATTGGCGAAAAGTTTGATCAGCGCAAACGAACGCTTTGCAAGCATGTGGTTGAGCTCAGATTCCGCATAGTAGGACTTCGTCGGAACACCCTGAGCAACGAGTGCCTCGTAGAGAGGATTTCCGAATGCTCGGCTCTGCGTGAGAACCAGTATGTCACCCGCTGGCGTCCCGTTTGCGATCATCCCCGACACGAGAGTCGAGACGCCCGCAACCTCTTGTGCAATGGTCTGGTACTGCACAATGCGGACATCTCCGACGCCGTTTGCAGGCATCGGCACCAAAGGTCGTGGCACCGGACGCAAGATATTGTGACCGATGAGATTGTTTGCCATTTGCACAACCCTTGTCGGGCATCGCCGGCAGTCGTCCAGGCCCAGATCATCTGCACCCGCATTTATGTTCAGCCACTCGCGAATCCCGTCCGGATGAGCGTGCTTGAAGCTGTAAATCGACTGGTCGTCATCGCCGATGACATGCTCCCCTTAGATGTCCCCGTTTTTGGGTTAGCCTGTTCCCCAACGAAGGAGACAGGGCATGAAGCGATCACGGTTTTCGGAAGAGCAGATCATCGGCATTTTGAAGGAGCATCAGGCGGGCATGACACCGGCTGAGCTGTGTCGCAAGCACGGCATCAGTGACGCGACGTTCTACACGTGGCGCAAGAAGTATGGTGGCATGGACGTATCGGACGCCAAGCGGCTGAAGGCGCTTGAAGAAGAGAACGCGAAGCTGAAGAGGCTTCTGGCGGAGCAGATGATGGATGTATCGACGCTTCGTGAGATGCTGACAAAAAACTTCTGACGCCCGGCTCCAGGAGAAAAGCCGTGAGTTGGGCAATCGAGATGAAGGACTATTCGCAGCGGCGGGCCTGTGCCCTGGTCGGCATTGCGCCGCGCGTCTTCCGTTACCAGTCGAGCAGGCCGGACGATGCCGGTCTGCGACAGCGCTTGCGGGACCTGTCATCGGAACGGCGACGGTTCGGCTATCGCCGCCTGCACCTGCTGTTGAAGCGCGAAGGCGTGGCGGTGAACTGGAAGAAGCTCTACCGGATTTACAGGGAAGAGCGTCTGACGGTTCGAAAACGCGGCGGCAGGAAACGAGCCTTGGGTACGCGAGCGCCAATGGCCATTCCACAGGATCCAAACCAGAGATGGTCACTCGACTTCATGTCGGACACGCTGGTCGATGGACGCCGCTTCCGCATCCTGTGTGTCATCGACGACTTCAGCCGGGAATGCCTGGCGACCGTCGTGGACAACTCGATCTCGGGCGAACGTGCCGCTCGCGAACTGGATGCGATCGCCGAAAGGCGCGGCTATCCCTGCATGGTCGTCTCCGACAATGGCACCGAACTCACCTCGAATGCCATGCTCGCCTGGCAGCAGAACCGCAACGTCGAATGGCATTACATTGCGCCCGGAAAACCGATGCAGAACGGCCTCGTGGAAAGCTTCAACGGCAGGCTGAGGGACGAGTGCTTGAACGAGCATCTGTTCCGCAGCTACCGCCATGCCCGGCAGATCATCGAAAAATGGAGGATCGACTACAATCTCAACCGGCCACACACGAGCCTCGACGGGCTCACACCGAACGAGTTTGCAACCCGGTCCGCAATGGACCACAACGTGAACAGGGCTAACCTATGAATGGGTACATTCAGGGGAGCAGGTCACCGACGATACAGACTTCGGCAGCACCAGACAAAAGCGCGATGACACCCTGCTCAGCTCTGTTGAGGTCCTGGTACTCGTCGACCAGAATGTGCGCAAACTCGCTTCTCTCTGCTGCCGCAGGATTCGAATGCAAATAGCTATATAGCTGAGGGATAACCTCCCCGATCAACATGGCCTCGTGGAAACGGAGCCAAGATAGCAAGTCCGCCTGAAATGCCGCATCTTCCGCACTCAATGCATAGCCCGGCTGTTCCTGCTGAAGACGAGCCCACGCGGCCTCGTAGGCCATCCGAAGCCTCTTCACCGCCCTCTTGCCCCCATGCTGAGCCATCAGGTCGCAAACTAGAGGTTCAAGTTCAAACTCATTGAGGGGACGCGGCACTCGTCCTGTCGCAATCAGAACGTGATTCCGCATCAACATCCTCAAGGCGAGGCTATGGAGCGTCACGCCTTCAAGGTCATCGCACCCAGGAACCCCCATACCGACGAGTTCCCGGTGAAGGTCCTCAGCCGCAATTCTAGTAAACGTCACAGGTAATATCATGGCAGGGTCCGCGCCGTTCTCAAGCAACCGTGCAACGCGGCGCTTCATCGCAAATGACTTGCCAGTTCCGGGTCCAGCTACCACGCGGATGCGGGCATTCACCGAAGAGGCAATGGCATAAGCTGGCGTTCCAATGGCAAGGCCGTCATTCCAAGGCATAAAGTTCTCCCCCATAATAGTCGTCGTCAAATTCTAAATCAGCACCGGCCGAAATATCGATTCTGGCATTATTAGGCTCGGAGCGTTGATGCCCTTCGCCGGATTGGACATGCGCAGCCCGTAGCCCTTTTCGAGCCAAGGTAGGATTTCTGCCGGACGAGTTAGCCGGACGTAATCATCTTCAAAACGAGTCTTCGACACGACATAGCTGCCGTCTTCGTGCTGATGCGGAAAAAGTAGCTCGCCAGTATTAGCGCCCCTGCTAACAAATGCGTGTAGATCAAGCTTCGGCAACGTTCACTCCCTCAGATTACTACGCACCGTCATAGCTGCGGTCCATCAGTGACTTCGCCTTCTCCAGCGTGGCGACATCAGTGATGATGATTTCAAGGTCGCCCGTTCCGAAGTGGCCGATGTTGCGTACGTCACGGGTAAAGCCGGGCTCAAGATCGACGGTATCCGGATCGACCTTGACGAAAACCTTGAGGTGCCTGATCTGCGGTTTGACCTCGACACAGGCGAAGTTCTTCAGGCGGCGGAAGGCAACATAGTTGTCGAGGGTCTTCAGCTCGACATCGTCGCCCAGCGCCAGCAGGTACGCCTTTGTCGCCTCGTAGAGATCGACAAGCTCTTGGTCAGCGTCTGCGAGGTATTGCGTAACGGTCTTCTGGCGAGATCGTGGTCGGGTTGCCGCAGGCTCACCTTGGGCATCACTACTGACAGGGCTTTCGCGCGCGGACCGCTCTGATGTCGAGGTCAGCAGTTCGAACAGCAAAAGCTCGTCACCAAAGCGGCGATAGCGGACCAGCGCGATATTCCGGTTCATCTGGTTGACCGCGTGAGCGTCATACTTGGTGAAATCGCCGGCGATGCAGATCAGCCGGGGCGTTGTCCAATCGACGGCTTTGGCCTCTTCGGCGCCGAAGCGCTCCAGAACAAGCCATTCGAAATCGCGGCGGTGATCCATGAGCCAGTCGAGGTAGAACAAGCCTTGGTTGATGACGTTCTCGTTGCTGGCCCGCTTGTACTCAACGATGACCGGCGAACCGTTCTCGTCGATGCCGAGCGAGTCCATGCGCCCGCCATTGCTCGTTGAGAACTCGGAGGCAAGAAACCGCACGCCAAGAAACGCTTCCATGTTGCGTTCAATGAGGGTCTGGAGCGATTTTTCTAGCGCAACCGCACTGCCGCGAAGTTCGGTGACTGATGCGCTGTCCGTGCGAAAGAGTTTAATATCGCTCATATAATAATCACCAGATGAACTGGTGCCCCATCCGATCAAGTCTTCTCAGGCGTTCCTCGTAGTCCGGCATGATGGTTTCCAGTGAACGCCAAAACCGCCGTGAATGATTGTGCTCAAGAACGTGACACACCTCATGGGCGATAACGTAATCAACCAACGGCATTGGCGCCATCACCAAGCGCCAATTCAGGCGGATCCGCCCTCGGGCGTCGCAACTTCCCCAGCGCTTGGACTGGTCAACGACGTTGACGGTCGGTGTGGGAATGCCAAGCATCTCTGCAAGCATACGCGCGCGGACGGGGAAATGCTGAATTGCATGGGCCCGATACCAGTGCCTGAGACCACTGCGGACTGCGGCGCGTTGGACTGATGGATGTCCATTCGGCAGCACCGGAGCGACAAGGGTCGAGCCCCTCGCGGCAATCCGGGTGGTGACGGCGGTTTCGTCGGCAATAAGCTTCAACCGGTACTGGCGACCGAGATAGTGGAAGGTCTCGCCGCTCACAAACTCCTTGGCGACGGGCTGTCCACCGAGCTCCCGATACGCAGCCTGTTTGCGGAGTAGCCACGCGCCTTTCTTGCGCACAATGCGGAGCACACGCTCATCGTTGAGGTCTGACGGTGCGAGCACGCGCACTCCATCGAAGCCAACCGATATCGCCACGGTTTTCCGGCGGGCGGTCCGCTCGATCTGGAAAGCGAAGGTTTCGCCGCCAAAGACGATGGAGTGCCGCGCCGCGTCCGTCATCCCGCATACCTCGCGCGGGCGACATCCATGATCTTTGCCGTCGCAGCCTCGACCTTGTGCGCATCCAGCCCCAAGCTGCGCAATTGCTCCTTGATCGACCGGCGCATCTGACGTTGCACGTCCTCTTTCTGATGCCAGTCGACAACCTCGGCATAGTTTTCGAGCGCTGTGGTGATAGCGGCTGCGCTCTGGGAGCGTTCGGCGTCTGGAATGTCGGCATCAATGAAAGGCAGAATGGCGGCAGCCGTTCCGGTAAGACCGTCGCTTCTGCCGCCTGAGCCAGAACGAAGCTCTGCAGCTTTCCCGACCATGGCTTCAAGATGGGACAAGGCGCTGGCGGCAGAGACGCGCGATTCCCGTCTGTCGTTGACGATCCGCTCAAGTTGCTCCCAGAGCGAGGCGTAGGCCGTAGGGTTTTCCTCGCGGTGGACGTGGATTTCCTGACGGATGGCGTGCTCGATCTCGGCCGCCTTCGCGTCGCTTGACCGCAGGCTGTCCAGATGCGGGCGGAAGGCGGGGTCGAGAATGTCGAACTTCACCAACAACTGTTCGACACCCGACACGGACAGATGGCTGGTGATGATCTCTCCCACCTTCGCGCCATAGTCCTTGGGATCAAACGGCTCCTCGTGATAGGCGCGGCGGGCGAGAACGCGAATGCGCGACAGCCATTTCAGGTCGGACGGATAAGGCTCTTCCAAGGCCTTGGGGTCCGGCAAGACCATGTCCATGGCTTCGGCGAAGCGCAAAAAGTCGAGCTCGAATTTGGCGCGGATGTCATCGGGGCGCAGCAGGTCGACGCATGCTGCATCGTCCTGACGGTCAAGCCCTTCGAAAAGCCGGATCGCGGCTCTGTGGCGACTTTCAAGAAGCTGGATTTTCTCGGACAGCGGACGGAGCGCGTTCGCTATGCCATCCTCTTCGGAGAACATATCCAGGGCATCCGCGATGCGCTTGTTGTCGCCCCAATAATCGACGACCAGCCCATAGGTCTTACCCTCAGCGGTGCGGTTGACGCGGGCTATCGCCTGCAACAGCGTATGCTCGCGTAACGGCGCGTCGAGATAGAGAACCTGTTCAACCGGCGCATCAAAACCGGTCAGCAACATGTCACACACCACAAGTATCTTCAGCGGATCATCGCGCTTCTTGAAGCGGCCAATCAAGGTGTCGCGCTCGCTCTTGGACAGGTGATGGGCTTGGAGCCGGGCGCTGTCATTGTTCGAGGTGGACATGATGAGCGCGCACTCAGGCGCGCCAAATTTTCTCAAAGCCTCGACATAGCTCACGGCGACGTCACGGCTCACCGTCACGATCTGCGCCTTGAACCCGTTCGGTTCGATGGTGCTTCGATAGTGCGCGAGGATGTCCTTGGCGATGGCCTCAACGCGAACCTCGGCTCCGGCCAGCTTCTCCTGCAGCCGCATACCACGTTTGAGCTTCTCAATCTCTTCGTCAGTCAGTTCGGGAAAGGCCGCCCGGATATCCCGTTCAAGATCGCGTCCGTCGATCCGGAGTTGCGCGTCGCGCATTTCGTAGAAGATCGGGACGGTGGCGCCATCTTTCACAGCCTGATCGATGAGATAGCGGTGCAGGTAATCGCCAAAGACCTCGCGGGTGTTGCGGTCCTTCTTGTCGATGGGCGTACCGGTGAAGGCGATCATGCAGGCATTGGGCAGTCCGGCACGCATGCGGGCGGCCAAAGCGCCATACTGGGTCCGGTGCGCTTCATCGACCATGACGAAGACGTTGCGCGCTTTGGAAATGACAGATGAGCCTTTCGGCACGGCACTGTGAAACTTGTGAACGGTCGTCAGCACAGTCGTCCCCGCCCCGCCCGACAGAGCTTCGCGCAGGGCCGCCCCGCTTTCCGCCTGAATGGGATTGGCGAAGCCTGAGCGCTGGAATTGCCCGGTGATCTGGTCATCAAGATCAGTCCGGTCCGTAACGATGACGAGGGTCGGGTTCTCGGCTTCGGGCAGCCGTCTCAGCTTGGTCGCCAGAAACACCATGGTCAGCGATTTGCCCGAACCTTGGGTGTGATGGATGACGCCGCCCCGGCGCTGGGGATTGCTTGCGGTGCGGATGCGCTCGATCGCCTTGCCGACGGCGACGAATTGCTGATAGCGCGCGATCTTCTTGATCCGTCGCCCGTCGATGGTCTCAAAGATGACGAAGTTGCGGACGAGATCGAGCAGATTGGCCGGAGAGAGAAGCCCGGCGAGCAGGATATCCTGCCCGGTTGGCGTCCGGCCCAGTTGCGCGGAGAGCGCATCGAGCGTCAGCGGATAGGAATCCTTCCACTCCGCCCAATGGCGCACCGGGGTCAGCGTCGTGCCGAATTTCGCCGTGTCGCGGGCGAGCGCGATGGAAATCTGCGCCGTCTCGAACAGGCGCGGTGCCCCAAGGCCTGAGAACTCGTCCCTGCTTTCATAGCGGCGGAACTGGCGGATCGCTTCGCCCATCGGATCAGCCAGAGAGGGCGATTTGCACTCGATCACCGCCAGCGGGAGGCCGTTCACATAAACAATGAGATCAGGAATGATTTCCTGTCGCGGGCCTTTGATCGCGACCTGCCGGGCGAACTCAAACGTGTTGGCCGAGGGATCATCGAAATCGAAGAACCGAACCGTGCGGTCCTGCCGCCTGCCGCCTTCGGTATGGGCGGCGGTCACGCCATAGGTGAGCGCCGTATAGGCGGCCTCATTGGCCTCCATCACATCGACAGCGGAAACGCGCGTGACGGCGGCGACCGCGCGGCGCACGCCGTCCTCGTCCAGCCATGGATTAAGGCGCTTGAGGCATTCGGCCAGACGCACTGTCAGAACCGGCTCGGTCGAAAGCCCGTCGCGCAGGCGACGCACCTCGTCTGCAGGCAAGGGCTTATAGTCGAATAGGACTCGCAGCAGGTCCGCCGCTGGTTCTTCGACCCAGTCGCGCTCGAACTGGTCATTCGCTTGGGTCATGCGGCCTGCCCGGTTTTGCCGCGATGACGCGAGATCAGGCTGTCTGGCAGCCGGATGCGGCCGGAGAGGAGTTCCTGGGCGAGGGCGGTGCGGGATTGATTTACAAACGCAAGGCTTGCCTTCTCCGCAGCAATTCTCTCATCAAAGGTCTTTGCGATGGCGGCAATTTCAATTTGCTCGTTCACCTCAGGTAAAAGAACGGGGAATGAGCGCAGATCGCTGGTATTTATCGACGCGAGATTTGTTGTTTGCTTCGATGAAAGCCGGAAGTAAGCCTTGCCCTTTCGGCTCGCGGCCAGCAATGCAAGAAATTCTGGCTTAAGCGCAGGTTTGCATCGGACCGCAAACACGTGGTTTTGGTGAACGCAGGGGGATATCTCACCATTCCAAACACAACCTCGCCCGAGCTTGTCGAAGTCGCCGCCCTCGTTGAAGAGAACATCTCCTTTTCTAAGAGAGTAGCGCTCCAACTGGTCCCGTTCGATCAAAAGCGTTTTGATCTCTGCCAGATCAAGATATCCATCCTGAACATTGGCGACGCGCAGGTACGGGACTGAAAGCGGATTTTTGAGTTTTCGTTCCTTGCTCTTGGATATCCCGGTTCGAATTGTTGCGACATCGCGCAATCGAGATGTTTTCCACCCTCTGTCTGATGAGGCTTGCAGCCGGTCTTCCAAAATTTCGTTCTTCGCATTGACGAGCGCCGCAATCAGCGCCTCCGTCTTGGCGATAGCCGCCTCCACCGAGCCCAGGACCTCGGCAATTGCGCGCTGTTCGGCGAGCGGCGGGAGCGCAAATTTGAATGCAGATAAATCCCTGAACAGGATCGACTTTCTACGATTGACCCCGCCGTTGCTGTAGGGATCGAAGCGACCACTTAGCGCAAATCTTTTGAATTTCCGGAGCGCGATTTCAGGATCGATGTCTTCAGGGTTGATCTCGAAGACAGTGTACATCGGGCTTATCAAGCCCATGTCCTCGTTCTTCAGATAGTCGATGGAGCCTTCGTCCAGATGAATTGTGGCATAGGCGAACTGCCCACGGTTCACGATCTTGTATTGTCCGGTGTTTGTGCTGTGTACGGATTTTGAGAAGTACTCGTTGGAGCGAACGAAGCCTCGGTGCTTTGTCATGCTGAGGACCGGGATATGCGTGCCCCCGTGGTTTCTGGTGGAAACTTCGCGCGCGATTTGACCGATGCGCACCTCGCGCCAGCCTTTGGGCACTTCAACCGACATAGCCCATCTCCTTGAGAAGGGCGTTCATGCGGGCTGCTGCTTCGTCGCGCGCCTTTTCAGCGTCCCAGAGCTTGGTGAGTTCGGCCTGCACATCGATCGGCTTTTCCGGCTCCAGCGTGTCGATGTATCGGGAGATGTTGAGGTTGAAATCATTCTCGGCGATTTCGGCCATGTCCACCACGCGCATGAAGCGGTCGTTGGGCTCGCAAAGCTTCTTGCGCTGGTCAACCTCCTCAGCGTCAGCTGCTTTATCGTTGAACGCCGCGTGGTCGCCCCACGCCTCAAACGCATCAACGATCCGCGTGATGTTACTTTCGCCGAGTATGTTCTTCTTGGGCCGCTCCTCAAACTCCTTCGCGCCGTGGATGAACAGCACCTTGCCCTTGCGCTCGGGCGCTTTCGCCTTGTTGAGGATCAACACGGTCGCCGGGATGCCGGTGCCAGCGAAGAGGTTTTCGGGCAGGCCGATGATCGCCTCGAACAGATCGGCCTCCAGCATCGCCTTGCGGATGCGCCCATCGCCCGAGCCTCGGAACAGCACGCCATGCGGCATCACCACCCCGCATACGCCCTTGGCGTTGAGGGTCGCCACCATGTGCTGAACGAAAGCCAGATCGCCCATATTCTTGGGCGGGATGCCATAGATGAAGCGGTTATGGCCCTTCTTCTCGGTATCGCCTTTGACATCGTCTGCGCCCCAGCTGTCGAGGGAGAAGGGCGGGTTGGCGATCACGCGATCATACAGGAACAGGTTGCCGTCCTGGTCGAGCAGGCGCGGATTGCGGATCGTGTCGCCCTTTTCAATCCGCGCATCGCGAAGCCCGTGCAACAGCAGGTTCATCTTGGCGATGGCCCATGTGCCAAGGTTCTTTTCCTGGCCATGCAGGGTGATGTTGAGCGCTTCGCCCAGCCGCTTGCCTTCAAGCTTCGCCACATGCTCGGCCACCTGAACCAGCATGCCGCCAGAACCACAGGTGGGGTCGCTGATACGCATGCCCGGCTGTGGGTCCAGCAGTTCGACAATCAGCCGCACGACATGATGGGGGGTGTAGAACTCGCCGCCCTTCTTGCCTGCATCGTCCGCGAACTTGTCGATCAAGAATTCATAGGCGCGGCCCAGCATATCCGGTTCGGACAGGGAGGCATTGGACAGGTCGATGCGAGAGAAATGGTCGATCAGGCGCGACAGAACGCCTTCGCGGTTCTTGGCGTCGCCCAGCCGCGATTCAGAGTTGAAATCGATATTGGCCAGCACGCCTTCAATGGAAGGATTGGCGTCCTCAATCGCGGCGCACGCCTTGTTGAGGTGATCGCCAATGCCGGTGGTCAGCTTTTTGATGGATGACCAGCGCGCCCGCTCGACCAGAAAGAACTCATGCTCATCTGGATCGCTATAGGCGACATCCTCCGGCAGACCCTGACGGATCGCCTCCTTGGCCTCTTCCTCAAACCGGTCAGACAACCGTTTCAGGAACAGAAAGCCAAAAATGTATATCTTGTAGTCGGAACTATCGATGGAGCCGCGCAGGATATCGGCGGACTTCCAGAGATGGTTTTCCAGTTCGGCGCGTGTGAGTTTGGCCATGTTTCCCTCAATGGTTCTGGTTGCCGCCGAACAGGCGCGCGTCAATCAGACGCCGCGCAAGCGTGCGGCGGATTTCGGCGGCCTCCAGGGCGGTGCGATAGGCGATCTGCGTCTCTTTAACGAGGGCGGCGATGCGCTTCTGTTCGTCGCGTGACGGCAGATTGATTTCGAGCTTGGCGAGATCCTTCGGCGACAGAGACAAAAGGGTGGTCGCCCCGCGCCGCAAGACTTCGATCTTAGGACGGAACACCTCGCTGGACAGGACCGCGAACAAGGCGCCGCCCATCACATCGGGTCCAGGGCGAACAACGATGATATTCGCGCTGGCGATGGCGCCTGTTGTCTCATCCCCCACAAGGCCGAATTTCAGCAGCGTCCCGCGCCCGGTAACGAGCACGTCGTCAGCTTGAACCGCATAGGTCAGGGCTTTGGAGGGGGACGAAAAACCCACCGTGTCCAATGCTTCTCGCGCGGCTACAGCGCCATCTTGAAGGTCGCGCACGCCGATAACCGACAGCCTTTCGCCCGGACGGACCACTGTTTCCTCGCGCGACACCCCAACGCCGGAAAAGACGTCCGCGACATCCATCAGGCGCGCTCGGGTGGTGGCTGGATTGATAAAACCGGCTTGTTCTCTCATGAGCGCCATATAGTCCGTAGCGCGTTACGATGTCAAGGTATGTCAAAACCGTAGCACGCTACGATATCATTAAATTAGATTATCTCTTGACGGCGCCGCGAATCTCGCTCATATAGGAACTGTCGGGCCAGACTCCGACATCGAAACCAAGGAGAACTATATGGGAACACGAGCGAGGCCGAGCGGCCTTACAATCACCGAGCGCGATGCAGCGCTTATTCGGGGAATGATCGAGCGGGGCGACCGCCATCACGATATCGCAGCGTTCTTCGGCCTCAATCAGGGCCGGATCGCTGAGGTAAAGGATGGAAAGCGGTTTCCAGATGTTCCGCCGGCGAGCCCCGACGAACTGCCGCCTAAAGGGCCGTATCTGACCCCGAAGGCAAACTGGATGGAAAACCGGCTGGCCTCGTAAACCAGCCGATTTCCGAATACCGGGGCCGAAGCCCGCTAGGCATGTCTTGAACAACACTACCCTAGCTGGCCCCTCCTTAAAGATCAATGACCCGGCGCTTCGGACGGGTCTCATTTTCCGGCCCAAGGAGGGCCATCAACATGTTTGAAATTCTTCGCGCCAATGCAGGCGGATACTTCTGGCGCCTGAAAGCCGCCAACGGCGAAACCCTGTGCCACTCCGAGGTCTACACCTCCAAGCAGTCCGCACAGGCGGGCGTAGACGCGGCAAAGAAGGTCGCGCCTCTCGCACAGGTCCACGACCGGACCTAACGCCTTCGGCGCTACCAGGAACGGGCCTCGCAGCGAACACTGCGAGGCCCATTTTTGTAGCTTTGGCTAAACTGAAACTCCCGACGCTCATGTTCGCCCTCTCGCGCGTGCGCGCGTGTTGGATACGGAGTCCCGGTCATGGACAGGATGTCTTTTTGCGTCACAAGTCTCTGATATCACTAGTAATTTCACGTTATTGACGTTAGTTTGAGGTGAGGCCGGAAGGAGGTCTCACCATGCCTAGTTGACCTGCTCCCCTGAATGTACCCATTCATAGGTTAGCCCTGTTCACGTTGTGGTCCATTGCGGACCGGGTTGCAAACTCGTTCGGTGTGAGCCCGTCGAGGCTCGTGTGTGGCCGGTTGAGATTGTAGTCGATCCTCCATTTTTCGATGATCTGCCGGGCATGGCGGTAGCTGCGGAACAGATGCTCGTTCAAGCACTCGTCCCTCAGCCTGCCGTTGAAGCTTTCCACGAGGCCGTTCTGCATCGGTTTTCCGGGCGCAATGTAATGCCATTCGACGTTGCGGTTCTGCTGCCAGGCGAGCATGGCATTCGAGGTGAGTTCGGTGCCATTGTCGGAGACGACCATGCAGGGATAGCCGCGCCTTTCGGCGATCGCATCCAGTTCGCGAGCGGCACGTTCGCCCGAGATCGAGTTGTCCACGACGGTCGCCAGGCATTCCCGGCTGAAGTCGTCGATGACACACAGGATGCGGAAGCGGCGTCCATCGACCAGCGTGTCCGACATGAAGTCGAGTGACCATCTCTGGTTTGGATCCTGTGGAATGGCCATTGGCGCTCGCGTACCCAAGGCTCGTTTCCTGCCGCCGCGTTTTCGAACCGTCAGACGCTCTTCCCTGTAAATCCGGTAGAGCTTCTTCCAGTTCACCGCCACGCCTTCGCGCTTCAACAGCAGGTGCAGGCGGCGATAGCCGAACCGTCGCCGTTCCGATGACAGGTCCCGCAAGCGCTGTCGCAGACCGGCATCGTCCGGCCTGCTCGACTGGTAACGGAAGACGCGCGGCGCAATGCCGACCAGGGCACAGGCCCGCCGCTGCGAATAGTCCTTCATCTCGATTGCCCAACTCACGGCTTTTCTCCTGGAGCCGGGCGTCAGAAGTTTTTTGTCAGCATCTCACGAAGCGTCGATACATCCATCATCTGCTCCGCCAGAAGCCTCTTCAGCTTCGCGTTCTCTTCTTCAAGCGCCTTCAGCCGCTTGGCGTCCGATACGTCCATGCCACCATACTTCTTGCGCCACGTGTAGAACGTCGCGTCACTGATGCCGTGCTTGCGACACAGCTCAGCCGGTGTCATGCCCGCCTGATGCTCCTTCAAAATGCCGATGATCTGCTCTTCCGAAAACCGTGATCGCTTCATGCCCTGTCTCCTTCGTTGGGGAACAGGCTAACCCAAAAACGGGGACATCTAAGGGGAGCATGTCATCCTTCCTTGTAGACCTGCTGACGGAGCGCAAGAAGCAGGCAGGCGAGTCGCCCTATGTCTTCCCCGGTCCCGGCAAGAACGGGCACCTGATGGAAACCAAGAAATTCCTGCTCCGCGTCAGCGCCGGATCGGGTGTGACCTTCACGCTTCACGATCTGCGGCGCACCTTTATCACCATCGCCGAAAGCCTCGACGTTCCCTATTACGCGCTGAAGCGCCTGCTGAACCACCGCGCCAATGGCGACGTCACGGGCGGCTATATCGTCGTGAACGCCGAGCGCTTGCGCGGGCCGGTGGAACAGGTTGCGGCGCGGATATTGGAGTTGGCCGATGTCAGGCAGTGACTCCACTTTTCTCGCGCCGTTCGGCGATGGATCAAGCGTGCTGGAACGCGTCCTGCTGGCGATCATCAAAGCGCACACGACACTAGTGACCGAAGGCCATCAGCAAGAGCGGCTGGACACGGCCATGACGGCGCTTATCGGGCCGGTCACAGACTACGAGCGGCAGCTTGAACAGGCGGTCCGCTACATGGCGCGGGAGCGGCAGCGGGACATCTGCGAAGCGGAAATGGCCGCGATACCATCCAGCCGAGCGGCTGCTACGACCTCAGCCCGTCCGATTGCGCAACTGGCCGAAGCGGCGGCGCGTAAGGTCGTGGGCTGCGCCACACCTGCCGAGCTTTGCGCCGTTGCGCGCGATCTCCGTCAGCGCTACCGCCTGTCCGACCAGACGCGCCCGATGGTGCCTGACTCCATCACCGCAGTGCTGGAAGAAGAAGCCGTCGGGCGCATATTGGCGGAACTAGAGGAATGGGGTGTTGCTGCGCGCTACTGATCGAGGCGGCACATCGCGCAGAGAGACCAACCGTTTAGGAGCCAATCGTTGGACTGGCATTCGCGGAACGTCCCTTCAGATTGAAATCATCAGACCGGTCTGCCATCATGACTTCAGATGCCCTCACAAGCATCTGCCGGACACGTCCGGTTGCGGTGGGTGACCTATAGTATGGCCCCCGATTGCGGGTGAAACTCCCGGCCGAGGTGGATAACGATCGCCGAGATTTCAGGCATTGGCTTCAACCAATGCGTGCTCGCACGCTCCACCTCGAAAGATTCAGCTATGCAAACCGCAGCTTTGTCTCGCGCCCGCACCGATGGCGCGTTTATTCCCGCAATCCAGGCGCAACCTCGCCACCCCGACCGGCTCCTGACGACCGGTCAGGTCGCGACCCTCACCACTATGAGCGAGTCGTGGCTGTGCAAGGGACGGGTTTACGGCTGGGGACCAAAATACATCCGTTTCGGGACCTCGGAAAAAGGCGGCGCGATCCGCTACCGCTGGTCGGACATCCTGCTCTACGTCGAGCGGAATGTCTGTGACCCGGAGGCTGGCAGCCATGACTGATTTCAGCCTCACCGCGGAACAGCAGTTCGTCTCGCCCTCCGGCGCGGCGGTCTTTTATAATCGGCTCGGCTGGGAGCCGCTCGTGCTCCCCGAGCGCAAGAAAGCGCCGAAAGGCAAATGGGGCGATCTGCCCCGCCTGTCCGACGAAGAACTTTCACGCAAGTTCGGCGCGACCAATAATGTGGGCATTGCGCTGGGCGACAGGTCGGGCGGACTGGTCGATCTCGACTTCGACTGGCCGGAAGCGGCCCGGATCGCGGACGCGGTCTTGCCGGATTTGCCCAGCTTCGGTCGGGCGACATCCCCCCGGAGCCATCGCCTCGCCCGGTGCAAGCTGCCGAAGAACCGGCAATTTAAGATCCCGCCCAGCGCGGCCCACCTGTTCGAGGCGGAGCGGTCTGTTGTCCTGGAGCTTCGCGGCGATGGGCTACAGACCATGGTCCCGCCATCTGTACACCCGAACGGCGAAACTGTGCGCTGGCACGATGACCCGCGCAGTGTTTCTGACGCGGACCCCAAGGACGTATCGCGGCGGGTGGGGGCGACAGCCGCCCTCGCCGTGATACTGTCCAAGTATCCGGCGACACGGGGCAACCGCGACAATATCTGTCTCGCCTTGACTGGCGTTCTCGTGCGTGCAGGTTGGGGTGACGATGACGTTGACCGCTGGGTCGAGCATGTCGCAACGCTGGCTGGCGACGAGGAAGCGGCCAAGCGCGGCGGCAAGGCCGCTGCGGCGCGCGAACGCTTCAATGCGGGCGAAGACGTATGGGGCATACCGGCGCTCTGCGAGCATCTCGGTATCGAGCCGATGGCCGACACCCTCCGGGGATGGTTTGGCATCTCCGGTGACGGACCGGTCGAAGACGGCGCGGCCATCCTCGTCCGTCCCGGCTTCCTGCCGCAAGCGGTCGACGCAGCGGAAGCGGCTCTGCTTGCTGCGGGCGTGCCGATCTACCAGCGCTATGACAGCCTTGTGCGCCCTGTCCGGCTGACCGTCAGCGCCCAGGAAGATGGCGTGGGTCGCGACAGCGGCGCTTTGATCCTTCAGCCGGTCGTGGCGGCATGGCTCCGCGAGCAGTTCGCGCTCACATCGAGATGGCTCAAGGAGAAAGATGACACGGTCAGGCGCGTTGATCCGCCCGCGCAAGCGCCGATCGCCTATCTGGCCCGTGTGGGCGATTGGCGGGTTCCGTTCCTTCAGGGTGTGATTCAAAGCCCGACGCTCCGGGCGGACGGGACGGTGCTGCAGGAGCCGGGATACGACCCGGCTACCGCTCTGCTCTACGATCCGGGGAATGTGGCATTTCCGGCGGTCCCGGAAGCACCGACCAAGGCCGACGCGGAAAAGGCCATCGCCGCCCTCGCCAAGCCGTTCCGCGATTTCTGCTTTGCCAGCGAGGCGGACAGAAGTGTAACGCTCGTCGCGGTGCTGACGGCGCTGGTCAGGCCGATGTTTCCGGCCGCCCCGCTGTTCGCCATAGATGCGCCAACTGCAGGGACAGGCAAATCGCTGCTCGCAGAGACAATTGGAGTGATCGCGACAGGGCACAAGCCGGCGATGCTGTCACAGGGCTATAATGGCGAGGAGGATCAAAAGCGGCTGTCCTTGGTGCTGATGGCGGGCGATCAGGTCATCATCATCGACAATTGCGACCGGCCCATTCAGGGCGACTTCCTGTGCTCCATGTTGACGCAAGAACGGGTGCGCCCGCGCATTCTCGGCAAATCGGAGATGAGGACGCTGCCGACACGCTGTCTCGTCATGGCGACCGGGAACAATCTGACCCTCTCCGGCGACGTCACACGGCGCGCGCTGATCTGTCGGATGGACCCCGGCATGGAACGACCGGACCAGCGCCAGTTCAGCTTTGATCCCCGTGTCGAAGCGCGGGCCAATCGCCCCGAACTGGTCATGGCGGGACTGACCGTGTTGCGCGCCTATATCGAGGCAGGACGACCGATGCCACGCGACACAATCGGTTCGTTCGAAGCCTGGAACCTTGTGCGCGAAGCCCTTCTGTGGCTCGGGCACGATGATCCGGCTGATACTCGTGAGCGCATTCTTGCTGACGATCCGGCCAAGGCGGTGCTGCTCGATCTGCTTCGCCTCTGGCGGTCGGCCTTGCAGGACCGTCCCGTCACCCTAGCTGAACTGGCAACAATGGCGGACAAGCAGGGCAAGGGACCGGCACAGGATCTTGTCGCGGAGCTGATCGCGACCACCCGATACCAGCACTTCAACGCGCGCAGCGTCGGGCGGTTTCTGGCCAAGCATGTCGACCGGATTGTCGGCGGTCTGGTGCTGCTGTCAGAATCCGATGGCTCCGGCGTGAAGTCCTATCGTGTTCGAGATGTCAGCGCGACGGCGCGGGACGGAAAGGACGACGAGCTATCGCCGTTCTGACGATGGCGGGAACCGGAAACCATAACCGGGTTTGACAGGGTATTGCGGGTTTGCGCCAACCGCGCGCTACCGCTGCAAACCCGCCTAACCCTTCAAAACCACAAAGCCCGGCAGGCGTGGCGCTTGCCGGGCTTTTAGTGTGCCCTCAGAGCCGCCTCAGACGTCCGAGGCGGGCGGTTTGGGCAGGGTGTGGGGGTGCGCGCCCGGCAGGGGCAGCACGGTTGCCTCGGGCCTCTCATCGGTGACCTTCTCCGCGCCCCCGTGGGCATGGATTCGCCAGATGCCGGTCTCATCGGCGAACACCGTATAGGCGAGCATTCCGTCCCCGGTCGGTGCTGCAGACCGGCTCTTGAGTCGGTAATCGAGACTGAGCCAAAGCGCACCCAGCGCAAAGGCCGGAGGCACGATCAGCCACAGCGTCTTCATCCAGTCCGACAGCGACTGATAAGTGTCGAACAAGTCTTGCCAGAAATTGTAGCTTTCCAATGTGGTCTGCTCCCGTTCAGCAGAACCATTATATCCTAAAATGGGATAATCCGAAACTGGGATTATTGATCTGGCTTCTGGAATTGGAAGCCATGACCAAAAGCCTGCATACGCCTGAATACACAGCTTTGCTCCGTACCCTGATCGATACGCGAAAGCGAAGCGGAATGACGCAGCAGGACGTGGCTGACCGGCTTGGAAAGCCGCAATCCTATATCGCCAAAGTCGAAGGCGGGGAGCGGCGTTTGGATGTCGTCGAGTTCGTGGCGTTGGCCGAAGCGATGGACGAGAATCCCACAGCGGTCTTTGACCAGCTTCTTGCCGCGCTCGACGCCATACCGGATTAGTAGGGTCTAGTAGGATACCAAGTCGGCAGGCTCGGAATTGCCTATTGTTCGGATTGTGGATTGAAAGTCAGAGGGTTGGCTGGTGCCGCTTACGTGACTCGAACACGTGACCCCATCATTACGAATGATGTGCTCTACCAACTGAGCTAAAGCGGCCTGCCAAACGCAGAGCGACCTACTATCGCCCTACTATGTTCTTCATGTCCCCGCCAACCCGCTGGCTTCGAACGTCATTCTCTAGCGGACCCGCTAATTACGAATGACGTGCTCTACCAACTGAGCTACAGCGGCGCCGGGGCGGACGGGACGCGGCGCATCACCGGTTCCGTCCGCCGACGAGCGCTTTAGCGGCGCGCCGGACCAAGATCAAGTGGGTCTTGGCCCGCCGCGCCGTTCCCCGGGCGGCAAGCCGCGTTCGGTGTGACGACCCGGCCGCGGCTGCCGGTGCAAGGGCTCAGCCTTCGCGGCGATCAGACGACCACGATCGGCGCAGGTGTCGGCACCCGGTTGTACAGGTCGATCACATCCTGCTGCATCATCCGGACGCAGCCCGACGACACCGCCTTGCCGATCGTCCAGTATTCCGGCGATCCGTGCACCCGGTAGAGCGTATCGACGCCATCGTCGAAGATGTAGAGCGCGCGCGCGCCCAGCGGGTTGTCGAGGCCCGGCGGCATGCCGCCATTGCGGACGCTCCAGCGCTCGAGTTCCGGCTGGCGCGCGATCATCTCGTCCGGCGGCGTCCAGGTGGGCCATTGACGCTTGTAGGCGACGCGTCCGCGGCCCGACCATTCAAACCCGGCGCGCCCGAGCCCGACGCCGTAACGCATCGCCTGGCCGGCTTCCTGCACCAGGTACAAAAAGAAGTTGGCCGTGTCGACGACCAGCGTGCCCGGCGGCTCGGGTGTCGGATAGGCGACCTGCTGGCGCCAGAATTGCGGCGGCACCTTGGAGATGTCGATCGCCGGCAGAGGAAAACGCTCGCCTGGCATCGGGCCGTAGGCGGCGACGACCGTCGGGGACGGCCGCGAGGGCGCCGGCGGTTGGGTGGCGATGTCGGCGGCGCGGCGCGACGGGCCTGCCGTCGTGCAGCCCGCAAGGCCGAGCCCGGCCAGGCTCGCCGCACCTGCGGCAAACCGGCGTCGTGTCAACGATGTCCGTGTCATCCCAGCACCACCACGCGCGTTCCCAGCGGGACCCGTTCGTAAAGGTCCTCGACATGGGCGTTGATCATCCGGATGCAGCCGTTGGAAACGGACTGCCCGATGCTCCAGGGTTCGGTGGTGCCGTGAATGCGGTACATGGTGTCGCGATTGCCTTTGTATAGATAAAGAGCCCGCGAGCCGAGCGGGTTGCCCGGCCCTCCGGGCACGCCGTTCGCATATTTGGCATATCGGGCAGGATTGCGGCGGATCATGTTGTCGGTCGGCCGCCAGCTCGGCCATTCGGCCTTGCGGCGGATGACCGCGTCGCCCCGGAAGGCAAGGCCGGCCCGGCCGACGCCGACGCCATAGCGGCGCGCGCGTCCCGGCCGCTCGACAAGATAGAGGAAGTGGTTGCGCGGATCGACGACGATCGTGCCGGCCGGATAGCCGGTAAAGCGCACCGGTTGCGGCTCGAATTTCGGATCGAGCTTGAACTCGCGATAACGTTTGGAATGGTGGGCAAGCGCGGGCGCGGTGGTCAGCATCAGACCCGCGGCGGCGCCGGCGGCAAACAGACGTCTGGTAATCATGGGAAACTCCTGATCGGCATGGGTCGGTCGGGCACGGTCGCGCGCCCGGTCGCGGCGGATGCGTCAGGCGATCGGCGGCTTGTTCGGCAACCGTCCATGATGGGCCCTTGCATGACAGGGCGGAGCGTCCGCTTCGGCGGGGATCAGCGTGCTGGCCGCAAGCCGGTGCTGCGGCATCAGGAACACACAGTCGCCATGCCCGTGACAGGGACCCGCCTGCACCTCCGACGCCGCCTGCGCTGTGTCATCGATCCGATCGCCGGTCTTTACGATCTGGGACATGTCGGGCAGGGCCGGCGCCGCGGTCGCCTCAATGGTCGTCCCGGTACAGCTCAGCGTATTGCCCGCCGCACGGTCCAGCGCCGCCGCATGGGTGGCCAGGACTGAGACGAGCAGCAATAGGGCGGTCACGAAACGCATCGGTCAACTGTTAGCCAAGTCATGGTGAATGCACCATGAACGCCCATTCACGAGGTCGTGAGTGTTGCGGCGCCGCAACAGCCGCCGGTGCCGGTCTCAAACGCGTCAGCCACAGATTTCCGCGCGTGCAGCCGCATACTCGGCATCAAGCTGGTCGACATAGTCGGCGACCGGCCGCACAGCCTTGACCGCGCCAATCCCCTGACCGCAACCCCAAATGTCCTTCCACGCCTTGGCGCCGGTGGCTTGGGAGAAATCCATCTTGGAGGCGTCGGCTTCGGGCAGGTCGTCCGGGTCCATGCCGGCCTTTGCGATGGACGGCTTGAGATAGTTGCCGGAAATGCCGGTGAAATAGTTCGAATAGACGATGTCCTTGGCTTCGCTGTCGACGACCATCTGCTTGTAGTCGTCGACGGCGCGCGCCTCCTCGGTCGCGATGAAGGGCGAGCCGATATAGGCCATGTCGGCGCCCATCGCCTGGGCGGCGAGCACCGCCTGCCCCGTGGCGATCGAGCCCGACAGCAGCAGCGGGCCGTCGAACCATTCGCGGATTTCCTGGATCAGCGCGAACGGCGAAAGCGGGCCGGCATGGCCTCCGGCGCCGGCCGCTACCGCGATCAGCCCGTCGGCCCCCTTGCGGATTGCCGAATTGGCGTGCCGGTTGTTGATCACATCGTGCAGCACGATGCCGCCATAGGAATGGATCGCCTGGTTGACCTCCGGAACGGCGCCCAGCGACGAGATCACGATCGGCACCTTGTATTTGACGCACATCGTCAGATCGTGTTCGAGCCGCTTGTTGGAGGTGTGCACGATCTGGTTGACGGCGAACGGCGCCGCCGGCCGCTCTGGATGGGATGCGTTGTGGGCCGCAAGCTCTTCGGTGATCTGGGCCAGCCACTCGTCGAGCTGGCTTTCGGGCCGTGCATTGAGCGCCGGAAACGAGCCGACGATGCCCGCCTTGCACTGGGCCAGCACCAGCGGCGGGTGGGACAGGATGAACATGGGCGCGGCCACGACGGGCAGCCGCAGATCGGTCTTCAAAATGTCGGGAAGGGCCATCGGTCGCTCAAAATTTTGACGTTTGCGTAAAAGTAAGATTTAGCAGGTTTCCACACCGGCGCAAGCGGCAAGCGGGCCTCTTGGGTGCGAGGAACGCCTCCTGGCCGAGCCGGCAGACCGACTTTGCTGTCGACAAAGGAGGGCATCCGGCGCGGGAAAGGGTCATGGGCTTTTCACATTTGTGCAATTGTGCCATGCCCGTGCCAAGGGCGGCCATATCAACATGGGCCGCCGGACCGGATGGGGAACGGGGCGGTGACTTCTCTGGAGACAGCATTGCGCAAGGCCCTCGCCAAGGGCGATGCCAATGATCCGGCCTTCCGGCGCCGCGTCTATGAGGCCGCGGCCTCGGCGATGCAGCGCTCGCTGACCGCGCGCGGGGAAGTCACGCCCGATGCCCTTGCCGCGCAGACCAGCCGGTTGAGCGAGGCGATCGAGGCGATTGAACGCGAGACGCGGGCACCGCAATCCGCCGCTGCCCCGCCGCCTTCCGCCCCGCCTGTGACGCCCGATGTAGCGGCGCCCGAGGCACCGGACGTGCCGCCCGTGGCCGCCGATCCGGACGTCTCGCCAACCGCCGACATTCCCGCCGTCGATGCGCCGTCATCGCCTGCGGGGCCGGACGCCGGCCTTTACGTCGAGCCGCGTGCCGACGCCGCCCGTGCCGAGGCCGAAGCGGTGCGGGCCGAAACCGAGCCGCCGGTACCCCGCTCGCCGCTGCGCATCGATCGCGGGCCGTTCGCCACCGGATTTGCCGTCATTGTCGCGGCCGCCCTGGTGTTTGGCGGTCTGTGGTGGGTCATTACCTCGGGCGCGTTCGTCAGCGAGGAGGCGCGCGACACCTCCGTACCCAATCCGCCGGCCCAGTTGCGCGACGAGGATTTTGCCGGCGACGGCGCACGGGAGGGATCGGCGCCACGCACCGCCGCGCAACTCGATGATGGCGATTGGGTGACCCTGTTCACGCCTGCCGATCCCGCCGCGCTGAGTCTCGAAGGCGGCGCGACGGCATCGATCGAGACCGATCCGTTCGGCGATTACGCCCGTTTGGTCACGCCCGCCGGCGAGGGCCGCGTGTATATCGACGTACCCGTCGGCACGCTGCAGATGCTGGCCGGAAGCCGCGCCCAGATCAGCCTGAACGCCCGCTCCGACGATGGCGAGCCGACGCAGATGTCGGTGACCTGCGATTTCGGCCCGCTGGGCGATTGCGGCCGGCGCCGCTTCGATGTCGGCCAGTCGGAAGCAGAGTTTCTGTTCCATGTGGACCTGCCGGCGGGCGCCGCCCCGTCAGAGCCCGGTTTCCTGATCCTTCAGTCCGACATCGAGGCTGACGGCCGGGCGATCAACCTCTTGTCGGCGCGCATCCGCGCCGACCCGGGCTGACCGCGGCCGTTCAGTCGTCGAGCATTTCCAGTCCCTCGCCGACGATCCTGGGGTCGGGCTCGCCGATCAGCGCCATGTCGCGGCCCTCGAACGGGATCGCCGTCAGAATGTGGCGCAGAACCTCGATCCGGCCGCGCCGCTTGTCGTTGAATCGGACCACGGTCCACGGCGCATGCCGGGTATGGGTGGCGGCGATCATCCGGTTGCGGGCCCGCGTGTAGTCGTCCCATTTGTGCATGCCGACAATGTCGATATCCGACAGCTTCCAGTGCTTGAGCGTGGAATGGCGACGGTCATGAAACCGCTTGAGCTGCGTCTCGCGGCCGATGTTGAGCCAGAACTTGAAAAAGTGGATGCCCTCATCGACGATGATGCGCTCGAAATTGGGCGCATCCCCCAGAAAGGCCGTGTGCTGTTCGGGCGTGCAGAACCCCATCACCGGTTCCACGCCGCCGCGATTATACCATGACCGGTCGAAGGCGATGATCTCGCTTTCGGTCGGAAAATGGTCGACATAGCGCTGGAAATACCATTGACCGCGCTCGCGGTCCGACGGTTTTGGCAGGGCGACCGCGCGCGCGTTGCGCGGGTTCAGATACTGCCGGAACCGGCTGATCGTGCCCCCTTTGCCCGCCGCATCGCGCCCCTCGAAGACAGCGATGATCCGCTCGCCCGACTGCCCGATGTGGCTTTGCAGCAGCACCAGCTGTTCCTGCAGAGCGCGCAACTGGTCGTTATAGGCATCGCGATCCATGCGCTCGTCATAGGGATAATCGCCGGATGTAAGCACATTGTCGTCGACCCAGTCGGGCAGGTCCGGGTCGTCAATGTCGAAACGCCGCATTTCGCCGTCGACGGGCAGTTCGAGAACCCGTCCGTACTCCGCCGCAAAAGATGCCATCTGTGTCTCCCCCAAGGCCGCCCTGCTCCGCGTTGTCATCGTGCCGCTAGGGCGAAGCTAACGCGTCCCGGGGCGCATTGAAAACAACTGATTTGCCGCGCGGCCTTTCGTTTGCCCGCGCGGCGCCATAAGCATGAAGGCGGCGCTGCGGGCGCCGGAGCGGGACAATGACAATGCCGGAACGCGACATGGCCGACCAGGACCTGCCGGGCGCAGACACGGGGCTGTGGCCCATGCGCCTGTCGGCAATGCGTCGCCGTCTTGTCTCCCACCGGTTTCCGCTGGCGGCCGCCCTGGTGCTGTTCGGCATGTTGGTCGCCCGGGGCAATGTCTCGCTGCCGCTGTTCCTGGCGCTTTCGGCAGCGATGCTTGCCGTATGCCTGCTCGCGCCTGTCCGCACGGTCTCCGAACGTCGCCGCGCCGCCTCGGGAACGGATGGCGTTCGCGCGCTTGAGACGGCACCGTTCGCTGCCGCCCTCGACGGCATTCCCGATCCTGTCCTGTTGATCGACCGGCGCGGTGCGGTGCGCCACGCCAACCTGCAATATCAGCGCATGCTGGGCGCGATGCGGCCCGGCGCCTCGGTGCAGATCCGCTTCCGGTCGCCCGAAGTGCTGGAGATGATCCAGTCGGCGCTGGCCGGCGGCGCCCCCGGCCCGGTCGAGTTTCTCGAACGATCGCCGCGCGAGCACTGGTTTCTCCTGTCGATCTCCGCGCTGGCCTCGGGCGCCGACCGGCGAGGGGGATTCCTGCTTCATTTCAGGGATCTGAGCGAGTTGCGCCGCGCCGAGCGCATGCGCACCGACTTCATCGCCAATGCCAGCCATGAACTGCGCACGCCGCTCGCCTCGCTGGCGGGCTTCATCGAGACCCTGGCCGGCCCGGCCCGCGACGATGAGGGCGCCCGTGACCGGTTTCTGGCCATCATGCATGAACAGGCCGAACGCATGTCGCGCCTGATCGACGATCTGTTGTCGCTCAGCCGCTTCGAGACGGCGCTCGGCCGCTCCGACTTCGCGCGGGTCGACCTGATCGACATCCTCGTCCATGTCGTCGGCGCCTTCCAGCCCATGGCCGGCCGCAACGACATCGCCATCGCGCTCGACCGCGCCGCCCTGCCCGACGACCGCGTGTTCATCCATGGCAGCCGCGACGAGCTGATCCAGCTTTTCGAGAACCTGGTGGAGAACGCCATCAAATATGGCGGTGACGGCGGCAGGGTGGAGATCATCGCCACGCCCGCCGAACTGGGCGGAATGCCGGCGACATCCATCGAGGTGCGCGACCATGGCCCGGGCATTGAGAGCGAGCATATTCCGCGGCTCACGGAACGGTTCTACCGCGTCGATGTGGAAACCAGCCGGGGCAAGCAGGGCACCGGACTGGGCCTTGCCATCGTCAAGCACATCGTCACCCGGCACGAGGGGCGGCTGACGATAAGGTCGCGGCCCGGCGAGGGGACGAGGGTGTATGTCATCTTCCCTGCAATGGTCGCGGACAACGTAGACCAGAATCCGGAAAAAGAAGAAAAAACAGAAACTTGAACTGTCATAAAACTGTTTCCATCCTGTCATAAAAGCGGCAAGGGCAGGCCGCTAGAAACGGTCCTGCCAGCCATTGCTGGCGCCCACGGCCGCCCTGCGGCTAATCGGACACGAGCCCTACCGGGAGTTACCCCATGAAATCCTTGAAAGTTGCACTTGCTGCAGCCCTCTGCGCGACCGCGCTGACCACGGCCGCCCACGCGCGCGACCAGGTGTCTGTCGCCGGATCGTCCACCGTCCTGCCCTACGCGACGATCGTCGCCGAGAACTTCGGCGAGACCTTCCCCGACTTCCCCACGCCGATCGTTGAGTCCGGCGGTTCCTCGGGCGGTCTGAAGGAATTCTGCCGCGGCGTCGGCACCGAGTTCATCGACATCGCCAATGCCTCGCGCGCCATTCGCGACAGCGAAGTGGCGAGCTGCGCCGAAGCCGGCGTGACCGAGATCCAGGAAATCCGCATCGGCTATGACGGCATCGTCTTCGCTTCGGACATCAACGGCCCGGACTTCGCGCTCGAGCCGATCCACATGTACCAGGCGCTGGCCGCCCAGATCGTCGTCGACGGCGAACTGGTCGACAACCCCAATGAGACCTGGGCCGACGTGAACCCCGACTTCCCGGACTGGGAAATCGCCGCCTACATTCCGGGCGAAAAGCACGGCACCCGCGAAGTCTTCGAGGAAAAGGTTCTTCTGGTTGGCTGTGAGGCCGCTGGCGACCTGCAGGCCCGTATGGATGCCGGCATGGACGAGGACACCGCCGAGGAGAACTGCTACGCGGTTCGCAAGGACGGCAAGTCGGTCGACATTGACGGCGACTACACCGAGACGCTGGCCCGCATCGATGCCAACAAGGAAGGCATGGGCGTGTTCGGTCTGGCGTTCTACGAGAACAACACCGACAAGCTGAAGGTCGCCACCATGTCGGGTGTCACCCCGACGACCGAGAGCATCGCCGCCGGTGAATATCCGGTGTCGCGCCCGCTGTTCTTCTACGTCAAGAAGGCGCACCTCGGCGTCATCCCCGGCCTGAAGGAATATGTCGAGTTCTTCATCTCCGACGCGATGACCGGCCCCGACAGCCCGCTGGCCGAATACGGCCTGGTTGCCGCCCCGGACGAGGAGCGCGAAGCCACCCGCGCCAGCTTCGCCGCCGGCGAAACCCTTTAAGCCGCGACCGGCTTTGCCATCGAGGGGCGCGGCCGGCTTCGGCCGCGCTCCGTTCGCATGATCCGGCCGATTGGCGGTCGCCGTGCGCCTTGTCGATCCAGAAGAGCCGTTTTGCGTCCCCGCAGGTGACGGAAAAGCGGAAGCCGACCCCGGGGGAAAGGCACAATGAGCGCCACAACCATCATTGCCATCGTGCTGGTGATCGGTGCGGTCGGCTATCTGGCCGGCGCGGCGCGTGCCCGCATGGTCGTCGGCGGCGAGACCGCAAAACTCCATTCACGCCCCGGCTATTACGGCTCTTTCATTCTGATCTGGGCGACGCTACCGGCGCTGCTGCTTCTGGTTGCCTGGTCGAGCTTCGCACCCGTCCTGATCGACAACCAGGTCCGCGACACCATTCCCGAGAGCGTCCGCGCCGAGCAAAGCGCGACCCAGCAAGACCTGTCGATCAACATCGTCGAAGCGATTGCCGAAGGCTTGAGGCTTCTCGATGAGCGTGAACTGCAGCAGGCGACCGCCGGCTTCGTGCTGCTCCGACCGCTGCTTGCCGACAAGGGCGTGGCGCTGGCCGGCAATGGCGAAGACTGGATGATCGCGTCGGCGCAACAGCTCAATGCGCTGCGCGACACCAACATCATCTGGAAATCGATCGCCGTGATCGGCCTTTCGATTGTCGGCTTCACCGCCGGCCTTTTGCAGATCCGCGCCCAGTTGCGGGCCCGCAACCGCGTCGAGGGCGTCATTCACGCCGGTCTGGTCCTGGCGTCCACGGTCGCCATCCTGACGACGGTGGGCATCGTCTTGTCCATGATCTCGGAAACCGGCCGCTTCTTCTCGTCGGTTCCCCCGCAGGAATTCTTCTTCGGAACGGTTTGGGATCCGCGCTTTGCCAATGCCGAGGACCCCGATGCGGCCGGCCAGTTCGGTCTGATCCCGCTGCTCGCCGGGACGCTTTACATCGCCTTCGTCGCCATGCTGGTTGCCGTGCCGATCGGGCTGTTCGCTGCCATCTACATGGCCGAATATGCCAGTTCCCGGTTCCGGTCGATCGCCAAGCCGCTGCTCGAAGTGCTGGCCGGCATCCCGACCATTGTCTACGGCTTTTTCGCGCTTGTGACGGTCGGGCCGTTCCTGCGCGACCTGTCCGGGCAGATCGCCGGCATCGCCACCGGCGAGGTCAGCAGTTTCATCAGCGCGACCTCGGTGCTCACCGCGGGTCTTGTGATGGGCATCATGCTGGTGCCTTTCGTCTCCTCCCTGTCCGACGACATCATCAGCGCCGTGCCGCGATCGATGCGCGATGGCTCGCTGGGTCTTGGCGCGACGCGCTCGGAGACGGTCAAGCGGGTGATCCTCCCCGCCGCGCTGCCCGGCGTCGTCGGCGCGCTTTTGATGACCGCCTCGCGCGCCATCGGCGAGACCATGATCGTCGTCATGGCCGCAGGCGTTGCCGCGCGCCTGTCGATCAACCCGTTCGAGCCGATGACCACCGTGACCGTCAAGATCGTCAGCCAGCTGACGGGCGACCTTGAATTCACCTCGCCGCAAACGCTGGTCGCCTTCGCGCTGGGGCTTACGCTCTTTTTCATCACGCTCGCGCTGAACGTCTATGCGCTCTACATCGTGCGCAAATACCGGGAGCAGTACGAATGACCGATGCCTCGCTGACGCCGGCAACGACCGCCACCGGCACGCGCAGCCACACGCGTGACATCGGGCTGAAGGCACGCTACGCCGCCGAGCGCCGGTTCCGCGCCTATGGTCTGGCGGCGGTTGCGCTGGGCCTGTTCTTCCTGTTCCTGCTGCTCGGCTCGGTGATCGCCCAGGGCTACACCGCCTTCTGGCAAACCTCGATCCAGCTCGATATCGAATTCGATGAAGAGGTGATCGACCCTGATGGAAACCGCGACAGCGACCGGATGGTGCTGCTGACGGCCAACTATCCGCTCCTCGCCCAGCGCGCGCTTCACGAAAAGCTCGGCGTCGATCCCGACGACCGCGCTGCGCGGCGCGATGCCAATTCGCTCCTTTCCCAGGGCGTGCGCACGCAATTGCGCGACATGGTCGTCTCCGACCCGTCGATCATCGGCACGACGCGCACGGTCTGGGTGCTGGCCCATGGCGACATCGACAGCGCCGCCAAGGGCCAGTTCGACCTGACGGTCGAGGAGTCGCGGCGCCGCGTAAACGACCGGCAGCTCGGCTACATGCAGACGCTGGAAGAGGCCGGCGTCATGGAAGGCCGGTTCAATACGGGCCTGTTCACGTTCGGCGCGTCCAGCCGCCCCGAGACCGCCGGCATGGGCGTCGCCATCATCGGCTCTTTCTACATGATGGCGATCGTCCTCGTGCTGGCGCTGCCGATCGGTGTCGCCGCCTCGATCTATCTGGAAGAATTCGCCCCCAAGAACCGCCTGACCGACGTCATCGAGGTCAACATCAACAATCTCGCCGCCGTGCCCTCGATTGTCTACGGCCTGCTCGGTCTTGCCGTCTTTATCAACTTTGCGGGTCTGCCCCGCTCGGCCGCCGTCGTCGGCGGGCTGGTACTGACGCTGATGACGCTGCCGACGATCATCATCGCCACCCGCGCGGCGCTCAAGGCCGTCCCGCCCTCGATCCGCGCCGCCGCGCTCGGCGTTGGCGCCTCGAAAATGCAGATGGTGTTCCACCACGTCCTGCCGCTTGCCGCGCCCGGCATCCTGACCGGCACGATCATCGGACTGGCCACGGCGCTCGGGGAAACCGCGCCGCTGCTTCTGATCGGCATGGTCGCCTTCGTCGCCGACTATCCGGCGACGCCTTTCGACCCCTCGACGGCTCTGCCGGTTCAGATTTATATGTGGTCGGGACAGGCCGAGCGCGCATTCGTCGAACGCACGTCGGGCGCGATCATCATCCTTCTTCTTTTCCTCGCGGTCATGAACATCACCGCGATCATCCTGCGCCGCAGGTTCGAACGGCGGTGGTAGTGAACATGAGGACCACGGACATGAAAGTCGATACCCAGCAGGGCTTCGCCGACGGCACGGCGACAGCGGTGGCCGGTTCCAACGAGTTTCCCGTCAAGATGGACGGCAAGAACGTCAACGTCTTCTACGGCGAAAAGCAGGCCATCTTCGATGTCAATCTGGAGATCCGCGAGCGCCAGGTGACCGCCCTGATCGGCCCGTCCGGCTGCGGCAAGTCCACCTATCTGCGCTGTCTGAACCGCATGAACGACACGATCGAGAGCTGCCGCGTTACCGGCCTGATCACCATGGATGGCGAGGACATCTACGATCCCTCCATCGATGTGGTCGAACTGCGCGCCCGCGTCGGCATGGTGTTCCAGAAGCCCAACCCGTTCCCCAAGTCGATCTTCGAGAACGTCTCCTACGGACCGCGCATCCATGGTCTGGCCAGGTCCAAGGCGGACCTTGAGGCGCTCGTCGAGCAGAGCCTGCGCGGCGCCGGCCTTTGGGATGAGGTCAAGGACAGGCTGCAGGAGCCCGGCACCGGCCTGTCCGGCGGCCAGCAGCAGCGCCTGTGCATTGCCCGCGCCATTGCGGTCTCGCCCGAGGTCATCCTGATGGACGAGCCCTGCTCGGCGCTCGATCCGATCGCCACGGCCATCGTCGAGGAACTGATCGACGAACTGCGCCAGAACTACACGATCGCGATCGTCACCCATTCCATGCAGCAGGCCGCGCGCGTGTCGCAGCGCACGGCGATGTTCCATCTGGGCGAGCTGGTGGAAGTGGACGACACCGAGACGATGTTCACCAACCCGTCCGAAAAGCGCACCCAGGACTATATCACCGGCCGCTTCGGCTGATCGCCACGACCCGCCTTCCGAACAGAAACGGAACCAAGAACATGTCCCAGCACACGGTCACCGCGTTCGAAGAAGACATGAGCTTCCTGGCTCACAAGATTGCCGAGATGGGCGGTCACGCCGAGCGCATGATGGAACAGTCGGTGCGCGCGCTGGTCGAAAACGACCTGCAGCTGGCGCGCCGGGTGGTCACCGACGATCTGGTGCTGGACGAAGCGCTGCGGCTGATCGACGACAAGTCGGTGCTGGTGATCGCCCAGCGCCAGCCCGTGGCGAGCGATCTGCGCGAGGTCTTCGCCGCCATCCGCATCTCCACTGACCTCGAACGGATCGGCGATCTGGCCAAGAACATCGCCAAGCGCGTCGAGGCGATCAATGAAGGCAAGCATGGCGTGCGCCTGGTGCGTGGCATCGAGCATCTGTGCGAGCTCACGCTGGCGCAGCTCAAGGAAGTGCTTGACGCCTACGGCACGCTGTCGACCGACAAGCTGTCCATGATCCGCGACCGCGACGACGAGATCGACGCGATGTACACATCGCTGTTTCGCGAACTTCTCACCTATATGATGGAAGACCCGCGCAACATCACCACCTGCACCCATCTCCTGTTCTGCGCCAAGAACATCGAGCGCATCGGCGACCACGCCACCAACATCGCCGAGGCCGTCTATTACATGGTCGAGGGCGACCGGATGCCGCCGTACCGGCCCAAGGACGACAAGAGCCACAAGATCAGCGTCGAGGCCGGAGAGGGGCAGTAGGCCAACACGCTGCACGACTGACGGAAGACGACGGACATGGGTGCGACACCAAGGATCATGGTCGCTGAAGACGAGGAAGCCCTGAGCGTCCTTCTTCGCTACAATCTGGAATCGGAAGGCTACACGGTCGAAACCGTGCTGCGCGGCGACGAGGCGGAGATCGCGCTGCGTGAGACGCCGCCCGATCTGCTCATTCTCGACTGGATGCTGCCGGGCCTCAGCGGTATCGAACTGTGCCGCCGCCTGCGTGCCAGAACCCAGACGCAGCGCCTGCCGATCATCATGCTGACCGCGCGCGGCGAGGAATCCGAGCGCATTCGCGGCCTGTCGACCGGCGCCGATGACTATGTGGTCAAGCCTTTCTCGACCCCCGAACTGATGGCCCGGGTCAAGGCGATGCTGCGCCGTGCCCGGCCCGAGATCATGGCATCGCTGCTCAAGGTCGGCGACATCGAGCTCGATCGCGAGACCCATCGGGTCTACCGCAACGGGCGCGAGATCAAGCTCGGGCCGACCGAGTTCCGGCTTCTGGAATTCTTCCTTCAGGCTCCGGGCCGCGTCTTTTCGCGCGGTCAGCTTCTCGACGGGGTCTGGGGCGAGAACATCTATGTCGACGACCGGACCGTCGACGTGCATATCGGCCGCCTGCGCAAGTCGATCAATTTCGGCCGCCTGCGCGATCCGATCCGCACCGTGCGCGGCGCCGGCTACGCGCTCGAAGGCTCCTGAGCCGCGCAGACACGTTCAAGCGCGACAACGCCCGACACAGAAGACCGCGGCACCGGGCCGCGGCCAATTTGTTACGCCATGTTTTTGGGGAGAAGCCTTGGAACCGTTCTAGCGGGCGCGCTTACGGTCGTTCTGCTGGAAGGCCAGCTTGCCGTGATATTTGCAATAAGGCGAACCGTCGTCGGTCCCGTGGCCGCAAAAGTAGAACTCGTCCGTCAGCGGGTCGCCATAGGGCCATTTGCAGGTGTTTTCGTTCAGTTCGGTCAGCATCAGCCGCTTGGCGATCGGCACGACGACATCCTCGATCGGGCGCGTGTCGGGTACGACCAGGGCTTGCGGGTCGGCATCCTGCTTGAGCGCGGTTGCCGCCATGCCTTGCCTGACGCCGCCACGCTGCATGGCCGAACCATAGGCATTGGTTCGCGCGCCGCCGCCGCCGCCGTTGCCGAGATTGGTGCGTGGTGCCGACGGCCGCTTGATCTTCGGCGCCGCGCTCTTGGTGCTTTTGGCGCGGCCCGAAAGCTTGAGCCGGTGCACCTTGCCGATCACAGCGTTGCGGCTCACGCCGCCGAGCTTGGCCGCGATCTGGCTGGCGCTCAGCCCGTCGGCCCAAAGCTTCTTCAGCATTTCAACGCGTTCGTCGGTCCAGCTCACGATCATCTCCGTTTCGACAGGCAGAATCCGGACCCGTTGCTCGGCCTTGAGGACAAGGGCCGGCGACGATACGCAAAACCGGGGAACGTCATTCTGCTTGGGCGTTTGCTCCGGCTGACAAGCTACAATATCGGTTGACTCCTGTTCAAGAGTCGGCTCGTCGCATGGGAATCGTTTTGTGCTTTTTCCCCAACTTGGCCCGACGGCGAGTATGCCGGGTCCGCCGCGCGAAGGCGGCACGATTGACGAAACCCGCCGGCGGCTCTAAGGAGATAACGGCCGCTCGCAAGGGCGGTTTTTGTGTTTTCAGCCCGGCGCCGACCGCTCCGGGCAAGCCGCCGGACGCCGTTCGATGACCAGCCAATCGGCCCTGTTCGACACTTATGCCCGTGCGTCGCTCACTGTCGAGCGCGGCGAAGGCTGCTGGCTGCATGACACGGACGGCCGCACCTTTCTCGATTTCGGCAGCGGCATCGCGGTCAACGGGCTCGGCCATGCCCATCCGCATCTGATTTCCGCGCTCACCGAGCAGGCCGGCAAGCTTTGGCACACATCCAACCTCTACCGCATTCCCGATCAGGAGCGGCTGGCCGAACGCCTGTGCGCGGCAACATTTGCCGATCGCGTCTTCTTCACCAATTCGGGTGTCGAAGCGGTCGAATGCGCGATCAAGACGGCGCGCCGTTACTTTTATGCGAAAGGCGAGCCCGATCGGGTCGGCATCATCACCTTCCAGGGTGCCTTCCACGGCCGTACGCTGGCGACCATCGCCGCCGGCGGCCAGGCCAAATATCTCGAAGGCTTCGGTCCCAAGGCCCCCGGTTTCGACCAGGTCCCCTTCGGCGACATGGATGCGCTGGAGGCGGCGATCACCGGCGAGACCGCCGCGGTCCTGATCGAGCCGGTGCAGGGCGAGGGCGGCCTCCGGCCGGTGCCCGACGAAACGCTCCGCGCAATGCGCGACTTGTGCGACGCGCACGGCCTGTTGCTGATCTTCGACGAGATCCAGTGCGGCATGGGCCGCACCGGACGGCTCTTCGCCCATGAGCATGCCGGCATCGCGCCCGACATCATGGCCACCGCCAAGGCGCTCGGCGGCGGCTTCCCGGTCGGCGCGTGCCTTGCCACCGAGGAGGCCGCCAGCGGCATGGTTCCGGGCGTCCATGGCACCACCTATGGCGGCAATCCGCTGGCCATGGCGGTCGGCAATGCCGTGCTTGACGTGATGCTCGAAGACGGCTTTCTCGAGGCGGTCGAGCAAAAGGCCCTGCGCCTGAAGCAGGGTCTCGTCTCGCTGGTCGACCGTTTCCCGGACATCTTCGGCGAGGTGCGCGGCAAGGGGCTGATGACCGGCCTCAAATGCGTCGTGCCGAACACCGATGTCGTCCGCGCGCTTTTCGACGGTCACATGCTCGTTGTGCCGGCCGGCGACAATGTGATCCGCATCCTGCCGCCGCTGATCGTCTCCGACGAGGAAATCAGCGAAGGGCTTGCCCGTCTCGAGGCCGCCGCTCGCGCCCTTTCGACCCACGCCGGCGCCTGAAGCGCCCGATCCCTGTCCAGTTACGGGTTTTATTCATGAGTGCTCGCCATTTTCTCGATCTGTCCGCCGTGACCGCGGCCGATCTGCGCACCATCATCGACTCCGCCCTGGCCGGCAAGGCCGCGCACAAGGCCGGCACCGCCGCGCGCCCGCTCGAAGGCAAGGCACTGGCCATGATCTTCGAAAAGCCGTCGACGCGAACGCGCGTCTCTTTCGATGTCGGCATGCGTCAACTTGGCGGCGAGACGATCATGCTGACCGGCGGCGAAATGCAGCTCGGCCGCGACGAGACGATCGCCGACACCGCGCGCGTCCTGTCGCGCTATGTCGACATCATCATGATCCGCACCCATGAGCATGACCGGCTCGCCGAACTGGCCGACGCCGCCACCGTCCCGGTCATCAACGGGCTGACCGACGCAACCCATCCCTGCCAGATCATGGCCGATGTGATGACCTTCGAAGAGCATCGCGGTCCGGTCGCCGGCAGGAAGATCGCCTGGTCGGGTGACGGCAACAATGTGCTGCATTCGATGATCGAGGCCAGCGCCCGCTTCGCCTTCGAGCTGGCCGTCGCCGTGCCCAGTGGCAATGAGCCCGATCGTGCCTATATGGACTGGGCGCGCGGGCAAGGGGCGAAGGTCTCCGTGACCCATGACCCCGAAACCGCGGTGCAAGACGCCGACGCCGTCGTCACCGATACCTGGGTCTCCATGGGCCAGGAGGAACGTGCCCGCGGCCACAATGTGTTCATGCCCTATCAGGTTAACCAGGCGCTCATGGCCCATGCCAAGCCGGACGCCCTGTTCATGCATTGCCTGCCCGCCCATCGGGGCGAGGAGGTCACCGACGCGGTCATCGACGGTCCGCAATCGGTGGTGCTGGACGAGGCCGAAAACCGGATGCATGTCCAGAAGGCCATTATCGCATGGTGTCTGGGCGAGAGCCTCGCCTGACCGGGCGCAAAGCGGAAAGACACGAAGATGACCGACATCCGATCGACGCCGGCGGGATCGATACCGCCGGTGAACTCTGCTCCCGTGGGCCTTGATGCCGTCGTTCCATTCCAGATCGACGCGCTGGACGCGCGCGGCCGCGCCGTGCTGCTGGGCGATGCGCTCGACGGTATCCTTGCCCGCCATGACTATCCCGAACCGGTCGCCCGCCTTCTGGGCGAGATGACGGTGCTGACGGTGCTTCTGGGCACCTCGCTCAAGTTCGAGGGCAAGTTCATCGTCCAGGCGCAGACCGACGGCCCGGTCTCGCTGCTCGTCGTCGATTTCGTCACGCCGGGCACGGTGCGCGCCTATGCCAGGTTCGACGAGGGTGCGGTCGATGCCGCGGTTGCGGCCGGCCACGCCCGGCCCGAAGACCTTCTGGGCACGGGCACGCTGGCGCTGACCGTCGACCAGGGCGCCTACATGAACCGCTATCAGGGCATCGTTCAACTCGACGGGGCTTCGCTCGAGGAGATCGCGCGCAACTACTTCCGCCAGTCCGAACAGATCCCCACCGAGCTTCGCCTCGCCGTGGGCCGGCTCTCCGTGCGCGGCGATGACGGGTCCATGCGCCAGTTCTGGCGTGCGGGCGGCATCGTCGCCCAGTTCCTGCCCGATGCGCCCGAGCGCATGCGCGCGACCGACCTGCATCCGGGCGAGGCGCCCGACGGTGTCGAGATCGACATGCCCGATGACGACGATGCCTGGGCCGAGGTCAAGGCGCTGGTCGGCACGGTCGACGATGACGAACTGATCGACGAGGGCGTCGGCGTGCACGCGCTGCTGTTCCGGCTTTTCCACGAGCGCGGCGTCCGCGTCTTCGATGCGCAGGACATCCGCGAGAAATGCACCTGCACCCGCGACAAGGTGGCCGGCGTTCTTGCGTCGCTGTCCGACGAGGACGTTGCCGAGGCGACCCGTGACGGCAAGATCACGATCACCTGCGAATTCTGTTCGACCGTCTATGAGTTCGCGCCCGGTGACGCGAAAACGTGAGTTGCGGCCGGCGGCGGAATGCGCTGCCGCCGGTCGCCCCACGCATCCGGCGCGGCCCATGACCAAGATTTAACTTGTTCGGCGTCATTGGTGCCTTATTTTCCGCCCAAAGGACGCATCGATGCTGAAATCCGTCGAAGACCCGCAGATCGCCGGAGACGACACTGCGCCTGCCCGCCGCCCGGGCGGCGGCGTGGCGACGGCCCTGCGCGCCACCGTCCAGGCAGCGCTGATGGTGGCTGTTCTTGTCGGCTCCTATCTGGCGATGGAACGGCTGATCGCCGCCGCGCCCGAACGGACCGCGCGGCCCCAGCCGGATGTGTCCGTGCCGGTCGAGGCGGTGGTTGTCGCCGCCGGTGACGAGCGGCCCAATGTCAGCCTTTACGGCGAGGTGGCCGCCGCGCGTGCCGTCGATATCCGCCCGCCCGTGTCGGGCGAAGTCATCGCCATCCACCCGGACCTGTCGGCGGGCCGGCGCATCGAGGCGGGCGCAACCCTGTTCGAGATCGATCCGTTCGATCTCGAAGTGGCGCTGGCCGAGGCGCGGGCCAATCTCGCCCAGACCGAGGCGACCATCGCCGAGAACGAGGCGCGGCTCGTCTCGGAGCGCGCACAGCTCGAAGGCGCCCGCGATCAGCTGGACCTCGCCCGCAGCGATCTGGCGCGCGCCGAGCAGTTGCGCGGCAATGGCACGCTGACCGCCAAGCAGGTCGAGGATCGCGAACTGATCGTTTCCCAGCGTGAACAGGCCGTTTCCCAAAGGGTCAACAACATCGCCATAGAGGAAGCGCGGCTCGATCAGCAGCGTGCCATCCGCACCCGGCTGGAACTGGGCGTGCGGCGCGCCGAGCGCAATCTCGGCGACACGGCGGTGCGGGCACCGTTTTCCGGCGTGGTCCGTTCGTCCACCGTTGAAACGGGGCGCATCGTTGCAGCCAATGACGTGGCCGTCGCCATGTACGATGACAGCGCGCTCGATGTCCGCTTCACCCTGACCGACGCGCAATATGGCCGCATTGCCACCGACGCCGATCCCCTGATCGGCCGCGACGTGACGCTGGTCTGGACCGTCGGCAATCTCGACTACACCTACACCGCCACCGTCAACGGCATCGGCGCCGACATCGCCTCGGCACGCGGCGGCGTGGACGTTTTCGCGCGCATCGATGTGACCGACGCGCCGGTGCAACTCCGCCCCGGCGCCTTCGTCGCCGTGACAGTGCCCGACCGGCTCTATGAAGACGCCGTGCGGCTGCCGGAGACCGCGCTCTATGACGCTGGAACCATGTATGTGATCGCCGATGGCCGGCTCGAGCATCGGACCGTCGAGGTTGCCGCCTTCGATGGCGCCGACGTGATCGTCACCGGCGGGCTGACGGCCGGCGAACAGGTGATGACGACGCGCCTGTCCAATGTCGAGGACGGGCTGAAGGTCTCGGTTCCCAGCGCCGAAACGCCGGCCATCGACGATGGGTCGACGCCGGTTGCCGGGGCGCGTCCGAGCGAAGAGATGATCACCGCGGCCAAGCGCCTGAGCGGATTGACGGACGCGCAGTGGGACGCGCTGTCGGGCGACGAGCGCCGCGCCTATTTCCGGCAATTGCGCGACCGGCCCGACACGGCCGGCGACGGCTGACATGGCCCCGTCCGGCATATCGCGGCATCGCCTCGTTGGCGCGTTCCTGCGCCATCCCAATGCGGCCAATCTGCTGATGGTGCTGATGATCCTGTTCGGCGTCTTCGCGCTGGCGCGGATCAACACCCAGTTCTTTCCGACCATCGAGACCTCGACGGTTTCGGTTTCCATCGCCTGGTCGGGTGCCAGCGCCGAGGATGTCGAGCAGAACATCCTTGCGGTCGCCGAGCCCGAACTGCGCTTCATCGAGAACGTCAAGCAGGTCGTCTCCTACGCCCGCGAGGGCTCCGCATCGATCCGCCTCGAATTCGAGGAAGGCACGGACATGCAAAAGGCGGTGGCCGACGTCGACACCGCCGCAAAGGCGCTGACCAACCTGCCCGAGGGGTCCGAGGACCCCAAGGTGACCACCAGCCAATGGTTCGACCGCGTCGCCTCGATCTCCATCGGAGGCGACGTGTCCGAAGCGGTGGTTCGCGACTGGGCCCAGCGCATCCGCGACGATCTGGTCGAGCGCGGCATCGACAAGGTGACGTTCACCGGCATGCGCGACCCCGAATTGCAGGTGACCGTGCCCGAGCGGGAGCTGCGCCGGCTCGATCTGACGATCTCCGACATATCAAGGGCGATCGGCGCGAACTCGCGCGACCTGCCGTCCGGCAATCTGGACGGCGCGGTGGAACGGCAATTGCGCACCCTGTCCGACGCCGAGGATGCGCGCGCGCTCGGCCGGATCGAGGTCAAATCGTTCCCGACCGGCGAAAAGGTGCGCCTTGGCGACATTGCCGAGGTTCGCGAAGGGTTCGAGGATGGCGCGATCCAGGGCTTTTCCAACACGTTTCCGGCGATCGAGATCGACGTCCAGTCGACCGCCACCGCGGACACGCTGACGACCAACGCGATCCTGCAGGATTATGTCGCGGAGATCCGGCCGCAACTGCCGGCCAGTCTCGAACTGCAGGTCTACGAGGTGCGCGCGGACTCGCTCAACGAGCGGATCATGCTGCTGGTCAAGAACGGTGCGACCGGGCTGCTGCTCGTCCTGATCGTCCTGTTCGCCTTCCTGCATGTGCGCATCGCGGTCTGGGTCGCCGCCGGCATTCCCGTCGCGCTGCTGGCCACCGTCGGGCTGATGTATGTCTTCGGCGAAACCATCAACATGCTGTCCCTGTTCGGGCTGATCATGATGCTCGGCGTCATCGTCGACGACGCGATCGTCGTCGGCGAACACACCGACACGCGCCTTGCGATGGGAGACGATCCGGTGACGGCCGCCGAAAACGGCGTCGGTGCCATGTTCACGCCGGTCACCGCCGCGCTGACGACGACCGTCGCGACCTTCGCGCCTCTGCTCTTGATCGGCGATACGATCGGCCAGATCGTTGGCGTGCTGCCGGTCGTCGTGATCGCCGTCGCCATCGCCTCCATCGTCGAGTGTTTCTTCATCCTGCCCGGCCATCTGAGCCATTCGCTGCAGGGCCGCTCGGCGCCGCGCTGGTCGCATTGGCGGGTCTTCTTCGTCGGCCTCGTCATCGTCCTGTTCATGGCAGCCTTCTTCACGCGTGCCGGCGGCGAGGGCGGCGTCGCCCAATCGCTGCCCTTCATCGCCGCGTTCGACGCATGGCGGCAGACCGTTTCCCCGTTCATGTTCGGAACGGTCGCCGCAGCGGTCGCACTCATCGCAGCCGTTCTTGTCGAGTTTGTCCTTTACGCGGTGCGCGTCGGCTTCGGCCGCAACCGGCGCACCTTCGACGCCGACGAAATGCCCGAAGATGGCTGGTTCCGGCGCAATTTCGACGCCGGCTTCAACTGGATCCGGCAGGGCCCGTTCGCCTGGCTGGTGCGGCTGGCCTACAATTGGCGCTATGTGTCCATGGCGATCGCGGTCGGTCTCGTCATGGTCTTTGCCTGGGGCCTGCGCGCCGGGGAACATGTCGGCTTCGTCTTCTTCCCCTCGCCGGAGTCCGAGAACATATCCGGCTCGATCATCCTGCATCCGGGCACGCCGGAACGCGAGGCGATCATGGCCGTGCGGGAGTTCGAGAATGCGCTGCGCCGCGCCGAAGCGAACCTGACCGGCGACAATGGCGAAGAGCTGATCGAGGCGGTGTTTGTCACGCTTGGCTCGTCCGGCCGTTCGCAGGGCGACAATCTCGCCCGCATCAAGGTGCAGCTCACCATCTCGGAACGGCGCACCATTCGTACGCCGGAGATCGTGCGCGCCTGGCGGGCCGAGGCGCCCGAGCTTCCGTCCGTCCGCCGCTTCGCGGTGCGCCAGTCGCGCGGCGGTCCGCCCGGAGCCGACATCGATGTCGAGCTCAGAGGCTCCTCCATTGCCGTCCTCAAGGAAGCCGCCGTCGAGGTGACGGCAATCGTTGCGGCCATCCCCGGCGTCACGGGCGTCGAGGACGATCTGCCCTATGGCAAGCCCGAACTGATCATGACGCTGACGCCGCGCGCGGCGGCCTTGGGCTTCACCCTCGACGAGGTGGGCACGCAGGTGCGCAATTCCGTCGAGGGCATGGTGCCGCGGCGCTTTGCGCGCGGCGACGACGAAGTGGCAATCCGCGTCAGCCAGGACATGGACGGCCAGGGGACGGCGGCCCTGCGCGCCATGATGCTGACCGCGCCATCGGGCGATCTGGTACCGCTGACCGAAATCGTCACGCTGAGCGAGCAGCAGGGCTTCTCGGCGATCCAGCGTCAGGACGGACAGACGACGATCTCGGTGACCGGTGAAATCGATGCGGCGGTCAACACCACCGACGGTGTCGTCGACCAGCTTGTCTCGTCAGGCGCTCTGGACGCCATCGCCCGCACCTATGGCATCGACTATGATTTCGGCGGCCGCAGCCAGGAGCAGCGCGACGCCTTCGCCGATCTGGGCTTCGGCACGCTGATCGCGCTGAGTGTCATCTACATCATCCTGGCCTGGGTGTTCGGCAGCTATTTCCGCCCGTTCGCGGTCATGCTGATCATCCCGTTCGGCGTCGTCGGCGCCGTGGTCGGCCACTGGCTGATGGGCTATCAGCTCACCATGCTGTCGATGATCGGCCTGCTCGGCCTGTCGGGCATTCTGGTCAACGATTCCATCATTCTGGTTTCGCGGCTCGAGGAGCGGCTGAAGACCGGCGAAGCGATCCGCGAAGCCTGCATCAATGCGAGTTGCGACCGGTTTCGCGCCGTCCTTCTGACGTCGCTGACCACCATTGGCGGCCTGATCCCGCTCCTGTTCGAGACCTCGCTTCAGGCCCAGTTCCTGATGCCGATGGCGATCACCATGGTGTTCGGGCTGGCCACGGCGACGGTGCTGGTCCTGTTCCTCGTGCCGGTCTTCATCGGCATCGGCGAGGACATCCGCAACCTGCTCGTCGCGCTCTACGGCGACCGGCGGCGCCTGCCGCGGCCCGTGGCCGGTCAATGATCGTCAGTTGATCGTCCGCACGACGTTCGGCACGTCCAGAGAAAAGGCCGGAACGCGCGCCCGCATCCGCTCGCCGCTTTGCCGCCGCATCACATAGTGACCGACCATCGTGCCCGACGGCGTGTTCAGCGGGCATCCCGAGGTATATTGGAAGCTGTCGCCGGGAGACAGGACGGGCTGCTCGCCGATGACGCCGGGACCGCTCACCTCCTCCACCGCGCCCAGCGCATTGGTGATGCGCCAGTAGCGGCTTTCGAGCTGCACCGTCTCTTCGGAATGGTTGGCGATCACCACCGTATAGGCCCAGAACCAGCGGCCGTCGTCCGGCTCAGACTCCTCGTCCAAAAAGTCGGGCCGCACGGTCACTTCGATCCCGTCTGTCGTCTCGCGATACATGCGCCGACTCTAGCCAAACACGTTCGGCCGGAAAAGGGCGCGGGCACGCGAAAGTGAGTCGGCGTGATGATCGCTGCCCGGTGATGATGGTGACCTTGGAGGACAAGTGTCGTATGGGCGGGACCGTTCGCTTCAACCGATCCATGCGCCATGTTCGACAGCACGCTCCGGTCCAAGCTCGATCCCGCCCTTGAGCGGCTTGCCGCGCGTCTGGCGCGCGCCGGCGCGACCGCCGACCAGGTGACCGTCGCCGGGATGGTGCTCGGCGTCGCGGCAGCCGGCGCGATCGCGCTGCACTGGTTCTGGCTTGGCCTCGCGCTGATATTGATCAGCCGCCTTTGCGACGGTCTCGACGGCGCCGTCGCGCGCATCACCGGCAAGACCGATTTCGGCGGCTATCTCGACATCGTACTGGATTTTGCCTTTTACGGCGTGATCCCGATCGGCTTCGTCCTTGCCGATCCCGGCGCCAATGCGGTGGCCGGTGCCGTTCTGGTCTTTTCGTTCTATGTCAACGGCGCCAGCTTCCTCGCCTATGCGATCATGGCCGAGCGGCACGGGCTTTCGAGCGAAAGCCATGGCGAGAAGTCGATCTTCTTCACCACCGGCCTTGCCGAAGCCACCGAGACCATCGCCGTATTCGTTCTGATGTGTCTCGTGCCGCACTGGTTCGCGGCAATCGCCTGGGTCTTCGCCGCGATCTGCCTTTACACGGCCGTCTCGCGCATTGCTCTGGCCTCGCGGACCCTGCGCTGAACGTACGCTACCCCGCCGCCGCCAGCGCCCGGTCCAGATCGGCGATCAGGTCCTGAGCGTCTTCGAGGCCGACCGACAGGCGCATCGTGCCGCCGCCGATCGACAGTTCGGCGCGGTCTTCGTCCGACAGGTTCTTGTGCGTCGTCGTCGCCGGATGGGTGATCAGGCTCTTGGCATCGCCCAGATTGTTGGAGATGCCGACGATTTCGAGCGCGTTGGCGAATGCGAACGCCGATCGCTTGCCGCCCTTGACGTCGAACGCCACCAGCGTCGATCCGCCGCTCATTTGCTTGGGCACGATATTGGCCTGCGGATGGTCCGGCCGCCCCGGATAGACGACGCGGCTGATTGCCGAGTGGTCGGCGAGAAAGTCCGCCACCGCGCCGGCGCTCTTCGTCTGTTGCGCGACCCGCAGCGGCAGCGTCTCCAGCCCCTTGAGCATCACCCAGGCGTTGAACGGGCTCATCGACGGGCCGGTATGGCGGAAAAAGTCGTGCAGATGCTCGTCGACCCAGTCCTGTGGGCCGAGCACGACGCCACCAAGGCACCGCCCCTGCCCGTCAATATGCTTGGTGGTCGAATAAACGACGATGTCGACGCCCAGCACCATCGGGTTCTGCAGGAGCGGCGTGGCGAACACATTGTCGATCACCGTTTTGGCGCCGCAGGCACGCGCCACCGCAACCACATGGGCGATATCGACGATCTCCAGCGTCGGATTGGTCGGGCTTTCGAAGAAGAACAGCTTGGTGTTCGGCTTGACCGCGCGTTCCCAGGCCTTGGGATCGGTGCCGTCGACCAGCGTCGTCTCGACACCATAGCGCGGCAGCAACTGCTCGACGATCCACCGGCACGAGCCAAACAGCGCCCGTGCCGCAATCACATGATCGCCGGCCGAAACCTGGCAGAGGATGGAGGCCGCGACCGCGGCCATGCCCGAGGCCGTCGCGCGCGCCGCTTCGGCGCCCTCGAGCGCACACATGCGCTGTTCGAACATCTCGACGGTCGGGTTGGCATAGCGCGAATAGACAAAGCCCGGATCGTCGCCCTTGAAGCGCGCCTCGGCCGCCTCGGCGCTGTCATAGACAAAGCCCTGCGTCAGGAACATCGCCTCGGATGTCTCGCCGAAGGCCGAACGTGTTGTCCCGGCATGCACCATGCGTGTCGCCGGCTTCAGATCTTGCCTCTCGTCGGCCATGGCAGCCACCCCACACAAAAATCCCGGCCTCATGCCGCCATGAGCCGGGTCGTTGCCGTCCAAATATCCGGCAAATCCTCGGCCTTTTAGCGAGTTTTGGGAGCGCGCTCCCGTGGCTGCAAGCCGGCCGGCCAAATCACCACGTCAATAAGCTGTCCATAAAGGGCCGCGTGCCTTGCGTCAATTGGCGGTGCTGGCCATCGTGCCGCCGCACTGGGGCAGGGCAGGCAGTTTCATGACGCGGCGCGACAGCGGCATCCTCGCCGATCACGACATTGAAGGCTTGGTGGAGACCGGGGCGATCATCGTGCCGCGGCCGCTCGACGACAACCAGATCCAGCCCGCCAGCCTTGATCTGCGCCTGGGCACCACCGCCTACCGGGTGCGCGCCAGCTTCATGCCGGGTGCGGCGCACGCCGTTGCCGGCAAGCTCGCCCAATACGAGCTCCACCGGATCGACCTGACCGAAGGCGCGGTTCTGGAGACCGGCTGCGTCTACATCGTGCCGCTGCTGGAAAGCCTGGCATTGCCGGCGGACATCGCCGCCGCCGCCAACCCGAAAAGCTCGACCGGCCGGCTCGACATCTTCACCCGCGTGATCACCGACAATGCGGTGGAGTTCGACAAGGTCCCCGCCGGCTATGAGGGCCCTCTGTTTCTGGAGGTCAGCCCGCGCACATTTCCGATCATCGCACGCACCGGCTCGCGCCTGACACAGATCCGCTTCCGCATCGGCCACGCCGTGCTTGGCGCCGCCGCGCTCGCCGACCTGCACGATGCCGAAACGCTGGTTGCCGGCGACACGCCCAACATTTCGCAGACCGGCATCGCCCTGTCCGTCGACCTTTCAGGCGACGCATCGGGCCTCGCCGGCTATCGCGGCAAGCGGCACACCGGCCTTGTCGATGTCGACAAGCCCGCCGCCCATGACGTGCTCGATTTCTGGGAACCGGTGCATGTGCGCGACCGCAAGGAACTGATCCTCGATCCGGACCAGTTCTACATTCTCGTCAGCCGCGAGGCGGTGCATGTGCCGCCGCTTCATGCCGCCGAGATGACGCCGTTCGATCCGCTGGTCGGCGAATTTCGCGTCCACTATGCCGGCTTTTTCGATCCCGGTTTCGGCCATTCGGCGGCGGGCGGCACAGGCAGCCGCGCCGTTCTGGAAGTGCGCAGCCATGAGGTGCCGTTCGTTCTCGAACACGGCCAGATCGTCGGCCGGCTCGTCTATGAACACATGATCGGCCGGCCGTCGGCGCTCTACGGCGCCGATCTGAAGTCAAACTACCAGGCGCAGGGCCTCAAGCTTTCGAAGCATTTCCGGGCGCCGTAGCGTCAGCCGCGCGCATGGCGCGCACCTCGGCACGCAAGGCCCGCACCTCTTCCAGGATCAGCGTCTGCTCGTCATGCAGCGACGACCGCTCGTCGGCCGCCTGTGCGTCGTGTTCGGCCTGCATGGCGGAGACGACCACGCCGATGAACAGGTTCAGAACCGTAAAGGTCGTCGCGGCGATGAACGGAATGAAGAACGCCCACGCCCAAGGGAACGCGTCCATCACCGGCCGCACGATGCCCATCGACCAGCTCTCCAGCGTCATGATCTGGAAAAGCGAATAGGCGGAAGCGGCGATCGAGCCGAACCATTGCGGAAACTCGCCGCCGAACAGCTTGGTCGCCATCACCGAGAAGACATAGAAGACCAGCATCAGCAGCAGCACGATCGAGCCGAGCCCCGGCAATGCGGTCAGGAGCCCGCCGACGACGCGGCGCATGGACGGCACGGCGCTGATCAGGCGCAGCACGCGCAGGATGCGCAGCGCCCGCAGCACCGAGAACGGACCGGCGGCGGGGATCAGCGCGATCGAGACGATGATCAGGTCGAAGATGCGCCACGGGCTTTTGAAGAAGTCGAGCCGGTAGACGGCGAACTTGATCATCAGTTCGACGACGAACACCGCCAGGATGAGCCGGTCGATCGTCAGAAGAACCGGCCCGATCGCATCCATCAGGGCGGGCGATGTTTCCATGCCCAGCGTGATCGCATTGATGATGATCAGGATGATGATCGCGCGCTCAAAGCGCTGGCTTTCAACGAACGATTTCAGGGACTGCATGGAAGACACCGGCCGGAATCGGAATGAAGGTGACGCCTATATACGGTTGCACGCGGCGGTTTGAAACGGGTCCGGGCGCTACCGGCGTCAATCCTGTCTCTGGTGTGCCGTATGCGGTGTCTTTTCCCATTCGAACGGTCGGCTGAACAGATGGACGAGCGCGCGCCATGCGGCGACGGACTGCGCCATCCAGTAAACCGGGATCAGCACAATGCGCCAACCGATCTTGCTTCGCTCCTCCGGCGCGGTCGCCAGCCAGCACAGCGCTCCGAACGCCAGATAGCTTGCGGCGATCATCAGCCAGTCGATCCAGGCGATCAGGCTCATATAGGCCGGATCGGGCGACTGGACGGTCAGCCAGATGCTCAGCCCCACCGCATTGACCAGCACCAGCGGGTGCAGCAGGGCCGAGACGAAGGTGCCCGTCAGAAGCAGCTGTGTGATCACGAACGCGCGCAGATGCATGTTGCGGTAGAGCCGCGCCGGCTCTCGCGTGTGCACGATCCATGTCTGCATCCAGCCCTTGAACCAGCGCGTACGCTGCGGCAGCCAGGCGCCCAATGTGTGCGGCGCATCTTCCAGCGTCGGTCGGCTGATCATCGCCGTGCGGTAGCCGCCGCGCCACAGCCGCATGCCCAGGTCGGCGTCTTCGGTGACGTTGAACGGGTCCCAGCGGCCCACCTGATCCAGCGCATGCCGGCGGAAATGCGGTCTTATGTAGCAAGCGCACCAAGCGCTAGCTCGTAAGCCCAAAGAAATGGTGACAACAGAACATGACTAGCTATTCTCAGCGAATGAATGAGGGGCAAGCTTACATCACGATTACGCTTGATTTGCGTGATCCGATTGAGATCAATGACTTCGCGGCAATGTTTGCGGGGGTTGGCGCCCAGTTTGAAGCATACCTGAAGCGCCATCATCCCGACCTAAAGGGAAACGCCCGCCTTTATGTCAGGGAAGTGCGTCATGGGTCGGTCGTTGCCGACCTGTTTCCGAACATCCCCGATCTAATTGGCATCATGGATGGCGCACTAATTGTCATGGGCTTTGGAGCGCTGTTCAGCAAGCGTATCCGCAAACTGATTTCCGGCCAGTTCATCGAAGATGGCAGCAAATCCGATATCAAAGAAATTGGCGAAACCATCCGTGCTGTCTCTAACGACAACGGCGGCAAGATGACGATTGAGAGCGTCACCTATGACAAGAACGAAAAGAACACCAAGCTAGAGATTGTTTTCGATGCGAGTGAAGGGCGGAAGGCCGTCGAAACGCTAAACGAGCAAAAGAAGGCGTTGGACGCAATTGAACATGTGGACTTTTCCCGCGTTCTCATGGTTTTCGAGCGGTCCCGCAAATCAGGCGCGGATGTCGGCAAATCAACGGGAGAACTGGTGGTTATTCCTGAGATATCGGATAAACCGAAAGCGCTCGTTTACGCCTCTGCGGGCGCAGAACAGATCATCAAAACCGAGATCAGGGATGCGCCCGATAACGTCTACAAAAAGGGCTTTGTCGTAGATGCAAATGTCCGGAAGTCTGGAACGCGAGTTGTGGCCTACGCCGTCACGCATGTTCACCAAGTCGTTGACCTGCCCGACGATGACTAAATCCGAACTTCGCGCTCTCCTATCGCCGCCAAACACTGCAACATAAAAGCTGCCGTGAATTTGCCCCGTGACAGCTTGTTCTTGATGTTCGCTTCTTTCTCGTCAACGCCGATCTCAGACAGCTTCTCGACAAGCTGGGCGTAGGTCACTCCCTTCCGTTTCAATTCGGCTTTCAAAAGGTTGGATGCTTTCGCTTCCCAGTCCGTTCGCTCCGGCATGGTCTCACCTATACGCAAAAAGGTATCATTTGTGAGACTTAGGGTATTGCAGGCAGTACGTCAACGTACTATGTACGATACGAAAGGTATCGGAGATAGTACGAATGGCACAGCACTTCCTTCTCTCGGCTCAAGCCCGCACCCTCTCGCTCAAGGCGATCTACAAGGCTGGCGAGCAAGCGGCCTATGAGACGTTCTGCAAGCTGCGCTGGCAGGACACCGGCGGCAAGGCCGTGTGCCCCCGTTGCGGATGCACCGAGACGTATTCGATCAGCACCCGCCGCAAATTCAAGTGCAAGGCGTGCCATCACCAATTCAGCGTCACGTCCGGCACGATCTTCGCCAGCCGCAAGCTGGACTTCACCGACATTCTCGGCGCTATCGCCATCTTCGTGAACGCGGTCAAAGGCGTGTCGGCCCTGCAACTGGCTCGCGATCTGGACGTCCAGTACAAGACCGCATGGGTGATGGCGCACAAGCTGCGCGAGGCCATGGCCAAGGACGTGCACACAGGCGAAATCCTGCAAGGCGAAGTCGAGATGGACGGCGCATACTTTGGCGGCAAAATCCGTCCGGCCAACGCCAAAAAGGACCGCAAGGACCGTCGCCTTGCCAAGCACCAGACCGGCAAGCGCCGCGTCGTCGTCGCCATGCGTGAGCGCCGTGGCCGCACACTGCCCTTTGTCGAACTGTCGGAAGCCCGTGGCGTCGAACTGGCAAAGCAGCACATTGACCGTATGGCCATCGTGTCAGCCGATGAAGCCTCGCACTGGGACATGCTGCATGCGGGCTGGCAGGTCGAGCGCGTCAACCACAGCGAAGCCTACAGCGATCACGGCAAGCACACGAATTGGGTCGAGAGCTTCTTTTCCCGCCTGCGTCGCATGGTCAGCGGCCAGCATCACCATGTGTCGCCGCAGTACCTCTATCAGTACGCCAACCATGCCGCGTGGTGCGAGGACAACCGTCGTAACAGCAACGGTGCGAATGCCGCCGGGCTACTGGAAAACGCGCTGACATCGCCGGTCAGCCGGGCTTGGAAGGGGTATTGGCAGCGGGCAGCCTCTTAGGTCGGAACGGAGCGCGGCCCAATCATTCGGGCGAAAAGGTTGAGCAAATCCACACCGCTCGCCGGCGAAGCGGCTTTGGCAAGTATGTCAAATGCGCCTGTTGTGGTATCTTCCAGCACGACAAAAAGGCCGCTGTCATTCTCCAGTGATTCGAGGCCCTGCCCGAAGAATGTTTCTCGCGATACTTCTGTCAGCCAGAGTGTACGCGAACCATCAATCTGAACCGAAAGGTCAATATCCATGGCGAAGGTCTACAAGCTGCACCCAAAGGTCCGCGAGCGTGTTGCGCCGAAGATATCTGCCGCCGCGCTTGCCGAGTACCTGATCATGAAAGCTGATCAGCAAGATACAGTCCTCCACAATTCGCGCTACTCGACCCCGCCAGTGGTGACGCCGCATTCCGGTGCATTGCGCCCCATCCGGGCTTACAACGCTGACCCGTACCGAAACAAGAATGTGCTCGAAGCGGCAAAGGAAGCGTTAACGCAGCGCTCGCGAGATACTTCTATCACACCGAAGGGCCGGGAGGAATCCCTTCGCTGCATTGAAACCATTGAGCTTTTCGAGCGTGCTGAGAATGCCTTCGGCCTCAAGTCTCTCAAGCTGGAAGAATCACAGCGGTTTTCGCCTCTGGATGTAAACGGTGTTCTGGTGACCGTCCAGCCTGACCTGATTGTGCGCACCGGCGGACAGTCGGGCGCTGTTGGTGTGATCTTCTTCCGGCCACAAAAGGCACCCGACCCAGCGGCGTGCCAGATGGAAGAAACCCGCCGCGCCAGAGGCGAGCATCGTCGTGAGATGGCTAGGTACATGCTCGCCATGGCTGAAATGAGCTGGGAAAAACAGCCAACCGATTTTGATCGAGCAACTTCTTTCGTTGCGGACATTAGGACCGGCGAACGCATCGATTTTTCGACCAGCGATCATGCCGCCCGCGTCCGCGCTGTCCGTGCCGCCTGTGATCACATTGCCCGGCTTTGGGATACAATCGAACCGAGAGCGTCAATTCGCGCAAAAAACTAGACGCTCCACACCACATTCCCCTTGCCGTCCGTAGCCTTGCGCGCGGCATCGGACGCACGCAGGCACTTTCCTACCCGTTTGGTCAGATCGGACACGTATCGCCTGTCTCTGGCGTCCTGACCGCTCTGTGAGACGATCTCCTGCGCGATCTGGCGTGAGGTCATCGGGCCGTCAGCTTGGCGCAGCACGTCCATGCAGGCCCGGAACAGTTCACCCCTGCCAAACACGACATGGCGCTTCTGGCGGGGCATGGCGGCGTCCAGATCGCCGTCATAGCCGAGCACGCCTAGCGTGCGGTCCAGTGCGTCGATATCGTTCTTGATCTCGGCTAGGCGGTCGCGGATGGATTGCGCCTCGTTCCACAGATCGGCGCGCTTGGTCAGCAAGCCCGATATGGTGTGGTCGAAGGTGTCAGTGCGGGCAGGTCTCATTGTGCTAGCCTGTCGTTGGACTAGCAGGGAGGAAGATATGCCGCTCGGAATAGACTATTTCAGCTTTGACGAAATGTTTGTCTCCAACGACGAGCGTATGGCTTGGGTCAAGATGCGCTTTTCCCGCGACGATACTCTCAATGACGGGACGGACGTTTCTCACAACATCGACATCAGGGTGCGCGTCAATCTTCATGAAGGCGCAACCATTCAAGAATTGCGGGAAGCCGGCCTTTCGGCAGCGGTAGCCGAGCTACGCCACGCTCTTTAAGTGTGCGACGGTAAGTCCGCACAAGAGCTAGTTCGCGAGGCGATGGCCGATACGGAGCGCCGGCAGAAAGAGGCTGACGCCCAATGGAAACAAAATCTGACGGATTCCCTGAATGACGGGTCATGATGCACCTCTAGGTGAATTGTAGGGGAATCAGCGCTCTGGCCGTAGTCTGGTGTTGGTGCGCTTGCTACATAAGGCCGCGGAAATGGTTTGACGTGCCGCCCAGCATGATCGGACTGCCGACGCGCGCGAGCCACGGCATCAGCCCGCCGAACAGGCCCGCATACTCGAGATGAAAAAGCGCGGTCAGCGCATTGCGGCTTGTGTTTGCCTTGACCAGCGGTGCCTGCAGGCAGCCGACCGACTCGTCGCTTTGAAGGAAGGTCTGCCAGGCTTCCTCAAGCTGCCGGGGATGCGGGCGGTCCTCCGCATCGTATAGGGTGATGAACTGGCCGCGTGCGAACATCATCGCGTAGTTGAGCGCCTTGGGCTTGGTGCGCGGCTGTGCCGGCGGAACGCGAACGATCTCGAAGCACGGTGGCAGCTCCTGCCGCGCCAGCGCATCGATCGTGTCGACATCGTCGTCTTCGCACACCAGCAGGATTTGCAGCCGGGAGCGTGGCCATTCGATCGTTTTGAGGCTGGCGATGAGATCGGGAACGACCGCACTCTCTTTGTAGAGGCAGACCAGGACCGAATAGTCGGGCCGGGTACGCGGGTCCATGCGTTTGAGAGGTGCTGTCGCCGGCGCCCGGAAGGTCAGGACGGCCAGAAGCCGCAGCAGCACGCAACTGAAGAAGAACGTCGACATCGCCACATGCAGTGCGGTGCTGGCAATGCCCGGCCGTGTGGCGAAGGCGGCTGCAACGCCCAAAACGAGCAGCGCGGAGACGACGCCCTGCCAGAAGCGGGCGCCGGCATGGGCCGACATGGCAGGTTCGTCATAGGCCAGCTTGCGGGTCGCCGTTTCCAGCAGCAGCGGCCAGTATTTCCGCGTCAGAAGAGTACGCAACGTCTCGGGCTTCGTCAGAGCAAACGACCGCCGGAGACCGTTTGATGCCAGGCTCACGCTGAGGGTTTCGACGGAACGCGGATCGGGCGCGGTCACCGGCAGCGTGCGGCCGTCGCGCAACTGGCACCAGATGAGATTGGCCCGGACATTGACGCCCTCGAGCGAGCCGTCTCGCCCGTTCATGATCATCGCGATATCGCCGGGCTCGACGAAGCTCACCTGCAGATGATTTGCCAGCGTCCGGTAGTAGGCCTCCTGTGTGATGGCGCCATGCGCCAGAAGCTCGGTGCCCGCGACCGTTCCGTTCTTGGCCGCCAGCATCATCGCCTGGCGCATCCGCTTGACTGGAAACCCGATCGGCGCAAGAAACGCGCAGGACGGGCACAAGACATCGCCGTCGGTTTCGGCCGTTTGATCCGGGGGAGGGGGCTGTGCCGCGGGAGCAGGGCCGTGGCTGCGCGGGTCTCCACGGCGTTCGACGGATTGAACCAGAACACCTTCCATCGCACGCCGCCTTTAATACACAAGCAAAAAGAATAAACGGCACTATATCGACGATGTGTTTGAGAGCAATGCTTCGGGATATTTTCAATTTACGCGCCGGAACCCCAGGGGTGTCGTGGGCGCCTGAACGGGTTGCTTCGATGTCGCGAACCGCTTTGGCCGCCGCAGGGCTCGCCATGCTCGCGGGCGCACCCGTTCACGCCGAACCGCCGCGCATCTGGGACCCCGGCTACCGGATCGTCAGTCCCGACTTGGCCGGCATTCCGCGCCTGCGCTTTCTGACCAGTCTCGATTTTCCGCCGTTCAATTTCGCCGACGCCAACCGCAAGCCGACCGGTTTCAATGTGGATCTGGCGCGCGCCATCTGTGCCGAACTCGGGCTGACGGACCGGTGTGAAATCCAGGCGATACCCTGGGACGAGCTCGAACCCGCGCTCGATGGCCGCCGTGGCGAGGTCATTCTCGCCGGAACTGCCCCGAGCGCCGAAAAGCGGCTTCGGTTCGGCCTGTCCGAACCCTATTTCAGGTTTCCGGCGCGGTTCGTCGCCAACCGCGCTTTTCAGCCCGGCGGCGATTTTGCCCGGGCGCTGGAGGGCCGCAAGGTGGCCGTCGTGGCGCGATCCGCCCACGCCGCCATGCTCGAAACGCATTTCCCGGCGACCGAACCGGTGCCCGTTGCCGACATGCCGGCCGCCTATGCGGCGCTCGGGAGCGGCGAGGCCGATCTGGTTTTCGGCGATGGCGTCACCTTGTCTTTCTGGCTGGCCGCGCCGGCCTCCGAACAGTGCTGCCGGTTCGTGTCCGGCCTCTACATGTCCAGCACCCATCTCGGCCATGGCATGGTGGCGGTCACCCGTGCCCAGGACCAGCCGCTGCTCGACGCGGTCAACGCGGCGCTCAGGGCGGTCGAGCAGAACGGCGTCTATGCCGAGATTTTCGCCCGCTACTTCCCGATCGACCCGTTCGGGTCCTGACCGGACCGCGTGCCGCCGTACCGAAACGGCAGAAGCAGCGCCCAACCCAGATTGGAGGTTTGCGGCCCGTCGAAATCGGTCAGGCCGATCCGCATGCCGTCATGGCCGGCGGCCGGCTGATCGGTGTAGGTGCCGAGCAGCCGGTCCCAGACCGACAGGTTGAAGCCGTAATTGCTGTCGGTTTCGCGCGGTACGACCGAATGATGGACCCGGTGCATGTCGGGCGTCACGAACAAGGCCCGGACGACCCGGTCAAGCTTCAGCGGCAGGCGCGCATTGGCGTGGTTGAACATCGCCATGCCGTTGAGCACGATCTCGAAAACCAGCACCGCGACCGCGGGCGCCCCAAGCGCGATGATGACAGCCGCCTTCCAGAGCATCGAGATGACGATCTCCAGCGGATGAAAGCGCAGCGCCGTCGTCAGGTCGAACCCCTGGTCCGAATGGTGCATTCGGTGGATGCGCCAGAGCAGCGGCCATTTGTGGCTGACCAGATGTTCGAGCCACACCGCGAAATCGAGCACGATGAAGGCGATCAGCCCGGCGAGGACGACCGGAACGCCGGTGGCGTTGAACAGGCCCCACCCCTGTTGTTCTGCAAAAAGCGCTGTGCCGACGGCCGCTGCCGGAAAGATGATCCGCAGACAGACCGACGAGATGACGACCATCGACAGGTTGACGAACCAGCGGCGCGATTTCAGCGCGCCGGCCATTTCCGGCCGTTCCAGCCGCGGCGCCCACAATTCGAACGCGGCCATGGCGGCGAAGATCGCGATGAAGGCGGCCAGACGTATTTGCGGTTCGTTTTCCATCACTAGCCAACAGATGGCGCGTCGCCGCGCGCCGGTCAACGCGGCCATCGGGCACAATGGCGTGAGCGTTTCGCTCCGCCGCTTACGATTGTGAGGGCAGCCGGAAGCGCACCCGCGCCGAATGTTCGATGGCGGCGATGACCAGCGCATCGAGATCGAGCGCATCGCGCAGCATCTGCAGGAACCGTAGTTCTTCCTGCTCCACATGCAGGTCGGCGGCGGCGATCTCGACGGCCACCGCATAGGCGGTCTCGTACAGTCTTTGCGGGATCGTGTCGTGAACCATGGTCAGGATCGTCTCGAGGCCGGTTTCCTCCTCGAGTATGGCGGTGCAATTGTTGGCCTGTTCGACCAGGACATCGCGGTCGATGCCTTCGAAGATCGGCAGCGTGTCGGTGATCACGCCGATCCGGTTCAGTTCGCGATCCGACAGCCGCGCATCCGCCGCCGCCACCGTGACCATGATGTAGATCAGCGCCCGGGCCTCATCGATCTTCGCCATCGTTCGATTTCCTGTTTCGTGTCGCTCCGTCTGTATGTTTGCCGCTCCGGCAGCGCAAGCGGCAAGAGGCCCGCCCTTTGTCGCATTGAGCGCCGGCGGCCCACTTCCCATTGCCGTCTTCATGACCTATTGAACCGGCTTTCCGCCGCCATTGTCCGCCGAGGAACCGCCATGAGCGCCGCCCCGCTGCCGCCCGCCGATCTCGATCCGGCCATCGCCGAAGCCGCCGCCAAGTCCAGGGCGTGGCCCTTCGAGGAAGCGCGCAAGATCATCAAGCGCTATGAGAAGACCGGTTATCCGGAGACGGTCCTGTTCGAGACCGGCTACGGTCCGTCCGGCCTGCCGCATATCGGCACGTTCGGCGAAGTGGCGCGCACAACCATGGTGCGCCACGCGTTTCGGGTCCTGACCGGCGACACCGTGCCGACGCGGCTCCTGTGCTTTTCCGACGACATGGACGGCATGCGCAAGATCCCAGACAACGTGCCCGACCGCGCGGCGCTCGAGCCGCATCTGCATAAGCCGCTGACCGCCGTGCCAAACCCGTTCGGCGGCGATTATGAGAGCTTCGGCCACCACAACAATGCCATGCTGCGACGGTTCCTCGACACGTTCGGCTTCGACTATGAGTTCGCCAGCGCGACCGACTATTATACCTCCGGCCGGTTCGACCCGGTTCTGCTGACCGCCTGTGAGCGGTTCGACGAGATCATGGCGGTGATGCTGCCGACGCTCGGGGAGGAGCGGCAGGCAACCTACAGCCCCTTCCTGCCGATCTCGCCCAAGACAGGCCGCGTCCTCTATGTCCCGATGAAGCATGTCGATGCCAAGGCCGGCACGATCACCTTCGACGACGAGGACGGCACCGAGACGACGCTGCCGGTCACCGGCGGCGGCGTGAAGATGCAGTGGAAGCCCGATTTTGGCATGCGCTGGGCCGCGCTCGGCGTCGATTTCGAGATGTTCGGCAAGGATCACCAGACCAATGCGGTCATCTATGACCGCATCTGCGCGATCCTGGGCGGGCGCCCGCCGGAGCATTTCGTCTATGAGCTGTTTCTCGATGACAAGGGCGAGAAAATCTCCAAGTCCAAAGGCAACGGGCTGACCATCGACGAGTGGCTGACCTATGCGCCGGCCGAGAGCCTGGCGCTCTTCATGTTCCAGAAGCCGCGCACGGCCAAGCGGCTCTATTTCGACGTGATCCCCAAGGCGGTCGACGAATATTTCAGTTTTCTGTCTGCCTATGGCCGCCAGGATGCCGCCGCGCGCCTGTCCAATCCGGTCTGGCACATCCATGCCGGCAATCCGCCCGAAGCGGACATGCCGGTTCCGTTCGCGATGCTGCTCAATCTGGTCAGCGCTTCGAATGCCGAGAACCGCGACGTGCTCTGGGGCTTCATCTCGCGTTATGCGCCGGGCGTGAACGCCGAGACCCATCCGCAGCTCGACGCGCTGGCCGGCCACGCCATCCGCTATTTCGAGGATTTCGTGCGCCCGTCCAAGCGCTTTCATGCGCCCGACGATATCGAAAGACAGGCGCTCGCCGATCTGTCGGACGCGCTGGCTGCCCTGCCGGCCGACAAGGCGACGGACGGAGCGGCGATCCAGGATGCGCTTCTCGATGTCGGCCGGGCGTTCGAGCGCTATCAGGACCCGGCCAAGAAAAGCCCGGAAGGCAAGCCCGCCGTGACGGGTGACTGGTTCAATGCGCTCTACCGCGTGCTGCTGGGCCAGGAGCGCGGGCCGCGGCTGGGCTCGTTCATCGCGCTCTACGGGATCGACGAAACGCGCGCCCTGATCAAAAAGGCGCTGGACGGAGAACTGGCCGGCGACGCAGCCGCCTGACCGCTACTGGCTGGCCCAAAGGATGCGGGCAATCCACGCAACGTCATTGCGGTTGAAGGTCCGGTCGGCATGGTCGGGATTGGCCGACGCCAGTTCCACCGTGTTGGCGGTCTGGCGCTTGAGGATCTTGGCCATCACTTCGCCGCCATGCGTCTTGACGACGACACGGTCGCCGCGCCGCACAGAGGCCGCCGGCGAGACGATGATCGTGTCGCCGTCGCGATAAAGCGGCAGCATGGAATCGCCGGCGATCTCCAGCGCATAGACGTCGGCGCCCAGCCCTGCATCGGGGAACGCGGCATCGTCCCACCCTTCGCCGGCGGGAAACCCGTCCGCGTCGAAAAAACCGCCGGCGCCGGCCTGCGCCATGCCCAGCAGCGGTATCCGGCGGGACGGCGGGGCATAATCCGCCGCGCCGGGCTCGGAAAAGCCGGTTTCGTAGCGGCCCGGCACCATCAGCGCGACCAGTTCGTCCATCGACGCGCCGGTGGCTTCCATCACCTTGGCCAGTGATTCGGTCGACGGCCAGCGTGCCCGGCCGTCGGCGGCAAAGCGCTTGGACTTGTTGAACGTCGTCGAATCGAGCCCTGCCCGTTTGGCAAGGCCCGACGGTGACAGGTCGTGGCGCTCCGCCAGCCGGTCGATGGCGGCCCAGACCTGCTCGTGGGAAAGTGGCGACATGATGCTTCGGCCGGTGGGTTCAAAGGAATAAATACCTTCATCGAGGCGGTCCCGCAAGCCGTGACTCGCATCGTCCGATCGGGCCGGATGACCGAAGAGCAAAAGGCTCCTGTCAGCGAATCCCTCAAGGGACCGATCGGTGCGATCCCTGTCGGACGACGCACATATGGCCTGTCTGGCGTGTGATTACGCCGAGAAAGTAGGCATGACGCAGCTCAAATATGCGGATTTGATGAAAATTTCAGCATTTCTGCAGGCCCGGGCGATCCGCAAGGCGCCCCATCTATGGCATACTACTTTGGTATAAGGGCCGGAGACACGGTTCGGCAGATCATCGGGACGGGCGCAACGAGCCGAGGGTTGCTCGCATCAGATGGAGAAAGCCATGAGCAGCACGAACTTCTTTGTCGACTTCACCTTGTTCAACGTTCTGGGGTATCTCGGTGGCGCGCACTGGATGGTAGCGTTCAGCGTTGCAACCTTTCTGGCGCTGATCACGCGTCACCTGCACAATCGCGCAATGCACCGGCCGGTGCGCGTGCGATCGAGTCGGGAAAAGCCGGACTTCAGCGCACTGCCGGCCTTCCGCGACGACGCCGACCGGCGCGAACAGGAACGCCGCCGCCGCTGAGGCATCTTTGAACGAAGCCGCCCGCCCTTTGGGGCAGGTCGGCCAGTGTTTCACGTGAAGGGTTGCGCCTACTGCGCGACGAGGTTGCCGGCGGCCGTCTTGCCGGTCCGCTGGTCGGTGACCAGTTCGTAGGAGACCTTCTGGCCCTCCGACAGCGTCTCCATGCCCGAACGCTGCACGGCGGAGATGTGCACGAACACATCGTTGCCGCCCTCATCGGGCGCGATGAAGCCATAGCCCTTGGTGGTGTTGAACCATTTTACCGTTCCGCTCGCCATCGTCATGTCCTTTCAAGACGGTCTGCATAGGGGTGGCGGGCAAGCCCGCCGTTGGTCATCGATGTCTGGGGAAAGGACTAGGCGTGTCGCTTCTTTTTGCGCGGCGGTTAGGCTGTTTCCGATCGGCCGAAACTCTCGATAGAACCAAATCATGAACACAGCTTTGTTGCGGTTTCAAGACGAATCGCGTCCTGCCCGCATCGCCGAGCGGTCGATCGCGCTTGACTTTGTTGCGCTGCACGCCGATATGCGCGGTATCGGAGTTGGCTGCCGCGTGAGCAGCCGCAGGCGACATGGATCGCCTCCGGGGCTTTCAGCCGCAACTTCCGTGATACGCCGCGCGCCATGATGGCACGTTGAACAAAGCGGCGCATTGTCCACCAGGTTTCCCAATTCACGCGGGGGTACTGCCGGTCAGGCGGCTTTGACGGCATTCGGCCGGAAGCGAGCCTTGGCTGCAACCGATCCGCGGCGACGCCTGCCATTCCGGCTGGCCGACCCTTCATGCATATCTTCATGGCGGCCCCGTGCGGGCCGCTGCCACGAAAGGCAAAATTCTTGACGCAATTTTCTAAGCTGGGCCTTGCGCCCGTCATCTGCAAGACGCTCGAAAAGCTCGAGCTGACGATACCGACGCCGATCCAGGCGCAGGCCATTCCGCATCTTCTGGAAGGCCGCGACCTGATGGGCCTCGCCCAGACCGGCACCGGCAAGACGGCGGCGTTCAGCCTGCCGCTCATCCACCGTCTGATCCCGGTCGGCTCGCGCCCCGAGCCGCGCACCGCGCGCGCCCTGGTGCTGGCGCCGACGCGCGAACTGGCCAACCAGATCGGCACCAATGTGCGCGGCTTCCTGCGCGACACGCACCTGCGTGTCGAGACGGTGGTCGGCGGCGCGTCCATCCGCGCCCAGGCCCACAAGCTCTCGCGCGGCACCGACATTCTGATCGCCACGCCCGGCCGTCTTCTCGATCTGGTCGCGCGCAAGGCCGTCCGACTCGATCAGGTCCAGTATCTGGTCCTCGACGAAGCCGACCAGATGCTCGATCTGGGCTTCATCAAGCCGCTTCAGCAGATCGCCAAGCTGGTCTCGCCCAAGCGGCAGACGCTTCTGTTTTCGGCGACCATGCCCAAGCAGATGAATACGCTCGCCGCGACCTACCTGAGCGATCCGGTGCGCGTCGAGGTGTCGCCGCCCGGCAAGCCCGCCGACAAGGTGCGCCAGAGCGTCCACCATGTCGCCCAGGCCGGCAAGGTCGCGCTTCTGAGCGATCTTTTGGCTGCCGAACCGGGTTCGCTGTCGCTGGTCTTCGCCCGCACCAAGCACGGTGCCGAAAAGCTCAAGAAGCAGCTTGTCGCCGCCGGGTTCGAGGCTGGATCCATCCACGGCAACAAGAGCCAGGGCCAGCGCGAGCGCGCCATCAAGGCGTTCCGCAACGGCGAGATCCGCGTCCTGGTCGCGACCGATGTGGCGGCGCGCGGTATCGACATCTCCGGCGTCACCCACGTCTTCAATTTCGATCTGCCCGAGGTGGCCGAGAACTATGTGCACCGCATCGGCCGCACGGCCCGCGCCGGCGCCGAGGGTGAGGCGGTCGCCTTTTGCGGACCGCACGAAACCCATCTGTTCGCCGATATTGAACGGCTGATCGGCCGTCCGATCCCGGTTGTCAGTGGCGAGCGGGCCAACGCCAGCGAAGCGCGACAAGCCAAGAAGGACGCCGGCGCGCGTCAGGGACAGCGCGGCCCGCGCCGCAACGGCGCCCGGGGCAAGCCCGGGGCCCATGCGCGCGGACAGGGCGATGGCGGCAAGCCCGCTGGCCGCGGCCCGATGCGCGGCAAGCCCGGCAAACCGTTCCGCGGTGGCAAGAGGACACGCCGCGCCGCCACGGCAATGTGAACCGGGCCCGTCGCCAAACGAAAAGCCCGGCGCTAGCGCCGGGCTTTGTTGATTGATCAGGGACGTCTGCGTCAGGCGGCGTCGGCCTTGTCCAGTTCCGGATAGGGATTGAACCGCTGGTAGAAGGTCTCGCCGGTCTTGGCCATGTCGGTCAGAACGCGCGGCGGCTTGAACTGGGCCCCGTACTTCTTCTGAAGCTGCTTGGCGCGGGCGACGAAAGCCTCGGCCCCGATCCCGTCAATGTAGCTCAGCGTGCCGCCCGTATAGGGCGCAAAGCCGATCGCCAGGATCGAACCGACATCGGCCTCGCGCGGGTCGGTGACGATGCCTTCGCCCATCACGCGGGCCGCCTCGAGCGCGATCGTGTAGAGGAACCGCTCTTTCAGCTCCTCGAAATCGATCGCATCGGCGTCCTGTTGCGGATACATGTCCTTGAGCTCGGGCCACAGATGCTTTTTGGCGGGCTTTTCGGGGTAGTCGTAAAAGCCCTTGCCGTTCTTGCGCCCGAGGCGGCCATGAGTTTCGATCATCGTGTCGACCAGCTCGATATGGCGCGGATCGACCGCCTTGTCGCCCAGATCGCGCACGGTCTGCTTAAGGATCTTCTGCGAAAGGTCGATCGCCGTCTCGTCATTGAGCGACAGCGGGCCGACCGGCATGCCGGCCATCTTCGCCGCATTCTCGATCATCGCCGGCGGCACGCCCTCGATCAGCATGTTGTAGGCTTCGGACATGTAGCGCAGCACGCAGCGGTTCACATAGAAGCCGCGCGTGTCGTTGACGACGATCGGCGTCTTCTTGATGGCCCGGACATAGTCCATCGCCACCGCCAGCGCCTTGCCGGATGTCCGCTTGCCCATGATGATCTCGACCAGCATCATCTTGTCGACCGGCGAGAAGAAGTGGATGCCGATGAAGTTCTTCGGCCGCACCGAATTCTTCGCCAGATCGGTGATCGGAATGGTCGAGGTATTGGAGGCGAACACGGCCGTGCGCTTGATCACCGCCTCCGCCTGCTCGGTCGCGGCCTTCTTGACGCCGGAATCCTCGAACACCGCCTCGATGATCAGGTCGCAGCCGTCGAAGTCCGCATAATCGGCCGTCGGCGTGATCAGCGACAGCAGCTTGTCCGCATCGGCCTGCGTCGTCCGGCCCTTTTGCATGGCCTTCTTGAGCAGCCCTTCCGAATGGGCCTTGCCCTTTGCGGCCGCTTCCATGTCGCGGTCGAGCAGCACGACCGGAATGCCGGCCCTGGCCGTGACATAGGCGATGCCCGCGCCCATGAAACCGGCGCCCAGAACGCCGATCTTCTTGAACTTCGTCGGCTTGACGTCATCGGGACGCCGCGCGCCCTTGTTGAGTTCCTGCAGCGACACGAAGATCGAGCGCAGCATCGCGCCCGCTTCCCGCGACTGCAGCACCTGGGTGAAATAGCGCTGCTCGATCGTCAGGCCCACGTCGAACGGCACCAGAAGCCCTTCATAGACGCATTTGAGGATCGCCGCGGCGCCCGGATAGTTCATGTGCGTCTCGCGCCGCAGGATGGCTGACGCCGCCGGCCAGACATTGGCGCCGGCGGGTGAGTAAACCTTGCCGCCGGGCAGCTTGAAGCCCTTCTCGTCCCAGGGCTGGACTGGCTTGAGACCGTCCTTGATCATCGTCTTGGCCGCATCCACCAGCTTTTTGGGCGGCGCGACCTGGTCGATCAGACCCATCGCCTTGGCGCGCGCGGGTTTCAAATTCTGGCCCGTCGTCATCATCTGCAGCGCGTCCTGCTGGTTGGTCAGGCGTGGCACGCGCTGGGTGCCGCCGGCGCCCGGGAAGATGCCGATCTTGACCTCCGGCAGGGCGATCTTCACCGCGTCGCTGTCGGCAGCGACCCGGCCGTGGCAGGCGAGCGACAGTTCGAACGCGCCGCCCATGCAAACGCCGTTGATCGCCGACACCCAGGGCTTGCCGCAGGTCTCGATCTTGCGGAAGATCTGGCTCATCTTGCCGGCATTGTCGAACAGGAGCTGCGTCGCCGCTTCCGGGTTGCTGGCTTTCTCAGCCTCGTAGGCGTCGAACATCGCCTTGAGCATGGTGATGTCCGCACCGCCCGAAAACGCGTCCTTCTTGCCTGAGGTGAACACCACGCCCTTGACCGCTTCGTCGGCGGTTGTGGCATCGCAAATGGCGTCGAGCTCTTGCAGCACCTCGACGGTGAAGACATTCATCGACTTGTCCGGCATGTCCCAGGTGACAAGGGCGATGCCGTCGGCGTCGGTTTCGATGGTGAAATTGGTGTAGGTCATGTCTCGCTCCTTCAGACCGTTCCCTCGCCCTTCGAGGCTCGCTGCGCTCGCACCTCAGGATGAGGGAACGGTTCTTCGCGGCCGCAGCGTCGATTTCGCTTCACCCTCATCCTGAGGTACCGCCGAAGGCGGCCTCGAAGGGCGAGGGTGAAGCCAGGGTTCAAACCCGCTCGATGATGGTTGCCGTGCCCATGCCGGCGCCGATGCACAGCGTCACGAGCGCGGTGTTCAGATCGCGGCGTTCCAGTTCGTCGAGCACGGTGCCGAAGATCATCGCGCCGGTGGCTCCGAGCGGATGGCCCATGGCGATCGCGCCGCCGGCGACGTTCATCTTGCCATGGTCGATGTCGAACGCCTGCATGTAGCGCAGCACGACGGCGGCGAAGGCTTCGTTCAGCTCGAACAGGTCGATGTCGTCGAGCGTCATCCTGGCCTTTTTGAGAAGCTTTTCGGTAACGTCGACCGGGCCGGTCAGCATCAGCGTCGGGTCAGAGCCGATATTGGCGAACGCCTTGATCCTGGCGCGCGGCTCAAGGCCCATCATCTTGCCGCCCTTCTTCGAGCCGAGCAGAATACCCGCCGCGCCGTCGACAATGCCGGACGAATTGCCGGCATGGTGAACATAGTTGATGGCTTCGACCTCCGGATGGCCGGCAATGCCGACCGCCTCGAAGCCCCCCATCTGGCCGGGCATGACGAAGGACGGGTTGAGCTGGCCGAGCGACTGCATGTCCGTGCCCGGACGCATGTGCTCGTCATGATCGAGAATGGTCAGCCCGTTCTGGTCTTTCACCGGGATCACCGACTTCTTGAAATGGCCCTTCTCCCAGCTTTCGCCGGAACGCTTCTGGCTCTCGACGGCATAGGCATCCACATCGTCGCGGGAGAAGCCGTATTTGGTCGCGATCAGGTCGGCCGACACGCCCTGCGGCATGAAGTAGGCCGGGATGTTCACGGACGGGTCCATGTACCAGGCGCCGCCCGACGCGCCCATGCCGACGCGGCTCATCGATTCGACGCCGCCGGCGATGACGATGTCGTCGGCGCCCTGCGCGATCTTCGCCGCGCCGAAATTGATGGCGTCCAGGCCCGAGGCGCAGAAGCGGTTGATCTGCATGCCCGGCGCCTCGGTCGCATAGCCTGCCTCGAAGACGGACGCGCGCGCGATGTCGCCGCCGGCCTCATAGACCGGATCGACGCAGCCGAAGATCACATCGTCGACCTTCGTCGTGTCCAGTTCGTTGCGGTCGCGCAGCGCTTCGAGCACCTTGGCGCCAAGGCGCGGCGTCGGCACTTCGTGCAGCGAGCCGTCCTTCTTGCCGCGGCCGCGCGGCGTGCGCACCGCATCGTAAACATAGGCGTCTGCCATCAGGTTTCTCCCGTCTTGTCTTGTGTCAGGCCGTTGCCGTTTCGGGCTCGCGGCCCGAGGGCATCAGGTCCTCGGAATGTTTGAAGCCGGGCAGCGCGCGGATGCGTGCCAGCCACGGTCCGATGTTGGTCAGTTCGTCATAGGTCACGCCGATCTGGCCGGGCCAGTGCAGATAGCCCTGGCAGGCAATGTCGGCGATGGTCGGCCGGTCGCCGACCAGCCAGTCCCTGCCGTCAAGCGCGGCGTTGAGCACCTTGAGAGCGCTCATCGCCCTGCCATGCATGAACTGCGTCTCGGGCCCTTCCTCGCGCCCCGCCATGTAGCGCAGGAATCGCAGCGGACCGGCCTGACCCGACAGTTTCTGGCTGTCGAACAGAAGCCAGCGCAAAACGTCATAGTCTTCGGCTTCGGTTTGCGGCCCGTAGGTGCCGAAATGCCTTGCCAGATAGGTCAGGCAGGCGCCCGATTGAGTCACCTTGAAATCGCCGCCGTCGCGGTGATGGACCAGCACCGGTACCTCGCCCATCACGTTCATGGCGCGGAATTCCGGGCGGCGCGTTTCTCCGGTCATGAAGGCGACGTGCTGGCAGCGCCAGTCGGCATCGTTGAGTTCCAGCATCAGCGCCACCTTGTAGGCGTTGCCGCTTTCCCAGAAGCCGTACAATGTGAAGTCAGCCACCGCGCACCTCCCCAGACCGTCTGCAATCCATGTGGTGTCGGCGGCGCCTCTATTGAAGCGCCACCGTACGGATTTCGATCAAAACGCTTCTTCCGGGATCGCCATCATCGAGTCGGCACCGGCCGAGATGCGGGCCAGGTGAGCCGACGATTCCGGCATGATGCGCTCGAAGAAATAGCGTGCCGTGACAAGCTTGTTTTCGAGGTAGCGCGCATCGCCATTGGCGCCGGCGGCGATCTTCTCCTGCGCCGCCTTGGCCTGCAGGCCCCAAATGTAGCCCAGCGCCACCAGCCCGAACAGGTGCATGTAGTCGTGCGACCCGGCACCGGCATTGTCCGGTTTGGCCATCGCGTTCTGGACGAACCACATGGTCGCCTGCTGCAGATCGTTCAGGCCCTTCTTCAAATGCTTGGTGAAGAAGGCCATCTGCTCGTCGTCGCGATTTTCCTCGCAGAAATCGCCGACTTCCTTGAAGAAGGCCTGCACGGCGCGGCCGCCATTTTGCGGCAGCTTGCGGCCGACAAGATCGAGCGCCTGGATGCCGTTGGCGCCCTCATAGATCATGGCGATGCGCGCATCGCGCACATACTGGCTCATGCCCCATTCCTCGACATAGCCGTGGCCGCCATACATTTGCTGAGCCATCACGGCGTGATCGAACCCCTTGTCGGTCAGAACGCCCTTGATGACCGGCGTCAGCAGCCCCATCATCTCCTCGTTCAGTTCGCGGTCCGCATCGTCCTCGGACCGGTGCGCCACATCGGACTTGAGCGCCGCCCACAAGATGAACGCGCGACCGGCCTCGTTGAAGGCGCGGATCGTCATCAGGTTGCGCCGCACGTCCGGGTGCACGATGATCGGATCGGCCTTCTTGTCGGGATATTTGGCGCCCGACAGCGCCCGGCCCTGCACGCGCTCCTTGGCGTAGTCGACCGCGTTCTGGTAGGCGATCTCGGAGATGGCCAGACCCTGCAGGCCGACGCCGAGCCGCGCTTCGTTCATCATCACGAACATCGCCTTGAGGCCCTTGTGCGCCTCGCCGACCAGATAGCCCGTGGCATCGTCATAGTTCATCACGCAGGTGGCATTGCCGTGAATGCCCATCTTTTCCTCGATCGAGCCGCAGGTGACGCCGTTGGCATCGCCCACCGAGCCGTCTTCACCGACCTTGTATTTGGGAACGATGAACAGCGAGATGCCTTTGACGCCCTCCGGCGCGCCCTCGATGCGGGCGAGCACCAGGTGGATGATGTTCTCGCTCATGTCGTGATCGCCGGCCGAGATGAAGATCTTCTGGCCCGAGATCTTGTAGCTGCCATCGTCCTGGGGCACGGCCTTGGTGCGCAGGAGACCCAGATCGGTGCCGCAATGGGGCTCGGTCAGGTTCATCGTGCCTGTCCAGACGCCCTCGACCATCTTGGGCAGATAGGTCTGCTTCTGCTCGTCCGATCCGTGCACCAGAATTGCGGCCATCGCACCCTGGGTCAGGCCGGGATACATCATCAGCGCCATGTTGGCCGAGGAGAAATATTCGCCGACCGCGGTGTGCAGCGTGTAGGGCAGGCCCTGGCCGCCATACTCCTCGTCGAAGGCAAGGCCCATCCAGCCGCCTTCCTTGAACTGCTCGTAGGCGGCCTTGAAGCCTTCCGGCGTGGTGACCGAGCCATCCTCGTGACGCACGCAGCCTTGGCTGTCGCCGACCTGGTTGAGCGGGAAGAACACTTCCTCGGCGAACCGGGCCCCTTCGCGCAGAACCGCCTCGACGATGTCGGGCGATGCGTCGGCGAAGCCGGGCAGATTGTTGTAGCGCTCATATTTCAGAACGTCGTTGAGAACGAACAGCGTGTCTTCGACCGGGGCGCGGTAGCTCGGCATGGATTTCCTCCGCATCGCAAATATGATCGGCCGACCGGCAGGGCACGGCCAGCGTTCGGTCACGCCTAGCAAATTTTGACGTTTCCGTAAACGTCAAAATTGATGTCCGATTGTGCCGATTGACGATCGCCCGTTCTGCCACGCGCAACAAGCCCGCGCCGCCGCCGATGCGGCCCTGTTTGCGCTCGGCGAACGTCCGGAGCCGGTGCCGGCGGCCGACCGCCCATCCTTCCTCAAATCCGTTGCCGGTCGCCTGCCGCTTGGTCGCGGACGCAAGGAGCAGACACCGGCGAACATGGCCGAATCCTTTTCCGACGAGGGCGACGCGCTTCCGCCGGTTGTCGATGACCAGCCGATCGAGCCGGGCGGGGATCAGTTGGCGCTGGCCGACATCATGGCCCGCGTCAGGGCCGAGCGGAAGGGCGCCGGATCGGCGCCTGCATTGCCCGGCGAGGTGTCTGGGACGGGCGCCGACACGGGCAAATCGGATTTCATCGCGGCCGCCCGCCGCGCCGCGCAAGCCGCCGCGGCCGATGCCGGCGCGATGACGAGCGGGTCTCCCGCGCCGGGCGAAGACGGATCGGGATCGATCGTCGGCGCGATTTCCCGACGGCGCAAGCCGATCCTGATGGCGGCCGGCGCGATCCTGTTGGCCATTCTGGCCGTGCCGCTTGTGCGCGGCTTCATCGCACCGGGAAACGAGGCGGTCGTCGCGCAGGCGCCTGAGCCGCCCGCCATCGTCGAGACCCTTCCGGACGAAGACGGCTCCGCCGAAGCGTCCGAAATCGCCGCATCGGAAACGACGCCCTCGCGCGACGTGCTCGCCGAGGCCGATGCCGCCGCCGAACCGGACGCGGCCGGCATGGCGGCGCCCGAACTTGCGGCCGCCGCGCCCGATCCGGTCGAAACCCCCGATGTCGAAGATGTCGAGACGGCTACGGTCACGTCGTTCGACGATCTGCCGGGCAATGTGGGGTCCGTGGCGCTGCGCGAAGCCGTAGCCGAGGGCGATGCGATGGCGCTCTATGTCGTCGGCGAGCGGCTGGCCGATGCCGCGCGCGGCGGCGACGGCGACCTTTCGGAGGCGCTCAAATGGTATGAACGCGCCGCCGAACTCGGTTTTGCGCCCGCCCAATACCGGACCGGCAATTTCTACGAGAAGGGCTTTGGCGCCGAGCGCGATTTCTCCACGGCCAAGACCTGGTACCAGCTTGCCGCCGAACAGGGCAACGCAAGCGCCATGCACAATCTGGCCGTCCTGTTCGCCAGCGGCGCCGACGGCCCGCCGGACTTCGATTCCGCCGCGCGCTGGTTCCTGCGTGCCGCCGAACTGGGCGTCCGCGACAGCCAGTTCAATCTCGGCATCCTGGCGGCCAAGGGCCAGGGCATGCCGCAGGATCTCGGCGAATCCTACAAATGGTTCGCGCTGGCCGCGCAGAGCGGCGACGAGGACGCCGCGGCCAAACGCGACGACATCGCCAACGTGCTGCGTCCCGACCAGCTTGAAACCGCACGCGGCGCAACCGCCCTTTGGCGCGCAAAGCCCATCGACGAAAGGGCCAACAGGGTCGATGTGCCGGAGGCCTGGCAGACCGGCGACACCGTGACGGCCGCCGCCGCCCCCATCTCCGACGAGGACATGCGCCGCGCCGTGGCCAACATCCAGGCGATCCTCAACGACAATGGCTATGATGCGGGCCCGGTTGACGGGCTGATGGGCCGGAAGACGCGTGATGCGATCATCGCCTTCCAGCGCGACAACGGCCTTCCGGCCACCGGAAACGTCGACCAGAGCCTGGTCGAGAACCTCCTGGCGCTGGCGCAGACCGAAAGCTGACCGCCCGTCAGCGCGCCGGCGCTTACCATGACCCGGCCTTCCGATTGACTCGCCACCATGCCCGGCGCATGACGGAGCGAGCCCCCGCCTTGTCGCGCGGTGCGGCCAACCCGTCCGCTCTGGAGTGAACCGTGGCGCTGTATCTGCCGATCGCCGAAATGTCCGTGAACATTCTTGTTCTTTTGGGCATGGGTGCGGCGGTCGGCTTCCTGTCGGGCATGTTCGGCGTCGGCGGCGGCTTTCTGATCACGCCGCTCCTTATCTTCTACAATATCCCTCCTGCCGTGGCGGTCGCCACCGGCGCCAACCAGATCGTCGCCTCCTCGGTCTCCGGCGTCCTGTCGCATCTCAAGCGCGGCGGCGTCGACTTCAAGCTGGGCGCGGTGCTTCTCGCCGGCGGCCTGATCGGATCGACGATGGGCGTCTACGTCTACTCCTTGCTGCGCGGCATCGGCCAGCTCGATCTGATCGTCTCCATCCTCTACGTCGTCTTCCTGGGCACGGTCGGTGGCCTGATGCTGTTCGAGAGCGTCAGGGCGCTGCGCCGCGCGCGCTCGGGCGAGGTGGTGTCGCTGCGCCGGCCGGGCCAGCACACCTGGGTGCACAAACTGCCATTCAAGATGCGGTTCAAGACATCGCGGCTCTATGTCAGCGTCATCCCGGTACTCGGTCTTGGCGCGGTGATCGGCATGCTGGCGGCCATCATGGGCGTCGGCGGCGGCTTCATCATGGTGCCGGCCATGATCTACCTGCTCAAGGTGCCGACCAATGTCGTCATCGGCACCTCGCTGTTCCAGATCATCTTCGTGGCCGCCTATACGACCGTCGTCCAGGCGGTGACCAACCAGACCGTCGACGTGATGCTGGCGCTGCTGCTGATGATCGGCGGCGTCGCCGGCGCGCAATATGGCGCCCGTGCCGGCCAGCGCCTGCGCGGCGAGCAGCTGCGCGCCATGCTCGCCATTCTGGTTCTCTTGGTGGCGCTGCGTCTGGCCTATACGCTCTTCATCGTCCCCGACGAACTGTTCACGCTGACCGTCGGCGGGGTGCTTTGAGATGGGCCTGCGCCGCGCCGTCATCCTCGTCGCCCTCGCAGCAGGGCTGACCGGCACTCCGGCAGCGGCGCAGGAAGCGGCGCCGGTCGGCGACACCGATGCGGCGGCCGCGGCCAACGCCGCCGAGCAGGCGCGGGTGCCCGAGCGCATCGAGATCGGCCTGTCGACCGAAACCGTCGCCATCACCTCCGATTTCACCGGTCAGGCCCTGACGATCTTCGGCGCGATCGACAATGTCGATCCGCTCGTCCACCGGCAGGGCCGCTACGACATCTTCGTTATCCTGGAAGGACCGCGATCGGAGCTGGTCGCGCGCCGCAAGGACCGCGTGTTCGGCATCTGGATGAATGTCGAAAGCCAGTCCTTCGACAACACGCCGCAATCCTATCTGATCGCGTCGACCCGGCTGGCGCGCGACATCACGAGCCTGGACACGCTGGCACGTCTTTCGCTCGGCGTCGGACAGATCCGCGTCCAGCCGCACCCCGACAAGAAACAGGCCCGCGAAGTCGAGCAGTTCACCTCTGCCTTGAGGCGCCTCAAACGCGGTGACGGTCTTTATCAAGAGTTTCCCGGCGGCGTGCGGTTCATCTCGCAATCGCTGTTCCGCGCCGAGTTGGCCCTGCCGGCCAACGTTCCGCTCGGCCAGCACCGCGCCCGCGCCTATCTGTTCCGCAACGGCGAGCTGGTGGGCCAGACCGAGGCGCCGCTGCGCATCGCCAAGGCCGGTTTCGAGTATGCCGTGTCCGACTTTGCCCGAACCCAGTCGCTCTATTATGGTCTGACCTCGGTGCTGCTGGCCCTGTTCGTCGGCTGGCTGGGCCGCATCGTCTTCAGGAAGGACTGACCATGGTCGAGGACGAGGATGCCGAACAGATCGCCAGCCGCGCCCCGTTCATGCTGGCGCTTCTGGGTTTTGTGCCGTTCGCCGTCCTGACCGGCGCGCAGTTCGTGCCAAGCGCGACCCTGGCCCATACGCTCGGCCTGACCGCGCTCAACGTCTATGCGGCGATCATATTGTCGTTTCTGGGCGGCATTCGCTGGGGCATGGTGGTCAATGCGCCCGATCAGCGGGCCGTCATTCCCGTCTTCCTTCTGTCGGTCGTTCCATCGCTCTGGGCCTGGGCGGCGTTTTTCGCGCCCGGCCCATGGGGCTTCGTCATGTATGCGATCGGCTTTGCGGCCATGGGCTGGTGGGATCGTGCGCTGGTCGCGCGCGGCGAAGCGCCGGCCTGGTTCGGCCTGTTGCGGGTGACGCTGACGCTGCTCGTCGCGCCGACGATGCTGCTGGCGGCGCTGTCGCGGATCATCTGAAACCGGTCAGCCGATCAGGTCGCGCCATCCGATCGGATAGATGCGGTCTGTGCCCTGCATGTAGGCGCGGAAGGCGCCGAGATCGAAAAGGCCGGCAAGCGCCCTGTCGCGCACGTTCAGCCCGCCCGTATAGACGCCGAAGGCCGGCATGATCAGCCGCGCGCCGTCCGACGCGAAACAGGACCGGCGCACCGTCTTGCCGCGCCCGCGCAGGATCGCCGCCGGATGGTAATGGCCCGACACTTCGCAGCCGGGATGGCTGTGTTGCGCGATGTGGCGGAAGGTGATCGCGCCGGCGGCCAGGCTGTCGACGCTGTCGCCCGGCATGTTCGCCGGCGGCGACGGGTCGTGATTGCCGGTCACCCAGATCATGGTGCGCCCGCAGGCCAGCGCCTCGATCGCGTTCGCCGTGTCGGCAGACAGGCGTTCGCTGGCTTCGTCGTCGTGAAAGCTGTCGCCCAGGCTGACGATGATGGCCGGCTCGTATTTGGCGACCAGCGCCGCAAGCCGGGCCAGCGTCGCCGGCGTGTCGTAGGGCGGCAGGAAGATGCGGCGCCGCGCGAACGACGATCCCTTTTCCAGATGCAGATCGGACACCACCAGCATCCGCGTGTCCGGAAAAAAGGCGATGCCGGCCGGATCGAGCAGCACGCGCTCGCCGCCGAAATCGATCGTCAGCGCCTCGCCGGCCTGCATCATCTGCGGTGTTTTCAGGGCCGGTCGCATCAGTCCAGCATGTCCTCGCCCATCGCCTCGCGCACCAGTGCTTCGGTTTCCATCGCCTTTTCGGCCATCAGCGCGTCGCCGGTCTCCGAACTGATCACCGGCTCCTTGCCGATCTCCAGCATCACCGGCACCGCCAGCGGCGAAATCCGGTCCAGCCCCTTATGCACGATTCGCCCCTTGATGCGAGCCAGCAGCGCGTTCACCCGGCCGACATCGAGATAGCCGGCCCGCGCATCGTTGCGGGTTGCCTGCAGCAGGATGTGGTCCGGCTCGTGCGTGCGCAGCACGTCGTAGATCAGGTCGGTCGAGACGGTGACCTGCCGGCCGGTCTTCTCCTTGCCCGGATGGCGCTTGTCGATCAGCCCGGCGATCAGCGCGCAATAGCGGAACGAGCGCTTGAAGACGAAACTCTCGTCGAGCCAGGCCTCCAGATCGTCGCCCAGCATGTCCTGCGCGAACAATTCGGTCAGCGACAGATCGCCCCCGCCTATCATCGCACCCATGTCTTTCAGGCCCCAGATCGCCACGGCATAGTCGGAGGCGACGAAGCCGATCGGCCGCGCCTTGGCGCGTTCCAGCCGCCGCGTCAGCAGCATGCACAGCGTCTGGTGCGCAAGCCGCCCCTCGAACGGGTAGGCGACCATGTAGAAGCGCTCGCCGCGGGGAAAGGTCTCGACCAGCATGTCGTCGGCGCCGGGCACCACCGAATTCTGCTTCTGGTAGCCGAGCCATTCGGAGACCTGCGGGGGCAGCCGATGCCATTGCGCCGGGTCGGCCAGCATCTTGCGCACCTGGGCCGACAGATAGGTCGTGGTCGGGAATTTGCCGCCCATATAGGCGGGCACTTTTGCTTCAAGGGTCGGCGCGTTGGAGGCAAACGCCTCGCTCTCGCGGATGCCCTCGAAGCGCAGTACTTTGCCGGCAAACAGGAACGTGTCGCCATAGACAAGCTGTTCGAGAAAGATCTCCTCGATCTTACCGAGCACGCGCCCGCCGCGCCCCTTGCCGCCGGCACCCGGCCGCACCAGCCGCACGGTCAGCTCCGGCGCGGCGACGATGGTGCCGGCGTTCAGCCGGTATTGCTGGGCGACGGCCGGGTGCGCGATGCGCCAAGTGCCGTCTTTCGTCTGCTTGATCTTGGCATAGCGCTCATAGGATTGCAGCGCATAGCCGCCATGGGCGACGAAATGGACGCAACGGTCGAAGGTCCGACGGTCGAGGTCCGCATAAGGCGCAGCGCCCGTCACTTCGGCATAAAGAGCGTCGGCATCGAACGGCGCCGAACATGCCATGCCCAGAATATGCTGGCACAGAACGTCGAGCGCGCCCGGCTCGATCGGCGGCGTGTCCTGCGCGCCCAGATAGTTGGCATCGAGCGCGGCCTGGCATTCCATCACCTCGAACCGGTTGGCCGGCACGAGGATTGCCTTGGACGGTTCGTCCATCCGGTGGTTGGCGCGGCCGATCCGCTGCGCCAGCCGGCTGGCGCCCTTGGGCGAACCGACATGGACGACCAGATCGACATCGCCCCAGTCGATGCCCAGATCGAGCGTCGAGGTGGCGACGACCGCGCGCAGCGCGCTCTGGCCCATCGCCGCTTCGACGCGCCGCCTTTGCCCGACATCGAGGGAACCGTGATGCAAGGCGATCGGCAGGCTGTCCTCGTTCAGCGTCCACAACGCCTGGAAGATCAGCTCGGCCTGGCTGCGCGTATTGACGAAGATCAGCGTCGTGCCGTGCGCCTTGATCGCCTCATAGACGTCCGGCAGCGCATAGCGCGCCGAATGGCCGGACCAGGGAATGCGGTCGTCGGACTTCAAAATGGTGATCTCGGGCGTCGCCCCGCCATCGACGGTGATCAGTTCGGACAGGGCGTCCGCGCCGGAGGCCTGCCGCACCAGCCACCGCCGCAACTCGTCCGGTTCGGCCACGGTCGCCGAAAGGCCGATCGTCTGGAGTTCCGGTTGCAGCATCCGTAATCGCGCCAGACCGAGCGAAAGCAACTGCCCGCGCTTGGAGGTAACCAGCGAATGCAACTCGTCGAAGATCACATAGCGCAGATCGGCAAAGAACCGGTCGGCATCCTTGTGCGACAACAGCAGCGCCACCTGTTCGGGCGTTGTCAGCAAGATGTCGGGCGGCGCCAGCTTCTGGCGCTGGCGCTTGGAGGCGGGCGTGTCGCCGGTGCGGGTTTCGATGGTGACCGGCAGGTCCATCTCGCCCACGGGCACGCCGAGATTGCGTTCGATATCGACGGCGAGCGCCTTCAGCGGCGAGATATAGAGCGTGTGGACGCCCGGTCTGATCGAGCCCGGCTTCGGCTTGCCGCGCCGCGCCAGATCGGTCAGCGCGGGCAGGAACCCGGCCAGCGTCTTGCCGGCGCCGGTCGGCGCGATCAAAAGCGTCGACAGCCCCGCCTCGGCCTTGGCCAGAAGCTCCAATTGATGCGCGCGCGGCTGCCAGCCCTTGGTCGCGAACCAGTCGACGAACGGTCTGGGCAGGGCAAACATGTCGGCCTGCGCCGGCCGCGATGTGTCGATGACGCTCATTGGCGGGGAGATTAGCGTTCCCGAAAAGTTCTGCAATGCGCCTTGCGTGAAAAAGGTCGGCATCTATCTTGCGGAGCATGAAACCCGACAAGCTGCTGCACCCGACCGACAAGGGGCTCTATTGCCCGCCGGGCGACTTTTTCATCGACCCGGTCAAGCCGGTCGATCGTGCGCTGATCACCCATGGCCATGCCGACCATGCCCGCGCCGGCCACGCCCACGTGATGGCCACACGTGAAACACTCGACATTATGGGCATCCGCTACGGGGAGAATTTCGCCGGCGCCACGCAGGAGGCGACGCTCGGCAAAGCGGTCACCATCAACGGCGTCACCGTCTCGTTCCACCCGGCCGGTCATGTGCTCGGTTCGGCGCAGATCGCCGTCGAGGCCGGTGGCACCCGCATCGTCGCCTCGGGCGACTACAAGCGCCGCGCCGATCCCACTTGCGCGGGCTTCGAAGTGGTGCCCTGCGATGTCTTCATCACCGAAGCGACCTTCGGGCTGCCGGTCTTCATCCATCCCGACGATGGCGGCGAGATCGCGCGGCTGCTCGACAGCGTCGCGCGCTTCCCTGAGCGGGCGCATCTGGTCGGCGCCTACGCGCTCGGCAAGGCGCAGCGGGTCATCGCGCTGATCCGCAAGGCCGGATACGCCGAGACCATCTTCATTCACGGCGCGATGGAAAAGCTCTGCACCTACTATCGGAGGCAGGGAATCGATCTCGGTCCGTTGGCGCCGGCGACCATCGACAAGGGCGCCAGGGACCAGTTTGCCGGCAAGATCATTGTCGGGCCGCCCTCGGCCTTCGCCGACAAATGGGCGCGGCGCTTTCCCGACCCGGTGGCCTGCTTCGCCTCGGGCTGGATGCGCGTGCGCCAGCGGGCCAAGCAGCGCGGCGTCGAACTGCCGCTGATCCTGTCGGATCATTCGGACTGGGACGAACTGACCCAGACCATCCGGGATACCGGCGCCTCCGAGGTCTGGGTGACCCATGGCCGCGAGGAGGCGCTGGTACGCTGGTGCGAACTGTCGCAGATCAGGGCCAAACCGCTCAATCTGGTCGGCTATGAGGACGAGGCGGAGTGATGGTTCGGCTTTCCCCCACCCTTCATCCCTCCCCACAAGGGGGAGGGAAGACAGGAGCACCGCATCGGTCGGACCGATATTCGGTCCAGGCTCGAATTGTGAGCCAATGTGGCGGTATGTCGAAGTCTTCCCTCCCCCTTGTGGGGAGGGATGAAGGGTGGGGGTTATTGCCATGAAACCCTTCGCCGCCCTCCTCGACGCCCTTGTTCTCACGCCATCGCGCAACGCCAAGCTCCGGCTGATCGTCGATTACATAGCCGCGACCCCCGATCCCGATCGCGGCTATGCGATCGCCGCCATCACCCGCGATCTCGACATTCCCTCGGTCAAGCCGGCGATGATCCGCGCGCTGGTCGAGGCGCGGGTCGATCCGGTCCTGTTCGGCTATTCCTACGATTTCGTCGGCGACCTGGCCGAGACGGTGTCCCTGATCTGGCCGGCTGAGGAAGAGCGCCCGTCACCCTCCCCCTTGAGGGGAGGGTCGACGCGCAGCGTCGGGGTGGGGGTAAGCGATGGTGAAGAACCCCCACCCGGTTCGGCTCACTTGCGCGATCCTCACCGACCTCCCCTCAAGGGGGAGGTGAAGAATGCGGACCTCCCCCTCGCCACCATCGTCGAAACCCTCCAAATCTCCTCCCGCTCGGACGGGCCGCGGCTGGTCGAGCGCTGGCTCGACGCGCTCGATCCGCCCGGCCGTTACGCGCTGCTGAAGCTGATCACCGGCGGCATGCGCATCGGCGTTTCGTCGAGGCTGGTCAAGCAGGCGCTGGCCGATTTCGGCGGCAAGGACGTCACCGAGATCGAGGAACTCTGGCACGGGCTCGCCATCCCCTATACGAACCTGTTCGCATGGCTCGAAGGGAAAGCGCCCAAGCCCGAAAGCGCCGCCGCCGCGCCGTTCCGGCCCGTCATGTTGGCCAACCCGGCCGATACCGAAGACCTCGCCCGCTACGATCCGGCCGACTATTGCGCCGAATGGAAATGGGACGGCATCCGCGTGCAGGTGACCGCCGAAAAGGGCGTCGCGCGCATCTATTCGCGCACCGGCGACGACATTTCCCGCTCTTTTCCCGATCTTCTTGCCGCGATGGATTTCGAAGGCTCAATCGACGGCGAACTGCTGGTCGGTCATTTCGAGGATGGTGCGATCCGCGCCGGCACGTTCGGCGATCTCCAGCAGCGCCTCAACCGAAAGACCGTCTCGGCCAAACAGCAGGCGAAATTCCCGGCCTTCGTGCGCGCTTACGATCTTCTGCAGGAGGGCGGGGACGATTTGCGGCCGCTGCCGTTCGAGACCCGCCGCGCCCGGCTTGAAGCCTTTGTCGCGACGTTGCCGGCCGACCGGTTCGACCTGTCGCCGCTCGTGCCGTTCAAGACCTGGGAGGAGGTCGCGGCAAAGCGCAACGCGCCGCCGGCCCCGATCATCGAGGGATTGATGCTCAAGCGCCGGGACAGCACCTACGTCCCCGGCCGGCCGAAGGGGCCATGGTTCAAGTTCAAGCGCGATCCGTTCCTGATCGATGCGGTGCTGATGTATGCGCAGCGCGGCCACGGCAAGCGGTCGAGCTTTTATTCCGACTATACGTTCGGCGTCTGGACCGGCGAAGCCGACGACCCCGCGCTCGTGCCGGTCGGCAAGGCCTATTTCGGCTTCACCGACGAGGAACTCAAACAGATCGACAAGTTCGTGCGCGACAACACGGTTGAGCGTTTCGGCCCGGTGCGGTCGGTGCGCGCCGAGCCCGATCACGGGCTGGTGCTGGAAGTCGCATTCGAGGGGTTGAACCGCTCGACACGCCACAAATCCGGCGTCGCCATGCGTTTTCCGCGCATCTCGCGCCTCAGATGGGACAAGCCGCCCTTCGAGGCCGACCGGCTCGAAACGCTTAAAGCGATGCTCGACTGACGCCCTTGCGGTTGCCGCATTTGCCGCTTAGGTCCGCTCTCGAACAACGGAGCACGGGCGCATGAACACACGTCAGCTTCTCGGCGACACGGTCGGTCGCACCGTCATCAAGCTGGTGGTGGTGTCGCTGCTCGTCGGCGCGGTGATGAATGTCTTCGGCCTCGCGCCGCTCGACATCTGGTGGGGCCTGCGCGACTTCGCCGTCAATCTGTGGCAAAGCGGCTGGGCGGCGCTCGGCCGTTTCGGCGACTGGCTGATCCTCGGCGCCAGCATCGTCATTCCGCTCTTTATCCTCGCGCGGCTTTTGAGCTACCGGTCGGAACGCTGAACGAAAACTCGTCGGCGACATGGTGCAGCAGCGCATGCCGGCGTGCCAGCGCGTCGACATCGCGCGAATAGCCGCCGCCGATCACGCCACATACGGGAATGCCGCGCATGCGGAAATGGCTGATCACCATCCGTTCGCGCCGCTCGATGCCATGGTTCGTCAGCGCCAGCCGGCCCAGCCGGTCCTCGCCATGCACGTCGACGCCGGCATTGTAGAAGACGATATCGGGTGACGGAGCACGGACCCGCAGTTCCTCGAGCACCAGCGCCAGCGTTTTGAGATAGGCTGAATCGCCGACTCCGTCCGGCAGGCCGAGGTCGAAGTCGGAGGCCTTCTTGCGCACCGGATAGTTTTTCTCGGCATGGATCGATGCGGTGAAGACGCGTGCGTCGGCGGCGAAGATCTCCGCCGTGCCGTCGCCCTGGTGAACGTCGAGATCGAGCACCAGCGCGCTGGAAATCTCGCCGTCGGCAAGCAGCAGCCGCGCGGCAACCGCGACATCGTTGAACGTGCAGAAGCCGGCGCCCTGGGCATGGCGGGCATGATGGCTGCCGCCCGCCGTGTTGCAGGCAATGCCGTGTTCCAGCGCCAACCGCGCGGCCAGTACCGTGCCGGTCGTTGCGCATTGCGCGCGCAGCGAGGTGCGTTTCGTCACCTCGAAACCGATCTCGCGTTCGATCGCGCGCGGCACGTCGAACGCATAGACCTGATCCACGTAAGTGTCGTCATGGGCCAGCTTGACCCAGTCGCGCGGCGCCGGCGCGGGCACGATGAAGGTGCCGGGCGCGGCCAGCCCGTCCTCGATGAGCACTTCGGCCAGCCGCGCATATTTGCCCATCGGAAACCGGTGCTCGGGATCGAACAGCGCGTCATAGGCGGGATTGTGCAGGATCGGCAGCGGCATTGTCCCGCAGGTAAGCATCGCATGGCCGAAGTCAAACTGTCGGCAGCCTTGTCACCGATACAATTGTCGGCTTGTCCGGCAGCATCCCATCGGGCAGGGCATGGCAATGTCCGCACTTGATCCGGCCCGGAGCAAAGACGCCTCGGAATTCGAGGTCACAAATCGCATGGTGTTCGCCATCGCCGTGCCGATGACGCTCGCCTATCTGACGACGCCACTGCTCGGCATTGTCGACACGGCGGTGGTCGGCCAGTTCGGCGACGCAGCGCTCATCGGCGGCCTGGCGATCGGCGCCATCCTGTTCGATGTCGTCTTCATCATGTTCAATTTTCTGCGCATGGGCACGACCGGTCTCGTCGCCCAGGCGGTCGGGCGCGGCGACGCAACCGAGCAGCAGGCCGTCTTCTGGCGCGCGGTGCTGATCGCAATCGTCGGCGGGCTGCTTCTGCTGCCGCTCGCGCCGGTCATCCGCGACGTCGGCCTGTGGTTCATGGCGCCGGGCGATGCAGTGGCCGAGGCAACGCGCACCTATGTGACGATCCGCTTCCTCGCCGCGCCGTTCACTTTGGTCAACTATGCGGTCCTTGGCCTGCTGCTGGGACAGGCGCGGGCCGTCGCGGCGCTGATCGTTCAGTCGCTGATCAACGGCATCAACATCGTTCTGTCGATCGCGCTCGGCCTCTGGCTGGAATGGAACGTTGCCGGCGTCGCCTGGGCGACCGTGATCGGCGAGAGCATCGTCGCCATCGGCGCCCTCGTCTGGCTGTGGCGCGGCTTCGACAGGCGCCATGCCCCGTCCCGGGCGCGTATCCTCGACCGGCCGTCCTTCCTCGCGCTGATCGTCCTCAACCGCGACATCATGATCCGCTCCTTCGCCCTGGTCGCCAGTTTCGCGCTGTTCACGCGCATCGGCGCGCAGTTCGGCGCGGTCACGCTGGCGGCCAACGCAATCCTGATGAATTTCTTCTTCATCGCCGGTTACTATCTGGACGGTTTCGCCGTTGCCGCCGAACAGCTGGTCGGGCGCGCCGTCGGCGGCCGCCATCCGAAGCCGTTCTGGCGCGCTGTCCGGCTGACGGCGTTTTGGGGGTTCGTGCTGGCCGGCTTCACGACGCTGGTCGTGCTGGTGGCCGGCAACTGGTTCATCGAGATCATGACCACGGCCCAAGAGGTGCGGGCCGAGGCGCGCATCTTCCTTGTCTGGGCGGCCTTTACCGCCATCGCCGGCGTCCTCGCCTTCCAGATGGACGGCGTCTATATCGGCGCGACATGGTCGGTCGACATGCGCAACATGATGCTGCTGTCGCTGGCCGTCTTCATCGCCGCCGGCTACGGGCTGACGCCGGTCTTCGGCAATCACGGTCTGTGGTTCGCGCTCAACCTGTTTCTGGGCCTGCGCGGGTTGACGCTGCTGGCGATCCTGCCGTCGCGCGCGCGGCGCGTCTTCGGCTGAACCTATTGCGGCGGGATCGGTTTCGACGCCCAGTCCTCGACCTTGAGATCGCGCAGATCGCCGATCCGGTCGGCGCCGCGCGCGTCGAGTGCGTCCGAAAGGCCTGCGCAGATGCGCCCGGCGATCGTCGGACCGCGATAGATCATGCCCGTATAGAGCTGCACCAGATCGGCGCCCGCCTCGATCTTGGCGAGCGCCGTTTCCGCGCTGTCGACACCGCCCACGCCGATCAGGGCGAGATCCGGCCCGGCGCGCTGGCGCGCTTTGGCCAGCACGATGGTCGAGCGCTCGAACAGGGGCGCGCCGGACAACCCGCCCGCCTCGCCCGGATCGTCGGAAATCCCGGCCCGCGACAGGGTCGTGTTGGAGACGATCATCCCGTCGATCGCCTTGTCGAGCACCTCGGCGACGATGTCGTCGAGATCGGCCTCGGTGATGTCCGGTGCGATCTTCAAAAGGACCGGCACGCGCCGGCCCGTCTCCTCGATCTGCCTCATGCGCGCTTCGCCGACGCGCGCCAGAAGATCGGCTAGCGCGCCGCGCGTCTGCAGATCGCGCAGTCCCGGCGTGTTGGGCGAGGAGATGTTGACCGTGAAATAGGCGGCGAGCGTGTAGAACCGCTCGAGCCCGGCCACATAGTCGGCGGCCTTGTCGTCGGTATCCTTGTTGGCGCCGATATTGACGCCGACGATCCCCGTATCGTGCCGCGCATCGAGCCGGTGCCAGGCGGCCTCGTGACCGTCATTGTTGAAGCCCAGCCGGTTGATGACTGCGCGGTCCCCGGTCAGCCGGAAGATGCGCGGTTTGGAGTTGCCCGGCTGGGCGCGCGGCGTCACCGTGCCGATCTCGGTAAAGCCGAAACCGAGCCTGAGAAGCGCGTCGGGCACCTCGGCATTCTTGTCGAACCCGGCGGCGACGCCGAGCGGATTGGGAAAGGCGACGCCCGCCATCGCAACGGCCAAACGCGGATCGGCATCGGCGGGGCGTGCGGGCAGCGATCCCGACTTCAGCCCCTTGATCGCCAGCCCGTGCGCCGTCTCCGGGTCGAAGCGGAACATCAGCCAGCGGCCGAGCCGGTCGGTCAGGCGATCGCGCATCACGCGTCCATTGGCGGGAAGATGTGCGCGCCGTCATCGCCCAGCGGCAGCGGTCGCACCCAGGCGACATGGGTCAGGTCGAGCGGCGCGTAAAGATGCGGAAACAGCGCCCCGCCGCGCGAGACGTCATGTCTGAGAGCCGCGCCCAGCGCTTCGGCGCGCACCGCGACCAGAAGGAGATCGTTTTGCCCGGCAAAGTGCTTGGCGGCGGTCTCCCGCGCCTGGTCGGCGGTCGAGAAATGAATGTAGCCGTCCGCCAGATCGATCGGCGCGCCGGCAAAGACACCATCGGCCTCGGCTTTGGCCCATTGCGCCCGCGTCGCGATCTTGTAGATGAGCGTGCCCATGCCGACCCTTTAGACCGGTCGCCGTGCCGGCGGAAGACCGGCTTGCGTTCCGCCGCGCCTTGTCCACCGGCCATCACAAATTCCGCGCAATGTCGTGGGAAACAAAGCGGCAAAGGGACATGCCGGCCGCGCACCGGCCAAGGAGGAACAGATGAGAGCAATGATCATCGGCGGCAGCCTTGCCGCCCTGACCGTCATGGCGGGCCCGGTGGCCGCCGACGCGGGCCGCTATGTGATGGAACCGACAGAGGACGGTTTCGTGCGCATGGACACCGAGACCGGCGAGATGTCGGTCTGCGCGCTGGAAGGCGACGAAGTCGTCTGCCGGCTGGGCGCCGACGAGCGCGCCGCCTTCTTCGATGCGCTGGACGCTCTCGAAGCGCGGGTCGCGGTACTTGAGCGGCGGCTCAATTCCGGCGCCGGATCGGCGATCGAGCGCGACGGCCTGCCCGATCCCGAGGAGTTCGAGCGCGGTCTTGGCTATATGGAAGAGTTCATGCGCCGCTTCATGGGCATCGTGGAGGAATTCGAGGGCGCACCCGACCGGACCTGACGCGATCAGTTCTCCGGCGGGGCGGCCAGCACCTGTTCGATGATTGCAAGCACTGCCGCGCTGTCGGACAGCGGCATCGCCGGATGGGCGGTCTCACCGCGGGCGATGGCCGCCTGCACGGCGGCGGCCTGGAAGTTCAGCCCGCGCGAGGGACGGGCGAAATCCATGACCGTACGGCCGGGCATGGGCAAACGCCGCGCCAGCTTCTCGCCCCATCCGCGCGGGTCCGGCGTGGTCTCGAGCGGCCTGTCCCACAGCGTCAGCGACGGCCCCGACAGAAAATGCCGGTCGATCCGCAGCGTGCCCGTCTCGCCATAAACGATGAAATCGTTGCGCCCCTCCGCGGCCGGGTCCTCCACGAAACCGACCTTGGCGGTGAACGGCACGCTGCCGCAGGTCAGCGCCACCTCCGCCGCCCGGTCGACGCCGGTCGGCGCGGCCTGCCAGCGTCCTCGCTCAAACGCGGGCGCCCCGAACAGGAACGTTGCAAGCGACAGCGGATAGACGCCCAGATCGTGCAGCACCCCGCCGCCGCGCGCCGGATCGAACAGGCGGTGCTCCGGATCGAACGGGCGGTGGAACAAGAGGCTGGCTTCGGCACGGCGCACGGTGCCGATCGCCCCATCGTCGATCAGCGCCTTGGCGCGCTGCACGGCCGGCAGGAACCGCGTCCAAAGCGCCTCCATGGCGAACACGCCGGCCTTCTGCGCGGCGTCCTCGATGGTGCGCGCCTTGTCCGAAGTCATCGCCACCGGCTTTTCGATCAGCACCGGCTTGCCCGCCGCGATGGCCCGAAGCGCCTGCGCGCAATGTTCGGTATGGGGCGAGGCGATATAGACCGCATCGACGGCGGGATCGGCGAGAAACGCGTCCAGGTCGGCATGCGCCGATGCGAACCCGTGCTTGGCTGAAAAGGCCTGCGCGGTCTCCATCGACCGCGAGCACACCGCTGCGCGGCGCGCGCCCGGCACATGGTCGAGATCGGCGGCGAACTGCGCCGCAATGGTGCCGGTCGCCCAGATGCCCCAGCCAAAGCCTTCCCGTTTGGTGTCGTCGGTCTGTCCCGCCATGATCCGCCCGCCTGATTGGCCTATCGTGGCGCCAGTGTGCGGCAAACCGATCAACAATTCCCCAACGCCGTCGGCCCGCAAAAAAGCGGTTGGGCTCGTCTGGACAGCATCGTATTTGGTGCTATAACCCGCGCGTTCTGAGCGGGCCTCCGGCCCGGCCGATCCTGTGATCGCGAACGCCCGTGCCCGGGTAGCTCAGGGGTAGAGCAGCGGATTGAAAATCCGCGTGTCGGTGGTTCAAATCCGCCCCCGGGCACCATTTCTTCACCAGTCAGGAACCGTCCCGAAGTCCGTAACGGGCCGCGATCGTGCCGTGCTTGCCGCCGGCGCGTTAACCATTTGTCAACCATAAGCTTGAGCGCCGTCGCCAGAGCCGGCACTGTATGACCGGCAGTGGGCATCGGGACGGTTCGCATGGCGGGGAACATCATCAGCCTGGATCGGGCGCGGCAGGACCGCGCAGCGACCCTCTCGCACGCGGTCTCGGTGGACGAGTTTGCCATCAAGGTTGCCTGCGCGCGCGATCCGATGTTCTGGGTCCGGGTCAAGCGGCCGCTGGGCGGCGATGTTCACGTCACCGATTTCCAGCGCGGCGCGCAAAGCCGCGCGGCTCTGGCCGATGGACTGATCGCGGCCCTTCAAGCCGCCGGTATCGCATTGCCCCGGCGCCTGCGCTTTTCCGACATCGCGCCCATAGGCGCATCCGATCCGCGGTTCCACGGCCGGCTCGCCGAAGCGATCGAGGATGTTCGGATCGCCGCCGATGCGGTCGCCCGCCGCCACGGGGCCGCCCTCCGCGGCCTCGACACCCGCCCAAGGGGCGGCAAGGTGGACGCCGAGGCCCTGTTCGCCGCCCACTGATGCCGCGCAGTCCGGCGCTTCAATCCGTCCCGGCACGCATCCGGTCAAGGTCGGCGACGGTATCGACATCGGCCAGCATGCCCGGCGGAGCCGCGACAAGACGGTCGGGCGGCAGGTCCGCAAGCAGCAAGGCCGCGCCGCGATCGCCCGACAGTTTCGTGAGCGCGTCGATCCGTGTGCCGCCGAAACAGGCGGGCGGCATTGCGCGCGTGCCGTCGGTCGCCGCCGATGGGCTGTCATCGGTGCAGCGGTTCAGCACCGCGCCCATCAGTGCGGCGTTCACCAGCGGCATGTCCGCCAGCACGACGAGCAGCCGTGTCGCGCCCAGTTGCATGGCGTGCCGGGCGCCGAGCGCCAGGCTCGCCGATTGCGGTGCGTCGGGCTCTTGGATCGTCAGCACGTCGAAATCCTCGAACAGCGCGGCGACCGCAGGGTCGGCGACCACGACCAGCCGGTGATCGAGCGGAACGGCAGCCATGGTTTCCGCCGCATGGGCGCCCAGCGGCCTGCCCCGGAACGATGCCAGGAGCTTGTTTTCGGTGCCGAACCGCGCCGACCGCCCGGCCGCCAGGACAAGGCCGCATCGGCTCATACGGCGGCTTTGGCGACGGCCAGCACCTCGGCGAGAACCGAGACGGCGAGCGTGCGCGCATCGCGCGCCGAAGGCACCAGCCCGATCGGCCCGTGCAGGCGCTCGCGTGCCTCCGCCGCAACGCCCATCGCCTCGAGTTCGGCCAGGCGCGCATCGCGCGCCCGCTTGCTGCCCTGCGCGCCGATATAGAACGCATCGGTTTCGAGCGCGCTCTCAAGGATCGGCGGTTCCCAGTCGTGATCGTGAAAGAACAGGACCACCGACGACCAGCCGTCCGGCGAAACCCCCGATGGCATGCTCTTGGAGACCAGATGATGCGTGGCGCACCCCGCCGCGCGGCCCGCTTCGAGCGTTTCCTCGTCGGGCGACAGCAAAAGGTTGGGATAGCCTGCGGACTGGACCAGTCCGGCGAATGTGCTGGCTTCGGGCCCCTTGCCGAAGATGAAGAACTGCAGTTCGGGCTCGAACGTGATCGCGAACCGGCCCTTTTCGGACGCAATCGCATCCTCTTGCTCTTCGATCTGCCCGGTCTGGCGGTCGATGACGAGCGTTGCGGGCCGGCGCGCGTCGAGCGTTTCGATCATTCTCGCGAGCGCCTCCTTGTCGGGCCGCGGCACCAGCAGGATTTCAAGCCCGCCGCCGCAGGGAAGCTGGATGTCGATATAGGGCGAACCGCGTCCGTAGAGCACGGTCTTGGGCGTCCCGGTGTCGAGCGTTTCGGCGGCATGGAGCGCCAGATCGGATTCGATGCAGCCCGACGACAGCGTGCCGATACGCATGTCGTCCGCCAGGAACGCCATCACCGCGCCGACCGGGCGGTAGGAGGGGCCTTCGGTGCGGGTGATGACCGCCAGAACGCCGTCCTCTTGCGCCGTCGCCAGTGCGGCCAGCGGCGCGCGGTTGGGCCCGAAATCGAGCGGCGGGACGGTTTGTGCGCGTGTCAGCATGATGCTGGCGATTGTATCGCTTTGCCATCGGGCGGCAAGGCGTTTGCGCCCTTGGCGCAATGGACAGCCGCCGGCATGCCCGCTAACTCTTGTGGTCATGATGGATGCCGCCAACACGACCGCCACGCCCGCGCCGGTCTCGATCGACGAGACGATCGCCCTTCTTGCCGGCGAGAACTATGTCTGCGGGCGCGGCCTTGCCACCGTCGCCTTCCTGTCGATGACGCTCGACAAGCCGCTCTTTCTTGAAGGCGAGGCCGGCGTCGGCAAGACCGAGATCGCCAAGGCGCTCGCCTCCGGCCTCGGCCGACGGCTGATCCGCCTGCAATGCTATGAGGGTCTCGATGCCGCGTCGGCAATCTATGAGTGGAACTTCACGGCCCAGATGGTCGCCATCCGAACCGCCGAGGCCGCCGGCAACGCCGACCGCGACCTGTTGCAGCAGGAGCTGTTCACCGGCGACTTCCTGATCCGCCGGCCGCTTCTGGAAGCGATGGAGCCGCACGCCGAGGGCCCGCCCGTCCTGCTGATCGACGAGGTCGACCGCACGGACGAACCGTTCGAGGCGTTCCTGCTCGAAGCCCTGTCGGACTATCAGGTGACGATCCCGGAACTCGGCACGATCCGCGCGGACGAGCCGCCGCTGGTGATCCTGACCTCCAACCGGACGCGCGAGGTCCATGATGCGCTCAAGCGCCGCTGCCTTTATCACTGGGTCGATTATCCGGACTTCGACCGCGAGATGGACATCCTGCGCGCCCGCGTGCCCGAAGCGACCGAAACCCTTTCGGCGGAGATCGTCGCCTTCGTCCAGGGTCTGCGCGGGGCGGACCTGTTCAAGAACCCCGGCGTCGCCGAGACCATCGACTGGGCCAAGTGCCTTGTCGCGCTCGACACGGTCGCTCTGTCGCCCGAGGTGATTTCCGACACGCTCGGGGCGATCCTCAAATATCAGGACGACATTGCCCGCATGGCCGGCTACGAGGTCACGCGCATTCTCGACGAGGCGCGGGCGAAGCTCGCCGACACCGGCAGCTGATGGCCGGGGCGCCCGCCGCCGAAAAGCCCGCCAAGGGCCGTCTGGCCGACAATATCGTTCATTTCGCCCGCGCCCTGCGTAAGGCCGGCGTGCCGGTCGGCACCAGCCAGGTCCGCGATGCGGTGCGCGCGGCGGCGGTCGCCGGCTTCTCCCGGCGCGACGATTTCTACCATTTGCTGCGCGCGACGCTGATCACCCGCGCCGAGCATCTGGACGTCTTCCACCAGGTGTTCACCATGTTCTGGCGCGATCCCGAATATCTCGAAAAGATGATCCGCCTTCTGTCGCCGATGATCCGGGGCGAGACCGAGGAGAAGAAGAAAAAGGCCGCCGAACGGCGCGCCTCCGAGGCGTTGGGCGATGCGCCCAAGGCATCTGCCGACGCGCCGGTGCGCACCGAGGTCGAGATCGACGCGCAACTGTCCTGGTCGGAAACCGAGACGCTGCGGGCGATGGATTTCGAGCAGATGAGCGCCACTGAGCTGGCGCGCGCGGCGCGCGCCATCGAGGCGATGCGGCTGCCCGTCCGCCCGGTTCGCACGCGGCGCGCGCGCCGTTCGCCGGTCGGAACCCGGCCCGATTTCCGCGCCACCATGCGCGGGTCGCTGCGCCGCGCCGGCGAGATCGAGCGGGTCGTTACCATCGTGCCGCGCGAGCGGCCGCCGGATCTTGTCGCCCTGTGCGACATTTCCGGATCGATGAGCACCTATTCGCGCATGATGATGCATTTCCTGCACGCGCTGACCTGGGCGCGGGTGCGCGACTGGCGCCATGTCCACGCCTTCACCTTCGGCACGCATCTGACCAACATCACCCGCGCGCTGCACCTCAAGGACCCCGACCGGGCGCTGGCGGCGGTCGGTCACGATGCGACGGACTGGGAGGGCGGCACGCGCATCGGCGCGGCGATCGAGAGCTTCAACCGGGACTGGTCGCGCCGCGTGCTCGGCCAGGGCGCCGTGGTTCTTTTGATCACCGACGGGCTGGAGCGCGGCGACGCCGACCTGCTCTCGGCCCAGATGGAGCGGCTGCACCTGTCGTGCCGCCAGCTCATCTGGCTGAACCCGCTCCTGCGCTATGCCGGGTTCGCGCCGCTCGCCGGCGGCATCCGCGCGATGATGCCCCATGTCGACCGGTTCCATGCCTGCCATTCGCTCGACAGCCTGGCCGATCTGACGCGCGCACTGACCGAAGGCCGGCAGGACATGCGCGCCGCGTGAGACCGCATCGAAAAAGCGCAATCCGCGACATTAGAATGAGTTGCATTCCAAATTGGGCCGCGCCATCATCGAAGGACAACAACGACAAGCATTCACCGGAGGAGCGTCATGGACATGACGGGTGAATACCAGATTGCCGCCCCGCGGGCGGCTGTCTGGCAGGCACTGAACGATCCCGACGTGCTGCGCGCATGCATTCCCGGCTGTGAAGAGCTGGAGATGACCTCCGACACGACCATGACCGCCAAGGTCGTCCAGAAGATCGGCCCCGTGAAGGCGAAGTTCGCCGGCGAGGTCGAACTGGTCAACATCATCGTCGAGGAAAGCTACACCATTCAGGGCGAAGGCAAGGGCGGCGTTGCGGGCTTTGCCAAGGGCGGCGCCGACGTGCGGCTGACCGATGGCGACGGTCACACGCTGCTGACCTATGAGGCGCAGGCAACCGTTGGCGGCAAGCTGGCCCGCCTCGGCAGCCGGCTGATCAATTCGACCGCCAAGAAGCTGGCCGACAAGTTCTTCGAGAACTTCCACGATCATTTGGGCGGCAAGGACGCCCGGGACGAAGTCGCCGGGGACGCAGAGACGGCCGAAAAGGCCTGACCGGACCCGCGTGCATCACCATGCCGGTGGCCCGGACGGGCGCGACACCGGAAAAGAGGAGGAATGGATGACCAGTGTGACGATGACCGTGAACGGCAAGGCCGCCAGCGGCGATGTGCCGGGCGAGACGCTGCTGAGCGATTTCCTGCGCGAGCATTTGCGGCTGACCGGCACCCATGTCGGCTGCGACACCAGCCAGTGCGGCGCGTGCGTCGTCCATGTGGACGGCAAGGCGGTCAAGTCGTGCACCGTGCTGGCCGCCTCGCTGGACGGTGCCGAGGTGACCACGGTCGAGGGGCTCGCCAATGGCGAACTGCACCCCATGCAGGTGGCCTTCAATGAAAATCACGGGCTGCAATGCGGCTTCTGCACGCCGGGCATGATCATGAGCGGCATCGACATGATCAACCGCTACAAGGCCGAGGGCAAGGAGCTGACCGACGACGCGATCCGGCACGAGCTGGAGGGTAATATCTGCCGCTGCACCGGCTATCACAACATCGTCCGGTCGATCAAAGACGCGGCCGCCAGCATGTGAGCATGCGGAGGATCATCCGGGCGGCATCATGAGGCATTTGGGAGGAACGAGCATATGAGCGAAGGCATCGGCGCTGCGGTCAAGCGCAAGGAGGACAAGCGGTTCATCACGGGCCGGGGCAAATACACCGACGATATCCGCATGGAAAACCAGGCCTATGGCGCGTTCGTGCGCAGCCCGCACGCCCATGCCGAGGTCAAGGGCATCGATGCGACCGCCGCGCTTGCCATGGATGGCGTGATCGCCGTGCACACCGGGCCGGAACTCAAGGAAGACGGCATCGGCGATATCATCACCGGCTGGGCGATCCATTCCAAGGACGGCAACCCGATGAATGTCGGTGCGTGGAACCCGATGGCGACAGCCCGCGTGCGCCATGTCGGCGAACCCGTCGCCATCGTCATCGCCGAAAGCCAGGCGCTGGCGCGCCTTGCCGCCGAGGCGGTCGAGGTCGATTATGAGGAACTGCCCGCCGTCGCCGCTGCCACCAGGGCGCTGGAAGAGGGCGCACCGCTCCTGCACGACAACGTCCCCGGCAATCTGATCTTCGACTGGGAGATCGGCGACGAGGCGGCCGCCGATGCGGGCCTCGCCGGCGCCGCGCACATCACCGAGCTCGACATCGTCAACAACCGGCTGGCGCCGAACGCCATCGAGCCCCGCTCGGCGATCGCCGTCTACAACGACATCGACGATCACTACACGCTCTACACCACCAGCCAGAACCCGCATGTGGCGCGGCTGGTCCTGTCGGCCTTCTACAATGTCGCGCCCGAGCACAAGCTGCGTGTCATCGCGCCCGATGTCGGCGGCGGCTTCGGCTCGAAAATCTACATCTATCCCGAGGAGATCACCTGCCTGTGGGCGTCGATGAAGACCGGCCGTTCGGTCAAGTGGACGTCGGACCGTTCCGAAGCCTTCATGACCGACGCCCATGCGCGCGATCACGTCACCAAGGCCCGCATGGGTTTTGACGCCGACGGCAAGATCGTCGGGCTGAAGGTCAACACGGTGGCCAATATCGGCGCCTACGCGTCGCTGTTTGCGACCGCCACGCCGACCTATCTGTACGGCACGCTTCTGTCCGGCCAGTACGACATCACCAACGTCTATTGCGACGTCAAAGCGGTGCACACCAACACCGTTCCGGTCGATGCCTATCGCGGCGCCGGTCGCCCGGAGGCGACCTTTGTGATGGAACGGCTGATGGAGACCGCCGCGCGCGAGATGGGCATGGACCCGGCCGAACTGCGCCGCCGCAACTTCATCACCGAGTTCCCGCACCAGACGCCGGTGATCATGACCTACGATTCCGGCGACTTCCACGCGCTGCTCGAAAAGGGCCAGGCGGCAGCCGATGTGGCCGGCTTTGCGGCGCGCAAGGCCGAGGCCGCCTCGCGCGGCAAGCTGCGCGGCATCGGCTATTCATGCTACATCGAAGCCTGCGGCATCGCGCCGTCCAAGGCGGTCGGCTCGCTCGGCGCCGGCGTCGGCCTTTGGGAATCGGCCGAGGTGCGCGTCAATCCGGTCGGCACGATCGAAATCCTGACCGGCTCCCATGCCCACGGCCAGGGCCATGAGACGACTTTCGCGCAAGTGGTGTCGGACCGGTTCGGACTGCCGATGGACAACATCACCATCGTCCATGGCGACACCGACAAGGTGCAGATGGGCATGGGCACCTACGGCTCGCGCTCGGGCGCGGTCGGCATGAACGCCATCGTCAAGGCGATGGACAAGGTCGAGGCCAAGGTCAAGAAGATCGCCGCGCACACGCTGGAGGCCAGCGAGGACGACATCGTCATCGAGGATGGCGAGGTCAAGGTCGCCGGCACCGACAAGAAGATGGCATGGCACGAGGTGGGTCTCGCCGCCTATACCGCGCACAACCTGCCCGACGGCATGGAGCCGGGCCTCAAGGAAGGCGCCTTCTACGATCCGACCAACTTCACCTTCCCGTCGGGCACCTACATCTGCGAGGTGGAAGTGGATCCCGAGACCGGTGTCGTCGAGATCGTCCGCTTCACCGCGGCCGACGATTTCGGCACGGTCATCAACCCGATGATCGTCGAGGGCCAAGTGCATGGCGGCGTCACCCAGGGCATCGGCCAGGCGCTTCTGGAAAACGTTGTCTATGACGAGGACGGCCAGCTCATCACTGGCTCCTACATGGATTATTGCATGCCGCGCGCCGACGATGTGCCCTCCTATGTGCTCGAACATTCGACGACGGTCGCCCCGTCCAACCCGCTCGGTGTCAAGGGCTGCGGCGAAGCCGGAGCGATCGGCTCGCCGCCGGCCGTCATCAACGCGATCACCGACGCGATCGGCAACAACAATCTGACGATGCCGGCCACCCCGCAAAAGGTGTGGGCCGCCATTCAGGAAGTCGGCCTGCCGCAGGCGGCCGAATAGGGAGGATCGATCGATGTACGCAGTCAACTATCACAAGCCGGCCAGCATCGAGGACGCGGTTGCCGCCATTGGCGGCGCCGATGAGGCCAAGATCCTCGCCGGCGGCCAGACGCTTCTGCCGACCATGAAGCAGCACCTGGCCGCACCGTCCGATGTCATCGACATTCGCGGCATTGGCGGGATGACCGAGATCGCCGTGCGCGGCGACACCGTCACCATCGGCGCGGCGGCCACCCATGCGGCCGTGGCCGGCAGCAACGAGGTGGGTTCGGTGTGCCCGGCTCTGGCGGCGCTCGCCGCAGGGATCGGCGATCCGGCGGTGCGCCACATGGGCACCATCGGCGGATCGATCGCCAACAACGATCCCGCCGCCGATTATCCGGCGGGCCTTCTGGCTCTGGGCGCGACCATCGTCACCAACAATCGCGAGATCGCAGCCGACGAATTCTTCACCGGCATGTTCACGACAGCGCTTGAGGATGGCGAGATCATCACCGCGATCAACGTCAGTGCACCCGGCAAGGCGGCTTACGCCAAGTTCCGAAACCCGGCCTCGCGCTACGCCATGGTCGGTGTTTTTGTCGCCAAGACCGGCGATGGCGCGCGCGTCGCCGTCACCGGGGCGGGCGAGGACGGCGTCTTCCGTCATGACGGTCTCGAACAGGCGCTCGGCACGAACTGGTCGCCCGATGCCGTGGACGCGGTGGCGGTGTCCGCCGACGGGCTGATGAGCGACATCCACGCCTCGGCCGACTATCGCGCCCACCTGATCAAGGTGATGGCCAAGCGCGCCGTGGCGGCCGCCGGCTGACGGGCGTCGGCATACCCCAATTGCGGTAATGGGCCAAGGAATGGCCGGGCGCGATGCATGCGTCCGGCCTTTTTGCATGATGCGGGGAAGATGAACCGGCGCTGATCACTGGCCAACCCCTTGTCCATCGGATAGTCAGGGCATGAAACATACTGGCCGGCAAGGCAGTCGCGCCGGCCGGAAAGACAAGGGGAAAGAAATGCTTGTTCGAAATCTGACGGCTTTGGGCGCCGCGGTTTGCGTTGCGGGGATGATGGCAGCCACAGCGCCGGCGACGGCCCAGGACGCTTCACCGACGCCAAGCCGCTCGTCCGAATCGTTTGGCGACTGGAGTGTCGATTGCACGCTTGCCGTGACGCCCGCCGACGATGACGGCCCGCAGGATGCACCGCGCCGCGTGTGCGAGGCCGTGCAGGTCTATTCGAGCACCAACAACCGCGCCGAAATCGCGCGTCTCGCCTTCGGCCGCAATCCCGAGGACGGAGCGACGGTCGTTGCCATGCGCGTCATCGCCGACGTGTCGTTCGGCAGCGCACCGGAACTGGCCGATGGCGACACGGCATTGCTGTCGGGCCGCATAACGCGCTGCACGAGCGGTTTCTGCTTTGTCCAGTTCGAGAGCGGCGAGGACATTGCGCAGCTTCTTATCGGCGCCGAAACCCCGGCGATCCGCTATCCCGTTGCCAGCGGCCAGACGCTCGCGATCGGTGTGTCGACCGACGGGCTCACCGAAGCGCTCGCAACGCTGGCCGCGCGCAGCCAGTAATCCGCACTGAACGGGGACGTGATGACCGAGACGAAAACCGAGGAAAGAACCGCTGCCGGCAAGGATGCGAACGGAGCCGAAAGCGGCGGCCTTCTGGCCATGTACGAGACCGTGGCGGTCCTGTCGGCCGGGCTGCACGGCGATTTGCGCTTCACCCCGGCCAACCGCTTCAATGGCGCATCTCAGATGAACGCCATCATTGTCGCGGCCGCCGAGTTTCCGGAAGCGGCGCTGCACTATCCGCTCGTCTTCAGCGAACAGGACGGGCGCCGCGCCGCGCATGTGATCACCGGCCACTCGGCCGGCGAGAACCGGTTTGTCGAAAAGAGCGGCAAATGGCGTTCGGGCAGCTACATCCCGGCCTATGTCAGGCGCTATCCGTTCATCCTTGTCGAGGACAAGGCGCAGGACAGGCTGACGCTTGCCGCCGATCTCAAGAGCCGTTGGTTCGATTCGAAAAAGGGCGACCGGCTGTTCGAGGACGGAAAGCCGAGCGAAGCGGCGCAGAACGCGATGAGTTTCTGCCAGACGTATCACAACCAGCTTCTGGAGACCGACAAGCTCCTGGCCGCCATCGCCGGGACCGGCCTTCTGGTCGACCGCAATGCCGATGTGACGCTGCCCGACGAGACCAAACGGCGGATCACCGGCTTTCAGGTGGTGGACGAGGAGAAGCTGGCGCAACTGGACGATGAGACCTTCCTGTCGCTGCGCAAGAACGGCGCGCTGGCGCTGATCTACTGCCACCTGATCTCGATGCGCAACTGGCGCAACATCGTTGGCGGCGCAAAATAATCCGGGTCGCATAGGCGCCGCCTCTTATATAAGAAAAAATTGATATAGATCATGCCGCCGGCCGCCGGTCGGCTCTAAGGTCCACCCGAGAAGCATTGACCATCGGGAGGTTCCACATGTCATTTGAGCTCGACAGGCGCGCCTTTCTGGCGGCAGCGCTCGGCGCGACGGCGCTGGGCTCTGCGCGTCCGGCGCATGCGCAACGCGTGGCGACGTCGGCCAAGATCGTCATCATCGGCGCCGGTGCGGCCGGCTCATCGCTCGCCAACCGGCTGGCCGCTCGGCTCGACGGCGCCGAAATCACCATCATCGACGCGCGCAAGCGCCACCTCTACCAGCCCGGCTTCACGCTGATCGCATCGGGGCTGAAACCGGCCGGCTATTCGGTCAGCAGCACCAGCGACTGGCTGCCGCGCGCGGTCAACTGGATCGAGGAGGGCGCCGCCGAGATCGATCCCGAGGCGAAGACGGTGACGACCGACAGCGGCACGCAGGTCAGCTATGACTATCTCGTCGTCGCGGCGGGGCTGAAGCTCAACTACGACCAGATCGAGGGCATGGATGTCGGTCTGATCGGCAAGGACGGCATCGGCTCGGTCTATGCGAGCCCCGAAGCGGCCGAAGCCACATGGCGCGAGATGGACCGGTTCACCGACGAGGGCGGCGTGGGCCTGTTCAGCCGTCCGGCCACCGAGATGAAATGCGCCGGCGCGCCGCTCAAATACACCTTCCTGACCGACGACTACGCACGGCGGAAAGGCAACCGCGGCAAGACCGAGATCATCTACGCCGCACACTCAAAATCGCTGTTCGGCGTGCCGATCGTCAACGAGAAGGTGCGCATGCTCTATGGCGAGCGCGGCTTCGACACACGCTATGAGCATGTGATGAAGGCGATCGATCCGGGCCGCAAGGTGGCCACCTTCGCAACGCCGGAAGGCGACCGGGAAATCCCGTTCGATTTCACCAACGTCATCCCGCCAATGAGCGCGCCGGACGTGATCCGCAACTCGCCGCTGCCATGGGCCGACAAGTGGGTCGGCCAGGGCTATGTCGAGGTGGACCAGTACACGCTGCGTCACAATCGCTACCCGGAGGTGTTCGCCGCCGGCGACGTGGCCGGCGTGCCCAAGGGCAAGACGGCGGCATCGGCCAAATGGCAGGTACCCGTTGTCGAGGACCAGCTCGTCGCGCAGATCGCCGGTCAGGAGGGCACCGAGACCTACAATGGCTATACGTCCTGTCCGCTGATCACCCGCGTCGGCCGGGCGATGCTGATCGAGTTCGACTACAAGAACAATCTGGTGCCGTCCTTCCCCGGCGTGATCGCGCCGCTCGAGGAATTGTGGGTCTCGTGGCTGATGAAGGAAATCGCGCTGAAGGCGACTTACAACGCCATGTTGCGCGGCCGGGCTTGAGGAGGAAGAATCATGGAAGAACTGACGTTTGGAACGCTGATCGCCGTGCTCGAAGAAATGTTCGGCCGGGGCCTCTTCTGGGGGCTCGTCGTCATCGCCGCCCTGGTCACCGCCGCCTTTGTCTATGTCATCGTGCGCGACCGTTCGCTGCGCAGCCGCTGGTTCCTGCGCGCCGAACTGCTGGCGCCGATCGGGGCCATCGCCGCGATCTGGTTCGTCTTCGTCATCACCCGTTCGGGGCTGGGCGATGTCGGCGGGCCGATCGACGTGATCGCGCTGATCATGATCGGCCTTGCCGGCGCGGTCGGTCTGACCTTTCTCGCCTACACCGTGCAGGCCGTCGTCGGCGGCAAGCGCGGCGAGGCGTGACGCCTACCAGGCCGGCAGCAGCGCCGTGACGCGGTCGGCTGTGTCGCCGACAAACCCGGCGATGCGCGCGGGCTTGTCGGCGACGGTCTGAACCCGCACCGTGACCCAGCGGCGCACCATGCCGCGCCGCGTGGGCGGCGAGACGGTCACCGTCGCCTCATCGATGATGTCGCTGAGCGGGCGCTCGGCGGGAACCATGTCGCTTGCAACCGCGATCGTGCCCGCCTCGAGCGCCTCGCATTGCGCCGCCGTCGACGGATAGTCGGCCTCGATGCGGGTCAGCAGCGCCTCGCCGGCCTGCTGGCACGCGGCAATCGTCGACCAGCGCCCGTCGGGCGTATCGATGTAGTCGCAATGGGCGCCCGCATCGTCGCAGCCCATCAGCGTCAGCACCACCACCAGTTCCTTCATCACCCGACCTCGCTCCATGCATTGCGCCAGAAGCGGTAGCTCGGTCAGATGGCGCGGGCGCGGCGCAAATCGGGCAACAAGGCGGCAGGCGGATTACTGTTTGGTCATACGCAGCGCCTGCGCCAAACTCAAAACGTGATCTGACTTAATGTTCAGTATCGCGCGGGGGTATTGGATCATTGCCTGGCGCGATGGTGTCCTTACTCCTGATCCGCCCATCGACACCCTTGGTGGTCAACTCGCCGCCACCTTGGTTATGCAGCATCTCGCGCGCAGCGCTTTCCGCATCACGTTGTGTTCTGTGGACGCTAGAAGCTCGGTCAGCATCATTCCGTTTGTTGGCCCAACTTCCGTCTTGCCGACGATAGACCATGCGATCTCGATCTTTGCTCATTTCTAAGGCTCATCTGTTAGAACATAGAATGAACATACAACGATTCGCTACTCATTCCAAACCGCGTCGCGGATTGCTTGTTGAGGCCGGATCTGAATCGAGCATTGACCGTCATACGCAGCGCCCGCCATCGACCTCCAGCGCGACGCCGGTGATGAAGGCGGCTTCGTCGGAGGCCAGATAGAGCGCCGCATTGGCGATGTCGGCGGGCGTCGAAAACCGCCCGAGCGGGATGACCGACTTGAACTTGTCGCGCATCTCCGGCGTGTCGGTGCCCATGAAGGTCGCCAGCATGCCGGTCTCGCCGGCCACCGGCGCCAGGCAATTGACGCGGATGTTCTTCGGCGCCAGTTCCACGGCCATGGATTTGGTCGCCGTGATCGCCCAGCCCTTGGATGCGTTGTACCATGTCAGGCCCGGCCGCGGCCTGAGGCCCGCTGTCGACGCGGTCGTGATGATGACACCGCCGCCCTGGCCCTCCATGATCGGCACGACCGCGCGCGTCGCATGATAGATCGCCTTCATGTTGACAGCGAAGATCAGGTCAAAATCGTGCTCGTCAACGTCCAGAAGGTCGCCGTTGCGGTGGCTGTAGCCGGCATTGTTGATCATGATGTCGATGCGGCCGAACGCATCGTGCGCCGTTCGCACCATCCGCTCTATGTCGCTGCCCAGCGACACATCGACCGTCTGAGGCACCGCCGCCTCGCCCAGTTCGGCGGCGAGCGTTTCGGCGCGCTTGGCATTCATGTCGGCGATCAGGACGCGCGCGCCCTCTTCGATGAAGCGCCGCGTCATGCCTTCGCCGAATCCGCCGGCCCCGCCGGTGATGATGGCGGCCTTGCCGTCCAGTCTGCCCATGATGATCCTATCCGTGATTGAAGATGACGGTCTTGGTGGCGCTCATGTCGCGCAGCGCCTCGAAACCCTTTTCGCGGCCATGGCCGGATCTCTTGAAGCCGCCGAACGGCAATTCGATGCCGCCGCCGGCGCCATAGCCGTTGACGAAGACCTGGCCGGCCCGGACACGCTTGGCCATCCGGTGCTGGCGCCCGCCGTCTTTCGTCCAGACGCCGGCGACAAGGCCATAATCCGTCCCGTTGGCCAGACGCACCGCCTCCTCCTCGCCGTCGAAGACGAACAGCGACAGGACCGGCCCGAACACTTCCTCCCGGGCAAGCGCGCTGTCGGGCTCGACCGCGCCGAACAGGACCGGCGCCTGATAGTGACCGCCCTTCGGCGCGTCGGCGGCAATCGATCCCTCGGCCAGAACATCGGTCCCCGCCGCCTTGGCGTTGGCGACGAACCGGGCGACCCGTTCGGCCTGCTTGGCATTGATCAGCGGGCCCAGATCGCCATCGGCCCAGTGCGGCTCGGCGGTCAGGGCCGCAAAGCGCGCGGCAAGTTCCGACGCCACCGTGTCATAGACCGGGCGCTCGATCAGGATGCGGCTGCCGGCCGAGCAGGTCTGCCCGCCATTCTGGATGATCGCATTGACGAGCACCGGCAGCGCCGCCTCGATGTCCGCATCGGCAAAGACGATCTGCGGCGACTTGCCGCCAAGCTCCATCGTCACGCCGCGATTGTTTTCGGCGGCGGCCGTCTGGATCGCCGTTCCGGTCGCCGGGGAGCCGGTGAAGGTGACATAATCGACGTCGGCATGCGCCGACAGCGCCGCACCGGCTTCCGAGCCAAGTCCGGTGACCACGTTGAAGACCCCATCGGGAAATCCGGCCTCCAGCGCCAGTTCAGCGACGCGGATGGCCGTCAGCGAGGCATCCTCGGCCGGCTTGATCACCAGCGTGTTGCCCATTGCCAGCGCCGCGCCGGCGACGCGCGCCAGAATCTGCAGCGGATAGTTCCACGGGATGATCCCGGCGACGACGCCATGCGGCTCGCGCAGGGTCAGCGCCGTGTAGCCGTCCAGAAACGGGATCTGCTCGCCATGCACCTTGTCCGCCGCGCCGCCATAATATTCGAAATAGCGCAGCGTGGCGGTCACATCGGCAATGCCCTGCCGCAGCGGCTTGCCCGTGTCGCGGCTTTCAAGCGCCGCCAGTTCGCCGGCATGATCGGCGATCCGGTCGCCGAGCCGCGTCAGAAGCCGTCCCCGCTCGGCAGCGGCCATCTTCGCCCAGGGACCGGCCTCGAAGGCGGCGCGCGCGGCGGCCACCGCCGCATCCACATCGGCGGCGTCAGACCGTGCGATCTTGGCAAAGCCGATGCCACCCGAGGGAGACGTGACCTCCAGCACGGCACCGGACCGGGCCGCTGCCAATGCGCCGCCTATGACATTGTGCCCAGGGGCGCCTTCGCCGGCGCGGCGCGCGAGATCGGAATCCGGTTTTGTCAGCATGTCCACCTCCCTTGGCCGCCGCGGCACATGAACGTTCGATGATTTTTCCGGTTGCGTCAATCTGGGCGCTGGCATTCTTAAATCGATTAGATTATGGTGGCGGCATCACGCCCAATCACCGGATACTCCCGATGTCGAGCCAGATCATTCCCGTCGATCCGTTTGACTGCATCATCTTCGGCGGCACCGGCGACCTCGCCGAACGCAAGCTCCTGCCGGCGCTCTATCATCGCCAGAAGGACGGTCAGATGACCGAGCCGACGCGCATTGTCGGCGCCTCGCGATCGGACCTGTCGCCCAATGAATACCGGGACTTCGCGCTGACCGCGCTCAAGACCCACGTCAAGGATGAACTCGACGACGACGAGGTCGAGAAGTTTCTCGCCAAGCTCGATTACGTCTCGGTCGATGTGAAGTCCGAGCGCGGCTGGGACGCGCTGGCCAAGACGCTCGGGACCGATACGGGCAAGAAGCGCGCCTGCTATCTCGCCGTCGGTCCGTCCCTGTTCGGCGACATCGCCACGCGTCTGCGCGACAGCGGGCTGATCACGCCCGAAACCCGCATCATCGTCGAAAAGCCGATCGGTCGGGATCTCAAATCGGCCACCGCGCTCAACGACACGCTGGGCGAGGTGTTCGACGAATACCAGATCTTCCGCATCGACCATTATCTGGGCAAGGAGACGGTGCAGAACCTTATGGCGCTGCGCTTTGCCAACGCGCTCTACGAGCCTTTGTGGAACTCGGCCCATATCGACCATGTCCAGATCACGGTGGCAGAATCGGTCGGCCTCGAGGGCCGCGCCGGCTATTACGACAAGGCCGGCGCGCTGCGCGACATGGTGCAGAACCATCTTCTGCAGCTTCTGTGTCTCGTCGCCATGGAACCGCCCTCCTCGATGGATGCCAATGCCGTCCGCGACGAAAAGCTCAAGGTTCTGCGCGCGCTCGAGCCGGTCGGCGAGCACAATGTCGAAAAGCTCACCGTGCGCGGCCAGTACGGGGCGGGCGCTTCGGCCGGCGGTCCGGTCAAGGGCTATCTGGAAGAGCTTGAAGGCGGCGAAAGCAACACCGAAACCTTCGTGGCATTGAAGGCCGAGATCGGCAGTTGGCGCTGGGCCGGCGTGCCCTTCTACCTGCGCACGGGCAAGCGCATGACGACGCGCGTGTCGGAGATCGTCATCGCCTTCAAGCCGGTGCCCCATTCGATCTTCGACCAGGGCGCGGGGCGCATGTCGGCCAACAATCTGGTCATCCGCCTGCAGCCGGACGAGGGCGTCAAGCAGTGGATCATGATCAAGGATCCGGGCCCCGGCGGCATGCGGCTGCGCCATGTGCCGCTCGACATGAGTTTCGCGTCCGCCTTCAACGTGCGCAATCCCGACGCCTATGAACGGCTGATCATGGACGTGATCCGCGGCAACCAGACCCTGTTCATGCGCCGCGACGAGGTCGAGGCCGCCTGGCGCTGGATCGATCCGATCCTGTCGGCATGGGAAGAGACCGGCCAGCAATGCCAGCGCTATACGGCCGGAACATGGGGACCGTCGGCCTCGATCGCGCTGATCGAGCGCGACGGACGGACCTGGCATGAGAGCGACTGACGCGCCGGCCGGGCTTCACCGGCACGACTATGCCACGCGCGACCAGCTCGCCGAGGCGCTGGCCGCCGGTGTCTCGGCCAAGCTTGCCGGCGGGATCGCGACGCGCGGACACGCCTCGCTGGCCGTCTCGGGCGGCTCGACGCCCAAGCGCTTCTTCGAGGTTCTGTCCAAGGCCGGGCTCGACTGGTCTTCGGTCATGGTGCTGCTGGTCGACGAGCGGCTGGTGCCGCCGGACCATGAGCGGGCCAATGCCGGGCTGGTGCGGCGTCATCTGATGCAGAACCGCGCCGCTGAGGCGCGCTTCGTGCCCTATGTCGTCGATGGCCACACGCCCGCCGAATGCGCGCGCCTGTCGCAGGCCGCCTTCGAGCAGGACGGCCACCGGCTCGACGCGTGCATCCTCGGCATGGGCACGGACGGCCACACCGCGTCCTTCTTTCCCGGCGGCGACCGTCTTGCCGAGGCGCTCGACCCGGAGGGTGACGACAAGGTGCTGCCCATCTTTGCCGAAGGCGCGGGCGAGCCGCGTCTGACGCTGACGCTTCCCCCGATCCTCGATGCCCGTTTCGTCGCCCTGCACATCGAGGGTGCCGAGAAGCGCACGACGCTTGAAACCGCGCTCGGCGGCACCGATGTCGATGCCATGCCCGTTCGCGCGGTGCTGCACCAGACCGCAACGCCGGTCCATGTCTTCTGGGCGCCATGAGCGGCGCCCGCACTGGACCCGAACGCCCGATCCGGAGATCAACGCCATGACCGCCTATGATGTCAACGCCACCATTTCCGCCGTCACCGAACGGATGCGCGAGCGCTCGAGAGCCGGCCGCGAACTCTATCTGGAGCGACTGGCCGACCGCGCGAGCCAGGGGCCGAAGCGCTCGAAACTGTCCTGCGGCAACCTCGCCCATGGCTTTGCTGCGTGCGGGCCGGCCGACAAGGCGGACCTGAAGGGCGATACCGTCGCCAATCTTGGCATCATCACCGCCTACAACGACATGCTGTCGGCGCATCAGCCCTTCGAGACGTTTCCAGCGCTCATCAAGCAGGCCGCGCGCGATGCGGGCGGCGTCGCCCAGGTCGCCGGCGGCGTGCCGGCCATGTGCGACGGCGTCACCCAGGGTCAGGCGGGCATGGAGCTGTCTCTGTTCTCGCGCGACGTGATCGCGCTCTCGACCGCCGTCGGCCTGTCGCACGACATGTTCGACGCGGCGGTCTATCTGGGCGTCTGCGACAAGATCGTGCCCGGCCTTCTGATCGCCGCGCTTACCTTCGGCCATCTGCCGGCGGTGTTCATTCCCGCCGGTCCGATGACCTCCGGCCTGCCCAATGACGAAAAGGCGAAAACGCGCCAGCTCTATGCGGAAGGCAAGATCGGCCGCGACGAGCTCTTGGAGGCCGAAAGCGCGTCCTATCACGGCCCCGGCACATGCACCTTTTACGGCACGGCCAACTCCAACCAGATGCTGATGGAGATCATGGGCCTGCACATTCCCGGTGCAAGCTTCGTCAATCCGAACACGCCGCTGCGCGACGCGCTGACCCGCGAGGCGACCCGGCGGGCGATGGCGATCACCGCGCTCGGCAACGAGTTCACCCCGGTCGGCGAGATGATCGATGAGCGGTCGGTCGTCAATGGCGTGATCGGCCTGCACGCGACCGGAGGGTCGACCAATCACACCATCCACCTGATCGCGATGGCCGCCGCCGCCGGCATCACGCTGACATGGGAGGATATATCCGACCTGTCCGACGCGGTGCCGCTTCTGGCGCGCGTCTATCCCAACGGCCTTGCCGACGTGAACCATTTCCATGCCGCCGGCGGGCTCGGTTTCATGATCCGTGAACTGGCCGACCATGGCCTTCTGCACCGCGACGTGCGCACCGTCTGGGGTCACGGGCTGGACCCCTACATGATCGAGCCGGCGCTTGGGCGCGAGGACGGCACGGTCGAGCGGCGCCCGGCGCCCAAAAAGTCCGGCAACGAGAAGGTGCTGGCGCCGGTGGCAAAGGCGTTCCAGCCCAATGGCGGGCTGAAGATGCTGACCGGCAATCTGGGCCGCGGCGTCATCAAGATCTCGGCGGTCAAGCCGGACCGGCACGTGATCGAGGCGCCGGCGCGCGTCTTCCACGACCAGAACGATCTGCAAGCCGCCTTCAAGGCCGGCGAATGCGATCGCGACATGGTGGCGGTCATCCGCTTCCAGGGCCCGAAGGCAAACGGCATGCCCGAACTGCACAAGCTGACACCGTGCCTTGGGATCCTGCAGGATCGCGGCCATCAGGTGGCGCTGGTTACCGACGGCCGGATGTCGGGTGCGTCCGGCAAGGTGCCGGCGGCGATCCATGTGACGCCCGAGGCGCTCGATGGCGGGCCGATCGCCAAGGTCCGCGACGGCGACATGGTGCGCATCGACGCGATCAACGGAACGCTCGAAGTGCTGGTCGACGCGACAGAATTCGAAAGCCGCGAGCCGGCAAAGGTCGATCTGACCGCCAACACGCACGGTATCGGCCGGGAACTGTTCGAGACGTTCCGCCGGGTGGCCACCCGCGCCGATCAGGGCGCCAGCGTGTTCATGCCGCCGCCCGCGCCGGCCGGCGGCGCCGCGCCGTCTTCCGCCCGGCCGGTCAGCGTGCCGCTGGCGGACGATGCCTTTCGGTAAGTCTTGGCTTACTCAACGGTGATCGTGATCGTCTCCGAAACAACCGGCCGGTCGTGCGGAATGTGATTGTGATCGCCGGTGACGAGCTGCAGCGTGTGCTCGCCCGCGGGCAGCTCAAGCGTCACTTCGGTCTGACCGCCGCCGAAATGGATGTGATGGTCATCGGCCGGAATGTTGCCGGCGGCATCCGCGTCGCCAAACGGCGCCCGGTTGACGAACAGGTGGTGATGGCCGGTGCCCTCCATCTCGATGCCCGCCGGCGCGACGCCCATGCCGCGCATGCCGAACACGATCCTGACCGGGCTCTGCACGGCGGCGCCGTCGTCCAGATTGACGATGTAAACCTCCGCTCCGTCCGCCGACGGCGTCCCCTGCGCCAGCGCGGCGGTTGAAAGCAATGTGAAAAGCGCCGCCGTTGCGGCCAACGTCTTGTGCATGTCGATTTCCTCCACTTAGAAGAAGAGGAGTTAGCGCAGGCTCACCCAAGGGCAATCGATCGTGATCGTTGCGACCGGTGCGCCTTTGCGGGACAGGATTGTTAACCCAAACTGAAGGTCTTGTTTCACAATCGGTTTCTCCGCGTGCATACAGGCGGCCATTGGCGTCGGGCTGGCCGGCTCGGCACGCACGCATTTTCGAGAAGTGATAACCGATGACCAGCCAGACCCTTGCCGCCGAGACCATCGCCGACCCCTATTCCAATCCGGAATCCATCGAAAGCCGTTTCCGCCGCGCCCGTTTTGCCCGGGTCGAGGCGCTGATCGAGCAGGCGCTCGACAACCGCAAGACGATCGACATCATCGATCTGGGCGGGCGCGAGATCTACTGGACCGTCGGCGCCGAGTTTCTGGCGCGCCATCGCGGGCGCGTCAGGATTCACCTGGTCAATCTCGAGAGCGACCTGGTGCCGGTCAGGGATACGGGCCTGTTCGAGGCCCATGCCGGCGACGCCTGCGACACGCACAGCTACAAGGCAAACGCCTTCGATCTGGTTCACTCCAACTCGGTCATCGAACATGTCGGCGGATGGGACCGGATCGGCCAGTTTGCCGACAATGTGCGCCGCCTGGCGCCGCGCTATTTCGTCCAGACGCCCAATTTCTGGTTTCCGCTCGAGCCGCATTTCCGGGTGCCGGGCTATCAGTGGCTGCCGGCCCGCTGGCGCACGCATCTTTTGCAGATGCGCAGGCTCGGCTTTTACGACCGCGAGCCCGACTATCGCAAGGCACGGTCGATCGTCGAAGAGGTCAAGCTCCTGACGCGCCATGACATGGCGAATCTGTTCCCCGATGCGGATATCGCCATGGAGCGGGTCGCCGGCCTGCCCAAGTCGATCATGGCCAGCCGCGCCGCATAAGGCACGCCTCCCGAAGAGACCCGAGACCTCGGCGGTCCTGGCGGACCGTTAGTGTTCTCCGGAACACAGGCCGTGATCGGCCAGCGCCTCGATGATCCGGCATTCGCCGACCCGGTCCGCATCGCACATCTGTTCGATGCGGCCGAGCTCCGCCTCAAGGCGTCTCAAACGCTCGATCCTGGCGTGAATTTCCGCCCGGTGCTCGCGGGCGATCCGATGCGCGTCCGCGCAGGGTTCTTCGGGATGGGCCGAAAGCTCGGCAAGCTCGCGGATGGCTTCGATGGACAGGCCCAGATCGCGCGCGTGCCGGATGAATGACAATCGTTCGAGCCCGTCCCGGTCGTAGCGCCGCTGGTTGCCCTCGGTCCGCCCCGCCGGCGCGATCAGCCCCATCTGCTCGTAATAGCGGATCGTCGGCACCTTGACGCCGGTGCGCCGCGACAGATCGCCGATCGAGAACATCGAAATACCCTCTTGAACCTATAGCCGCTAGAGAGATTAGGTTGATGATGTCCATACATCAAGGAGACGGTCATGGGTGCGGGTTGCGGCCATCACGAAACGACATTTGACGGCATGTCCGCGGACTACAAGCGCCGCTTGTGGGCTGTCATCGCCATCAACGCGACGATGTTCGCCGTCGAAATGGCCGCTGGCCACTGGGCCGGTTCGCAGGCGCTCAAGGCCGATGCGCTGGATTTCTTCGGCGATGCGCTGACCTACGGCATTTCGCTGGCGGTGATCGGCTCGTCGCTGTCGGTGCGCGCCAATGCGGCGCTCTTGAAGGGCGTCAGCCTTCTGGCGATGGGCGTCTGGGTTTTCGGCTCGACGCTTTATGCGGTGTTCGTCGCCGGCGTGCCTTCGGCGCCGGTCATGGGCGTGATCGGCTTTCTGGCGCTTGCCGCCAACGTGACCAGCGTGCTCTTGCTCGTCGCTTACAAGGATGGCGATGCCAATGTCCGCTCGGTCTGGCTGTGTTCGCGCAACGATGCGATCGGCAATGTCGCGGTGATGATCGCCGCGCTCGGCGTCTGGGGCACGGCGACCGGCTGGCCGGACCTGATCGTCGCGGCGATCATGGCGGGCCTGTTCCTGACTTCGGCCTTCCAGATCATCCGCCAGGCGATGGACGAAAAGCGTCAGGCCATGGCGGCGGCGGCGGAATAGGCCCCGCCGCGCACCGTCCGGTCGGTTGGGACGGCCCTACTGGTCCATGGAGCCGTGCTCCATGCCGCCGCCCAGATGTTCGCGGATCTGTTCCAGGCTCTCGACATTGAATGTGACGGTCACGTCGCCGGCCTTTTCGAAGGTCAGCGTCGCCGGCAGTTTGGCGCCTTCTTCGAGCTGCTGGTCTAGCTGCATGAACATCACGTGCAGTCCGCCGGGCTTGAGCACCACTTCGCCGCCGGCGGGAATTTCAACGCCGCCCTCGATCTCGCGCATCTTCATCACGTCGCCATCCATCACCATTTCGTGGATTTCCACCTTGCCGGCGAAGTCGGCGGCGCCGGCCATCAGCCGGTCGGCCTCCTCGCCAGTGTTGCGGATGGTCATGTAGCCGCCCGAAACGGGCGCGTTGGCGGGCGTGGCGCGTGCCACCGGATGGTCGATGACGAGATCGCCGGCCTTGTGTTCTTCATGGGCAAAGGCGGATGCGCCCGCCAGGACGGTGGCGGCGGCGGTCAGAATGAACTTGTTCATGGGATGTCTCATGGATTGTGTGCAGGCCACCGTGGGGCGGCACCGGCAAAGGGATCGGGATTTGGCAGATGTCGCGTGTCAGCCGGCGGGCGGCGGGCCGCGCACCGGCGCCGTTTCCAGATGCGCCGCTGCGATCGGCGGTCCGGTGCGGGTGACAAGAGGCGAGCCGGTCTCCGCCCGCAGCCGCATGGCCGGAAGGCAGTTGCCGGGTCCCGGCACCGCCGCTCCGCCCGCGATCAGGCAGAATTCGCACAGGCTGCCCGAGATGCCGCCGTCGTCTTCAGGCAGGCACCGGACCGGCATCGAGCCGTCCGGGAGCACATAGTGCGCCATCTCCAGAGCGCTCATGCCTGTCGGTGTCGCGGCGGCAGGCCGATGCGCGAACGCAGCCATCGCCAGCGCGGCGATCAGCGCCAGCCGCACGAGGACGGCGCGGGCACCGTCGTGTCTGCCGGGAGCCAAGCGGTTCATGGGCATTGTTTGACGCGAAACCTGCGCGTGCGCAAGCGCCCGGCCGTCGCTGCGGCAGCACACCGCACCGCGCCCGCGTTCAGCCGCGGCCGCGCGTCTTGGTCTTGCCGCGCCGCGTCGCCTGCGCGCGTTCCACATTGGCTTCCAGCAGATCGATGATCTTGCCGGCGACATCCTTTCCGGTCGCCTTTTCCACGCCTTCCAGACCGGGCGACGAATTGACCTCCATCACTACCGGCCCGTGGCTCGAGCGTAGCATGTCGACACCGCACACATCCAGGCCCATGGTCTTGGCGGCCTGAACGGCCGTCGCCCGCTCGATCGGCGTGATCCGGATCGCCTCGGCCATGCCGCCGCGGTGCAGGTTCGAGCGAAATTCGCCCGCCTTGCCGGTCCGTTTCATCGTCGCCACCACCTTGCCGCCGACGACGAAGGCGCGGATGTCGGTGCCGCCGGCTTCCTTGATGAACTCCTGGGCCATGATGTGCACCTTGGCGCCGCGGAACGCTTCGATGACCGACTTGGCCGACTGCATGGTCTCGGCGAGCACGACGCCGATTCCCTGCGTTCCTTCGAGAAGCTTGACCACAGTCGGCGGTCCGCTCGTCATGCGCACGATATCCTCGGCACGTTTGGGATCGTAGGCAAAGGCCGTCACCGGCAGGCCGACACCGTCCCGAGCCAGCAACTGCATCGAGCGCAGCTTGTCGCGTGAGCGGCCGATGGCGACCGATTCGTTCAGCGGATAGACGCCCATCATCTCGAACTGGCGCAGCACCGCCATGCCGTAGAAGGTGATCGAGGCGCCGATGCGCGGAATGACCGCGTCGTAGCCCGTCATCTTCTCGCCATTGTAGTAGACCGAAGGCCGCCGCGAGGTGATGTTCATGTAGCAGTGCAGCGTGTTGACGATGTCGAGCGTGTGCCCCCGCGCCTCGGCGACCGTCTTGATCCGCTGGTGCGAGTAAAGGTCCGGATTGCGCGCGAGCATGACGATTTTCATGGCGTTTCCCTGTCGGTCGGCGGATCGGGCCAGGCGGGATTGCCGGCCATCCAGGACCGGGTCGGATCGACGATCAGGCGGCCGATCCGCATGGCGCTGCGCCCCACCAGCATGTTGTAGACCATGTCGGTGCGGTCGGTCAGCGTCACCTCGGCGCGAAACGTCTCCGCGCCGATGACGAAGCGCGTGGCGATCACGCACCGCCGCTCCACCTGGCCGCTGCTCGACTTGACCTCCCGGAACTCGCGCATCCGCGCCTCGGCCGGCTCCGGCGTCGGCGCACCGTTGGCGCCGGGTGGATGAAAGCGCACCCAGCTTCGGTCATTGCGCGCGAAGAACTCCAGATTGTCGACATGCAGCGCCGATGTCAGCGCACCGGTATCGATCTTGGCACGGATGCGATCGACGCCCAGATCGGGCAGCGCCAGCTTTTCCCGCCAGCCGATGATCTGAAACCCGTGCGCGATCAGATCGTGCCGCGCCACGCCCGCCTTGGGCTTGTGGTCCATGGTGGTCAAAAACTCTTGCGCCTTTCATCGCTCGGCGCCCGGCCGAACTGCATGCGGTAACTCTGCGCGAAATAGGAGTGCGACGTAAAGCCCGTCGACAGCGCCACTTCCAGAATCGGGATGTTGGTCTGGCGCAGCAGCTGCCGGGCGCGTTCAAGGCGCAGCGTCATGTAGTAGCGCCCGGGCGTCGATTCGAGATGCTTGAGGAACAGCCGTTCCACCTGCCGCACCGAAAGCTCCACCGATTGCGCCAGAACCCCAGCCGACAGCGGCTCCTCCAGATTGTCGGCCATCAGTTCGGTCAGCCGCCGCAGCTTTTCCGACTTGCCCGTCAGGTCAGGCTCGCGGCCGACACGCTGGCGGTCCTCATGGCTGCGGATGCGCTCATACTGGAAGTTGTTGGCCACCTTGTTGGTGATCTCGGCACCGAAATCGGCGCGCACGATCTCCAGCATCAGGTCGATGCCGGTCGTGCCGCCCGCCGCCGTGTACCGCTTCCGGTCGATCTCGTAGACGTTCGATGTGCATTCGATGTGCGGGAACGCCTCGCGGAAGCCGGCGCGGTTCTCCCAGTGGATCGTACAGCGATGGCCCTCGAGCTGCCCGGCCTGGGCGAGAATATGGCTGCCCACCGAAAGGGCTCCGAGGCTTGCCCCGCGCCGTCCCAGCGTGCGCAGCGCGTTGACGACCTTCTGCCTGCCCGGAAAATCGAGGGTCATCGAAGCGACGACGAATGTCAGGTCGGCAGGCTCGAGCGTGTCGACCGAATGGGCCGGTTTCAGCGTCAGCCCGTTCGACGCGCGCACCGGCTCGCCATCGTGCGACACCGTCGACCAGCGATAATAGCCGGTGCCCGACACCAGGTTGGCCGTGCGCAGCACGTCGATCACCGCCGACACGCAGAACATGGAGAATTCCTCGGCGAGAATGAAGGCGAAATGCCGCGATGGAACGTCGGACGTCATGACTGGTCTTGCTGTCACATATGTTGGACGGCCCGGGACACTGACGCCAAAGCCGGGGCCGCGCAAGCCCCGAACGGTGCCCGGCCGGCGCGTCAGAAAACGGGCGGCGTGCGTCCCGCCGACCGGTATGCCGCAACGATCGTGTTGACCATCAGCATGGCGATCGTCATCGGCCCGACACCGCCGGGAACCGGCGTGATGGCGCCTGCGGCTTCGGCGGCGTCATCGAAATCGACATCGCCGACGAGCCGCGTCTTGCCCTCGCCCTTTTCGGGCGCGGGGATGCGGTTGATGCCGACATCGATCACCGTCGCCCCCGGCTTGACCCAGTTGCCCTTGATCATCTGCGGCCGGCCGACGGCGGCGACCAGTATGTCGGCGGTGCGGCACAGGCCGGGCAGGTCCTTTGTGCGCGAATGGGCAACGGTCACCGTGGCGTTGGCGGCCAGAAGCAGGTTGAACATCGGCTTGCCGACAATGTTGGAGCGGCCGACGACGACCGCGTTCTTGCCCGACAGATCCTTGCCGAGCACACTTTCGATCAGCAGCATCGAGCCCGCCGGCGTGCACGGCACGAAGGCGCTGTCGGTCACGCCCGTGCCCAGCTTGCCCACATTGGTGAAATGGAAGCCATCGACATCCTTGTCCGGCGCGATCGCCTGGATGACCGCACCCTCGTCGATATGGCCGGGCAGCGGCAATTGCACCAGGACGCCGTGGATGGCCGGATCGCCGTTCAGTTCGTCGATCAGCCCCATCAGCGCTTCCTGGCCGGTGTCGTCCGGCAGCGCGTGCTCGACCGACAGGAAGCCGCAGGCCCGCGCGGTGCGGCCCTTGTTTGCGACATAGACCTTGGAGGCCGGGTCGTCGCCGACGATGACGACGGCCAGACCCGGCTGCATGCCTGTCTGCGCCTTCAGCATCTCGGCTGCCGTCTTGACCCCTTCGGTGACTTCCGCCGCGACCGCCTTGCCGTCGATGATCTGTGCCATGTCCAACCCCCGTGCTGTTCGACCGGCATAAAGCAAAAACGGTGCCGCGAGCGACACCATTTTCACGCCCTAAGGTGGCGTTTTTGGAAAGGCGGCGAGCAGGCTCTAGCCGAAACGGCGCACATTGCCGCGCCGCGCGGCCAGTTCCTCGACGACATCGCGGATTTCGCCGATCGATCTGCGCAGTTCGGCCATTTCCTCGGCATCGCGCGAGGGCGCGGTCTGTGGAGGTGCGGGCTGAGCCGGTGCGGCGGCCGGCTGAGGTGCCGCGGGTGCGGGATATCCCGCCTGCCACCAGACGGCGGGATGCGGTGGCTGCGGTGCCGGCATCGGTGGCATGGCCGGATGCTGCCATGCCCCCGGCTGCTGCGCATAAGGGTCGTGCGTCGGCCAAGGCTGCGGTGCAGGCGGCCAGGCGGCCGGCGGATAGGCTTGCGGCACGGGCGGCTGCTGCGGCCAGCTGGGAGCGCCGGCCTGTGCGGCCGGTTGGGGCTGGGCAGCGGCGGGCTGCGGCGCATAGGCCGCATGGGGATAGCCGGGATACATGGTGCTCGTGTCCTTGGTGCGGTTGCGAGTGGGGGCGGGGGCGTCGGGACCGGGGTCGGGGGCGCTGCCATCGGCAACGGTCAACGCGTCGAGGCGCAGCGCCTTGCGCAGGCCCGCTGCGGCGGCAAGGCCGAGGCCGAGGAGGAAAAGACCGACGGTAAAGGCGACGGCGATCGTCTTGCGCGACATGGACGAGGCGCTGCGCGGCGGTTCGGCTTCGGCGAGCACGGCGGCGTTGACGGTGCCGAGCGCGCCGATCTCGCCGGTCTCGCGGGCGCGCAGCAGCGCGCCATTGTAGATCGCGCGCGCCGCTTCGGCCTCGGCCTGCAGATCGCGCAGCGTCACCAGCGCATCGGTCTGCTCGCTCACTTGCGCCTTGGCGCGGGCGACCTGGGCGGCCAGTTCCTGCTCTGTCTGCACGGTGCGGCGCAGTTCCGATTGCGCGCCTTGCACGATGCGCTGCAGTTCGCCGGCTATGTCCTGGCGCGCTGCTTCGATCGCCGCATTGGCCGCTTCAAGGCGCGGATGGCGCGGGCCGAGCTGGTTCTGCAACTGCGCCGCGCTCTGGCGCAGCGCGGCATGCTGCGCGCGGAATGTCTCCAGCGACGAGGTGATCAGGTCCGCCGGCACCGATCCGGAAATGGCTGCATCGACGCTGATCTCGCTGGCCTGTTCGGCCTTGGTGCGCGCACGGATCGTCAGCGCGCGGGCTTCGGCGAGTTGCGCGCTGGCGGTCGCCAGTTCGTCCTCGCTCAGAAGCCGGCCCTGGGTCGTCATCAGCCCGTTTTCGAGCCGGTACTGCTCAATGCGCCGTTCGGCTGCCTCGACCTTGGACTGCAATTCGTCCAGCCGGCCGGTCAGTGCCTCGTTGGCGTCGCGCGCCTTGTCCGAGCTGATCGAACCCTGTTCCTCGACGAAGGCAAGCGTGACCTCGTTGGCCAGCATCGCGGCCTTTTGCGCCGACCGGGCCTCCACACCGATATTGATGACGAAGGTCCGCGTCGAACGGTTGATGCTGATCGCGTCGCGCAGATTCTCCAGCGTTTCGCGGTTGCTGGTCTCCACCGGCGTCTCGCCGCCGAACAGCGACAGGATCACCCCGATGCCGTCCCGCAATCCGACACCGCCGCCGGCTTCGCCATTGAACTCAGGGTCCTGATCGAGGTTGGTGGTCTCGATCACCCGCTCGAGCACCGGGCGCGACCAGACCAGCGACAGCCGGCTGTCGACGATGGCCAAGGCGGCTTCATTGGCCAGAAACTCGCGCTCCAGGTCGCGGCCGACAAGCTGCACCTCGCGCGGATCGATCAGCACTTCCGAATAGGCGGTGTAGCGCTGCGGTGTGCCAAGGGCGACCAGAACGCCCAGCACCGCGCCGGCAAGCGTCAGGCCGGCGATGATGAAGCGCCAGCGCCAGATCGTCGCGATCATCGCGATCGGGTCGATCAAGGCGCCATCCATGGGTTGGCCGGTCTGCGGCGTCGGCATGGCGGGTTCGCGCCGCGGATCGTCTGTCGCGGCCGTCGCCCTCGCCGGACGCGTTCGCCGGTCGTCGGCGGAAATCGGCCGGCCGCCATGTTCTGTGGCGGGCTCGGCGTCCGTGGACGTCTTTTCCGGCTCGCCCGCCAGCGCCGAAAGCAGCGGGTTCGGCCTTTGCGCGGCACGGCGGGCGCGGGCCGTACGGAATGTCCGGGCGTTGTCCCGTTCCGGTGCGCGTTCGGCCGGTTCGGCCGCGTCCGCGCGGGCGCGCATCAAGAGCGATCGCCTTGCGCCGGTGGAGGGAGGATCGAACATGGTGCCCGCATGACGAAAAACTCGGCCAGCCCATTCCGGCCGAATTGGTAAACGCAGGCTAAAGAGCCATGGGAAACAAAAGGTTAATTTTCGTGGTCGGCGCCCGCTTTCCGCAACGGCAGTTCGGTCGGGTTCCGATCCCGCCACACAACCCGATCTTAAAGGTTTTCTGCAAGGCTGGTGCCCGTGAAACAGGCCATCGCACAAAGCGCGCCCCCGGTCATGGCGCATGGGGGACCGGAGACCGCAGCCCAGCTTGCGGGCAAATATGCGCGCGCCTTCTCCGGCGACGGCGCGCGGGTCTTCATCCAGCTTTTCTATTTCTATCTCGTCGCCAACACGCTGACGATCGCCGAGTTCGGCCTGTTCGCAACCGCCTCGTCGGTCGGCATCGTGCTGTCGCGGCTGGCGGGCTTCGGCTTCGTGTCGCCGCTTTACCGGGTGGCGACCGTCAAGCCGCATCTGATCGGCGCCTATACGGGCGGCTACATCGCCGCGTTGCTGCTGTCATTGCCGCTGGTCGCGGCGATCGGGCTCGGCGTCCATGGGGCGCTTTTTGCCGGGGCGATGCCGCTGGCCGCCTTTGCGATGATCGTCGGCACGGAAGTGCTGTTCTGGCGGACGCTGGAAGTGGTGATCATCGTCAACAAGGGGCTGGAACGGTTCGGCCGCGCGTCGATCGTCATCGTGTTCGGCTTTTCGGCCAAGGCCGCCGCAGCCCTTGCCCTGGCGCTGTCGCCCGCGCCCGATCTGATGGTCTGGGCGCAGATCTACATCGTCACCCAGGCGCTGATGGCGCTGGTTGCCGTGGCCGTCTTCTATCCCCGGCTGCGTTTGCGCCTGCCGCTGCGCCTGTTCGGGCGGCGCATCCGCGACGCGCTTTCGGTCAGCGGCGCGGAAATCCTGTTCTATCTCCAGAACGAACTCGACAAGCTGATCGTCCTCGCCCTGGGCGGGCCGGCCCTCGCCGGGCTCTATGCGATCGTGATGCGGCTGGTCGATCTGACGGCGATGCCGGTGCGCACCTTTTCCACGCTGCTCACCCAGCGCCTGATGCGCCGCCCGCAACTGCTCGAAAGCGTGCCCATGCGTGCCCTTTTCGAAGCGGGTATCTTCTTGCTCTCGACCTTGGGCCTTCTGGCGATCGCCGCCGTCTTCGCCGTAAAGCCGGACATATTGGGCGACAATGTCGCCCAGGCCGCGCCGCTCGTCATCGCTGTCCTGTTCGTACCGGCGCTGCGCAACCTGATCGAATATCAGGCCGAGCTTCTGTACGGGCGCGGCCAGACGGTGACACGCCTTGTGCTCTATGCGCTGGTCGGCACGCTCAAGGCGGCCCTGATGGTGCTGCTTCTGTCGCACGATTGGGCCGGCGGCCAATGGCTGGTCTGGCTCAACGGGGTTTTCGCCGCGCTCTACGCGGTGTCGTTCGCCGTGACCTACCGCGCCCTGGCGCAGCCCGCCATCCGCGTCTGAAGCCGGTCAGGCCGCTGCTGCCCGCCGGCCCAGCACCGCGGCGCGGAAGCGCTCGGGCGCCATGTCCACGAACGACTGGACGCCGATGCCGACCTGGCCCGGCTTGAGGCCGGCGATCATGGCGTCGAGTTCGGCATCGCTCGGTGCCGGGTCGAACCAGCGCACTTCGCATGTCAGCCGGTCGACCGCGTGGTGGCCCGCACCGCCCAGAACGCCATCGACATAGGCGCCGTAGAGCATGCATTCGGAGAATTTGCGCTTGCGGCCGATCACCGCGACCCAGTGACGGCCGTGCACCTGCTCCATCCGCGCGCACATGCCCAGAATTGTGCTGCGCTTCCAGGCGGTGAACTGGCCGACATAGTCATGGTCCTGACGGAGAGACTTCTCGATGCCGAGCGCGTCGGCGGCATGGGCGACCCAGTCCATATGGTCGCCCGCGCGGACCTCCCGCGCGCCATGGTCGTGACGGTAAAAGCGCATCGCGTCGCCGACCCACATGTCGGCGAGATCGTAGGGGCGCACGAAGGCGGTGTCGGAATCGCAATAGAGCAGGCCGTCATCGTCGATCAGGCCGGCGATCGCGATGCGCTTGATCTGCTGGACGTGCCAGCCGACAAGCGGCAGCGTGCGCGGGCCGATCCAGACGCGCCGGCCGCCCGGCGACAAGGGACTTGGAACGCGCCGGAGCCACCAGGGCAGCAATTCGGTCTCGGTGATGATGCGCCGGCGCGGGCCTTCGAGCCTGCGGAACAGCGGCGCGTCGATCGTGTCGACCAGAAGATAATGCATCGAATAGCCGGTGACATAACGGTCGATGCTCTCGCACAGGATCGCGCAGCGCTCGAAGTCAGGCGCATGGGACGGCGTGACGATGGCGTTCGTCTTGGCGGTCATGGCTGGTGGCTCCCCGTCAGCCGCTGGCGCAGAACCCGGGCCAGAAAGACCGGGTTTCCGACGATGTAGCGGCGCCAGAGGCGGCGCGGTTCCCGCCACAGCCGATAGACCCATTCGCTGCGCGCCCGCCGCAGCAAGAGCGGCGCACGCGGCACCTCGCCGGTGCTCAGGTCGAACAGCGCGCCGACGGCGATCGGAACGGTACAATGATCCGGCGTCAGCCGCTCGACGATCCATTTTTCCTGCCGGGGCACACCGAGCGCGACCAGAAGGATGTCGGGCTTCCATCGCGTCAGCGTGTCGAGAAGCGCGGCCTCGCCGGCCGCATCGACGAAGCCATCGGCCAGCGCGCGGTAGTCGTGCCGCGGATCGACCGTGCCGAAATGGCCGGCCGCCAGTTCGGCGACGCCGGGGCGTGCGCCGAAAAGCCCGACCTTCATCGGCCGCCTGGCCGAACGGAACAGGGCAGGCACGAAATCGGTGCCGTTGAGATTGGCGCGGAACGCCGTGCCATAAAGCATCTTGGCGGCGACATCGACGCCGACGCCGTCCGACAGCACGGTGAACCGCGAGAGGACGGCGCGAAACGCCGCGTCATCGACCCCGATATTGGCGTTGTTGGCGTTCAGGAAGGCGATCGGGCGATAGGTCTTGCGATCGATGGCGGCATGGACCATGTCCAGCGCGTCTTTTTCGGTGAGATCGGCCACCGCAACGCCCAGAATGTCACGCTGGCCGGCAGGCTCGTCAAAATGGGTCGCGGCAATGTCGGTCATGGCTAGTCTGCTGTGGTCTGATCATCGGCAATGCGGCAATCCTAGCGTTCCGGCCTTGTGTTTGCGTTAATGGCCCGCCCGAAATGCGCTCAGAGCCTGTGCGATTGCTGCGTCCATGCCGGCGATCTGCGAGGCGCGGAACGCGGTCGCATCCAGATCGGTCACCGATCCGGTGCGGTGACCGACGATCTGCTCGGCCAGAAGCTTGCCGAATTCACGCCCCGTGTCGGCGATGCGCACATTCGCCGGCACGTCGGCGATGCCGCGCAGCGAGGAAGGCGTCGCGACGGCCGGCAGCCCCATCTCGAACGCTTCGATCGTCTTGAGCTGGACGCCGGTGCCCGCGCGGGCGGTCAGCGTCACGATCCGGCATTGGCGTATGAACTGCTTGGCATCGACCACCCGGCCAAGGAATGTCACGCGCTTGTCGCGTTGCGGGAACCCGGCCGGCAGCGCCCCGGCGATGGCGATCGTCACCTGCTCGGGCAGATGCGGAACCACTTCCTGCAGGAACCATTCAAGCCCGATCCGGTTGGGCGTCCATGTCCAGGTGCCGATCATGCCGGCATCGAAGGCGGGGACCCGCTGGCCGGCGGGGATGGCCGTCGCCGAAAGGGGCGTGACGAGTGGCAGCACCGAAGCGCGCTCCGACCCTTCGAGCCCGAAGGTTGCGCGGTCCTCCTGCGTCAGCGTCCAGACATGGCGCGCGCCGGCGACGAGCCGTTCTTCCAGCGCACGCAGATGACGTGCCTCGCGGCGATACATGAACCGTTCGACCGGGCTGCTGGCCTGCCGGGCGGCTTCGGCCGCGCTTTGGTGTTCGACATTGTGCGCGACATAAAGATAGGGCTGGTCCGTGAGCGCTTTTTCGAAAGCGCCGGCAAGGCCGACGCCGTTGATGACGACGGCGTCAAAGGGCCCGATCTCGTCCAGCGCGGCGCGAAACGCCGCATCGCCAAGCACGCGCAGCTTGGCCGAGGCGAACGGCAGCCCGCCGGCCATCGCCCTGGCGAGCCAGGCCAGTTTCTGGCGGGTCGAGGCATTGTCGGTCTTGACGTCGAGTTCGCCAAGGCTCCTGGTCCGTTCCGGCGCATTGAGACTGCTGCCCGGCCATTGAAATCCGATGTGGCTGACCGTCGCCCCGGCACGCTCGAGGCCGTCGACGATGGCTGCGTTGGCGATTTCGAACCCGCTTTCGGGCGCGCCGCACGGGACAAGGGAAGAGGCGAATACCAAGTGCATCGAAATCCGGCCCGGTTGCAAACACGGCCCTTATGCGTCCGCAGGTCTGAAAGCGGCCTTAACGGCAGCATCCATGAAACCCATCCTTAACGCCTTTCGTGATCTATGCAGGGCAAAGCGGGCGGGTCGGTCAAAGGAGCAGACGGGTCGATGAACCAGAGTCTTACCAACAACATCTCGCATGTCGCCCGTTCCCCCGGCCTCGACATGGACGCCGTCGAAGTGGCGGTCACCATACCGACCTTCCGGCGCCCCGAACATCTGATCCGCACGCTCGACAGCATCGCCGCGCAGGAGACCGGACGGCGCTTTGCGGTCGTCGTCATGGAAAACGAGGCCGAAAAGCGCGAGGGCGCGACGGTCGCGGCGCCGAAATTCGAGGACGGCACCTATCAGGGGCTCTTGATCGTCGCCCACGACCGCGGCAATTGCCATGCCTACAATGCCGGCTGGTTCACCGCCTTCACACAGTTTCCCAACCTCAAATATGTCTGCGTGATCGACGATGACGAGATCGCCGATCCGCACTGGATCGAAAATCTGTGCGCCACATCCGAACGGTATGATTGCGCGCTGGTCGGCGGCCCGCAATGGCCGGTCTTCGAGGGCAATCCGGAGGAGAAGTGGAAGACCCATCCGGTTTTCACGCCGCACTATGGCGAGACCGGTCCGGTCAAGATCATCTTCTCCTCGGGCAATCTCCTGATCCGCAACGACGTGCTGCGGACCCAGCCCCAGCCCTTCATGGACCTGCAGTTCAACTTCACCGGCGGCGGCGACGCGGACTTTCTGCGCCGCGCGCGCGACGCCGGTTTCCAGACCGGCTGGTGCCAGGAAGCGCCGGTCTACGAGACCATCCCCGAAAGCCGCGTCACATGGGACTGGATCCAGAAGCGATCGCTGCGCAACGGCCAGCTGTCTGCACGCATCGCCCATCGCCGGAACGCGTCCAAGCCGCTGGGCTGGTCGAAGACGATCGCCCACAGCCTGGCGCTGGCCGGCGCGTCGCCGCTGCGCGCCGCGCTGAGCTATGCGCGCAACCGGTCGGTGCTCAACGCGCTCTATCCGGTGCACATCGCGCTGGGCCGGATACAATCCGAGTTCGGCCATGCCAATGAGCAGTATCGCAACCCCACGGACTGACGGCCTTCACGGCCCCGTCCGCGTCACCGCGGGCGCGCTGCGGCTTGTCCTGGCGACGGCCGTCCTCGCGCTGATCTGGATCTCGCTCGACCCGTTCGCCGCCGGCAGACTGTTCGGACGCAACGAAGCGAGCCTTTTCGACCAGGGACGGCTGATCAACCAGCTCGGCTATTCGGCGATGGCCGCGCTGACGCTGGCGGCCATCCTGTCATTCGTCGACCGGCGCGTTCTGGCGCGCTTTGTCTCGGTGCCCTGGCTGATCATGGCCGCCATCGTCGCTGCATCCGCCTTCACCACGGACGTGGCGGGCGCATGGCGCTCGGTCGCCTTTACGCTGATCGCGCTCGGCATGGCCTCGGCCCTGCCGCTGCTGCCGGCAACGCGCGGCGATTTCGAAACCGTGCTCAAGACCGTCTCGCTCGCGCTTCTTGCCCTTTGCTACGCCGGTCTCGTGCTCGATCCGGGCGCCGCCATGCATCAGGCGGCCGACCTCGAGGCCCAGCATGCCGGGCTCTGGCGCGGCGTCTTCACCCACAAGAACATCGCCGGTCCGGTCATGGTCATGGTCGGCTTCGGCGGCATCTTCCTGATGCGCCGCCGGCAATGGCTGTCGGGCGGCCTGATCGCGGTGCTCGCCTTCTTCTTCGCCTACAATGCCGGCTCCAAGACCGCGCTGGCGCTGGCGCCGGTCACCATGGCGCTGGTCCTGTTGCCCGGGCTCTTCGGCCTGCGCTTGATCGGCGCCATCGCGGCGATCGCGGCGATCGCTGCCGCTCATGCGCTGACCGTGGGCTCGGTGTTCGTTCCGGCTTTCGACGCGGTCCTGCGCACCTTTCACGAGACGACGACCTTCACCGGCCGCACCGCGATATGGGATTTCGCCGGCGACTATCTTTTCGCACGTCCCTGGACCGGGTTCGGCCTGGACGGCTTCTGGGGCAACGATTTTCTGCGATCGACGGAACAGCCCTTCGACCGGTCATGGGACCCGCGCGGCATCGTCCACGGCCACAACGGTTTCATCGACATCCTGCTGTTTCTCGGTGTGCCGGGTCTGCTCCTCACCGTCTGGCTCACCGTTCTGGCACCGGCGGCGGACTATGTGCGCGCCGGAGCACAGTCGCGCGACGGTGCGCTGGCCGACCTGTTCTTCATGATCATCGTATTCGCCGTTCTGGTCTCCGCGCTCGAAAGCTTCTTCTTCCGCCGCGCCGATCCGATCTGGCTGACCATGGTGATCGCGCTGGCCGGCCTGCGCCTGAGCGCCCGGCTGCCGCTGCGCGCCTGATCGGGCCCCGATCCCGCTCTGAAGGCTTGCCATGGGCGGCGGGCCATTGCAGGTTTGCGCGCCGGAACCGACAGGGGAGAATGCCGGGTGCTTGCAAGGGACATGAGCGTCGTTCTGGTCGGATGCGGCAATATGGGCTTTGCCATGCTGCGCGGCTGGATCGGGACCGGAACGCTGCCGCCGGGCAATGTCCATGTGGTGGAACCGCTCGACACGCTGCGGCTGCGCGCCGAGGACCAGGGCGTCAATGTGCATTCCACCGCCGCCTCGCTGCCCGCCGCGCTTGCGCCGGCCATCGTCATCGTCGCGGTCAAGCCGCAGGTGATCGGCGACGTGCTTGCCGATTACGGCCGCTACGCCCAGCCCGGCCGCGACACCATTTTCGTCTCGGTCGCCGCCGGCGTGCGGATCGACCGGCTCGAACATGCGCTCGCCCCCGGCGCGCCGGTCGTGCGCGTCATGCCCAACACGCCCGCCGCGGTCGGCCACGGCGCGATGGTGATGTGCGCCAACCCGTCCGTCACCGACCGGCAACTGGCGGCCGTGCGGCAATTGATGGCGGCGAGCGGCGAGGTGACCGAGATCGCTGACGAGGCGCTGATGGATGCGGTCACCGCCGTTTCGGGGTCGGGCCCGGCCTATGTGTTTCACCTGATCGAGGCGCTCAGCGAGGCCGGCCGCGCCGTCGGGCTGCCGGACGAGATCGCCGGCCGGCTGGCGATGCAGACGGTCTTCGGCGCCGCCGCCTATGCGCGCGAAAGCGCCGACGATCCGGGCACGCTGCGCGAACAGGTCACCAGTCCCAACGGCACCACGGCGGCCGCGCTCGACGTTCTGATGCGTCCGGGCGGGCTGGCCGCGCTGATCGGGGAGGCGGTCACAGCCGCGCGCGATCGCGCCGTGGAGCTCGGCCGATGAGCTACCGCGTCCACGGTTCGCCGATCTCGCGCATGACACGGGTGACCTGGATGCTCGAAGAGCTCGGCGCGCCCTATGAACTGGTCCATGCCCGGCTCGGCACGCGCGACCTTGTCGGCCTGTCGCCGTCCAACAAGGGCCCTGTGCTTGTGGACGACGGTTTCGTCCTGACCGACAGCGCCGCGATCTGCCTCTATCTCGCCGACAAGCATGGCGATGCCGGTTTCGGGCCGCGCGACGCGCGCGAACGGGCGCAGATGGAAAGCTGGCTGTTCTTCGCGCTGGCCGAGTTCGAGGCCGTGATGTGGACCAAGATCAAGCATCGCGTGCTTCTTCCAAAGGAGATGAGGCTCGATGTCGGCCCATGGCTCGCGGCGGAATTTGCGCGTGAACTCAAGACCTTGCACCGGCGCCTCGGCGACAACGACTATGCGATGGGCGACCGCTTCACCTGTGTCGACGTGATCCTGGGCCACTGCGGACGCTGGGCGATGTATGCCAAGTTTCCGATCGGCAGCGAACCGGTCGCCGCCTATTTCGAGCGCGTTCTGGCGCGGCCCGCCTACGCGCGCGCGATCGCCGCCGAAGAGGCGCTGGCGGCCCGGACCGGTCCGGAAAGCTGACGATAGCGGTGTCCGGAACCGCTTGACGCACCCATTCAGCCATTGCACAAGCGCGCGAATTGTCCGCAAATGAGGACAATTGGCACAATAGGGCTTGGCGCAGCGCCGCATGATCACAGTTGAATCCGTTTCCAAGCAGTTCGGCGGCGTGCACGCGGTGCAGGATGCCTCGCTGAACATCGCCAAGGGGTCGATCACCGGGCTGATCGGTCCGAACGGCGCCGGCAAGACGACGCTCTTCAACATCATCGCCGGCAACATTGCGCCCACAAGCGGCACGATCCGGCTCGACGGCGAGGATGTGACCGGCCTGCCGCCGCACGAACTGTTCGCCAAGGGTCTGCTTCGCACCTTCCAGATCGCCCATGAATTCTCGACGCTCACCGTGCTCGAGAACCTGATGATGGTGCCCGGCGACCAGGCCGGCGAAAGCCTGCTGAGCGCCTGGTTCTCCTATGGCGAGGTGCGCCAGCAGGAAAAGGCGATCCGCGAGCGGGCGATGGAGGTGATCGACTTCCTCAACCTGACCCATCTGACACAGGAACTGGCGGGCAATCTCTCGGGCGGCCAGAAAAAGCTGGTCGAACTGGGCCGTACCATGATGGTCGATGCCAAGGTCGTGCTGCTCGACGAGGTCGGCGCCGGCGTCAACCGCACGCTTTTGAACGAGATCGGCGATGCCATCGTCCGGCTCAACCGCGAGCGCGGCTACACGTTCTGCATGATCGAGCATGACATGGATTTCATCGGCCGGCTCTGCGACCCGGTGATCGTGATGGCCGAGGGTTCGGTTCTGGCGCGCGGAACCGCAGACGAGGTGCGCAACAACGAACAGGTGATCGAGGCCTATCTCGGTCGCGGCCTGAAGAACGCGCCGCGCAGGAAACACGCCGAACAGGCCGGGGAAGGCGCCTGATGTATCTGACCGGACAGGGCATGACGGGCGGCTATGGCGGCGCCGACATCATCAAGGACTGCACGATCGGTGTAGACAAGGGAGAGATCGCCGTGATCGTCGGACCCAATGGCGCCGGTAAGTCGACCGCCATGAAGGCGATGCTCGGCATGCTGACGATCCGCAAGGGCCATGTGCGGCTGGGCGACAAGGACATCACCGCGCTGACGCCGCAGGCACGGGTCGGCGAGGGCATCGCCTTCGTGCCGCAGACCAGCAATGTCTTCACCGGCATGAGCGTCGAGGAAAACCTCGAAATGGGCGCCTATCTGCGCCGCGACGACATCCGGCAGACCATGGCCCAGGTCTATGACCTGTTCCCGATCCTGAAGGAAAAGCGGCGCCAGAACGCGGGCGAACTGTCGGGCGGCCAGCGCCAGCAGGTCGCCGTCGGGCGCGCGCTGATGACGCGGCCCTCGGTCCTGATGCTGGACGAGCCGACCGCCGGCGTCTCGCCGATCGTCATGGGCGAACTGTTCGACCGGATCATCGAGGTGCGCGACACCGGCCTTGCGGTGCTGATGGTGGAGCAGAACGCACGCCAGGCGCTGGAGATCGCAGACCGCGGCTATGTTCTGGTCGGCGGCGTCAACTGGCGCGAAGGCACGGGCGAGGAACTGCTCGCCGATCCCGAAGTGCGCAAATCCTTCCTGGGGGGCTGACATGCCGGACGCGACCGACATTCTCAATGCCCTGGTCCTGATGACCAACTTCGTGTTCGTGCCGGCGCTCGCCTATGGCAGCCAGCTCGCGCTCGGCGCGCTCGGCGTGACGCTGGTCTTCGGCATTCTGCGCTTTGCCAACTTCGCCCATGGCGACCTGATGGCGTTCGGCACGACCATCGTCATCCTGATAACGTGGGGGCTGCAGGCGCAGGGCATCACCGCCGGACCGGTCCCGACCGCCCTGATCGCGCTGGTGCCGGCGATCCTCGTCACCGCCGTCGCCGCGATCCTGATCGACCGCTCGGTTTTCGGCTTTTACCGCAAGCGCCGCGCCGCGCCGGTGGTCCTCGTCATCGCCTCGGTCGGCGTCATGTTCATGCTGTCGGCCATCGTCCGCTTCATCATGGGAACCGATGATCGCCGCTTCACCGACGGCGAGCGCTTCATCATCCGGGCGCGCGAGTTCCGCGAGATGACCGGCCTCGACGAGGGGCTGGCGATCCAGACGACCCAGGCGCTGACCGTCATCGTCGCCATCGTCACCGTGACGGCCCTGTTCATCTTTTTGCGCCGTTCGCGCACCGGCAAGGCGATGCGCGCCTATTCGGACAATGAGGATCTGGCGCTCCTGTCGGGCATCAATCCCGACCGCGTCGTGCTGATCACCTGGATCATCGCCGCCGCGCTCGCCACCATCGCCGGCGCGCTCTACGGGCTGGACAAGAGCTTCAAGCCGTTCACCTATTTCCAGCTCCTGCTGCCGATCTTCGCCGCGGCAATCCTGGGCGGCATCGGCCAGCCGATCGGCGCGGTCGTGGGCGGCTATATCGTCGCCTTTTCCGAGGTGATGATGACCTATGCCTACAAGCGCTTCGTCACCTATCTGGTGCCTGAAAACTGGGCGCCGGAGGGGCTGCTGCAGTTTCTGGGCACGGACTACAAATTCGCCGTCTCGTTCATCATTCTGGTGGTCGTCTTGCTGATCCGGCCGACCGGCATCTTCAGGGGGGCGGTGATCAAATGACCGACACGACCGTCGATACCGCCGAACAGGCCGCATCCGCCGATACCGACAAGCCGGTCCACGCGATCGTCGAGCGCAAGGCGTCGCCCTGGCGCGCGCCGCTGACCTTTGCCGCCATGGGTCTGGCCCTCATCGCCACCGGCGTGTTCCAGTCGCCCGCCGTCGCGCTGACCATCCTCAACATGAGCCTGGTCTCGGCGATCATGGCGATGGGGCTGAACCTGCAATGGGGCTATGCCGGCCTGTTCAATGCCGGCGTGATGGGCTTTACCGCGCTGGGCGGCGCCACCGCCGTCGTCATCTCCCACCCGCCCGTCATGGAGGCGCTCGGCGCCGGAGGACGCGGGCTGGCCCTGTCGTTCCTGATCGTCGTTGCGATCATCGCCACGGTCACCTTCATCGCCTCGGCGACGCGCGGGCGTTTCCGGTCCTTCCTGATCTTCGTGACGGTCGTCGCCGGCTATATCGCCCTGCGCCCCGTCTTCGGCGCCGCGGTCGGCGCGGTGGAGGCGGTCGACCCCGCCCGCACCGGCTTCATCGGCGGGCTCGGCCTGCCGATCACCCTGTCCTGGGTCGCCGGCGGGGTGGTCGCCGCGGGCGTTGCCTGGATCATCGGCAAGGTCGCGCTGGGCCTCAGGACCGACTATCTGGCCATCGCCACGCTCGGCATCTCCGAAATCGTTGTCTCGGTTCTCAAGAACGAGGACTGGCTGGTGCGCGGCGTCAAGAACGTCACCGGCCTGCCGCGTCCGGTGCCCTACGAGATCGAATTGCAGCAGCAGCCCTGGTTCGCCGATCTGGTTGAACGGGTCCATGCCGGCCAGCTGGCCGCGATCACCGACGCGGCGGCGCGCGAGGATGCGCTGCGGCAATTCATCGTCGAGGGCTCGGGCCACTTCGTGAAGATCGCCTATGCCGGGCTCTTTACCGTCGTGCTGCTGATCCTTCTGGCGCTGTGCGTGCGCGCGCTCAATTCGCCCTGGGGCCGCATGATGCGCGCCATCCGCGACAATGAGGAAGCGGCCGCCGCGATGGGCAAGGACATCACCAGGCGTCACCTGCAGGTCTTCATTCTGGGTTCGGCGATCATCGGCATCGCCGGTGCGATGATGACGACGCTCGACGGCCAGTTTACGCCGGGCACCTACAATCCGCTGCGCTTCACCTTCCTGATCTGGGTGATGGTGATCGTCGGCGGCTCGGGCAACAATCTGGGCGCGGTGCTGGGCGGCTTCGTCATCTGGTTCACATGGGTGCAGGCCGAACCGGCCGGCGCCTTCATCATCGAACAGATCACCCGCGACATGGACCCCTCGACGCCGCTCTACCAGCATCTGCAGGACATTGCCGCGCCGTTCCGGCTTTTCGTGATGGGCTTCGTGCTGCTCCTCTTCCTGCGCTTTTCGCCCAAGGGAATCCTGCCCGAAAAGGTTCGGCACAGCTGATGAAGGCCCATTTCGCCGCCTGAGGCCCCGATTGTCACGGAGACAAGTTTCGCCTTGAGGCCGGCGCCTCGCCGATGCGATGTCGGATCCTTCGTCACGCTTTGGGGGTCTGGTGTGCGCGCGCAACCGAACAGTTCGAAAACCGGCGTCATGCTGGCCGGCATCTGCCTTGTGATCCTAGGCGTCATGCCGATCATCGCCAACAGCCGGCCCGGCGGTTTCAGCGCGCTGTCCTTCGCCTTCTTCCTGTCGGTCTGGCAGCTGGTCTTTTCGCTGCCGCTGCTGCTGCGCGGGATCGCTTCCCCGGACAGGGGCATTTTCGACGCCGCGGTCGATCCGGCGACAAGGCGGCGAACCCTGACGGTCCTCGTCTCGACCGGCATCATTTTCGGCCTGTCCACCTATGCCTATGTTCTGGCCGTCGAAAAGGCCGGCGCGGTCAGCGCGGCCATCGCCATCGTCTCCTATCCGCTGTTCGCGATCCTGTGGGAGACGCTGTTCCTCGGCCGCCGCAAGTCGGTGTTCGAGCTTGGCCTGACCGGTCTTCTCGTCATCGCGCTGTTCTATCTGGCAACCGGCGGAACCTGGCGGATCGACGGCTTTTCGGTCTGGTTCCTGTTCGCGCTCTCCGTGCCTTTTCTGTGGAGCGTCGCCCATGTGATCATCAAGGAGATGCTGGGACGCACGCCGATCACGCCGGCGCAGATCACCTTCATCCGCGTTCTGGTCTCCAGCGTGTTTCTCGGCATCGTGGTGCTGGCCACGACAGACATGCGAACCGTGCTGGACGATCTGGCCAATTTGCCGTTCCAGGCCTTCGCGCTGGCGATGGGCCTTGTCTACTATGTCGAACTGATCCTCTGGTTCCACGCCGTGCGGACGATCGACGTGTCGCTCGCCAGCTCGATCACCGTACCGTGGCCGGTGCTGACCATGGTGCTCGCCATCGTCTTTCTGGGCGAGCCGGTCGCCATCTACCAGGTCGCCGCCTTCGTCATTGTCGCGGTGAGCATTTACGGGCTGATCCTCGCCGACGCCCGCAAACGCCCCGTGCCCGCCTGAGCTCCGTCAGCGGTAGCGTTCCACGAACCGCCTGAGGATCCGTTCGGGCATCGTGACGCTCTGTGCGTGGCAGTCCGCGATCAGCCGGGCGGCATCGGCCGGGTCGAAATAGCCGTGATCCTTGTAGATGCGGATGCGCTGCTCGAAGACCGCGCCATCGGCCTCGGGGTGGAATTGCGTCGCATAGACATTGTCCTTGTGGCGGATCATCTGGAACGGACAGCTGTTCGACTCCAGAAGATGGGCGCAGCCCTCGGGCAGCGCCTGCACCGCCTCCTTGTGGCCGACAAAGGCGAGGAAATCGTCCGGCAACCCGGCGAGCAGCGGGTCGGTTCGCCCTGCATCGGTGACATGGCACTCAACGGCGCTGATCGGCTCGGAATAGCGGTCCTTGCCGACGGGCGCGCCCAGATGCGCGGCGAGGATGCCGATGCCATAGCAGCAGCCCATATAGGGTATGTCCCGGTCGGTGATCTCCGGCATCAGCCCGAAGATCGCGTCCTCGATCCGCTTGTCCATGTCGGACTTGGTGTCCTCGGGATCGCTGACGCAGCCCGGCCCGCCGCCGACGATGACGCCGGCATAATCGTCCAGACTGAGATCGGCCGGAATCGGATCGCGGTCGAGGCGGATGCGGCGCGTGGCGCCCGCCTCCAGGCCGCCCTTGTCGAGCAGCGCCTCATACTCGCCGTCCGAGGCGTCGGTTTCCGGGCGCAGCTGCAAAACGAGAAACGGCTTCATGCCCGCCTGATAGAGCGTTTGATTGCCCGATGGAATCTTTTCCGTTCAGCGGGCGGCGGTTCGTTCGGCCGGCATGGTCCGCGTCGCGCTTGCCTCGAAAGGGAGCCGGGGGAGGTCGTCTTCGGCCGCCTATGGGGGATCGCGCCGCGGCCGCTATTCGACCGACTGGCGCCGATCGGCGACCATCGCGGCCTTGGCCGGATCATCGAACGTGACCGCTGCACGGCGTCCGTCGTGCAGAACCACGGTCGCGGTCTGCGTTTCGCTTGCCCGCTGGTCGAAATAGACAGGCGCGGTCTCGCCGCCCCGCGCATTCCGGCTGCGCCGCACGACCGGCGCGGCTGCCCATTGCCGTCTGACTGACACGAAACGTGATCGGCGCATGCTCCCGGCGCCGAACTTTCGCGCGATTTGGCCGCCAGCATCCGCTCGCCGGGCTATGGGAGTAAGATTATGCGTCAAACGAAGATCCACTGGAGCGGCCACCCGCCACGCGTAAATCGCGCCCGCGCCGCAGTCGTGACCGAGAGTTGGGCACCGCCGCCGCCGGCGCTCTATACCGGTTTGGCCGGGCTCGGTCTTGCCGCCGGCGCCATGCTCATCGCGGCGGGCCTTGCGCGCCAGCCCGACCTCGGCACCATGCATGCCGCGACCGTCCCCGTTGCCGAGGCCTTGCCGGCCCCCGCCGAACGTCCTGCCCGACCGGCCGCAACCGAGACGGCGATCCAGACCGATGACCGCATCGCCGAAACGGGCACCGCTTCGGTTGAAACGCCGTCGGCGCCCGCCGTCGATGCGCCGCTGGCCGCACGGTTCGGCGGCACAGCCGGCACATTGCAGACCGCACCGCGCATTGCCGCGCCCGCATCGGACGCCGGCCGGCCCGATCCGGGCCTTGCCGCCTTTGCCGGCGGCGCGGCGCCCGTCCGCGCGCCGTTGCCCGCCGGGACCCCGTCCGGCCCCGTCGAAGTGGCGGCGACCGAAGCCGAGGTGCTCGCCATCGAAGAGCGGCTGGCCGCACAAGGCGACCCCAACTTCGTTCTGCCGCCGGAAACCGGAACGGAAGCGATCGAGCCGGCGGCGGGCGCTTCACAGCCTCGGGCCGAAACCGCCGCCGCCCAGCCGGTTCCATCGGCTGATCTGCCGCCGGCCTGGGCGCGTGAACATGTCAATCTGCGCGCGGGCCCCGACAATGACGCGGCCATCCTTGCGATCATTCCCGGCAATGCGGCCTTTGCCGCCGAAGAGGGCTGCGAGCACTGGTGCGCGGCGGTCTTTGAGGGCCAGCAGGGATATGTCTACAACAGCTTCATCCGCCGTGAGCCGTCCTGACGGGCCGCGGAGCATCCGAAGGCAAAGAAAAACCCCGGCCGCCGGCCGGGGTTTTCCGTTCGATGCGCCCGTTGGCGCTGGCGCTTGGCGTCACTTGACCTCGAGGGTCTCCCAGGCGCCGTCGGTCACCTGCAGCACACGGTAGGTGCCTGCGGCTTCGCCCACATCGGTGAACTCGACATTGGTGGCCCCGACATAGTCGATGTCGGTGCCCGCGGCGACCATCTCGAGCGCCTTGCCCAGTTCGCCCGGGCCGATCGGTTCGCCCGGCGCGTTGGCCAGATCCATGATGTTGCCGGCGATCGCGCCGCGGTCGGCTTCGCCCGCCTTCTGCATGGCGAGGATCATCAGCGCGGCCGCGTCATAGCTCTCGCCGCGGTACGGGCCCGAGCCGTCGCCGACGGCTTCGGCGAACATGGCGTTGAACGTGTCGACGAAATCGCCCTCGGCGCCCGGCGCGGTGCCGATCGTGGTGACGTCGCCAAGCCCCGGCAGGTCGAGCAGCGAATCGCCGATCATGCCGTCGCCCAGATAGAAGGTCTCGAACGCGCCGGTGTCGATGGCGCCTTCCATGATGCCGCGGCCGCCCTGGTCGACATAGCCGAGCACGGCAAGCGCGTCGCCGCCGGCGGATGCCAGCGCGCCCACTTCGGCCGAATAGTCGCCGCGCCCGTCTTCATGGGCCGCGGTGATGGTCACCGTTCCGCCCATCGCCTCGAACGCCGACTGGAAGGAATCCGCAAGACCCTTGCCATAGTCGTTGTTGGTGTAGGTGATGGCGATCGATTCGACGCCATTGCCCATCACGACTTCGGCGAGCACTTCGCCCTGGCGCGCATCGGACGGCGCGGTGCGGAAGAACAGGCCGTTGTCCTCGATGGTTGTCAGCGCCGGCGAGGTGGCCGACGGCGAGATCATCACCACACCGTTGGGGATGGCCGCATTGTTGGCGACAGCGGTGGTCACGCCCGAGCAGTCGGCACCCATGATCGAGACGACGCCGTCGGAGGTGATCAGACGCTCGGCCGCGGCGGTGGCGGCGGCGGCGTCCACGCAGGTGGAATCGGCGCGCACGGGCTCGATCGTCATGCCGCCCAGGAACTGGCCGGATTCGTTGGCCTCGCTGATGGCCATTTCCGCGCCGGCGGCCATGTCGGGCGTCAGCGATTCGATCGGACCGGTAAAGCCAAGAATGATGCCCATCTTGACGTCTTCGGCCTGTGCGGCCGCCGTCAGGGCCAGCACGCTGGCTGCGGCGAGAAGCGTTTTTTTCATGACTGAGTAAACTCCCTGTTGAACTCCGTCCGCCCGGCGGCGCCCATCAATCCGGGGGGCCGGGCCACGTGGGCGGAGTTAATCGCAACGGCGGACGCAAGACAAGCCAAACCGTTACCGAATGGTGAACGGGTTTCGCCGGTTGGCGACCAGTTCAGCGACCGTCGAACGAAAAGTTCGGCAACGAATGGAAGGCGCTGCGCAGCGCCTCGCTCCAGCCCTCGGAGATCGTCGCGTAATAGGCATCGCCCTGTTCGATGCGCCCCCAGGCGCCCAGTTCGAAACCGTCGCGCTCATAGATCTGGAAGTCGAGCGGCAGGCCGACCGACAGGTTCGCCTTGATGGTGGAATCGAACGAGACCAGCAGCAGCTTGACCGCATCCTCGAAGCTCATGTCCGGATCGTAGGCGCGCACCAGGATCGGCTTGCCGTACTTGGTCTCGCCGATCTGGAAGAAGGGCGTGTCGCCGCTCGCCTCGACGAAATTGCCTTCCGGATAGATCAGGAACAGGCGAGGGTCGGATCCCTTGATCTGGCCGCCCAGTATGATGGTCGCGTTGAAGGCCGCATCGGCGCTCTGGCCGGCAGGCGCATGGCTCTGCACCACTTCGCGCAAGGTATCGGCGACCATCCGCGCCACCTGGAACATGGACGGCGCTTCAAGGATGGTGGGCTGCCGGTCGCCGGGCGCCTTGGAGCGTTCGTCCAGCAGGCTGACGACAGCTTGGGTGGTGGCGAGATTGCCGGCGGTCATCATCACGATGGCGCGGTCGCCCTTCGTCTGCCAGTTGAACATCTTCTTGAAGACGGAGATGTTGTCGACGCCCGCATTGGTGCGCGTGTCGGACATGAAGACCAGCCCCTTGTTCAGGGTCAAGCCAACGCAGTAGGTCATGTGGGGTTCTCCGAATCGCTTGCCGCCGCAGCGATCATTGCTGCACCTGCAACGTGACAGCCATCTCTTCGGTTCCCGCGCCCACAAGAAGTCCCGAAATCGGCGCCGCCTCGCGATAGTCGAGCCCCGTCGCCACCCGCACGTAGCGCTCGTCCGGCGAAATCGCATTGGAGACGTCGAAGCCGACCCAGCCAAGGCCGGCAATATGCGCCTCGGCCCAGGCGTGGGTCGCGTCCTGTTCGACGCGGTCGTTCATCATCAGATAGCCCGAGACATAGCGCGCCGGATAGCCGAGCATCCGCGCCAGCGTGATGAAGATGTGGGCATGATCCTGGCACACGCCATGGCCGGCTTCGAGCGCCTCTTCGGCGGTGGTTTCGGCATGCGTGGCGCCGGTCTCGTAGCGCACCGCCGCCTCGATGGCGTTCATCAGCGCATGCATGTTCGCCACGTCGTCGCTCGCGCCCGCTTGCGCCAGATCGCGCATCAATTTGCGCAGGCCCGGGCCCGGCCTGGTCAGCGCCGTCTGCCGCCGGAAGTACCACAGCGGCGCAAACCCGCCCTGCGGTCCGACAATGCCCGTGCCGTTGGTCGATTCCACGGTGCCGTGCGAATGGATCACCACTTCGGTCGCGTCCGGATCGAAACTGATCAGTTCGACATGGTTGTTGTGCTGGTCGTCATAGGACAGCTGCTTGCTGCCGCCGGTGATGTCGGTCTGCCACTGCTGAACCGACTGGCCGGCGCGCGACTTCGGCGTCAGCCGAACCTGCTGCAGGGCATGCCGGGCGGGCCGGTCATACTGGTAGCGGGTGGTGTGTGAGATTGTCAGCAGCATGGCTTACTCATGAAACCGGTAATCGCGTTCGATCTGCGCGCCGAGCGCCTGATTGTCGGCGATGAACCCGCTGAGGAACTCATGCAGGCCCTCATCGAGGACTTCGTCGATCGAGCGGTTCCGGAAGCGATGGAAGCAGGAGTCGGCCATCGTGTGCGAATGCGGACGATGGCCATGGTCGGTTTCCAGATAGCCCAGATTGTCGTTGATCTTGGCATAGCAGAAGGCGAGGCTTCGCGGCAGCCGCCGGTCGAGAATGAGGAAGTGGGCGATGTCGCGCGGATTGGGATCGCCGCGCGTCACCCACCGGTAGGACTGGTAGGCCGAAACCGAGCGCAGGATCGTCTCCCACTGCACATTGTCGATGGTCGATCCGACCAGCGACAGGGACGGCAGCAGCACGTAATATTTGACGTCGAGGATGCGGGCGGTGTTGTCGGCCCGCTCGAGAAAGGTGCCCAGCCGCGCGAAGTCGAAAATCTCGTTGCGCAGCATCGTGCCGTGCAGCGCGCCGCGCACCAGCGCGCTCTGCTGGCGGATGGCGGCGAGCACGGACGGCAGGTCGCGGTCGCGCACCGGCCGCGACAACGTCTCGTTGAGCGTCATCCAGCATTCGTTGACCGCTTCCCAGACCTCGCGGGTGAGCGCCGTGCGCACCATCCGGCCATTGTCGCGCGCCTCGGCGATGACGGAAAGGACGCTTGAGGAGTTGGTGCGGTCGCGGAGCAGGAAATCGATGACGGCGGAGGCCTCGAACTGGCCGTGCCGCTCGATGTAGGCATCGCGCACGCCCGCCGTTGCGACCACCGATTCCCATTCCTTTTCGGCCGTCGCCGACCGGGTCAGCGCAATGCGGAAACCGGCATCGACCAGCCGCGCGGTGTTTTCGGACCGCTCCAGATAGCGGAACATCCAGAATATGCCGCCTGCCGTCTTTCCGAGCATCAGCGCTGCCCTCCGGCGAGCTTGCCCGGTTCAGGGCCGGTTGCGCCTGACGGAGTGTGATCGCGCGCCCGCAGCCCCGAAGGGCGAGGCTGCGTCGCACATTTGTACCGCAAACCCCGCTCGCTCGCCCTACTCATCGAGCACCCATGTGTCCTTGGTGCCGCCGCCCTGGGACGAATTGACCACCAGCGAGCCCTTCTTGAGCGCAACGCGCGTCAGTCCGCCGGGCGTGATCTTGATGCCGTTGGGCGACACCAGGACGAACGGCCGCAGATCGACATGGCGCGGCGCCAGTCCCGACTTGGTCAGGATCGGCACGGTCGACAGCGACAGTGTGGGCTGCGCGATATAGCTGCCGGGCCGCGCTTTCAGCTTCTTCCGGAAGGCGGCGATTTCCTTTTTCGAGGCCGCCGGCCCGACCAGCATGCCGTAGCCCCCCGAGCCGTGCACTTCCTTGACGACGAGCTTGTCCAGATTGTCGAGCACATGGGCCAGCGCATCCTTTTCCGAACAGCGCCAGGTCGGCACGTTCTTCAGGATCGCCTTCTCGCCGGTATAGAATTCGACGATCTCGGGCATGTAGGAATAGATCGCCTTGTCGTCGGCTATGCCCGTGCCCGGCGCATTGGCGATCGTGATGTTGCCGGCCCGGTAGACATCCAGAATGCCCGGAACGCCGAGCATGGAGGACGGGTTGAAGTTCAGAGGATCGAGGAAATCGTCGTCCACGCGCCGGTAGATCACGTCCAACGGCTGGTAGCCGCGCGTCGTACGCATCGCCACGCGCCCGTCCACGACGCGCAGATCGTGCCCTTCGACAAGCTCGGCGCCCATCTGGTCGGCGAGAAAGGCATGCTCGTAATAGGCCGAATTGTGGATGCCCGGCGTCAGCACCGCGATCGTCGGCGTGCCGTTGGCGCGGTTGGCGGGCGCGCAGGCGGCGAGCGAACGCCGCAGGTTGCGCGGATAGGTGCTGACCGGCTGCACCGCCACCGACGAGAACAGTTCGGGGAACATGTGCAGCATCGTCTCGCGGTTTTCCAGCATGTAGGAAACGCCCGACGGCGTGCGCGCATTGTCCTCCAGCACGTAGAAATCGTTCTCGCCCGTGCGCACCAGATCCGTGCCGACGATATGGGTGTAGACGCCGCCGGGCGGCTTGACGCCGATCATCTGCGGCAGGAAGGCGTCATTGCCGGCGATCAGTTCCACCGGGATGCGGCCGGCGCGCAGGATCTCCTGACGGTGATAAATGTCGTGCAGAAAGGCGTTGATGGCGGTGACGCGCTGTTCGATGCCGCGGGACAGCCGCGCCCATTCGCGGCCCGAAATGATGCGCGGCACCACGTCGAACGGGATCAGCCTTTCGGTCGCGTCCGCCTCGCCATAGACATTGAAGGTGATCCCCATGCGCCGGAAGAAGGTCTCGGCCTCGGCCGCCTTGTGCTTGAGGCGGGCGGGGTCTTCCGCCTCGAACCAGCTCCGGTAGGCGAAATAGGGTGAACGGACGCCATCGCCCCGGCCGGTCATCTCGTCGAAATGTTTCGCTGCGCCCTCCGACATTGAGCCAGCTTAGGCCATTGGAATTTCTGCGCAAGCCGGAACGTTGCCCAATTTTTCGGCAGCGCGCGGTTGCGCGCCAACCATGAACGCGTTAGCCCTTGGGCACCGTCCGTGACCCGTTGCCGTGTCCGGACGGCCGGCGCGCGGCAGACGCGCGCCAACGGGGCCACGCGCAAAAACCGACCGAATTTGTCCCAAATGCGCCCCGCCATTGCGCAGCAGGAATGATCTTGCCTGCGGCAGACGGTCACAATCAAAGCAACATGTCCGCGTGCCGGGAGCGCGCCGGGCGCACAACAATGGGAGGGCATCGTGTACAAGAAAATCGCCGTGCCGGTGGACCTGGCACACAGTGACAAACTTCAAAAGGCCATCGGGGTCGCCGCCGATCTGGCAAGGCTTCATGACGCACAGGTGACCTATATCGGCGTAACGGCAGCCACGCCGGGACCGGGCGGCCACAACCCCGACGAATACCGGGCCCACCTCGACGCCTTCGCCGCCGAGCAGGCCAAGGCGCAGGGGATCGGTGTCGCAACCCATGCCGTTGTCAGCCACGACCCGGCGGCGGATCTCGACCGGAGCCTGCTAAAGGCCGTCGAGGACATCGGCGCCGATCTGGTCGTCATGGCCACGCACGCGCCCGGCATCGCCGACCATTTCTGGCACCTCTGGCCGTCCCATGGCGGCGCCATGGCCAAACAGGCCAAGGCTTCGGTGTTCCTGGTGCGCTGACGCGCCGGGCCGAAGCGACAACGACACAACAAACGGGAGCACAGCGCCATGAGCGACGAGACAATCTCCACCGGATTGCCGCAGCCCGAAGGGCCGGCCAATCTGATCGAGACCGACTATGAGGTCGGTCAGGACAATATCGAGACCTCGATCGGCCCGTTCGGGCTCGACATCCACAATCCGGTCTTCATGATTTCGGGCCTGTCTGTGGTCGCCTTCGTCGTGCTGACGCTGGCCTTCCAGAACCAGGTCGATCCGCTGTTCAACGGCCTGCGCGGCTGGCTGACCTCGACGCTGGACTGGTTCTTCCTGGCCGCAGCCAATGTCTTCGTGCTGCTGTGTCTGGTGTTGATCGTCACCCCGCTCGGCAAGGTGCGCCTTGGCGGCCGCGACGCGACGCCCGACTACACCTATATGGGCTGGTTCGCCATGCTGTTCGCCGCCGGCATGGGCATCGGCCTGATGTATTTCGGCGTCTCCGAACCGATCTCGCACTTCACCTCGTCGCTCGGCGGAACCGCGATGGACAATGGCGTTCGCACCGACTGGGCGCCGCTGGGCGGCGCGGCCGGCGACGAACAGGCGGCCGCCAATCTGGGCATGGCCGCCACCATCTTCCATTGGGGCCTGCACCCCTGGGCGATCTATGCGATCGTCGCCCTGTCGCTGGCGCTGTTCTCCTACAACAAGGGCCTGCCGCTGACGATCCGCTCGGTCTTCTACCCGATCTTCGGCGACCGGGTATGGGGCTGGACCGGCCACATCATCGACACGCTGGCCGTCTTTGCCACCCTGTTCGGCCTTGCCACCTCGCTCGGCTTCGGCGCCTCGCAGGCAAGCGCCGGTCTCGAATACCTTTACGGCGTTCCCAACACCGACACGTTTCAGGTGATCCTGATCCTGGCGATCACCGCCATCGCCCTGATGTCGGTCGTCGCCGGGCTAGATGCGGGCGTCAAGCGCCTGTCGGAGATCAACATGGTGCTGGCCATGCTGCTGCTGGCGTTCGTCATCATCGTCGGCCCGACGCTGGCGATCATCACCGGCTTCTTCACCAATCTGGGCGTCTATCTGGCCGACCTGCCGGCCCTGTCGATGCCGTTCGGCCGCGAGGACGCCAATTTCAGCCAGGGCTGGACGGCGTTCTACTGGGCCTGGTGGATTTCCTGGTCGCCTTTCGTCGGCATGTTCATCGCCCGCGTCTCGCGCGGCCGCACGGTGCGCGAATTCATCATCTGCGTGCTGCTGATCCCGTCCGCCGTCTGCGTGCTCTGGATGACCGCGTTCGGCGGCACCGCCATCCACCAGATCGTCAATGACGGGTTCACCGGCGTTGCCGATGCGGGGCAGGACTTCAAGCTGTTCGTCATGCTGTCGCAATATCCGCTGGCCGCGATCACCTCGTTCGTCGCGATCGTCCTGGTGATCGTCTTCTTCGTCACCTCGTCGGACTCCGGCTCGCTGGTGATCGACACGATCACCGCCGGCGGCAAGGTCGATGCGCCGCTGCCGCAGCGCGTGTTCTGGTGCACCTTCGAGGGGCTGGTGGCGATCGCGCTGCTGCTCGGCGGGGGCTTGGGCGCGCTTCAGGCGATGGCGGTCTCGACCGGCTTTCCGTTCACCATCGTCCTGCTTCTGGCCTGCTTTGCCATCGTCAAAGGCCTGATGGACGAGCCCAGGGACTGACGGAGAACGCAGCGACGAAGAAAGGCCGGCCCGAACATCTCGCGGCCGGCCTTCCCTTGTTTAAGCCGCAAATCGCCCTAACCCACTTTCCGCACGATCACGCTGCCCGCCGAATAGCCGGCGCCGAACGAGCAGATGACGCCCAGATCGCCGGGCTTGAGATCGTCATTGAACTGCGAAAAGGCGATGATCGAGCCCGCCGACGAAGTGTTGGCGTATTCCTGCAAGATGTTGGGCTGTTCGCCCGGCTCCGGCGTCCGGCCCAGAACCTTCGCGCCGATCAGATCGTTCATCGCCTTGTTCGCCTGGTGCAGCCAGAGCCGCGCGATCCGGTCGGGCGCGATATTGTTGTCGGCCAGATGCTGCGTGATCAGTTCGGCCACCATCGGCACCACCTGCTTGAACACCTTGCGGCCCTCCTGCCGGAACAGCATGTCGCGCCGGTCTTCCATGTGGCCGGGCCGGGTGCGCCGCAGAAAGCCATTGTCGTTGCGGATGTTGTTCGAAAACACCGTCTTGCAGCGGGTCGAGACGATCTCGAACCGGCCCGCCGCGTCCGAGGCGTCGGCGCGTTCGAGGACGGCGGCAGTGCACACATCGCCGAAGATGAAGTGGCAGTCGCGGTCGCGCCATTCCAGATGCGCCGAGCAGATCTCCGGATTGACGACGAGGATCGCCCGCGCCGAGCCGTTGGCGATCATGTCGTGCGCGGCCTGCATGCCGAAGGTCGCCGACGAGCAGGCGACATTCATGTCGAACGCAAAGCCCTCGATGCCGAGCGCCTCCTGAATTTCGATGGCGATCGCGGGATAGGCGCGCTCATGGTTCGACGCCGCGCAGATCACCGCGTCGATGTCGGCGGGCGTGCGGCCGGCCTGCGCCAGCGCCTTTTTCGCCGCGTCGAGCGCCATTTCGGCCATCACGCCGAGCTCGTCCTCGGAGCGTTCGGGCAGGACGGGGTGCATGATCTCCGGATCGAGAATGCCGGACTTGTTCAGCACATGCCGGTTTTCGATGCCCGACGCCTTGACGATGAATTCCGACGATGAATGCGGCACCGGCTCCGTTTCGCCGGCCGCGATGGCGTCGGCATTGGCTTCGTTCTGCCGGTCGGCCCAGGCGTTGAAGGTTTCCACCAGTTCGTCGTTTGTGACGACCAGTTCCGGCGTGAAGACGCCGGTTCCCGTGATGGCGACGGTGCTCATGATGATCGGCCCTTCTGTCTGTTATCGCCGATTGTGCCTGTTTGATGTGCACCTACCGTAAACGGGGCGTTCCCTACAACGGCCACACCCACAAAATCGCCGGCACCGCCACCGCGATGACGATCACCTCCAGCGCCAGCCCCATGCGCCAATAGTCGCCGAACTGGTAGCCGCCCGGCCCCATGATGATGGTGTTGTTCTTGTGGCCGATCGGCGTCAGGAAGGCGCAGGAGGCCGCCACCGCAACGCCCATCAGGAACGGGTCGGGATTGGCGCCCAGCGAGCCCGCCACCGACACGCCGATCGGCGCGGCGATCAGCGCGGTCGCCACATTGTTCAGAAAGTCGCTCATCGTCATGGTGACGACCATCAGGACGAGGAGGATCGCCCAGGCCGGCCAGCCATTGGTGCCGCCGACAATGGCGTTGGCGATCAGCTCCGTGCCGCCCGAGGCTTCCAGCGCCGCCGACAATGGAATGAGCGAAGCGAGCAGCACGATCACCTTCCACTCGATCATCGCGTAGAAATCCTCGCCGCCCAGAAGCCCCATCGCGATATAGGCGACAACGCAGGCGCTGAGCCCGATGGCCAGCGTGGTGATGCCCGTCACCGCCAGCGCGATGGCGATGCCGAACGCGCCGATCGCCGCGGCCGCCTTGCGCCGCTGGATCAGCGCGGTCTTGCGGTCGGCCAGCGGATAGACGCCGAGCCACTGGGCGGTCTGGTCCATCCGGTCGTCCGGGCCGAGCAGCAGCAGCACGTCGCCGGGCCGGATCGCCAGCTTGCGCACCCGGTCCCGGAAGCGCTTGCCGCCGCGCGAAACGCCCAGCAGCGTCACGCCGTGGCGGTAGAGCAGCCGCACGTCCAGCGCCGACCGGTTCACGATGCGCGCCGTGTCCGGCACGATCGCCTCGATCAGCGTCAGATTGGCGCCGCGCAGGCCGCCATGCTTCTCCGAGCCGGCGAAATCGAGCTCCGCCGTGCCCATGAACGCCTCGATCGATTTGGGATCGCCCTCCAGCACCAGGAAATCGCCCTTGCGGATTTCCTCGGTGCGCGCAAAGCCGGGCAGCCTTTTGCCCCGCCGCACCAGGCCGATGATCTGCACGTCCTTGTCGGCGGCGTCCGGGTAAAGGTCGCGCACCATCCGGCCGATCGCCTTGGACCCCTCGCGCGCCCGCGCCTCGGCGACATAGAGCCCGGCATCCTCGTCGAGCGGCTGGCTGCCGTCGCGCGCCGGGATCAGTCGCCAGCCGGCCAGCGCGACGAACGCGATGCCCACCACCGAGACGATCAGCCCGACCGGCGTGAAATCGAACATGGAAAACGGCGCGCCGAGCGCGTCCTGCCGGTATTGCGCGATGACGATGTTGGGCGGCGTGCCGATCAGCGTGATCATGCCGCCAAGGATGGTCGCGAACGACAGCGGCATCAGGGTGAGCGACACGGCGCGCCTGGCCTTCTTCGCCACATCCATGTCGAGCGTCATCAGAAGCGCCAGCGCGGCGACATTGTTGATCACCGCCGACAGCGCCGCGCCGGCCACCGCCATCACCGAGATATGGACCGGCAGCGGCCGGTCGGGCGCGACGACGAAGCGCGCGATCAGTTCGACCGCGCCGGAATTGACGAGGCCGCGCGAGACGATGAGCACCAAAGCGATGATGACGACGGCGGGATGGCCGAACCCGGCAAAGGCGGCGTCGGGGTCCACATGGCCGGCGAAGACGGCGATCAAGAGCGCCGTGAACGCCACCAGATCATAGCGCACCCGCCCCCAGACCAGCATGGCGAACAAAAGGCCGAACAGGCCGAAGAGGAAAATCTGGTCGTTGGTCATCCCCGCGCTCATGCGAGGTTGGTGGCACAGGAAGGGATGGAGGGGAAGGGGTGGCCTAGCTGATCAAGGTCGGCATTGGGCGGCAACCGGACTTTCGCCGCATCTCAAAAGAGTTAACAACGAGGGCCTGACATACATGGAGCCCAAACGCCGGGACGTGCACGGTGAGCCCATGCCGACCGAAACCCGGCCTCGGCTCCGCAAGCCCGTCTGGAGCGATGGCTCGTACCATCGACTGTGCGGGCCTCTGCGCCCATCGAGCGAGTCAGACGAGCCCCCACCCCGGCCTGACTCATATCTTTCGTACACATATCACGAGCATGACAATAGTCTATATCACCATCAATTCAAATTACAAAAAAATAGTCTGTAAAAACAATATGTTAGTGGAACAAAATCTGACTGCCATATACGCAAAAAAAATACAGAACTTTATGTTCTATCCTCAAGTATGGCGAATGTGGCCGGATTTAAGGGGCTTAGACAAAAAGTTATGCGTATGAAGGAGTTTTGATAAAATCAAATATCTTGCAGTCAAGAGGTCAGTGATATACATATGAACGCTCAACCTAACTCTGAGGTGATTCGTCATGGAAGATCAGAAGGAGGCCGACAGCGAGTTCGCCGCGATGCAGTCGGTTTACACGGCATTGGAGGGCCTCAACGAAGAGGCCCGCGCTCGGGTGTTGGACTACGTTTCTAGCCGTTTGGGAGTGGTCGGTGCTCAAAAGGCGCGTCCGACCTTTACGCAGGATGGCCACGACAAAAGGGAGGAGGAGGTCGAGGCACCCGAGCCGGGCTCCTCGTCATCTTTTGGCAGCTTTGCGGAGCTTTACGACGCTACTCAGCCCAAGAGCCAACCGGAGAAGGCGCTCGTCGGGGGGTACTGGCTGCAGGTGTGCGATGCTGCTGACAGCTTCGACAGCTTCTCAGTCAATAAGGAGTTGAAGAACCTTGGCGAGGGGATGGCGAATATTACGTCTGCCCTCGATGCGCTTAAAACACAGAAACCGGCCCTCTGCCTCCAGCTCAAAAAGGCTGGGAAATCGCGCCAAGCCCGCAAGACTTACAAGTTGACCGTTGCGGGCATCAAGGCGGTTGAGGCCATGATCGGTGGATGAGGTCCGTCTCAAGGCTGCGCTTGCAGACATGATCTCACCTCAGCTTGCGGAAGAGCTTGTCAGCGATTTCGTAAAGCTGAGGCAGGATTGCGCCACCGGTACGCTCGAGCGTGCCTCGCCGGGCAAGTTCGTTGAGGTATTTGTTCAGGTGCTCCAGTTCCTTGGGCACGGGCAATACGAAGATAAGCCCAATGTTGATGACTACCTAAGCAAGAAAGCTGACCACGAAGGAAGTGTGCCGGAGGGGCTGCGTATCTGTGGCGCTCGTTTAGCGCGGGCGATATACGCGCTGCGCAACAAGCGGAGCATTGCTCATAAGAATGCGATTGACCCCAACCGCTTTGATCTCGCTCTAGCCCATCAGGGGGCATCCTGGATAATGGCCGAACTCCTGCGAAACGCCAGCGCGATTTCAATGCACGAGGCTGGGGCGCTCATTGAATTGATTCAAGCCCCAGTGGGCACGCTAGTCGAGGAAATCGATGGCAGACGGATTGTGCATGCCGACACGTCCGTCAAGGGCGAAATCCTTATCCTCTTACACAGCCACTTTCCTGAGCGGGCATCGCAGAGCGCCATTCTTTCTGCAATGAGCGCTAGGAGCTCGGGTTCAGTCCGCAACCGGCTAGGTGAGATGCGTATTGCCAAGCTGATCCACGGCGACAGTAAGGTGGGTTATCGGCTCACCCAGAGCGGCTATCAAGCAGCACTCGCAGAAATTCGCCTCCTTATCTCCTAGCGATGGGAGGCCTACCTGCTACGCCAAAAAATACCCCTGACCGAATTGGAGCGGCCGTCTTTGCTCGCGTTTGCAGACTAGGAACAATGTCCTTTTCTGCTGAGCAACATCGCCCGAACGAATTGCATCCAGCAACGAACCATTCCTTAATGCGAAGAAAAGACGAGTGATTCGTACCATCATGCTCAACACGGTTAAGACCCACGGCGACATGTCATGTGAGGTCAAAGTCGTCAGGTCGAAAGATCACTGCGTAGGGATATTGAGATACAAGGCTTTCGAAGCCGGTATGATCTCAGGCCCTGACGAGAAATCTGTCCTCGCGCATTTTCGCAGTATCTGTCGAATGATTGACTCAGAAGGGGCAATAGTCCGCGAAGGCATCTTGATGCTTGGCTACCACAACGGTGCTTTTGGCGGGAATGTACTGTTTGTCGATGGCGAGGTCATTGGCGAATGGCACTCCGACGATGAAGAGTGGTGCCATTTCACCGCAAGTGGTACGACTGACGTGACCTGCAGCGCGCCGTCGCCTTGGATGCTGCATGATGCAATCGCTTGTTGGGCGAGGTCCGGCAACCACACAAGTGAGGCGTGACCGGAGGCGAGCTTGCGAACGTTCGGCGTGCCTCGAAACCCCACAAAAAAACTTATCCCCCTTATCCCAACCGCCCCTACACTCCCCGCCATCCCTTTCGCGGAACCTCGGGTCTAGAACCGACCATCCGGGGAAAGGGACGGCGGCCTGCCGGGCGGCGCAGAGGTGCGGCGCTGGATGCTGAATCCTCACGGCAGGGCGGAATGAAGGTTTTGGCCTCGGGTCTGCGGGCGTTCCCCGCAACCGGCTTCGAACCCCGCTGAGCGACCAGCGAAGCGGACAGGTTTTCGAAGCCCGCCAAAATGGCGATCACCGCAAGCCCGCCGAACGGGCGGTTTGGCGACCGCACATAGAAAAACTTCGGATCGCGGCTGCCACACCGCCCGTTGTTCTGACTCTCTAAGCTGGCGCAAGGTCTTGCGCGGGCTAACGCCCGAGTCTGCCCGCAATCCTGCGCCTTGCGCCTGACCCGAGGCGCTTGTTCCGCCTCCGCATGGCCGCCCAAAAGTCGGCGAGACGGGGTCCCCGCCAGCGAGCGCGGCGGCGCGACGCTTAAGGGCGGGGATTGGCGCCCGCACCTTGGGATGAGGCAGGCGGGTCCGCGTCTTTGCAGGGAAGCGCGGTGGCGGACATGCGCCTCCACACCCCGGCCCGCTTTGTGGTGCGTTAGGGTTTTCTTTCGGATTTCGGTCTAATTTTGGGCGACCTTTGACCAACCCGCACGTGGTTCCAACGCGTGAACAAGCGTTCGCACACCGATCCCAGGGACAGGTCCGGCCTGTCGCGCCTTCGTTCCGGTTTCCAGATCGGCCATCTCGCCGCGGCCATGGCGCTGGCCGTCACGCTGACGGCGGGCATCTTCGCCGAACAGCAAAACCGGAAACTGCACCAGCAGAGCGTCCGGGCCGAGGTAAACGAACAGCTTGGCCTCGTCCGGGCACGGCTGGAAGGCAATATCAACGCCAACCTGCAGCTGGCCCGCGGACTCGTCGCGGTGATTTCGGCGCGGCCCGACATCGACCAGGCGCAGTTCGCGGCCATCGCGCGCCAGATGGTCGGCAGCCATTCCCAGATTCGCAACCTGGCCGCCGCCCCCGATCTGGTCGTCGAACTGATGTACCCGGTGGAGGGCAACGAGCGGGCGATCGGTCTCGACTACCGAGAACACCGCGAGCAGCGCGGCGACGTCTTGCGGGCGGTGCGGACGGGCGAGATCGTCCTCGCCGGTCCTGTGGACCTGGTGCAGGGTGGCCGCGCCTTCATCGGGCGTTTTCCGGTTTTCACCGGACCGGAGGGGGAAGGCCGGACCGTCTGGGGGCTGCTCTCGGCGGTCATCGACGTCGATGAACTGTTCGAGGACAGCGGCGTTCTTGCCGGCGACCTGCCCATCGATATCGCCATCGCCAGCGTCGATCCGTTAGGCCGCGGCAGTTCGGTCTTCATGGGTTCGGCCGCCACCTTCGCCGACGCGCCCGTGGTCGCGACGATTGCCTTGCCGTCGGTGACCTGGCAGGTCGCGGCCGTGCCCCTCGGCGGATGGCCCGCCGGCCCGTCCAACACCTGGCAGGTGCGGATGGCCGTGGTGCTCGCCGGCCTGCTTCTGGTCGTGCCGATGTTCCTGGCCGGGCGCCTTTACGACGAGCGCCGCTCGCATGTCGCGGAACTGCGGCGGCGAAAGGAGCAGCTGCAGCGCCTGTCGCATCGGCTCGAACTTGCGCTCGATACGTCGAAGATCGGCGTCTGGGAGCTCAATCTGGACAATGGTGCCCTGACCTGGGACGACCGGATGAAGGAGCTTTACGGCATCGCTGCGGACGAAGATGCGGCATCCTACGAGGTCTGGTCGACCGCCCTGCACCCCGATGACCGGGCCAAGGCAGAAGCGGAGTTCGACAGTGCGATCGCCAGCAACGGCGCCTACAGGTCGGAGTTCCGCGTGGTCCTCAAGGACGGCACCACACGCTGGATCCGGGCGATCGGCGCGGTCCACACAAACATCGACAGCCATCGCTACATCATGGGCGTCAACTGGGATTTCTCCAGCGATGTCGAGCTTCGGAAACACCTGCTGGCGGCCAAGGAAAGCGCCGAACAGAGAACCGTCCTGCTGGAAGACGCGCGCTCGAAGATGGAGCACAATGCGTTGCATGACAGCCTGACCGGGCTGCCGAACCGGCGCTACATGGACGAATGGCTTTCGGGCCGCGGCGCCGGCTGTGAACTGGCCCTCTTCCACATCGATCTGGACCGTTTCAAGCAGATCAACGACACGCTGGGCCACGCCGCCGGCGACGAGGTTCTCCGGCATGCGGCCTCGGTCCTGCAGGAAAACGCGAAGCCGGGAGACTTCGTGGCGCGCATCGGCGGCGACGAGTTCGTCGTTGCGGTGCTGGGACCGACCGACGAAAATCGCTTGGCGGACCTTGCCGGCCGGATCATCGAACAGATGCGGCGGCCGTTGCCGTTCGAGGAAACCCACTGCCGGTGCGGTGTCAGCATCGGCATCGCAATTGCCGACAAGGGCACCTGGGACGAGGAGGTCGCCAGGCGTCTGCTGGTCGATGCCGACATCGCGCTCTATCGGGCAAAGAGAAACGGCCGCGATCGCTTCGAATTCTTTTCCGATGAATTGCGCGCGGACATCGTTCGCACCAAGCGCTTGTCTGACGCCGTGCTGAGCGGGCTGGAAAACGGTGAATTCCTGCCGTTTTTCCAACCCCAGTTCGATGCCAAGACGCTGGATCTGGTGGGTGTCGAGGCCCTCGCCAGATGGGAGCACCCCACCGACGGCCTGCTGGCGCCGGCAGCTTTCCTGTCGATCGCCGAGGAGCTGAACGTTGCCAAGCTGATCGACCGCACCATCCTCGAGCAGGCGCTCTTCCAGCGCACCCGCTGGCTGGCGGCCGGCATCGAAATCCCGAAGCTATCCGTCAATGTCTCGGCGTCGCGGCTTCGCGATTCCGATCTTGCCGAGAGCCTGTCCGGTCTTCCGATCCAGCCCGGCAGCGTTTCTTTCGAGTTGCTGGAATCCATCTTCCTGGACGAGAGCGACGACAGCATCGTGCGCAATGCGGAGCATCTTCGTTCGCTGGGCGTGGATATCGAGATAGACGATTTCGGCACCGGCTACGCATCGATCAGCAGCCTGATCCACCTGCAGCCGGCGCGGCTCAAGATCGATCGCGGGCTCGTCATGCCGATGGTGGCGTCCGATCGCGAGCGCCAACTGGTGGCCGCCATCATCGAGATCGGGCACTCGCTCGGCATCGAAGCGGTCGCCGAGGGCGTTGAAACGCTGGAGCACGCCGCTCTGCTCAAGAGCCTTGGCTGCGATGCGCTGCAGGGGTTCGCGCTGGCACGGCCGATGCGCTCGGCCCAACTGATCGAATTCATACGCCAGGAAAGCTGGCGGCGGGCGGCCTAGCACTGACGGTTACGGCGGCCAGGCGCACCGGCGCCCGACTCGGCGCAGAGCTTCCGGCGTTCCATTCGCTGCGGCCGCGCCAGTCCCGCTGACAAGGCACGACGGCGCCGGTAGCGGCAGTTCGCGTGCCCTGTGAGGGGAGACGAGGAGGGCCCGCCGGCGTCTTGCCCTGGGTGACGATGACCGGGATCAAGAGGTCGCCCCAGTGAGGCGCGGCCGCCGAAGGCGGGAAATCGACAACGATTTGTCGATTTCAGCAACGAACGCCCGGAGCCCTAGCGGAGGGCCGTCGCCGCCACGGTGCCCGTTACTTGCCCTGGGTGACGATGACCGGGATCAAGAGGTCGCCCCAGTTCCCGTCGCCGCCATGGTGGCGGGCCGAGCGCACCAGCTCCACCGACACGCCCGCCTCCACCGCCTTCATCACGGACTGGTTGAGCCGGTGCAGATCGTTGGCCAGCATGCGGATCGCCGCCTGCTGGTCGGCGCCCATGGTGGACGACTGTTCCTCGGCGCGTTCCTTGACGTGGGTCTTGGGGCGTTCGTGGCTCGACATGTCATGCTCCGTGGCGTGGTGGCCTTTGGCCCTTATTGGCGGGGCGGCGCACAAAAGTCCACTGCCCCTTTTGGTTCAGGTCCGGACGCAGCCCGCACCCGTCCTGCCATCCGCCGGACCTGGTAAAAACCGGTCAAAGCGATTGACCGATCATCATGGTCCGGCGTGTGACAAGGCGAGGCCGGTGGCGCCCGATGCCGACAATGCCACGCAAAAACGCAAAGACAACAGGCATCTGCCGCACTGCCGTGTTTTTGGCGTGGGCCGGTAGCGGCTTTGACGGCCTGCTTTCGTCAACTTGTCAAAACTGTCACAATCGGGCATGGATCGGCCAACCGCAGGAGCCTTGCCATGGCCGACCAGAAGATCTTCGCCGGACCGCGCATCCGGCGCATCCGCACCCAGCGCGAACTGACCCAGACGGCTATGGCCGCAGACCTTGGCATCTCGCCGAGCTATCTGAACCTGATCGAACGCAACCAGCGCCCGCTGACGGTCCAGCTCCTGTTGAAGCTCGCCTCGGTCTACAAGGTCGATGTCAACGAATTGCAGGGCGGCGGCGAACAGGTGCTGCCGCAGCTCAAGGAGATGTTCGCCGACCCGCTGCTCGCCGGCGAACTGCCCGGCGACCAGGAACTGATCGAGATTTCGGAAGGCGCGCCCAACGTGTCCGCAGCGCTCGTCAAGCTCTACCGCGCCTATCGCGAAAGCCAGGAGCGGCTGAGCGATCTGTCCGACATGCTCGCCCGCGAGGGGCGCGAGACGCGCATCGCCTCGGCGCGCCTGCCTGCCGACGAGGTGCGCGACACGCTCGAAAAGCGGCCCAACCATTTCGCGCGGCTCGAGGAGGAGGCCGAAAGCTTCACGAAACTTCTTTCGCCGGGCGACGATCTGATGGGCGCGCTGACGGGCTGGCTGCGCGCCGACCACGGCATTTCGGTCAAGGTGCTGCCGGTCGAGGCGATGCCCGACTGGAAGCGCCGCTATGACCGCCATTCCAACCGGCTGTTCATCTCCGAGCGCCTGTCGCCGTTCGACCAGAAACGCGAAGTGGCGATGGAGGCGGCGCTGATCCGCATGCAGGTGGCGATCACCGCCGAGATCGAGGATCTCAAACTGTCATCGAACGAAGCGCGGCGCATCGCCCGTTTCGAGATGGCGCGCTATGCCGCCCATGCGCTGATGATGCCCTATGAGCGGTTCCTGCAGGTCGCGGTGCGCGAGAAATACGATCTCGACGTGCTTAAATCGCGCTTTGGCGTGTCGTTCGAGCAGGCGGCCAACCGGCTGACCATGCTGCAGCGGCGCGGCGCGGCGGGCGTGCCCTTCTTCATGGCCGAGATCGACCAGGCCGGAAACCGCTTCCGCCGCGCCGGCGCGCGCGGCTATCCGCAGGCGCGGTTCGGCGGCTCGTGTCCCAAACTGCCTGTGCACGAGGCGTTCAACACGCCCGGCCACATATTGGTGGAAGCCGTGCAGATGCCCGATGGCGTCGAGTTCCTGATCATCGCCCGCACGCTGGAGGGGCCGCAGGGCGCCTTTCACGAACGGCCGCGCCGCACGGCGATCCTTCTGGGCTGCGAGATCGCCCACCGCAACGACATCGTCTATGGCGCCGTGCTGCGCGGCGTGCCCGATGCGCCGGGCCGGGTGCAGACGCTGCCGGTCGGCCCGGCCTGCCGGGTCTGCGAGCGCGCCGGCTGTCTCGCCCGGGCCGAGCCGCCCATCACAAGGCCGCTCGGGCTCGACGACATGACGACCGGCTTCAGCGTGTTCGACTTCGTCTGACGCGCGCTATCGGGGCCGTTCGCCGCGAAACAGCGCGGCGTTCGCCTCGGCGAGCGCGGTGATGCGGCGGATCAGCGTGCGCACCTCGGGGCGATGCCGGTCGTCGGCATGGGTGACCATATATTGCACTTGCGCCAGGTCGCCGATCACCGGCCCGGCGCGCACAAGCTGCGGATCGCGATCGCCGGCAAAGCAGGGCATCACGCCCTGTCCGGCGCCGGCGCGGATCAGCGCGCGCAGCGTGTGCGGCGTGTTGGCCCATGCAACGATCTCGGCGCGTTCCTGGTCGAGCAGCCAGTGCGCCGATGCGGTCAGCGCCTCGTCGCGGCCGATCGCCACCCATCCGGGCGTCGCGTCGGCGGCGGGCGATGCCGCGCGGTAGGGCGCGAACGCCACATCGGCGATCTTGCGCACTGCCAGATTGCCGCCATCGGGCGACTGGCTGCGCAGCGCGATCTCGGCTTCTCGATGGGCGATGTCGAGCCGCGCCTCTGTCGTCTTGAAGCAGACGTGGAATGCATCGCCGGGCGTCCACAGCGCGGCGAATTCGGCGGCAAGCAGTTCGGCGGTCCATGTGCCGGCGGAAATCCGAACGCCGGGCTTTTGCCCGCTCGTGCGCGACCAGTCCGTGATCGGCTGCATGGTGGCGTCCATGGCGAGCGCCTTGTCCATCAGCGTGCGCCCGTCGGCTGTCAGCCGGTAGCCGGTCTGCGACCGTTCGAACAGGACGCGGCCGACGCATTGTTCGAGCGCCGTCACACGGCGGCCGATCGTTGCCGGACTCAGTCCTGTGGAGGCCGAGGCAGCCGACAGGCCGCCCGATTGCGCCACGCGCAGGAAGATGCGCACATCGTCCCAGTTCAGGTTTTTCATTTTTGCAAAATGCTTTGCGGTTTCATGGAATTTTCGGCCGAAGGAGATGGTATTAGGTTCGAGGCATGAAAAACAAGAGGTGTTCTCATGTCCGGCATCATGCCGCCGCCCATCTTTCAGAAACCGCGCCCGCCGGCCCGATCCCGCGACGCCGAACAGCGTTTCTACGAGGTCCATGGCAACGCATTCGGCTATCGCCTTCGTGCGCTGCTGGTACCCGTCGCCCGCCTTTGGGGCGGACGGCCCGGCAAAGCCGGTCCCGCTCTTCGGTCCGGCAATACCCCTGCCGGGGCGATTGACAAGTGCGCCGTGCCGGCCTTCAAGTTCGCGCGTCGAACACAAGGATCGAGCAAGCATGACCGTGCCGTTGAAGGATGCCGAGGTGGAGCCGGGGGCGACCGGCGACCCGGATATGGCCGAGTATGACGCCTTCATGGCCGCGCACCCGGACCTTCAGGCGGTCGAATTCCTGATCGTCGATCCGAACGGCGTGCTGCGCGGCAAATGGGCGCCGGCCGACGCGCTCAAAAAGGCTTTCGGCGACGGCGTCAACTTTCCCATGTCGATCCATGGACTCGATGTCTGGGGGCGCGAGGTCGTCGAGACCGGGCTTCACATCGAAAGCGGCGATCTGGACGGTTTCTTCCGCGCGGTGCCCGGCTCGCTGACCATCGTGCCCTGGGCCAAGCGCAAGACGGCGCAGGTGCTGCTGCGCGGCCATGCGCCGGACGGGACGCCGCTGCGCTTTGACTGCCGCAACGCGCTCGGCCGCATCACCAAGGCGCTCGCCAAGCGCGGGCTGCATCCGGTCGTTGCCTTCGAACTGGAATTCTATCTGCTGGAGGCCGATGGTGCTTCCGGCGAACGGACGCCCCAGCCCGTCGGCACAGCGGTCGGCCCCGACAGGCAGCGCATGTACGGGCTCGACGATCTGGCCGAATATGGCCCCTTGTTCGAGGACATACGCGCCGCCGCGCACACCCAGTCGGTGCCGATCGATACGATTGTCAAGGAGGCCGCGCCCGGCCAGTTCGAGGTCAATCTCAAACACCGCCGCGACCCGCTGCGCGCCGCCGACGATGTCATCATGCTGCGGCGGATCATCACCGGCTGCGCGCGACGGCACGCTCTGCAGGCGACCTTCATGGCCAAGCCCTTCATCGAATATGCGGGCAACGGCATGCATGTGCACGCGTCCATCGTCGACGAGGCCGGCAACAACATCTTTGCCGGCGGCGACGGCGAAGCGCGGCTGGGCGGCGTGGTCGCCGAACTGATCCGCACCATGCCGCAGGCACTCTTGCTGTTCATCAACTCCTGGAACGGCTTCCGCCGCATCCAGCCCGGCTCCTATGCGCCGACCCGCGCCGTATGGGCCCACAACAACCGTTCGGTGGCGCTGCGTATTCCAGCATCGGGTGAAGAGAACCGCCGCGTCGAGCACCGCATCGCCGGCGCCGACGCCAACCCCTACATTCTTCTGTGCGCCGTCTTGCAGGCGATGATGGACGGTCTCGAAAAGATGGAGACGCCGCCGCCGCCGATCGAGGGCAACGCCTACGACACGACCGTCGGCGAACAGCTTCCCGACGACATGGATGAAGCGCTGCAGCTGACCTCTGCGGGCGCCTTTTGCGAGCGCGCGCTGGGGCCGGAACTGGCGCGCATCTACCGCGATCTCAAGCGCGCGGAAATCCTTGCTTTCTGGTCGGAAATCACGCCGCTCGAGCGCTCGACCTATCTGTAGGCCGCCGGGCGGCGCGCTGCGCGAAACCGCTTGTGCGCCGCCGAAAACACAAATAGGCTTTCCCGCAATTGCGGGCGGCGGGGCCGCCCCAAGGCGCTCACAACAAAAACCGGGAGAGCTTCTGACATGCGTTTCAAAACCCTTCTGTTCACGACGACCGCAGCGGTTCTGGCCGCCGGAGCGGCCCATGCCGAGGGCGTGGTGAAGGTCTTCAACTGGTCCGATTACATCGATGAATCGATCCTTGAGGAGTTCACCGCCGAGACCGGCATCGAGGTGGTATACGACGTGTTCGATTCCAACGAGATCCTGGAGACGCGTCTGCTGGCTGGTTCCACCGGCTACGACATCGTCGTGCCGACCGGCACGTTTCTGGCCAACCAGATCAAGGCCGGCGTGTTCCAGCCGTTGAACAAGGATGCGCTGCCGAACCTGGCCAACATGGACCCGGCGATCGCCGAGCGGCTGGAGCTCTACGATCCGGGCAACGAATATGCGGTCAACTATATGTGGGGAACGACCGGCATCGGCATCAATGTCGACATGGTCAAGGAGCGCCTCGGAGAGGATGCGGATCTTGGCAGTTGGGATCTGGTGTTCAATCCGGAGACGGCCGCCAAGCTGGAGGATTGCGGCATCTTCCACCTGAACGCGCCGGCCGAGATGATCCCGGCCGCGCTCAACTATGCCGGCATGGACCCCGATGGCCGGGATGCGGACAGCCTCGCCAAGGCCGAGGAAGTCTATGCGCCGATCCGCCCGTTCGTGCGCAAGTTCCACTCGTCTGAGTACATCAACGCGCTCGCCAATGGCGACATCTGCCTGGCGGTCGGCTGGTCGGGCGACGTGCTGCAGGCCCGAGACCGGGCCGCAGAGGCCGACGCGGGCGTCACCGTCGACTACATCATTCCCAAGGAAGGCGCGCTGATGTGGTTCGACAACATGGCGATCCCGGCCGACGCGGAAAATGTCGAACAGGCGCACATCTTCCTCGACTACATGATGCGGCCGGAGGTGATGGCGAAGGCCTCAAACTATGTCTATTTCGCCAACGGCAACGCCGCCTCCAAGGAGTTCCTCAACGAGGACGTGATCGGCGATCCGGCGATCTATCCCGATGAGGAGACGATCGGACGGCTCTACACCGTCACCCCCTACACGCAGCGCGAACAGCGCAGCGTGACGCGGACCTGGACGCGGATCACCACCGGCCAGTAAACGCACCGCCCCGGACCGCACGGCCCGGGGCGTTTCTTGTTTTCGGGGACGTTCGGGGGTCTCATGAAGTCACTGGGCAATGTGCGGCGATCGTTCACGCCATGGGCCGACGGCTCGGCCAAGCCCTATATCGCTTTTGAGAACGTCACCAAACGGTTCGGCGATTTCACCGCGGTCGACAACCTGACCATGCACGTCTATGAGCGCGAGTTCTTCTCGCTGCTCGGCCCTTCAGGATGCGGCAAGACCACGCTGCTGCGCATGCTCGCCGGCTTCGAGGAGCCGACATCGGGCGATATCTTCCTCGACGGCCAGCCGCTCAAGGGCGTGCCGCCGCACAAGCGCGCGGTCAACATGATGTTCCAGTCCTACGCGCTGTTCCCGCACCTCAATGTCGCCGACAACATCGCTTTCGGCCTGAGGCAGGAAGGCATGGAGAAGGGCGCCGTCGCCGAGCGCGTCGACCAGATGCTCAAGCTGGTCAAGCTCGAACAGTTCGCCCGGCGCAAGCCCCATCAACTGTCAGGCGGCCAGCGCCAGCGCGTCGCGCTCGCCCGCTCGGTCGCCAAGCGGCCCAAGCTTCTGCTGCTCGACGAACCGCTCGGCGCGCTCGACAAGAAGCTGCGCGAGGAAACCCAGTTCGAGCTGATGGACTTGCAGGAACAGCTCGGCCTGACCTTCATGATCGTCACCCACGATCAGGAGGAGGCGATGACCATGTCCGACCGCATCGCCGTCATGGATGCGGGCACCGTCGTGCAGACCGGCACGCCCGGCGAGATCTACGAGGCGCCCAACACGCGCTATGTCGCCGACTTCATCGGCAATGTGAACATGTTCGAGGGCCGGATCACGGCCGTCGAGAACGGGCTGGCCGAGATGGAAGCCAGCGACGGGTTCGGCATCTGCGCCGTGGCTCAGCCGGGCGTGGATGCGGGCAAGCATGCCTGGTTCGCCATCCGCCCCGAAAAGGTCGATGTGACCCGGACCAAACCCGAGCAGGACCACAACGCCGTCGAAGGCGAGGTCTGGGACATCGCCTATCTGGGCGGACTGACCGTCTTCAACGTGCGGCTCGATTCCGGCACCGTCATCAAGGCGACCGTGCTCAATTCCGAACGCGCCGTCGAAGACCCGATCGGCTATGAGGAACGGGTCTGGCTCTCGTTCGACCCCGACTGCGGCATTCTGCTGGAGCGCTGACATGGCCATCGCGGGGCGCAATCCATGAACCTCTTCCGCCGCCTGACGATCCTGGTCCCCTATCTGTGGCTGCTGGCGCTGTTCCTGCTGCCCTTCCTGATCGTCTTTCGCATCTCACTGTCCGAGCCGGTTCTGGCAATGCCGCCCTATGCGCCGCAGTTCGACATTGGCGAGGGCTGGGCTGCTCTTCGCGAGTCACTGTCGCAGCTGTCGTTCGCCAACTATGTCTGGCTGACCGAGGACGCGCTCTACCGCAACGCCTATTTCTCGAGCCTGCGCATCGCGCTGGTCTCCACTTTCCTCACGCTGCTGATCGGCTTTCCGCTGGCCTATGGCATGGCGCGCGCGTCGGAGGGACTGCGGCCCATCCTCTTGATGCTGGTCATCCTGCCGTTCTGGACCTCCTTCCTGATCCGCGTCTATGCGTGGATCGGCATTTTGAAACCCGAGGGCCTGCTCAACCAGTTCCTGATGAGCTTTGGCCTGATCGGCGAGCCGCTGACGATCCTGAACACCGACACGGCGGTCTATATCGGGATCGTGTATTCCTACCTGCCCTTCATGGTGCTGCCGATCTACGCGACGCTGGAAAAGATGGACTATTCGCTGATCGAGGCGGCGCAGGACCTCGGCTGCACCGCGCTCGGCGCGTTCTGGAAGGTCACCGCACGCCTCGCCCTGCCGGGCGTTCTGGCGGGCTGCCTCCTGGTCTTCATCCCGGCGGTGGGCGAATTCGTCATCCCCGATCTTCTTGGCGGGTCGGACACGCTGATGATCGGCAAGACGCTGTGGACGGAGTTCTTCAACAATCGCGACTGGCCGGTCGCCTCGGCGGTGGCGATCATCCTTCTGATCCTGCTGGTGGTGCCGATCGTGCTGTTCCAGAACGCCCAGGCCCGTGCGCAGGAATCGGGTTCATGAGCGGCCGCTGGACATGGTTCAACGTCTCCTCGGTCGTTCTGGGGTTTGCGTTCCTCTATATCCCGATCATCCTTCTGGTGATCTATTCCTTCAACGAATCCCGTCTCGTCACCGTCTGGGCCGGCTTCTCGACCCGCTGGTATGTCGAGATGTTCAACAATCAGGGGCTGATGGACGCGGCCTGGGTGACGATCCGTGTCGCACTGGTTTCGGCGACCGTCGCCACCGTTCTGGGCACGCTGGCGGCGCTGGCGCTGGTGCGCTACACGCGGTTCACCGGCCGGACGCTGTTCACCGGCATGGTTTACGCGCCGCTCGTCATGCCCGAGGTGATCACCGGCCTGTCGCTGCTCCTGCTGTTCGTCTCGATCAACATGGATCGCGGCTTTTGGACGGTGACGCTGGCGCATATCACCTTCTCGCTGTGCTTCGTCGCCGTTGTCGTCCAGTCGCGGCTCGTCAGCTTCGACATGTCGCTGGAAGAGGCCGCGCAGGACCTTGGCTGCACGCCGTTCGAGGCGTTCTGGAAGGTGACGCTGCCGGTGATCTTCCCGGCCGTTCTGTCCGGATGGATGCTGGCCTTCACCCTGTCGCTGGACGATCTGGTGATCGCGTCGTTCACGTCGGGACCCGGCGCGACGACGCTGCCGATGAAAATCTACTCGCAGGTGCGCCTTGGCGTCACGCCTGAGATCAATGCCGTCTGCACCATCCTGATCGGGCTGGTTGCGATCGGCGTCATCACCGCGACGCTTGTGACCAAGCAGCGTGCCGTCGCCGACGCGCGGGCGCGGCAGGCCGACCCGGCCTGAGGGCAGGTCAGCCGCGCGGCGGCCGCAGCAGATAGCTCACGCACCACAGCGGCACGATGACGATCGAGCCCAGCACCATGTTCGGCAGCGCCCAGGCCCAGGCCTGTTGCAGCATTTCGCTGAGCCGCTCGGGGGTCAGGCCAGCCTGCGCCAGAAGCTCGGCTGCCGTGATGTCGAACGCCGAAAGTCCCGCGCCCAACAGCATGGACGCGACGCTGATCTTCAATGTGATGGCGAGAAACTGGAACACGCCAAACCCCGGACTGCCCGATCGATGCGGTGATTGTCCGCCAGGAAGGTAAAAATCGGCTAAAACTTTGCCGGCCGGATTAACCGGTTGCTAACCATCGCGGCCCGGCATTGGCAGCAGCACCGGCGCCGCAAACGGCCGGTTCCACGAACCGCCGACGAAGAAGCGGGCAAGGTCCTCCGCTGGCGCCGCAGGCTCCCCGCCGGCATTGTCCGCTGTGGCGTCGGCGATTGCCGGCCCGGCGGTCGCCGTCAGCGCCAGGCTGCCGGTGCTCAGCGTGACGATGCCTTCGAGCCGCACCTCGCCGTCGGGATATATGATGCGTGTGTCCTTGAGCGTCAAAAGCCCTTCGGCGATGTCGCCATAGATCCGGGCACTTGAAAAGGTCTCGCCACCGGCCTCCATATCGAGCGAAAAATAGCGGACGATATCGCGCTGCCCGGAAAGCTGGCCGAACCCGAAGCCGGGCATGACGCCGTTGCGGACCTCGACTGACACCATGCCGTCAAGCGTTCGGCCCGACCGCATGGGACCTGTGGTTGGCGCATGCATGGTGACCGAGAAATTGCCGCGCCCGCGCGGCAGCGCGCGGGGCAATGCGAACGCTTCGCCAATGGCTGCCGTATCGACGTCCTGCCCCGACAGGATCACCTCGGCCCGTCCGCCCTCGGCAAACGACAATGCCAGACGTGCCTGCACATGACCGCCATAGGCCAGCGCATCGCCGATGTCGAAGATCGCGACCTCGTCCGAGACCTGGGCCGTTGCGGCGAGGTTTTCGAGCGACAGGTCCCCGAACGTGGCGGCGGCCGCCGACACGCGCAGATCGGTGCTGATCTGGGTCGCCACATCGGCCATCGAGGGCGGGCCGTCGCCAACCAGTTGCGGCAGATCGATGAACGCCGACAGGAATGCCGCGATGTCGAGCGTTGCGAAGTCGAGCGTGCCGGTCACGGCCGGCTCGGCGCGTTGCGCGCTGATGCCGATTTCGAGCACGCCCGACCCGCTGTTGCCATCCACCGTGATGTCCAGCCCCTCGAATCGCATCCGGCGCTGCGCCAGCCGCACGGGCCCGGACAGGGCGACTTCGCCGAGCGCCCTTCCGGGCGTCAGATCCGTGCCGAGGATCGTCATCAGCGTCTGCAGGGAAGGGGTCGAGAAGCTCATCGCGCCGTCGGCGAAAAGCGGGCCGCCGGCGTTCGCCATGCCGTCGAAATCGAGCGCCACCGCGTCGGATTGGACGGTCAGGCCGGTCTCGGACGGCGTGTTGAGGAAGAAGGCCCGCGGCGATTGTGTGTTGAAGGCCAGACTGCCGGCGGTGCCGCGCCAGATCGCCTCCGCCGACAGCGACAGCGGCGCGTCGAGCTGCGGCCAGTTCAGCTGTCCATCGACGGCCGTGATGTCCTCGATCACCGTGCCGTCGCCCCTTTCGAACGTGATGCGGCCCTGGGCAGTCACCACCGAACCCAGTGCGTCGCCGGACATCTCCCCCTCGGCGTCGGCAGCCCGGCGGAACAGCCGGCCGGCACGTCCGCTCTGTGCCGCCCAGTCGATGGAGCCGTCCTGCCCGACCAGCAGTCTCAGATGCGGCCGCACCAGCCGGAAGTTGGAGAATTCAGGACGGCCCATAACGAGCCCCACCAGCCCGATATCGGCTTCCATGCTCTCGATGGTCAGGATTGGCGCCGCCCGCCCGCCCGGCCCGGCGATCGTCACGTCTCTGAGTGTGGTGCGCGGTCGCGGGAAAATCCTCACCTGGGTCTGGCCGCCCAGTTCGGCGTCGGTGCCGAAAAAGTTGCCCAGTTCCCGCTCGATAGACGAGCGCACGATGTCGGTCGATACCAGCCAAGGCAGGGTCAGCGCGACGGCGCCGGCCATGGCAACCACCAGAACCGCAAGGATCGCGGCAGCACGCAACGCAGACTTACCCATGCGCAAGCTCTACCAAAAAACCCGTTGGCCCGACAAACGGTTTTGGCCGATTTGTCCGATATCCTCACGCCTTTGGTCGCGCCCGTCGGCGCCCCGGCTTGCGATGGATCGGATCAGCGCGTACCAGACCGTTCATCGGGCAGATGAGGAGGCTGGTCCATCATGACGTCACCCCTTTGGACACCATCGCCGAAAGCCGTCGAGACATCGGCGGTGCGGGCGTTCATGGATTTTGCGTCGCAGCGCGCGGGCCGCTCGTTCGGCGGCTATGCCGAGTTGCACCGCTGGTCGGTCGAGGATCGCGAGGGGTTCTGGTCGGCGGTCTGGGACGATGCCGGCGTTATCGGCGACAAGGGTGAACGCGTGCTGGAAAACGGCAACGCCATGCCGGGCGCGGATTTCTTCCCCGATGCGAAGCTGAATTTTGCGGAGAACCTGCTGCGGCAAACGGGTCCGGGCGAAGCCATCGTTTTCCAGGGCGAAGACAAGGTTACAAGGCGGCTGAGCTGGGACGATCTGCATGCGCTGGTCTCGCGGCTGCAACAGGCGATGGTCGCAAACGGCGTCAAGGCCGGTGACCGGGTGGCGGCGATGATCCCGAACATGCCCGAAGCGGTCGCGGGCATGCTGGCGGCCAGTTCGATCGGCGCGATCTGGTCGTCCTGCTCGCCCGATTTCGGGCCCAAGGGCGTGCTCGACCGATTTTCGCAGATCGAGCCGGTCATGTTCATCGCCTGCGACGGCTATTGGTACAATGGCAGGCCCAACGACATTGGCGGCAAGCTGGCCGAGATCGTGCCACACCTGCCCTCGGTCAGGAACGTGCTCATCGTCGATTATCTGGGCGCGGCGGAGCGGACCGCCCAGGCGACGCCGAAAGCCTGCTCGCTGGAAGCGGCGATTGCACCGTTCGATGCGCGGCCGTTGGCGTTCGAGCGGCTTCCCTTTTCCCATCCGCTCTACATTCTCTATTCGTCCGGCACGACCGGCATTCCCAAATGCATCGTCCATTCCGCCGGCGGCACGCTGCTGCAGCATCTCAAGGAGCACCGCTACCATGCCGGCATCAAGGCCGGCGACCGCGTCTTCTATTTCACCACCTGCGGCTGGATGATGTGGAATTGGCTGGTGACTGCGCTCGCCTCGCGGGCGACGCTGCTGCTGTTCGACGGCTCGCCCTTTGCGCCCGACGGCAACGTGCTGTTCGATTTTGCCGACCGCGAGAAGATGACCTACTTCGGAACGTCGGCGAAATATATCGACGCGGTGCGCAAGGCCGGCCTCCGGCCGATCGACACGCACGATCTGTCTACGGTGCGGGTGATCTCGTCCACCGGCTCGCCGCTGTCGCCGGAATGCTTCCAGTTCGTCTATGACGGCATCAAGTCGGACGTCCATCTCGCCTCGATTTCCGGCGGCACCGACATCGTCTCCTGCTTCGTGCTCGGCGTTCCGGGCGAGCCGGTTCATGTCGGCGAAATCCAGGGGCCGGGGCTCGGCATGGCCGTCGAGGTCTGGGACGATGACGGCAAGCCGGTCCAATGCGAAAAGGGCGAACTGGTCTGCACCAAACCGTTCCCCTCAATGCCGGTCGGCTTCTGGAACGACCCGGACGGCGAAAAGTACCGTGCCGCCTATTTCGAGCGCTTCGACAATGTCTGGTGCCATGGCGATTTCGCCGAGATCACCGGTCATGGCGGCCTGATCATCCATGGCCGGTCGGATGCGACGCTCAATCCCGGCGGCGTCCGGATCGGTACGGCCGAAATCTACAACCAGGTCGAGCAGATGCCCGAAGTGCTCGAGGCGATCTGCATCGGCCAGGAGTGGGACAATGATGTGCGCGTGGTGCTGTTTGTGCGCCTTGCCGAAGGCGCAGCCTTCACCGACGAGCTAGTCAAGGCGATCAAGGCCAAGGTGCGCACCGGCGCTTCGCCGCGCCACGTTCCGGCTGTGGTCCTGCCGGTCGATGACATTCCGCGCACCAAATCGGGCAAGATCGTCGAACTGGCCGTGCGCGAGGTGGTCCATGGCCGGCCGGTCAAGAACCAGGAAGCGCTCGCCAATCCCGAAGCGCTGGCGCATTTCGCCGACCGGGCCGAATTGCTGCCGTGACCTTGTGCCAGGTGCCGCCACGTTAACCACGGTGTCGCTACGGAACAGCGCGCCGCTTCGTTAACCATGCCCGGCAAGGAACCGTTAAGGCCTCGCGCTTAAGCTGGCGTTAACACTTTCAACTGGCCCGTCGGAAACCGGGTCTCATTGGCGCCGCCTCCACTCACAGCGATCTTTATTCTGCCGGCTCCCGCAGGGGGCCGGCATTTTCTTTGGCGGGGACGTGTGCGAACCTTGCGCCGTGTCAGCTCGCCAGAACGCGCGCGGGCGGGAAGATGATATCGACCCGCGTGCCCTGACCCGGTTCTGAACTGATGCCGAATTCGGCGCGGTTGGCCTCGACCAGCGCCTTGGTCAGCGGCAGGCCGAGCCCCGTGCCGTCGCCGCGCCGCTGGCCGACCGCGGTGACCTGCTGGAACGGCTTGAGCGCGCTTTCCAGTTCCTTCTCCGACATGCCGATGCCGCTGTCGCGGATGCGCAGCAGCACCGCGCCATTGCCGGTGTAGCTCGTCGAAACGATCACCTGTCCGCCCGCATGGGTGAAGCGGATTGCGTTCGACAGAAGGTTGAGGACGATCTGCTTGACCGAGCGCAGGTCGGCGACGACCGGCGGCACCGTGCTCTCGAGGCTGGAGCGAACGATGATCTGGTTGCGGTTGGCCTGCGGCTGAACCATTGCGATGGCTTCGCCGATCGCCTCGTTCAGCGCGACGCTCTCGAATTCGAGCTCCTGCTTGCCTGCCTCGATCTTGGAGATGTCGAGAAGATCGTTGACCAGGTCCAGAACGTGCCGGCCGGACTTGTTGATGTCGGCCAGATAGTCCCGGTAGCGTTCATTGCCGATTGGCCCGAACCGCTCCTCGGCCATCAGTTCGGAAAAGCCGATGATTGCGTTGAGCGGCGTGCGGATCTCGTGGCTGATCTTGGCCAGAAACTCGGACTTGGTGTTCGACGCCTGCTCGGCCTGACGCTTTGCGTCCTGAAGCGCCTGCTCGGTCTGCTTCCAGGGTGTGATGTCGCGGATCACGGCGCAGAAGCCGTTGCTCGCCGGCATCCGGCCGATCGTCATGAACAGCGGCAGAAAGCCGCCATTGCGTTCGCGGCCGAGCACTTCCCGTCCCTCGTTGAGAACGCTTGCCACGCCGTTGTTGGACAGGCCGTGCAGATAATCCATGGCCGCGCGCTGGCTTTCATGGGCGAACAGGAAGGAAAAGCTCTTGCCCTCGATTTCCTCGTTCGGATAGCCGAACAGCGCCGATGCCGACCCGTTCAGCGAGCGGATCGTGCTGTCGGCGCCGATCAGGATCACCCCGTCGGTGGCCGTGTCGAGGATCGCGCGCAGTTCGGCGGCTTCGGCCGCGCTGACGGCATGGGGGTCGGGCCGCGAGGCGACGTCGGACGGCTCGGGCGCGCCGCCTGTTGCGGTTTCGCCCGGCAACGCGGCGGACGCGCTCGTCGTGTCGTCGGCCAGCGGCCGCGGTTCGAACGCGAACATCAGCGCCCGCGCGCCCATCCAGGGCACGATCTGCAGATGCGCGCGGGCCGCGATCGGCTGCCCGTCGGCGCCGACCAGCGTGATCGCGCGGTCGCCGGCATCGTCTTCGGTGTCCGGCGCGCTGCCGCCGAACAGCATGTCGAGGCCGCGTTGGTTCAACGCCCCGGTGTCGGCATCGCCGGCCATGGCGGCGAACGCGGCATTGGTATAGAGCGCCTGCTCGTTGCGCACGATCAGGAGCGGCAACGGCAATTCGTCCAGCGTCTCCGGCGCCAGCCCGTCCGTGGCTGGCACGGGCGCCTCACCGTCGACCGGGGTTTCGGCCCAGGGCTCGCCAGGCGGCACGTCCTCAAGCGTGGAGCCGTCGGCTTCCACCGCCAGGACATCGTCGGGGATGTCGTGGCGATCGTCTTCGTCATCATGGCCTTCGGCCTTGCGGTCTTCGGCGGCAGCCTTTTCGATGGCCGGCTCGAGAGCCGGGTGATGTTCGGCCTCAACGGTTTCTTCGCCCGGTTCGTCCGCCAATGTCGTATCGTCTCCGGCCGACGCGGGACTTGACTGGCCATCGAACGTACCGGTCTCGACGCCATCGTCGCGCCGGCCGAGCGCTTGTCCGATCTTGCGGAAGGCTTCGGCTTCCTCATCGCTCAGATGCGGTCCGGGCGCGATATGGTCGGGATCGTCTTCGGCGGCGGCGTCCGGGAACGGCACGATCGTGTCGCTCCTGCGGCGCATCGGGTGGGCCGGCGCCACTGCAAGCACGGGCGGTTCGTGCGACAGGTCGGGCGCATCCGAGCCGGCAGCCTCGCCGGTCTCCGCCGCGCCGTCATCGGCTTCGGCGGCCGGACCCTGATCGTCCACGACGTACTCGTCGGCCGAATCGGCACCGGTCTCGGCCGGAGCGCCGAGCGGAGTGGTCAGCGCCAGTCCCCGCGCGTCCGGATCGGTGGCGATGTCGGCCATGCGGGCAATGCCGAAACCGCGATAGCCCTCGAATTCCCGTTCGCGGCTGTAATAGGGCAGGGCCGCCAGATCGACCGGCACCTGCTGGTCGGTGCCCTGGACCGGCCAGAGCACGCTCTTGCCCGACCAGGTGTCGCGACGCGACAGGGCGGCGACAATCTCGCCCGCCGGATCGAGCGCCAGCCGGTCGACGATATCGGCAAACCCGTGTCCCGCAAGCTCTGCGGCATTGGGTCCGACGGCGCGGGAAAATTCGGGCGACACGTCGACGAAGACGCCGTCGCGATCGGTCTTCCAGACAAAACGTATCGGCCCCGATCCGAGGTCCGGTCCGGTGAAGGGCGCCGGCGCGGGCACGGTGGCGATCTCCGCCGGCTCCCTTTCGGGTTCTTCCGCGGTTTGCGTGTTGCGGTTGGCGTCGGCGCCGACACCGCTCGCGTCGCTTTCCGTGGCGACCGGGGATATGTCCTCGTCCGGGTTCCGGGATGCGGCCGGCGCCACATCCATTTCGGCCGCCGTCGCGAAGTCGCCGGGCATCAGGTCCACAGCCGCAGCGGCGGCGATCGAGGCCGGTTCCGCAGGTCGGTCTGCAAGCGCCAGTGCGACGATCAGATAGCGTTCGGGCAGGTCGGCCAAACGCCCGACGCCGGCGGCAACGGCCGATCCGGTGTCCGGCAGATCGACGATCTGCTTGACGAGGCGGTCGGCTTCTCCGCGTGTCCGGGCTGCTAGATCGCGGGCGATGTCCGCCGGCACGCCAAGCGCCTCATAAGAAGAGCCGGCGCTGAGCACCCGGCCGCCGCCGTCGATGATGGCGGCCCCCGCGCCCTCGTCCTCGAGGCCGGTCAGGGCGACCGCCAGACATTCGGCCTCGTTCATTTGGGTATCGCGCGCCGGCGCCGTCACGAGCGCATGCTTGCCGCGAACACCGGACAGATCGATGCGGCGCACATGGGCCTTGACCAGCCGGCTTGTCAGGCCCGAGCGGAGGCGGACCAGCGCCGTGCGCGGCTCGTCCTTCAGCGCGCCAAGCACGGCGCGCACCTGGCGCATGCCGGTTTCCGCCGCCGGCGAAAGCGCCGTTTCGCCCGCGCGGCTGCCGATCGCCGACAGCCCGAACAGCCCGGCCGCCGCGCCGTTGGCCCAGCGCAGGGCGCCGCTCTTGCGGTCGATGATCAGCGCGGCCTGGCCCGACAGCATCGCCTCCCGGACGCCGTCCTGCACCGCGATATCGATGAAGGATGTCCCGTCCCAGTTTCGTGAGTTGGTCATGTCGTCCGCCATGCTCGCCGCGTCGGCCATCGTGCTCTTAACAAAACCTTAATTGTCTTATTGAGCGGCACCCGTCCAGTTTTCAACCGCGCGGCCCGGTCACGGAGTGAATCTCTGGTTAACGGTGATTGTGCGTCGCACAAAATTGTTGCAATGCACAATTCGATACGCTATATAGCGGTCAGTCTCATTCAACCCTTGGAGGACAATGACATGGCCAAAGCCGCCGCTCCCAAAACCGAAGCTCCGACAGCCAAAGCCGCACAGGACGCATTCGCCATGGGCCAGATGCCCGATCCGGCCGACATGCTGGAACAGTTCCGTACGCTGGCCGAGGAAAACCTCGCCAAGTCGAAAGCTGCCATGGAAAAGGCCAAAGCCGCCTTTGACGATGTGCAGAAGGAAGCCGAGGCCGGCATCCATTCGGCACAGGAAAACACTTCGAAGATCTCGCTTGCCGCCATCGACACGATGCGCGCCAACACCGAGAGCACGTTCAGCCATCTCGAGAAGATGGTCGGCGTAAAGTCGGTCGCCGAGATGATCGAACTGCAGACCGCTTTCGTGCGCGAACAGGCCGAAAAGGCCGTCGATACCGCCAAGACCATGCAGGGCCTTTACCAGAAGGCCGGCGAGGACATGACTGCCCCTGCAAAGGCCGTCGCCGAAAAGGCCATGGGCGCGCTCAAGCAGGACTGACCGTCCTCACAATTGCCGGATCGCCGCATCCTCCTCCCGGCGGCGCTCCGGCCCGGGCCCGATCACCGAGTACGGGTCCGAAGGCCGGGTTCGCCCGGCCTTTTTCTTTGCGCTGGCGGACCTCGTGAACGGCAAAGGCAAGTCTTGCAAAAGCGCCGCCAGCGGACTATGCGAAGCGTCGCGAACAACGGTTTGCGGGCGTAGCTCAGTTGGTTAGAGCGCTGGATTGTGGCTCCAGAGGTCGGTGGTTCAAATCCACCCGCTCGTACCACCCCTTGCCGGGTGGCCCCATCGTCATCGCCACGTTCCGAAGAATTCCGGCTTTTTGACCCTAGAACAGGCTGCCCTGGCCGCCGCCTTTTGATGCCGGACGCGCAGGTTTTTGCCGTCCGGGATTTTTTGGCGCCTTGCCGTCGGCGACCACATCGAGCCGGTCATCGCCGGCAAACTGGATGGCCAGCCGGTCGCCCGATGCAATGCCGGCCGATCCGCGCACCGGCGTGCCGTCCGCATCGCGCACCAGCGCATAGCCGCGCTCCAGAACGCTTTGGTAGGACAGCGATTTGAGCAGCCGCGCCGCTTCTGCCAAGCGGCTGGTCGCATCGCCGGCCTTGTCGTGCGCGGCGCGGTCGAGCCGTGCCAGCGCTTGCGACAGTCGCCGTGCGCCGTCGCCATGCAGCCTTTGGCTGGTGCGCGTGGTCAGGCGCGCCGCGCGATGCGCCAGCTCACGCCGGCGCAGATCGAGCCCGCGCGACAGGCCGAGCGGCAGGTCCCGTGCCAAGCGGCCAAGGCTCTGCCGGTCGCGCGCGACCTTTTCGGAAAGCCGGGCCGGCGCCAGCATGGCGCCCAGCGCCGCCAGCCGCCCGCGCCGTTCGGCAAGCCGCGCATCGAGGCTGGATCGCAGCCGACCGTCGAGCCCGTCGAGCCGCTGCCGGGGCAGGGCAAGGATCTGGTCGGGCTGCGGCAGACCGCGTGCCAGTGCCCGCACGCGCGACCGCCGGTCGTCGGCCAGCCGCGAGACGGTGCCGGCAAGACGCGCGCCCAGTTGCGCCAGATGGGCTTCAAGGTCTGCCCGGACCGGCACCGCGATCTCGGCGGCGCCCGTCGGCGTCGGTGCGCGCCTGTCGCTGGCATGGTCGATCAGAGTCGTATCGGTCTCGTGGCCGACCGCCGAAATCAGCGGGATGGCCGAGCCGGCCGCGGCACGCACCACGCTCTCCTCGTTGAAGCCCCATAGATCCTCGAGGCTGCCGCCGCCGCGCGCGACGATCAGAACATCCGGCCGCGGCACCGGCCCGCCGGGAGCCAGCGCGTTGAAGCCGTCAATGGCCGCCGCCACCTCGCGCGCCGATGTTTCGCCCTGAACCCGCACCGGCCAGACCAGCACATGGCACGGGAACCGGTCGGCGATGCGGTGAAGAATGTCGCGAATGACGGCGCCGGTCGGCGACGTGACGACGCCGATGACGCGCGGCATGAAGGGTAGCGGGCGCTTGCGCGCGGCATCGAACAGGCCTTCGGCTGCCAGCGTCTTGCGCCGTTCTTCCAGAAGCGCCATCAGCGCGCCGGCGCCCGCCGGCTCGATCGCATCGATCACGATCTGGTATTTCGACGAGCCGGGATAGGTGGTCAGCTTGCCGGTCGCGATGATCTCCAGACCCTCTTCGGGCTTGAAGGCCAGCTTGGAAAACGTGCCGCGCCAGATCACCGCTTCCAGCGTCGCGCGGTCGTCCTTCAGGCGAAAGTAGGCGTGGCCCGACGAATGCGGCCCGCGATAGCCCGACACCTCGCCGCGCACGCGCACCCGCCCGAATGCATCCTCGACGGTGCGCTTGACCGCCTGGCTGATCTCGCCGACGGAATATTCGGCGACGTTCGAAGTGGGGGAATCGGCAAGGGGCTGATCACTGGCCATGCCGGTTTGTTTCAGCCGCCCGGCGGACGGTCAAGTATCGGCTTTGTAAGACGCAGGTCAGCGACACATTTCGATCGGCCATCCATCGTCCGGCTGGTTTCCGATCAGAAGCCGCGGCCATCTGGCGCCGTCTTCCATCCGCACATGGCCATACTGGAGCCCGCAATCGAGCCGGATTTTTCCGTCACGCACGAAGTAGACAGCAGTCCATGTGTCCCAGGAGGGTATGCCCTCATAGCCAAGCATACGCCGGAGCCATTGTTGCCGCTCGGTTGCGTGTTCCGAGATGGCCGGTATCGCGTTGGCGATCATATCGGCCGTGATCATCCGTTGGCCCACGCCGGATCGGTAGGTTACGAGAAACATTTTTTCCGGCCAATTGCGAATCAAGGAGTCCACGGCTTTCGTGTCTTTTCGGACATTGAAGTCGGTGAACGATCCAAGCCGCCCGACAAGGCCGGCCGGCCGACCAAACCTCTCGCCGCCTTTGCGGCCCCCGACCGCCAGTATTTTCCTGATCTTCGATTCCTGGATCAGACCGCTGGACAAAAGCCTCGCTGAAACGGTCATTGGCCCGAGTTCGACGATAACGACTTGCCCGTTGGCCCCATTTACTATTTCTGCGATCCGGACAAGGCGTTCTTGGTCCGCCAGTGTGCCATTTTGCCCTGCCGGAGGTCGTGTGGCTCGTTTGTTGCGTACCTTGCGATAGCTTTCATCAGGCCCACGCAGAAGCCGCCACGTTCCTCCACCGAGTTTGGCAAGGCGGACATCGAGATTTCGGTGGACCTCGGCGGTTGTTGACCCGCCGTTGCCGAATATCGAAACCACTCCAATAACATCAATGCACCCGAGTTCTTCCAGGATTGAGTAGATGTGCAACGAGACACTGTCGTCTATCTCGCCGTTGAGCGTCAGGTCCGCCACCAGCAGCACCGGGCTTGGCGCTGGCTGGACACAAGCCGGTGTGTCGGACAAAAAATGCCTCGCCAACTCTGTGCTGGCTCTGTCGGTTGCAAGCGCTGCCGAAAGTGCAAAGGAGACAAAGACAATCGCCACTGCGATGATACGGACAATTTTTTCGGCGTACGACGGAGCGCTCGCGCGGACCGGATTCATGAATTTATGATTGACGGTCGCACGCATGCCGACGTTCAAAGCAGAACGCGATAGCGACGGTTCGAGCGGCTGTGATGATAGACATATGAGCCATCCGCTTTGCGGAAAAACGTATAATTTGTCGTGGCGCCTTCGATAACCCCGTCCGGACGAAGCGTGTAGTTCCACGGTGAAGGGTTCACCTGCCCATTATTGCCAACGAACGTGTAAGTGCCGTCGGACTTGAACAGGAAACGACCGGAAGGACTCCGCCAAGGACGGTCGATGAAAACCGACTGCACTTCGGACGCTGAAAGTTGCGTCCCGTTCGACTCCGGTGTCGATGTGCAACCCGTCAACAAAATCAATGCGACAAGAAGAACATACTTCATCTTTCAGCTCCCAGATCGGAGCAATTATTATCTAAATACCCAGGAAAGGTAAACCATCTGTGGATGTTGAACGGCAATTCATTGATCTGGAAAATCAAAACAAAAGATCTTCAACGTAGGTCGAGAAATTCAGCCGCCCGGCGGACGGTCAAGTGTCGGCTTGCCAACCGCGCCGGCGCGGCGTAGGGGCCGGTCGAGGAAACCGTCATGTCCGTCCAACCTCCCGCACCGCAAGGGGCGTCCGCTCCGCCCGCGCAAGGCGCCTTCGCGCCGGCCGATTACGGTCTTTATGCGCTCACGGTGATGGCCTGGTCGTTCTCCTGGTACGCGCTGTCGCTGCAGCCGGGCGTGGTCGCCAATGAAGTGTCGCTCGTCTACCGGTTCGTCATCGCCAGCGCGATCATGATCGCCTGGGCCGTGCTCAGCGGCCGGCGCATGCGTTTTTCGCTGGTCGAACATGCGCGCTTCGCCGCCATGGGGGTGTGCATCTTCTCGACCAACTTCCTGCTCTTCTATTACGGCTCGGCCTATCTGGTCAGCGGGCTCCTGTCGGTCGTCTTTTCGCTCGCCTCGCTGACCAATGTGTTCCTCGCGGCGCTCGTCTGGCGCGACCTGCCGAGCCGCCGCACGGTGCTTGCCGGCGCCATCGGCTTTGCCGGCATCGCGCTGATGTTCTGGCCAAAGATCACCGAAGGCGGCTTTGACGATCAGGTCGCAACCGGATTGGCTCTTTGCATCGCCGGCACGCTGTGCTTTTCCGCCGGATCGCTGATCTCGGCGCAACTGTCCCGGCGCCGCGCCGAAATCCCGATGGTTTCGGCCAATGCGTGGGGCATGGTCTATGGCGCGCTGTGGTGCGCGTTTCTGGCGCTGGTTCTGGGCAAGCCGTTCAACTGGGACCCGCGGTTCGACTATCTGTGGTCGCTCATCTTCCTGGCCGTCGTCTCGACGGTCGTCGCCTTTGCCGCCTATCTGACGCTGGTCGGCCGCATCGGCTCGGGGCGCGCCGGCTATGCGACGGTCGTCTTCCCGATCTTCGCGCTGCTCATTTCCACCGCGCTCGAAGGTTATCAGTGGACGCTGACCGCCATAGCGGGCCTGGCGCTGGTGATCGCCGGCAATGTGCTGGTGATGCGCGGGCGCTGATGCGTCAGCGGTGCTTGATCATGCCGCGCAGATACTGGTCGAAAATGTCGTCGATGCCCTTCTGATAGGTATCCTGCGTCTGCCGGCCGGTCTCGAACATCTGTCCGAACAATTCCTCATAGGCGTTGCCGCGCGGTTTCGGCTCCGGCTCCGGTTCGGATTGCCCGCCACCCATCATCTCGGTGAAGAGCTTGCCCCAGGGATTGTCGGCCATCGGATTGGCGGCCGGCTTTCCGCCGCCGTCCGATCCGCCGCCGAACATCTGGTTGAGCGCCTGCCCGAACGGATTGTCCATCGGGTTCTGCGCCGGCCGGGTCGGTTGGCGGCCGGCCTGCATCAACTGCTCCATCATCTCGGCCATGAAGTTGCCGCCGGGCGCCGACGCCTGGCTGACCTGTCCGGTCGACTGCTTGAACATTCCGCCCATCAGCGTCGAGGCGATCACCGGCAGCATTTGCTTGAAGATCTCCTGGCCGATGCCGGTCGCTTGCTCGGCCTGCGCGGCGACGGCCCGGCTGACCTCCTTGGAGCCGAACAGATGGCCCAGAATGCCGTTGCCTTCGGCCACGCCCTGCGGCTGAAACGCCCGCCCCATATCCTCGAAATATTGCGCGTGCTGGCCTGTCGACAGCGCCTGCATGAAATTCGCCACGCCCATCGGGTCGGCCGCGTTGCGCTTCAGTCCCGCCGAAAAGGCCGGCATCAGCGCCTCGATGGCTGACTGTGTCTGCTCTTCGCTCAGTCCGAACCGGGCTGCCATGGCCCGCATCGCCTCGCCGTTCTGGGCCTGCGTCAGCGTGTCGAAAAGGGTCATCATGCGTGCGCCTCCATCGCCGTGATCGGCGCAAACCTAGCACAGGCGTCGGCGGGCGCCATCACGACGATGGTGCCGTGTGCGGCGTCCGCTCAGCCGACGGGCCGGGCGATCACGGCCAGGCAATCGCCCATCGCGATCAATCCGGGGAAATGCCGGCCGGCCAGCAGTCCGGACGAAAGGGCAGCGATCTCGGCCGGTGCGACGCCGGTGCGGTCGGCAGGCCAGATGCGGGCGATGAGTTCGCCCTCTTGAACCATGACGCCCAGATCCCGGCACGGTTCCAGGATGCCCGCGCCCGGCGACAAGTGGAAGCAGCCCTCATGGTCCATCGACAAAAGCCGGCTCGGCGCAGGCTCGATTGAGCCATCGACGATGCCGGCATGGATCAAAAGGTTGCGCACGCCGCGCCGGGCAATGCCGACACTCGCCGCCGTTGCCGTGCCGCCGCCGCCAAGCTCGGTCGTCACGAACACTTTGCCGGCCTGCTCGGCCACCGTGTCGAACATGCCGGCCGGGTCCAGTTCGCGCATGATCATCGCATGGGGCGCGCCGAACGCCTCCATGGCCGCGCGCGCCGCCTCGGTCTGAGACGGGTCGCCGGTCTCGTGGATCGCTGCGAACGGAATGAAGTCGAGCGTCTTGCCGCCCGAATGGATGTCGAGGACGATGTCGGCGCGCGGCAGGATTTCGCTTGCCACATAGTGCGCGATCTTCTCGGTCACCGTGCCGTCGGGCGCGCCGGGGAAGACGCGGTTCAGATTGCCGCCGTCGATCGGCGATGTGCGCCGTGCGGCGGCAAAAGCCGGATGGTTCATCGCCGGCAGGATGATCACGCGGCCCGCCATGGCCTCGGGCCGGAGCGTGTTCGCCAGATCCATCAGCGCCAGCGGCCCTTCGTATTCGTCGCCGTGGCTGCCGCCGGTCAGAAGTGCCGTCGGGCCGTCGCCGTTCCGGGCCACGGTGATCGGGATCATCACATGGCCCCATGCGCTGCCGTCATGGCTGTGCGGCAGGCGCAGATGGCCGTGCCGGATGCCGTCCGCGTCAAGAACGATCGATGCCGTGATCGGGCTGGCAGCGCTCATTTGACGACGAGCCCGCGCGGCGTTTGCGTCAGGCATTGCGCGCCCGTTTCGGTGATGACGATCGGCTCGGTGATTTCCAGTCCGCCATCGTCGAGCCAGAGCGCCGGCATGAAATGCAGCGTCATGCCCGGTTGCAGAACGGTCGGGTCGCCGCGCCTGATGCTCATCGTCCGCTCGCCCCAATCGGGCGGGTAGGACAGGCCGATCGAATAGCCGGCACGCGACTCCTTGGAAAAGCCCTGCGCCTCCAGCGTGTCGAAGAACGCGTCCGCCATGTCGCCGCAGGTCCGGCCGGGTTCGGCCGCCGCGATCCCGGCATCGACCGCCAGAAGCACCGCCCGCTCCGCGTCGCGGTAGCGCTGCGGCGGCGTGCCCAGAAACAGCGTCCGCGACTGCGGACAATGATAGCGCCGATAGACGCCGGCGATTTCGAAGAAGGTGGCTTCCCCGGCACGCATCGGCCGGTCGTCCCATGTCAGATGCGGCGCGGTCGCGTCCATGCCCGACGGCGTCAGCGGCATGATCGCCGGATAGTCACCCCAATGCCCGTCCGCGCCCAGCGTGCCGGCCTTCATGATCTCGGCGACCAGCAGATGCTTGGCAAGGCCCGGCTCGGCGATCTCGGCGATCATCCCGTGCATTGTCTGAACGATGCGCGCGGCACGGCGCATGAAGGCGAGTTCCGCCGGGCTCTTGACCGCCCGCCGCCAGTTGACCAGCCCTTCGGCATCGACGAGATCGCAGCCGTCGAGCCGTCCGGCAAGCGTCTGATGGGCCTTGGCGGAATAGTAGTAATTGTCCATTTCGACGCCGATGCGCCCGCGCGCCAGACCGCGCTCCGCAAGTAGGCCGCACAGCGCTTCCATCGGATGATGATCCGGGTTTTGGACGTAATGATCCTCGTATCCGACAATGGCGTCGTCATCCATCCACACCGTCCGGCGCGCGCCGCGTGCGTCCATCGCCCGGCCCCACCAGACGGGATCGCCATCGCCGGGCACGATCACGGCCTGATGGGTGTAGAAGGACCAGCCATCATACCCTGTCAGCCACGCCATGTTGGACGGGTCGCTGACCAGAAGCGTGTCCAGCCCCGCCGCCTCCATCGCCGAGCGGGTCCGCGCCAGCCGCGCGCCATACTCGGCGCGGTCGAAGGGCAGGGCGGTGCCGGCGCTGTCGTCGGAAGCGGACGATGTCATGACGCCAGTGTCGGCCGTACAAGCCGGGTCCGGCAAGTCTCCAGCCCGACAGCCGATGTCGGCGCGGCGACAAACCGCTTCACGCGGCCCGTTCCGGCGATTATAGGGAGGAAAACAACAACCCAGGTGATTGATGTCGAAAGACACCCGCGCCGAGCGCCCTGCAAGAAACCGAAAAAAGCCCATCACGCCGCCCCCGCCGGCCTACATCGACAATCTGCGCGGCGTTGCGGACTGGTCGGAGGCCGGGCCCTGGCTCGCCGCCCGCTCGATCGAGGACATCGAGTGCATCACGCCCGACCTTGCCGGCGTGCCGCGCGGCAAGATGATGCCCTCGTCCAAATTCACCTCGAACACGGCGCTGGCGCTGCCCTCGGCCCTGTTCCGGCAGACGATCTCGGGCGAATATCCCGAGGAGACCGGCGAGTTCCGCTATGATCCGCGTGACGGCGATCTGAAGCTGATGCCGGACCTCGCCACCCTTTCCGTCGTGCCTTGGGAAAGCGATCCGACCGCGCAGGTGGTCTGTGATCTGGTCGATCAGCGCACCGGCGAACCCTCCTGGATCACACCGCGTCAGGTGCTCAAGCGCGTCGTCGATGCCTATGCCGAAAAGGGCTGGAAGCCGGTCGTGGCGCCGGAGATCGAATTCTATCTGGTCGCCAAGAACACCGACCCGGACTATCCGCTGCAGCCGCCGACGGGCCGCTCCGGCCGGCCGATCGCCGGCGGGCAGAGCTATTCGATTGCCGGCATCAACGAGTTCGACGAACTGATCGACGACATCTATCATTTCTGCGAGGCGCAGGGGCTGGAGATCGACACGCTGATCCACGAGGAAGGCCCGAGCCAGCTCGAGATCAATCTGCGCCATGGCGATCCGCTCGCGCTCGCCGACCAGGTGTTCCTGTTCAAGCGCACGATCCGCGAAGCCGCGCTCAAGGCGGACATGTATGCCACCTTTATGGCCAAGCCGATTCAGGGCGCGCCGGGCAATGCGATGCACATCCACCAGTCGGTGATCGACGCCAAGACCGGCAAGAACATCTTCACCGCCGAAGACGGCAGCGAGTCGCCCCTGTTCCGGTCCTTTGTCGGCGGCATGCAGCACTATATGCCCAAGGCGCTGGTGATGATCGCGCCCTACGTGAACTCCTACCGGCGGCTGACCCAGTCGATCGCCGCTCCGGTCAACACGGCATGGGGCTATGACAACCGGACGACGGCGTTCCGCATTCCCGCCTCCGACGCCGAGGCGCGTCGCGTCGAAAACCGGCTGCCCTCGTCCGACGCCAACCCCTATCTGGCGCTCGCCGCCTCGCTGGCCTGCGGCTATCTGGGCATGGTCTATGGCCTGGTGCCGACCGACCCGACCGCCGAGACGGCCAATGAGGGCGAGATCGACCTGCCGCGCGGTCTGCTCGAAGCGGTCTCGCTGTTCGAGGAGGAGCACGCTTTCGACGGGGTTCTGGGCCGCGAGTTCATGGCCAATTATGCCGGCGTCAAACGAGGCGAGTTCGAGACCTTCATGCAGGTGATCAGCCCGTGGGAGCGTGAATACCTGCTGCTGAATGTGTAAGCTGTGACTGACGCAATCGATTATCGCAGCCCGATCTCTCCGGGCCTGTCCTGGTACGAGGCCACGGTCGGCGACCGGCCGGACTATCCGGCGCTCGACGGCGACGTTACGGCGGACATCTGCATCGTCGGCGGCGGCTTCACCGGCCTGTCCGCGGCGGCCGAAGCCGCCCGCCTGGGCGCATCGGTGGTGCTGCTCGACGCGGCGCGGTGCGGCGACGGCGCTTCGGGCCGCAATGGCGGGCAGTTGAACACCGGCCAGCGTTCGTCGGCGGACGAGCAGGAGAAAGAACTCGGTTTCGAGCGCGCCAAGGCGCTTTTCGACATCGCCGAGGAAGCCAAGCGGCACATGCTCGCTTTCGCCGAAGAAAACGGCATCGACATCGACTACACGCAGGGCCATGTCTCGGTCGCCCACAAGCCGCGCTATGTGGACGATTATCGCGCCTATGCCGACACGATGGCCGAGCGTTTCGGCTATCCGCATCTGCGGTTCCTCGACCGTGAGGAGACGGCGGAGATCGTCGGATCGGAGCGCTATTTCGGCGGCGTCTATGACGGCGGCACCGGCCACATCCATCCGCTCAAGCTGGTGGTGGGCACCGCTCGGGTGGCCGCCGCGCGCGGTGCGCGCCTGCATGAAAACACAAAGGTCATCGGGCTGGCATCGGCGTCGGGCAAGGTGCGTGTGATCACCGGCGAGGGAACGGTCACCGCAGACCGCGTGCTGCTCGCGGTCAATGCCCATGGCGATTCAAGGCTTGAACGGACGATGGCGAGCCATGTCATGCCGATCAGTTCCTTCATCGGCGCGACGGTGCCGCTCGAAGGCGGGGTCGCCGAGACCATCCTGCCCGGTCGCGAGAGCGTCGACGACAGCCGGTTCGTCGTGCGCTATTTCCGGCGGCTCGGGGATGGCCGGCTTCTGTTCGGCGGGCGCGAAGCCTATGGCGGCGAGACGCCGGCCGATATCGAAGCGGGCGTGCGTCGGCAGATGGTCGAGGTCTATCCGGCTCTCAAAGACATCGAGATCACCCACGCCTGGGGCGGTTCGGTCGGCATCACCCTGCCGCGTCAGCCGTTCGTGCGCGAGGTCATGCCCGGCGTCACCGCCATGGGCGGCTATTCCGGCCACGGCGTCATGCTGTCCAATTTCACCGGCAAGATGTGGGCCGAGGCCGTTGCCGGCAACCGCGACCGGTTGAGCCTGTTCAGGGAGCTGAATGTGCCGCCTTTTCCGGGCGGTCGGCGTTTCCGCAAGCCGCTGCTGACTCTGGCCCTGACCTGGTACGCGATGCTGGACCGGCTTTAGGGCTCATCGGTTCAGTAGGCATACTCCAGAAAAGCCGGCTCCACCGATCCGCCCCAGACCGAGTGATATTTGGTCACCATCTGCTCCGCCGCGGTCGTGCCGCGCGCGGCGATTTCTTCGAGCGGCGCCAGAAAATGCGCTTCGTCGAACCCGTCCTGATTGAACTTGGCGCGCGATTTCAGCCCGGCCCGGGCGATCTCAAGCACCTCATAGGCGATCTCGCGGACCGACTGGTTGTGGATGCGGGCGTGCAGGCCTTCCACCGGGACCGCATCGCGCAGCGCCACCACATCGTCGTGGCTCCATGACTGCGTAAGCGTGTCGGCGGCGTCCAGCGCCGTCTCGTCATAAAGAAGACCGACCCACAAAGCCGGCAGGGCGCAGATGCGCCGCCACGGCCCGCCATCGGCGCCGCGCATCTCGATGAAACGCTTCAGGCGCACCTCGGGAAAGACCGTCGACAGATGGTTGGTCCAGTCGCCCTTGTTGGGACGCGGATCGGGAATCTCGCCTTCAAGCGCGCCATCCATGAACTGCCGGAAGGTGACGTGGGTGCAGTCGATGTAGCGGCCCTCGCGCAGCACGAAATACATCGGCACGTCGAGCGCCCACTGCACATAATCCATGAAGCCGAAATCGTCGGCGAAGACGAAGGGCAGAACGCCGCTGCGGTCCGGATCGACGTCGCGCCAGATGTCGGCGCGCCAGGAGACCATGCCGTTCGGCCGGCCCTCGGTAAAGGGCGAATTGGCGAACAGCGCCGTGGCGATCGGCTGCAGCCGGTAGGCGACCTGCATCTTCTTGCGCATGTCGGCTTCGCAGCAGAAGTCCAGATTGACCTGGATGGTCGATGTCCGGTGCATCATGTCGAGGCCTTGATCGCCCTTCTTCGGCATGTAGGCCCGCATGATGTCGTAGCGCGACTTTGGCATTTTCGGCGTGTCGTCCAGCGACCATTTCGGGCTCGCGCCAAGGCCGAGGAACTTGATGCCGAGCGGATCGGCGATCAGCCGCAACTGGGCGAGATGGGCGTTCGATTCGCGGCACGTCTGGTGGATCGTTTCCAGCGGCGCGCCCGACAGTTCGAACTGGCCGCCGGGCTCCAGCGAGATCGCGCCGCCCGTGCCGGTCGGCTCGTAAAGGCCGATAATGTTGCCGTCATCGATGATCGGCTGCCAGCCGAGCTTGTCCTGCATGCCTTCGAGCAGTTTGGCGATGCCACGCTCGCCGCCATAGGGCACCGGCGCATTGTTGGCCGCATAGAAAGGGAACTTTTCGTGCTCGGTTCCGATCCGCCAGTCTTCGGCCGGCTTGCATCCCGCCTCCAGATCGGCCGCCAGCTCCTCGACGGTCTCGATCGGTCTTTCGTCGGTCGTGTCGCGCGCCATGTCTTCCGTTCCGATCACGTTGGCTTGCCTGAATGACGCATGCCGGCGGTTGCGGCAAGGCCCTTGTCTTGCCATTGTTGCCTTGGGGGAAAGGCCGCGATGGCTGCATCCCGTTTTGCGCCCTGTTTTTGTATTTTCAAGATTGAGGATGACATGAAAAGATTTGCTCTTTGCGTGCTCGCCGGCCTGTTGCTGCCGGTTACCGCCGCGTCGGCCCAGAAACTGGTCGATGCCACCGATCCCGAAGCGATCATCAATCTCATGCGGGGCTTCGGCAGCGCTGTGCTGGAAGAGGACGATGCCGGCGATCCGATGATCGTCGCGCGGATCGACGGAACCCGCTTTCTGGTCCTGTTCTATGGCTGCCAGGACGGGGCCGACTGCAAGTCGATCCAGTTCCGCGCCGCATGGGAAACGTCGGGCAATGTCTCGCTGGGCAAGATCGGCAGCTGGAACGCCGACAAGCGGTTCGGCAAGGCCTATCTGGACGACGTCAAGGATCCGGTCGTCGAGATGGATGTGAACCTGTTCGGCGGCGTTTCCACGCGCAATCTCGAAGATACGATCGACTGGTGGCAACTCGTTCTGGCCGACTTCAAGCTCAACGTGCTCGAAGAGTAGGCCGTCACTGTCACCAGTCGCCGGCGGCGGCCTGAAGCACGGCAAGCGCCGCAACCGCCGCCGTGTCGGCGCGCAATATGCGCGGCCCGAGCGGTATGGCCGCCACGAAGGCCAGCGCCCGCAACCGCGCCCGCTCGGCATCCGAAAACCCGCCTTCCGGCCCGATCAGAAGGCCGAGCGGCCGCCCGCGCAGCGGCGCAAGCCTTTCGAGCGGATTGTCGGTCTCGTGATCCTCGTCGCAGAAGACCAGCGACCGGGCCTGGTCCCAGCCGTCGACGAACGCGTCGAACCGGATCGGCTCGCGGCAGTCCGGCAGCGCCAGAACGCCGCACTGCTCCGCCGCTTCCAGCGCATTGGACCGCACCTTGGCCATGTTCAGGCGCGGCTGCTGCGTGTGCTGGGTGATCACCGGCTGCAACACGCCCGCCCCCATCTCCACCGCCTTCTGGACCATATAGTCGAGCCGGCCGGTCTTCAGCGGCGCGAACGCGTAGACGAGATCGGGCGTGGCCGGCTGCGGCCGCTCCAATGCCGTTGCCCGGAGCGTTGCGGCGCGCTTGCCTTTCGGTTCGAGCGCCGCCCGCCATTCGCCGTCGCGTCCGTTGAAGACGAGCAGTTCCGCGCCGTCCTTCATCCGCAGCACGTTCAGAAGATAGTTGGCCTGCCCCCGGTCTGTCTCGATGGTCGCGCCGGCGGAAAGCGGGGCATCGATGAAAAGCCGCTGCAATTTGTAGTTGGCACGCATGGCGCTGCGTTGCACCGTGCCGGGCCACGCGTCAAGCGCCCGCGCTCGCATCGATCTGCGGGCGGTATCCTGCGGCGAGCGCGGCCATTGTGGACGGCGGTGTCAGCATGGTCAGGTTTTCGGGCCATTGATCCATCCGACGGTACCCCTCCGGAGACCAGCGCCATGGGCGCCTGGCCGCTACCAGCAGCGCATCGGTGCCGCTCGCCAGCATCGCGCCGTCAGGCAGCCGGTCGGCAGCGGCCGGCATCGGATGAAGCCGCTTGGCGCCCCCGTCAAGCCGCTCGGCATGCAGGATGCGGTCCATCTCCACAGCTTTCGGAGCTCTCATGCCGGCGCCGTGCGCGAAAGCCGCGCGGAACGCCTCGGCATCGGCGCGCCGGCATTCGAAGCAGGGCCGGTGCCCGGCTGCCAGCGCCGTCGCCTCGTCGAGAAAGAACAATTCGGTGTAGCTGCCCTTGCCCATCACCGGCCGCCGCCGCCCTTTGAAATCGCAAAGGCATATCAGCCAGGCCTTGAGCGTCCAGCGGCGCACCGGATGCAGCGTTTTGGTGTCGGCATTGTGGATAATGCCGCGATTTCCCATGAAGGCTCCGCGCGCCTTTGTTGCAATTATGACACCGAACGGCGTCACACGGTTTTGAAGTGTCACAATTGCTGCACTGCCTAACATTTGGGCTGGCACTTGGCGGCCGGGCAGGCTAGCCCGCATCCGCGCGGCCCGGCGAATGTGACGATCGTCACTCTGCCGAAGGCAATTCTGGTCCATTGTGGTCGCGCGGACAATGGCGGCTCGGAACCCCTGACAACGATAAGCGTTCAGGCAATACCGGCTGCACCGATGATGGGGAGATCATGACCGTGCGCGCTACGTTTTTGTCGCTTGCCACATTGTTCGGCATTACGCTGTGGGGCATGGCCGTCTACTCCGAAACCTCGCTGGCAGGAGGCGCCGCCGCCGACGGTTACGGCGTTTCGGCCATCGCCGGCCAGACCCGCTAACGCCCCGGCTGGGCATGGCCGCTGCCGAGACTTTCCGCCATCTTTTCACCGTGCCGCCGACAGGCTAACACTCTGCGACCTCAAGCGGAGTGAATGCATGTTCGGACCTGTCACCGAAATCAAGGACCTGCAACGGCGCGCCAGGTTCCGCGTGCCGAAGATGTTCTATGATTATGCCGATTCCGGCGCCTGGACCGAATCCACATATCGCGACAATGAGGACGCGTTCGGCCGCATCAAGATCCGCCAGCGCGTCGCCCGCAATATAGACGAGCGCTCCGTGAAGACGCAGATGATCGGACGCGACGTGGCGATGCCGGTGGCGCTGGCGCCCGTCGGCCTGACCGGCATGCAGCACCCCGACGGCGAGATCGCCGCGGCCCGCGCTGCCGAAAAGTTCGGCATTCCGTTCACCCTGTCGACGATGAGCATCTGTTCCATCGAAGCCGTGGCCGAGGCGACAACCGCGCCCTTCTGGTTCCAGCTCTATGTGATGCGCGACCGCGGCTTCATCGAAGACCTGATCGCCCGCGCCAAGGCGGCCGGTTGCGAGGCGCTTGTGCTGACACTCGACCTGCAGGTGCTCGGCCAGCGCCACAAGGACATCAAGAACGGCCTGTCGGCGCCGCCCAAGCCGACGCTGAAATCGATCGCCGACCTGGCGCTGCGCCCGCAATGGTGCCTGGGCATGCTGGGCACCAAGAACCGCACCTTCGGCAACATTGTCGGCCATGCCCCCGGCGTGACCAACATGAACTCGCTGTCCGAATGGACCCATGCCCAGTTCGACCCGACGCTCGACTGGGACGCCATCGAGTGGATCAAGTCGAAATGGGACGGCAAGCTCATCCTCAAGGGCATCAACGATGTCGAAGACGCGGAGATCGCCGCCAAGGTCGGTGCCGACGCGCTGATCGTCTCCAACCATGGCGGCCGGCAGCTTGATGGCGCCGCGGCCTCGATCGACGTGCTCGCGCCGATCGTCGATGCGGTGGGCGACCGGATCGAGATCCACATGGACAGCGGCATCCGCTCGGGACAGGACGTCTTCAAGGCGATCGCGCTGGGTGCCAAATCGACCTACATCGGCCGCGCCTACATTTACGGGCTCGGCGCGCTCGGCGAGGCGGGTGTCACCAAGGCGCTGGAGATCATCCACAAGGAGCTGGATGTGACGATGGGGCTGGCAGGCGAGACGGACATCAACCGCGTCGGCCGGCACAATCTGCTGCAGCCGTCCCGTCCCTGGCCGCACAACATGTAGGCCGGAATGAAGGCCGGAAACCGGCTCCGGACCGACGGCGCGTTCAGCCAGCCTTGCGCTGTTGGCGCCTCAGCCGTGAAACGGTCTGCCAGGCCTTGGCCTTTTCGGCGTCCTTCTTGCACTGCTGCACGAAGTCCATATGCGCTTCGGCGGCCGCCCGTGCGCCGGCGGGATCGTCGTCCATGATCGCCTTGTAGACCGCCAGATGCTGATCCAGAAGCCGGTCCCGCGCGCCCGGATAGCCGTAGACGAGGCTGCGCGAGAAGAACGAACCGTTAGACAGGAGCCGGTAGCACGAGCGCAGCGTGTGCATCAAAATGACATTGTGCGCCGCTTCGCTGACCGCCTGATGGAACTCGACGTCGAGCGCGGCTTCCTCGGCCACATCCTCTTTCTGGTGGGCAGCCTTCATGCGCTCGATGATCGATGTCAGGAGCGCCTTGTCGTCGTCCGTGGCGCGGCGCGCGGCGAAATCGGCGGCGATACCCTCCACCTCGCGGCGATATTCCAGATAGTCGTCGGTCGCCTTGGGATGGTCGGCGATCAGTTCCAGCATGGTCTTGGAAAAGACATCGCCGATCACGTCGGCGATGAAGGTGCCGCCGCCGTGCCGCGTGCACAAAAGGCCGCGCTCCTCGAGCTGCTTGAGCGCCTCGCGCACGATCGGGCGCGAAATGTTGAACTGCTGGGCCAGATCGCGTTCGCCCGGCAGCTTGTCGCCGACCCGCAGCACCCCTTCCAGGACGAGCGCCTCGATCTGCGCACCCACCTCGTCGGCGGTTCGCGCATGATTGACCCGCGAAAAAAGCGCTGCACTCATGATCGCCGATGCTCCTCCGACCGCAATCTAGCCAGCCGTGCCGCGACTGGTCAATTTGATTGTCCAATTCCGGCCATTTGCCGGCACCCAAGGGCGTCCCGATTGCTTTCCTTGCGCCCGATCGAGCCCTATAGATGATGGTGAAGCGGCGAACGCGGCCCGGCAAGCCATGCCGGGCCGTCAACGGTACGCGGCGCGCGACGAGGAGAGATCAGTGACGACCACCGACAGCGAAAAGGTCTCCCCGCCGGCAGGCAAGCCAAACAAGGGCACGGATGCCGGAAAGACGGACGCCGACCGGCTGCCGGCGCGGCCCGGACACGCGCAGCGCGCCGGCGCGTTCGGATTTCCCGTCCATCCCCAGCGTTCGGCGGCCACCGGTGAGGTGCACGCGCGCCCGGCTCCGTCGATCACCGCGCCCCGCGCGCTCCTGAAACTGTGCTTCATCACCGATGGCGGCGCATCGGTCGATCAGGCCGTGCTGGCCGAACTGTCGCGCCAGCACGGCGTCGCGCCGCCGGCGGAAACCGCGCGCCATCACCGCATTCGCACCGGGCCGGGGAGCCTGTGGTGGGAACGCCACACCGAGGCATCGACCTATCTGTGGGAGGGCCCGCTGCCCGAAGCCGCCGGCGAAACGTTGACCGGTCATCCGTTCGGCGATGCGTTTCCCGCGCCGGGTTCGCTGATCGCCGGCGTGCGTATCGACATCCGCCCGCATGGCGACGGGTATGAGAAGTGGCTCCAGGCGTTCGACCGGCAGACCCTGTGCCTGTCCCAGACCGAGGGCGGCCGCGCCATCGTGGCGACCGATTTCCGGCAGGATCAGGACGGGCTGACCCGGATCCTGATCCTCGACAAGGGCATGACCCCGCAGCGCACCGGATCGCTGGCGCAGCGGCTGTTCGACATCGAGATCTACCGAACGATGGCCATGCTCGGCCTGCCCGTCGCCCAGAGTCTGTCTCCGCGCATGCGCAAGGCCGAGGACCGGCTCGCCGAACTGACCCACCGCATGCGCGAGATCGAGCCGGGCGGCGCCGAGGTGCTGCTCGACGAGATCATAGGGCTGGCGGGCCAGCTCGAGGCGGACGCCGCCTCCAGCCTTTACCGGTTCGGCGCCAGCCGTGCCTATGACGAGATTGTCAGCGACCGGCTGTCGGCGCTTGACGAGGATTCGGTCCCCGGCTACGACACGTGGCGTTCGTTCCTCGAACGACGGCTGGCGCCGGCCATGCGCACGTGCCGCGCCGTCGAGGAGCGCCAGGCCAACCTGTCGCGCAAGCTGGCGCGCGCGGCGAACCTGTTGCGCACCCGCATCGATGTGGAGGTCGAGAAGCAGAACCGCGATCTTCTGGAATCGATGGACCGGCGCGCCAAGCTGCAACTGCGCCTGCAACAGACGGTCGAGGGTCTGTCGGTCGCGGCCGTCTCCTATTACATCGTGGGCCTGTTCGCCTATGCGATCAAAGGCGTCCCGGGCCGGTTGCCCGGCTTGAGCACCGACGCGCTGACCGCGCTGTTCGTGCCGGTGACGATCCTTTCCATCTGGTGGATCGTGCGGCGCATACGCCAGCGTCATCTGGGACGCGACAAGACGGCGGACTGACCGCGGACGAGGCGATTATTCGCCTGCCGGAGCACCGTCCCCGTGCCCGTTGGCGCCATTGCCCCGATAGCCGCTCGGCGGACCCTTCGGGTTGCCGGGCCGCTGCGGCGCATCGTCCGGCGCGGCCCTGTTGTCGCGGCCATGTCCGGCTTGGGCGCCGCGTTCCCAATAGGGCACCGAGCCAAACAGATCGGCGAAATGATCGATGAAAAGGCGGACCTTGACCGGCAGGAACTGGCGCGACGGATAGATCGCATAGATGCCCACATTGGTTGCGCTCTCATGGTCCGGCAGCAATTGCACCAGCCGGCCGGCGGCCAGCTCGTCGCCGACATCCCAGGTCGAGCGCAGCGCCACTCCGAGGCCTGCCAGCACCGCCTCGCGGATCACTTCGGACGAGTTGGTTTGCAGATTGCCCTGCGGCCTGAAGCTCGCATCGCCGTCCGGACCCTCGAACCGCCAGATGTCCGATGCCTGGTGTGTCAGGCAATTATGGTCGGCCAGGTCGGCCAGGGTCTCGGGACGTCCATGCTCGGCCAGATAGTCCGGCGTCGCGCACAGAACCCGGCGCACCGGCGCCAGTTTGCGCGCCACAAGACTCGAATCGGCCAGCTCGGCGATGCGGATGGCCACGTCGAACCCTTCGCCGACGATATCCACCAGATCGTCGGACAGGAGCATGTTCACCGACAGGTCCGCATTGGCTTTCATGAAGGGGGCAAGATGCGGCGCGATATGCATGCGGCCGAACGAGGTCGGCGCGCTGACTTTCAACGTGCCCCGCGCATGGGCCGACCGCCGCGAGACGAACGCCTCGGCCTCTTCGACCCCGGCAAGTATGGCGACAACCCGTTCGTAAAAACCCTGTCCGGCCTCGGTCAGCGCGATCTGCCGCGTCGTGCGCTGCAACAGCCGCGTGCCCAGACGGTCTTCGAGCCGGCGCAGGCGTTTTGAAACGACGGCCGGCGACAGGCCCAGTTCCCGCCCGGCGGCGGACATGCTGCCGGCCGCCACGACCCGGGCGAAAATCTCCAAATCTCCAAAATTGCTCATGCCCACTCGGATGCCATTGTTGCCGGCCGCGGCGCGAGACAAGCCGCCGCCGGCCGTCGGTTGAGGTCGTCCAAGTCGGGGAAATGGGGCGCCTCCGGCGAAAGTCCAGCAAAAGTAGAAATCGCGGTTGCAGATTCGCGCATTGCAACGTCACGGGATAAGTGGTAAATAATCTTTACCAGTGAAAGCCGAGGAGCGGAGCCGCCGTGCTGTGGCCATTGTCGGCCACGACCCATAAGATGGCATCGCCCTTGTCGGCGGGAGGAGAACACCGTGCAGGAAATCGCGTTTCTGGAGCCCGATCCGGCCATCATGGCCCGCCGCGAGGAGATCGCCGCCGGCCTTGCCGCGCTCGTATCGGGCGAAGGCCTCGTCACCGATCCGCGCGAACTGGTGCCGTTCGAGACCGATGCCTTTACCGCCTACAGGCGCGTGCCGCTCGCGGTCGTTCTGCCCGCGACCACCGGGGAGGTGGCTGCGGTGCTGAGATATTGCGCCGAACAGGGCGTGCCGGTGGTGCCCCGCGGCGCCGGAACCTCGCTCGCCGGCGGCGCGATCCCGCAGGAGGATGCCGTCGTCATCGGCGTCAGCCGGATGAGCCGCATTCTCGAGGTCGATTATGACAACCGCACCGCCACGGTGCAGGCGGGAGCGACGAACCTGTCGATCTCCGACCGCGTGGCGGCGGACGGCTTCTTCTATGCCCCCGATCCGTCCTCGCAGCTTGCATGCACGATCGCCGGCAACATCGCGATGAATTCCGGCGGCGCCCATTGCCTCAAATATGGCGTGACGACCAACAATCTGCTCGGCGCCAGGCTTGTCCTGATGGACGGAACGATCATCGAACTGGGCGGCAAGGCGCTAGACGCGCCCGGGCTCGATCTGCTTGGCCTCCTGTGCGGTTCGGAGGGCCAGATCGGCATCATCACGGAGGCGACAGTCCGGCTTCTGGCCAGACCCGAAGGCGCGCGCCCGGTCCTGTTCGGGTTCGATTCCTCGGAAGTCGCCGGCGCCTGCGTTTCGGAAATCATCGGCTCGGGCATCATACCGGTCGCCATCGAATTCATGGACAAGCCGGCCATCGAGATCTGCGAGGCCTTCGCCAAGGCCGGCTATCCTCTCGACGTCGAGGCGCTGCTGATCATCGAAGTGGAGGGATCGGACGCCGAGATGGACGCGATGCTGGCGCGGATCATCGCCATCGCCAAGAAGCACGGCGTCAAGTCGGTCAAGGAAAGCCAGTCGGCAACCCAGGCCGCGCAGATCTGGAAGGGCCGCAAATCCGCCTTCGGCGCGACCGGCCGCATCGCCGACTATATCTGCATGGATGGTACCGTTCCGCTCGGACAGCTCTCCCACGTGCTGCGCGAGACCTACACCATCATCGAGCGCTACGGCCTGCGCGTCGCCAATGTGTTCCACGCCGGCGACGGCAACATGCACCCGCTGATCCTCTACAATGTCAACGATCCGGACGAGGCGCAAAAGGCCGAGGCGGCCGGCGCCGACATCTTGAAACTGTGCGTCGATGCGGGCGGCTGCCTGACTGGCGAACACGGCGTCGGCGTCGAAAAGCGCGACCTGATGCTGCACCAGTTCACCGAGACGGACCTGAACCAGCAGATGGCGGTCCGGGCCGCCTTCGATCCGGATTGGAGGCTCAACCCCTCCAAGGTCTTCCCGCTCGATCTCGACATGCGCAAGGCATCATGACGATGGCCGCGCCAGAAACGTTGACGCCGGCCAGCGAGGCCGAAGCCTGCGCCATGGTGGCCGAGGCAAGAGCTGCCGGCCGGACGCTCGCCATTTCCGGTGCCGGTTCCAAGAACGCCATCGGCCGGCCGGTCACCGCCGATGCCGCCATCGTGACGACCAGCCTGTCGGGCGTCGTCGAATACAATCCCGAAGAGCTTGTGATCGTCGCGCGGGCCGGCACCCCGGTCGCCGAGATCGAGACGGCCCTGGCGGCCAACCATCAGGCCCTGATGTTCGAACCCTCCGACTGGAGCCGGCTTCTGGGCTCCGATGCGGGCCAGACGATCGGCGGCATTGCGGCGACCAACATGTCCGGCCCCCGGCGCATCACCGCCGGCGCCGCGCGCGACTCGCTGCTGGGCGTGCGCTTTGTCAACGGCAGGGGCGAAGCGATCAAGAATGGCGGCCGGGTGATGAAGAACGTCACCGGGCTCGATCTGGTCAAGCTGATGGCCGGCTCCTGGGGCACGCTGGGCCTGATCACCGAAACCGCCTTCAAGGTGCTGCCGCGCGCCGAGACCGAGACGACGCTGGTGATCGACGGTGCCGACGGCGCCGAGGCCGCGCGCCTGATGGCCGCCGCCATGGGCACCAGCGCCGAGGTCTCCGGTGCGGCGCACCTGCCGGCCGCGTTGAGCGGTGCAGTCCTCGGCGCCGGCCATGAAAACCGCGCATCGACGCTACTCCGCCTTGAAGGGTTCGCCGATTCGGTCGCCGAACGCATCGACCGCCTCAAGCCGCAACTGGACACGCGCCAAACCATTGCGGAACTGGATGGCGGCGCCTCCCGCAAGGCCTGGATCGCGATCCGCGATGTGCACCCGTTCGCCGATGGAAGCGACACCCCCGTCTGGCGCATCTCGGTGCCGCCGATGGTCGGCCACACCGTCGCCGGCCAAATTCTCGGCGCCGCCGCCGGCCAGGCCTTTTTCGACTGGCAGGGCGGGCTTGTCTGGCTGCGGTTCGACGGCGGAGATGCCCGGGCGGACCTGGTACGCGGTGCCGTCGCCACCCACGCCGGCGGCCATGCGCTTCTGGTCCGTGCCGCCGAAGGCGTCCGTGCCCGGACGCCGGTTTTCCACCCCGAACCGGCGCCGGTTGCCGCGCTGAGCGAGCGGATTCGCGCTTCAATTGATCCCGATGGCGTGTTCAACTCTGGCCGCCGCGCGTTCAATTCCGGACGCGATGCGGCCTGACGCCATCGTTCAAGGGAAGTTCCATCATGAGCAATCCGTCCAATCCGCCCGAACCGGGCAGCAATCAGCCGATCTCCACCGAAGGCTGGTTCGACGCCGGTCCGCGCAACGCACAACTGATCTACATCCTTTATTTCGCCAGCATCATCACCGGCCTGACCGCACTGGTCGGCGTGGTGATGGCCTATCTCAATCGCGGCAAGGCCGGCGGCTATGTGGAAACCCACTACACCTGGCTGATCCGCACCTTCTGGATCGGCATCCTCTTCTCGCTGATCAGCTTCATCCTCGCCTTTGTCGGCATCGGTTTCCTCTTGATGATCGCGGTCGCCGTCTGGGTGATCATCCGCCTGGTCAAGGGCATCCAGGCGCTGGGCCGGGGTGAGCCGATCTCCGATCCGCTCACCTGGTGGATCTGAAGATTCGAGCCACAGCAACGGACACCTCGCCATGCAGACCAGTTTCACGCCCGAGCAGCTTGACGATCCGCACGTCGCCCATTCGGAGACGATCCTGCGCTCGTGCGTGCATTGCGGCTTCTGCACGGCGACCTGTCCGACCTATGTCACGCTCGGCAACGAGCTCGATTCGCCGCGCGGGCGCATCTATCTGATCAAGGAGATGCTCGAGAACGACCGGCCGGCCGACGCGAAGACGGTTCTGCACATCGACCGGTGCCTGTCGTGCCTCGCCTGCATGACCACCTGCCCGTCGGGCGTGAACTACATGCATCTGGTCGATCACGCCCGCGCGCATATCGAAAAGACCTATGAGCGGCCCTTCATGGATCGTCTGATCCGCACCATTCTGGCGCAGGTCCTGCCCTATCCGGGGCGGTTCAAGGCGTCGCTCTACGCGGCTCGGCTCGGTCGCCCGTTCGCGCCTCTGCTCAAATCGATCGGTCCGCTCAGGCGCTTCGGTGCCATGCTCGATCTGGCGCCGAAGAAGATCGCCAGACCGTCGCCCTATGCCCGACCCGGCGCCCACGCGCCGGCCAGCGAAACGCGCGGCCGCGTGGCGATCCTGACCGGTTGCGCCCAGCCCGTTCTCGATCCGGGCATCAATGAGGCGACGATCAAGCTTCTGACGCGCATCGGCGTGGAAGTCGTGGTCCCCAAGGGCGAGGGCTGCTGCGGCGCGCTGGTCCATCATATGGGCCGCGAGGACAAAGCGCTCGCCGACGCCAGGCGCAACGTCGATGCCTGGATGCGTGAGGTCGACAATGGCGGGCTCGACGCGATCATCATCACCGCCTCGGGCTGCGGCACGACGATCAAGGATTACGGCCACATGCTGCGGCTCGATCCGGCCTATGCCGAAAAGGCGGCCCGGGTCAGCGCGCTGGCGAAAGACATCATCGAGTATCTGGCGGGCATCGACCTGCCCGCCCCGTCGGTCGAACCCGGTTTGACGGTGGCATACCATTCCGCCTGCTCGATGCAGCATGGCCAGAGGATCACCACGCTGCCCAAGACGCTGCTGACCGCAGCCGGTTTCACGGTCAAGGACCCGCCCGAGGGGCATTTGTGCTGCGGCTCGGCGGGCACCTACAACATCATGCAGCCGGAAATCGCCACGCAGTTGAAGGAACGCAAGGTCCGCAACATCGAATCCACCCGGCCGGACGTGATCGCCACCGGCAATATCGGCTGCATCACGCAGATCGCGTCGGGCACCGACATCCCGATCGTCCACACGGTTGCGCTTTTGAACTGGGCCTATGGCGGCGACAGGCCGGCGGGCGTGCCGGAAGCGCGTGCCGGCAAGCGCACCAGTCTTGAAGCGCTGGTCGAGGCGGCCGAATGAAAAAGGCGGCCCTCAGGCCGCCCTCACTGCGCCATGTCGGTTGGGGCTCAGAACCCGTAGCGTACACCCAGCATGACCTGGTGCTGCTTGACCGGGACGTTGGTCACCGTGCCATCGACCGCCGTCAGGCTGATGTCGTTGACCTGGAAGTAACGGTAGCCCGCTTCCAGCGTGACCCGCTCGTCGACCTCATAGCCCACGCCGCCGCCGATCTGCCATGCAAGACCGGAATCCTTGTCGTTCATCGCTGTGACATTGCCCGGACCCAAGGGGCCCACCGGCGCTGCGAGGCCGACGCCATGGTTCTTGAAGTTGACCTCTGCAAGGCCGATGCCGCCTGAGATGAACGGCTTGAACCCGTTGCCGAAATCATAGTCGACCGCCGCGTTGACCATGCCGTAGACGATTTCTGTCGTGCCGAACGCGGCACCGCCATCGAGCGTCGTCGCGATGGCGACCAGGGTGTGGCTCTTGATCTCCGCCGAGATCAGGCCACCCTCGATTTCGCCGCGCAGGGCGACATTGCTGCCCCAGTCGAATTCGTAACCGACGGCGAGCGCGCCGCCAAAGCCCAAGCGGTCATAATCGTTGACGATGTTGGTCGGGACGACGGTCAGATTGAAATTGGTATCCGGCGTGAAGGCGCCGGCGATGCGCGCGGCGACATAGGCGCCGCTGAAGTCGCCGGCCATCGGCGCCTCGACAATGTCGAGATCGGCCGCCTGGGCCAGCGGGGCAACCAATACGGCGCTCATGCCGAACGAAAGCAGAAGGGTACGCATGGATCTGGTCCTGAACGAGCGGAGCCGGCGGACACGACCATACGCGCCGCCTTCCGGATGCGCGCATGGTTAACGAGCGGGGTTAATTCGGCGTTAAGTCGTCAACCTTGGCGTGCAGCCATGCGCCGCCACGGGACGATTGGCACGCCGATCGCAGGCGTTGGTGGCATGAAAGCCGGCGACCGCGCGGTCAGAAATGGACGGAAACCCCGGCGACAAAGGCGTTCAGGATGATGTTGGTTTCCAGCTTCGCGCCTTCGGTCAGCGTCACATTGTTCATCGCATAGTTGAACTGATATTCGCCGAACACCGACAGCCAGTCATTGATGTAATAGTTGGCGCCCACCTGCGCCTGCAGCGCGGCGCCGCCGACCTGGTAGTTGAAGGTGGTGCCCTCAGGGCGCGTCACTTCCACATGCGGGATGGAAAGGCCGGCACCGACACCGACATAGGGCTCGAACCCGTTCCAGCGGTCGAAGCGCCGCATCGCGCTGACCGTCAGGATGTTGATCCCGTCGGAGAACTCGAACCGTGTCCAGTTGTCGGTCTTGGGGAAGGTCGCCGCGTCCGCATAGACCTTGGCATGGGTGAAGTCGACCGACACGCCCCATTTCGGCATGTCGAGCCGCTCAAGCCAGTACGTGCCGCGCAGGCCCCAATAGGGCGGCATCTCGAAGGACCGGCCGTCCCAGCCCGCCGTGAAACTTTCCGCGCCGATGCCGGTGACGGTCACAAGGCTGTGTGGCGCGGTCTGCCAGCCGCCATAGGCCGAAAACTGGAACTCGGCGGATGCGACGGCGGTGGACGACGCAAGGACTGCGGCGGCGATCAGGGATGTGCGTATCATGATGGTCTCTTCAATCCGTGACCATCCAATACTGGATGCGGGGCGTCGAGCCAATCAAATTCCGACCCGGTGTGACATCAAGTTCCCCGATGCGCCTGCGCCGGGGCACTTGAAGAGCGTCACCGCACGATCACATTGGCACCGACGCTGACGCGCGCATAAAGGTCCTTGACGTCCTCGTTGCGCATGCGGATGCAGCCCGAAGACACCGCCTGTCCGATTGTCCAGGGCTGGTTGGTGCCGTGAATGCGGTAGAGCGTCGAACCGAGATAGAGCGCCCGCGCGCCAAGCGGGTTCTGCGGTCCGCCTTCCATGAAGGTGGGAAGGTGCCGGCCCTTGCGCGCCTCGCGGGCGATCATCTCTGCGGGCGGGCGCCAGCTCGGCCATTCGGCCTTGCGGGTGATGCGCTCCGAACCGCGCCATTCGAACCCCTGTTTGCCGACGCCGACGCCATAGCGCTTGGCGGTGCCGTCGCCATTGACCAGATAGAGGAACCGGTCGGTCGTCTCGATGATGATCGTGCCGGCCGGCTCGCTGCCATGATAGGCCACCGTCTGCGGCAGGTAGATCGGATCGATGCCGCGCACCTGCGGCTGCGGCGGCTGCGCCAATGCGGCCTGCTGCTGCTGGCGGCGCGGCTGATAGACGCGGCGCTCGCCGGCCTGGCGGCGGGTGACGACGCGCGGCGCCGACGCGCGAACGCCCTGCGCGCGGGGGTTCTGCAACTGCATCACCCATGGCTGGCTCAGATCCGGGCTGAGCACGATCGGCGGCGGCGTCGCATAGCGGTCGTTGGCCTGGGCCGGTCCGGCGATGAAAAGGGCGAACGCCGCGGCCAGTGCCGCCGCGCCGTGTCTGAGGTTTGTCATCGGTCGTACTCACTACTGTTTGGCCGATGGTTCCGGACATCGCTGTCAGGAACCTTCGCCCCGGACCATGACTCCGCGCGCCAATCAAAATATGAATCGGGCTTCATAAAATGCGCCGTTCGCCGGAAACCGATTGGCAAGGTTAGCGGCGCGTTGTCGGCGGTGGTGAATGGCGGCTTAAGGGACACGGTTAATGACGGACGATCCATTGCCCGAGGGGCTTGTGCGCGGCGAGGACGGCAAGGTCCGCTGTTGGTGGCATGGCGGTAAGCCCGACTACATGGCCTATCACGACACCGAATGGGGCATGCCCGTCGGCGACGATCTCCGCCTTTTCGAAAAGATCTGTCTGGAAGGCTTCCAGTCGGGCCTTTCCTGGCTGACGATCCTCAGAAAGCGCGACAATTTCCGCGCCGGGTTTGCCGGTTTCGATTTCGACACAGTGGCCGGGTTCGGCGACGCGGACATCGAGCGCCTTCTGGCCGATGCGGGGATCGTTCGCCATCGGGGCAAGATCGTCTCGACCATCAACAATGCGAAACGTGCGCGCGAAATGCGCGACGAGTTCGGCTCGCTCGCCGCCTTTTTCTGGGCGCGAGAGCCCGGCGCGGACGAGCGGCCTGCCATTGCCGATTATGCCGCGCTCACCGCCATGGCCAAGACGCCGACATCGACCGCGATATCCAAGGAACTGAAAAAGCGCGGTTGGTCCTTTGTCGGGCCGACGACCGTCTACGCCTTCATGCAGGCGATGGGGCTGGTCAACGATCATTTGGAAGGCTGCCATTGCCGCCCGGCGGTCGAGGCGGCCCGCGCCGCGTTCGTCCGGCCATGAGCGGGCGGGCGCGAACGCTGATCCTTCAGGCCGCAGCCGAGACCGACGCCGTCGGCGAGTTGGCCGAGAGCGTCAAATGGGGTGAGGCAAGCTTCACGCCGGCAAGGCCGCGCATCGGCAGTTCGGTGCGCATCCAGGAGCGGCCGAACGGCGACGAGGCGCTGATGTTCATCTGCCATACCGGGCTGGTCGATGAATTCCGCGACCTTTACGGCGACACGCTCGCCTTCGAGGGCAATCGCGCCATCGTGCTGCCCGCCGGCGAACCGGTCGACGAGGCCGCGATCCGGCACTGCATCGCGCTGGCGCTGACCTGGCACCGGCGCAAACGCGCCGCCCGGCGGATTGGGCAGCATTAACCACACAATCATGCCGCACCTTGTTTCTTTGTGCTGTCAGGGGATTCATGTTTTATTAACCGCGTAGGGACCGCAAACCATCACGGGAGTGTTCCGATGAAACTCAGGCAAATCGCAATCGCGGCGGCCATGGCCGTGGCCGCGGGGCTGGCCCTGACGCCCTCGGCCGACGCCATGCCGGCGCCGAAGCTGACCGCCGACGCGCTGGCGGCCGGATCGTCCGGCATCGTCCATGTCGGCGGGCGCGGCCACGTCAGCGTCGGCATCCGCTGGAGCGGCGGCCACGTCTACTACAACGGCTATCGCGGCTATCACCGCCAGCGGCACGGCTATCGCCGCCATCATGGCTACTGGTTCCCGCACCGCGCCTTCGTGGTCGTCGTGCCGCGCTACCGCTACATTCCGGTGCAGCCCTATCATCCGCCGCGTGCCGTGCATCCGCGCATCATCCGGCTGAGCCACGCGCACAAGCAATGGTGCGAGCATCGCTACCGGTCCTACAGGCTGCGCGACAACACGTTCCAGCCCTATCACGGGCCGCGCCGGCCCTGCGTGTCGCCCTATTACTGATCCGACCGGATGACGGCGGACGGTGCCGGCGCGCGCTTGCCGCGCGCGACGATGGCGACGGCAACGCCGCCCAGAATGACGGTCGAGGCGAGGGCGAAGCGCAGCGTCAGTGGTTCGCCTAGGAACGCGATGCCGCCGAGCGCGGCGATCACCGGCACGGTGAGCTGCACGATGCCGGCCTGCGTCGCGGTCAGCGATCCGAGCACGCGATACCACAGCGCATAGCCGAGACCGGACGCGAGCGCCCCTGACGCCACCGCCATGAGGACGCCGAACGGGCTTGCCGCAAGGCCGGCCAGTCCAATGAGGGCGAGCCCGACGCCGAGCGGCGCCGCGAGCACGAAGGCCCCCGCCGTGCCGGCCAGCGGATCGCCGACACCGCGTCCGCGCAGCGAATAGATGCCCCAGGCAATGCCCGCACCGGCCATCAGCGCCGCGCCGAGCGGATCGGGCGCGGCCAGCCCCGGCGAGACCAGCCAGACGAAAGCGGCAAAGGCGGCGATCAGGCCGAGCCATTCGAGCGGCAAGGGCCTGTCGCCCCGCGCCACCGCCCAACCGATCATCGTCGCCTGCACGCAGGCAAAAAGGATCAGCGCGCCGATGCCGGTTTCAAGCGCGACATAGGCGTAGGAAAAGCCGGCCGCATAGCCGAACAGCGCCAGTGCCGACGCGACGGAGCCGGCTGACCGCATGCGGCCGCGCCCGCGCGCGCCAAGGCCGACCAGCACAACCAGCATCAGCGCGCCGGCGAGGATGCGGATCAGCGTGTAGCTGGCCGGGTCCATCGCGCCATCGCCCAGCGCCAGCCGCGCGAAGACCGAGTTGGCGGCAAAGGCGGTCATGGTCAGGGCGGTGAGAAGAAAAAGGCGCATCGGGTTCCGTTAGCACAGATGGCGCGCCGCGCCCGTCATTTTGCCGGCACCGGCGCGTGAACGCCGCCTCGCCTTGCGGCGCGTTTGCGTGTCGTCTAGGAGACGCGCGACCCACACACCCGATGAAACGGCGCTGTCCCCATGTCCGACAAGAAGAGCAAGAAGCCGCAAAAGCTGAAGGCGCGCCTGCCGCGCGGTTTCACGGACCGTACGGCCAGCGACATCCGTGCGACCGATGAGATGGTGGCGAAGATCCGCGCCGTGTTCGAGCGTTATGGCTTCGATCCGGTCGAGACGCCGGCGTTCGAATATACCGACGCGCTCGGCAAGTTCCTGCCCGATCAGGACCGGCCGAACGAGGGCGTCTTCTCGCTTCAGGACGATGACGAGCAGTGGATGAGCCTGCGCTACGACCTGACCGCGCCGCTCGCCCGGCACGTGGCGCAGAACATCAACGAGATCGCGCTGCCCTACCGCACCTATCGGCAGGGCTGGGTGTTTCGCAACGAAAAGCCGGGGCCGGGCCGCTTCCGCCAGTTCATGCAGTTCGATGCCGACACGGTCGGCGCGCCGGGCGTGCAGGCCGACGCCGAAATGGCGATGATGATGGCCGACACGATGGAAGCGCTGGGGATCGCGCGCGGCGACTATGTGATCCGCGTCAACAATAGGAAGGTGCTGGATGGCGTCATGGAAGCGATCGGCCTTGGCGGCGAGGAAAATGCCGGGCGGCGGCTGACCGTCCTCCGCGCTATCGACAAGTTGGATCGCTTGGGGATCGAGGGCGTTCGGCAGTTGCTGGGCGAGGGTCGGAAAGACGAGAGCGGCGATTTCACGCCGGGCGCGGGGTTGGCTGTGGCGCAGTCAGAGGTCCTAATTAACACCATGTTCAGCGCGGGCATAATGGGCGAGAGTCTTTTCGAGAACTACAGCGCTGACATTCGTCCAATGACCGATATGAAAGCGGTCAACAAGACCGGTTCGCGCTTCTACGACAATATCTTACTCATCGACAGTCTAGCGTCCTCGCCTATCGCGAACGATGGGCTATTCTCTGCCTTTTCCAGTTTGCGGGATGCGTTCGAAATCATCGAGGAAAGCGGGTATGGTAGCAAAAGGATCATCTTTGATCCCTCCGTCGTCCGTGGCCTCGAATATTACACCGGCCCCGTCTACGAGGCCGAACTGCTGTTCGATGTCGTCAACGAGAAGGGCGAGACGGTGCAGTTCGGCTCGGTCGGCGGCGGCGGGCGCTATGACGGCCTCGTCAAGCGCTTCACCGGACAGGATGTGCCCGCGACCGGCTTTTCCATCGGCGTCTCGCGCCTGATGACGGCGCTCAAGAACCTTGGCAAGCTCGGCACGGACGAGATGGTCGCGCCGGTGCTGGTGACCGTCATGGACGGCGACACCGAGGCGCTCGGCCGCTACCAGAAGATGACGCAGGACCTTCGTGAAGCCGGCATCCGCGCCGAAATGTATCAGGGCAACTGGAAGAAGTTCGGCAACCAGCTCCGCTATGCCGACCGGCGCGGCTGCCCGGTCGCCATCATCCAGGGCTCCGACGAGCGCGAGCGCGGCATCGTACAGATCAAGGACATGATCGAGGGCCGCAAGGAAGCCGCCGCCATCGAGAGCAATGAGGCATATCGCGCCGCCCGCCCCGGCCAGTTCGAGGTGGCCGAAGGCGATCTGGTGGCCGAGGTGACGAAACTGCTGGCGGCGCAGGCGGGTGGGTGAATGTGCCACGGCGCAGTTACCCCCACCCTTCATCCCTCCCCTCAAGGGGGAGGGAAGACCTCGGCATTGCGCTCCAATATTATGAAGGTCGAGCCAGGCACAGCCCTTGATGAATCGGGCGAGATGCCTTGGTCCTCCCTCCCCCTTGAGGGGAGGGATGAAGGGTGGGGGTAGCGATGTCTCCGACGCGCGTAGAACGTTCTGCGATCAAGCGCGCCCGTTCGCTGCGCCGCGACATGACCGAGGGTGAAAGTCGCCTATGGTCTGAGCTGAAACAGTTCCGTGGCAACTACAGCGTCCACGTCCGCCGACAGGCACCGATCGGTCCATACATTGTCGATTTCGTCATCCAGTCACACCGCCTCGTCATCGAACTCGATGGTGAGCACCATGTCACCGCCGATGGCATGGCGCGCGATGCGCGGCGGGATGCAAAGCTCGCCGAATTGGGCTATCGCGTGCACCGGATCAACACCGGCGAACTGGACGAAAACCTCGATGGCTGCATTGAGACCCTTTTGCGGGAACTGGGCGTGACATGACACCGCGCCGTACCCCCACCCTTCATCCCTCCCCTCAAGGGGGAGGGAAGACCTTGGCATTGCACCCAGATCTGCCGAAGGTCGAGCCAGGCGCCGCCGTTGATCAATTGCGCGAGGTGTCTTTGTCTTCCCTCCCCCTTGAGGGGAGGGATGAAGGGTGGGGGTATTGCGAGACGGTGATGCCCACCACGGGAATTACCCGATGAACGCCCATCGCTCCTTTACCGCGCGGGCGGACATCGAGACCATCCTCGCCGGGCTCGGCGCGGCGCGCATCGACGTGCCGGTGCTGCAGCCGGCCGACCCGTTCCTCGACATGGCCGGCGAGGAACTGCGCCGGCGCATCTTCGTCACCCAGAGCGAGACGGGCGAAGCGCTGTGCCTGCGCCCCGAATTCACCATTCCCGTCTGCATGGCTCATCTCGCCGCGCAGAGCGGGCCGGCGCGGCACGGCTATGTCGGCACTGTCTTCCGCCAGCGCCGCGCCGGGTCGAGCGAATTCCTGCAGGCCGGCATCGAGGATATCGGCGCCGCCGACACGCTGGATGCCGATGCGCGCTCGGTGGCCGATGCGGCGACGATGATCGGCCGGCTGGGTGTGCCTGAAGGCGCGGTTGAAACCGTGCTCGGCGACCAGACGGTGTTCGATGCGGTGCTGGCAGCGCTCGGCCTGCCGGCCGGCTGGCGCCTGGCGCTGGCCCATGCCTTTGGCAGCGATGCGGCCCTTGCGGCGACGCTCGACCGGCTGTCGCGCCCCGCGCCGATGCCCGAGATGCCCGCCGCGATCGCCGATCCGGCCCGCGCCGGCGACCGGGCGGCGCTCGAAGCGGCGATCGCCGGCGAGATGCGCGCGGCGAGCCTGCCCGACGCCGGCGGCCGTGCCGCTACGGACATAGCCGGCCGGCTGCTGGCAAAGGTCGAAGCGGCTCAACATCTGCCAGACCCCGCAAGGCTGGACGCGTTGCGTGCCTTTCTGGCCATCTCCGCACCGCTCGCTGCGGCGCCCGATGCATTGGCGCAATGGCAGTCCGATGCCGGCGTCGACATTTCAGACGCCGTTGCCGCGCTGTCCGCCCGCACCGACGCGCTTGCCGCGCGCGGGCGTGATCCGCAGGCGATCACCTACCGGTCAAGCTTCGGCCGCCGGCTCGACTATTATACGGGGCTGGTGTTCGAGGTGCGCGCCCGTGACGGCACGGTGCTGGCGGGCGGCGGGCGGTACGACCGGCTGCTGCCGCTGCTGGGCGCTGAGGCGCCAACGCCCGGCGTCGGCTTTTCGGTCTGGCTCGACCGGGTGGCCCGGGCTGCGGGAGGGGTGTCATGAGCATCGCCACGCTGGCCGTGCCCTCCAAGGGGCGCTTGCGCGAAACCGCGCTGGAGCGGCTGGCGGAGGCCGGCTGGGACGTCGATCCGCCCGCCGATGCGCGCTCCTACCGCGCCACGGTCAAGGGCCGTGACGATATTGAGGTGGCGTTCCTGTCGGCCTCGGAGATCGCCCGCGAACTGGGCGCGGGCCGCATCGATGCCGGCATCACCGGCGAAGACTTGGTGCGCGAGGGGTTGGCCGACAGCGAGGATCGGCTCGATTGCGCCGCCCGCCTCGGGTTCGGCCATGCCGACGTGGTCGTTGCCGTTCCCGAAGCCTGGTTCGATGTCGAGACCATGGCCGATCTGGGCGAGGTGGCGGCGGGCTTTCGCGCCCGCCATGGCCGCCGGCTGCGGATCGCGACGAAATACTGGCGGCTGACCCAGCGCCATTTCAGCCAAGAGCACGGCATCCAGCTTTACCGGATCATCGAGAGCCTGGGCGCCACGGAAGGCGCGCCGGCCGCCGGCCAGGCCGACATCATCGTCGACATTACGTCGACCGGCTCCACACTGCGCGCCAACCGGCTGAAGGTGCTGTCGGACGGCGTGATCCTGCGGTCGCAAGCCTGCCTGTTCACCGCCAAACAAGGCGTGCCGCCGCACATCGCCGCAATCGCGGCCCGGCTCTCTGCAAACGGCCAATAAAAAAGCCGCGCCATCGCGTTGAGCGAAGTGGCGCGGCACATGACTTGTCCGGGCGATCGGGGAGCCCGTCAAAGCTGCCGGATTGCGGTTGATCGGGGGAACCATCGGACCGGCATGATCGGTTTACGCCACCGATCATGCCCGGATCACATTTCGTTAACTTTTTTGCCGGGCGTTTGTCCGCCTACCAATCGGTGGTGCCCGGCGCGCCCTTGACCGGCCCGGTGATCCGGCTTGTCACCCAGCCGCCGTAGAAATTGCCGGGCTGTGGTTCGACGCGCTCTCCGCCAACGAAACAGGCATCCATCGGTTCGGCATAGACGGCGAAAAAGCCCCTGATCGGCGCGAAGACCGGTGCCGGCCGAAGGTAGCACCAGGCCGCCCGTTGGGCGCGCTGCCCGCCGGCGACGATGTCGAAATAGCTCGCTTGGCCCTTCCATTCGCAAACGGACGTACCTTTGCCCGGCTGCAGGACGCCCTCGGCGAACCCGTCCGGCGGCAGATAGTAGGTCGGCGCGTGAAACGTCTCGAGCACGCGGTAAGCCTCGTCTGTCTCCGCGACGGTCTGTCCGGCAAAGACGATCCGGATGGTGTCGTCGACCCGCTCCAGCGCCGGCGGGCGCGGATAGTCTTCGACGTTCTCGATCACGCGCTTGGCCGGCCCGGTCACCGTCTGTGCCCTCTCATGTCCTGCGCCCGACCATCAACTCCGGACGAACGATCCGGTCGAAATCCTCGCCGGAGACATGGCCGCCGCCAACCGCTTCCTCGCGCAGGGTCGTGCCGTTGGCGTGCGCCGCCTTGGCGATCGCCGCCGCCGTGTCATAGCCGACATGGGGCGCGAGCGCCGTCACCAGCATCAGCGAGCGTTCGACCAGTTCCGCGATCCGCTCCCTGTCCGGTTCGATGCCTTCAAGGCAGCGCTCGGTGAACGATGCCATCGCGTCTGCGGCGAGCCGGATTGACTGCAGCACGTTGAGCGCGATCACCGGCTTGAAGACGTTCAGTTCGAAATGGCCCTGCGCGGCGGCCATGGTGATCGTCGTGTGGTTGCCCATGATCTGCGTTGCCACCATGGACAGCGCCTCGGCCTGGGTCGGGTTGACCTTGCCGGGCATGATCGAAGAACCGGGCTCGTTGGCCGGCAGGATCAGTTCGCCCAAGCCCGAGCGCGGCCCCGAGCCCAGAAAGCGGATGTCGTTGGCGATCTTGAACAGGTCGGCAGCCAGCGCGTTCAGGCTGCCGTGGAAATCGGTCAGCGCGGCGTGCGAGGCGAGCGCGGCAAACTTGTTGGGCGCGGTCTTGAAGGGCAGGCCGGTCGCCTCGGCAATGCGCGCGGCAAAGCCGGTCGCAAAACCCTTCGGCGCGTTCAGCCCGGTGCCGACCGCCGTGCCGCCCTGGGCCAGCGCATAAACGTTGACAAGGTCGTGGTCGATGCGCGTGCGCGACAGGTCCAGTGCCGCCGCATAGCCGGAAAACTCCTGCCCCAGGGTCAGCGGCGTCGCGTCCTGGGTATGGGTGCGGCCGATCTTGACGATATCGTCGAACTCTCGCGCCTTTTCGTTGAGGGCCGCAATCATCCGGTCGAGCGCCGGCAGCAGCCGGTCATGGGTCTCCAGCGCCGTGGCGATATGCATCGCCGTCGGAAACGTGTCGTTCGAAGACTGGCTGGCATTGACATGATCGTTCGGGTGCACCGGCACCTTCGAGCCCATCGCGCCGCCAAGCATTTCGATGGCCCGGTTGGCGATCACCTCATTGGCGTTCATGTTGGTCTGGGTGCCTGAGCCGGTCTGCCAGACGACAAGCGGGAAATGATCGTCCAGCGTGCCGTCGGCGACTTCGGCGGCCGCATCGGCAATGGCGCGAGCGATATCGGCATCGAGCACGCCGAGCGCCGCATTGGTCTCCGCCGCCGCCTTCTTGATCAGCCCCAGCGCGCGGATCAGCGGCACCGGCATCCGCTCGTCGCCGATCGGGAAATTGCCGATGGAGCGCTGCGTCTGGGCGCCCCAATAGCGGTCGGCGGGCACCTCGACGGCGCCCATCGTGTCGGTTTCGGTGCGTGTGTCGGCCTGGCTCATCGCGATCTCCTTCGATCGGATATGGGTGCGCGGGCTTCCCGTCCAACCGACGGTCGAACTTTTTTGTGAACGCAGCGTCATGCGTGATGCGCTTGCATCGCTGCGCCCTGCGCTTAAGTGATCGGACGCAACAAGCCGAAAAGGCAGAGGGGACACCATGGCCAGGACACTCGACGATTTCCCGATCACGCGGCATTGGAAGCCGCGCAATCCCGAACTGCTGCAGCTCTACTCCTACCCCACGCCCAACGGGGTGAAGGTGTCGATCGCACTCGAGGAACTGGGCGTGCCCTATGACGCGCACACCGTGCCGCTGGGCGAGACGACGACACCGGCCTTCCTGTCGCTGAACCCCAACAACAAGATACCGGCGATCATCGATCCCGACGGACCCGATGGCGAACCGTTCGGCCTCTGGGAGTCGGGCGCCATCCTCATCTATCTGGCTGAAAAGCATGGTGGACTTCTGCCATCGGACGCGGCGCGGCGCGCCGAAACGCTGCAATGGCTGATGTTCCAGATGGGCGGCGTCGGGCCGATGTTCGGCCAGTATGGCTTCTTCGGCGTCTTCGCCGGCAAGGAAATCGAGGATCCGCGGCCCCGCGAGCGTTACGTGAACGAGGCGCGGCGGCTCCTGGGTGTGCTCGAAGGTCGGCTTGCCGATGGCCGCGACTGGATCATGGGCGACGAGTACACGATCGCCGACATCGCGATCTTCCCCTGGGTGCGCGGCGCCAAGATATTCTACAAGGCCGAAGAGCCGTTCGAGATGGCCGCGCGGCCAAACGTCATGGCGTGGCTCGACCGCTGCATCGCGCGCCCGGCCTCCGGGCGCGGACTCGTCCAGCCGCCGGTCGAGTGATCGCGTCGGTGCCGGTTACTTGACCGTCAGCACCGCGCATTCGGCCAGTTGCGAGACCTTGTGGGTGATGCTGCCGACGAGCAGCGACCCGAAGTCGCCCAGACCGCGGCGACCCATCACGATCAGGTCGGCGTTCTCGGCCTTCGCATATTCGACGATCACCCGGCCTGGATCGCCGGGCTGAACGTGTGTAACGGCATTGTCGATGCCTTGCTCGCCGACGATGGCCGTGGCCTTCTCGATGGCATCGGCGCCGGCCTTTTCAAGTTCCTCGGCGCTTGGCGGCAGCGGCACGGCCGAATAACCGACCATCATCGTTTCGCTGGCCACTTGCGGCGTGTGGACGATGTGCAGCCTCGCACCGTATTTCGAGGTGAGATCGCAGGCGGCCTTGAGTGCCTCCTGCGCATGGTCCGAGCCGTCATAGGCGGCGATGATGGTCTTGAACATGGGAGCGCTCCGCGTTTTCGTCCGAGCCTGCCGGCAGCGCGCGGCGCTTGCATTGATCTCGATCAGGTCGGCCGTGCCGCCCCGGGATGCCGGTCAGCGCAGATTGACCATGGTGGCCACCGGGTTCGCTCCGAAATCGTGCAGAAAGGCGGCCAGCCGCGCCGGGTCCGGCGCGCCCGGTTCGCCATATTCGCGCGCATGGATGCCGTCGGAGACGAACAACAGGTCGAACCCGTTGTCCATCGCGCCCTTGACGTCGGTGGTCATCCCGTCGCCGATGGCAAGCACCCGGCTCCTGTCGGCCGTCGCGCCGATCTGCGCCAGCGCCGCCTCATAGATCGGCGCGTGTGGCTTGCCGGCGATCAGCGTGCGCCCGCCCAGAAGCCCGTACGCGCGGGCGATCGCGCCTGCGCAATAGACAAGCCGGTCGCCGCGCTCGACGACGATGTCCGGATTGGCGCAGATCAGCGGCAGGTCGCGCGCCCGCAGCCGTGCCAGAAGGTCGGCATAGTCGTCCGGCGTTTCGCGCTCATCGTCGCGCGGCCCGGTCACCACGATCGCCGACGCCTCGAAATCCTCGACAAGCTCGACATCGATGCCGTCGAAGATCGGCAGGTCTTCCTCGGTGCCGATATGGAAGATGCGGCGCGGGCCCTCGGCGATCAGCGTGCGGGTGACGTCGCCCGATGTCACGATGCCGTCATGGCAGTCCGCCGGCACGCCCAATCGCGCCAGCTGCGCCAGCACCTGCGCGGTCGGCCGCGGCGAATTGGTGATCAGGATGACGGTCTTGCCCGCCTTGCGCGCCCGTTGCAGGGCTTCGCAGGCGGCCGGCCACGAAACCACGCCATTGTGCAGCACGCCCCATACGTCGCACAGGATCGCGTCATAGCGATCGTGCAAAGCATCCAGCGTATCGATGTTGGCCATGGCCATGCCGCTCTCCGTCCTGCCCGACAACAAACCCGCCGGGCGCTTAACCCGGCGGGTCTTTCAAGTCACGGACTTTGCGGCGCTGGGGGCGATTTCAGCCCCTGCACTTGTAGTCGAACTGGTCGCCGGGCTCTTCCACCAGATCGATATTGGGGACGTAGCGAAGCGGGAAATACTGGTTTACCCGGAACAGGCCGTCGTCCCTGTTTGCGGCCGGGTGCATGTCGAAGATGCCCAGATAATTGAAGGAGGGCGCCAGATGGAAAAAGCCATCCAGATGCAGATAGCGCATGCCGTCGATCTGGAGTTCGTTCGGGATGTTGACCAGGCGTCCGGGATTGCGGGCGCGGGTTTGGTGCCGCCGGTATTCCCATTCGATTCGGCCGCGAATACGCCCGTTGGGGCGCGTTTCAACGCGGATCATCGTCGCCAGGAACCGGAAATCGAGCGCGCCATTGGCCGGGAAGTCGTCGCCGCTCCGTTGCCGCCTGGCCCAGTTGCCGTGAGCATAGGAGTCGTAGACGAGTTCGGAGATCGCATCGAGCTGGTTGCAGGTCAGGTCCTCGGTGCGGGTGGTGATGATGTCGCCGACCGAATAGAGATTGCTGACCGCACGGTTGTACTGCGTATAGATCGTGCCGGCGTCCCAGGTCAGAAACGCCATCGCCGCGAAGATCGGCAGCACGAACGCCATTTCCACGGAAACCGAACCGCGGCCATTGCGTGCGAACAGTCGGGCCAGCGCGCGCCTGCGCCGGATCGCTTGATATGTAGTGGAGACAATCGAACCCATGATCACGGCTCCGTCATGAATGTGATGCCGCTGCTCAGCCTGGCTGCCTGATCGCCGAACAGCAGGTCGGTGAACATGATCGACGGCATGTCCACCTGTGCTTCGACACGCATGATCGTCTCGCGCGGCGCCAGTGTCAGCTGGTCGGGATCGGACGTCGACCAGACCTGGTTCATGTCCTGATCGTAGCGTTCGATGGTGATCTGCAAGGTGCTTTCGCAGGTCGAAAGGCTGACTCGCCCGCAGATCGTTTCTCGATACCATTCCTCGATCGTCAGATTGCGTTGCTGAACGACGGTGGCGGCATGGTTGGTGCGCAGGTCGAACACCGCCTTTTCAACCGCGCGCTGCGTCGATGTGGACGCGTAGACGAAATAGCAGATCTCGAAGATCGCGATCAGCAGCCCAAAGAAGGCCGGCGCCAGCAATCCGAACTCGATTGCGGCAACCCCGTCCTTTTCCCTGACGATGAACGATCTGATGTGGCTGAGCATGGCCCCTGCTTCCCGATTTGCCGGACAGGCTACCCGCAAAGGGTTTCATTTCCGTTTTCGCCGACCGTTCAAGTTCGAACGGCTCGTTAAACGGGTATTTAGGTGTTTGCCTTAGATTACCCGCCAAAGCTGTGGCGCATGGTGCGGGCGGGATCGCCGCGCACCGATGCCGCAAGGAACGAGGCGAAGAAGATGAAAAACCTGTTCAAGCGTTTTGCCGCCGACGAAAAAGGCACGGCCTACATCATGGCGGCGTTCGCCGTCGTTCCGCTGTTCGGCATGACCGGCCTTGCGGTCGACTATACGAACGCGGTGCGCACCGAAACCCAGATCGAGACGGCGGCCCAGTCGGTGGCGCTGCATCTGGCCAAGCGGACCACGCTGAACCCGAACATTCCGGCCGAAGACCTGATCGCCGAAGGCAAGGGCCTGATGGCCGAGATGGTCAAGGGCCGCACCCTTTCCTACGACGTCTTTCAGGTCGATCCGTCCAGCGGATTGGTGCGTATCGTCGCCAAGACCAGCATCGACACGTACCTGATGCACCTGTTCGGTCAGGACGAGTTGACCGTCGTCGGCCGCAAACAGGCGCAGTTCGGCCGGCGTGATGTCGAAGTCGCAATCGCGATCGACAATTCCGGTTCGATGGGCAACTGGTCAGGCGGAAAGCGCATGATCGATGCGGCCAAGGATGCGACCATTGTCCTGATGGACGCCGCATCGGACGCGATGGACGATTTCGACAATGCGGACCTGCGGTTTTCGCTTGTTCCCTGGCACACCAATGTGCGGGTGCCTGAAGCATATCGCACCGACTCCTCGGGCAACGATGCCTGGTGGATCGACTGGGAAGGCCGCTCGACCGGTCATTTCAACTATCTTGCGCCCTACAACAATGACGGCGGCATGTATTTTGAAATGGGCCCTGGAAACAGTGGGGACCGGTGGCAACACCATGACCCGAGCCGTCTGGTTGACTATCTGCCGCTTGAGGGCGACGGCGACGGTGTAGACCTCGATGCCCTGCGCGCCCTTCCCGGCATCAACATCATAACACGCCGCGACGTCTTCAATCGCTTCTCCAACGTGGAATGGGCCGGCTGTTTCGAGCATCGCCATGGCGATTACAGGTTCGGATTTGACGCCCCAACGCTAGATGATGGGGACTCGCTCTTCGTTCCGCACATGGCGCCGGACGAGCGTGACGGATGGGGTGGCCGAAACAACTATATTTCGGATACCGGCGGCGACTCGAACGTGGGCGGCAATAAGGTCAACAACGAGCATTCGCGGGTGATGAATACGCCGAAATATGCCGGCGCGCCCAGCAATGCCTGGGGACTGGGTCCCAATGGCAAGTGCAATACGGCGCCGATGATTCCTCTGACGGACGATCGTGACGATCTCGAAGACGCGATCGATGACATGCAGGCCAACGGCAACACGGATCTCACGACCGGTCTTTCTTGGGCGATGCACACTCTGACGCCCTGGGAACCGTTCGATAATGCAGCCGACTTTGGCGAAGCGGAAAAGATCCTCGTCTTCATGACCGACGGTGACAACTGGCCGCGGAATCCTGGCCACTATGCAACCAGCTACTCCAGTCTCCAGTATCCGAGAGATGACCTGCTGGACAAGAACTTGCCGAACAGCCCGAGCCAGTGGCAGGCCAACGGCGTCTTTGACGACGCATCCAAGGAGTTCTGCACATCAATCAAGAACCTTGGCGTCAAGATCTACTTCGTTTATTTTGGCAACCCGAGCTCGGCCGCGACGCAAATCATGAACCATTGCGCGACCTCGTCCGAAACGGCGATCGCCGCGGCGGACTCTCAGGAACTCGAAGATGCCTTCCGCAAGATCGGCGACGATATCGGCAAGTTGCGGCTGAGCCACTACACCCCGCCCGAGGACTGATCGTCGGGTCCACAAAAACCATCCGTTCGGAACGGGCGCCTTCGGGCGCCCGTTTTCGTTCCGTGGCCCTTGACTCCGGATTTTCCCATCCTTATCTGACCGGCGCTAGCACTCTCTCGATGTGAGTGCTAGCGAACGCATCCGCGTTCCTGTCTTTGCAAGAAGATGTCATTCAACGCAATCAAGGGTAACGAAAATGGCAGAGATGAACTTTCGTCCGCTGCACGACCGCGTGGTCGTTCGCCGCGTCGAGTCCGAGGAGAAGACGGCCGGCGGCATCATCATCCCCGACACCGCCAAGGAAAAGCCGCAGGAAGGCGAAGTGGTCGCCGTCGGTCCGGGCGGCCGTGACGATGACGGCGATCTGATCGCCATGGACGTCAAGGCCGGCGATCGTGTCCTGTTCGGCAAATGGTCCGGCACCGAGGTCAAGCTGAACGGCGAGGACCTGCTGATCATGAAGGAAAGCGACATTATGGGCGTTCTGGGCTGAGCCGCGTCCCGTCGATCATCAAACGCAAATTGCATTGGGCACATTGCCCGGGAGTAGAAGATCATGTCCGCTAAGGAAGTCAAATTCGGCCGCACGGCCCGCGAGCGCATGCTCGATGGCGTCAACATTCTCGCCGACGCCGTGAAAGTCACCCTCGGTCCGAAAGGCCGCAACGTCGTGCTCGACAAGTCGTTCGGCGCGCCGCGCATCACCAAGGACGGCGTCACCGTTGCCAAGGAAATCGAACTGGAAGACAAGTTCGAGAACATGGGCGCCCAGATGGTGCGCGAAGTCGCCTCCAAGACCAACGACATTGCCGGCGACGGCACCACCACCGCCACCGTTCTGGCCCAGTCGATCGTCCAGGAAGGCCACAAGGCGGTTGCCGCCGGCATGAACCCGATGGACCTCAAGCGCGGCATCGATCTGGCCGTCAACGAAGTGGTCGAAAAGCTGCTGTCGAGCGCCACCAAGATCGCCACCTCCGACGAAGTCGCCCAGGTCGGCACGATTTCCGCCAATGGCGAAAAGGAAATCGGCACGATGATCGCCGAGGCCATGCAGAAGGTCGGCAATGAAGGCGTCATCACCGTCGAGGAAGCCAAGACCGCCGAGACCGAACTGGAAGTCGTCGAAGGCATGCAGTTCGACCGCGGCTACCTGTCGCCCTACTTCGTCACCAACCCTGAAAAGATGGTCGCCGATCTCGAGGATCCCTACATCCTGATCCACGAGAAGAAGCTGTCCAACCTGCAGGCCATGCTGCCGATCCTCGAATCGGTCGTGCAGTCGTCGCGTCCGCTGCTGATCATCGCCGAGGACGTCGAAGGCGAGGCGCTGGCCACGCTCGTCGTCAACAAGCTGCGTGGCGGCCTCAAGATCGCCGCCGTCAAGGCACCGGGCTTCGGTGACCGCCGCAAGGCCATGCTCGAGGACATCGCCATCCTGACCGGCGGCCAGGTGATCTCCGAGGACCTCGGCATCAAGCTCGAAAACGTCTCGCTCGACATGCTGGGCACCGCCAAGAAGGTCAACATCTCCAAGGAAGAGACGACCATCGTCGACGGTGCCGGCGAGAAGGCCGACATCGAAGGCCGTGTCGCCCAGATCAAGCAGCAGATCGAGGAAACCTCGTCTGACTATGACCGCGAGAAGCTGCAGGAGCGTCTGGCCAAGCTGGCTGGCGGCGTTGCCGTCATCCGCGTCGGCGGTTCGACCGAAGTGGAAGTCAAGGAGCGCAAGGACCGCGTCGACGACGCGCTGAACGCAACCCGCGCCGCCGTCGAAGAGGGCATCGTGCCCGGTGGCGGCACCGCGCTGCTGCGCGCCTCCAAGACGATCAGCGCCAAGGGCGAGAATGCCGACCAGGAAGCGGGCATCAACATCATCCGCCGCGCCCTGCAGGCACCGGCTCGCCAGATTGCCACCAATGCGGGCGCCGAAGCTTCGATCATCGCCGGCAAGATCCTCGAAAGCGATGACGACAAGTTCGGCTACAACGCGCAGACCGGCGAGTTCGGCGACATGGTCGCCATGGGCATCGTCGATCCGGTCAAGGTCGTGCGCACCGCGCTCGAAGACGCCGGTTCGGTTGCGGGCCTGCTGATCACCACCGAGGCGATGATCGCCGATGCGCCCAAGAAGGAATCGGGGGCTCCGGCCGGCGGCGGCATGCCCGACATGGGCGGCATGGGCATGATGTAATTATGCCCGAAATGGCCGCCCGCGACTGAAAAGCGTTCGGGCCCGGCAAGCGGGCCCGAATGGCGGCATGGGCATGATGTAAGCCACCCGGCTTGCAGCATCAGCTTTTGAAGGCGGGGAGCGATCCCCGCCTTTCTCGTCTTGGCCATGCAGATCTGCATGGCAGCCGGACGCCAGCCTGTGTTGCATTGCACACAGGATGCTGTAGGAGGGCACATCCCCTGATCGCCTTCCCCGGATTGCTTGTTTCATGAAAGCCACCCTGGCAGCCCTGGCCGGGCGCATGTCGTTTGCCGACACTGTCCCGCACACACCGCCCGCGCTGACGCCGTCGCGCATCAAGACCGAGCTTCTGTCCGGCCTGACCGTGGCGCTCGCGCTCGTTCCCGAAGCGGTCGCCTTTGCCTTTGTGGCTGGCGTTCATCCGCTGGTCGGGCTCTATGCGGCGTTCATCGTCGGCCTGATCACCGCGGTGATGGGCGGCCGGCCGGGCATGATCTCCGGCGCCACGGGCGCGCTCGCCGTGGTGATGGTGTCGCTGGTCGCCCAGCATGGCGTCGAATATCTGTTCGCCGCCGTTGTGCTCATGGGCATCATTCAAATCCTCGCCGGCCTTTTTCATCTCGGCAAGTTCATTCGCCTGGTGCCGCATCCGGTCATGCTCGGTTTCGTCAACGGGCTGGCGATCGTCATCTTCATGGCGCAATTGACCCAGTTCAAGGTGCCTGGGCCCGGCGGCGGCCAGGTCTGGATGACCGGCTGGCCGCTCGCCCTGATGCTGGGCCTCGTCGCGCTGACGATGGCGCTCATCTGGATCGTGCCGAAACTGACAAAGGCGGTGCCGGCGCCGCTCGCGGGCATCGCGGTCGTCGCCACGCTGGTCATCGTCTTCGGCATCGATGTGCCGCGCGTCGGCGATCTCGCCTCGATCGAGGGCGGGCTGCCGCAGTTTCACCTGCCGGCCGTGCCGCTGACGCTCGAAACGCTGCGGATCGTCCTGCCCTATGCGCTGATCCTCGCCGCCATCGGACTGATCGAGAGCCTTCTGACGCTGAACCTCGTCGGCGAGATCACCGGCCAGCGCGGCGGCGCATCCAAGGAATGCGTCGCCCAGGGCACGGCCAACACCGTGACCGGCTTTTTCGGCGGCATGGGCGGCTGCGCGATGATCGGCCAGTCGATGATCAATGTGAAATCGGGCGGACGGACGCGTCTGTCGGGCATTTCGGCGGCGCTGTTCCTGCTTGCCTTCATCCTCGTCGGCTCGTCGCTGATCGAGCAGATCCCGCTGGCCGCGCTCGTCGGCGTCATGTTCATGGTCGTCATCGGCACGTTTGCCTGGCAGAGCCTGACCATTTTGCGCCGCATCCCGGCGACCGACGCGTTCGTCATCTTTCTGGTCACCATCGTCACCGTCCTGACCGACCTGGCCATCGCGGTGATCGTCGGCGTCATCGTCTCGGCGCTTGCCTATGCCTGGAGCAACGCCACGCGCATCCGCGCGACGACCCACGTCACGCCCGAAGGCGCCAAGACCTACCAGATCGAGGGTCCGCTGTTCTTCGGCTCCGCCGACGGCTTTGTCGAACTGTTCGATCCGGAAAACGATCCGGTACTCGTCACCGCCGATTTCATGAACAGCCGGGTCGCCGACCAGTCGGCCCTGCAGGCGATCGAGCAGATTGCCGCGCGGTATGAGGCCGCCGGCAAGACGCTGCAATTGCGGCACCTGTCGCGCGACTGTCATCAGCTTTTGAACCGCGCCGGCCAGCTCATGGTCGATTCCGACGACGATCCCGATTACGGCGTCGCGGTCAACTATGGCGTCAGGATCGGGTCACTGGGCGGCGGGCATTGACGCGGCGGCGTCGACGGTTTCGATGAGAATTGCGATGTCCGGCGCGTGCGCATCGAGCGCCGCCAAGCCTTTCGGACTGAGCGTATAGACGCCGGTACCGGCGCGTTCGAACCAGCCATAATGGTCGTCATACATGATCGGGCGGGCGCGCCGCACGCCGGTCAGCCGCGCCACCTCGGCGGCCTTGGTCGGCCCGTTCTCGCCAAGGCACCGGGCGCAGCGCAGTGCATCCTGCCGGTAGGCCGTCATCAGCGTACGCCGCGTCATGCCGCCCTCGTTGGGGTCGCCGACCCGTCGCGCAAACTCTTTGAGAAGCCGCGCCTTCTTCGGCCTTGAGGGCCGGGGCCGGTAGGGGGCAGGGTCTTCGTGAATCTCGGCCAGCCCATCGGCCAGCCGCACGGTGATCAGGCCAAGGCCCAGCCGCCGGCACAGTTTGCGGTTCTGCTTGAGCGCCTTCAGGAACGGCCGGCCTTCGCCGCGCGGCACGGCGACATAGACATGGTCGGTCATCGCCTGCCGCTCGATCGCCTGATGGAAAAGCGACAGCGAGAACGCGGTTTTCAGTTCGACAATGACCGGGTCTTCGTCGCCGCGCACGGCGACGATATCGGCCGCGCCGACTTCGCCCTTGACCTCATAGCCCTGGCCTTCAAGCAGCCGCTTGATGGGAGCGTAGAGCTCGGTTTCCCTGATTCGCGCCGCCATGCATGATTGATAGCACAGCGTGCAACCTCACCCCCAGTCGAGCACCACCTTGCCGCTTTGGCCCGAACGCATGATTGCGAACCCGTCCTTGAAATCCTCGGCGGAAAAGCGGTGCGTGATGACTTGCGACACGTCGAGCCCGTTCTCCAGCATGGCGATCATCTTGTACCAGGTCTCGAAGATCTCCCGGCCGTATACGCCCTTGATGGTAATCGCCTTGAAGACGATGCGGGACCAATCGACCGGCGACTTGCCCGGCGGAATGCCGAGCATGGCGATGTGGCCGCCCATCACAAGGGCTTCGACCATCTGGTCGAGCGCGGCTTGCGATCCGCTCATTTCGAGCCCGACATCGAAGCCTTCCTTCATGCCCAGACCATCGGCGACCGATTGGAGATCGGTCTCGGCCACGTTCACCGGCACCACGTCGGCGACCCGGCCTGCGAGCGCCAGCCGGTCCTCATTGATATCGGTGATCACCACATGGCGCGCGCCGATATGCCGGGCCACCGCGCCGGCCATGATGCCGATCGGCCCGGCGCCGGTGATCAGCACATCTTCGCCCACCAGATCGAAGGACAGCGCCGTGTGCACAGCATTGCCGAGCGGATCGAGGATCGCCCCGATATCGTCGGACACCGCATCGGGCAGAGGCACGACATTGAAGGCCGGCAGCCGCAGATAGTCGGCGAAGGCGCCTTGTTCGTTGACGCCGATGCCTCGGGTTTCAGGATCGAGGTGGAACCGGCCGGCGCGGCTCGCCCGGCTGTGCTTGCCGACCAGATGGCCTTCGCCCGACACGCGCTGGCCGATTTCCAGATCGTCCACGTTTGCGCCCAGCTCGACGATTTCGCCCGCGAACTCGTGGCCGGTGACGAGCGGCACGGGCACCGTCTTCTCTGCCCACGCATCCCAGTTCCAGATATGGATGTCGGTGCCGCAAATGCCGGTCTTGTTGATGCGGATCAGGACATCGTCCGGCCCGATCTCCGGCACCGGCAGGCGCTGCATCTCAAGGCCGGGACCCGCATGGGCCTTGACCAGCGCCCTCATCATGTTGGGCCGCTCCGTCATGACAGCACGCCCGTCGCCTTGCCGGCCCGCTCGAACGCGCCGAGCGCGCTGTCCAGATCGTCGCGCGACAGCGCCGCGTTCATCTGCGTGCGAATGCGCGCCTTGCCCTTGGGCACGACCGGGAAGAAGAAACCCGAAACATAGACGCCTTGCTCGAACAGGGCAGCCGCCATGTCCTGCGCCAGACGGGCTTCGCCGAGCATCACCGGCACGATCGGATGTTCGCCGGGCAAAAGCTCAAATCCCAGATCGGTCAGCCCGGCGCGCCAATGGGCGGTGTTGCCGAACAGTTGCGTGCGCAAATCGTCGGCCTTTTCGACCAGATCGATGGCGGCGATGCCCGCCGCGACGACCGCCGGCGGCAGCGAGTTGGAGAACAGGTAGGGCCGGGCGCGCTGGCGCAGCATGCCGATCACCGCCTGCGGGCCGGCAATGTAGCCGCCGATCGCCCCGCCCAACGCCTTGCCGAGCGTGCCGGTCAGGATATCGACCTTATTGGCGACGTTGAAATGGGCGTGCGTGCCGCGCCCCTGCGGCCCCATGAAACCGGTGGCGTGGCAATCGTCGACCATCACCAGCGCATCGTGGCGTTCGGCGAGCGCCACGATTTCAGGCAGCCGGGCCAGATAGCCGTCCATGGAAAAGACGCCGTCGGTGGCGATCATGACGAAGCGCGCGCCGTCGGCCCGTGCCGCTTTCAATTGCGCTTCCAGATCGTCCATGTCCGAATTGGCGTAGCGGTAGCGCCTCGCCTTGCACAGGCGAATGCCATCGATGATCGAGGCATGGTTGAGCGCGTCCGAGACGATCGCGTCCTCAGGCCCGAGCAGCGGCTCGAACAGCCCGCCATTGGCATCGAAACAGGCGGCAAACAGGATCGCATCGTCCTTGCCGAGGAACGCCGCGAGACGCCGCTCCAGCGCCCGGTGCAGATCCTGCGTGCCGCAGATGAAGCGCACGCTCGCCATGCCGTAACCGTGATCGTCCATCGCCGTCTTGGCGGCATCGATCAGCGCCGGATGATCGGCAAGGCCGAGATAATTGTTGGCGCACAGATTGATGACATCCCGGTCGCCGACGGCGATATGGCCGCCCTGCGGCGAGGTGATCTCGCGCTCGCGCTTCAAGAGGCCGTCGGCCTCCATTGCGGCAAGGCTTTCCTCGAGATGCGCAAGAAACGGCGTTGCCATGGTCAACTCCTCCCGACACCATCGTTGCGCGGTGGGGCCTGTGCCGCAACCACCGGCGCGAAGCAAATTGTCGGAACGGCGCCCCGCAACGTGTCTCGCGGTCCCGGCGCAGGCTTGAAACGGTCCACAAAGTGTGCACTTTCGCGGCTCCGTCGGGGCCGTCAATCGCATGCGCCCGGCGGCCCTGAAATGTCGTGGCGCCCGCGCGCCAAAAAGGCCGAATCGATGATCGCGCGCCATTCGTCCCTTGCCGGCCTGCCTGCCCGTCTGCGCGGCGCAACGGTTGCCATCGGCAATTTCGACGGCGTACACCGCGGCCACCAGGCGGTGCTGGAAGCGGCGGGCGCGGCCGCTGAGCGCGATGCGACGCCTCTGACGGTGCTGACCTTCGAACCGCATCCGCGCGCAGTGTTCAAGCCCGACAGGGCGCCAGCGCGGATCACGCCGGCGCCGATGAAGGCCGAAATCCTCGAGGCGCTCGGCTTCGATGCCGTGGTCGAAATGCCGTTCACGCTCGATTTCGCCGCGCTCACCGCCGACCAGTTCATCGACGATGTTCTGGTTTCCGGTTTTGGCGTGCGCCATGTGGTCACCGGCTTCGACTTTCATTTCGGCGCCAAGCGCCAGGGCGGACCGGCCTTCCTGATGGAGGCCGGCAGGAACCGCGGCTTCGACGTGATCCTGGTCGATGCCGAACGCGACACCGATATTCACGTCATTTCGTCGAGCCGCATTCGCGACGAGTTGCAGACCGGCCGGTTGGACGACGCCAACCGGCTGCTCGGCTACCGCTACCGGGTGCGGGCCGAGGTGGCCAAGGGCGAGCAATTGGGGCGGACGCTCGGCTATCCGACCGCCAACATGGCGCTTCCGGAAACGACGCCGCTGGCCCACGGCATCTATGCGGTGCGGTTCATCCGCGCCGATGGCACCATCCATGACGGCGTCGCCAGCTTCGGGCGCCGCCCGACGGTCACCGAGAACGGCGCGCCGCTGCTCGAAACTTTCCTGTTCGATTTCCATGGCGATCTTTACGGCGAGACCTGCACGGTGTGCCTCGTCGCCTTCCAGCGCGGCGAGGAAAAGTACGACGATCTCGACACCCTCGTCGCGCAGATGAAGCGTGACGAAGCGTCCGCGCGCCAAACCTTGGCCACGGTGGAGCCGCTGTCGCCGCTCGATGCCACGCTCACCTTCGGCGGCGGTTGAGATGGCGGAGGCGCGCCGCAAGATCGTCGTCACCGGCGGCACAAGCGGCATCGGCCTCGAACTGGTCAGGCGGCTGGCGGACCGCCACGACATTCTCGTGGCCGGCCGTCGCGCCGATACCGATGCGCTGCCCGTGCTGCCCGAAGGCGTGCGCTACGTCCATGCGCCGCTGACCGATCCCGAGGCCGCAACGCAAGCGATCGCGGAAGCGATGTTGAAAGCCGGCTGGGTGAAACTCGACAATCTCGTCCTGAACGCCGGTACCGGGTTTGCGGTCGAGGGCGGCATCGAGTCCGCCGCGCAAATCCGCGAGACGCTCGCCGTCAATCTCACGGCGTCAGTGCTTCTGGCGCGTGCACTGTTCCCGTGGCTGGAAAAGGCCGGCGGCACGCTGACGCTGGTCGGCTCGGTCGCGCACACAGGGCAGGGGCTGTTTCCCGCCTATGCGGCCTCCAAGGCGGGATTGCACGGGCTGGCGCGCGCGCTCCGAGCCGAGTGGTCCGGGCGCGTTGCCGTGCAGATCGTCCATCCCGGCCCGACCCGCACGGAGATGCACGCCAAGGCCGGCCACGATCCCGGCCGTTTGCGCACCATCTTCATTCCTGCCGGCAGCATGGCGGCGATGCTCGAAGGCGCCATCGTCGCGCGCCGTTCGCCCGTCACCCTGTCCTTCGGGCGATACTGGACCGGCCGCGCCGCGTGGAGCGGAAAGCTGTGAGCGCACCACGCAAAGCACTCGTGACCGGCGCGAGCGCCGGTCTCGGCCGCGCCTTTGCCGAGCGGCTCGCCGCAGACAGGTTCGCCGTTACGGGCATCGACCGGGATGCGCCAGGCGCCGATGCGCCGTTCGACCATCTGCGCTGTGACCTTGCCGATCCCGGCGCCGTCGATACGCTTGTTGGCGACCTCGCGGGGCGCGGGCCGTTCGGTTGGATCGTCCTCAATGCCGGCATTTCGGCCACCGGCCCGTTCGAGGCGATCCCGCCCGAGGCTTATGCACGGCTACTCGCGGTCAACACGGAAGCGCCGATGGTGCTGTGTGCAGGCCTTGCGGCGGCGGGCGCGCTGGCGCCGGGCGGGCGGCTCGTCTTCGTCTCCTCGCTCAGCCACTTCACCGGCTATCCGGGCGCGGCCAGCTATGGCGCGTCCAAGGATGCGCTGGCCGTCTATGCCAAGTCGGTCCGCGCGCCGTTCAAGAAGGCCTTCGGCGTATCGGTATCGGTCGCCTGTCCCGGTCCCCTGCGCACCGATCATGCCGCGCGCCACGCGCCCCAGGGTGCCGACGCCAAAAAGCGCATGCCGCCCGACGAAGCGGCAAAGCGAATTCTCGCGGCGGCGCAACGCGGCAAGGCGATGATCACGCCGGGCGCCGGCGCAACGCTGTTTGCCTTTGCCGGCCGCCTCGCGCCGGGTCCGGTGACCGGCGCCATGAAGCGCATCATCTACGACAGGCTGGACAGAAGCGTCTTCTGAATTGCGCCTTCCATTCGCACCGCACCATTGATAGAAGCACGGCCATGTCGACACGCGTTTGCGCCATTTTCCGAATTACCGGCCCGGCCCGCCGCTGACCCAGCGTAGCGGGGCCGGGAATGCGTTTGCGGGGCTGCCCGCCTTCACCTGATCCTCACCGGCGCCGCGCACCGCGCTTGACGCCAAACGACGCGATGAAACGATGACCCAGACCACCGAAAAAGGCAGCGCCAACGACAATGTCGAGGCGCTCGATTACTCAAAGACGCTCTATCTGCCGCAGACCAATTTCCCCATGCGTGCCGGGCTGCCGAAGAAGGAGCCCGAACTGGTCGCCCGCTGGCAGGAGATGGGCCTCTACAGGCGCCTGCGCGAAGACGCCGCCGGCCGCGAGAAGTTCGTCCTGCATGACGGCCCGCCCTATGCCAACGGCAACATCCATATCGGCCACGCGCTCAACAAGATCCTCAAGGACGTCATCACCCGCTCGTTCCAGATGCGCGGCTATGATTCCAACTATGTGCCCGGCTGGGACTGTCACGGCCTGCCGATCGAATGGAAGATCGAGGAGCAGTATCGTGCCAAGGGCCGCGACAAGGACGAGGTGCCGGTCAACGAGTTCCGCAAGGAATGCCGCGACTTCGCCGCCCACTGGATCAAGGTGCAGACCGCCGAGTTCAAGCGGCTGGGCATCGAGGGTGATTTCGACAAGCCCTATACGACGATGAACTACCACGCCGAGGCACGCATCGCCGGCGAACTCCTGAAGTTCGCCCGGAGCGGTCAGCTTTATCGCGGCTCCAAACCGGTCATGTGGTCGGTGGTCGAGCGCACCGCGCTGGCCGAGGCCGAGGTCGAATATCAGGATTACGAGTCCGACACGGTCTGGGTGAAGTTTCCCGTCATATCGAATCTCTTGCTGTCCGATCCTGATGACGCGAACAGCCTCAAACGGAAGGATGATCTTCGGTCCGATCTTTATGATGCCTTCATCGTTATCTGGACGACGACGCCATGGACCATCCCCGGCAACCGGGCGATCAGCTATTCCACCAAGATCAACTATGGCCTCTACGAAGTCTCCGCCGCCGAGAACACCTTCGGACCCCGGCCCGGCGAGAAGCTGGTCTTTGCCGATGCGCTCGCCGAGGAAAGCTTTGCCAAGGCCAAGCTCGAATACAAACGCCTGCGCGATGTGACTGCCGACGAATTGGCCGCCATCACCTGCGCGCATCCTCTGAAGGGCTTTGCCGGCGGCTATGAGTTCGAGGTGCCTCTGATCGCTGGCGAGCATGTCACAGACGATGCCGGCACGGGTTTCGTGCACACCGCGCCCGGCCATGGCCGCGAGGATTTCGACGCCTGGATGGACAATGCCCGCGCTCTGGAAGCGCGCGGCATCTCCGCCGCCATCCCTTTCACCGTCGACGATGCCGGCTATTTCACCGAGGATGCGCCCGGCTTCGGCCCCGACCGCGAGGGCGGCCCGGCCCGCGTCATCGACGACAAGGGCAAGAAGGGCGACGCCAACAAGGCGGTGATCGAAGCACTGATCGCCAAGGACATGCTGTTTGCGCGCGGCCGGCTCAAGCACACCTATCCGCACTCCTGGCGCTCGAAAAAGCCGGTCATCTTCCGCAACACGCCGCAATGGTTCGTCCATATGGACATGGACCTTGGCGACGGCACCACGCTGCGTGACCGCGCCCTGAAAGCGATCGACGAGACGCGCTTCGTGCCGGCCTCGGGCCAGACGCGGCTTCGCGGCATGATCGCCGACCGGCCCGATTGGGTGCTCTCCAGGCAAAGGGCATGGGGCGTGCCGATCTGCCTCTTCGCCGACGATGACGGCAACGTTCTGCAGGACGAGGGCGTCAACAAGCGCATTCTCGAAGCCTTCGAACAAGAGGGCGCCGACGCCTGGTTCGCCGACGGTGCCAAGGAACGGTTTCTCGGCAATGAGCACGACCCGTCCAAATGGCATCAGGTGATGGACATTCTCGATGTCTGGTTCGATTCCGGCTCGACCCATGCCTTCACGCTGGAAGACCGGCCCGACCTGAAATGGCCCGCCGATGTCTATCTGGAAGGCTCGGACCAGCATCGCGGCTGGTTCCATTCCTCGCTTCTGGAAAGCTGCGGCACGCGCGGCCGTGCACCCTACGACACCGTCATCACCCATGGTTTCACCATGGCCGAGGACGGTCGGAAGATGTCGAAGTCGCTCGGCAACCAGGTCTTCCCGCAGGACGTGATGAACCAGTCGGGCGCCGACATTCTGCGCCTCTGGGTGATGACGACCGACTATTGGGAAGACCAGCGCCTGGGCAAATCGGTTATCCAGACCAACATCGATGCCTATCGCAAGATGCGCAACACGGTGCGCTGGATGCTCGGCACGCTCGCCCATGATGAGGGCGAGAGCGTCGAATATGAGGACATGCCCGAGCTCGAACGGCTGGTCCTGCACCGGTTGTGGGAACTCGATAAGCTGGTCGACAAGGGCTATGACGCGTTCGACTTCAAGCGCATCACCCGCGCGCTGCTCGATTTCATGGTTCTGGAGCTGTCGGCCTTTTATTTCGACGTGCGCAAGGATGCGCTCTATTGCGATCCGCCCTCGTCGCAACGCCGCCGGGCGGCGCTTCAGGTCGTCCATCATCTGTTCAACCGGCTGGTCACCTGGCTGGCACCGATGCTGCCCTTCACCATGGAGGAAGCCTGGCTGAGCCGCTATCCGGACGCCGAATCGGTGCATCTGGAACAGTTCCGCAAATGCCCGGACCAGTGGCGTGACGATGCCCTCGCCGAAAAATGGGCCAAAATCCGCAAGGTGCGCCGTGTGATCACCGGCGCTCTGGAGATCGAGCGCCGCGACAAGCGGATCGGTTCGTCGCTGGAGGCCGCGCCCGTCGTCCATGTCACCGACAAAGGGCTGATGGACGCGATCGACGGGCTCGACATGGCCGAAATCGCCATCACCTCGGACATCGTCGTCAGCAGCGATGCGCCGCCGGCGGATGCCTTTACCCTCGATGAGGTTACCGGCGTCGCGGTGGTCCCGGCCATGGCGGAAGGCACCAAATGCGCCCGCTCCTGGCGGGTGACGCGCGATGTCGGTTCTGATCCGGAGTTTCCGGACGTGTCCGCCCGCGATGCCCGTGCCCTGCACGAATTGCGCGATCTCGGGCGGCTTTGACGGTACGATCGCCATGGTTAACCATCGTTAACCGTGGCGATTTACCAGGTCCGTGCCGATGTGATAGACGCGCTTCACGAAATCGCCGGATTTGGCGTGCATGGCGCGCTCGGGGCGAGGGTTCGGCCGGTGTCCGCCCGATCAGGCGGCGCCAAACCGATAGGGTCAGTGATGTCAAACAAAGTTCTTCGTTCGACCGGGTCGATGGCGCTCGTTTGCGCCGGCGGCCTAGCCTTGGCCGGCTGTTTTGGCCCGACCTACGGCACCGGTGTCACCGCGACCGACCAGCTGTTCGACGATCTGAACAATGCGATCTCGTTGGGCGATCGCACGCCGCCCCCGCGGATCAACTATACGCCGCGCCCGGACATCGTCCGTCCGGCCGATCCGAACAATCTGCCGCCACCGCAGGAGAGCATTGCCACCGCCTCCGGTCAGTGGCCCGAAAGCCCCGAAGAGCAGCGCGCGCGGGTGCGCCGCGAAGCCGATGAGGGGCTGCGCGATCCCAATTTCATCGCCAACCGGCGCGACGCCGAGGCGATTGGCGCTTCCGAAGGGCCGGATCGCGTGCAGGCGAGCGCCGTGCGACGGGTCTATCTGACCGATCCGCCGGTTGAATACCGCCAGCCCGCCGAAACCGCCGCCTATGGCGATCTTGGACCGACGGAATCGGAAAAGGAGCGCGCGGCCAAGCGTGCCCAGGGTGAAAAGACCGGCTGGCGCCGTTTCCTGCCGTTCTAGAACGGTCCGCTAGGCGCGCCGTTCGGCGAAGAACCGCTTGAGCAGTTCGGCAGCCTCGCGTTCGCCGATCCCCGGATAGGTCTCCGGGGCGTGATGGCAGGTGGCTTGTTCGAAGAAGCGCACGCCGGAGATCACCGCGCCGCCCTTGGGATCGGTCGCGCCGAAATAAAGCCGCCGGATGCGCGCAAAAGAGATCGCCGCCGCGCACATCGTGCACGGCTCCAGCGTGACATAGAGGTCGCAGCCGGTCAGCCGCTCCTGCCCGAGCGCCGAACAGGCCCCGCGGATCGCCAGCATCTCGGCATGGGCGCTCGGGTCGTTCGTCTCGCGTGGCCGGTTGCCGGCGCGGGCGATGATCTCGCCGTCCTTGACGATCACCGCGCCGACCGGCACCTCACCGCGCTCCGCGGCGGCGCGCGCCTCGTCCAGGGCGGCCTGCATGTGTGGTGACGGTCTGGCGGGCACAGGCGGCAACTTTCTCTCGCGCGTGGCGCGCCAAGCTGGTAATCACGCGCCGACACAAGGCAAAAACACCAAATGAGTGCTGACGACAAGAGATCCGGCGGCAAACGCCCGGCGGGCGGCAAGCCCATGAAGAGCCGCGGCTTCAAGGACCGGCCCGGCGGCGGCCCCAAGCGCCCGCGAAACGACGCCGGCGGCGATGCGCCGTCCCGCGACAGCCGCGGCTACAAATCCGCGCCGCGCAGCACCGTGCCTGCGGGCGGCAAACCCGGCGGTCCGCGCAAGGAACGGGACCGCCCGCCGCGTGTCGAGCCGAGGCCCGATCCCGCGCCCGCCGAAATTCCGGAGACGGCGCGCCCCGAAGAGCGGATCGCCAAGCGTCTGGCGCGCGCCGGTGTGGCCTCCCGCCGCCAGGCCGAAGGGCTGATCGCCGACGGCCGCATTTCGGTCAACGGAAAGGTGCTGACAAGTCCTGCCGTCAATGTCACCGCCGAGGACAGGATCGAGATCGACGGCAAGCCGATCCCCCAGGTCGAGCGGACGCGGCTGTGGCTCTATCATAAGCCGGCCGGCCTCGTGACGTCCAACCGCGATCCCGAGGGCCGTCCGACCGTGTTCGAGCGCCTTCCCGGCGATCTGCCGCGCGTGGTCAGCATTGGCCGCCTCGACATCAACACCGAGGGGCTGCTGCTTCTGACCAATGATGGCGGCCTGGCCCGTACGCTCGAACTGCCCCAGACCGGTTGGCTGCGCCGCTACCGCGTGCGCGCCCATGGCCGGATCACCCAGAAACGGCTCGACGATCTCAAGGAGGGCATGGCCGTCGATGGCGTCTTCTATGGCGCGATCGAGGCGACGCTGGAGCGCGAGCAGGGCTCCAATGTCTGGATCGAGATGGGCCTGCGCGAGGGCAAGAACCGGGAGGTCAAGAATGTGCTCGGCGCGCTAGGGCTCGAGGTGAACCGGTTGATCCGCATCTCATACGGTCCGTTCCAGCTGGGCGCGCTCGAAGAAGGCGCGGTGCTCGAGGTCAAGGGCAAGACGCTGCGCGACCAGCTCGGCGCGCGGCTTATCGAGGAGTCCGGCGCCGATTTCGATGCGCCCGTGCTGCGCTCGTTTCCCAACCGCCCCGTCAGGGCCGGCGATGGAGAGGGCGAGACGCGTACGATGACGGTCCGCAAGGATGGCGACTGGGTGTCGGGCACGCGCGACGCCAACAAGCCGGACAAGGGTGGGGCCGCATCGGGCGGCAAGCGCTTCGAGAAGGCCGGCGACCGCCGCGAACGGGTGCGGGACCGCTGGTCGACCAAGGCGCCCGGTACGGACAAGGACGAAGGCGGCAAGCCGAAGCACCGTGCCAACCGCTCGTCGAACGTGTGGATGGCGCCCGGCGCCCGGCCGGAGAGCAAGCGCAAACCGTCAAAGGGCGGCCCGAAACCCGCCGGCCCGCGCAAGCCCGGCAAACCGGACAAGGGCTGACCGGTGCGGATCGTCGGCGGACGGTTGCGCGGCCGCGCCATCGCCGCGCCGAAATCCGGCGCCATGGCGATCCGGCCGACGACCGATCGGGCGCGCGAGGCGCTGTTCAACATCATCGCGCACAATCATGCCGACAGGCTGGAAGGCGCCCGCGTCCTCGATCTGTTTGCCGGTACCGGCGCGCTGGGGTTCGAGGCCCTGTCACGCGGCGCGGCCTTCGCCCTGTTCGTCGAACCGTCCGTCGAGGGGCGCGGGCTGATCCGCAAGACAATGCATGATCTCGGCCTTCAGGGCGCCGCGAAGCTTTTCAAGCGCGATGCGACGCGCTTGGGACCGATCGGTACTATGGCGCCGTTCGATCTGGTCTTCGCCGACCCGCCCTATGGCAAGGGGTTGGGCGACAAGGCGCTTGCGGCGATGTTGCACGGCGGTTGGTTGTCCCCCGGCGCGCTGATCGTGCTAGAAGAGACGGCGGCGGCCGCCATCGCGCTGCCGGACGGCCTGACGATGCTCGACCGCCGGCGCACGGGCGACACCGCCCTGAACTTCATCGCGGCTGGAGAGCCATCATGAGCGCGACCATCGACGAGGTGCGACCCGGGCAGGTGCCGTCGGCGCAAAGCGGCCCGACCGTCGCGATCGCCTTCGGCGGCGGCGGCGCACGCGGTTATGCGCATATCCACATCATCGAGGTGCTCGAGGAGATGGGCATCCGTCCGGTGGCGATCAGCGGCGCCTCGATCGGTGCGATCATGGGCGCGGGCATGGCCTCGGGCATGTCCGGCCGCGACATTCGCGACTACACGCTCAAGCTGGCCGGCAACCGCACCGAAGTGATGGGCAAGTTCTGGCAGACGCGGCCGGCGCGGCTCAGCGAACTCGTCGATGGCGGCTTCCGGTTCGGTCAGTTCAATGTCGAGCGGATCGTCAGGACGTTCCTGCCGCCCGAGATCGCCGAGGATTTCGATGCGCTGGAGATCCCTCTGTCGATCGTCGCCACCGACTATTACGGCCATCGCCAGACCTTTTTCGAGAGCGGCGATCTCTATTCGGCGATCGCAGCGTCCGCGGCGATCCCTGCCATCTTCAAGCCGGTTCGCCGCGACGGGCGCATCTATGTCGATGGCGGCCTGTTCAATCCGGTGCCCTACGACCATCTGATGGGCAAGGCGGACATCGTGATCGGCATCGATGTGGTCGGCGCCCCGCAGGGGGACCCGTCCAAGCCGCCGACGACCATCGACAGTCTTTACGGCGTCTCGCAGCTGATGATGCAGTCGATCCTTCAGCTCAAGCTGATGGTCGGCCCGCCCGATGTCTTCATCCGTCCGCCTGTCTCGCGCTTCCGCGTTCTGGACTTTCTCAAGGCGCAGCAGATCCTCGATGCGACGGCGACCGTGCGCGACGAGTTCCGCCAGAAGCTGGAAGCGGCGATCGCCGCCTGGGAGATGGACCCCGCCGGCGTCCGGCACGGATAGCGCGTCGCTCTACCCCAATGTCGCGCCCTTGGCGCTGGTGAACGGCGACTGTGCGGTCGGCGGCACTGGCCCCGTCGGCGGTTCGGCATCGTCGCGATGCTCGATCGTGGCGATCACCCTGAAACAGACGATCACCGAGGCGATGCCGAAGACCACCGCGCCCAGCGCCCAGCCGGCGATCGCGCCGGTCGCGCCGTAGAGCTTTGCGCCGGCCCAGACGAACGGGATCACGCCGAGCGTCGAGCGGCCCCAGTTGAACATGGTCGAATAGAGCGCGTAGCCCAGATTGTTGAAGGCGGCATTGGCGACAAACAGCCCGCCATTGAACAGAAAGCTGATCGCCGCAAACAGGCAGAAGAAGACGATCAGTTCGCGCGCCTGTCCGGTCGCGCCGAAGAGATCCGCAATAGGCTCGGCGAAGATCGCCAGCGCGGCGCAGACGGACAGGACATAGATGATGGTGAAGATTAGCGCGTCGCGCATCGCCGAGCGCAGCCGGTCATATTTCCGGGCGCCGAGGTTCTGCGCCAGGATCGGCCCGACCGCGCCCGAAAGCGCGAAGACCGCGCCGAACGCCACCGGGATCAGCCGACCGATGACCGCCCATCCGGCCACCGCATCGTCGCCGAATTGCGCGATCTGCGCGGTCACGTAGGCGTTGCCGACCGGCGTTGCGAGCTGTGTCATCACCGCCGGGCCGGCGATCAGAAGGAACGGCCGGGCGATGCCCGTCAGGGTCGCCGGGTCCGGCAGGCGGACCAGATTATGCACCACGATCGCGCCGTGAAGTCCGATCGCCAGAATGGCGCAGCGGGAGATCACGGTGGCGATCGCGGCGCCGGTCACGCCCAGATCGAGCCCGAAGATGAACACCGGGTCGAGCGCCGCCGAGATCGCGCCGCCGATCAGCGTCACATACATGGCCCGCCTTGCGTCGCCGACGGCGCGCAATATGCCAGCCGCGCCCATGCCGATGGCCACCGCCGGCGTCGACGGAACGACGATTTGCAGGAAGCCGACGGCAATCGCCTGGGTTTCGCCGCGCGCGCCCAGAAGCCCGGTCAGAAAATGGAGATTGGGCCAGATCAGCGCGGCGATCGCGGTCATCGAAAGGCCGATGAACAACAGCGCCGCGCCGCCATTGCGCGCCGCGCGCTCGCGGTCGCCGGCGCCGAGCGCCCGCGCGACAAGCGCGCTGGCTCCGATCGTCATGCCGATCGCCACCGAGATTGCAAAGAACATCAGCGTGCCGGCATAGCCGATGGCGGCGGCCAGTTCCTCCTGTCCCAGAAGCGAAATGTAGAACAGGTTGAGCGCATCGACGATGAAGATCGCCACCAGCCCGATCGAGCCGGTGGCGGTCATCGTCACAACATGACCCATGGTCGGACCGGTCAGGAACTTCGCCTCGCCGGCCCGCGCCTCGCTCATGTCGCGAACAGGGACTCCATCGAGGCAAAGCCCTTGAATTCGAGCGCATTGCCCGACGGGTCACGGATGAACAGGGTGGCCTGCTCGCCCGGCTGGCCGGCAAAGCGCGTCAGCGGCTTCTCGATCCAGTCGATATCGCCGCGCGCCTCCAGCCGGCCGGCCAATGCGCGCCAGTCGTCGATCGGCAGCACGACGCCGAAATGCGGCACCGGCACGTCGATCGTGTCGACATGGGTCTTGCTTTCGCCGGCGGGCGCATCGCGCTGATGCGCGACGATCTGGTGGCCGAACAGTGAAAAGTCGATCCAGTGATCCGACGAGCGGCCCTCGGTGCAGCCGAGCACATCGCGATAGAAGGCGCGTGTCTTTTCAAGGTCGGTGACCGGAAAGGCCAGGTGGAAAGGTGTCAGGGGCGCGGTCATGATGGTTCGGTGGTCTCCTCGCGGTCGGGCGTGTCGCTCTGGTCGGTGTAGATGACTTTGGCCTCGCGCGTCGGCTTGGTCAGGGGCTCGGGCGTCACCGGCTCGGTGTGCAGCATGTGGCCGCCCGCATAGATGCCCTCGACCGCCTGGATGCGCAGCCGTTCCTCGTCGCGCTTGCGCACATCGTCGCGGATTTCCGAGGCGGCATCTTCGGAAACGCCCAGCGCCTGCAGCGTGCGGGCGCCGAAGACGAGGCCCGATTCGAACGTCTCGCGCAGCTCATATTCGACATTGCCGGCGCGCAGCTCCAGCGTGTGCGCCCTGTCATAGGCGCGCACGAACAGGCGTGCCTCGGGATATTCGCGCTGGATCAGGGCGACGATCTGGTCGGTGACGTCCTTTTTCTGCGTGCAGACGGCAACGATCTTGGCCCGCTTGATGCCGGCCGCTTCCAGGACGTCCTTGCGGGTGCCGTCGCCGAAATAGATGCGAAAGCCGAAGCGTTGTGCGGCTCGCACACGGTCGGCGGAATGATCGATGATGGTAACGTCGGAGCCGCCCGACAGAAGGATTTGCGAGGCGACCTGCCCGAATCGCGAAAAACCGACCATCAGCACGTCGGCGCCGCGGTCGGCGCCGGCGAAATCCTCGTCCATCTGCTCGGGCTTGTCGTCGTCATAGAGCAGCGGCCCCAGCGCGACGCTGATCGGCGTCAGCGCCATCGACAGCGTCACGATGGCGATCAGGATGGACGATGTCTGGCCGTCGAAAATGCCGAAGGCGACGGCCGACGAGAACATCACGAACCCGAACTCGCCGCCCTGCGGCAGCACAAGCGCGGTGCGCACGGAGACGTCGTGCGGAGTGGCGAATGCCCGGCACAGACCGTAGATGATCGCCGCCTTGATCGCCATCACAAGCGGCACCGCGATCAGGATGACCAGCCATTCGCGCAGCAGCACACCCAGATCGAGGCTCATGCCGATCGCCATGAAGAACAAGCCCAGCAGCAGGCCGCGGAACGGCTCGATGTCGGCTTCCAACTCGTGCCGGTAGGAGGACTCGGCGAGCATCACGCCGGCGATGAACGCGCCCATGGCCATCGACAGGCCGGCCACCTGCATCAGCATGGCCGAGGCGAGGACGACGAACAGCGCTGTGGCGATCATCGCTTCGCGCGCACCGGTGTTGCCGATGATCCGGAACAGCGGGTTGAGCAGGTAGCGCCCGGCGGCGATCAGCACCGCTACGGCACCGATGGCGAGGGCGAAATTCAGCGCGTTCATATTGCCCGCATCGGCGCCGCCGGGCGCCAAAAGCGGAATGATGGCCAGCAAGGGAACGATCGCAAGGTCCTGGAACAGCAGGATCGCGAACGATTTCTGCCCGTGGCGGCGGCTCATCTCTCCGCGTTCTTCGAGGATCTGCAATGCGAAGGCGGTCGACGACAGGGCGAGGCCGAAACCGATGACGAGGCTCGCCGACAGGCTGAACGGGGTCAGCACCATGGCGAGCGCACACAGAACAAGGCCGGTGAGCACGACCTGCGCGGCGCCCAGGCCGAAGATCGACCGCCGCATCGACCACAGCCGCGATGGTTTGAGTTCTAGCCCTATGACGAACAGCAGCAGGACGACGCCGAATTCGGCGACCTGGAAGACCGCTTCGGCATCGGCGAAAAGCCCCAGCAGGGGACCGATCACGACGCCGGCGGCCAGATAGCCCAGAACCGTGCCGAGACCGAGCCGCTTGAACAGCGGCGCGGCGACGACGGCACCGCCCAGAAGGATGATCGCCTCGCTGTAAAAACCCGGTGTTGCGCCGCCGGCCATGTCCTGTTCCGTCAATCGGGGGCGTCAAGACCGCAGCCGGCCTTGATGAACGTTCGCATCAGCAATAGATGAAGCGCCGACAAATGAAAACAACGCCGTTGCGGCACGTCGAGGGCGGTACGCCCGCCGCCGTGCGCAATCCCGGAACAGACCGATGGATGATCACAGCCAGACACTGCTCGACCGCGCATCGGCGCTCGTCGACGCCGCCAAGCGTGCCGGTGCCGATGCGGCCGACGCCGTTTCGGTGCGTTCGCGGTCGCGGGCCGTGACCGTGCGCAACGGCAAGGTCGAGGGCACCGATTCGTCCGAGAGCGACGACCTTTCATTGCGTGTCTTCGTCGGCCGGCGGGTGGCAAGCGTCTCGGCGGCGGCGACGGCCGACGCCAACCAGCTTGCCGAGCGCGCGGTGGCGATGGCGAAAGTGTCGCCCGACGACCCCTATAACGGTCTGGCCGATCCGGATCGTCTGGCGCGGCAGATGCCCGACCTCGACCTGTTCGACGCAACCGAAATATCGCCCGAGCGCCTGACCGACGATGCGCTGGAGACCGAAGCGGCGGCGCTTGCGGTCAAGGGCGTGACCAATTCGTCCGGCGGTTCTGCCTCGGCGGGCGAGGCCGGCTTCGTCCTGGTTACGTCCGACGGGTTTTCGGGCGCCTATCGCGGCTCGCGGTTCGGCCGGTCGGTGTCCGTGATCGCCGGCGAAGGCACGGCGATGGAGCGCGATTACGAGTTCTCGAGCCGCACGCACTTTTCCGATCTCGATCCGGCTGCGGAAATCGGCCGCAAGGCCGGCGAGCGCGCCGTCCGGCGGCTCAATCCGCGCAAGATGCCGACCGGCAAAGTCACCGCGATCTTCGACCCGCGCGTCGCGCGGTCGATCCTCGGACACCTGTCGGGCGCCATCAACGGCGCGTCGGTGGCCCGCAAATCGACGTTTTTGCGCGACAAGATGGGCGAAGCGATCGCCAATCCCGCCATCACGGTGGTCGACGACCCGCACCGGCCGCGCGGCGCCGGTTCGCGCCTGTTCGACGGTGAGGGCGTTGCCGCCAGCCCGCTGACCATGGTCGAAAACGGCGTGCTCAAGCACTGGTTCCTGTCGACCGCCATCGGCCGCGAACTCGGGCTTGAGACAAACGGCCGCGGCGTGCGCGGCGGCACCACCGTCAATGCGGGCTCGACCAACCTCTCCATCGAGCCGGGTACCGTTTCGCCCGATCAGATGATCCGTGATGCCGGCACGGGCTTTTACGTCACCGAGGTGTTCGGCCAGGGCGTCAATCTGATCACCGGCGAATACAGCCGCGGCGCGTCCGGCTTCTGGATCGAGAACGGCGAGCCGACCTTCGCCGTCTCCGAGGTGACGATCGCCGGCAATCTCGCCGACATGTTCCTGACCATGGTGCCGGCGAACGATCTCGACCGCGCCTTTTCGACCGCCGCGCCGACTTTGGCTGTTCCCTCCATGACACTGGCCGGGACCTGACCGGCCGTGGCAGCCCCCGCAAACGCATCCGAACCGCTTCCCGCCCTGGCCGACGAACTCGCGCTCATCGCCGGGACGGCCCGCAAGGCCGGGGCCATGGCGATGCAGTATTTCGGCGGCAGCGATCTCGACGTTCGGCTTAAGGACGGCGAGTCTCCGGTGACCAAGGCCGACTATGCGGTCGACCGCTATCTGCGCGAGACTCTTCTGGCGGCCCGGCCGGGCTATGGCTGGTTGTCCGAGGAAACGGCCGACAGCGACGTGCCGGGCCGGATGGCCGCGCCGCGCACTTTCATCGCCGATCCGATCGACGGCACCCGGGCCTTCATTGCCGGCCACGCCGTCTGGTGCATCTCGGTCGGCCTTGTGGAGGCGGGCAAGTCCGTTGCCGGTGTGCTCGAATGCCCCGCCCTCGGCGAGACGATCAGCGCCACCGCCGGCGGCGGCGCACACCGGAACGGCCGGTCGATCCGCGTCGCCCGTCCGGGCGCGGAATTGCTGATCGGCGGGCCTCGCGCCCTTGTCGACCGGCTGAACGCTTCGGGCGCGGCCCGTGCGCGCCGGCACAGCCACGTTCCCTCGCTGGCATACCGGCTGGCGATGGTCGCAAGCGGCGCGATGGACGGAAGTTTCGTCAAGCCGTTCGCCTCCGACTGGGATATCGCCGCCGCCGCGCTCATCCTGACCGAGGCGGGCGGGGTCTTCACCGACGGCAAGGGCGCCGATGTGACGCTCAATGGCGCCGATCCGCTCAAGGGCACGCTGGTCGCCTCTCATCCCGACCTGAAGGCGGCGATGTTGGGAGTTGTCGGCGATCTCGGCTTCGGATAATCAGGCGCCAGTTTCCGGCCCGGTTCGCACAGCGAAAGGCAGACACCCCATGTCCGAAAGCACTCAGGACAAACAGCTTTTGCACCTTGTGTTCGGCGGCGAACTGGAATCGCCCGACGGCATCCGCTTCCGCGATCTGGAAGCGCTGGACGTGGTCGGCATTTTTCCCGACTATGCCAGCGCGGTCGTCGCGTGGAAGGCCAAGGCGCAGATGACCGTCGACAATGCGCATATGCGCTATTTCGTCGTGCATCTGCACCGGCTGCTGGAGCCGGACAAGCAATAGCGGAGCGGATGCGGCGGCAGGAGTTCGGTGCGCCGGTCCGAATGTCGCCATGGTCGGCCATCAGGCTCGGTCGCCGCATTGTCCGGCGGCCTGACGTATCGGGACGACAGGGGCGCATGAGGAACAAGGGCACAAGGGCGCGGACGCGGGTATGAGACGATGAGCGAACGCTGGGCGCGACTGGCGCTTCAGACCTATCGCTGGGCCGGCATGGCCGCCTATCCGTTCATGGGCGTCTATGTCGGCATGCGCGCCACGCGCGGCAAGGAGCAGCACGACCGGCGCGGCGAGCGCTACGGCCGGCCGTCGGAAAAGCGTCCCGACGGGCCGCTGGTCTGGGTGCATGCGGTCTCCGTCGGCGAAACGGGCGCGGTTTCCGGCCTGATCGGGCGGCTTCGCGAGCGCGGCGTTCCGGTGGTGCTGACGACCGGAACCGTCACCTCGGCGGCGCTGGCCCGCGAACGGTTCGGCGACGAGGTCATCCATCAATATGTGCCGCTCGACCTCAAGCCCGCCGTCAGCCGCTTTCTCAACTATTGGCGCCCCGATCTGGCGGTCTTCGCCGAATCCGAGATCTGGCCGATGACCATCCTCGAACTGGGTGCGCGGCGCATTCCGCAGGTGTTGATCAATGGCCGCATGTCCGACCGCTCGTTCAGGCGCTGGAAGAGCCGGCTCGCGCTCGCCGAATCCCTGTTCGAGAACCTCTCGCACGTTGCCGCCCAGACCGAGCGGGATGGCGAGCGGTTCCGTGCGCTGGGCGCCCGGCCGGTCACCGTCTCGGGCAATCTGAAGGCAGATGTTCCGGTGCCGCCCGTCGATCCCGGCGTTTTCGCGCAGATGCGCGCCCGTATCCAGAACCGGCCGGTCTGGCTTGCCGTTTCCACCCACGACGGCGAGGAACTGGCCGCCGCCCGCGTGCATGTCATGCTCAAAAAGCGCTGGCCCGGGCTTCTGACCGTCATCGTGCCGCGCCATCCGACGCGCGCCGACGAACTGGCGGCGGCAATCGGCGAGATGGGCCTGACCGTCGTCCGGCGGACACACGACAAGTTTCCCACCGATGCGGCCGACATCTTTCTGGGCGACACGATCGGCGAGATGGGGCTCTACCTGCGCATGGGCAAGATCGCCTTCGTCGGCCGCTCGCTGACTGCCGAGGGGGGGCAGAACCCGCTCGAACCCGCCATGCTGGGATGCGCGGTGCTCGCCGGCCCCAACCTTTCCAACTTCGAGGAGGTCTACGGGCGCTTCCAGGAAGCCCGTGCCGCGCGTGTGGTCGATGACGAATTGATGCTGGCCAAGGCGGTCAATTTCCTTTTGGCGAACGAGGCGATGTGCGATGCCATGGCCGCCGCCGGCCAGGGCGTGGTCGCCGACATGGAGGGTGCGCTGGAACGCACCTGGCAGACGCTGAACCCCTACATTCAGCCGCTGGTCGTCAAGGCCAGCCTGTCGCCGTCCGGTCGGACCGGTGAGGAAGGCGACGCCGATCGTATGCCTGTGGCCAATGGCGGGGCCCGGTTTGGCTGGTAACGAGGCGCCGCCCTTCTGGTACGAAAAGCCCGGTTTCAACGCCCGGCTGCTGGCGCCGGCGGCTCTCGTCTATGGCGCGGTCGCGCGGCGCCGGATGGATCGCGATGTCGCCGCACGGGTCAATGCGCCGGTCCTGTGCATCGGCAATCTGACGGTCGGCGGCACCGGCAAGACACCGACCGCCATCACCATCGCCAAGGCCGCCGAAAAACACCGCTACCGGCCGGGCATCGTCTCGCGCGGCTATGGCGGCGGGCATGTGCGGCCGCATCGCGTCGATCCGGAGCTCGACACGGCGCGTTCGGTCGGCGATGAGGCGCTGCTTCTGGCGCGCGCCGCGCCCACGGTGATCGGCGCCAACCGGGCCCACAGCGCCCAGGCGCTGATCGATGACGGCGCGGACTTCATCATCATGGATGACGGGTTCCAGAGCCGGTCGCTGCACATGGACTATGCGCTGATCACGCTCGATGCGCGGCGCGGCATCGGCAATGGCCGCGTCATTCCCGCAGGTCCCCTGCGCGCGCCGCTGCGCGACCAGATGCGGCTGGCGGATGCCGTTTTGCGCATCGGCGACGGCGATCGCGGCGACCGGGTCATCCGTGCCGCCGCCCGCGCCGGAAAGCCGGTCATGCAGGCCCATCTGCGGCCGGCCAATGTGCGGGCGATCTCGGGCCGCCAGGTGCTGGCCTATTGCGGCATCGGCGATCCGGGCAAGTTCTACGAGACGCTGCACCATTATGGCTGCATGCTGGCGGCCACACGCTCCTTCGGCGATCATCACATGTTCACCGACGCCGATGCGCGCGCGCTGATCGGCAAGGCCGATGCCGAGGGGCTGGAACTGGTGACGACCGAAAAGGACGCGGTGCGCCTGTCGCATCGGGAAGGGCCGTTGGCTGAACTGCGCGCACGCACCCATGTGCTGCCCGTCGCCCTGACATTTGAGACCGCCGCCGACATGGACGCGATCATCACCGCCACAGAGCGGCGCTACCAGCAGCGGAGACTTGAACGTTAGCGCGATTGCGTCGGCAGCGCGCCGGCTTCCCGTTCGGCCTGAAGCGATGCCTTGACGTCGACATAGGCTTCCTGGCGCGCCACGCTCCAGTATTTCAGCTCATCGATCGGGATCGGCGTGCCGGTGATCGCGCAGCGCACGAAGGTGCCCGGTGTGATGACCCGGAAATCGGCGTCCAGATAGCGGACCTTCGCCTCGTTGGAACTTGGAATGTCGTGGATGTTCATTGCGCTCTCCGACCCGGGCGAAAGGCCACAAATCGGCGCTTGCGTCAAGGAAAACCGGTCGTCGGCGTCATGGCGCCGCGCCGGCCGGTGCCGTATTCAGCGCCGTCCGAACAGCCGCTCGATATCCGACAGTTTGAGTTCGATGAAGGTCGGCCGGCCGTGGTTGCATGTGCCGGAGCCCGGCGTCCGTTCCATCTGCCGGAGCAGCGCGTCCATCTCCGCCGGCCGCATGCGGCGGCCCGCGCGGACCGATCCGTGACAGGCCATGGTCGAGGCGACCGCTTCCAGCCGGTCGCGCAGGCGGTCGGCCGCGTCGTCACCGCCGTTCGCCGCGTCGGCGTGCAGTGTGTCCGACAGGTCGGCGATCAGGCCGGCGACATCGGTCTCGCCGAGCATGGCCGGCGTTGCGCGTACCGCGACCGCGCCGGGACCGAACGGTTCGATCTCAAGGCCGAAGCGGGCAAGCGTCTCGGCCATTGCGCAGAGTTCGGCCGCCCGCTCCGGGTCGAGATCGACGATCTCGGGCACCAGAAGCATCTGCGCGGGCAGGGGGCGGCTGTGCATCGCCGTCTTCAACCCTTCGAAGACCAGCCTCTCATGGGCCGCATGCTGGTCGACCAGGACCACGCTGTCGCCGGTCTGCGCCAGGATGTAGGTGTCGTGCAGTTGCGCCCGCGCCGCACCGAGCGGGTGATCCATATCCGTCCCGGCGGCGGTGTCGGCCGAAGCGGGCGGGGCGCCGGGTGCGGTCTCGAACCGGGCTTGCGTAGCTTCCGAAAATCCGGTCTCGTTGGCCATCGCCGAAAGCGGTGCCTGCCAGCCATGCGTCGCCGATGTTCCACCCGCTGACGGCGAGCCGTTCCGCACCGGTTCGGACGGTGCCAGAAAGGCCGCAGCCAGCCGGTCGGCGTCGCGCGTCGAGGCGCGGATGCCGGCCTCGTGCAGCGCGCGCCGCACCCCGCCGACGATCAGCGCCCGCACCAGGCCCGGATCGCGGAAACGCACATCGGCCTTGGCCGGATGGACGTTGACGTCCACATCGGCCGGATCGATTTCGATGAACAGCACCGCCGCCGCATGCCGGCCGCGTTCGAGCATGTCCGAATAGGCGCCGCGCAGCGCACCCAATATCTGCTTGTCGCGCACCGGCCGGCCATTGACATAGGCGAACTGCTGGTTTGCCGATGCCCGATGGAATGAAGGCAGCCCGACCAGGCCGCGCAGCCGGATGCCCTCCTTTTCGGCTTCGACCGGCACGGCATTGTCGATGAAATCGCGACCGAGAACCTGGCCGATCCGCCTGAGCAGACCGTCTTCGGGCTGCCCGGCGGCCGAATAGTCCAGCATCGACCGGTCGGGTCCACTCAGCGTGAAATGGATCGCCGGAAACGCCATGGCGATGCGCTTGACGACATCGGACACGGCCGAGTTCTCCGCGCGCTCGCCTTTGAGGAACTTCAACCGCGCCGGTGTTGCAAAGAACAGGTCGCGCACCTCGACAAGCGTGCCGCGATTGGCCGGGGCGGGGCGCGGGCCATCGACATGCCCGCCATCGACGGCGATTTCCGCGCCGGTGTCGGAACCGTGCCGCCTCGCACGGATGCGCATCCGCGCGACCGACCCGATCGAGGGCAGCGCCTCGCCCCGAAATCCGAGCGTGGCGATCGCGTCGAGCCCGTCGTCGAGCTTGGACGTGCAGTGGCGCGACACCGCCAGCGCCAGTTCCGCCGGTGCCATGCCGTGGCCGTCATCGATGACGCGCATCAGCGTCTTGCCGCCGCCGGCGGTCGCGATCTCGATCCGGGACGCGCCGGCATCGATGGCGTTTTCGACCAGCTCCTTGATCACCGAGGCGGGTCGTTCGACGACCTCGCCGGCGGCGATCCGGTTGACGATGGTTTCATCGAGGCGGCGAATGCTCATCGCCGCAATATAGGCAAGGCGCGGTCGCCGGAGAACCGGCGCACACGCTCATGTCCGCCTTATGAACAGGCTGCTGCGGCGAAGGGCGATCAGGCCGTGCGCTTGAGCGGCACGTCGCCGACCGGTGCGGAGCCGGCCTTCAGGCGGCTTTCATAGTCGGCGCGCATCTGGGGGTCGAAGGCACTGAACCGGCCGCGCCCGCCGCTCTTGGCGTGATACATGGCCAGATCGGCGGCGAACATCAGTTCGTCGAAGCCGTCCGCGTCCTCCGGGCACAGCGCGGTGCCGATACTGGCCTTCGGATCGATCGTGATGTCGCCGAAATGCACCGGCTTGCCGATCAGCGTTGCGACATGCTCGGCGACGGCGCGGGCGTTCTGATGGGTCCTGACGCCGTCCAGCACGACGACGAACTCGTCGCCGCCAAAGCGTGCCACCGCATCCTTTTCGCGAAGCCCCTTGCTGATCCGCTTGGCGATCTCGATCAGGAAGGCATCGCCCACCGCATGGCCGTAGGTGTCGTTGATCGATTTGAAGTCGTCCATGTCGACATGCATCAGCGCGAACGGGCGCTCGGCGGCACCGTCACTGGTCATCCGGTGCACGTGATCCTCGATCGACTTGCGGTTCAAAAGGCCGGTCAACTGGTCATGCTGCGCCATGAAGGCCATGTCGTTGCGGGTGCGGATCAGATCGCCGGTTTTCAGCACGATGTCGCCGACGAGGGGCCGGAAGATCAAAAGCGCCTCCAGCGCGAGGACCAGCATCATCATCATGAAGACCATGCGGTGCAGGGAGGATGTCCTGTCGATGCCGCGCTGCGCCTCCATGGCGACGTGATCGCTGAGCATCGCATAGCCCGCCAGCACCGCCGTTGCCGACAATTGCGGCAGCGGGCGGACGTCGCTTTGGGGGTTGGCGCCCGCCTCGGCGAGGAAGGCGCGCGCCTTGACCAGCAGGTCCCGGCTGAAAAAGTTCACATCGTGCGGCGCCTCGGTCATGATCGCACGCACCGCGTCGCTCGCCTTGTCGCGATCGAGCTTGATCTCCAGCGTCCGGAAATTGCGCTCGAAATCGTTCACCGCATCGCGCAGATGGCTCAGCGAGGATGCGCGGCGGAAGCGGCCCCGTTCGACGGTCGCCGTGTTGGTCAGCAGCACGATGCGCTGCGACAGCATCTGCTGTTCGCCGGCGATGTGGACGAGCTTGTTGACCGAGCGTTGCGTCGAAATGGCGCTGTCGACCAGTAGAAACGTGCCCATCGCCATCAGGGCGATCACCAGAAGCGCGGTCCAATAGCCGAGCCGGACGCGGCGGATCATCCGCTCCGTGGCCTTGTCGCAAAACTGGTCGTTTGTGCGCACGTCGTCCTCACCCCATCAAGGTGCATGTCGGGTCGCGATGGTGACGCAAGGAAAGAACCAAATGCTTAAGCGGGGCCGAAAGCCTGTCGCAGGGTAAACAAACCGACAAACGGCCGGCGGGGAAATCCCGTTTTTGCCCGCCGGCGGCGTTGGCCCGGAAAAAACGCCGATGCTCTCGCAATCGGTGCCCCGTTATATTAGATGTTGCAAATATACCGATGGCGGCTCGGCTTGACCGGCCGCCACATCATGCCAAACGGGGACATCCGACCATGCCGACGCCAGACGAAAATGCGCTCTACAAGACCATCAATGACGATTTTGCCGTTGCCGGGCAATTGGATCCCGAGCAGATGCCGGCGATCGCCGAGGCAGGCTTCAAGGCCGTCATCTGCAACCGCCCAGACGGCGAAGCGCCCGCCGAACCGCAGTTTGACGCGATCAGCGCCGCCGCCGCCGCCGCCGGGCTCGAAGCGCGCTACATTCCGGTCTCCAACCAGGTGGGACTGACGCCCGAGAACGTCACCGACATGAAGGCGGCGCTGTCCGAAATGCCGGGTCCGGTCCTGGCCTATTGCCGCTCGGGCGCCCGCTCGGCCAAGCTGTACGAGATCGCCACCGGCTGACGGTGTTCAGCGCCGGACGAGGGCGATTTCCGCCGTCACGCAAACCGGGCCCAGGCCGCGCGCCAGCCGACCCTCGTGCGGGTTGCCGGCCTCGTCGACCGCAATGACATCGAGCGCGGCGCGGCCGCCGCGCACCGTTCCGGTGAAGGCAAGGGCCTCCATGCCGACATGGGCGAGCGCGCGGCGATCGCGGCCTGCGCCGGTCAGCGCCGGGGCATTCAGGCTGCCGAGCGATGGCGCGATGTCGGCGTCGGTGATACCGGCTGCCCGGCACGCGGCTTCCACGGCATGGGTGACGTCCTCGTTGGGCCGAACGCGCACAAACAGGGCCTCGGTGTTGCGGTCCCGTGATCCTTCTTCGACCTCAAAAACCGAATGCAGCGTCTCGGCGTCCGGCATCTGGACCAGATCGATGTCCGGCAATCCGCACAGATCGATTTTCGGCTCGCCTTCGACCATGCAGTCGGCGGGAAAAAGATGCCCGCCCGCTGGCTGCGCGATTCCCTGCGCTTCGACCCTGGCGTGGCAATGAACGAACGGCGCGCCGTCGGGCGTGCGGCCGTAGCTGAACGTGCCCCAGGGCAGATGCCCGGCGCCGAGATCGCGGATGTAGGTGTAGTTGGCCGCCTTGCCGTCGCGCGCCGGCCCGCCGGTGGTGAAGCGGGTGGCGGTCAGGGCGCAATCGGATATTCGCCCGGTGCCGCTTTCGACACCATGGGCGACGGCGAAGGCAGCGATCACGTCGAGCAGGCTGCGCCCGGCGCCATCGATGTGCCCGGTCGCTTCGACCAGGCGCGATCCGGCCCATTCGATGCGCCGCGCCGCAACCGGGCCGGGATGGACCATGTAAAAGGGTTCGATGTCGGGCGCCCGGATCATTGCGCCGCCGCGACCGCCGGCACGGCGCCGGTTTCGATCAGCCGCGCTTTCACCGTCTTCTTTTCGATCTTGCCATAGCCGGACTTGGGCAACTCGTCCCAGAAGGCGATGTGTTTGGGCTGTTTGTAGCGCGGCACGTGTTCGGCGATCCAGGCGCGCAGCGCTGCCACATCGAGCGCGGTGCCCGCTTCGACGACGACGGCTGCGGCGCCCACCTCGCCCCATTCGGCATCGGGCACGCCGACGATCGCCACTTCGGCGATCCCGTCGTGCTCGAGCAGCTTTTCCTCGACTTCGCGCGGATAGATGTTCGAGCCGCCGGAGATGTACATGTCGGACTGCCGGCCGGTGATGTAGAGATAGCCGCCCTCGTCCAAGTGACCGACATCGCCGGTGACGAACCAGCCATTGACGAAGGCTTCGTCGTTCGCCGCGTCATTGTTGTAATAGCCCGCGCAGACCGCGGGGCCGCGCGTCGCGATCACGCCTGTTTCGCCGGCGGGCTTCGGCTCGCCCGCTTCGTCAAGGATCGCCAGTTCCATCCCCATGCGCGCAAAGCCGCACGACCCGACCCGCATCGCCCCGTCGTCGAGCGAATGCTCGTCCGCCGGCAGCCACGCGATGGCGCCGGTCACTTCGCCCATGCCGAAATATTGTACGAGCACCGGCCCGAGCACTTCCAGCGCCCGTTTCTGGTCGGCGCGGTACATCGGAGCGCCGGCATAGATCAGGTGCCGCAGGCTCGACGTATCATGCCGGTGCACCGCCTCATGCTCGACCAGCCGTTTGACGATGGTCGGCACGGTGAACATGTTGGAGATGCGATGCTTTTCGATCAGCGCCCAAGCTTCGGCGGGGTCGAAACCGTCGCCGGACATCAGGACGTTCGTGGCGCAGCGCGTGATCTGGATGAACAGGTGCAGCCCGGCGCCATGCGACAGCGGCGCGATGACGAGCGACGCGTCCGCGTGCGACAGGCCCGGCATCAGGTCGGCGGCATGATTGTTGAAGACGAACGCAAGCTGGCCGTGGGTCAGGACTGCCATCTTCGGATTGCCGGTCGTGCCCGAGGTGAAGAAGAACCAGGCCGGGTCGCTGTAATCGACTTCGGCTTCCCGGAAAGGGCCGTCTGCCTTGTGGGCGGCGACCAGATCGTCATAATTGCCGCCGATGATGATCTCGCGGTCGCCGGCAAATCCCGCGTCGCGCACGGCGGTGACGTGATCGGCAAAGCGCGCATTGCCGACAAACGCCTTCGCGCCGGCGGCGACGCCCATGCGCGCGATTTCCCCGGGCCCGAGCCGGAAATTGGTCGGCACGATCACGCCGCCCGCCTTCCAGACCGCATACATGGCTTCTGGATAGTCGAGTTCGTTCGCCGAATGCATCAGCACCCGGTCGCCCTTGCCAATGCCCATCCGTGCGAGGGCATGGGCGATCGCATTGGCGCGGGCGTTCATCTCGCCATAGCTGCGGACGATGTTGCCGCAGATCATCGCCGGATGATCGCCGCGCCGTGCGGCGGCCTGGGTCAGGAAATGCCCCAGATTCATCACCCGGTCGGAGCGGCGCGGAAAACCGGAGCCCATCTCGGCTACCTGAGCCGCTCGACGATCGACACATAGTTGGCGACCGCCGTCCCGCCCATGTTGAAGATGCCCGCTGTCTTGGCGTCGGCCACCGTTGCGCCGGCGGGCTCGCCGCACAGTTGTTTGGCCGCCATCACATGCATCGAAACGCCGGTGGCCCCGACGGGGTGGCCCTTGGCCTTCAGCCCGCCCGACGGGTTCACCGGCAGCCAGCCGTCGATCGTCGTTTCGCCCTCGGCGATCACCCTTGCCCCTTGGCCCGGTTCGGCGAGGCCCATCGCTTCATATTCGATCAGTTCGGCAATGGTGAAGCAGTCATGGGTCTCGACGAAACTCAGATCGTCGAGCGACAGTTTCGACGTCTCCATGGCCTGCGCCCAGGCCTTGCGGGCGCCGTCGAACGCGATCACGTCGCGCCGGGAGATCGGTATGTAGTCGCTGACATGGGCGGTCGCGCGGAAGCCCACCGCGCGCGGCGCGTGCCACGCCTCGTCCAGATTGGTGATGACGAGTGCGGCCGCGCCGTCCGACACCAGCGAACAGTCGGTGCGCCGCAGGGGGCCGGCCACGATCGGGTTTTTGTCGGAGACGGTCGCGCAGAACTCGAAGCCGAGATCCTTCTGGATATGGGCGAGCGGGTTCTGCGCGCCGTTGGCGTGGTTCTTTGCCGCGATCAGGGCGAGCGCGTCGCGCTGGTCGCCATGGGCCTGGAAGTAGAGATCGGCGATCCTGCCGAACATGCCGGCGAAACCGCCCTCAATGTCCGCTTCCTCCGGCACATAGGAGGCCTTCAGCAGAATGTCGCCCACCTCGTCGCCCGGCACCGCCGTCATCTTCTCGACGCCGATGACGAGCGCGGTGCGGATACGCTTTGCGGCGAGCGCGTCGAGCGCCGCATGGATCGCCGCGCTGCCCGTCGCGCAGGCATTTTCGAGGCGCACGGCGGGCGCATGGCGCAGCGCACCGACCCGCAGAGAGGCGAGGGTCGAGGGAAACCCCTGCGGCGAAAAGCCCTCATTGAAGGTTCCGACAAAGACCGCATCGACCTCGGTGGCATCGAGGCCTGCATGGTCGAGCGCCTCTTCGGCCACCCGACCGATCAGCGTTTCGGCTGTCTCATCGTCCAGACGGCCGAAACGTGTATGCGCCCAGCCGGTGATCGCTGCATCCATGGCCATTCCTCCCGCATCGGACTCTTGCCGGTTTCCGCCGGTCGTTCAAGTCCCGCAGAAGGTCTGTTGCACCACCTCCTCCAGCGCCGGCGGCAGGGTCAGCGGATCGTCCGCCATGCGGTCGGCGAACGGGTCGGCCAGCGTCTCGGTGAGCGCGCTGAAGACCGACAAATCGCCCGCATAGCCGGCGGCGATCGCCGCCTCGACCCGGTGATTGCGGGGGATGATCGCCGGATTGGTGGCCTTCATGGCGGCAATCCGCGCCGCGTCGTCCCGCGCTTCCTGGGAAAGCCGGGTCCGCCAGGCTGGGAGCCAGCCGCGGGCAGCGTCCCGTTGGACAAACTGTCCGACAAAGCCGTCGTCGGTATCGCCCGCTTCCCGGCCGAGCGCGGACAGCACGCGGAACGTGTTGGTGAAATCCGCGCCATCTTCGGCCATCAGATTCAACAGGTCCTGAACCAGCCTCATGTCGCCGTCACGCGGTTCGGCAAGGCCGATCTTCGCGGTCATTTCCGCTGCATAGGCGTCGGCGAATGCCGTGCCGTAGCCTTCGAGCAGTTCCCGCGCGATCTCGACCGATCTGTCGGCATTCTCGTCGAGCAGCGGCACCAGCGATTGCGCCAGATTGGCCAGATTCCAGTGGCCGATGGATGGCTGGTTGCCATAGGCATAGCGGCCGAACTGGTCGATCGAACTGAACACTTTCTGCGGATCGTATTCGTCGAGAAAGGCGCACGGGCCATAGTCGATCGTCTCGCCCGAAAGGGTCATGTTGTCGGTGTTCATGACGCCATGGATGAAGCCGAGCGACAGCCAGCGGGCGATCAGCCGCGCCTGACGCGCAACGGCGCCTTCGAGCATTGCGGCGACAGGATTGTCCGCCTTGCGCGCGTCCGCATCGTGCCGGTCGATCACATGATCGGCCAGCGCCCTTACCGCCTCATGGTCTTGCCGCGCATAGAAGTACTGGAACGTGCCGACCCGGATGTGGCTGGCGGCGACGCGGGTCAGAACCCCGCCGGGCAGCCGGTCCTCGCGGATCACATAATCGCCCGTCGTCACCGCCGCCAGCGCGCGCGTCGTCGGCACGCCGAGCGCGGCCATCGCCTCGGACACGATATATTCGCGCAGAACCGGCCCGAGCGCCGCGCGCCCGTCGCCGCGCCGCGACCAGGGGGTCGGCCCGGACCCTTTGAGCTGGATGTCGCGGCGCCGGCCGTTCACATCGACCACTTCGCCGATCAGAAGCGCCCGCCCGTCGCCAAGCTGCGGCACCCAATTGCCGAACTGGTGGCCCGCATAGGCCATCGACAGCGGTGCTGCATTGTCCGGAAAGGCGTTGCCGGCCAGCATGGCGACGCCGGCGGGCGAAGCCAGCCAGCCCGCATCGAGCCCCAGTTCGGCGGCGAGCGGCACGTTCAGCCGCACCAGTTGCGGCTCGGGCACCGGCGCGGCCGCCTGCCGGGTGAAGAATTTTTCGGGCAGGCGCGCATAGGAATTGTCGAAATCGATGGTCATGGCTGGCTCAATATAGGGCCGGGGACGGCACGTACCAATGTCCGTGCCTTGCCATGACGGGCGATGTGCGGATGATGTCAGTGAGCCTTGGCCGTGCCGGAAAGGGACACCGCATGATCCGCCACTTCGTGATGCTGCGCTTTCGCGACGATGTGGGCGCCGCGACCAAGGCCGCGCTCTACGCCGAACTGGCCGCGCTCGGGGATCATCTGCCGGGCATGACCGGTTTCCACGCCGGCCCCAATGTCAGTGTGGAAACGGACCTCATTCGCGGCAATCGCGACGCATTCTGGGTCGACTTCACCGATGCGGCGGCGCGCGATGCCTATCTGGCGGATGACCGGCACCGGGACATTGGGGAACGGCTGGCCGGGCTAACCGTCGATGGCCTTGACGGCATCACCGTCGTCGATATGGAGGTTTGATGATCGACGATCCGCGCGCTTTCCTCACCGGCCTGTTCGATGCGGCCATCGCCGCCGCCGACCCGGAGATCTGCATTGCCGCCAACCTGCCCGCCCCGCCCAAGGGGCGCACGGTTGTGGTCGGCGCCGGAAAGGGCGCGGCGCAACTCGCGCGCGCCTTCGAGCGGCACTGGCCGGGTGCTCTCGGCGGCGTCATCGTTACCCGCTATGGCTATGCGGTGTCCTGCGAGCGCATCGAGGTTCTCGAAGCCAGCCATCCCGTGCCGGACGAGGCGGGCCTTGCCGCCGCGCAGCGCCTGATCGACACCGTTTCCGATCTTGGCGAGGACGATCTGGTCGTGGCGCTGATCTCCGGCGGGGGTTCCGCGCTTCTGCCGGCGCCGCCCGAAGGATTCACGCTGGCAAACGAGATCGCTCTCAACGAGGTGCTTCTGGCCTCGGGCGCGCCGATTACGGTGATGAACGCGGTGCGCAAGCAGTTCTCGCGCATCAAGGGCGGGCGGCTGGCCCTTGCGGCGCACCCGGCCCGTGTCGTCAGCCTGATCGTCTCGGACATTCCCGGCGACGATCCGGCGCAGGTCGCCTCCGGCCCGACCGTGCCGGACACGGTCTCGCGCGCCGACGCGCTTGCGATGATCGATGCGCATGGTCTTGAGCTGCCGCCGGCGATCGTCGGGCACATAAGCGGCGCCGCCGAATCGGGCGTCACACCGGACGATCCGCGCCTTGCGCGCAACCAAGTGCGCATCATCGCTTCGGCCGGCGTGTCGCTGGAGGCGGCGGCCCGGGCCGCGCGCGACGCGGGGATTGAGGCCGTGATCCTGTCCGACGCCATCGAGGGCGAGGCGCGCGACATCGGGGGGATGCACGGCGCGATCGCCCGCGAGGTGGCGCTGCGCGACCGGCCGTTCGCCAGGCCGGTTGTGGTCCTGTCCGGCGGCGAGACGACGGTGACGGTCCGCGGCAAGGGCAAGGGCGGCCGCAACACCGAGTTCCTCTTGGGGCTGGCCCAGACGATCGACGGCGTCGACGGGGTGACCGCTTTGGCCGCCGATACGGACGGGATCGACGGGTCCGAGGACAATGCCGGTGCGTTCGCGGACGGCACCAGCATCGCTCGCTTGCGCGCCGCCGGCGGCGATCCGCAAGCCTTTCTGACAAACAACGACGCCTGGTCCGCCTTCGACCGGATCGGCGATCTGTTCGTGCCCGGGCCGACCGGCACCAACGTCAACGATTTCCGCGCGATCTTCGTGCGCTGATTGGCGTCTGCGTTCAGTCGAACGACCGGGAATAGACGGCCTGGGAGACTTCGTCCGCGGTCTTCAGCGTGCGGACCACCAGCGGCACCAGAAGGGCGGTCAGGTTTCGGTCGAGCCCGCGTGCGCTCTGTGCCTGCCGCACATCTTCGAGCACCGCACGCACCAGCGGAATGAACCGCAGGCACAGCGAGATCGCCAGCGCGATCTGTTCCTTGGGGACCCAGGCCGGCGCGTAGGTCAGTGCCGACAAAATGCCGTCGACGAACTCGCTGGTCCGCGTCGTCAGGGTGACCAGAGCCGCCGCCAGAATGAGGACGACGAAGCGCGCAACGACGAACCCGGCAAAGACGACATCGGTCAGATAGGCCTGAACGGCGAAGATCGCGGCCAGAATCCACAAGGCGGGGCGAACGGACACGAAGGCATGTCGGGGCTTCAGCCCGGCGACCGCGAAGCCCGTCACAACCAGCCCGCCCGCCACCAGCACGGAGGCCCAGCCCTCGACGATGAAGAGCGTGCTGCAGAACACCACGAGCGCTGTGATCTTGACGACCGGCCGGGTCCGGTGGAGCGGGCTGTCGCCGAACACGTAAAGGTCGGTCAGCATTGCGAGCCTGCCACATAGCGGGCCAGCACGGGTCCGGGCCTGCCGTCGCCCGCGATCGAACCGTCTTCGATGTGAAGGACACGGTCGAAATGCCTGAGCAGATCGAGATCGTGCGACACGACGACGACGGGCTCGTCCAACGCGTCGATGGCCGCCATGAATTTCCGCTTGTTCCACAGGTCGAGCAGCGTGGTCGGCTCGTCCAGAACGATCATCGTCGGCCGCATTACCAGAACGCCGGCCAGCGCGACCATCTGCTTTTCGCCGCCGCTGAGCTGGTGCGTGAAGCGGTCGCGCAGATGGGCGAGATCGAACCGGGCCAGCACCTCGTCGATCCTGGCCTGCGTTTCGTCCCGCGGCAGTTTGAGGTTCTTGAGCCCGAATGCCAGATCCTCTGACACGATCGGGTAGACGATCTGGTTGTCCGGGTTCTGGAACACGAAACCCACATGCCGCCTGAGCGCCTTGCGTTCGGTGACGCCGTTGAGCGTCACCGTCCCCGCGCTGGGCGCTTCGATGCCGTTGAACAGCCGCGCAAACGTGCTCTTGCCCGAGCCGTTCCGGCCGATGACGCCGATGCGCCGTTCCGAAAGACGAACGGTGATGTCTTTCAGAATGGGGACGCCGTTCTTTTCCACCGAGACGTCGGCAAACTCGATCACGACGGAACGGGCGGGCGTTACATTCCCGTCTGGGGCATGGCCGGCGACTTCGGCGTGATGATCGGGTAGGAGCGCTTGACGATGACCATGACGCCGGCTGCGATCAGACATTTGATGATATCCCCGGGGATGAAGGGCAGCGAGCCTGCAAGGGCCGTTCCGATCGGGATTTCGGCAACGAACGCGCTCCACGGAACACCGATCGCATAGAGCAGCACCACGCCGCCCGCGAAGCATATGCCCGCCGCAACCAGGTAGTTGAGGCGATGCCAAAGCCGTTCCGTCATGTATCCGATCGCATAGGCCGCGACGATCCAGCCGACAAGGAAACCGCCGCTCGGCCCCAGAAACACGCCGAAGCCGCCCCGGCCGCCCGCCAGAAGCGGCAGGCCTATCGCAACCAGAACGAGAAACAGGACGACCGCCAGCCCGCCGCGGACGGCGCCGAGAACGCCGCCGGCCAGCATCACGCCGAGCGACTGCGCGGTGATCGGAACGCCGACCAGGGGAAGCGTGATCGGCGGAAAGACCGCCAGGGCCGCCACGATGGCCGCAAACAGGGCGATGAAGACGACGTTACGGGTTTCCATGGGCGGCCCTCAACTGGGTTGGCGGGGTGGGCGCGCGCCGGATCATCCGGCGGTCGCGGTCGGCGAAATAGGAGCAATCGGCAAGGCGGGCGCCGTCGGGCGCGCCGATCTCGATATGCGAGCGGGTGAAGGCCTTGTAGCCGTATTTCTCGGCCGGATATTCCAGGTTCATGGCCCGCTGCAGGTCGTAATGGGAGTCGATGTCGACGAACCGCATGACGAAGGCGGCGCGCCGCGGCAACGCGCCTTGGCCGAGCATGACGCTGCGATGGACGACATATTTGTTGAACAACAGAACGTCGCCCGGCGCGAAATCGTCCTCCACCTGATGGAAGGCCAGAATGTCCATCATGGTCGGTGAATTCAGGATGCCCGACCGCATGGCGAAATAGTCGTCCATGCTCGTCTTGATGCCGGCCCGTTCCTTGGCTTCCAGGGTCGAGATGATCGCCGGCTCGATCTGGTCGTAAATGAAACGGCCGGAGACGACATGTTCGGGCACATAGGCCATGCCGCCGCGCTGGCCTTTCGTGTCGATCGGATGGAGCGGCGCCCAGATGGTGCACCCGAATTCCTCGGCGACCTGATAGCCGAAGCTCTGCACGCCGACATGCCAGGGAAAACCCTTGCTGACGTTCTTTTCCAGTTCGAAACACAATTCGAAAGTCAGGAACAGATCGCGATCGACCAGTGATGTCAGTGCCTGTTGGAAGTAGGGGCGTTCGAGGAGCTCGTAGACATCGGTCTTCTCGCTTTCGAAATCATATTTGAGCCGGCTGAACTCGCTTTTGAAATTGTCCGGCGCCCGGCTCATCTCGACGTCGACGCGGTCGAGCAGCGTCGCCACCGCGTCCGCATTGAGGAAACCGTCGAGTTTGACAAATCCATCCCGCCGGAACTGGTCGATCTGCTCCGGCGTAACATGAAATCCGTTGTCAAAAGGGTGTATGCCCATGGCCGGCTCCTTTGGTGATGGAGCGACTATAAGCATTTCGATTTGTATACGCTATCACAAGTTGTATTTTTATTTCCATTTATTGTTCTAATATTGCCTTGACAGGCCTTTTCCAAATTCAAGCGGTCGGTTGTGGCGCCGCGCGCCGGCATCGCCGCCGGCGGCCGCATCCACCCCGCACCGGTCGTCGGGGCACGAAGGTGTCAAGGCCTTTTCCGGGGCGGGAATGTCCCGCGGGCTGCCGGACAGGGACGCAGACGCACGCCGCCGGTCCCGAAGGCGGATCCCGGGCGGCGAAAAAACACGCGAGCCGACACGAGCCCGCCAGTGCATTGCATCGACCGGATGCTGCCGCGGCCGACATGCCCGGCAAAACGCTGCGAAGGGTTCAAATGATGGCGCACCCGGGAAGATTCGAACTCCCGACCCCCAGATTCGTAGTCTGGTGCTCTATCCAGCTGAGCTACGGGTGCATTGCGCGGCGGGCCATCGGCCCCGGCAAGGCGGCTTGGTAGTCCGATGCGCATCAAAATGCAAGCGCCCGCCGCCCGATTTTTGGGGGCCGCCGCAGGCCTGAATTGGCGTTCCCCGCACGGCGCTGCAACCCCCTGGCGGCCGGCGGTCAGGCGCGGTCGCGCGCAGCGGCGCGCGTCTCGGCCGCCATGGTGCGGCCCCGCTGTGAAATATTGACCGGCGCGTCGGGCAGCCGGATCTCGAAATGAGTGCCGACGGCCCGGTCGTCGCGCAACTCCAGCGTGCCGCCGTGCGCCGTGACCAGTTCGTGGGCGATGGCAAGACCGAGCCCGGTGCCGCCCTGCCGCGCTGCGCCGGAAAACGGCGAAAACAGATGCTCGCGCGCCTTGGCCGGAAGCCCCGGGCCGGTGTCCTCGATCGAAATGATGGTCGTCGTGCCCATGCGGACCGCCGACACCGAGACCCGCTTGACGGTGGCCGGATCGTCGTCGCCGCGCATCGCCTGCACCGCATTGCGGCAAAGGTTCATGGTGACGCGAAACAGCTGCTCGGGGTCGGCGTCGATTTCCAGATCGTCGGGAATGTTGGCCGAAAACTGGACCTGATCGCCCGGTTCCAGGCCAAGCAACTCCTCGACATCGCCGATCACGCGCGACAGGCGCACGCGCCGCCGCACCGGGTCTTTCTCCTGCGCCTTGCCGTATGAGACCACATCGGAGGTATAGGCCGCCGCCCGGTCGATCGCGCGCACGAGTTTCGGCGCAAACCGTTGCACCGTCGGGTCCTTGGTTTCGGCGAGCCGGTCGCCGATCAGCTGCGCCGAGGCGAGGATGTTGCGCATGTCGTGATTGATCTTGGAGACCGCCAAGCCAAGATCCGCCAGCCGCTTCTGGCTGCGCAGCGTCGATTGAAGCTGGCTCTGCATGCCGGCCAGTTCCCGTTCGGCCAGGCCCAGTTCGTCCGAGCGGTTTTCCGGTTCGATCACCGCGCCCGGATCGGACGGATCGGCGGCAAAGCGCAGCATCGAGGCGGTCATCTTCTCGATTGGCCGGATCATGATCCGGTTGATGGCCAGAAAGACCAGCGTTGCGGTGATCAGCGAGATCAGCAGCGACAGGATGGCCACATTGCGCGCATAGGTCAGCATCGCCGCGCGCAGATAATCGTCCGGCATGACCATTTCGATCCGCCCGCCGCTTTGGCCGACCGGCCCGGTGACGCGCAGCGTCTGGTCGCCGCCGAAGAACAGCGTCGCAAACGCATCGCGGATAGCATCAGCCGGCGTGAACGCGATGACGTCGACATGCTGGTCGATCGCCTCGGGCATGTCGGAGACGACGAGCAGCCGGGACTGGTCGTCCATCCTGAGCGCGATCGTCTGCGCGCCGATCGCCATCAGCACGTCGTCCTGCACCTGTTGCGGCAGTTCGGCCGCCGTGTCGGCGGTGATCAGCACGCTGGCGGCGGCCGCCGTGTTCAGCCGCTGCTCGAGCCAGGTGATCCGGAAATTGGCGACCGAGGGCACGAAGATCAGAACTTCGGCGATCAGCACGAACAGGATGGTCAGCCACAACAGCTTGGCCGACAGCCGTCGGCGCGGACGCGCGCCGGGCCGGGGGGTGTTTTCCGTGTTCTCGCCGCTCTCGCTCATGGCACCCAAGATAGAGCGCTGTTCGGCGCTTCGCCAACGATTGGCGCTCTTATGGTTAGGCCGCTCACCCAAAACGCCTCAGAAAGCCGATGATCCGGCGCACCATCGGCTTGCGGGTCATCGGCGCGGCGAAGCTGGTCGCCGCGCGCTTGGTAATCTCGGTCATTGTCGGATAGGGCGCGATGAAACCGCGCAGATCGCCCGCCTTCATCTTCTTCGACAGTGCCAGCGCGAAGATGTTGATCATCTCGCCGGCATTGGCGCCGGCGATCGACGCGCCAAGAATGCGGCCCTTCTTGTCGGTGATCATCTTGACCAGCCCGTCGGTCTTGCGCTCGGCCTGGGCGCGGTCGTTTTCGGCATAGGGCCAGCGCAGAATTGTGATGTCGCGCACCTTCTCGCGTGCCTGCTCCTCGGTCAGCCCCACATGGGCCAGTTCCGGGTCGGTGTAGGTCGCCCATGGGATGATGTCATTGTTCGGCTTGCCCGGCACGCGGAACAGGATCGACTGGACGACAAGGCCGGCATGATAGCCGGCCACATGGGTGAATTGCAGCCCGCCGGCGACGTCGCCGATCGCGTAGACGCGCTTGTTGGTCGTGCGCAGCGCATCGGTCACGGTGATGCCGCGGCGGTCATGGGCGATGCCGGCAGCATCGAGACCGAGATTTTCCGTGTTCGGAGCCCGGCCGGTGGCGACCAGAATGTGCGTGCCGTCGACATGCGATTGTTCGCCGTCATGCTCGACGGTGACGCGCACGCCGTTCTTGCCGCGCTTTTCCACCGAGACGACCTTGGTCTCTTCCATCATCTCGACGCCGTCGTCACGGATGCGGTCGAGCACGATGGACACCAGTTCCGGATCGTCTTTGCCCATGGCCTTGAACGCCTCGATCACCGTGACCTCCGAGCCCAGACGCCGGTGCGCCTGCGCCATCTCCATGCCGATCGGCCCGCCGCCGACAACGATCAGGTGACCGGGCTTGCGGGTCTGCTCGAACAGCGTCTCGTTGGTCAGATAGTCGACCTGGTCGAGGCCGGGAATCGGCGGCACGAAGGCGCGGCTGCCGGTGGCGACGACGAAGCGCCGCGCCTTGATTGTGTGGCCGCCGGCTTCCACGGTGCGCGCATCGGTGAACGTGCCGTGGGCTTCGATCACCCGAACGCCGAGCGCGGTGAACCGCTCGACGGAATCGTTGGGCGCGATCGCGCCGATCACGTCATGGACATGATCGTGCACGCGCCGGAAATTGACCTCGGGCTCCACGGCCTTGATGCCGAACTTTTCGGCGTGGCGCATGGAGTGGGCGGTCTTGGCCGCCGCGATCATCGCCTTGGAGGGCACACAGCCATAGTTCAGGCAGTCGCCGCCCATCTTGCCGCCCTCGATCAGGACGACCGAAACGCCGAAGGCCGCTGCCGCTGCCGCAACCGTCAGTCCGCCCGAGCCGGCGCCGATGACGCAGATGTCCGGTGTCAGAACGTCGCTCATGAAAATGGTGTCCCCTGATCATATGGTGCGGCCGGCTTGGCGGCCTGTGGCAGTGAAGGTGGCGTCCTTATGCGCCGGACGGCGTCTTGCGGCTTCGCCATTTCTTGATGACGACCGGAATGGCCGCAACGATGGCGAGCGCCGCAAAGGCCAGCGTGATTTCGGTGGTGATCAGATCGCCAACCGAGGCGCTCGTTCCTGCCGCTTCCGCCGCGTCCAGGACCGAGCCGATGCCCTGGCCCAGATAGCTGTAGGCGACGACACCGGGCAGGATGCCCAGGAAGGTGGCGATCACATAGGTGCGCAGCGGCACGTTGAAGAGCGCCGGTGCGATATTCATGATGAAGAACGGAAAGACCGGCGCGATCCGCAGCACCAGAAGATAGCTGAACGCATCCTTTTCGAATCCGTCGGCGAGGTTTTTGACCCGCCCGCCGACCCTGCTTCGCAGTCCGTCGCCGAACGCCGATCTGGCGGCGAGGAAGATCGCGCTCGCGCCGGTCGTCGCTCCGATCGCGACGATCACCGACCCGGTCAGCCATCCGAACAGGAAGCCCGAAAAGATCGTCAGGATCGATGCGGCGGGAAACGAAAAGGCGACGGCGATTGCGTAGAGCGCGGTGAAGCCGATCGTCGACAGCCAGTAGTTGGACGCAACGAAGCTTGTCAGGCTCTCGCGGCTTTCGGCGAGGAAATCGAGGGTGAAGAAGCGCTGCCAACCCATCAGGTAGGCAAAGCCCAGCCCGGCCACGACAATGGCCAGCGGCAAAAAGCGCTTTGCGGTCGGCCAGAGCGAGCCGCGTGCGGGCGTGTCGGCGTTCTTGGCCATGCTGGCTTGCGATGTATCAGTCATTGTGAGCGTGTCCAACGGGTTTGAGGGCGGCCGGGCGGCGCGGTTGATCCCGAAATGCCCATCGGCCCGCTCAACAACAACTCACAACGGGGTGACACGACAATCCGTGATCCGCCCGGTGCGGCACTTCACGGTGCCGTGACCGGTCCGTGTGTGGCGTCGCAACCAAGATGGCCCGCCGTGCCCAATCCGATTGACTTTGGATGGCCGTTCGCACATAAGCCCGTCAACGTTCGGGCATCGGTGCCCGGCGACGCGTTTGTGTTGCCGCGCCCCTGCCCAAAGGGCCCTTGAAGAGATGAATGAGAAGGCCGCGACACGCGGCGTGTGATCCCATGACCAAACGCACCTATCAGCCCTCCCGCCTGGTTCGCAAACGTCGCCACGGATTCCGTGCCCGCATGGCGACGGCCGGCGGCCGCAAGGTTCTGGCGCGCCGGCGCGCCAAGGGCCGCAAGAAGCTGTCGGCCTGATCGCGGGACGGCGCGCCGCAACGCGACGCGCCATCGGGCCCCGATGCCGGCGAGCGGAACGACCGGACCCTATGAGATCATGCGCAAGCGCGCCGACTTCCTCGCTGCCCGGCAGGGCGTGCGGCTGGCGGGCGACACCGTCCGGCTGGAAATGCGGCGGCGCGGGCCGGCAGAAAACGGCGACGGTCCGCGCGTCGGCTTCACCGTGACCAAGCGCATCGGCAACGCCGTTACCCGCAATCGGGCAAAAAGGCGCCTGCGCGAGGCAGTGCGGCTGGTTGCCGCCCGTGACATGCGGCCGCGACATGACTATGTGATCATTTCCAAGCCCGATGTGTTGACTGCGCGGTTCAGCACATTATGCGAGGATTTGCGCCGGACGCTTGCGCGCGGACACAAGCGCATCGGCGACGCCGCAAACGGCAACTGACGGAACGCACGGGGCCGAAAAGGCCGGACACGGAGCCATGGACACCAACAACCGCAACCTGTTCCTGACCATCGGCCTGTCGGTCCTGATCCTGACCCTGTGGCAGATATTCTACGTCAACCCGCAGATCGAGGCCGAGCGTCAGGCGCAGCTCGAACAGCAGGCGGTCGAACAGCAGGTCCAGCCCGGCACCGAGTCAGCCGGCGCGGGCACGCCGCAAACGCAGGGCGCGACCGCATCGGGCGAGATCCCGCAGGCGACGGTGTCGGGCAGCGCACCCGGGATGGCGGGCGAAGCGGCCGGCGCGGCCGGCGATCGCGCCTCGGCGCTGTCGACCACCGATCGCATTCCCGTCGACACGCCGACCCTGTCCGGCTCGATCAATCTGACCGGCGCACGTTTCGACGATCTGTCGCTGAAGAATTACCATGTCACGGTCGACGAAACCTCGCCGATCGTCGATCTCCTGTCGCCGGTCACCGGGCCCGACGCCTATTTCGCCGAGTTCGGCTATACCGGCGTCGAGGGTGCGCCGGGTCCTGACGCCGTCTGGCAGGTCGAGGGCAATGCCGTCCTGACCCCGTCTACCCCCGTCACGCTGACCTATTCGGCCGAAAACGGACTGACCTTCAGCCGCCAGATCGCGGTCGACGACAGCTACATGTTCACGATCACCGACGAAATCGCCAACGGCGGCGCCGGTGCAGTCGCTGTGCAGAATTATGGCCGCACCACCCGCTACACCAAACCGGCCCTGCCGCCGATCTTCATCCTGCATGAGGGCATGATCGGCGTCACTGGCGAGGAAGGGCTGACCGAGCACACCTTCAACGAGATCGAGGACGAGGGCCAGGTTGCACCCGGCAAGTCGACCGACGGCTGGCTCGGCATCACCGACAAATACTGGGCGACGGCGCTGATCCCCGAGCAGGGCAGCAGCTTCCAGCCGCGCTACTCCTATTTCACCGACGGCACGCCGCGCTATCAGGCCGACTTCCTGGGTGACGCGGTCACGATCAACGCCGGCCAGTCGGCGACCGTCACCAACATGCTGTTCGCCGGCGCCAAGAAGACCAAGATCATCGATGCCTACGAGGCGGAACGGGAAATCCGTCAGTTCGAGCTGATGATCGACTGGGGCTGGTTCCATTTCATCACCAAGCCGCTGTTCCACCTGCTCTACTGGCTCAACAGCGCGATCGGAAATTTCGGCCTCGCCATCCTTGTCACGACGGTCATCATCAAGGCCTTCTTCTTCCCGCTTGCCAACAAGTCCTATGCCTCCATGGCCCGCATGAAAGTGGTCCAGCCCAAGATGGCGGAGATCAAGGAACGCTACGGCGACGACCGCGAGAAGATGCAGAAGGCGATGATGGAGCTCTACAAGAAGGAGAAGATCAATCCGATCGCCGGCTGCTGGCCCGTCCTGATCCAGATCCCGGTCTTCTTTGCGCTCTATAAGGTGCTGTACGTCACCATCGAGATGCGCCATGCGCCCTTCTTCGGCTGGGTGCAGGACCTGTCGGCGCCCGATCCGACCTCGATCTTCAACCTGTTCGGCCTTCTGCCGTTCGACCCGTCCACCGTGCCGCTGTTCGGCCCGTTCCTGATGCTCGGCGTCTGGCCGCTGCTGATGGGCATCACCATGTTCATGCAGATGCAGATGAACCCGCCGCCGCCCGATCCGACCACGGCGATGGTGTTCAAATGGATGCCGATCCTGTTCACCTTCATGCTGGCGACGTTTCCGGCGGGTCTGGTGATCTACTGGGCGTGGAACAACTTCCTGTCGATCATCCAGCAGGGCGTGATCATGAAGCGCAACGGCGCCAAGATCGAATTGTGGGACAATCTCAAGAGCATGTTCGGCGGCGGCAAGGCCAACAAGCCCGCCGAATAGGCGATTGCGCGAACCGCAAGGGGAGAAGGGTCCGATGACCAGCTGAGCACCGATCCGCCGTTTGCAACGGATGGATCGACGACACCATCCCGACCACTCACTTTCGGAGCTCAGCCATGCACGGGCCTCATCCGACCACCGCCTATCCGCTTGCCGGGTACGCGCATGCGGTCTTTCTCAACAATTTCATCACCCGCCCAAACATCGAAGTGGGCGACTATACCTACTATGACGATGCGAGCGGCGCCGAGCGCTTCGAGGAGCGCAACGTCGTCCATCATTACGAATTTCTGGGCGACCGGCTGGTGATCGGCCGCTTCTGCGCGCTGGCTGCTGGCACGACCTTCTTCATGAACGGCGGCAACCACGCCATGGACGGCTTTTCCACCTATCCGTTCAACATATTCGGCAATGGCTGGGAGGAGGGTTTCGACCCGCAGACGTGGGTCGATGCGAGCCGCGGCGACACGATCGTCGGCAACGATGTCTGGATCGGCAATGGGGCGCTCGTCATGCCCGGCGTCACCATCGGCGACGGCGCCATCGTCGCGGCGCGCTCGGTCGTCGCCTCCCACGTGCCCGCCTATGCGGTCGTGGCCGGCAATCCGGCGCGCATCGTCAGGATGCGGTTCGACGACCGGACCATCGCGCGGCTGTTGGACATCGCCTGGTGGAACTGGCCGGCGGAGACGATCACCGCGCATCTGGACGCCATTCGCGGCAACGATCTTGCCGCGCTCGAAGCGATCGAGGATAAGCGGCCATGACCGACGCGGCCGACCTCACCATCGACACGTCCTCGCCCGTCTGGGCGGCGCTCAAGGCGAGGGGCGCATGGACGTTCGTGCGCGGCGTGCCCGCCATGGAGCATTTGCCGCCCGAAGGCCCGCCCGAGATCGCCTTCGCCGGACGGTCCAATGTGGGCAAATCTTCTCTGATCAACGCGCTGACCGGCAAGAACGGGCTCGCGCGCACCTCCAACACGCCCGGCCGCACGCAGGAGCTGAACTTTTTCGTCCCTGAGGGTTTTTCCGGCACGCTCGACGATCTGCCGCCGCTCGCCATCGTCGACATGCCCGGCTACGGCTACGCCAAGGCGCCGAAGGAAACCGTCGACCGCTGGACCGATCTGGTGTTCGACTATCTGCGCGGGCGGACCACGCTCAAGCGCGTCTTCGTGCTGATCGACGCGCGTCACGGCATCAAGACAAACGATGAAGAGGTGTTCGACCTGTTCGACCGGGCCGCCATTTCCTACCAGCTCGTGCTGACCAAGATCGACAAGATCAAGCCGCCCGCGGTCGCCCGTCTGACCGCCGAGACCGAACAGCGCATCCGGCGCCGGCCGGCCGCGTTCCCGGGCGTGATCGCGACGTCGTCCGACAAGGCGCTGGGTCTGGACGATCTGCGCCGCGCCATCGCCTATGCCGTTGCTTCGTGACGGAAAACGGGCCGCGCCCGGTTAACCGTAGCGCGCGGTTCCCGGCGATTTCGGCGTCCGTTTGCGCTACAGGACGGCCGATGACGGCAAGTGCGGCGCGACGATATCCCGACTACGGCACATTCGCGGTATGGCGGCTTTTGGCCGCCATGCTGGTGATGGGCTATCACTTCTCGTTCTCGGCGCCCCATGACGATGCGCTGACCACCTGGTTCGAGCACATGAACCCGCTGCTCGACATGTTCTTCGTCCTGTCCGGCTTCCTGATCTATGAGCGCTATCATGATCGCGTTTTGACTCGCGGCGCCTACGGCCGCTTCGTCCTGCGGCGCCTTTCGCGGCTCTACCCGCTGCATCTGGCAACGCTGGGCTTCTTCGTCGCCGTCGGCATGGCCGCCCATGCCGGGCTGATCGAGGCGGGCGGCATCGACAGCCGCTACGACATGAGCCAGCTTTTGACCAACCTGTTCCTGCTGCAGGCATGGGGCGTGCACGACACGCTGACCTTCAACTATGTGTCCTGGTCGCTGTCGGGCGAATGGTTCGCCTATCTGATGCTGCCGGTGCTGGCATTTGCGGGTCTGCGCATGGGCATTGCCGGTCTGGTCGCCGTGCTCGCCCTCACGCTCGCCGGGCTCGAATGGGCAAGCCGCGACGCCACCGACTATTCCCAGACCTGGTATGATGCCAAAAGCTGGGGCGCCGGGCGCATCTTCGCCGATTTCACCTTCGGCGCGATCCTGTTCCGCATCGTCGGACGCCTCCCGGCCCGGTTGGGTTCGCGTCCGGCCGGCTGGATGTTTCTCGGCCTGTCTATCGTCACCATGTTCGCCGGCATGGGCACCTATGTGGCGCTGGCGCTGATCGGGTGCGCCATCGTCTGCGTTGCGCTGGTCGAGCGCCAGCCGGACAGCGCCAGCTCCCTCCTGACGGGGCTCGCGCCGGTCACCATTCTCTCCTACGGCATCTACATGTGGCATCCGGTCATGGAGACGCTGTTCTTCTCGGGCGTGTGGAAGCTGGCGTTCGGCGCTCCCGAGACGAGTTTGTTCTACCTGTTCGCAGCCGTCCCGGTCGTCGCCACCTTCGTCGTGGCCGCCCTGTCGCTGCGCTTTTTCGAAACGCCGGCCGCCCGCGCGATCATGGCGCTGGGCGACAGGCAGCGGAAAGCAGTGCAGCCGGCCCGCGCCTGAAACGGAATTGCGGCAACGGCTGGAATTTTCCCGCGGCACCGACTATCTGCTGTGCACGAGAGGGCGCGTCCGCCATGCGGACGCCTGCACAGCCGCGCGCAGATGTGAACTGGACCAAGATGAAGGCCGATTTCTACGAGACATTGGGCGTATCGCGCGATGCCGACGAAAAGGCGCTCAAAAGCGCCTACCGGAAGCTGGCGATGAAATATCATCCCGACCGCAATCCCGGCGACAGCGCAGCCGAGGTAAAATTCAAGGAAGCCAACGAAGCCTACGAGACGCTCAAGGACCCGCAGAAGCGCGCCGCCTATGACCGGTTCGGCCATGCCGCGTTCGAAAACGGCGGAATGGGCGGCGCAGGCGGCTTCGGCGGTGCCGGCGCCGGCGGCTTTGCCGACATATTCGAGGACATTTTCGGGGAGATGATGGGCGGCGGGCGCGCCCGGCGCGGTCCGGGCGGCCGCGAGCGCGGCGCCGATCTGCGCTACAATCTCGAAATCACGCTGGAGGAGGCCTTTGCCGGCAAGACCGCGCAGATCCGCGTGCCGACTTCGGCCACCTGCGAGACCTGTTCGGGATCGGGCGCCAAGCCGGGCACCAGTCCGGCGACGTGCACGACCTGCAACGGCGCCGGCCGGGTCCGCGCCGCGCAAGGGTTCTTTTCGGTCGAGCGCACATGTCCGGCCTGCAATGGCCGCGGCGAAATCATCACCGATCCGTGCGAGACCTGCTCGGGCCACGGGCGCGTCACCCAGGAACGCTCGCTTTCGGTCAACATTCCCGCCGGCATCGAGGACGGCACGCGCATTCGCCTCGCCGGCGAAGGCGAAGCCGGCTTCCGCGGCGGCCCTGCCGGCGACCTCTACATCTTCATCTCGGTGCGGCCGCACGAATTCTTCCAGCGCGACGGTGCCGACCTTTACTGCAAGGTGCCCATTTCGATGACCACGGCCGCGCTCGGCGGCCAGTTTGAAGTGGGCACGCTCGATGGCTCGCAAACCCGCGTGAAGGTGCCCGAGGGCACCCAGTCGGGCCGCCAGTTCCGGTTGAAGGGCAAGGGCATGCCGGTGATGCGGCAGGCCCAGATGGGCGATCTCTACATCCAGATCGCCGTCGAGACGCCGCAGAACCTTTCAAAGCGCCAGCGCGAACTGCTCACCGAGTTCGAGGACATTTCGGCCAAGGAGAACAGCCCCCAGTCGAGCGGCTTCTTCACCCGCATGAAGGACTTTTTCGACCTTGGAGACTGATCCCCACTTCGCATCCCGCCGCGATGGCGACGATGACGTCGACGCCGCCGATCGGTCCCGGCGCAAGCGCAGCGAACTGTCTGACCGGCTGAAATTTCTCGCCGCCATGTTCCGGTCGCCGCGCCGGGTTTCGTCGGTGACGCCGACATCGCGCCAGACCGCGGTCGAAATGGCCCGCCCCATCGATTGCCGATCCGGCCTTCCGGTCCTCGAGCTCGGTCCGGGCACCGGACCCGTCACGCGCGCGATACTGGATCGTGGCGTCGCCCCTGGCGATCTTTACGCGATCGAGCAATCGGCCGACTTGTGCCGGCATCTGGAGAAGGCCTTTCCGGGCGTCAATGTCATCCACGGCGATGCCTTCGATCTCGACACGACGCTCGCCGCTACGGGCGTGTCGCTGTTCGATTGCGTGATTTCCGGCATTCCCCTGCTCAGCTTCGGCCCGGAGCGCAGCGACGCGCTGCTGATGAGCGCGATCGGACGCGTGCCGCCCGGCCGCCCGATGGTGCAGATCACCTATTCGGCCAAGGCGCCGCTGCAGCCGAGCGATCCGCGCGTGCGCATGCACCGCAGCGCCAGGGTCGTCAGGAACCTGCCGCCGGCCAGTGTTTGGCTTTATTCGCGCCCGGATTGATCGCCGGCCCCGATTGCGGTCTATTGCACTGCACCGTCCCACCGTCTTTCACCGCCTCGAAGGATCGCCATGCCCGCCAAAGTCCTCCTGCTTGCCGGATCGGTGCGATCCGGCTCGTTCAACGTGTCGCTCGCCCAGGCCGCCAACAAGGTGCTGGCCGAGATGGGCGCCGAGACGACGATGATCTCGCTGGGCGATTATCCGTTGCCGCTGGTTTATGAGGATCTGAAGAGCGAAAAGGGCGTGCCGGAAAACGCCGTCCGGCTGGCACGCCTGTTTGCGGCCCATGACGGACTGTTCATCGCCTCGCCCGAATACAATTCCTCGATCCCGCCCCTTTTGAAGAACGCGATCGACTGGGTCAGTCTCGCGCCGAAGGACATCAAGGCCTATGCGGGCCTGACCGTGGCGCTGGGCGCCGCATCCAACGGTGCGCTCGGCGGCATTCGCGGGCTTTATCACCTCCGCTCGGTGCTGATGAATGTCGGCGCGCAGATCGTCACCGAACAGGCCGGTATCAGCCGCGCCGCAACCGCCTTTGGCGAGGACGGGCTGCCGGCCGACGAGCGCCAGCTCAAAATGCTGCAAAACACCTGCCGGTCGCTTCTGGAAAACCTGACCGAGGGCAGGGCACGGTCATGATCGCGGCGGTGCGTGATCGCCTGATCGTCGGGCTCGATCTGCCGGCCGTTGCCGATGCCGAGGCCATGGTCGACACGCTCGGGGACACCGTCTCCTTCTACAAGATCGGCTACCGGCTCGTCTTTGCGGGCGGGCTCGATCTGGCACGCCGCCTGAAGGCGGCGGGCAAGTCCGTGTTCCTCGACATGAAGCTGCTCGACATCGACAACACGGTCGCGCAGGGCGTCCAGAGCGTGGCGGCGATGGGCGTCGACATGCTGACCGTCCATGCCTACCCCAAGGCGATGGCCGCCGCCGCCGCAGCGGCGCAGGGCAGCCATCTGACGCTGCTCGCCGTTACCGTCCTGACCTCGATGGACGATCACGACCTGTCCGATGCCGGCTATCATGACAATGCCGCCGGTCTCGTCCTGAAGCGGGCGCGCCAGGCGCGCGACGCGGGCATGGGCGGCATCGTCTGTTCGGCGGCTGAGGCGGAACCGGTGCGCGATGTGGTCGGACCGGGCATGGCGATCGTCACGCCCGGCATCCGGCCCGCCGGCAGCGCGGCAGGCGACCAGAAGCGCGTCGTCACACCGGCCCAAGCGATGGCCGCCGGCGCGACCCATCTGGTCGTGGCCCGGCCGATCATCGCCGCGCCCGACCCCGCCGGGGCGGCCGCCGCGATCCTCGACGAGATGGCCGCGGCCGCGGAAGGCTAGGTGGTCTGAACAGATCCAGAGCGGGCTTGCTTTTGGCCGCTTGACCGAATTTGCTGGCCGTTGCGCAACAGTGGCGTCATCAGGGGAGACAAACCATGCCGAAGGGATATTGGGTCGCGCGGATCACCGTGCACGACCCCGAACGCTACAAGGACTATGTGTCGGCGGCCACGCCCGCCTATCAGGAGCATGGCGCGAAATTCTTGGTGCGCGGCGGCGCGATTGGGGCGTCCGAAGGCGCCAGCCGGCAACGCAACGTCGTCATCGAATTCCCCACCTATGAGGCGGCGCTCGCCTGCTACAATTCGGACACCTACGCCGGGGCGCGGGCCATCCGGCAGGAGATTTCCGAGGGCGAAGTCATCGTCGTCGAGGGCCACGACGCCTGATGGCGCCCGCGCCGGCGGCCCGCCGCCACCTTTCGTTAACCGAAGTTAACGCCGCATTAACACATGCGCCGCCTAATGGCCCGATGGTGCGTGAAATGCAGGGGATTGGGCACTACCTAGACGTTAGCACGATTTCGCAACCGCGAAGCCAGTGCTAGCGTGCAATCGATTTAATGTTGCCATGCACAAGAAGCGGCCTGCATAAAGACCCTATGAGAAGCCGCCGCACGGCCCATGAGGAGAGGACGACAGGTGTTCTATCATTTGTATGAACTGAATCATGCCGTGATGCAGCCATGGCGCGCCGCCGCCGACGCGACCCGGCTGTTCTACCAGAACCCGCTCAACCCGGTTTCCCGCACGCGCTACGGCCGCACCGTCGCCGCCTGGGCCGAGGTTTTCGAGCGCACCACGCGCCGCTACGGCAAGCCGGCCTTCGATCTCGACGAGACCGTGATCGACGCCAAGCAGGTGCCGGTGGTGGAAAACACCGTCTGGTCCAAGCCGTTCTGCAATCTGGTGCATTTCCAGCGCGATCTCGCCAAGCCGCGCCCGTCCGACCCGCGCGTTCTGCTGGTCGCGCCCATGTCGGGGCACTATGCGACGCTGCTGCGCGGCACGGTCGAACGCTTCCTGCCGGAAGCCGAGGTCTACATCACCGACTGGGTCGATGCGCGCCACGTGCCCATGTCCGAGGGCCATTTCGATCTGGACGACTATATCGACTATCTGATCGAGATGCTGAACCATCTTGGCCCCGACACGCACATTGTCGGCGTTTGCCAGCCATCGGTTCCGGTGCTGTCGGCGGTCTCGGTGATGGAGCAGCATGGCAGCCCCAATTCGCCGACCTCGATGACGCTGATGGGCGGTCCGATCGACACGCGCTGCAATCCTACCGCCGTCAACCAGCTGGCCGAGGAAAAGGACCTCGACTGGTTCCGCGACAATGTCATCATGCATGTGCCGTTTCCCAATCCGGGATTCGGCCGGCCCGTCTATCCGGGCTTTCTGCAGCTGACCGGCTTCATGTCGATGAACATGGACCGGCACATGATCGCGCAGAAGGACTTCTTCATGCATCTGGTGCGCGACGATGGCGATTCGGCCGAAAAGCACCGCGAGTTCTACGACGAGTATCTCGCGGTCATGGACCTGACGGCGGAATTCTATCTCCAGACCGTCGAGACCGTCTTCATCGAGCATGCACTGCCCAAGGGCACGATGACCCATCGCGGCGAGCCCGTCGATCCGGGCGCCATCAGCCGCGTGGCGCTGTTCACCGTCGAAGGCGAGAATGACGACATCACCGGACGCGGGCAGACCAGGGCCGCACATGCGTTGTGCACCGGCCTGCCGGAAAACATGAAGGTTCATTACGAGCAGCCGCGCGTCGGCCATTACGGCGTCTTCAACGGCTCGCGCTTCCGCACCGAGGTCGCCCCGCGCATGCTGAACTTCATGCGCGCCCAGTCCAATGTCAAACGCCGCGGCAAGATCAGGGCCGTCGCCTGATCGCGTTTCGTCTGACTGTTCATGACCGCATCCGTCGCGATCCGTCCGGGCGCGCCCGACGACCGCAACGGCATCGAGGCGCTCTATCCCGATGCCTTTCCGGACGAGGATCTGCTGCCGGTGGTTCGCAAGCTGCTGGACATGCCGTCCGGCGTCCTGTCGCTGGTGGCGGTGGAGGACGGCGCGCTCGTCGGACATGTCATCTTCACCGATTGCGGCCTCAGCGATGCCGATGCGCGCCTTGCGCTCCTCGGTCCGCTCGGCGTCGCATCCGCACGGCAGGGGCAGGGGATCGGCAGCGCGCTCGTCCGCGATGGCCGCGAAAGGCTGAGACAGGCCGGCATCACCCATGTCTTCGTCCTGGGCGATCCCGCCTATTACGCCCGCTTCGGCTTTGCCCCCGAGACCGGCGTCGCAACGCCGTTCGAACTGCCTGTCTCATGGCGGGACGCATGGCAGTCGCTCGCCCTTGCCGCCGCCGCCAGGCCGCCGCGCGGCACGCTTTCGGTGCCCGAGCCCTGGAGCGACCCCGCCCTTTGGGCACCCTGACCGTCCATCGCCCCCAACCGTTAACCATGTCACCGACCCGTGAACCTATGCCCGTTGCCGGTCGCCGGCCCGCGTGATTAACTGTTTGTTAACCGGTGAGACCCCGCCGGCGAACGGGACAGGGAGTGGGGCGCGTGCGTATGCGTTTCGGGTGGATTGCCGCGGTTTCCGCGGGCTTGGCGGCGTTGGCCGGACCGGCCGATGCCGGCGCGATGAAGACCGGCGGACTGACCTCCCAGCCGATCGGCCATTACGAGTTCTGCCGCCTTTACACCGAGGAATGCCGCCAGAAGCGCGGTTCCTACAAGCCGATCACCATCACGCGCGAGATCTGGGCGCAGATCCTCAACGTCAATTCGGCGGTCAACATGGTGATCGAACCGCGCAGCGACATGGACATTTACGGCCGCGAGGAGGTGTGGACGTTTCCCGACGCGGCCGGCGATTGCGAGGACTATGTCCTGCTCAAGCGGCAGATGCTGATCGGTCAGGGATTGCCGCCCTCGGGCCTTCTGATCACCGTCGTGCGCAAGCCCGATGGTGAGGGGCACGCGGTGCTGACGGTGCGCACCGACCGCGGCGACTTCGTGCTCGACAATCTCAGGTCCGAGGTCCGGCTCTGGAGCGACACCGAGTACACCTATCTCAAGCGCCAGTCCGAGCGTCATGCCGGGCACTGGGTGTCGATCGAGATGCCCGACCGGATGGTCGTCGGATCGGTCGAACCCGCCGCGCCGACCGTCTCCGCGCGCTGATCCCTGGCAGCCGCGAGGTGCGGCGGTCGTTTCCGTTCTTCGGTCCGTGATCAGCCGGCGTCGATCAGGTTGACGCCGCCGCGCCGCGCGCAGGCCGGGCCGGGGCCGCGCATATAGTGGCGCTCGGGCTGGTAGCTCGGCCAGATGAACTCGCGGATGGACCGGATTTGGACTTGGATGGCACGCATTGGTCTTGTCCCCTTTCTGACGGCGCCCCTGCCGTGTGCGATGGGTCCAAGACTAGCCCGCTACAGATGAATTCGGCGTGAACGGATCACCCGATTCGACGCCCTCCGAACCACCCGAACCCGCAATGCAACCACTATCGTTCATCTTGGTTAATGCCGCATTAACCTCCGGGCGCCGCTGCCCGCGCGGCGGCTAAGCATTGCCGATCAGCATGCCGGCGGCGAAGACCAGCGTGCCGCCCAGCACCACCTGGAAGATCGCCCGTCCCCACGGCGTTTCCATGAAGCGGTTCTGCGTCCAGGTGATCGCCCACAGTTCGATGACGACGATGACCATGGCGATGATCGTCGCGGTCCAGAAATGCGGGATCAGATAGGGCAGCGCATGGCCTAGGCCGCCGACGGTCGTCATGATGCCGGTTGCCAGCCCGCGCTTGATCGGCGAGCCGCGCCCGGAAATCACGCCGTCGTCGGAGGCCACCTCGGTGAAGCCCATCGAAATGCCCGCGCCGACCGAGGCGGCAAGGCCGACCAGGAAAGTCGTCCATGTGTCCTGGGTGGCGAACGCGGTGGCGAAGATCGGCGCCAGCGTCGATACCGATCCGTCCATCAGCCCGGCGAGACCGGGCTGCACATAGGTCAGAATGAACTGCTTGCGCTCGGCATCGTCCTCCTCCTGGCGCGCATCCTCTGGCAGATGCTCGGCTTCCAACTGCACCGCCTTTTGCTCGTGCCCGCTCTCGGCGAGCGCCAGATCGCCGAGCAGCGCCCGCGTGTCCGCATCCGTGCACTGCTGCGCCGCGCGATGATAAAAGCGCTGCGCCTGCGCCTCCATCTCGGCGGCCTGGCCGCGCACCTTGTCGAGACCCAGCGGACGCACCAGCCAGTCCGGCTTGCGGTCGTAATAGCCGCGCACATGTTCGCGCCGGATCAGCGGAATGGTGTCGCCGAAGCGCTTCTTGTGCAATTCGATCAGCCGGGTGCGGTGCTCGCCTTCCTCGGCGGCCATGTCCTCGAAGATCTTCGCTGATTGCGGATAGTCCTCGCGCAACCCGTCCGCATAGGCCAGGTAGATGCGCGCATCGTCCTCTTCCGACGAGATCGCAAGCGCAAGCACTTCCTGTTCGGAAAGGGACGAGAAGTCGCGCCGGTTGGATACGAAGAATTTGTTGAGCATGGAAATCACCAATTTGGAATAATTCTAAACTAAGCCTTTCGCGCTCCGGGGGCAAGCCGCGCAACGCCACGCGCCGCCACAAATTTGCTCACGCCAATGTGCATCGGGTTTAAGCAAGGTTTCACCGAAGCGGTGATAGGCTGTTTCGGCGACAGGGCGCATGCGGTGTGGGCGCAATGAGATGACCGAACAGCGCGATACGATATTGGACAACATCGGGCACTGGCTGGCGGGCCGGCTGGAAGCGGAATCATCGGGCTACAGGCCCTACACGCCGTCCGATCCGCACACGCTTTACCGCACGCTGGAGCCGGGCGACGTGCTGCTGGTCGAGGGCAACCGGCAGATTTCGGCGGCGATCAAATATCTGACCCAGTCGACCTGGAGCCATGCGGCGCTCTATGTCGGCGACGCGATCGACGAGGTCGACGCCTCGGGCCGCCGCAGGCGCCTGGTCGAGGTCAATCTGGGCACGGGCTGCACCGCCGAGCCGCTGGAGAAATACGAGACCTACAACACGCGCATCTGCCGGCCCGTCGGCCTGACGCCGTCCGACCGGCAGGTCGTCGTCGATTTCATGATCGGCAAGATCGGCCTGAAATACGACAACAAGAACATCCTGGACATGCTGCGCTATTTCCTGCCGACGCCGCCGGTTCCGGTGCGCTGGCGCCGCCGCATGATCCAGTTCGGTTCGGGCGATCCCACCCGCGCCATCTGTTCGACGCTGATCGCCCAGGCGTTCCAGGAGATCCGTTACCCGATCCTGCCCGAAATCACGCTGGCCAGGGGGCGCGCCCGTGCCGTCTCGGACTATTCGCGCCGCGAGATCCTTCACATCCGCCATCACTCGCTGTTCACGCCGCGCGACTTCGATTCCTCGCCCTATTTCGAGATCGTCAAGCCGACCCTGCGTTTCGGCTTCGACTACAAGCGTCTTCAGTGGCGCGAACCGTCCAAACCCGGCGACGCGGCGCCCGAAGCCGCAACACCGCCGGCCGAGCCGGTCGCCATGCGCCGCTGAGCGCGATCCGAAGCGTACTTGACCGCCGTCAATGCACAGGCCCCCGCACGGGTCTTCAGTGCCGCCGCCGGCAGCCGGTGGCGCGCCGGCCCGTGACACGAGCCACCGCATCGGGAGACAGATGATGAAAGCGCACCGATCCCTGAACACCCTTGTCGCCGCGACCGTTCTGGCGCTTGGCGGACTGTCCGCAAGCGTGCCGGCCCAGGCCGGCGACTGCACCGGCCATATCGTCGGGGTGCGGCCGATCAGCCAGTACAACCACGCCGCAGGAAACGGGTTTCTCGCCGTGCGCAGCGGGCCGGGATCGGGTTACCAGCAGATCGGCGAATTCTACCTGGGCGACGAGATCGCCGTGTGGGACCGCCGGGGCAACTGGTATGCGGCCATGTGCATGTCGGGCCGCTGCAACAACCCGCTTTGGGGACAGCCCAACGCACAAGGCTGGGTCTACGGCAAGTACATCTCGGTCGGCGGCGTTTGCCCGTAGGAAAGCCTGCTCGCGGCACGTGTGCATAAAGCGCACAATCTGACCGTTTCGATCAGGGCGTCTGGTGCTGCCGCCGGCAGCGCCGGCCGTGGTCCGGTCAGTGGGAAGTCAGGCCGCCCGTGGGAACCCACTCGTCGTGGGCGCCCTGGCGGAACCCGTAGCGCTGCCAGGACTGTTTGCCCCGGGGCGACTCCAGTTTGAAGGAGATCTCCATATGGTGGCCGTCGGTCCGCACCGTGATCGCGCCATAGACGCCGACATTGCGCTGCTGGATGAATTTCGTCAGCCGCGCGCGTTCCTGCCGCAACTTTTTCCTGTCGGCGTCCGATGTCGTCGGGGCTTCGATCTTCTTGTTCAGCAAAGCGAGCTTCTTGAAGTCGGCCGCACGGCCTTCCTCGCGCGTCGATCGCAGCAGTTCCGTACACAGCAGCAGAGGGGCATCGCCCCGGCCGAACTTGCCCAGCCGCCCCAGAAGGTCCGGTCGCGGATGGGCATGGCTTTCCTCGTCACCCGACGAAATCACGAAGGCAAACGGGTTGACGGCCTTGAGCAACTCGTCGGTGACGTCGTTGGAGCCGTGATGGCAGCTCTTCATGACGTCCGCCGACAGCCGGGTGCTGGCCTGCGGTACGGCGTCCGCCAGCGCCTGCGCGTCTCCGATCCCGCCATAGTGCCGCAGCAGAAAGTCCTCGGCGGGCGCGTTCAGGTCGCCCCCGAAGAACAGCTTGAACGATCTGAGCGTCAGCCGCAGCAGCACGGAGTGCCCGTTCTTTGTCTTGCCGGTGTTCTTGGCCGACGAGCCGATTCCGTCGCCGAACCAGCGCAGACGGTCGTTGCCAGCCGCGTCGCGCTCGACCACCGGACCGATGACTTCGATGGCAACGTCCCGCCCGGAGCTCGGCGCAAAGCCGGGGATCCACTGGCGCCCGGCCTCGGACTCGCCATGCTCGGTCGACAGCATTTCGATCTGGCCGACGCGGCCGCTCGTCATCGCCGTGTGCAAAAGCCTTGGATACCATTTCCGGCCCCGCACCGCCGGATCGCCATACAGCGTGCGCACCGCCGTGTCCGACGCGACGATGCCGGTCAGATATCGCCCGCTCGCATCGGTCGGCCCGAGCAGATCGTTGCCGGTGCGCTCCATCAGACCGTTGTGATAGATGCGGTCGAATTCGATGTTCTTGTGCGAGAAGATCTTCTGGAAGCCACGATAGTGGTCGGCATCGGGATGCGTGATGATCGCCGCGTGGAACCGGAATGCCCTCTTTAGCTTGCCGAAGCGCCAACGCAGGAAGCCGAACATGTTGTCGGATATGCCGGCGTCGATGACCATGATCCGTTCGCGCTCATGGTCCGCCGCACCCGCATCCGTGCGCGCTTCCGGCGAAACGACGACGCAGCCGTCGCCCTGGCCGACATCGAGAAACATGACCTCCAGCGGACGTTCGGTGGCAATGTCCTCGACCGGCAGGAAGTAGCGTTTGCTGCCCCATTTTATCTTCGCCCATCCATCCTGGTCGATCGATTCGATGTTGAGGAAATCGCCCCAGCGGACATCCCTTGCGCGGGCGCCGCGGGCCCTGCTCTTTTTGGAGTAGAGCCAGGTTGGACCGCTTTTCTCGTTTCGTTTTACAAAGCCGGTGTTCATGGGGGCTCCCGAAAGAAAAGAAAATACGTGGAACATCATAGCAGATCGGGTCCATTATTGGCAGTCGCCAAGAATTGGCGAGACGGATCCGATGATCCGTACCGGCGGTGCGCTGCCCCTGGCCATGCGGCCCCGCCGCCGTCCCCGCATCGCGATTCCGCTTTCCCGGCAAGGCGTTCGCCCCTATATCAGCGCCATGACCAAGACCCCGCGTTCCCACATCCGCAATTTCTCCATCGTCGCCCATATCGACCATGGCAAATCGACGCTCGCCGACCGGCTGATCCAGATGACCGGCTCGCTGGAAGAGCGCGAGATGAAGGATCAGGTGCTCGATGCGATGGACATCGAGCGCGAGCGCGGCATCACCATCAAGGCCAACACCGTCCGGCTCGAATATGACGCGGCGGACGGCGAGCACTATGTGCTCAACCTGATCGACACGCCCGGCCATGTGGATTTCGCCTACGAGGTCTCGCGGTCGCTCGCCGCCTGCGAGGGCTCGCTTCTGGTGGTCGACGCCTCACAGGGCGTCGAGGCGCAGACGCTCGCCAACGTCTATCAGGCGATCGACAACGACCATGAGATCGTCACCGTTCTCAACAAGGTCGACCTGCCCGCCGCCGACATCGACCGCGTCAAGGCGCAGGTCGAGGAGGTGATCGGGCTCGATGCGTCCGACGCCGTCGAGATCTCCGCCAAGACCGGCCAAGGCATCGACCAGGTGCTTGAAGCGATCGTCACCCGCCTGCCGGCGCCGCCCGAAGGAGAGGGGGCCGAGCCGCTCAAGGCGCTTCTGGTCGACTCATGGTACGACGCCTATCTCGGCGTCGTCGTCCTGGTGCGCATCATCGACGGCCGGATGAAACGCGGCCAGACGATCCGCATGATCGGCACGGACGCCAGGTATCAGGTCGATCGCGTCGGCGTGCTGACGCCCAAGCTCGTCACCGTGCCCGAACTCGGCCCCGGCGAGATCGGCGTCTTCACGGCGTCGATCAAGGAAGTCGCCGACACCCGCGTCGGCGACACGATCACCGAGGACAAGCGCCCCACCGCCGTGGCGCTGCCCGGGTTCAAGCCGGCCCAGCCGGTCGTCTTCTGCGGCCTGTTTCCGGTCGATGCCGCCGACTTCGAGGATCTGCGCGCCGCCATCGGCAAGCTGCGCCTCAACGATGCGAGCTTTTCCTACGAGATGGAGACCAGTGCCGCGCTCGGCTTCGGCTTCCGCTGCGGCTTTTTGGGCCTTCTGCATCTCGAGATCATCCAGGAGCGGCTGGCGCGCGAATTCGATCTCGACCTGATCGCCACCGCGCCGTCGGTCGTCTACCGCATGACGCTGACCGACGGCACGGTCACCGAACTGCACAACCCCGCCGACATGCCCGACGTGGTCAAGATCGCGACCATCGAGGAGCCGTGGATCAAGGCGACCATCATGACGCCGGACGATTATCTGGGCGCCATATTGCAGCTCTGTCAGGAGCGGCGCGGCATCCAGACCGACCTTGCCTATGTCGGCAGCCGCGCCATGGTCACCTATGAGCTGCCGTTGAACGAAGTCGTGTTCGATTTCTACGACCGGCTCAAATCGATCTCCAAGGGTTATGCTTCGTTCGACTACCAGATCGACGGCTATCGCGAGGGCGATCTGGTGCGCATGTCGATCCTCGTCAACGAGGAGCCGGTCGACGCGCTGTCCATGCTGGTGCACCGCTCGGCGGCCGAAAAGCGCGGCCGCGTCATGTGCGAAAAGCTCAAGGACCTGATCCCGCGCCACATGTTCAAGATCCCCATCCAGGCGGCGATCGGCGGCAAGGTGATCGCACGCGAGACCATCTCGGCGATGCGCAAGGACGTGACCGCCAAATGCTATGGCGGCGACGTGACGCGCAAGCGCAAGCTGCTGGAAAAGCAGAAGGAGGGGAAGAAGAAGATGCGCCAGTTCGGCCGCGTCGAAATCCCCCAGGAAGCGTTCATCCAGGTGCTGAAGGTGGATGGGTAGGGCTGCCCAAACCGTCTTGCCGCCCCTGCCTGCGTCATCCCTGGGCTTGACCCCGGGATCCATTCCTGCGGCCTTGACGATCAAGCGCTCGGAACACACCGCATTCTATCGCCAAGAGAGTCGGCGTTGACGATGAGGCGCGAGGCGCGCGCGCGGCCGGCTTGATCGTGACGGTCAGTCACGCGTTTGTTTCTGGGCAAACCGGCGAACCAGCCGGAATGGATCCCTGTGACAAGCACAGGGATGCGGCCTTATGTAGCAAGCGCACCAACACCAGACTACGGCCAGAGCGCTGATTCCCCTACAATTCACCTAGAGGTGCATCATGACCCGTCATTCAGGGAATCCGTCAGATTTTGTTTCCATTGGGCGTCAGCCTCTTTCTGCCGGCGCTCCGTATCGGCCATCGCCTCGCGAACTAGCTCTTGTGCGGACTTACCGTCGCACACTTAAAGAGCGTGGCGTAGCTCGGCTACCGCTGCCGAAAGGCCGGCTTCCCGCAATTCTTGAATGGTTGCGCCTTCATGAAGATTGACGCGCACCCTGATGTCGATGTTGTGAGAAACGTCCGTCCCGTCATTGAGAGTATCGTCGCGGGAAAAGCGCATCTTGACCCAAGCCATACGCTCGTCGTTGGAGACAAACATTTCGTCAAAGCTGAAATAGTCTATTCCGAGCGGCATATCTTCCTCCCTGCTAGTCCAACGACAGGCTAGCACAATGAGACCTGCCCGCACTGACACCTTCGACCACACCATATCGGGCTTGCTGACCAAGCGCGCCGATCTGTGGAACGAGGCGCAATCCATCCGCGACCGCCTAGCCGAGATCAAGAACGATATCGACGCACTGGACCGCACGCTAGGCGTGCTCGGCTATGACGGCGATCTGGACGCCGCCATGCCCCGCCAGAAGCGCCATGTCGTGTTTGGCAGGGGTGAACTGTTCCGGGCCTGCATGGACGTGCTGCGCCAAGCTGACGGCCCGATGACCTCACGCCAGATCGCGCAGGAGATCGTCTCACAGAGCGGTCAGGACGCCAGAGACAGGCGATACGTGTCCGATCTGACCAAACGGGTAGGAAAGTGCCTGCGTGCGTCCGATGCCGCGCGCAAGGCTACGGACGGCAAGGGGAATGTGGTGTGGAGCGTCTAGTTTTTTGCGCGAATTGACGCTCTCGGTTCGATTGTATCCCAAAGCCGGGCAATGTGATCACAGGCGGCACGGACAGCGCGGACGCGGGCGGCATGATCGCTGGTCGAAAAATCGATGCGTTCGCCGGTCCTAATGTCCGCAACGAAAGAAGTTGCTCGATCAAAATCGGTTGGCTGTTTTTCCCAGCTCATTTCAGCCATGGCGAGCATGTACCTAGCCATCTCACGACGATGCTCGCCTCTGGCGCGGCGGGTTTCTTCCATCTGGCACGCCGCTGGGTCGGGTGCCTTTTGTGGCCGGAAGAAGATCACACCAACAGCGCCCGACTGTCCGCCGGTGCGCACAATCAGGTCAGGCTGGACGGTCACCAGAACACCGTTTACATCCAGAGGCGAAAACCGCTGTGATTCTTCCAGCTTGAGAGACTTGAGGCCGAAGGCATTCTCAGCACGCTCGAAAAGCTCAATGGTTTCAATGCAGCGAAGGGATTCCTCCCGGCCCTTCGGTGTGATAGAAGTATCTCGCGAGCGCTGCGTTAACGCTTCCTTTGCCGCTTCGAGCACATTCTTGTTTCGGTACGGGTCAGCGTTGTAAGCCCGGATGGGGCGCAATGCACCGGAATGCGGCGTCACCACTGGCGGGGTCGAGTAGCGCGAATTGTGGAGGACTGTATCTTGCTGATCAGCTTTCATGATCAGGTACTCGGCAAGCGCGGCGGCAGATATCTTCGGCGCAACACGCTCGCGGACCTTTGGGTGCAGCTTGTAGACCTTCGCCATGGATATTGACCTTTCGGTTCAGATTGATGGTTCGCGTACACTCTGGCTGACAGAAGTATCGCGAGAAACATTCTTCGGGCAGGGCCTCGAATCACTGGAGAATGACAGCGGCCTTTTTGTCGTGCTGGAAGATACCACAACAGGCGCATTTGACATACTTGCCAAAGCCGCTTCGCCGGCGAGCGGTGTGGATTTGCTCAACCTTTTCGCCCGAATGATTGGGCCGCGCTCCGTTCCGACCTAAGAGGCTGCCCGCTGCCAATACCCCTTCCAAGCCCGGCTGACCGGCGATGTCAGCGCGTTTTCCAGTAGCCCGGCGGCATTCGCACCGTTGCTGTTACGACGGTTGTCCTCGCACCACGCGGCATGGTTGGCGTACTGATAGAGGTACTGCGGCGACACATGGTGATGCTGGCCGCTGACCATGCGACGCAGGCGGGAAAAGAAGCTCTCGACCCAATTCGTGTGCTTGCCGTGATCGCTGTAGGCTTCGCTGTGGTTGACGCGCTCGACCTGCCAGCCCGCATGCAGCATGTCCCAGTGCGAGGCTTCATCGGCTGACACGATGGCCATACGGTCAATGTGCTGCTTTGCCAGTTCGACGCCACGGGCTTCCGACAGTTCGACAAAGGGCAGTGTGCGGCCACGGCGCTCACGCATGGCGACGACGACGCGGCGCTTGCCGGTCTGGTGCTTGGCAAGGCGACGGTCCTTGCGGTCCTTTTTGGCGTTGGCCGGACGGATTTTGCCGCCAAAGTATGCGCCGTCCATCTCGACTTCGCCTTGCAGGATTTCGCCTGTGTGCACGTCCTTGGCCATGGCCTCGCGCAGCTTGTGCGCCATCACCCATGCGGTCTTGTACTGGACGTCCAGATCGCGAGCCAGTTGCAGGGCCGACACGCCTTTGACCGCGTTCACGAAGATGGCGATAGCGCCGAGAATGTCGGTGAAGTCCAGCTTGCGGCTGGCGAAGATCGTGCCGGACGTGACGCTGAATTGGTGATGGCACGCCTTGCACTTGAATTTGCGGCGGGTGCTGATCGAATACGTCTCGGTGCATCCGCAACGGGGGCACACGGCCTTGCCGCCGGTGTCCTGCCAGCGCAGCTTGCAGAACGTCTCATAGGCCGCTTGCTCGCCAGCCTTGTAGATCGCCTTGAGCGAGAGGGTGCGGGCTTGAGCCGAGAGAAGGAAGTGCTGTGCCATTCGTACTATCTCCGATACCTTTCGTATCGTACATAGTACGTTGACGTACTGCCTGCAATACCCTAAGTCTCACAAATGATACCTTTTTGCGTATAGGTGAGACCATGCCGGAGCGAACGGACTGGGAAGCGAAAGCATCCAACCTTTTGAAAGCCGAATTGAAACGGAAGGGAGTGACCTACGCCCAGCTTGTCGAGAAGCTGTCTGAGATCGGCGTTGACGAGAAAGAAGCGAACATCAAGAACAAGCTGTCACGGGGCAAATTCACGGCAGCTTTTATGTTGCAGTGTTTGGCGGCGATAGGAGAGCGCGAAGTTCGGATTTAGTCATCGTCGGGCAGGTCAACGACTTGGTGAACATGCGTGACGGCGTAGGCCACAACTCGCGTTCCAGACTTCCGGACATTTGCATCTACGACAAAGCCCTTTTTGTAGACGTTATCGGGCGCATCCCTGATCTCGGTTTTGATGATCTGTTCTGCGCCCGCAGAGGCGTAAACGAGCGCTTTCGGTTTATCCGATATCTCAGGAATAACCACCAGTTCTCCCGTTGATTTGCCGACATCCGCGCCTGATTTGCGGGACCGCTCGAAAACCATGAGAACGCGGGAAAAGTCCACATGTTCAATTGCGTCCAACGCCTTCTTTTGCTCGTTTAGCGTTTCGACGGCCTTCCGCCCTTCACTCGCATCGAAAACAATCTCTAGCTTGGTGTTCTTTTCGTTCTTGTCATAGGTGACGCTCTCAATCGTCATCTTGCCGCCGTTGTCGTTAGAGACAGCACGGATGGTTTCGCCAATTTCTTTGATATCGGATTTGCTGCCATCTTCGATGAACTGGCCGGAAATCAGTTTGCGGATACGCTTGCTGAACAGCGCTCCAAAGCCCATGACAATTAGTGCGCCATCCATGATGCCAATTAGATCGGGGATGTTCGGAAACAGGTCGGCAACGACCGACCCATGACGCACTTCCCTGACATAAAGGCGGGCGTTTCCCTTTAGGTCGGGATGATGGCGCTTCAGGTATGCTTCAAACTGGGCGCCAACCCCCGCAAACATTGCCGCGAAGTCATTGATCTCAATCGGATCACGCAAATCAAGCGTAATCGTGATGTAAGCTTGCCCCTCATTCATTCGCTGAGAATAGCTAGTCATGTTCTGTTGTCACCATTTCTTTGGGCTTACGAGCTAGCGCTTGGTGCGCTTGCTACATAAGACCGCAGGGATGACGGCAGGGGTGGGTGCCAACAAAGACTTACCCCCTTCCCCCAAACCGCCCTTGCACTCCCTCCCATCCCCTTCGCGGAAACCCGGCGGCGTACCGTGCCGGCGGGGAAGGGGACGATGGCGCGGTTGGCGGTGCAGAGGTGCCCCGCTGGGCGATGAGCCCCCAAGCCGCGTTTGGCCCCGCAGCATCCTTGATGCTGCGGAAAGGTTCCAAACGCCCCCCTTTGAATCGCCTGCAAGCTTTCCGGATCGGCCGAGCCGATCCGGGCGCAGGCGTGCGGAATGATGATGTGCGGCGTCCATCCGTGCCTGCCATCGGCCAGACCCGGCCGGTGATCAGGGATGGGCGGGGCCGGCCGAACCCTCCCGGCGTTGCGGGGCGGCCACGGCAGGGCGAAAGCCTCGCGCCGGCGCCACCCATGACGATCACCGCAAGCCCGTCGAACGGGCGGTCCGGCGACCGCACCCAACATAGCAATGCGCGGTTTCCGGATCGCCCGTTGGTCCTTCCATTGCGCTCACGCCACTCCCGCTGGCGCGGGACGGCTGCGCGTGCCCGCCGAAAAGTCGGCGACGCGCAGTCGCGCTTGCGGGCTGCGCCCGTCGGCGGTGGGGCGTCGCAGGCAAGCAAGGCGGTCAGAAGCCGCCGGATCAACCCTTTCTTCACCATGGCGGCGTTTACCAATGCGAAACCCTAAAGCTTAAGCGGCTGGCAATGGGCCCCGTGTAGGTTGGCGTTACTGATCGGGCCGGAGAGAAACCCGACAGAGTGCTGTTTGACACGAGTAAGGAGCTCACCAATGTTTGCACGTTTTCTGAAAGACGAGTCGGGTGCGACTGCCATCGAATACGGTCTGATCGCTGCTCTGATCGCTGTTGCCATCATCACCGGCGCAACGGCCCTGGGTACCGAACTGAACGCCAAGTTCGACGAAATCTCCTCGGAGCTCGCTGGCTGATAACGGCCATCTTGCTGAGGCCGCGAGCCTCGCCACAGGGATTTCGACCCAACAAGAAGACGGCCCGCTCGACCGAGCGGGCCGCTTTGCTTTGAGCGCCGCGGGCGCGGTCGCCCGTCGCGCGCGACCTTGCCAATGCCGGGCCGCCGTTCTAGGCAGCAGGCGCACCTCATCGAACAGGGGCGACCGGTGTCGACCAGTATCCAACGTGTCATCCCGGTGATTTTGTGCGGCGGCGCCGGCTCGCGCCTGTGGCCGATGTCGCGCGACGACAAGCCCAAACAGTTCCATACGCTGGCCGGCGATGCCAGCCTGTTGCGCCAGACGCTGGCGCGCATGCCGCAGGGCATCGTCGACGATGTCGCGTTCGGCGCGCCCTGCGTCATCGGCAGCGCCGCGCTGGCGCCGCTGCTTGAAGCCGAACTGGCCGGCACGGGCGATTTCCGTTTGGTGCTGGAGCCGGCGATCCGCGACACGGCCGCCGCGATCGCCGCAATCACCGCGCTGCACGAAGCGGGCCCGGGCGATGATCTGCTGCTCGTCGTGCCGTCCGACGCGCTGATCGAGGATCACGCCGCCTTCCGCACCGCCGTGGCCCGGGCGGCGCGCACCGCGGCGGCCACCGATGCGATCATGCTGATCGGCATCGCGCCGACCCGGCCGGAAACCCAGTACGGATACATCGAGACGGGCGAACCGCTGGGCGAGGGGCACGCCGTGCGCCGGTTTCGCGAAAAGCCTGACGCGGACACCGCGCGGCACTATATCCATCAGGGCGGTTTTCTGTGGAATGCCGGCATGTTCCTGTTCCGGCCCGGCCGCTTGGCGGAGGCCTTCAGAAAGCATCAGCCGCAGATATGGGATTGCGCATCGCAGGCCGTGCGCGCCGCGCGGATCGACGGCTGCAGGCTGTGGCTCGATGCGCCGTCCTTTTCGGCCGCCGAAAAACTGTCGGTCGACTACGCCATCATGGAAAAGGCGGACAATATCGGCGTGGTGCGGGCCGGTTTCGACTGGGACGATCTGGGTTCCTGGGCCCAGCTCCACGATCACGCGCCAAAGGATGACAAGGGCAATGCGCTCGACGGGGACATTATCGCCGTCGACAGCGCCGGCAACCACATTCGCGCGCGCGATGCCATCGTCGCTGTCGCCGGCGTCGACGATCTGGTGGTGGTTGCCGAAGACAACAAGGTGCTCGTGACCCGCCGGGACCGCACGCATCTTGTCAAGGACGTGACGGCTCTTTTCAAGGAGCGGTTCGTCGGCTCTGTCGCCCATGACCGCTCCGAGGCCGCAATCCGGCGATGGCTGTTCGACGCATGTCTGCCGTTCTGGGCCGGACCCGGCATCGATGACGTCCATGGCGGTGTGCATGAGGGCCTCGGCCTCGATGGCGCGCCGGGCACATATGCCTCCAAGAGGATGCGCGTGCTGCCGCGCCAGATCTACAGCTTCGTCCATGCAGGGGCGCTGGGCTGGAACAATGCGCCCGGCGGCCTGCTCGAAACCCTGTTCGAAACGCTCGTGTCAACGGCCTGGGACACCACCGATGGCGGCTGGATCCACCGCTTCAACCCGGACGGAACCGTGCAGGACGGCCGGCGCGACACCTACGATCAGGCCTTCGTGCTGCTGGCGCTGGCGTGGCTCCACAAGGCCGGCGGGTTTGACGATGCCCGCGCATGGGCCGACCGGACGCTCGACTTCATGGATGCCCGCCTCGCCGATCGCCGCCATGGCGGTTTTGTTGAAGACACGTCCGGCAGCGCGCCGCGGCGCGCCAATCCGCACATGCACATGCTCGAAGCCATGCTCGCCTGGTATGACGCGACGGGTGAGACCGGATTTCTCGATCGCGCCGAAGCGATGGTCGAACTGTTCGACGCCCGCTTTTTCGATGCGGCAGCGGGCACGGTGCGCGAGTTTTTCGCCGACGATTGGACGCCGCTGTCTGACGATCCGGCGCACACCGCCGTCGAGCCGGGCCATCACTATGAATGGGCATGGCTGCTTCTGCGCTTTGCGGACAGACGGTCAAGGCCGGGGCTTGAGGACAAGGCACGCGTGCTGTTCGCGACCGCCCGCGCATTCGGCCATCATCCCGCGACGGGCGCGGTGGCCGACACCATGCGGCCCGATGGCGCCGGTCAGTCGGCAACGGCACGCTGCTGGCCACAGACCGAAGCGCTCAAGGCCGCCATCGCCCTTGAAAAGCGGGGCGTATCGGGCGCGACCGCGCTACGCCGGCAGATGATCGATGTGCTGTTCGATCACTATCTCGCCCAACCGGTCTCCGGTGGCTGGGTCGATGCGATCGATCCGAACGGCAAACCAATCGCCGCCGACATGCCGGCGAGCACGCTCTATCACGTCGTCTGCGCGCTGGCCGAACACCTTCAGGCGGATTGACGGCCCTCGTCCGTGCCGGGCACCAGGGCGCCGGGCCGGAAGGTTACGGTCAGCGGGTCCTCGCTGGCGAGGCGGCGCTGGAGCGCGGCATCGGCGTCGGCGCCAAGCGTCTGTTCCCAGTCGCGCAGCGTCGTGCGGTAGGTGCCAAGCGCGTTCATCACCGCCGTCTTGCGGTCGCGCGATGCGTGGGCAAGCATGGTAACCGACAGGCAGAGCACCTGCTCTGTCCCGGAGAAGGAAGCGCCTGTAACCGGCACGGCGATCACCGCTTCCCGCCCGATGAAGCCGCAGGCGGTCGCATTGGTGTCGAGCGCCGTGCCGATCACGCCGATGCCGGTTCGCTGTTCGCCGTAGCCGGAAAGCGCTTCGGGAGCGTTGGCGCCCGATGCAAGGCGCACCAGCGTCGTGCCTTGCGTTTCCTCGACATCGAGCAGCGTCGCCCATTCGATCCTGTCGATCAGACGCGACACCACGGCAAGCGTCTTGCGGTTGTCGAACGACATGCGGCTGTCGGCAAGCCCGAGCCCGGCGAGCGCATCGCGGATCGCCGATGACAGTGCATCCTCGGGGCGGCTCGTGCCGACCGTAACCGTCTTGGCCTGGTGGCGGATCGTATCGACGGGGCGCGAGGTCTCTTCGAACGCATCGCGGACGAGCGGCAGTGCGCCCTGCGCCAGCCCTGCGACATCGGACCCTTCGCGCATCCGCCGGGCAAGGCGCGCAATCTGCGCCAGGTGACTGGCGCCGAGACCCGAATTGAAGGCGCCGTCGGCCGCCTCGTCGACAAATGTTTCAAGGGCCGCCACGACCGCTTCCGGATCGGCGCTTTGTTCGCCCATCGCCACCAGCCCCAGTCCGGCAAGGATCGGCTTGAGCTTCTGCGCGCCCTCGTCGATGGCCTTGGCCGCGTGGAAGCCGAACAGATGGCCGGCCACCGTGGCCAGGACGAAGGCAAGATCGGCGCCGACATCGGGCAGCGCGATGACCCGTTCGGCATAACCGGCAAAGGCATCCGCATCGGCGCCCTTTGTGGCGAAGACGACCGGACGGCCATTGTGCGCCTTGAAGATCGCCGCTTCCTTGACGACGTCGCCGACCAGATCGCCCGGCAGATCGTTGGCGACCACCAGCGTCAGCGGCTCTGTCGACAGGTCGATGTGCTTTTTGTCCTCGGTGTAATCGACCGGGATCGACTTGTAGCAAAGCTCTGACAGCTTGATGCGGATTTCCAGCGCCGCCACGTGATTGACGCCCGAGCCGGTGACCGCCCAGTAGCGGGAATAGGGGGCAAGATCGCGGGCGCATTGGCCGATATGGGCTTCGTCCGCAAGGACCGCCGCGATGTGCCCGGGCAGCTTTTCCAGTTCGCCCATCTCGTAGGCCAGTTCCACATCGGTCATCGCGCCGAGCTGGGCGGCGAGAAACAGCGCGGTCAGCTTGCCGGCGGTGATCTGCGAATAGAACGCCTTGGTCGAGGCGACCGACATTTCCACGTCGCGCCCGTCGGATGTGTAGAGAACCGACTGCGCCTTGCGGACGAGATCGGAACTGCGCCGGTTGACGATCGCATGCACGAACGCGCCGCGCTCGCGGGCAAGGTCGACGGCACGGTTGGTGTCGGTCGTCGTGCCCGACTGCGAGACTGCGATCACCAGGGCCCGCTTGAAATCATAGGCGTCGATATCGGCCGACAGTTCCGACGAGCGCACCGCCTCGACCGGAATGCGCAGGCGGCTGTCCCGGGCGATGGCCTTTTCGACCAGATGGCCGATGCCGACCGCCGCCACGCCTGCCGTGCCCTGGCCGATCACATAGATCCGCGACAACCCGCCCTTGAGCGCTTCGCGCAATTCCGCCCAGATGTCGTAGGGCAGCTTGTCGAAGGCGACCAGGCCCTTTTCGCGCCGGAACCGGCCGCGCAGCGTCTTGGCGACGCTGGCCGGCCCGTCATGGATTTCCTTTTCGAGGAATGTGTCGAAATCGCCGCGATAGATGTCGCGCGCATAGATCTGGATCGGGTCATACTTGATCTTGGCCGGCGTGCCGTCATTGACGGTCCGCATGATCGCGTCGCCCCTGTTGGCATCGAGGTGGATCACTGAACCGCCGGCGACCGAGCGGGCAAGGTTGGCTGCCTCGCGGGCCGCGTTGCAAAGCCCGTAGCTCTCAGAGGCGAACATGAACCCGTCGGCAAGCCGGGCGGCGTAAAGGCCCTGGCCCGACCCCTTCTGCGCCAGAAGCGCTTCGCCGGGCATCATCGGGTCGATGCAGCCGACGGCCACCGAGCCGTCGAGCCGTCGCGTCGCGGCGCGGAACCGCTCCATCCGGTCGTCCGACGGTGCGTCGGCAAGCCGGTCGGCCAGCGGGATGACCTTGGCGTCGGTGGTGATCGCGGCGTCGACCGCGCTCTGCCGGTTGGTGACCAGTTCGGTCATCAGTTCGACGTGATTGTCCACATCCCCGTTGAGCGCATACATCGCACCGAGCGCGGCCTTGGCATCGCCGGGCGCGTCGCCGTTCAGGGACGGGTTGTGCGGATGGCAGTTGGCGACCGAGATGACGCCGTGCGAAGCCCAGCGCGTATGCGACAGGATCGACACGCGACGTGCCCGGGATGCGAGCGCCCAGTAAAGGGAGTCATCGCGCAGCGCATCGCGCAGCGCGGCGCCATTGTCGCCGAGCCGGCCCACCAGATTGGCCGTCTTGTAGATGAAGGTGACGGTGGTTCCGCCGGCATCGCGCGGCGTCACATAGACCGCATCGTGTCCGGCATGGATGTCGGCCGCCCGGACCGTCAGCGCCCTGGCCTCGCTGTCGGGCAGCGAGCCAGGCGCCTCGGCGGGCACGTCCAGCTGGATGGCGATCCCGGCCGAATCCCGGCCGCGCACTTCCAGCCGGTCATTGGCCCGCAACACATATTCGGTGGCGATGGCCACATGAAGTGCGGTCGTCGTGTTCAGATCGATGCCGGGTCCGACCAGTCCGCGGGCGGTCGCCGCATGGTCGGCCAGCTCCGCCTCAAGCTGCCAGCCGAAGTCCCGCAGGCCCTCTATCAGCGGGTCGAGATCGGTGCGCCCGGCTTCCGACAGCGCAGTGAGCGCGGTCTCGTGCTCGCCGAGGCGGGCGGCAAGGCCGCGCAACGCGGCCTCGAGATCGGCGTCCAGCGCCACCGCGCGCACGAAGCCGATCGCCATCATCTCGCCGAAGCGCTTCTTGAGCACGCCGATGACGTCGCCGAGCGTCCCGACCGCGCGGTCGCCTGCTCCGGCGCTGGCGATCTTGTCGGTCAGCCCGCTGACGAACCCGCTGTCGGGCAGGTCTGTGGAAAACTCGTCCGTCACGTATCCGGCGATGCCGCACATGGTCCTGATCCCCTCGCATGGTCCCGGCGGTGGTATGCGCCGCAGCCGAAATTGCTTTGAAACGCAGCGCACAGGAGGTGCAAGGGCGAATCGCCGCCACCTGGTCACATCGTGCATCAACGCGTAACGGGCGCATCTATACGGCCACGACGGACCTATGTCATTGCGCGATTGCCGGCACCGTAAACGTACACGCTCCATGACATTTGTGTGATTTCGTGAAATCGGCCCGCCTCTGCCAATATTTCGCCGCAAACGCTCTGTTAATTTACCATTAACGGCAAAACGCCGTTGTCCGGCTAAGGCCCGTCCCCCGCCGATCCGGACTAGTGGCAGCCTAATCCCCCTCTCCGGGCTGCCACTTTCGTTCTTGAGCCATCATGCGTGACCTCCGCATGATGGCTTTTTTTGTGCCGTACCGTGTTTATGGTTTTGACACGATCGGCGCGCGCACCCATCAATCGCGACCGCAACCGTACACGCAGGGAGGCGACCCGTGACCAAACCGGCATTGAGCCTGGAACCCGTTCTCGACGCGCTCGACAGCGCCGTGGACGACAGCATCGAACGGCTCTTTTCGCTGTTGCGGATACGGTCGATCTCCACCGACCCGGCCTACAAGGACGATTGCCGTGCCGCGGCGAACTGGTTGGCCGGCGATCTGGCATCGATCGGCTTTGACGCGTCGGTGCGCGACACGGATGGCCACCCGATGGTCGTCGCCCACCATGATGGCCCGTCCGCCGATGCGCCGCATGTCCTTTTCTACGGCCATTACGACGTCCAGCCGGTCGACCCGCTGGACCTGTGGCACGACGATCCGTTCGATCCCAGGGTGAAAACCATCGGCGGCACGGACGTGATCTCCGCTCGTGGCGCGTCGGACGACAAGGGGCAGTTGATGACCTTTGTCGAGGCCTGCCGGGCCTACAAGGCCGTTCATGGTGCCCTTCCATGCCGCGTATCCATCCTGTTCGAGGGCGAGGAGGAAAGCGGATCGCCTTCGCTCAAACCCTTCCTCAAAGCCAATGCCGACGAGTTGAAGGCCGATGTGGCGCTGGTCTGCGACACGTCCATGTGGAACGCCGAAACACCGTCCATCTCGGGCAGCCTGCGCGGGCTGGTCGGCGAGGAAATCACGATCCACGCAGCCGATCGCGATCTTCATTCGGGCTATTTCGGCGGTGCGGCGGCCAATCCGCTGCACATATTGAGCGCCGTTCTCGCCGCCATGCACGACGAGACCGGCCGAGTGACCATTCCGCATTTCTACGACGGCGTCGAAGAGGTGCCGGCGCAACAGCTTGAAAGCTGGAAAGCGCTGGGCATGACGGACGAGGCGTTTCTCGGCGAGATCGGCCTGAAACACCCGTCCGGTGAGCGTGGCCGCAGCGTCCTGGAACTGACCTGGGCGCGGCCGACCGCCGAGGTCAACGGCATGATCGGCGGCTATACGGGCGAGGGGTTCAAGACCGTCATTCCTGCCAAGGCATCGGCAAAGGTGTCGTTCCGCCTGGTCGCCGGTCAGGACCCGCAGGCGATCCGCGACAATTTCCGGGCCTTCGTGCGCGCGCGCATTCCCGGCGACTGTTCGGTTGAATTCGCCGAGCACGGCGCCGGACCGGCCAATATCCTCGCCGCCGATTCACCGGCCGTGCTGGCCGCCAAGGCGGCATTGTCCGACGAGTGGCCCATGCCTGCCGCCGTGATCGGCATGGGAGGCTCGATCCCGATCGTCGGCGACTTCAAGCGCATGCTCGGCATGGATTCGCTGCTGGTCGGCTTTGCCCTGTCGGACGACCGCATCCATTCACCGAACGAGAAGTACAATCTGGCCTCGTTCACCAAGGGTCAGCGCTCCTGGGCGCGTATTCTCGATGCTCTGGCCTCCACATGATCGCCGATCGGGCAAAGCCGTGAAACCGGCGGGCCCGCGCGGTTAACCGCACCTTAAATGGCCGCGTTCTAGGCTCATCGGGCCGTTCGTTTGTTTGGTGTCACGGTTGTGCGGGCCCGCATGTTTTCAAGACGAAAGAAGCGCAAGACGCGCGTCGAGCCGCGGTTCGAGGATCGCGGCGGTCGAAAGTCGGCCGCCGACTTCTCGGTGACGGCGGCCGATCGCGCGGCGCCCCCGCCGGCGCGCAAGCGCAAACCGTCGTCCAAAAAGCCGGGGGCCAAGGCCGCATCGGGCGCGCGCCGGAAACCGGCCGCACGCGGCTCATCCGGCGGACGCCGCAGGACAAGCGGGCGCGGTTTCGTGCGCGGCTTCGTCTATTGGTCGTTCATCGCCTGCATCTGGGGCGGTGTCGCGCTGGCCGGCATCATCGCATGGTACGGCGCGCAACTGCCCTCGGCCAGCGCATGGGCGGTTCCCGACCGGCCGCCCAATGTCAAGATCGTCGCGGTCGACGGAACGCTGGTGACCAATCGCGGCGCGACCGGCGGCGCGGCGGTCGGCCTGCATGAGATGAGCCCCTATATTCCCAAGGCCGTCATCGCCATCGAGGACCGGCGCTACTTCTCCCATTTCGGCGTCGACCCGATCGGGCTGGCCCGCGCCATGGCCCGCAACGTGATGGCTGGCGGGCTGGTGCAGGGCGGCTCGACGCTGACCCAGCAGCTCGCCAAGAACCTGTTCCTGACGCCTGAGCGCACCGTCGGCCGCAAGGTGCAGGAGGTGCTGCTGGCCCTTTGGCTCGAACATGAATACTCCAAGGAGCAGATCCTCGAACTTTATCTGAACCGGGTCTATTTCGGCTCGGGCTCCTATGGCGTCGAGGCGGCGGCGCGCCGCTATTTCGGCAAGTCGGCGCGCGATGTGTCCCTGCCCGAAGCGGCGCTCCTCGCCGGGCTTTTGAAAGCGCCGTCGCGCCTGTCGCCGAACCGCAATCCCGAACGGGCCGAAAGTCGCGCGCAGGTGGTTCTTTCGGTGATGCGCGAACAGGGGCTTGTGTCCGACACGGAAATGACCGCGGCCTTGGCCAGCCCGGCCGCCCGCGCCAACCGCTATTGGTCCGGCGCGCACCATTATGTCGCCGACGCCGTCATGGAGGAACTGCCGCAACTGATCGGCGAAGTCCGGCAGGACGTGATCGTCGATACCACGGTCGATCTCTACCTGCAGACCGCCGGCGAAACGGCCATCCGCGCCGCGATCGCCGAACATGGCGCCGAGCGCGTCGTCAGCCAGGGCGCGCTTGTGGCGATCGATCCGGCCGGCGCCGTCCGCGCCATGGTCGGCGGCGTCGACTATGCCGCCTCCCAATTCGACCGGGCCAGTCAGGCCAAGCGCCAGCCCGGTTCTGCGTTCAAGCCGTTCGTCTACCTTGCCGCGCTCGAAGCAGGCGCGCTGCCCTCGTCGGTGCGCAACGACACGCCGGTTCGGTTCGGCAATTGGGCGCCGGAGAATTATCGCGGCAAATATCACGGCCCGGTCACGCTGGAGACCGCGCTGTCCAGATCGCTCAATTCGGTGGCGGCGCAACTGATCATGGAAAGCGGCGCGGGTACCGTTGTGCGCACGGCGCAGAAAATGGGCATCGCCTCGCCGCTGAAAGCCAACGCCTCGCTGTCGCTCGGCACGTCCGAAGTCACGCTGTACGAGCTGACATCGGCCTATGTGCCGTTCGCGTCCGGCGGCTATCGCGCCGACCCGCACCTGATCCGCCGGGTGACGACCATGGAGGGCGAGGTTCTTTACGAGCGAAAAGACAGCCGCAGCCGCGTGCTGGCGCCCGATCTCGCCGGCATGATGAACCAGATGATGAGCCAGACCGTGCGCGCCGGCACTGCCCGCGCGGCCCGGTTCGATCATCCCGCCGCCGGCAAGACCGGCACCACCCAGAACGCCCGAGATGCCTGGTTCGTCGGCTACACGGCCCATCTGGTGACCGGGGTCTGGTTCGGCAATGACGACGGCAAGCCGATGAAGAACGTCACCGGCGGCACGCTGCCGGCCGAGGCCTGGCGCGACTTCATGGTGGCTGCTCACCAAGGCGTCGCCATCGCCGACCTGCCCGGCTACATGCCGTTCAACGTCATTCCCAAGCCGCGCCCCGAGGGCTTCCCGTTCGGTCCCGGCGGGCGGCCTTCCGCGCCTGTCGACGGCGGCACACCTGTCGCAAGCGACAGGTCGCCGCCATCGGGTGCCGTGGCACGCGATCGCGTCGCCCTGCCGCCACCGGACCGGACGATCACCTCGTCGACGGGTGCTCCGCGCCCTCAAACCGATGTCGGTGTGTCGCAGGGGCAGACCGGAACGGTTCTCGACGTGATTTTGGGCCAGTAGGCCCAACAGGCGACCTCACACCGAAAACATTCCAAAACACCCGCCTTGCACGCAAAATGCGCCCTCCTTATATACCCGCCAGCGCGGAAGGCGCCTTTTGCGCCGTCCGGAAACAATCGATCTGCCAACGAAGAGGGGCCGCGCACACGAACGCCATAACGGGTCCGTGCGGTTCGCTGAAAGAAGAGGTTAGACATGGCAAAAGTTATCGGCATCGACCTGGGAACGACCAACTCCTGCGTCGCCGTCATGGATGGCAAGGACGCAAAGGTCATCGAGAATGCGGAAGGCGCGCGTACCACGCCGTCCATGGTGGCCTTCACCGATGACGGCGAGCGCCTCGTCGGCCAGCCGGCCAAGCGTCAGGCGGTCACCAACCCCGAGAACACGCTGTTCGCGGTCAAACGCCTGATCGGCCGCCGTTATGAAGATCCGACCGTCGAAAAAGACAAGAAGATGGTCCCCTACAAGATCGTCGAGGGCAAGAACGGCGATGCCTGGGTCGAAGCGGGCGGCGACAAGCGTTCGCCGGCCGAAATCTCCGCCATGGTCCTTCAGAAGATGAAGGAAACCGCCGAGAGCTACCTGGGCGAGACCGTGCAGCAGGCCGTCATCACCGTGCCGGCCTACTTCAACGACGCCCAGCGCCAGGCCACCAAGGACGCCGGCAAGATCGCCGGTCTGGAAGTTCTGCGCATCATCAACGAGCCGACCGCTGCTGCTCTGGCCTATGGCCTGGACAAGCGCGACGGCAAGACGATCGCGGTCTATGACCTTGGCGGCGGCACGTTCGACGTTTCGGTCCTCGAGATCGGCGATGGTGTCTTCGAGGTCAAATCCACCAACGGCGACACCTTCCTTGGCGGTGAAGACTTCGACATGCGTCTGGTCGATTACTTCGCGGCCGAGTTCAAGAAGGATCAGGGCATCGACCTGAAGGGCGACAAGCTGGCCCTGCAGCGCCTCAAGGAAGCGGCCGAAAAGGCCAAGATCGAACTGTCCTCTTCGGCGCAGACCGAAATCAACCTGCCCTTCATCACCGCCGATGCGTCCGGTCCCAAGCACCTGACGATGAAGCTGACACGGGCCAAGTTCGAAAGCCTTGTCGACGATCTGGTCAAGCGCACCGTCAAGCCGATGGAAGCCGCCCTCAAGGATGCCGGCATGAAGGCCGGCGAGATCGACGAGGTGGTTCTGGTCGGCGGCATGACGCGCATGCCCAAGGTCCAGGAGACGGTCAAGTCGTTCTTCGGCAAGGAGCCGCACAAGGGCGTCAACCCGGACGAAGTGGTCGCCATGGGTGCCGCCATTCAGGCCGGCGTGCTGCAGGGCGACGTCAAGGACGTCCTGCTGCTCGATGTCACGCCGCTGTCGCTGGGCATCGAGACGCTTGGCGGCGTCTTCACCCGCCTGATCGACCGCAACACGACGATCCCGACCAAGAAGAGCCAGGTCTTCTCGACCGCCGAGGACAACCAGTCCGCCGTGACCATCCGCGTCGCCCAGGGCGAGCGCGAAATGGCCGCCGACAACAAGCTGCTCGGCCAGTTCGATCTGGTCGGCATTCCGCCGGCGCCGCGCGGCATCCCCCAGATCGAGGTGACCTTCGATATCGACGCCAACGGCATCGTCAACGTCAAGGCCCAGGACAAGGGCACCGGCAAGGAGCACGAGATCCGCATCCAGGCTTCGGGCGGACTGTCCGACGAGGAAGTCGAACAGATGGTCAAGGACGCCGAGGCCAATGCCGAGGCGGACAAGAAGCGCCGCGAGGCGGTCGAAGCGCGGAACCAGGCCGAGTCGCTGATCGACTCGACCGAAAAGTCGCTGTCCGAGCATGGCGACAAGGTGTCCGAGGAAGACAAGACGGCCATCGAGGACGCGATCGCCGCGCTCAAGGAAGAGACCGCCGCCGAGACCCCCGACGCCGAGGCGATCACCGCCAAGACGCAAGCGCTCGCAGAAGCCTCGATGAAGCTCGGACAGGCCATCTATGAAGCCACCCAGGCCGAGGAACAGGCCGCCGCCGAAGGCGATGCGGAAGCCGACGCCGCCTCTGACGATGTGGTCGATGCCGATTTCGAGGAAATCGACGACGACGAGGACCAGAAGAAGGCGTCGTAAGCCGCTCGCCTTCGTTCACGCCATCAAAAAGGCCGATCCGGGAAACCGGATCGGCCTTTTTTCTTTGCGTGCTGTCTGGCGTAAGTGCCGTCAGCCGTAGACCGGCTCGGAGCCGTCGGCGGGCGTGAACTTCAGCGCCACGCCATTGATGCAGTGGCGCTTGCCGGTCGGCTGCGGGCCGTCATTGAAGACATGGCCCAAATGACCGCCGCAGCGGCTGCAATGCTCCTCGGTGCGCGGGATCAGCAGCTTGTAGTCGGTCCTGTAGGCAACCTTGCCCTCGATCTCCTGCCAGAAGCTCGGCCAGCCTGTGCCGCTGTCATATTTGGTCTCCGACAGGAACAGTTCCTGGTCGCATCCCGCGCAATGGAAGACGCCGGCGCGCTTCTCGTCGTTGAGCGGGCTGGTGAACGGGCGTTCGGTCGCCTCTTCGCGCAACACCGCATACTGCATCGGCGTCAGCTGCGCCCGCCATTCTTCCTCGGTCTTGACGATTTCGAAAGCGCCGTCCGCGGCAGCTGTCGCCGGGTTTGCGCCCCACCATTTGAAGATGCCGGCGGCAGCGGCGCCGCCGAGGCCCAGCGTCAGGAATGATCGTTTCGTCACCATGGCAAACTCCCGTGTCGAACGTGAAGATAGCGGTCGTGTCGGCGGTTTGCATCTCACCTTCGTCCACGATTTCGTGAACGCGAGGTAAGCCCTGTGCCGATGCGACAATTCGCGCAGCAAGGAATGGGGCACGAGCTTGGAATCCTTCCAGATCGAAACATGCCTGTCACACAAAAGTTGCAAGCAAGGTTTGGTGCCGCGGCTGCGCCCAAAGCCGGATGCGCGCACACACGTCAAAAATGACACCCGGAGGACTTCCATGGATCGCAAGCAGATCATCAACGACCCTGCGCACGGCAACCGTGCCGAGGCGTTCGAGGCATTCGACGACATCCCGACCAACCCCAATCTCGGCAACACGATCGGCGATGTGATCAACCGCCGCTATGGCCGCCGCGACGTTCTGCGCGGCGTGCTGGGCGTGACGGCCACTGCGGCCCTGTTCGGCACCTCGGCCCTAACCGCGCCCGGACAGGCGCTCGCAATGACCGAGGGCGACCGCTTCAACTTCACCGAACTGCGCTGGGGCAACGACCAGACCCATCACATCGCCGACGGCTTCGATGCGGACGTGCTGATCCGCTGGGGCGATCCCATCATGGCCGATTCGCCTGAATTCGACGTCATGAACCAGACCGCCGAAGCCCAGGCCAAACAGTTCGGCTACAACAATGACTATGTCGGCTTTGCCGAGATCGAGCCCGGCCGCGGCATGCTCTGCGTCAATCACGAGTACACCAATGAAGAAGTGATGTTCCCCGGGATTGGCCGCCAGGACCGGTCCGGCTTCGAGCAAATGACCAAGGAACTCGTCGACATCGAAATGGCCGCTCATGGCGGCTCGGTCTTCGAGATCGTGCGCGGTGAGGACGGCAAATGGTCGGTCAACCGCGACAATCCGAACAACCGCCGCATCACCGCCGAAACCCCGATCACCTTCTCGGGTCCGGCTGCCGGCCATGACCGCCTGAAAACGAGCGCCGATCCCACCGGCATGAACGTGCTGGGCACGATCAACAATTGCGCCGGCGGCATGACGCCCTGGGGCACCTATCTGATGGCCGAGGAGAACTTCCACGGCTATTTCTGGACCGACACGCTCGACGCCGAAGGCGATCCCGACCTTTCGGCCCAGCCCGAGGCCGCCTCGATGGAACGCTATGGCGTGCCGGGCCGCTGGTATGCGTGGGGCAAGTTCCACGACAGGTTCAACATCGACAAGGAGCCCAACGAACCGAACCGTTTCGGCTACATTGTCGAAGTCGATCCGATGAACCCGGACGCGACACCCATCAAGCACACGGCGCTCGGCCGCTTCCGTCACGAAGGCGCCGAGACAACCGTTGCGTCCGATGGCCGCCTGGTCATCTATTCGGGCGACGACAACCGTTTCGACTATCAGTACAAATGGGTGTCGGCCGATGCCGTGACCGACGAAAACTCGGTGTTCGGCTCCTCGCTCCTGTCCGAAGGCACGCTCTATGTGGCGCGCTTCAACGATGACGGCACCATCGACTGGCTGCCGCTGGTTCATGGCGAAGGCCCGCTGACCGCCGAGAACGGCTTTGAAAGCCAGGCCGACATCGCCATCGACACGCGCCTTGCCGCCGATCTTCTGGGCGCGACGCCGATGGATCGTCCTGAGGACGCCCAGCCGCGCGGCGACGGCACGGCCTACATCATGCTGACCAACAACAGCCGCCGCACGCCCGAGCAGGTCGATGCGGCCAACCCGCGTCCGGAATCGAACTTCGGCCACATCATCGAGATCAAGGAAGAGGGCGGCAACCACTCGGCGACGACCGGCACCTGGTCGATCTTGGTCAAATGCGGCGATCCCTCGATCGCCGAGGTGGGCGCCCAATGGCACCCGGAAACCTCCGAACATGGCTGGTTCGGTTCGCCCGACAACTGCGCCATCGACGCCGACGGCCGTCTGTGGATTTCCACCGACCAGGGATCGAACTGGGCCAAGACCGGCAAGTCGGACGGGCTCTACAGCCTTGAGACCGAAGGCGAACTGCGCGGCCACTCCAAACTGTTCTTCCGCTGCCCTGTCGGCGGCGAACTGTGCGGCCCCTACTTCACCGACGATGCGGAAACGCTGTTCCTCGCAGTCCAGCATCCCGGCACGGACGGCACGAAGGATCTGGTGGGCTTTGCCAAGGATTCGACCTTCGAGGACCCGGCGACCCGCTGGCCCGACTTCGATCCGGCCATGCCGCCGCGTCCGTCCGTGGTTGTCGTGACCAAGCAGGGCGGCGGCAAGATCGCCGTCTGACACGGTCGGCCTGCACAATCGAAGGCGCGGGATCCGTCCCGCGCCTTTTCTTATGCGGGCGAGGGGTTTATGAGGGCTCCGACCACATTCAAGGGCGTCCGCCATGGCCTCCAAAGACATTTCGACCCCCGCCACCGAGGCGGCGATCCTCGCCGATGCGCTGCCCTATATGCAGCGCTATGCGGGCAAGATGGTGGTCGTCAAATATGGCGGCCACGCCATGGGCGATGCGGCGCTCGGCAAGGCGTTCGCCCAGGACATCGCGCTTCTCAAACAGTCCGGCGTCAACCCTGTCGTCGTTCACGGGGGCGGGCCTCAGATCGGTGCCATGCTCGACCGGATGGGCATCGAATCGACCTTCGAGGGCGGCCTGCGCGTCACCGACGAGAAGACCGTCGAGATCGTCGAGATGGTGCTCGCCGGCTCGATCAACAAGGAGATCGTCGCGCTGATCAACGCGCAAGGGGCCTGGGCGATCGGCCTGTGCGGCAAGGACGGCAATCTGGTCTTCGCCGAAAAGGCGCAGAAGACCGTCAGGGATCCCGACAGCAACATAGAGCGCGTCGTCGATCTGGGCTTTGTCGGTGAACCGGCCAAGGTGGACCGCACGCTGCTCGACCAGTTGGCCACCTCGCGCATGATCCCGGTGATCGCGCCGGTCGCGCCGGGCCGGGACGGCCACACCTACAACATCAATGCCGACACGTTCTCGGGCGCCATTGCCGGCGCCGTGGCCGCGCAGCGGCTCCTGTTCCTGACGGACGTGCCGGGCGTCCTCGACACGAACGGCACGCTGATCAAGGAACTGACAGTCAGTCAGGCGCGCGACCTGATCGCCGACGGCACGATTTCGGGCGGCATGATCCCCAAGGTCGAGACCTGCATCGCGGCGCTGACCCGCGGCGTCAAGGGCGTCGTGATCCTCAACGGCAAGACGCCGCATGCGGTGCTGCTCGAACTCTTCACCGAGCATGGCGCCGGCACGCTGATCGTGCACGATCCGGTCTGACGCGACCCCTCAGACGTCGATCGACCGGGCGATCAGCTCCTTCATGATCTCGTTCGAGCCGCCATAGATCATCTGCACGCGCGCATCGGCATAGAGCCGGGCGATCGGATAGTCCATCATGTAGCCATAGCCGCCAAAGAGTTGCAGGCACTCGTGCATCACCTCGTTCTGCACCTCGCTGCCCCAATATTTGGCCATGGACGCGGTGGCCGGATCGAGCGTGCCGGCCTCGGCCTTGACGATGCAGTCATTGACGAAGGCGCGCAGCATCTCCGCCTTCGTCTTCATCTCGGCGAGCTTGAACCGGGTGTTCTGGAAATCCATGATGCGCTGGCCGAATGCCTTGCGCTCCTGCACGTATCCGATGGTCTCCGAAAGCGCATAGTCGATATAGCCCAGCGCCGTCAGCGCGATCACCAGCCGCTCCCACGGCAATTGCTTCATCAACTGATAGAAGCCCTGGCCCTCTTCGGCGCCCAGAAGGTTGGTGCGCGGGATCTTCACATCCTCGAAGAACAGCTCCGACGTGTCGTTGGCCTTCATGCCTAGCTTCTTGAGGTTTTTGCCGCGCCGGAACCCCTCCGCGCCCTCGGTTTCGAGCACGATCAGCGACATGCCCCTGGCGCCTTCGCTCTTGTCGGTCTTGGCGGCGACGACGATCAGGTCGGCCGTCTGGCCGTTGGTGATGAAGATCTTCGAGCCGTTCAGGCTGTACTGGTTGCCGTCCTTCTCGGCGAAGGCGCGGATCGCCTGAAGGTCCGAGCCCGTGCCCGGTTCGGTCATGGCAAGCGCCGCCACCTTGTCGCCGCTGACAAGGCCCGGCACCCAGCGCTGCTTCTGCTCCTCGCTGCCATAGGCGAGCAGATAATGGATGACGATCGACTGGATGCCGAAGCCCCAGCCGGCATCGCCGACCCTGCCCTGTTCGTAGAGCGTGATCGCATCGAACGCCAGGCCGCCGCCGGCGCCGCCATAGGTTTCGGGCACCGCGCCACCCATGATCCCGTGCGCTCCGGCCTTCTCCCAGAAGCCGCGTTCGACGACGCCCTGTTCGGTCCAGCGCTCCATGTTGGGCACCAGCTCGTCGGCGAAAAAGCGCCGCACCGCGTCGGTGAACATGCGGTGTTCGTCCGCGGCCCAGGCCGCCGTGGGGGTCAGCATTTCCATTGGCCGCATTTCCTCCGTTGTCCGGCGCCCGCAGCGGCACCGTGCTGCGTCCGCGCCCGCGCCGTCAAGTATGCATGACGGGCCCGATGACGAAGCGCGGTCGCACGCTTATATTGCCGTCATGAACGCACCCCAAAAACCGGATAACGACCGTCTTCAGGCGGCCTTCGACGTGCAGCGGTCGGCCTTTTCGTTCGATTCGGTGCCCGGTATCAGCGCGCGGCGCATGAAGCTGCGCGATCTGCTCCGTGCCATCCGCGCCCGCCGGTCGGAGATCGTCGACGCGATCAGCGACGACTTCGGCAACCGGTCGGCCGACGAGACCCTGTCGGCGGAAGTTGCCGTGACGATAGGCAGCATCGAGCACACCTGCCGCCACCTGGACCGCTGGGCGAACCCGACCCGCATGTTCAATCTGGGCATTCCGATTCCGGGCCGCACCTATGTGCGCCACGAACCCAAGGGCGTCGTCGGTGTGATTTCGCCCTGGAACTATCCGTTCCAGCTTGCCGTCATACCGGCGGCCACAGCGCTCGCCGGGGGCAACAGGGTGCTGATCAAGCCATCGGAATTCACGCCGCGCACCGCAGACCTTCTGGCGCGGCTGTTCGCCGATGTCTATGGAGAGGACGAGGTGGCTGTGGTGACCGGCGGGCCCGAAATCGGCAAAACCTTTTCCGAACTGCCCTTCGACCATCTCTTTTTCACCGGCTCGACCGCGGTTGGCCGGAAGATCGCCATGGCGGCGGCGGAAAACCTGACGCCCGTGACGTTGGAACTGGGCGGAAAGAGCCCCTGCGTGATGATGCCGGACGCCGATCCGGAAAAGCACACGCCGCTCGTCGCCTTCGGCAAGTTCTACAGTGCCGGCCAGACCTGCGTTGCGCCCGACTATCTGCTCGTCCCCACGGGGCAGGCGGCGGCATTCGGAGAGGCGATCATCGCCGCGGTAAGGCGCGCCCATCCCGATCCGGCGACCGGAGACGGATACACATCGATCATCACCGAACGGCATCATGACCGCCTGGCCGCGATGATCGAAGCAGCGCGGGACGCCGGTCTGACCGTTCTGACCGCCGGCGACACGGCGCCGGAAGCCCGCCGCATCCCGCCGACCGTCGTTGTCGGCCCGGCGCCGGACAGCCGGCTGATGACCGAGGAGATTTTCGGGCCGATCCTGCCGATCCTTGAATATGACGATCTGGACGATGCGGTGCGTTTCATCACCGGGCGCGATCATCCGCTCGCGCTTTATGCCTTCGGGCGCGATGCGCGCGCGGCGGAAAAACTTGTGGCCCGGACCACATCGGGCGGCGCGGTCGTCAACGGCGCCATCGTTCACCTTGCGGTCGAGCACCTGCCATTCGGCGGGGTCGGCACGTCCGGCTATGGCGCCTATCACGGCAAGCGAGGCTTTGCCGAATTCACCCATGCGCGCTCGGTGCTCGTCCTGCCGCAATGGCCGATCCTGCGCGACACCATCATTCGCCCCTCCGGCCGCCGCATGCGCTGGCTGACCGACTGGATGATCGGCAGGTAGGGGTCAGCCGCCGTCGACCTGAAGGCTCACCCGGTCGGCGGCAAAGCGGGACAGCGAATATTGGACGGGCCGTCCGTCCATGTCGGCATTGACCGCCTCGGCAACCAGCACGATCGCGCCCGGCGACAGACGCAGATGGTCGAGATCGTCGGCTGTGCCGTGCCGTGCCTCGATCCGCGTCCATGCCCGCACATAATCGGTCACGCCCAGTTGCGCCAAAGCGCGGGTCACCGACCGGGACCGGGCAAAGATGTCGGCGATCGCGCCGAAACGGCCTGCGTCGAACCACGATGTCGCGCGCGACACCGGCATGCCGTCCGCAAGACCAAGGCTTTCAAGGCGGATGACCGGTGCGCCCGTTGCGATATCGAGCGCACGGGCGATGTCGGCCGGGGCGCTCTCCTTCCGGTGGGCAATCAGTTCGGCGCCGCGGTTCGCCGCCTGGCCCTCCAGCCCTTCCGAAAATCGCGTGCGCCGGCCGATCGGATAGGTCAGCCGCGGCTTGCGCCGCACGAAGGTGCCGCGCCCCTGATGGCTTTGGACGGCCCCTTCATGCGCCAGCGCCCTTATCGCCGCGCGTACCGTGTGGCGGTTGACGCCGAACCGTTCGGCCAGCACCTTTTCCGGCGGCAGTTTTCCGTCCGCATCGACGAGCGGCCCCGACAGCCCGGCGCGGATGGCATCGGCGATCTGCCGCCACATGGCGATGCCCGATTGGCGTTCGATTCGGTCGGGTTGCCCCGTCATTTTCCGGCCTTGTCATAACTCTGTCACAGCGGACGCCTAGGCGTGACAATATCTTATCTGGTTGTCTATAACAATAGACAAATTTGGAGACACTGATGCCTGTATCCGAGCCCACCGACGACCGCGCCCGGGCGCGCCGGCATCGCCTGTCCGTCCTCGCCCAGGGCGACGCTGCGCTGCTGGCCGAATGCTGGAACGGCCTTGGCATCGATCCCGAATGCGAACTGGTGCGCGGGCCTGAAATCGGACTGGTGGCGCTGCGCGGCCGCATGGGCGGCGGTGGCGCGGCGTTCAATCTGGGCGAGGCGACGGCAACCCGCGCCACGGTCCGTCTTTCCGACGGCGCGACGGGTCATGCCATGGCGCTCGGCCGCGACAAGGCCAAGGCCAAGCTTGCCGCCGTCATCGATGCGCTGGCCCAAGACGACATCATGGCCGCCCGGCTCGACGAGGCCGTCATAGCGCCACTCGAAGCGGCGATCGCAGCGCGCGATGCCGCTCGCGCCGCCGAGACCACGGCGACCAAGGTCGACTTTTTCACCATGGTGCGGGGAGACGACTGATGGCGATGCAATCCAACGACGCGATCGTCACCGGCGGCTTTGGCTCGCCCGTCTTCGATGCCCAATCGGTCTTCCACGCACTCATGGACGCCATGGCCCGGCCCGGCACAGTGCAGGCCGTCAGCCATCGCGCTTCCGCCCCGCCGCCGCTGGGCCCGGTCGCCGCCGCCGCCGCGCTCACCTTGTGCGATGCCGACACGCCGGTCTGGCTCGATGCGGCATTGGCAACGGACGGTGCCGTGGCGCGCTGGCTCGGCTTTCACGCCGGCGCACCGGTCACGGGCGATCCCGCCGAGGCCGCCTTTGCGCTGATCGGCTACGGCCCGTCGCTCGGCTCGTTCGACCGTTTTGCCCGCGGTACGCAGGAATACCCGGACCGGTCGGCGACGCTGATCGTCCAGGTGCCGGAGCTGACGGGCGGCCCGGCGCTGACGCTGACCGGGCCGGGCATCGAACAGAGCGCAACGCTGGCGCCGAGCGGGCTTCCGGCACGGTTTGCGGCCCTTTGGGCCGACAACAATGCGCTGTTCCCGCGCGGCATCGACATCGTGCTGGCCACGCCCGGCGCGGTCGCCGCGCTGCCGCGCACGACGCGCATCCAGGCGACGGAGAACTGACATGTATGTGGCGGTCAAAGGCGGCGAAAAGGCGATCCGCAATGCGCACCGGCTGCTCGCCGATTGCCGGCGCGGCGACCGGTCCGTTCCGGCGCTGACGCTGGCGCAGATCGCAGGCCAGTTGGCGCTCGCTGTCGACCGGGTGATGAGCGAGGGCGCGCTCTATGACCGCGACCTGGCCGCGCTGGCGGTCAAGCAGGCGCGCGGCGACATGATCGAGGCGATCTTCCTGGTGCGCGCCTATCGCACCACGCTGCCGCGTTTCGGCTATTCCGAGCCGGTCAACACCGGCGCGATGCACATCGAACGGCGCATCTCGGCGACCTACAAGGACCTGCCGGGCGGCCAGATGCTCGGGCCGACCTTCGATTACACCCACCGGCTTCTCGACCCTGAGCTTGCCGGCGATGCCGAAGTGCCGGATGCCGCGCGCCGCCAGGGCGAACCGGCCCGCGCCATGCGCGTCTCGGACATTCTGGCCGAGGACGGGCTGATCGAGGGCGACGGCGATGCGGCAACGGAGATGCCCGGCGACATCACCCGCGAACCGATGGAATTTCCGATGCAGCGCGACACGCGCCTGCAATCCCTCTCGCGCGGCGATGAGGGGTTCCTGCTGGCGCTCGCCTATTCCACCCAGCGCGGCTATGCGCGCTCTCACCCGTTCGCCGGCGAGATCCGCATCGGCGAAGTGGAGGTGGCTGTCGATATGCCCGAGCTCGGCTTTGCGGTGACCATCGGGCGCGTCCAGCTCACCGAATGCCAGATGATCAACCAGTTCAAGGGCTCGTCCAAGGCGCCGCCGCAGTTCACGCGCGGCTACGGCCTCGTCTTCGGCCAGTCCGAGCGCAAGGCGATGGCCATGGCCCTGTGCGACCGCGCCATGCGGGCGCGCGAACTGGGCGAGGACATCGTCGCGCCGGCCCAGGACGAGGAGTTCGTCATCTCCCACTGCGACAACGTCCAGGCCTCGGGCTTCGTCGAGCATCTCAAACTGCCGCATTATGTCGACTTCCAGGCCGAACTGGAGCTGGTCCGCACCATGCGCGTCGAACATGAGAGCCGGCGCGATGCGGGCGAAACCGCAGCGGAGGCAGCCGAATGATCGAGGGGCTGTCTCATGTGACCTTCATCGTCTCCGATCTCGAACGGATGACGCGCATCCTCGTCGAGGTGCTGGGCGCCGAAGAGGTCTACGCAAGCGGCGAGGAAACGTTCTCGCTGTCGCGCGAGAAGTTCTTTCTGGCCGGAGGCGTCTGGATCGCGATCATGGAGGGCGAGCGCCGGTGCGAGCGCAGCTACGACCATGTGGCCTTCAAGATTGACGAGGCCGATTTCGATGCCTGCGTGGAGCGCGTCCGCCGACTGGGCCTCGACATGAAGCCGCCGCGCCCCCGCGTTCCCGGCGAAGGCCGCTCAATCTACTTCTACGACGAGGACGACCACATGTTCGAGCTTCATACGGGTACGCTGGCCGAACGTCTGGCGCGCTACGCGAAGGGAAGAAGGGCCGCCGAATGACCACCCAACCCGCCGAACTCGCCACCTACAATTTCGCCTATCTGGACGAACAGACCAAGCGGATGATCCGCCGGGCGATCCTCAAGGCGATCGCCATTCCCGGCTATCAGGTGCCGTTCGCCTCGCGCGAGATGCCGATGCCCTATGGCTGGGGCACGGGCGGCGTGCAGGTCACCGCCTCGATCATCGGCCCTGACGACACGCTCAAGGTTATCGACCAGGGCGCCGACGACACGACAAACGCGGTCTCGATCCGTGCCTTTTTCGCCAAGGTCGCCGAGGTCAACACCACGACCAGCACCGCCGACGCGACCATCATCCAGACGCGCCACCGCATTCCCGAGGAGAAGCTCGTCGAAGGACAAATCCTCGTCTATCAGGTGCCGATCCCCGAGCCCTTGCGCTTTCTGGAACCGCGCGAGACCGAAACGCGCAAGATGCACGCGCTCGAGGATTACGGGCTCATGCACGTCAAGCTCTATGAGGACATCGCGCGCAACGGCCACATCGCGACCACCTATGCCTATCCGGTCAAGATCGAGGGCCGCTATGTGATGGACCCGTCGCCGACGCCCAAATTCGACAATCCCAAGATGGACCAGTCCGAAGCGCTGCAGCTCTTTGGCGCCGGACGCGAAAAGCGAATCTATGCGGTGCCGCCTTACACAAGCGTCGTCAGTCTCGATTTCGAGGATTTCCCGTTTGAGGTGAACCGGTTCGACCAGCCCTGCGCCCTGTGCGGCGCCGAAGGCGTCTATCTCGACGAGGTGGTTCTCGACGATCGCGGCGGGCGCATGTTCGCGTGCTCGGACACCGACCATTGCGAAAAGCGCCGTGCCGCCGGCCACAAAGGCTCGATGGCAAGTGAAGGAGCGGCAACATGATGACACAAAGCGACAGTGTTTCACCTTACCCTGAGCCGGCCAATGGACGAGGTGAAACCGCAAACCCGCCCCTTCAACAAGCGCAGGGTAAGGGCTTGCCGGCCTTCGATGAAGACAAACCGCTTCTGTCCGCCAGCGGCGTGTCGAAATTCTATGGCAGCCGCATCGGCTGCGAGGATGTCAGCATCGACATCTGGCCGGGCGAGGTTCTGGCGGTGGTCGGCGAGAGCGGATCGGGCAAGACGACCCTGCTCAACTGCATCTCGACAAGGCTGATGCCGACGACGGGCACGGTGACCTACCGCATGCGCGACGGCCACATCCGCGATCTCTACCGGATGGGCGAAGCGGAACGGCGTTTCCTGATGCGCACCGACTGGGGCTTTGTCCACCAGAACCCCGCGGACGGCCTGCGCATGACCGTGTCGGCGGGCGCCAATGTCGGTGAGCGGCTGATGGCGACCGGTGCCCGGCATTATGGCGACATCCGCGCCACCGCCGGCGACTGGCTCGGCCGCGTCGAAATTGCCGAGGATCGGATCGACGACCAGCCGCGCGCCTTTTCGGGCGGCATGCGCCAGCGCCTTCAGATCGCGCGCAATCTGGTCACGGGTCCGCGCCTTGTCTTCATGGACGAGCCGACCGGCGGCCTCGACGTGTCGGTGCAGGCGCGCCTTCTCGACCTGTTGCGAGGGCTGGTCACCGATCTGGGTCTGGCGGTCGTCGTCGTCACCCACGATCTGGCCGTCGCGCGGCTCCTGTCGCACCGCATGGTCGTCATGAAGGACGGCCGGGTCATCGAGACCGGCCTGACCGACCGCGTGCTCGACGATCCGCGCGCGCCCTACACCCAGCTTCTCGTTTCCTCGATCCTGCAGGCATGATGCGATGGCCGTTCCCCTGATCGTTTCCGGTGTCTCCAAGAGCTTCACCATGCATCTGCGCGGCGGCGTCCGCATTCCGGTGGTCGACGCGGTGCATTTCTCGATCGAGACCGGCCAGTGCGCGGTGCTGAGCGGGCCGTCCGGCGTCGGCAAGTCGTCCATCCTGAAGATGCTCTATGGCAACTATGCCGTCGATGTCGGCCAGATCCTGATCCGCCACAATGGCACGCTGATCGACCTCGCGCGGGCCGAGCCGCGTCAGGTGATGGCCGTGCGGCGCGACACGATCGGCTATGTCAGCCAGTTCCTGCGCGCAGTGCCGCGCGTTTCCGCGCTCGATGTCGCCGCCGAACCGCTGGTGCAGCGCGGCGCCGATCCCGATACGGCGCGCCGCCGCGCCGCGGACCTGTTTGCCCGCCTCAATCTGCCCGAAAAGCTGTGGGACTTGCCGCCGGCCACCTTCTCGGGCGGCGAGCAGCAGCGGGTCAACATCGCCCGCGGCTTCATCACCGACCATCCGATCCTCCTGCTGGACGAGCCGACTGCATCGCTCGACGCCGCCAACCGCGCCGTCGTCGTTGCGATGATCGGTGAGAAGAAGGCCGACGGCGTCGCTCTCCTCGGCATCTTCCACGACGCCGACCTGCGCGAGGCGGTGGCGGACCGGATCATCGACGTCACCGGCTTTGCCCCGCAAAAGGCCGCCTGAGCCAATGCCCAAACTGTCCGAACAGCCGATGGTCCATGCAACAGCGCGCGTCACCGGCTCGACGCTTGGCCGCTACACCGAGATCGACGAGGGTTGCGTCGTCACCGAGTGCGAGATCGGCGACTATTCCTATCTGATCCGCCAGACCGAGGCCTGGTGCGCAACCATCGGCAAGTTCGCCAACATCGCCAGTCATGTGCGCATCAACGCCACCAACCATCCGACCTGGCGGGCGACCCAGCACCATTTCACCTACCGGGCGGGCGACTATTTCGACGACGCCGACAACGAACCCGAGTTCTTCGCCTGGCGCCGCGACCACCGGGTCGTGATCGGCCACGATGTCTGGATCGGCCACGGCGCGATCATTTTGCCCGGCGTCACGGTCGGCAACGGCGCCGTCGTCGGCTCCGGCGCGGTGGTCACCAAAGACGTTGCATCCTACGCCATCGTCGGCGGTGTGCCCGCCCGGCCGATCCGCGACCGGTTCACCCCGAACATCGCCGAACGCATGGAGAAACTGGCCTGGTGGGACTGGAGCCATGCCGATCTGCGCGGCGCACTCGACGATTTCCGGACGCTTGAGGCCGAGGCCTTTCTCGCCAGACATGGCGGCTGACAAGCCTGGTTCGGGGCTGTGGACTGTTACACAACTGACACCGAACTGACATTGGACATTCACATCGGGCCGATAGGCCGCGAAACGTGTGCGGTTGCGAAAAGGTCCTTTGCGAATGCTCGAAGTCAGCCAGGTCACCCGTCGTTTCGGGACCAATGTCGCCGTCGACAATGTGACGATCGGCATTCCCGAAGGGCAGATGGTGGGCGTTATCGGCGCCTCTGGCGCGGGCAAGTCGACGCTGCTGCGGATGATCAACCGGCTGATCGACACGACCGAGGGCAAGATCGTCTTCTCCGGCACGAACGTGTCGGCGCTGCGCGGGCAGAAGCTGCGCAACTGGCAGCGCGACTGCGCCATGATCTTCCAGCAGTTCAATCTGGTGCCACGCCTCGACGTTCTGACCAATGTGATGCTCGGGCGGCTCAACCACCGCTCGTCGGTGGCAAGCCTGTTGAACATCTTCTCCGATCAGGAACGCGCCATGGCGATCGCGGCGCTCGAACGGCTGGGCATCGAGCGCGCCGCGATGCAGCGCGCCGGAACCCTGTCGGGCGGCCAGCAGCAGCGGGTCGCGATCGCCCGCGCCCTGATGCAGCAGCCCAAGGTCATTCTCGCCGACGAGCCGATCGCGTCGCTCGATCCGCGCAACGCTCAGATCGTCATGCAGTCGCTGCGCGACATCAACCGCAATGACGGCATCACCGTCGTCACCAATCTGCACACGCTCGACACCGCCCGCACCTTCTGCGAGCGCATCATCGGCATGCAGGCGGGCAAGGTCGTGTTCGATGGCGGACCGGACGATCTGACAGAGGCCGCCGCCCGTTCGATCTATGGCGCGGACGGGCTCGAGGATGCGTTCTCCGAAGCCGTCACCTCGACCAGCCTCGCGCCGGCAAGGCCCGCACGCGCCAAGGAAACCAAGGAACCGGCGCTGGTTGGCGCCTGACAGGTTTAGCCGCTCGCCGGGCCGGACGGGCGGTTTTTTGTTTCAACACGGCCAACCGGGCCATGCCCGATCTTCATGCCACTTCCGGGAGACCAAACATGCTGAAGAAGACCCTGCTCGCGACCGCTGCCGTCGCTCTCGTTGCCACCAGCGCCCATGCACAGGACGTGTTCCGCGTCGGCATTCTGGGCGGTGAAAACGAAGCCGACCGCCTGCGCAACAACCAGTGCCTGATCGACCTTCTGCCCGAAGCCATCGGCGTCAAGGAAGTTCAGCTTTTCCCCGCCGCCGACTATGACGGCGTCGTCCAGGGCCTGCTTGGCGGCACGCTCGACTATGCCGAACTGGGCGCCTCGGCCTATGCCAAGGTCTATCTCGAAGACCCCGAAGCTGTTGACCCGGTCCTGACCACCCAGCAGGTGGATGGCGCCACCGGCTATTATTCGATCATGCTGGCCCGCAAGGATTCGGGCATCGAGTCGATCGAGGACGCACGGGGCAAGCGGCTCGGCTTTGCCGACCCGGACTCCACCTCCGGCTTCCTCGTTCCGTCCGTCGCCCTGCCGGCACAGCTCGGCATGCCGATCGACGAATACTTCTCCGAAACCGGCTTCGGCGGCGGCCATGAGAATGGCGTTCTCGAAATGCTGAAGGGCAATTTCGACGTTCAGGTGACCTGGTCGTCGGGCGTTGGCGAGTTCGCCGACGGCTACACCTCGGGCAACATCCGCAAGATGGTCGACAAGGGCCTTCTGGACATGGACGAGGTCAACGAAGTGTGGCGCTCGCCGCTGATCCCGAACGGCCCGATCGTCGTCTCCAACCAGCTCGATCAGGACGTGCGCGCCAGGTTCATCGAGTTCTTCAAGGCCATGCCCGAAAACCATCCGGACTGCTTCCGCTCGGTCCAGGGCGGCGATTTCGCCGGCTTCATCGACGTGGACCACTCGTTCTACGAGACCATCGTCGCCGCCCGTAAGTCCAAGATCGGCTCCTGAGCCTGATCGACACCATGCCGCGCCGCGTTCCGAAAGGGGCGCGGCGCGTCATCATCTGGCGGACCTTTTCCCATGGCATCGACAGACTTGCACGATCCCGACGCGTATGTCCGAAACGGGCAATACGATGTCGATCGCCACTGGCGCGATCTCGTCCGCCAGCGCCGTCTCTACACGGCGTTGAGCCTGGGCATCCTGTTCGTTGCGCTGTTCGCGTCGCTATGGTTCGCCAACCAGACCAATGCAGGCAAGTTCTTCGACCGGCTGCCGCACTTCTTCGACTTTGCCGGCGGCATGATCCCGCGCGACGGCTGGGAGGTGTGGCGGGCGCTGTTCGATCTTGAGAGCCCCTATTATGACGGCTCGTTCAAATATGATTATCCCGATGGCCGCGTCTATTTCTGGGGCACCTGGTACGTCCCCGAATACATCCACAAGATGGTCGAGACGCTCAACATCGCCATCCTGTCGACCCTGATCGGCTTCATCTTCGGCTTCCTTCTCTGCTTTCTGGCCGCCACCAACCTGACCACGACCCGCTGGCTGCGCTTTGTCGTGCGCCGCTTCATGGAGTTCCTGCGCGCCTTCCCGGAGATCGTCATCGCCGGCTTCTTCCTTGCCATCTTCTCGCTTGGCCCGGTGCCGGCGATCATCGCCGTGTCGATCCACACGATCGGCGCGCTCGGCAAGATGTTCTTCGAGGTGGTCGAAAACGCCGACATGAAACCCGATGAGGGCCTGCGGGCGGTCGGCGCCAACTGGACCGAACGCGTCTGGTTCGGCATCGTGCCGCAGATCATGCCGAACTTTCTCAGCTACACGCTGCTGCGGCTTGAGATCAATGTGCGCGCCTCCACCATCATCGGTGCGGTGGGCGCGGGCGGCATTGGCGAAGTGCTGCGCCTGTCGATCAGCCGCGGCCACGAGGCCAAGACGCTGGCGATCATACTCCTTCTTTTCGTCACCATCGTCGCCGTCGATCAGCTTTCGGCCTGGCTGCGCCGCAAGATCGTCGGCGACCAGGCCTTCCAGTTCGGCGCCTAGTGGAGATGATGCCATGACCATGTCCGCCCAACCGCTTTCCACCGCCCGGATCGACGAGATCATGGCTCGCCAGCCCGACGTGTTCCGGCGGCCCTTCCACAAGCGTTTCGCCGCGCCGCTGGCCGTCGCCGCAGTGACCGCCTACTGCATCTACGCCTTCTGGTTCTTCTCGATCGGCCAGGTCTTTGCCAACGGCAACTGGAACATTGCCGGCACCTATCTGGCCGACTGGGTGTCCTATGAGGTGCGGCCGGACATCGAATATCGCGACGGCGAGATCGAGGTGACCTTCCCGCGCTTTTCGCCGCTCGGCGAGAACCCCGATCCCGACTGGATCGAGACCGAACAGGGAACCGTCACAGTCATCGTCGACCGCCCGACGGACAATTCGGCATCGGCCGCACCGGCGTCGGGCTCTTTCATGTCGCCCAACTCCGATGCGACATTGACGGCCGAAGACAATGCCCTTGGCGGCGCGGCGCCGGCGGCGGACGAGGCGGTCGTCACGGAAACGCGGCAGGGCGTCGCGCGCGCTCTGGTGACCATCTATGAGCGCGGAACCATCGACGTGACCCCCGACCGCGTCATCGTTACCCGCTACAATGGCACGCTTGACGTTCTGATCGACCGGGAGAACGAGCAGGTCCTGCCGCAGGGGCCGCTGCCAGAGTGGGCAAGCCAGCGCGCGCCGGGCGCCAAGGTCTTCATCGACTTCGGCTTTTACGGGCGTGCAGAAATCCGTCACCGCGAGGTCAAGGTCAATCGCCGCTTCCTGGGCTGGGAGAATTTCGTCTTCGATCCCGCCTCGCCCTATTGGGGCCTGGGCTTCGGCGAGGTCATGGGCAAGGCGTTCGGCCCGCCGATCGAGGAGGGGCGGTCCAATTTCGGCATCATGTGGCAGAACATCGTCTACAATGCGGAATGGCAGCACGGAGATGTCTGGATCAAACTGCTGCAGACCATCGTGATGGCCTTCGTCGGCACGCTCTTTGCGGTCTTCATCGCCTTTCCGCTGTCCTTTGCCGCCGCCCGCAACATCACGCCGAACCGTTTCGTCAACCAGATCCTCAAACGCTTCTTCGACTTCCTGCGCTCGGTCGACATGCTGATCTGGGCCCTGTTCTTCACCCGTGCCTTCGGGCCGGGACCGCTGGCCGGCATCTCGGCGATCTTTTTCACCGACACGGGCACACTCGGCAAACTCTATTCCGAAGCGCTCGAAAACATCGACGACAAGCAGCGCGAAGGCGTCCGCTCGGTCGGCGCGGGCCCGGCGGCTGTCCAGCGTTTCGGCGTGGTGCCGCAGGTGCTGCCCATCTTTGCCAGCCAGGCGCTCTATTTCTGGGAGTCCAACACGCGGTCTGCGACGATCATCGGCGCTGTCGGGGCCGGCGGCATCGGCCTCAAGCTCTGGGAAGCCATGCGCACCAATCAGGACTGGGAAAACGTCTTCTACATGGTCATCCTGATCCTGATCGTCGTCTTCATCTTCGACAACGTCTCCGGCGCCTTGCGGGCACGGCTGGTCGGCCGCCAGGCGGGCTGACGGCTTGATCGCCGCGTGTCTGCGTTGAGACGGTCACGCAAACGTCATAAAGACGGACCATAGGAAGGCCGGCGCCAATGCGCCGATTCCCCGACAAAGAGAAACGCATCCGATGACGCCGCAAACCGTTCTGACCAACGCCAACCTCGTTCTTGAAGATCAGGTCCTGCACGGCACGATCGTCATCGAAGATGGCGTGATCACCGACATCGATGCCGGCGCCGTGGCCCATGGCGAGGACATGGATGGCGACTATGTCGTCCCCGGGCTGATCGAGCTGCACACCGACCATCTCGAGCAGCATTTCGCGCCGCGTCCCGGCGTTCGCTGGCCGCTGACCGCCGCCATTCAGGCCCATGATTCGCAGATCGCGGCTTCCGGCATCACCACCGTGTTCGATTGCCTGCGGCTGGGTTCCGACGAGGATGGCGGCTTCGAAAAAGGCGAGATGCGGGCCATGTCAGGCGCCATCCAGGAGGCGCAGCGCGAGGGCCGGTTGCGCGCCGAGCACCGCATCCATTTGCGCTGCGAGGTGTCCGCCGCCGACGTGATGGACCATTTTTCCGAATTCGAGGACGATGAGGCCGTCGGCTTGATCTCGCTGATGGATCACGCGCCCGGCCAGCGTCAGTTCCAGACGCTTGACCAGTACGAGCTCTACTACAAGACCAAGCGCGGCCTGTCCGACGAGGAGTTCCGCGCCTTTGTCGAACGCCGGCAGATGCAGTCGGCGATCTATTCGGACAAGCACCGGCACGCGCTGGCCGCGATCTGCGCGGCACGCGGCATTGCCATTGCCAGCCATGACGATGCGACGCTCGATCATGTCGAGGAAGCCAAGCAGTTCAACGTCACCGTCGCCGAGTTCCCGACATCGATGACCGCGGCCAAGGCGAGCCACGATGCGGGCATGGGCGTTCTGATGGGCGCGCCCAATGTTGTGCGCGGCAAGTCGCACTCGGGCAACATTGCCGCCCGCGAACTGGCGCGCGAAGGCGTTCTCGACGTGCTGTCGTCCGACTATGTGCCGTTCTCGCTGGTCTACGCGCCGTTCGTTCTGGCCGAGGAGATCGACCATATCGACCTGCCGGACGCGATCGCCATGGTGACGGCCAATCCGGCACGTCAGGTGGGGCTCGAAGACCGGGGCCGGCTGGCGCCCGGCCTGCGCGCCGATCTGGTGCGTGTGGGCCGTCAGGACACGATTCCGGTCGTCCGCCAGGTCTGGCGCGAGGGGCGCCGGGTGGCCTGATGGGCGGCGTCGATCCTGCGACCGGCATGCTCTTTGCTGTCGTCGGGCGCAGCGGCGTCGGCAAGGACAGTGTCATCAACCATGCGCGCGCCGCGCTGGCCTGCGACCACCGTGTCCTGTTCGTGCGCCGCGTCATCAGCCGTCCCGCCGACAGCCGGGGCGAAGACCATGAGCCGGTCACCGAAGACCAGTTTCGCCGGCTGCTGGCTGAAGGCGCCTTCTGTGCCGAATGGCAGGCGCACGGCCTGCATTACGGCATCCCGACGGCGGTTCTCGACCATGTCGAGACCGGCGGCGTTGCCATCGTCAACGGATCGCGCCAGGCGCTCGACCGGCTGTTTGACCGGTTTCCGCACGTTCAGGTGGTCGAGATCGTCGCCGACCCCGAGGTGATCGCAGCGCGCCTTGCCGCGCGCGGACGCGAAACGGCAGAACAGATCGCCGGCCGTCTCCGCCGCTCCGTGCCCGCCTATCGCGGCGCCGATACGGCGGTGACCATCGACAATAGCGGCCCGCTCGCCATCGCGGGCGACGCGCTGGCCCATCTGGTCCGTGCGCGCCTGTCGGGCGCCGTTGCACGGCTGCGCCCGGTCTTGACGAATCCCGGCTGAGCGCACACACCATCCGCCGCAACGGCATAGGATCGGGATCGGGACATGGCCAAATCCGGCGGGCAACTGGTCGTCGACGCTCTGATCGAAAATGGCGTCACGCAAGTTTTTGGCGTGCCCGGCGAGAGCTACCTGCCGGTGCTCGATGCGCTGCACGATGCGCCGCAAATCCGGTTGACCATCGCCCGCCAGGAGGGTGGGGCGGCGATGATGGCCGATGCGCACGCCAAGCTGACCGGCCGGCCCGGCATCTGTCTGGTGACGCGCGGGCCGGGCGCGGCCAATGCCTATGCGGGCGTGCATGCCGCTGCGCAGGATTCAACGCCGATGATCGTGCTGATGGGTCAGGTGGCGCGCGGCGACATGGATCGCGAGGCGTTCCAGGAAGTCGACGTCAAGGCTATGTTTGGCGATCAGGTCAAATGGGCGTCGCAGGTCAACCAGACCGAACGCCTGCCCGAATACATGGCGCGCGCCTTCTCCGTGGCGCAGTCCGGCCGGCCCGGCCCCGTCGTGCTGGCGTTGCCCGAGGACGTGCTGTCCGGCACCGCCGACACCGTCGCCGCGCCCATGTCACAGCCCATCAGCGCCCATCCGGACCCCGACGCCATCAAACGGCTTGGAGAAATGCTTCACGCGGCCGAACGGCCGCTGGTCATTGCCGGCGGGCCGGGCTGGGATGCAGGTCTGGTCGATCGCTTTGTCGCCTTCGCCGAGCGCTGGTCGTTGCCGGTGTCCTGCGCGTTCCGGGCGCAGGACCGGTTTCCCAACACCCATGCCAACTATGCCGGCGACGCAGGTCTCGGCATCAATCCTGCGCTGGCCGATGCGATCCGCAACAGCGATCTGGTCATAGCGCTCGGCGCGCGGCTAGGCGACTGCACGACGTCCGGCTACACGCTGTTCGACGCCCCGGTGCCGCGCCAGACGCTTGTCCACATCCATCCCGAGCCCGATGAGTTGGGCCATGTATTCCAGCCGGCCCTGCCGGTCGCCGCTTCGGTCGGCGCGTTCCTCGACGCTGCCGAAGGGCTTGAGGCGCCGCGCGATCCCGTCTGGGCAAAATGGACTGCCGAGCGCAACGCGGCTTATCGCGGCTGGACGGACGAAGCCACCGCCATGCCCGGCACGTTCAATCTGGGCGAAGCGATCATCTGGCTCCGCGAGAACCTGCCGGACGACGCGATCCTGACCAATGGGGCCGGCAACTATGCCGCCTGGCTGCATCGCTTCTACCGCCACCGGCGTTACCGCACGCAGGTCGCGCCGACCTCGGGGTCGATGGGCTATGGCTTGCCGGCCGCGGTCGCCGCCAAGCTCGCCGAACCTGGCAGGCCGGTGGTCGCGCTGGCCGGCGACGGATGCCTGCAAATGACCATTCAGGAACTGGGGACGGTGGCCCAGGAAAGGCTCGGCATCATCGTTCTGGTCGTCAACAATTCCATGTATGGCACGATCCGCATGCATCAGGAGATGCACTATCCGGGCCGCATCTCGGGCACGTCCCTGGACAATCCCGATTTCGTCGCGCTTGCACGCGCCTATGGTCTTGAAGCCGAACGCGTCGCCGAAACCGGCCAGTTCGCCCAGGCGATGCAGCGCGCCCTTGCGAGCGATGGCGCCAGCCTGATCGAGATCGTCACCGACCCGCGCGCGCTGAGCCCGACCCGCACGCTCGATTGATCAGGAAAATGGTGGAGGTGAGAGGATAATCCTCGAACCGGCGGGTTGGGTTGGCGGGCGGCAACCCGCAAAAAAATTGGTGGAGCCAAGGGGAATCGAACCCCTGACCTCTTGCATGCCATGCAAGCGCTCTCCCAGCTGAGCTATGGCCCCGTAAAGGATGGTCCGCTTGAGCGAACCGGCGCTCGATACAATCTCACCGGCGCCTAATCAAGGTCTTTTGTGCCGCAGCGGACGATCAGTCGTCTTCGTCCGGATTGATTTCGACGATGCCGCTGACATCGTCCTCGTCTTCATCGTCGCTGGGAAGAAACGTGTCGTCTTCTTCCTCGTCATCGTCCAGGACTTCGTCGTCGGTATTGTCGCCAAGGTCCGGCAGATTGTCGTCGCCTTCCTCGGCGTTTTCCTCGTCGGCATCCTCGAGCGACAGCACTTCCGGGCCCTCGGTCTCGGTCTCTTCCTCGGTTGTCTCCGAGACGTCCTCTTTGACCTTTTCGGGCTTGGCCTCGACGACGTCGGCGCCATCATCCTCGAAGAAGGAGAGCGGGTAGGACTTGCCCGTATAGGGAGAGACGATCGGGTCCTTGTTCAGATCGTAGAACTTGCGGCCCGTCTCGGGGCACACGCGCTTGGTTCCAAGGTCAGGTTTTGCCACGGCAGGGCCTCATCAAGACATGTATGGGAAACGCAAACGGCCTTTGCGCATCTATCCCGCAAGGTGTTCAGGGTGGACCGGTCCATAACGGCAATGACCTACCCTGTCAAAGCCATTTCTGGCGCCGGTTCCGGTGATTTGAAGACGGGCCGCACATCGCCGCACAATGTCCCGTTCGGTCGGCGATTTGACCGGCCGCACCGGCTGGCGTATGCGCCCGGACGCCGTGACTGCTCGTCCGGTACCGGATGGACATCATGATCGCACCCGACACGCACCTTGCCATCATCCTTGCCGGCCTCGCCGCCGGCGAGACGATCTGCGAGCACGTGCCGGCAGACGATGACTGCATGGCGATGCTCGGCGCCATGAATGCTCTGGGAGCGCGGATTCGTGCTGGCCGGAACGGCGCGACAATGATCGCGGGCGCCGGCAATGGCTGCCTGCTGCAATCTGGGGCGCCGCTGGCACTGAATTCGCCCGAAGACGCGTTGCTCGTGGCAGGCTTGGTCGCGCCCCATGACATGGCAACACGCGTCCAATGCGCCGTTGGCCTGAATGGCGATGCCGTTGCATCGCTGCTTGCCGCATTCGCGGCGATGGGCATTCAGGCCGAGGCGGACGGACGCGACGCGATCGTCTTTGCGGGACAGGCGACAGCCAATCCCGCCATCCACGACGCCGGCGGTTGGAGCGATGCCGCGGTTGCCGCCGTCATGCTCGCTGCGCTCGGCACGCCCGGCATCACCCGGGTCGGGCATCTGCCCCGCAACCCTGCGGGATTGGCCGAAATCTTCGTCCGGTTCGGCGCCGTGATCGACATCGCCGCCACCGATCGCCGCTGGTCGCTGGCCGTGACGGGTCAGACGGATATTCGCGCGCCTGCCGATACCCGCACGCAGGAGGACAGAGCATGATTCCGGTCATCGCGATCGACGGTCCGGCGGCATCGGGCAAGGGCACGCTCGCGCGCCGCATCGCGGCCCATTACGGCCTGCGGCACCTCGACACCGGCCTGACCTATCGCGCCGTTGCCCATGCGCTCGTCGCCACCGGAAAGCCGCTCGACGATGAGGCTGAAGCGGTTGCCGCAGCCGAGCGGCTCGACCTTTCGGCCATGGATCGCACTGTCCTGGCCGCGCACGCCGTCGGCGAGGCGGCATCGAAGGTGGCCGTGATACCGGCGGTGCGCCGGGCTCTGGTGGAACGACAGCGCCGCTTCGCCGAAACGCCGCCCGGCGCCGTACTCGACGGGCGGGACATTGGCACCGTCGTGTGCCCCGACGCGACGGCCAAGCTCTATGTCACCGCGAGCCCGGAAGTTCGCGCGAAACGCCGCTATCACGAGATATTGGCCGGTGGCGGCGTTGCGGACGAGGCAGCAATCCTCGCCGATATCGAACGGCGCGACGCGCGCGACATGGGCCGCGCCGATTCGCCGTTGCGGCCCGCGATCGACGCCCACTTGCTTGACACGTCCGATATGACTATAGAGACGGCGTTTCAGGCCGCCCGTGCCAAAATCGACCGGGCAATTGAACGCAACTGAACCGTCCAGCATCGATCCCGCGCCGGACCGCCCTTCAAGGGCCGGATCGTTGTTGGCAGACAAACACAAACCCCGGCGCCCGCGCGAGGCGATGACCAGATCGATGCCGCCCGCGCATCAGGAGCATAAATGTCAGAACTGAACCCCACGCGGGAGGACTTTGCGAGCCTCCTCGAAGCCTCGTTCGCCGATCAGGATACGATCGAGGGCCGTGTCGTCAACGGCACGGTGACGGCCATCGAAAAGGACATGGCCATTGTCGATGTCGGCCTGAAGGTTGAAGGCCGCATCGCACTCAAGGAATTCGGAGCGAAAGCCAAGGACGGCACGCTCAATGTCGGCGATACCGTCGAGGTCTATGTCGAGCGCGTCGAGAACGCGCTTGGCGAAGCGGTCCTGTCGCGCGACAAGGCCCGCCGCGAGGAAGCCTGGGTCAAGCTCGAGGCCAAGTTCGAGGCCGGCGAGCGTGTCGAAGGCCAGATCTTCAACCAGGTCAAGGGCGGCTTCACCGTCGATCTGGACGGCGCCGTTGCCTTCCTGCCGCGTTCGCAGGTCGATATCCGGCCGATCCGCGATGTCACCCCGCTGATGCATACGCCGCAGCCCTTCGAAATCCTCAAGATGGACAAGCGCCGCGGCAACATCGTTGTCTCGCGCCGCACGGTTCTCGAGGAAAGCCGGGCCGAGCAGCGTTCGGAAATCGTCCAGAACCTCGAAGAAGGCCAGGTGGTCGAGGGTGTCGTCAAGAACATCACCGACTACGGCGCATTCGTCGATCTGGGCGGCATTGACGGCCTGCTGCATGTCACCGACATGGCATGGCGCCGCGTCAACCACCCGACCGAGATCCTGCAGATCGGCCAGACGGTCAAGATCCAGATCGTACGCATCAACCAGGAAACGCACCGTATCTCGCTCGGCATGAAGCAACTCGAGGCGGACCCGTGGGACGGCATCGGCACCAAATACCCGATCGGCAAGAAGATCACCGGCCGCGTGACCAACATCACCGACTATGGTGCGTTCGTCGAAGTCGAGCCGGGCATCGAAGGCCTGATCCACGTCTCGGAAATGTCGTGGACCAAAAAGAACGTCCATCCCGGCAAGATCCTGTCGACCAGCCAGGAAGTCGAAGTGGTGGTGCTGGAGGTCGATCCGGACAAGCGTCGCATCTCGCTTGGCCTCAAGCAGACGCTCAACAACCCCTGGGAAGAGTTCGAACAGCACTTCCCGGTCGGCCAGGTCGTCGAGGGCGAGGTCAAGAACAAGACCGAGTTCGGTCTGTTCATCGGCCTGGAAGGCGATGTCGACGGCATGGTCCACCTGTCGGACCTCGACTGGAACCGCTCCGGTGAGGACGCCATCGAGGATTACAACAAGGGCGATGTGGTCAAGGCCGTCGTGCTCGACGTCGATGTCGACAAGGAGCGCATCTCGCTGGGCATCAAGCAGTTGACCGGCGATGCGGTTGGCGATGCGGCTTCGTCCGGCGCGCTGCGCAAGAACGCCGTCGTCACCTGCGAAGTCACCGCGGTGAACGATGGCGGCATCGAGGTGAAGCTGGTCGACCACGATCTTGACGCCTTCATACGCCGTTCGGACCTGTCGCGTGACCGTGACGAGCAGCGCCCCGAGCGCTTCTCGGTCGGCCAGCGGGTCGATGCGCGTGTTACCCAGTTCAACAAGAAGGACCGCCGCCTCTCGCTCTCCATCAAGGCGCTGGAAATCGCCGAGGAGAAGGAAGCGGTTGCCCAGTTCGGTTCGACCGACTCGGGCGCTTCGCTGGGCGACATTCTCGGCGCGGCCCTCAAGAAGCAGGACGATGGCGACAAGTAAGCGCCTCTGACTGTCTCCATCAGACAGCCCGCCGGTCGTTGCGACCGGCGGGTTTTTTCTTGCCTCGACGCGGGTTCCTGTGCCGCTATGTCCGGCACGACACGCCGGAAAGGATGCGATGCTCAAGCCGCCGCAATTGCGCAGGTTGGCCAACGGCCAGGCAACCCTTGACGCCTTTGCCCATGAAGCCGCCGCCGAAACGGCGGCTGCGCTCGGCCGTGCCGGAAGGAAACTGGAGGCGGCGCTCGCCGCGCTCGAACGCCACGATGCGACGCCAGGAGCCAATCGCGACCGCGACGAACTGGTGCAGGAGGCGGCGGATTGCGCCTGGGCGCTGTTCATCCAGCGCGACTTTCTCGGCCTGCGCTCCGATCATCATCTGACCGGCACTTACAAGATCCCGCGTGAAGTGATGATCAGGGTCGGCGTCTTCGCCAAAAGCCGCCGGGGCGGCTAACGGTCTTGCCTTGACCTAACCGTCGCTCGGATCGAGGCGAAGGACAGGCGATCTGGCGTCCAGGCCGACGGCGCCGTCGGGCGGTCCATCACTGCGATCAACGCTGATCGAGATGGACGGGCCCTCGGGGAGCACATTGAACAAGCACGCCGCTTGAACGAATCCATGACCAGATGTTCACGCGCGCCTCAGGAAAGATCGCGCTTGCGAGGCGTGATTTGCAGCCATCGATCCTTGCGCACACTGGTTGTTCTCTATCTACATTCGCTGACCGTGTAGTGAGTGTACGCAGTGCCGCCGCGGGATGATGTGCCGGCCCGTGTCAGTGTGCAGTTGAACGATCGGCCGGCGAAGCGAGCAAGATCGCGATACCCGTCGCGGTCATCGCGCTCAAAAATGGTATTGCGAATAATGAAGTTGCGCGGAGAGGATTCCTTCGCGCATTTCAGCACCGCGAATTTGCTGTGCGACGAAGAACCCGCGGTGATCTGGCATATCGCCTTAGATTCCTCAGCTCCGACCGGGGCAGTGGCTACCGCCATCAGACCAAGTGTGCCGCATACAGTGGCCAGACTACGAAAAATTCTCATCACGCGCCCCTAAACATAAAACAAAAAGATAAAGTATTAGAGCGTATTTCAGAAATAATGCAAATTCAAACGGGATTTGCGTGATCAGTTGTTGGAGCCAGTCGCCTCGGATGCGCTTGTCAGTGCCGGTGCGACTACGCAGCTTTCTCGGGCTTTTTGATTTAATTCAAATAGCCCTTCCCAGTGCTCGATACTCCTGAGCTCCAAATGTACCCGATAGTATTGGCCGCTGCGGCGAGCCGGAACGGCTCACAAAGCACTCTCGGTCGGGCTGCTGCGAGGGGCAGGCGATCTGGCGTTCAGGCGCGCATCGCGCCGGTGTTGGCGGCGAGCCAGTCGGCCAGTTCCGCATGGCTGGTGACCACATGGTCGGCGCCGGCGTCACTGAGTGCCGCGCCGCTCTTGTCAGTCCAGTGCCCGCCGCCGGTGAAGCCGATCACGAACTGGCCGGCGGCCTTGGCGCCGCGCACCCCGTTGGCGCTGTCCTCGACGGTGATGCACGCCTCGGCGGCGTAGCCCATCTTTTCAGCGGCATAAGCGAACAGGTCGGGCGCTGGCTTGCCGTTTTCGACCATGTCGCCCGAATACACGCCGTCGCCGAAAAACCTCGCCAGCCCGGCCTGCTCCAGCTTAAGCGGCAGGAAGGGCATCTGCGTCGACGAGGCGACGCAGCGTGGCGCGGCCATCGCCTTCAGGAGCGTGTCGACCCCGGCGATCGGCCGGACTTCCTCCAGAACGCGGCGGCGCGAGACGCTTTTGAGCGCCGTGTAGTCGTCGTCGGTCAGCGGCGTGCCGGTCTTTTCGAGCAACAGATCGGACAGTTTGGCCCGCCACTTGTCCTGCGCCAGCGCCATGAACTGGCCGACATACCAGTCGCGCTCGACCTCGATGTCCTTGGAGCGCAGGAAGTCGAACTCGACCTCCAGATAGATCGCCTCGGAGTCGATGAGCACGCCGTCGCAATCGAAGATCAGCAGGGGATCGTCCATTATCGGTCCAGTCAGCTGTGGGCGAAAAGGTCGGTTTCGGGCCAGCCCATCAGGTCGAGGCGCGCGCGCGTGGGCAGGAACCGGAAGCACGCTTCGGCCTCCTTCGTCCGGCCCTCGCGCTCGAGCCGCACGACCAGCCCATCCATCAGCGCGTGCAGATGCAGGACATCGCTGGCCGCATAGTCGAGCTGCGCGTCCGTCAGCGTTTCGGCCGCCCAGTCGGACGATTGCTGCTGCTTGGAAATGTCGATGTCCAGCAATTCGCGCGTCAGCTCCTTGAGGCCGTGCCGGTCGGTGTAGGTCCGCGTCAGCTTCGAAGCGATCTTGGTGCAGAAGACGGGCTGCGTGGTCACGCCAAACGCATGTTCGAGCACGGCGATGTCGAACCGCCCGAAATGGAAGATCTTGGTCTTTTTGCGGTCGCGCATCAGGCGGGCAAGGTTGGGCGCCTTCTTCTGCCCCTTGGCGATCTGGACCACGTCGGCGGTGCCGTCGCCGGGCGAAAGCTGGACGACGCACAGCCGGTCGCGATGCGGGTTCAGGCCAAGCGTTTCGGTATCGACGGCGATGCGGTCGCCATAGCGCTCCGCCGCCTCTTCGCTCAGATCGCCCTTGTGCAGGCGAATCGCCCTGGCCATGCGTGTCGTCCCCTCAAGCGGTGTCGCCCGCTTGTATGGGGCGGCGCAGCAAAGCTCAAGCGGAACCGCGCCGATTTGCGTTGGCGGCGCCCCGCAAGCTCATCGGGCCGGCGCGGCGGTCCTTGCGAAGCGGTTGGACAGCGGCGTCGCCGTCAGCCCGTGCAGCACGATGCTCATCAGGACCGTCAGCACGACACAGGCGACAAGTTCCTCGCCGCCGGGAATGTCGAACCGCTCCAGCACCAGCAATGCGAACAGGATCGATGCCAGCCCGCGTGGGCCGAACCAGCCCAGGAACAGCTTCTCGTAGGTGCTGAGCCCGGTGCCGGCAAGACACAGCCAGATCGGCAGCATGCGCACCACCGTCAGGAACAGGACCGACAGGGTCGCGGTCTGCCATGTTGCATGTTCGAGCCCGACCGGCGCGAGCACCGCTCCGAAGATCAGGAATGTGAGCAGCGTCAGCAACTGGCCTTCGCCTTCCATGAATTCGCGGATGAACAAGGACGGCGCGCGCAGCGTGTTGCCGAAGACAAAGCCGCCGACGAAGGCGGCGATAAAGCCGTTGCCGCCGACCGCCTCTGCCGCAAAAAAGCTGAAAAAGGCGACCGCCAGAAAGTACAGTCCCTGCGCCACCGTCGTTGTCGCGTTCCGGTCGACGGCCAGGTCGAGCAGCCTGGCCGCGCCGAACCCGATCACCAGGCCTGCGAGCGGGCCGAGCGTCACCTGCCCCAGCGCGAAAAGCGCGATATTGTCCGGCACGGCGCCGGCATGGCTGGCCATGCCGTCGGCGGCCATGATCGCCGCAACCAGCACCACTGGGAGCGCCAGCCCGTCATTGAGTCCGCTTTCGACATTGATCGACTGGCCGATGCGTTTGGGCACCTTGCTGTTGGTCAGAACGCCCTGGCCGAGCGCCGCATCGGTCGGCGTCAGGATGGCGGCGACCAGCAGCGCCAGCGTCCAGGGCTGGTCGGGCGACACCCAGCGCGCAACCAGCGTGCCCAGAACGATCGCCATGCCCATGCCGATCAGCAGCATGCGCGCGGGGATCGCCGCATTGCCGGCGAGGTCCTGGCGGCGCACGCCCGATGCGTCGGAGAACAAAAGCAGGATCAGCGTGATCTCGGCGATCAGGTGGATCGCATCCTGATCGATCTGCTCGGGCACCATGTCGAGACCCGCCGAGCCGATTGCCAGCCCCAGCGCGGTGAAGATCATCGGCAGCGTCACGATCGACGCTTCGATGCGCCGCGACAGGAGCGCATAGGCCGCCGCAAAGGCCAGCACGATCAGTATGGTCGCCGGGCTCAGCATGTTATGTCGCCCTCTTCGGTGTGCAGGCCCTTGTCGCGGGCCGGTCGGCCCTGCAATAGATACACGCCATGCAGGCTTTTCTCGACCGCTTTCTGGCGCTGCCCGCCGGCTACAGCGAAGGCCATTATGGTGGGCGCCGCTACGGCGTGTCGGTTTCGTCGTCGGCCGACGGAAGGCGGCGCAAGCTCTATGCCGAGGAACTGGGCGGCAAGGATCATGTCAGCCTGAACCTCTACCTCCTCGCGTCGGGCAAGCCGCTGCTCAAGCCGTGCGAAATGCCTCAGGCCAGGGTGATCGACTTCGTCATGGGCTTTAAGCCGGCACCGTGACATGGGCCGCGAATTCGCGGCGCAGCACGGCGAGCTTCGGGTCGATATAGGCCTGACAGAACGGTCGGCCGGGATCGCTGGCGTAATAGTCGTGAAAGCGCGTGTCGGACGGCTTGAAAGCAACGAACGGCAGGGTCCTGGTCACCAATGCACCGCCGAACTCCGGCTGGAACCGCTCGACCAGACCGCGCGCCTGCTGCACCTGCCGATCGTCGAACGCATAGACCGCGCTGCGATACTTGCCGCGCATCGAATGCGCCGCCGTGCTGGCATGGGTCCGCAGATGCACCTCGGTCAGCGTGGCAAGATCGATGATGGCCGGATCGAAGGTGACGATCACCGCCTCCGACCAGCCGTCGAAGGGCGGATCGGACCGGATGAAACCCTGCTCGACGCTGTGCACGCCGCGCAGCGCCTGGAACACCGCCTCGGTACACCAGTGGCAGCCGCCGCCAAAGCCGATCCTGATGCGGTTCTTGCTCATGTCCGTTTTCCTTCGCGCACACGGAATGTCGATGCCGGCCGTTTGGGCCGACGCCGTATCATGCCGTGCACTCTTTCGGACGCGTCAGGCGGCCTGACCGCCGCGTCTGGGCAGCTTCCAGCCCGGCCGCGGGAAATGGCAGGTGTAGCCGTTCGGATAGCGCTCCAGATAATCCTGGTGCTCCGGCTCGGCCTCCCAGAAATCGCCGACCGGCGACACCTTGGTGACGGCCTTTCCGGGCCAAAGACCGGAGGCGTTCACATCGTCGATCGTGCGCAGCGCTTCTTCGCGCTGGGCGTCGTCGACATAGAAGATCTCCGAGCGGTAGGACGCGCCGATATCGTTGCCCTGACGGTCCAGCGTGGTCGGATCGTGGATCTGGAAGAAGAACTCCAGAAGATCGCGGTAGCTGATCACCGCCGGATCGAACTCGATCTCGATGCCCTCGGCATGGCTGCCATGGTTGCGATAGGTCGCGTTCGGCACGTCGCCGCCGGTATAGCCGACGCGCGTCTTCGCCACGCCTGGCAGCTTGCGGATCAGGTCCTGCATGCCCCAGAAACAGCCGCCGGCGAGGACGGCGCGGTCAAGCGTCTTGCTCATCAGGCATTCTCCTTGTCGGTATCTGTGCCGAACAGGCCGAGAAGATCGCCATAGCCTTCGTCTTCCATGTCCTCGATGGCGATGAAGCGCAGCGAGGCCGAGTTGATGCAATAGCGCAAGCCGGTCGCTTCCTTCGGGCCATCGTTGAAGACGTGGCCGAGATGGCTGTCGCCATGCTTCGAGCGAACCTCCACGCGGCGCATGCCGTGGCTGTCGTCGAACGTCTCGACGACATGTTCGTCGATGATCGGGCGTGTGAAGCTCGGCCAGCCGCAGCCGGATTCGTACTTGTCGCTGGACGCGAAAAGCGGCTCGCCGGACACGATGTCGACATAGATGCCCTTGGCCTTGTTGTCGTTGAGTTCGCCGGTGAACGGTCGCTCAGTGCCATTCTCCTGCGTGACCCGGTACTGTTCCGGGGTCAGCCGGGAAATGGCTTCGGCGGATTTCGCATAGGTCTTGGCGCCGGTCATTTGGCTTCTCCTTTGCCGTGTCTCCCCGTTATGGGGCGGCGCACCGCCAACTTCCAGTCACCGCTGCGTGAGCCGCCGTTCTCAGGCCACCTCTTCGATCTCCAGAGTGCGGCCGTTGAAGGTGAAATCGTCGCCCGCTTTCTTGCCTTCCATCGCCTTGTAGATGGGCGCCTGGGTCGAAATGCCGATCAGCTCGACGCCCTCATGCTGGAACCGTGCCGTCGACACGGCGATGACGAAATGGCGTCCGCCGACCGTAACGATCGCGCCTTCGCCCACCTCGGATTTCGGGCTGAAATCGATGGCGCGCAGCCGGTCGATCTTGGTCTCGTAATCGTGCACGGGCTGCTCGAACGCCTCGGCCAGTTCGCTGGCCGTTTCCGCCTGCGCCCGCTCGTCCGTTTCGATTGGCTCGGAGCGGTCCAGCCGCGCGCTTGCCAGAAACTGTTCGTAATGCTCCCGGGCGTGCTCGAGTTCGGCTTCGCTCAGCGCGAGCATGGTTTCCTTGACGGCTGACTTGTTCATTTTGGCTCCTTGGTCTTCAATCGCGCCGTGCGGTCCGGCCCGGCTTGACCGTGGCCGCGCCGTCCGGCGTTCATGGGCCGTCTTACCAGCACTTTGCGCCCGCTTGCATCCCAATTCTTTGCCGCAGGCAGGCAAATGGCGTGGGCGCGCACCCTGCCGCCCGGCCATCGGCGTGCAGAGCGTAAGGTCACACATGAACGGCGCGGTGAGGAAGCGGGCAGGTGAGACGAACAATCACGAACGTCGCCGGCGGGCGGATTGTTCGATCGGTTGCCTGACGACCGGAATGAATCGTGCAGGTGGGAGGAGTTGCCTCGAACCGGAACCCGCGCGCCGGGTTGGCTGGTACTGGCGGCACGCAGACGAAAATGGTGCCCAGAAGAGGACTCGAACCTCCACGGCCTTGCGGCCACTGGCACCTGAAGCCAGCGCGTCTACCAATTCCGCCATCTGGGCACGAAATCGAGCCGTGACATATGCGGTCCACCCGGTGCTGTCAACCAAGGTCCGGGCGTGTTCGCACATGCTTGCCGGGGACGCCGCGATCGACTAACGCCATGGGCGGTTGGTGCATGCCGGGCCGCCGCGACCGCCCGCAAAGGCCGTTGCCGGACGCAAGCGTCGCGGCCGATGCGACGGGGAGGAGACGCCATGATCACGATCGCTGGTTCAATCAATCTCGACCTCGTCGCCCGCGTCGACCATCTGCCGGCGCCCGGCGAAACGGTCTCCGGTGTCGGCTATGCCGAGGCGCCCGGCGGCAAGGGCGCCAACCAGGCACTGGCCGCCCGCCGCGCCGGCCACGAGGTGCGCATGGCCGGCTGCACCGGCGATGACGCCAATGCGGACGCTGCCCTGTCCCTTCTGGACGGCGCTTCGGTGGACCTGTCCGCCGTGCGCAGGCTCGCCGAGGAGCCGACCGGCGTCGCACTGATCCTGGTCGATGCGGAGACGGGCGAAAACCAGATCGCCGTCGTGCCGGGCGCCAACGCCCGTGTCTTGGAGGGAACTGACGATCTGATCCTGTCCGCCGGCAACGCGCTGCTGCTCCAGATGGAAATCCCCGACACGGCCGTTGCGCGCGCGCTGGAAGCGGCCCGTGCGGCCGGCGCCGTGTCCTATCTGAACATCGCGCCCTTCCGTCCGGCGGCAGCCGAACTGGCGCGCCATGCGGACGTGGTGATTGCCAACGAAACCGAATTCGCCGCCCTTACCGGCGAAATCGGGCTTGCCGACGATTCGATTGACGCGCAGATGGCGCGGCTCGCCGCCGAACTCAAGGCGGCGATCGTGCTGACGCTGGGCGCCGATGGCGCGTTTGCCGCGACCGCCGACGGGATGGCGCGGGCAGCGTCGCCGGCAATCGAGCCGGTCGATACGGTCGGCGCCGGCGATACGTTCTGCGGCTATCTGGCTGCCGCGCGCGCCGAAGGCAAGGACTGGCCCGAAGCGCTCGATCTGGCCTGCCGCGCCGGCGCGCTGGCCTGCCTCACCGAAGGCGCCCAGCCCTCGATCCCCGATCGTGCGCGGGTCGACGCCTTCAAGGCATGAGCGGGTTCAGAGCGTCGCCAGCCGCTCGGTGATCAGGTCGAAAAAGCCGGCCGCGTCGATATCGCCAAGCACGTGCGCATTGGCTGGCTCGCCGGTGACGCCCCACCAGTCGATCACAGTCATGCCCAAGGTCAGTGGCGAGCCCGTCTCGATGGCCACATGACAGTCGCGGCCCGTGAACAGATCGGGCCGCAGAAGGTAAGCAATCACGCACGGATCGTGCAGCGGTCCGCCATCGGTGCCGTATTTGTCCTCGTCGAACCGTTCGAAAAAGTCGATCAGCTGTGCCGCCGCATCGCAGACCGGTGTCTTCTTGGCGCGCAGCGCGTCGATCCGGCCCTGGGTGGTCAGGGCCTTGTGGGTGACGTCGAGCGGCGCCATCACGATCGGCACGCCCGAGGTGAACACGGTGTGCGCGGCTTCCGGATCGACATAGATGTTGAATTCGGCTGTCGGCGTGACATTGCCGCCCTCGAAGAAGCCGCCGCCCATCAGCACGATCTCGCGGATCTTCGGCGCGATGTCGGGCGCCTTGATCAGCGCCAGCGCGATGTTGGTCAGCGGCCCCAGCGGACACAGCGTGACATGGCCCGCCGGATGGGCGCGGACGGTGTCGATGATGAAGTCCGGGCCGAACTGGCTTTCGAGCGGCATCGTCGGCTCGGGCAGGTCCGGCCCGTCGAGCCCCGTCTTGCCATGCACATATTCGGCGGTGACCAACGTGCGTGTCAGCGGCCTCTCGGCACCGGCGAAGACACGCGTCTGCGGCTTTCCGGCCAGCTCGCAGATCTTGCGCGCGTTCCTCTCGGTCAAGCTGAGCGGCACATTTCCGGCAACCGCCGTCACGCCGAGCACGTCGAGTTCCGGGCTCGCCAGCGCAAGCAAAAGCGCGATCGCATCGTCCTGGCCCGGGTCGGTATCGATGATGATGGCACGCGTGTCGGTCATGGCGGTCCCCCGGACATTCTTGAAAATCGCCCGCCCAGACATCATAAGACATCAAGGCGGATGCCGGACGGGTTCGCCGTGCCGCGCGACAAATGCAAGTCAAAACTTGTGCTCGCGGCAATGTCGCTTGCAAAGGACATGAAAAGGCGGTGCCCATGACCAATTTTTCCAGCCCGCTGCTGGTCGGCTTCGAGACCATCGAAAAATCGCTGGAACGGGTCGCCAAGTCGGGCGACGGCTACCCGCCCTACAACATCGAACGCATCCGCCGCGATGATGGCGCGTCGATCATGCGGATCACGCTGGCCGTCGCGGGCTTTTCCTCGGACGATCTGGAAATCACCACAGAGGAAAGCCAGCTTGTCATCCGCGGCCGGCGCGCCGATGCCGACGATCCGGCCCGCGAGTTCCTGCACAGGGGCATTGCCGCCCGGCAGTTCCAGCGCGCCTTCGTGCTGGCCGACGGCATGCGCGTCATCGGCGCGGACCTCGAAAACGGCCTCCTGCTGATCGATCTCGAGCGCCCCGAGCCGGAGCGCCTCGTCAAGCGGATCGCCATCAACGATCGCGGCTGAGCCCGCCGTTCTTGCCCGGCAAGTTCACCGGAATGTGAGAGGAGGTGACGAGCCGCGTGTTGACCGGCCGGCATGGCACGTGATGTTTTCGCGCACCACTTGCCAAACCGGAGACAGCCAGCCCGTGACCGACCTGATCCGCGTAACCGCGCTGACCCTTGCGCTGACCCTTTCCGCCGGCCCGGCGATGGCCGATCCAGACCCGGCCGACTGGAATGCGGTGCTCGAAGAAGCGCGCGGCCAGACCGTCTACTGGAACGCCTGGGGCGGCTCCACCCAGATCAACGCCTATATCGGCTGGGTCGGCGAGGAACTGGAAGAGCGCCACGGCGTCCGGCTGGTGCATGTCAAGCTCGAGGACACGGCCAACGCGGTCACCACGGTCGTCGCGGAAAAGACCGCCGGCCGCGATGAAGGCGGCTCGATCGACCTCATCTGGATCAACGGTGAGAACTTTGCGTCGATGAAACGGCAGGGCCTGCTGTTTGCGCCCGACTGGGCGACGAAGCTGCCCAATTGGCGTTATGTGGATGTGGAGAACAAACCGACCATCACGGTCGACTTCACCCTGCCAACCGACGGACTTGAATCGCCCTGGGGCATGGCCAAGCTGGTCTTCTTCTACGACAGCGCCCGGACCGAAGCCGGCGATCTGCCCGACAATGCCGCCGACCTTTTGGTGTGGGCCAAGGCCAATCCCGGCCGTTTTTCCTATCCCCAGCCGCCCGACTTCATCGGCTCGAGCTTTCTCAAGCAGATCCTGATCGAGACGGTCGCCGACCCGGCGGTGCTGCAAAAGCCCGTCGACGAAGCCAGCTTCGAGACGGTCACGCAGCCCATGTTCGACTATCTCGACCGGCTGCACCCGCATCTGTGGCGCAGCGCGCGCGCCTTTCCCAAGGATTATCCGTCGATGAGCCAGCTTCTGGCCGACGGCGAACTCGACATCACCTTCGCTTTCAATCCGGCCGAAGCGTCGAGTGCCATCGCCAACCAGCTCCTGCCCGACACGGTGCGTTCGTTCACCTTCTCGGGCGGCACGCTCGCCAACACCCATTTCGTCGCCATTCCCTTCAATGCCAACGCCAAGGCCGGCGCTCTGGTGGTCGCCAACTTCCTGATCTCGCCGGAAGCACAGGCCCGCAAGCAGGATCCGGAAGTCTGGGGCGATCCCACCGTTCTGGCCATGGACAAGCTGTCGGCCCCGCAACGCAAACTGTTCGAGGCACTCGATCTGGGCATCGCCACGCTGCTTCCGGATGAGCTCGGTCCGGCTCTTGACGAGCCGCACCCGACATGGATGTCGCGTCTGGAAGAGCGCTGGTCGGCCCGCTACGCCGTCGGCAACTGACCGTCGGCGGCCCGGCGCGCCATGCTCCGCTTCGCGCCGCCGCTGGCCCTGTTCGTTCTCGCGGTCCCGCTGGCATGCGGGCTGATGGGCACGGTGCTGCCCGCGTTCGGCTTTTTGCCGGCGCTGGGCGGATATCAGCTGTCGACCCGGCCGTTTGCCGATCTGTTCGGCCAGCCCGGCCTCTGGCGGTCTGCCCTGCAGGCGCTGATGATCGGTCTTCTGACCACCGCCATCTCGCTGGCCATGGTCGCCGGCTTCGTCTGTGCCTGGTACGGCACGCGCGCCTTCCGCCTGATCCAGCATCTGGTTTCGCCGCTTCTGGCCGTGCCGCACGCCGCCGCCGCGTTCGGCTTTGCCTTCATGATCGCGCCGTCGGGCTATCTGGCCCGCCTGTTCTCGCCCTGGGCGACCGGTTGGGAGCGCCCGCCCGATCTGCTGGTTGTCAACGATCCGGCCGGTTTCGCGCTGATCGCGGGCCTTGTCATCAAGGAGGTGCCATTCCTGCTTCTGGTCACGCTCGCCGCCCTGCCGCAGGTGCCCGCGCTGCGTTCGCTGCGGCTCAGCCAGTCGCTCGGATATGGCCGCATGATGGGCTTCATGTTCACCGCCTGGCCGCCGCTCTACCGGCAGATTCGCCTCGCCGTCTTCGCGGTGATCGCCTATGCCAGCGCCAATGTGGACGTTGCGTTCATTCTGGGACCGACGACGCCGCAGACGCTGCCGGTGCGCCTTGTCGGCTGGATGAACGACCCCGAACTGTCGATGCGTTTCATGGCATGCGCCGGCGCGTGTCTGCAGATCGCCGTGACGGCGGTGGCGCTTCTGATCTGGGTGGCGCTCGAGCGGATCGCCGGCCCGGTCGCCGAGGGCATCTGCGAAACCGGGCGCCGGTTTCGCCGCGACGGTTTTGCGCGCCTTGCCGCCGGCGGCATGATGGCGGCATCGGCATTGCTCGTCTTCGGCGGTCTGGGCGTTCTGGCGCTCTGGTCGATCTCCGGCCTGTGGCAGTTTCCCTCCGCCTTGCCCGACGCCCTGACATGGCGCACCTGGCAGCGCACCGGCCCTGCGCTGTCCGGCCCGCTTGCAACGACGATCATCATCGCGCTCGCCGCAACCGCGATCTCGGTCGCGATCGCGCTCGCCTGCCTTCAGCGCGAGAACGAGACCGGCCGCACCGGCGGCAACCGCGCGCTTGCGCTGGTCTATCTACCGCTTCTGGTGCCGCAGATCGGCTTTCTCTTCGGCCTGCAATTGCTGCTGATCGCCGGCGATGCCGACGCCAGCTGGGCGGCGCTCATCCTCGTCCATGTCGTCTTCGTCCTGCCTTACGTCTTCCTGTCGCTGTCCGCGCCATGGCGGGCCTATGACAGGCGCTATGAGGCGGTTGCCGCAGCGCTCGGCGCGCCCTCCAGACGCATCTTCTGGCGTGTGCGGATGCCCATGTTGCTGCGCGCCGTACTGGTGGCGGCCGCGGTCGGCTTTGCCGTCTCGGTCGGCCAGTATCTGCCGACCTTGCTGGTCGGCGCGGGCCGGTTCCCGACGATCACGACCGAGGCGGTGGCGCTTGGATCGGGTGGCGACCGGCGCGTCATCGGCGTCTACGCCTTTCTTCAGATGCTTCTGCCCTTTGTCGGCTTTGCCCTCGCAACACTCGTGCCGGCCTTGCTTTTCCGCAATCGCCGCGCGATCAGGGGTCTGTAACCAGGGCTTTCATGACCGATCCATCCGCAACGCATGCAACGGGCCTCCGGCTCGAAAACGTCGCGATAGCGCTGGGCAGCCGCACGCTGGTCAGCGTCGATCACGATATCGCGCCGGGCGACGTGCTGACGGTGATGGGTCCTTCCGGCTCCGGCAAGTCGACGCTTCTGGCCTTCATCGGCGGCTTTCTCGATCCGGTCTTTTCCGCGCGCGGCCGCGTGCACTGCAACGGGACCGACATCACAGGCGCGCCGCCGCAGACCCGCCGTGCCGGTCTTCTGTTCCAGGATCCGCTGCTGTTCCCGCACATGTCGGTCGGCGGCAATCTCGTGTTCGCCGTGCCGCCCTCGGTCGCCGGCCGTACGGCGCGGCGGCAGCGCGCCGGCGACGCGCTGGGCGATGTCGGTCTCGACGGATTCTTCGATCGCGATCCCGACACGCTGTCCGGCGGCCAGAAAGCGCGCGTCGCGCTGGCGCGCGTGCTTGTCTCCGATCCTGCCTTCATGCTGCTCGACGAGCCCTTTTCCAAGCTCGATGCCGGTCTGCGCGATCAGATCCGGCGGCTTGTGTTCGAACGGGCCAAGGCGCGCCGACTGCCGGTGCTGCTGGTGACCCACGATGCCGCCGATGCCGAGGCGGCCCATGGGGCGTTGGTCGAACTGGCACCAGCTGCGTCGTGCGGCAACGAACCATGATCGACTTTGCCGCAACCGGCCTGCCGGCTGCCGCGGTTCTCGGCGAGTTGAAAACGGAACTTGCCAACCGCCCGAACGCGGTTCTCGTCGCGCCGCCGGGCGCGGGCAAGACCACGCTGGTTCCCCTGGCCCTGCTCGGCGAGGCGTGGGTCGGCGGCGGCAGGATCGTCATGCTCGAACCGCGCCGTCTGGCCGCTCGTGCGGCAGCACGGCGGATGGCATCGCTGCTCGGCGAACGTGTCGGCGAAACGGTCGGTTATCGCATGCGGATGGACAGCAAGACCGGCCCGAAGACGCGGATCGAGATCGTCACCGAGGGCGTGTTCGTGCGCATGATCCTCGACGATCCGGAGCTTTCGGGAACCTCGGTCGTCATATTCGACGAGTTCCACGAACGCTCGCTGGACGCGGATTTCTCTTTGGCGCTGGCGCTCGATGTGCAATCCGCCCTGCGCGAGGATCTGCGCATTGTCATCATGTCCGCGACGCTCGATGGCGGTCGCGTCGCGCGTCTTCTGGACGATGCGCCGGTGATCGAGAGCGCCGGCCGCACTTACCCCGTCGATATTCACTACCGGCCGCGCAAGCCCGATCAGCGCGTCGAGGACGCAGTGGCCGATGCGGTCCGCGCCGCGTTGCGCGAGGAGGAGGGCAGCATTCTCGCCTTCCTGCCGGGACAGGCGGAGATTCGCCGCACCGCCGAGCGCCTCGAACCGCACCTGCCGTCCGACGCCTATCTGGCGTCCCTGTTCGGCGCGATGGACATCGCCGATCAGGACCGGGCGATCCTTCCGGCCGAACAGGGCCGGCGGAAGATCGTGCTGGCAACGGCAATCGCCGAAAGCTCGGTGACGATCGACGGCGTGCGCATCGTCATCGATTCGGGACTTTCCCGCCAGCCGGCCTTCGAGCCGGGACAGGCCATCACCCGGCTCGAGACGGTTCGCGAGAGCCGGGCCTCCGCCGACCAGCGCGCCGGTCGTGCCGGCCGCACGCAGCCCGGCATCGTGATCCGCCTCTGGCACGAAGGCCAGACGGCGGCGCTTGTCCCGTTCGATCCTCCGGAAATCACCCGCACCGACCTGACGCGGCTGATGCTCGATTGCCTGGCCTGGGGTGTCGCCGATCCGCATGCGCTGCGCTTTCTTGACCCGCCGCCCGAGGCTGCCCTGTCCGAGGCGCGGTCGCGGCTGGAAGGGCTCGGCGCGATCGACGGGCAGGGACACCTGACGCCGAAAGGGCACCAATTGCGCATGATCGCGCTGCCCGTGCCGTTGGCGGCGATGGTGGCGGCGGCGGAGAATTCAGGCGATGCAAGGCGCCGCGCGCGCTTGGCCGTTCTGATCACGGAGCGGGGTCTGGCCGGCATGTCGACCGATCTCGACCGGCGGCTTCAGGCCTTTGACAACGATCGATCGGCCCGTGCACGGCAGGCCCGGCAACTGGCCGACCGCATCGCCGCACAGATCGACTTGCCCGATGGCGGTGGACAGGACGAAACCGCCGGCATCATGCTGCTCGACGCATTCCCCGACCGGGTTGCCAAGGCCCGTTCCGGCCAGCCGGGCCGTTTCGTGATGGCCGGCGGGCGCGGTGTTGTGGTCGAAGAGACCGATCCGCTGGCCCGCGAGGAGTTCGTCGTCGCCGCCGATGCGACCGGTGCGGCGGCACAGACGCGGCTTCTGGCCGGGGCGGCCATATCGCTTGCCGACATCGAGGACCGGCTGGAGGACCGGATCGCCGACCGGGTCGAGATGGCGTTCGATGCCGGATCGGGCCGGCTATCCGCCCGACAGGTCCGGCGTCTGGGTGCGATAACGCTGTCTTCGGCGCCGCGCCCGGTCGAGGCCGGCGATGCGGCGGCAAAGGCGCTCACAGACGCGGTGCGCGTTTACGGCCTGCCGCTTCTGCCGTGGACCGAAAAGGCGCGTTCGGTGCGCGACCGGCTGGCCTGGCTGCATGCGCGCGCCGGTGACCCCTGGCCGGACATGGGGGATGATGCGCTCATCGCAACGCTCGATGACTGGCTGGCACCGTTCCTGGCGGGTCGCACGGATTTGTCCGGCGTACCGCTGATCGATGCGCTTCTGATGCGCGCCGGTTCCGTCCGCGCCGCAGACCTCGACCGGCTCGCACCGTCTCACTTCACCGCGCCCACCGGCTCGCGCCTCGCGCTGCGCTATCCGCCCGATGGTTCGGCGCCGGCACTGGCGATCCGCGTCCAGGAACTTTTCGGGCTGACCCGGCATCCTGCGCTTCTGGATGGCGCGGTTCCGCTGGTCGTCGAACTCCTCTCGCCCGCGGGGCGGCCCATCCAGCGTACCGTCGACCTCCCCGCATTCTGGGCCGGCAGTTGGGGCGAGGTGCGTGCCGAGATGCGGGGCCGCTATCCCAAACATGTCTGGCCCGACGATCCGGCCAATGCCGCGCCGACCCGACGGGCCAAACCACGCAAATCATGATTGCGTGCGAGAAGCATCGGATTTTCTGGCAATTCGGGCTTTTGGGCGCCATATAAGCGCCCATGGATCAACAGGTCGACGACAGCCCGGTCATGCAAGGCGAGCGGTTCGAGCGCCGCCGTCTGCGTATGTCGACGCTCACCAACACGCGCTGGATTGCGGTTCTGGGCCAGAGCGTCGCCGTCACCGTCGTTGCCGCATGGCTGGGCTTCGACTTTCCCATCGTTGCCTGTTTCGCGCTGATCGCCGTTTCCGCAGCGCTCAACCTTGTCCTGACATGGGTTTTCCCGGCCAACATGCGGCTTGGTCCGGCCCATGTCTTCGCCGTCCTTTTCTTCGACATTGGCCAGCTCGCCGCGCTCCTGTTCCTCACCGGCGGGCTGGAAAACCCGTTCTCGGTGCTGCTGATCGTGCCGGTAATCATCTCGGCGGCGACGCTGCCGGCGCGGTACACGGCCGCATTGGGACTGGTGGTGTTCGTCTCGGCCAGCGTGCTGGTCTTCTCGCATCTGCCGCTGCCCTGGTATGCGGACGTGCCGCTCGACATTCCCTTCATCTTCGTCGCCGGCATGTGGGCGGCGGTTCTGTCGTCGGTCGCCTTCACCGCCTTCTATGTCTACCGCGTCGCCGACGAGGCCCGCAGCCTGGCCGATGCATTGTCGGCCACCGAACTGGTGCTGCAACGCGAACATCATCTGTCGGCGCTCGACGGGCTGGCTGCCGCCGCCGCCCATGAGCTGGGCACGCCTCTGGCCACCATTTCCCTTGTCTCCAAGGAAATGGACCGCGCGACCGCCGAGGAAGATCCGCTCAAGGAAGATGTGCGGCTGCTGCGCGCGCAGGCCGATCGTTGCCGCGAGATTCTGTCGCGCCTGTCGACGCTCAACACGTCCGAGGACCTCATTTCCCTTATGTCGATTCGCGAACTGATCGAGGAACTCGCCGCCCCGCATCGCGAGTTCGGCGTTCGCATCGTCACCGGACACGATGGAGACGGCAGCCCCGAACCGGTGATGCGGCGCAATCCGGCCGTTCTCTACGGGCTGGGCAATCTGGTCGAGAACGCCGTCGATTTCGCGCGACACACGGTGCGCATCGATCTGCGCTGGTCCGACCGCCAGGTGCGCATAGACATCGTCGACGACGGACCCGGATACCCGGCTGACCAGCTTGAGAAACTGGGAGAGCCGGATCTGGGTGCAACCCGCGACGTTCAACGCAGCCGCAAGGGCGGCCCCGGCCTGGGCCTTGGCATCTTTATCGCCAAGACACTGCTCGAACGCAACGGCGCGACGCTGCGCTTTGCAAATGGCGGACGGCCCGAAGCCGGCGCCGCCGTGACGGTCAGCTGGCCGCGCTCATCCATTGAGGCGGCGGCCGCGTAGAGGAGACAGAAAGGTGAGATCATGCTGACACAGGAAAACACCAACACCGATGTGGTGCCGGGACCGGGTCCCGATGCCAGCCTGCTGCTCGTCGATGACGATGCGCCCTTTGTGCGCCGGCTCGGCCGCGCGATGGAAAGCCGGGGCTTTGCCGTGGAAATGGCCGAATCGGTCGCCGAGGGGCTTGCCCGCGTTGAAGCCGCGCCGCCCGCCTATGCGGTTGTCGACATGCGGCTCGAGGATGGCAACGGTCTCGATGTCATCAAGGCGCTGCACGCCAAGCGGCCCGAGGCCCGCGCGATCGTCCTGACCGGCTATGGCAACATCGCGACCGCCGTCAATGCCGTCAAACTGGGCGCGATCGACTATCTGGCCAAGCCCGCCGATGCCGACGATGTCTACAATGCGCTGACCGTCGCGCCGGACGGCACCCCGCCGCCGCCAGAAAACCCGATGTCGGCCGACCGGGTGCGGTGGGAGCATATCCAGCGCGTCTATGAGATGTGCGACCGCAATGTCTCGGAGACGGCGCGCCGGCTCAACATGCATCGCCGCACATTGCAGCGCATCCTCGCCAAGCGCGCGCCGCGCTGATCACGGTCCGGCGGTCTGCCCGCCGGACGCCCATTCCGCCGCCAGCAACCGCCCGGCGGCGAACCGCGCGAACCGCAGCGTGACCGCCTTGCGCCGCGCCGGCGCAAGCCTGTGCTCCGGGGCATCGGCAACGATGGCGGCGCCGTGCCCGTCGGCGCGGATGAACCCGCAATCGTCGGGAAAAAGATGCTGCGGCACGTCGGGCAGCGTTGCAAAGAACAGACGGTCGCAATAGTCCCGATATCCCGGCCATTTGGCATCGGCCATCATGTCCTCGGGCGAGGATTTGATCTCGACGATGACGATGCCGCCGTCGGGAGCCAGAGCGACAAGATCGGCGCGGCGGCCGCTGGCCAGCGTCATTTCCGGAACCGTCGCCAACCCCATTTCCCGCAGCAGGATCTGAACGCCGCGCCGCACGCGGAGCGCCCGCGCCGATTGCCGGCCATCGGCCAGCGGATTAATCGATACGGCGGAAACAAGCGGCATTTGATCCCGTCACGGCGGACTATGACGTTGCGTCAACTGTGGTGCGTCGGTGACACTGTGTGCCAAAGCGCACAGACCTGCAAGATTACGGGGGGCCATCCTTGCACGCGGTTCAAAGCTTCATGTAACGTTGGATTAACCATGTGGGGCGAAAAAACCCCGGGGCTGTTGGGTTTGAGGGACATCATGCAAAGACGAGCTTTTCTGGGTGGATTCGCCGCGATCGCCGCAACCGGGCTTGCCGGCTGTTCGGCCACCAATTCGAACTACTTCGCCAATGCCTATGCGGGCATGCCGGACGGCGAATACACGCTGCCGAAAATCCCGGTTTCGAAAGTGCCTGAGGAATTCCGCCGCCAGGTCGTCGATTACGAGACGCGGCATCGGCCCGGCTCGATCATCGTCGACACGCCGAACCGGCATCTTTATCTCGTCCAGGAAGACGGCAAGGCGCTGCGCTACGGCATCGGCGTGGGCCGCGACGGGTTCCGCTGGTCGGGCACGGCCAAGGTGGGCTGGAAACGCCGCTGGCCGACATGGACACCGCCGGCGGCGATGATCCGGCGCCAGCCGGAACTGGCAAAATATCGCGGCGGCATGGAGCCCGGCCTGACCAATCCGCTGGGCGCGCGCGCGCTTTATCTGACGCGCGGCGGCCGCGACACCGGCTATCGTCTGCACGGCACGCCGGAATGGTGGTCGATCGGCAACGCCGTCTCGTCGGGCTGCATCCGCCTTATGAACCAGGACATTGTCGATCTTTACAACCGCGTCGAGCCCGGCGCGAAGGTTGTCGTCCTCCAGGGCTGACGCCGCATCGCCGACAGTCGAACGCGAAAAGGCCGGGCGATCGCCCGGCCTTTTTTGCCGGTTCGGTCTTCGGTCAGACGGCCTCGACCTGCTCGACCTCGGGAATGAAGTGCCGCAGCAGGTTCTGGATGCCGTGCTTGAGGGTCGCCGTCGACGATGGACATCCGGCGCAGGCGCCCTTCATGTGCAAAAAGACGACGCCGTCGCGAAAGCCGCGGAAGGTGATGTCGCCGCCATCCTGGGCGACGGCCGGTCGCACGCGCGTCTCGATCAATTCCTTGATCGTCGCCACGATGCTCTCGTCGCCGGCCTCGAAGAATTCTTCTTCATCGCCAAAGTCGGCTGCGCCGTTCTGTTCGGCCATCACCGGCGCGCCGGCCATGAAGTGCTCCATGATCGCGGCAAGAACGGCCGGCTTCATGTGCATCCAGTCATGCGCATCGTCCTTGGTGACGGTGACGAAATCATAGCCGAAGAAGACGCCGGTCACGCCATCGACATCGAAAAGCCGTCCGGCCAGCGGCGACTTGGCGCCCGCTTCGCCGGCATCGCGGAAATCGGCGGTGCCCATCTCCATGACGACCTGGCCGGGCAGGAATTTCAGCGTGGCCGGGTTCGGCGTCGTTTCGGTCTGGATGAACATGGCATCACCTCAATTTGGAATAATTCCAAAATAGAGTGAAACGCTCACCCTATCAAGCGCTAGCAGGCCCCTGTGAAAGGGGCGCGCTCGCTATGAACATATGCGTCCGTCACGACAGGCTTTCAATGTCCTCGTCGGTCAGATTGGCGGGCACCACGGTGACGGGGATCGGAAACGCCGCGTCCCGCCCGGCGATCGATGAGACGAGCGGCCCCGGCCCTTCCTTGGCCGCGCTGGCCGCGAGCACGAGGATGGCAATGTCCTGGTCTTCCTCGATCAGTTCGTGAATGGGTTCGACGCCGACACCCTCGCGGATCACGGTCTCGGGCTCGATTCCGCACTGTTCGCGCGCGAGCGTGGCGAATTTCGACATCACCTGCTCGGCGCGCTCCATCGCCTCTTCTCGCATCACCTGCTCGACGCCCAGCCAGTGCTGGAAGTCGCCGGGCGCGATCACGAACAACAGGATCAGCCCGCCATGGGTATTGGCCGCGCGGCGAGCGGCGTAGAACACGGCGCGCTCGCATTCCGGTGTTTCGTCGACGACCGCGAGGAACTTGCGGCGATGACCGGCTTCGCCGGAAAGGCGTCTGGTGACCATGGACGAATCTTTGGCACGGCCCGCGCCGGCCCGCAAGCGGAGAGAGGCTCAGGCGCCCAGACCGACGATCCGCCGCACATCGGCCATGACCGGCGCGGCGATCGCCGACGCCCGTTCGGCGCCGTTGGCCAGAATCCCGTCAATATGACCCGGATCGGCGATCAGCCGCCGCATCTCTCCGGCGACGGGGCTCAGAACCTCGACCGCCAGATCGGCGAGCGCCGGCTTGAACTCGGAAAACGCCTTGCCGCCGAACTCTGCCAGCACCGCGTCGCTCTCCATGTCCGCCAGCGCGGCATAGATGCCCACAAGGTTCGCCGCTTCCGGCCGTTCTGCCAGGCCCGCCGCTTCGCTCGGCAACGGTTCGGGATCGGTCTTGGCCTTCCGGATCTTGCGGGCGATCTCGTCGGCCGTATCGGTCAGATTGATTCGCGACAGGTCCGAGGGATCGGATTTCGACATCTTCTTGGTGCCGTCGCGCAGGCTCATGATTCGCGTTGCCGGCCCCTCGATCACCGGTTCGGTGAGCGGGAAATAGCCCGACACGGTCTCCCGGCCGATCTGCATTTCGATGCCCAGACCCAATTCCGCGATACGGTCGGAATAGTCGTTGTTGAACTTCTGCGCGATATCGCGGGTCAGCTCCAGATGCTGCTTCTGGTCGTCGCCCACCGGCACGTGGGTTGCCCGGTAGATCAGGATGTCGGCCGCCATCAGCGCCGGATAGGCGAAGAGGCCGACCGATGCGTTCTCGCGGTCTTTTCCGGCCTTTTCCTTGAACTGGGTCATCCGGTTGAGCCAGCCCATGCGCGCCACGCAGTTGAAGACCCACGCCAGTTCCGCGTGCTCGTGCACGCGGCTCTGATTGAAGACGATGTGCTGCGCCGGATCGATGCCTGCAGCAAGAAAGGCCGCCGCGACGGAGCGCGTCGCATTGATCAGTTCGGTCGGGTTCTGCGGCATGGTGATCGCATGCATGTCGACCACGCAATAGATGCATTCGTGCCGCTCCTGCATCGCGACGAATTTGCGGATCGCGCCCAGATAATTGCCGAGCGTCAGATGGCCGGTCGGCTGGACGCCGGAAAAGACGCGCTCGTGGAAGATGTTGGTCATGGGACGGTCCGTTTGGAATGCGCCGGCCTTATGCAATGGCCGTTGCCGCCGTGCAAGGGCCGGTCGACCGCTCAGACGCCGCGCCGGAACAGCATTGCCCTTAGCGCGCCGAGCCGCGCCGCGCCGGTCAGATGGGCCAGACCGAAAAAGCTGACGACGCCGGCACCGACCACAATGGCAAGCGCGGCGGCCCGCGGGACGAGCGGGGTGCCGGACGCCAGTTGCGGAGCAAGCAGTTCCGCCGAGGCCCAGACACACAGGCCCATCAGCACGGCGCTGACCGCAATCAGCGCCAGAAGGCGGGTCATCGGCCCATCGATCGTCCAGAGGCCGCGCCGGTTCAGAAGCCAATAAAGCGCGATGGCATTGACCCAGCCGGCAAGGCTTGTCGCGATCGCGATGCCCACATGGCCCACGAATGGAAACAGCGCCAGGCTGGCTGCCACATTCACCGCCATGGCGGCAATCCCGACCTGCATCGGCGTCTTGGTGTCCTCGCGGGCGAAGAAGCCGGGCGAAAACACCTTGACCAGCACGAAGGCCGGCAGGCCGACGGCAAACGCCTGCAGCGCAAGCGCGGTGCCGCGTGCGCTTTCGGCGTCGAAGGCCAGCCTTTCGAACAGCACCGAGACAAGCTGGTGCGGGATCACGGCCAGAGCCACCGCAGCGGGCAGGGTCAGCATCATGGAAAACTGCAGTGCCCGGGCCTCGACGGCCTTGGCCGCACCCATGTCGCCAGCCTTCAGCTTTCGCGACAGTTCCGGCAGCAGCACGACGCCGATGGCTATGCCGACGACGCCGAGCGGCAATTGGTAAAGCCGGTCGGCATAATAGAGCATGCTGGCGGCGCCCGCCTGCATCGAAGCGATGATCGTGCCAACGACGATGTTGATCTGCGTCACGCCGCCGGCGATGACGCCGGGAATGCCCAGCGTGACCAGCCTCTTCATGCGGCCGTTCCAGCGCGGGCGCACGAAGCCGAGCGCGAACCCTTCGCGCCGCAAGGCGATCACGACCATGGCCAGCTGCGCAACGCCACCGACGACGACGCCGACCGACAGCCACAGCCCCGCATCGCGCGTTGCCGCAAGGCCGGAAGAGACGATGTAGCTGAGCACCGCGATCAGCACGACATTCAGCAGGACCGGTGCGAATGCCGCCGCCGCGAACCGGCCCAGACCGTTCAGCACGCCCGAAATCAGCGCCAGCAGCGAGACGAGCAGAAGATAGGGAAAAGTGATCCGCGTCAGTTCCACCGTCAGGTCGAACTTGTCAGGATCGGCCGAAAAGCCCGGCGCCAGCCCGTACATCAGGACCGGCATCGCGATCATGGCAAAGCCGATAACAATGGCCAGGACGGTAATCAGGCCGGCCATGGCTTCTTGTGCGAACCGCCGCGCTTCCTCGCGGCCCTCGCCTTCCAGCCGCCGCGAAAAGAGCGGAATGAAGGCCGAATTGAAGGCGCCTTCGGCGAAGATCCGACGAAACAGGTTGGGGAAGCGGAAGGCGACCACGAAGGCGTCGGCCACCGGGCCCGTACCAAGAGCGGCCGCCATCAATATGTCGCGCACGAATCCCAGCACGCGGCTGGTCATGGTCGCACCGCCCACCGTGGCGAAATTGCGCAAAAGGCTCATCGTCTATTCGGCCGCCACGGCGGCCTTGCCCGCCTGCTTCTTCGTTGCGCCGCGCTGATCGTTCTTGAGCACGGAAAGAAGTGCCTTGCGGATGCGGCCCTGGCGCGCCGTGTCCTCGATCTTCTGGCCGACCAGATCGGTCACATAGAAACTGTCGATCACCTTCTCGCCGAAGGTCGTGATGTGCGCGGAACGGATGTCGAGCTTGAGATCGGAGATCGCGCCGGTCAGTTGCGACAGGAGCGCCGGGCGGTCCAGCCCTTCCACTTCGATCACGGTAAACCGGTTGGACAGCGTGTTGTTTATCTTCACATTGGGTTCGACATGAAAGGCGCTGAGCGCCCTGCGGCGTCGCTTGTGCGCCTGCACGTCCGGCAGGCTCACCTTGCCGCGCAGGACATCCTCGATCAGTGCGCCGATCCGGCGGCCGCGCCGCAACTCGTCTTCGTCCTCGACAAATTCGCGTTCGATCTGGATGACATCGAGCGCGCGGCCGTCGGATGTGGTGAAGATGTGGGCCCCGTCGATCGATGCGTCCGCGCTCGAACAGGCGGCGGCGATGACCGACAACAGGCGCGGGTGGTCCTGCGCCAGCACGGTGATCTCGGTCATCGCCTGAAATGCATCCGTGCGGACTTCGGTCGCCAGCGCCTTGCCCTCGGCATTGGCCGCGCGGATGAACTCGGCATGGCGCTCCTGGTCTTCCAGATCGACGGTCAGAAGATAATTGTCGTAGTGCAGGCGCAGAACCGCCTCGCGATCGGCTTCGGTCCAGCCGGCGAGCCGTTCCTCGAGCGCTTGCCGGCGGCTGGCGGCGCGGCTCTTGCGGCTGGTTTCCGAGAAACCGCCCGTAAGTGCCAGTTCCGCCTCTGCATAGAGCGTGCGCAACAGCTGGCCCTTCCAGCCGTTCCAGACGCCCGGACCGACGCCGCGAATGTCGCAAACGGTCAGCACCAGCAGCAGCTTGAGCCGCTTGACCGTCTGCACCCGCGCGACGAAATCCTCGATCGTCTTGCGGTCCGACAGGTCCCGCGCCTGAGCGGTCATCGACATGAGAAGATGGTCCTGCACCAGCCAGGCGATGGTCGCCGTGTCCTCGGGCGAAAAGCCGAAACGCGGGCAAAGCTTTCGCGCCACCTCCGCCCCGGCGGTCGAATGATCCTGCGGTCGGCCCTTGGCGATATCATGCAGAAACAGTGCCACATAGAGCAGCGTGCGCTCGCCTTTGAGGCCCGGCATCAGCGTCGCGGCGAGCGGATGATCTTCCTTGAGTGTACCCTTTTCGATGTCGGCGAGCACGCCGATCGTACGGATCAGATGTTCGTCGACGGTGTAGTGATGATACATGTTGAACTGCATCATCGCGACGATCCTGCCGAAATCGGGGACGAAACGGCCGAGCACGCCCGCCTCGTTCATCCGCCGCAGATTGAGCGCCGGATCGTTCTTCGAGGAAAGGATCTTGATGAACAGCGCATTGGCATTGACGTCGGTGCGCAGTGCCTTGTCGATCAGCTTCAGCGAACGCCGGACCAGTTGCAGCGCCTGCGGATGATATTCGAGCCCGTACCGGTCGGCCAGATGGAACATCCGGATCAGGTTCACCGGATCGCGCTTGAAGACCTCCTCGTCGGCGACATTGATGCGCTGACGGTCGATGACGAACTCCTTGATACCGCGAATCTTGCGCGAGCGACCGGTGAAGGGCAGCGCCTGCAAGAGGCCGGACAGCGCCGGCGCGTTCTTGATCTCCTGGTCTTCCAGCGCCGCGCAGAAGATGCGCGTCAGGTCGCCCACATCCTTGGCGATCAGGAAATAGTGCTTCATGAACCGCTCGACATCCTCGAGCCCGGGGTGTGACTGGTAGCCGAGCCGCTCGGCGAGGTCCCGCTGCACGTCGAACGACAGGCGTTCCTCGGCCTTGCCGGTCAGGAAATGCAAGTGGCAGCGCACCGCCCAGAGGAAGTCTTCGCACTTGACGAAGAGATTGTAGTCCTTGCGCGTGAAGACACCGAGCTTGACCAGTTCCGCACGTCGCCGCACGCGATAGACATATTTGGCAATCCAGAACAGCGTGTGGAGGTCGCGCAATCCGCCTTTTCCGTCCTTGACGTTCGGCTCGACGACGAACCGCGCTTCGCCCATCCGCTGGTGGCGCGCATCGCGCTCGGCGAGCTTGGCCTGGATGAACTGGACGGCGGTCTTCTGCACGACCTCGCCATCGAACCGGTCCATCAGCTCCTTGAAGAGCGTTTCGTTTCCGATCAGGAACCGGGCCTCGAGGATCGTGGTGCTGATCGTGATGTCGTTCTTGGACAGCCGCACGCAGTCATCGATGTTGCGCGTGGCGTGGCCGACTTTCAGCCCCATGTCCCAAAGCATGTAGAGCATGTATTCGGCCAGTTGCTCGCCGAGCGGCGTCTGCTTGTAGGGCAGGACGAACAACAGATCGATGTCCGATCCGGGCGCCAGCGTGCCGCGGCCATAGCCGCCGACCGCCGCCAGCGCGATCCGCTCGCCACGGGAAAGATCCGAGACCTTGAACACATGGGCGAGGGCGAAATCGTAGGTGGCCCGGATGATCGCATCCTGGAGGTCCGACAGGCGCTTTGCGCAGCCATGGCCCTTGCCGTCCTCGAAAAGGCGCCGCTCGGCCTCGGCGCGCCCGTCGGCCAGGACCTGCTTGAGATGGGCGAGCACCTTGGCGCGTACACCCGTGTCCGCGCCGTCGCCGCCCGCATCGCGCGCGAACCCTTCCAGCGCCGCGCCGATGGTCGCGGCGTCGGGAAGGGCGGTCTTTCCGGTGACGGCCTTGTCCAATCTCAGTCCTTCTTCGTTGCGACCGCCTTGAGCGCATAGAGCGCTTCGAGCGCCGCGCGCGGCGTCATCTCGTCAGGCGAAAGATCGTCAAGCGCCGCCTCGATAGCCGATCGGACGGCGTTTGGCACGGACTGTTTTGCCGCCGGCGCCGCCGAGAAAAGCGGCAGATCGTCGATCAGCGCGGCCGCGCCCTTGTCGCGGTTCTGCTCCTCGAGTTGGTCGAGCACCTGTCGTGCCCGGATCACGACCGCGTCGGGCAGGCCGGCAAGCCGCGCCACCTGCACGCCATAGGACCGGTCGGCGGCGCCTTGGCCGACCTCGTGCAGGAACACCACCTCGCCTTCCCATTCCTTGACCCGCATGGTGACGTTGGCCAGCCGGTCGAGCTTTTCGTGAAGCGCTGTCAGCTCGTGAAAATGAGTGGCGAACAGCGTCCGGCAGCGATTGTGCTCGTGTAGATATTCGATCGCCGCCCAGGCGATGGAAAGCCCGTCAAAGGTCGCCGTTCCCCGGCCGATCTCGTCGAGGATGACGAGCGCGTTCTCGCCGGCCTGGTTGAGGATGGCCGCGGTTTCGACCATCTCGACCATGAAGGTCGATCGCCCGCGCGCCAGATCGTCCGAGGCTCCGACACGGCTGAACAGCCGGTCGACAATGCCGATATGGGCCTGTCCGGCCGGCACGAAGGAGCCGGTCTGCGCAAGGATCGCGATCAGCGCGTTCTGGCGCAGAAAGGTCGACTTGCCGCCCATGTTCGGCCCGGTCAGAAGCCACAGCGCGCCATGGTCGGCACCGTCCTTGGGCGAAAGGTCGCAATCATTGGCGACGAACGGATCGGCAGCCTGCCGGCGCAGGGCCTGTTCGACGACCGGATGGCGCCCGCCGACGATACGGAAGGTGCGGCTGTCATCGACCACCGGCCGGCAATAGCCTTCCGAGGCGGCCAAATCGGCAAGCGCCACCGAGACGTCGATCACAGCAAGCGCATGCGCCGCCTCGCGGATCGCATCGGCATGGGCGACGCTGAGCGCGCGCAATTGCTCGAACACGGCCAGTTCGATCTCGAGTGCCCGCCCCGCGGCGTTGGCGATGCGGCTTTCAAGATCGGCCAGTTCGGTGGTGGTGAAACGCATCGCGTTCGCCATGGTCTGGCGGTGGATGAAGCGGGCCTTGGCGTCGTCGGATGCATTGAGAGCGCTCGCGTTCAGCGCGGTGACCTCGATAAAATAGCCCAGCACATTGTTGTGTTTGATCTTCAGTGACTTGACGCCGGTTTCGGCTGCGTAATCGGCCTGCAGCGATGCGATGACGCGCCGCGACTGGTCGCGCAGCGCCCTCATCTCGTCGAGCTCGTCATGATGGCCTGTGCGCACGAAACCGCCATCGCGCGCCAGAAGCGGCATGTTATCGTCGAGCGCCGTTTGAAGCGCGTCGGCGACCTCGGCGGGCGCGGCGCCGAGCATGGCACGCGCTTCGTGCAGTTCGGCGCCCAGATCGGCTCCCGACAGCACCTGGTGGACCGACGCGGCGACCGCCAGCCCGTCGCGGATGGCGGCCAGATCGCGCGGGCCGCCGCGGTTCAGCGACAGGCGCGACAGCGCGCGCGCCATGTCCGGCAACGCCTTCAGATGGGCGCGCAGCGTGCCGGCCAGCCCATCGTCGGCCATGAACTGGCTCACGGAATCGAGCCGCTCGGCAATGGCGGCGGCATCGGTCAGAGGCGCGCGCAGCCGCGCTGCCAGAAGCCGCGCGCCGGCGCCGGTCACCGTCCTGTCGATCGCCTTCAAAAGGCTGCCGTCGCGCTGGCCCGACAGCGTGCGTTCGAGTTCGAGATTGGTGCGCGTCGCCGGATCGATAAAAAGCGTGGGTGAGCCGGTCTCGCGCTGCGGCCGCTGCAGCGCCGGCCGCTCGGACACTTGTGTCTTTTCGACATAGGCGAGCGCCCCCGATGCGGCGGCCAGTTCGGCGCGCGAGAAGTCGCCGAACCCGTCCAGCGTCGCAACGCCGAAATATCGCGCGAGCCGGTCGCCCGCCGTGGCGCTGTCGAACAGGGCGGCGGGATGTGCGCTGACGGCGCGGCCGAACTGGTCGAAGACCGGCCTGAGCTCGGGATCGTGAAAAAGCGCTTCAGGGACGATGATCTCGCGCGGCGCGATGCGGGTGAGATCGGGCAGGAGGCGCGCCGGCGCGGTTTCGCCGAGCCGGAACTCGCCGGTCGAAATGTCGATGAAGGCGTAGGCCATCTGGTCCGAGGCCCGGATGCGCGCAAGGGCCAGAAGATAGGCGTTCTCGCCCGGCTCCAGCAGCTTGTCCTCGGTGATCGTCGCGGGCGTGACCAGCCGGGTCACATCGCGGCGGACGACCGATTTCGAACCGCGTTTCTTGGCTTCGGCCGGGTCTTCGAGCTGCTCGCACACCGCCACGCGATGGCCGAGCCCTATCAGCTTCTGCAGATAGTCGTCGGCGGCATGAACCGGAACGCCGCACATCGGAATGTCCTGGCCCAGATGCTTGCCGCGCTTGGTCAGCGTGATGCCCAGCGCCCGCGAGGCGATCTCCGCGTCCTCGAAGAACAGTTCGTAGAAGTCGCCCATCCGGTAGAAAAGGAGCAGCCCCGGATTGGCCGACTTGATCTCGAGAAACTGCGCCATCATCGGCGTCGGCGCGCCGGTCGAGGCGCTGCCGCCCGCTCCGCCGCCGGTTTCCCGATGCTGTGCCGCCCTGCCATCCATCGCCTGGGACCCGTTTCGTTCCGTCCGAGCTTATGCGCGTTTACACGGCGCCGCGACAGGGATTAGAAGGTCTTTTCCCCGACTAGTGTCCGAATACAGCGCGCAAGGGACGACCCTCATGAACAAGCCTCACCGCCCCGCCGCGCCGTCCGTTTCAAAGCGTCCCGCGATCAGCGACAGCGAAGCGCTCGATTTTCACGCGCGCGGAAGGCCGGGCAAGCTCGAAGTCACGCCCACCAAGCCGATGGCGACCCAGCGCGACCTGTCGCTGGCCTATTCGCCGGGCGTCGCCGTCCCCGTCAAGGCGATCGCCGAACGGCCCGAGGCCGCCTTCGACTATACCGCGCGGGGCAACATGGTGGCCGTCATCTCCAACGGCACGGCGATCCTCGGCCTGGGCAATCTCGGCGCGCTCGCCTCAAAACCGGTGATGGAAGGCAAGGCCGTCCTCTTCAAGCGCTTTGCCGATGTCGATTCGATCGACCTGGAGGTCGACACCGAAGACATGGACGAGTTCGTCAATTGCGTGCGCCTGCTCGGCCCGTCGTTTGGCGGCATCAATCTAGAGGACATTCGCGCGCCGGACTGCTTCATGATCGAGGACCGGCTGCGCGAGGCGCTCGACATCCCGGTGTTTCACGACGATCAGCACGGCACCGCGATCATCGCCGCCGCCGGCCTGATCAACGCGCTGCATCTGACCGGCCGTGATCTGCGCGACGTCAAGATCGTCTGCAATGGCGCGGGCGCCGCCGCCATCGCCTGCATCGAGCTGGTCAAGGCGATGGGCGTGCCGCACGACAATGTCATCCTGTGCGACACCAAGGGCGTTATCCACCAAGGCAGGGGCACCGGCATGAACCAGTGGAAGTCCGCCCACGCGATCGCCACCGACCGGCGGACGTTGGCCGATGCGATGGAGGGCGCCGATGTCTTCTTCGGATTGTCGGTCAAGGGCGCGCTGACCGCCGACATGGTGCGGTCGATGGCCGACAATCCGATCATCTTCGCCATGGCCAACCCCGACCCGGAGATCACGCCCGAAGAGGTCGCCGAAATCCGCGACGATGCGATCATTGCGACCGGCCGGTCCGATTATCCCAACCAGGTCAACAATGTGCTCGGTTTTCCCTACATCTTCCGTGGCGCGCTCGATGTGCAGGCGACGACGATCAACGACGCGATGAAGGCCGCCGCGGCCAATGCCATTGCCGAACTCGCGCGCGAGGACGTGCCCGACGACGTGGCGATCGCCTATGGCGGCACGCGTCCCCGGTTCGGCCCCGGCTACATCATTCCCGTCCCGTTCGATCCCCGCCTGATTTCGGCGATCCCGGTCGCGGTGGCGCGCGCCGCGATGGAATCGGGTGTCGCGCGCCGGCCCATCGCCGACTTCGACTCCTATGCGGTCGAACTGTCCGCGCGCCGCGATCCCATCGCCGCCACGCTCCAGCGCATCTTCGATCGCGTCCGCCGCAATCCCAAGCGCATGTTCTTCACCGAGGCGGAGGAAGAGCAGGTCGTCCGCGCCGCCGTCTCCTACGTCAATCAGGGGCTCGGAACCGCCATCCTTCTGGGCCGCGAGAACCTGATCGCCGAAGCGGCGCGCAACGCCGGTGTCGATCTGGAGCGCGACGATATCGAGATCGTCAATGCGCGCCTGTCGAACCGCGCCGCCGCCTATGCGGACCATCTCTACGAGCGTCTGCAGCGCGACGGTTACCTGTTCCGCGACTGCCTGCGGATGGTCAATAACGACCGCAACATCTTCGCCGCCACCGCCGTCGCGCTCGGCGATGCCGACGGCATGGTCACCGGTGTCACCCGAAATTACGCCACCGCGCTCAGCGACGTGCGGCGTGTCATCGATGTGCGTCCCGGCCACCGTGTCGTCGGCGTTTCGCTGGCGCTGTGCCGCGGGCGCACGGTTCTGGTCGCCGACACGGCGGTGCACGACATGCCGACCGCCGAGGAACTGGCCGACATCGCCGAGGAGGCGGCCGGCATGGCCCGCAAGCTCGGCTATGAACCGCGCGTGGCTATGCTGGCCTATTCGACCTTCGGCCAGCCGCAGAGCGAACGCTCCAATTCCGTGCGCGATGCCGTGCGCATGCTCGACAAGCGGCGCGTCGATTTCGAGTATGACGGCGAGATGGCCGCCGATGTCGCGCTCAACGCCGAACTGATGGCGCAATATCCGTTCTGCCGGCTGTCGGCGCCGGCCAACGTCCTCGTCATGCCGGCGTTTCACTCGGCCTCGATTGCCACCAAGATGCTGCAGGAACTGGGCGGCTCGACCGTGATCGGTCCGCTTCTCGTCGGGCTCAACAAGTCCGTTCAGATCGTTTCGCTGAACGCGCGCGATGCGGACATCGTCAACATGGCCGCGATCGCCGCCTACAATGCCGGCGGATGATCAGGCGGCGAAGCGATCCGCATCTGCACCGTAATAGGAGACATAGCGCGCGCTGATCTGTTCGACCGGCAGGACGACGAGCACATCGACCGAAGCGAACGCATGGTCGATCACCGCGCCCTCGCCGAATGTGGCGCCGAGCCGAAGATAGCCCTTGATAAGCGGCGGCAGGGCGCGCATCGCCGCCTTCAGGTCGATCGCCTCGGCCGGCATGAAATCCATGTCGACACGTGTCTCGGCCCGCGCCGTCACCGACCAGTCGCCGGTGGCGCGCGCATGATGATGCAGGAATGCCAGCGCCATCGCATGCCGCGCGGGGACGCGGCCGGCAAAGGACGCGCAGCCGAACATCACATCGATGGCGTTGCGCCGGCAATAGGCCCAGATGCCCTGCCACAGAAGTTCGATCGTACGCTTGGAGCGATAGTCCGGCAGGACACAGGAGCGGCCCAGTTCGAGAAAGCGGCGGCCGTCATGCCGTTCGAGCAGGGCGCCGATGTCGAATGCGCTGTCCGAATAAAACGGCCTGCCGGCGAGGTTTTGCTGAGGCAGGAGCCTGTAGGTGCCGATAATCCGGTCCGTGTCGGTTCCCGCGATCGCAGTGTCCAGGACGATCAGATGGTCGCACAGCGCGTCATAGCCGTCGGCATCGATCCCGTCTTCATCGCCCGGCGCCGCGAACTCGGCCGAGAAAACGGCATGGCGCAGCCTTTGTGCGGCCCGGATTTCGTCACCGGTCGTCGCAAGCCGTGCACGCAGTTTGCCGATCTCGCCCAGAAACGCCGCCGGTTCGGCGGGCGGGCGGGCCGGCTGGCTTGGCGCTGCGCTTGCGATGGTCATCGTTCGAACCCGAATCCGGTCTGCATCCGACAAGGTGAGTTGTCGGCTAAGACGATCCCGTGACGCCAGTATGACACATTTTCGGCGCGCGTTAATGCCTGTTCAGGCCGCTGCGCTGTCCAGCGTTTCGAACAGGACGTGCAAGTTCTGTGCGGTCAGCGGCTTGCGCACGATCTTCTGCGCACCGACGGCAAGCAGAAGGCGCTCCAGTTCTGGATCGTCGTCGGCGGTCAGCGCGACGATCGGCAGGCGCGTGTCGCCGCCATGGGCGTCCTCGTGCGTACGGAAGAGGCGGATCGCCTCGGCGCCGTCGAGCACAGGCATGTGAACGTCCATCAGCACCAGATCGAAGGCGGCGTCCGGCGCGGTCATCCGGTCGAGCGCGGCCTTGCCGTTGTCCGCAAGCGTGACAGCGTGCCCCGCCTTTTCAAGAACGCTGCATGCCAGAAGCGCGTTGACCGGATTGTCTTCGGCGAGCAGCAAGCGGCGCCGGCGCTGCGCGGCCGGCGTCACAAGGGACAACGGATTGGACAGATCGTCGGCGGGTTTGCCGTCCAGAGTACGTTCCAGAACGCGCAACAGGCTGGAGCCACGCACCGGGCGTGTCAGGAATGCATGGCCGTCGGCCTTGAACTGCGCGCCCAGCGTGCCGCGCTCCTCGGGCTCGATCAGAACCACCGGACGGCCGCCGCGCGCGGCGATCCGGTCTGCGAGGCCGAGCGCCCGATCCGGATCGCGCATCAGCCGGCTGTCGATCAGCACCGTCGCGCCCGGCATGTCGTGCAACCGGTCGAGCGCCAGCTCCGGCGCGGTCGTGTGCTCGACCGACCCGCCATGCCCCGCGATCGCATCGGCCAGCATGTCCGCCTCGCATCCGGCGCGCATCATCAGGCAGAAGTGCTGACCCGATAGCGCCTCGTCGCTCGGCTCCGCCCCTTTTTGCGGCTCGATACCCGCCGGAACGCGCACGGTGAATTCCGTTCCCATGTCGGGCGAACTTTCAAACGCGATCGTGCCGCCGAGCCGGTCGACCAGCCGTTTGGCGATGGCAAGGCCAAGCCCCGCGCCATCGTGCCGACGCGCAAGGCTCATATCTGCCTGCTCGAACGGTTCGAAGATTTGCGCCTGCTTTTCGATCGGTATGCCGGGCCCGCTGTCGCGGACGGTGATGGTCAGATCGTGCGCCCGTCCGCCATCGGAGGAAGGCGCGTGGCCGATCTCGACGGCAATGCCGCCTTCGGCGGTGAACTTGATCGCATTGGCGACGATGTTGAACAGGATCTGCCGCAGGCCCTTGGCGTCGGCGCGCATCGATACCGGCACACCCGGCGCGATCGAATAGCCGAGATCGAGCCCCTTTTCGTGCGCGCGGCCGGCCAGCAGTTCGATCACGCCGCTGGTCAGCGCGCGCATGTCCGTGGCCGAGAAGACCGGCGTGCTGGTGTCGGCGCCACTGCGGCCGAATTCCAGAAGGTCGTTGACCAGCAGCATCAGCGCTTCGGAGGACGATGTGATCGCCTCGACATAATTGCGCTGCTCGGCGGTCAACGGCGTGTCGGCCAGCAGTTTGCCCATGCCGACGATGCCGTTCAGGGGCGTGCGGATCTCATGGCTTACAATGGCCAGAAACTGGGATTTCGATGCGTTCGTCTCGTCCATGGCGTTGCCCCGCCGTCAGGTCGCGGACCCCGCAATTTCGTCCGAGGGCCGGCAATCGGCGGTCGTGATGGCCGCGCGAACCCGCACGATAGGCTGTGAAGGTTATCAACTGGTTGCGTTGACGACCCGTATGGATCAGCGGGTGTCAGCCGGCCATGTCGATGACCACGCGGCCGCGCACCTTGCCCTCGAGCAGTGCCGTCGCCGTCTCGACGATCGCGTCGAAACCGATCGTCGTCGACAGGCTTTCGAGCTTTGCCGTGTCGAGGTCGCCGACAAGCCGGCTCCAGGCTTTTTCGCGCAACGCTCTGGGCGCCATCACCGAATCGATGCCCAGCAGCGACACGCCGCGCAGGATGAAGGGCGCGACGCTCGCCGGCAGGTCCATGCCTTGCGCAAGGCCGCAGGCGGCCACCGCGCCGCCATACTGCGTTTGCGCCAGGACATTGGCGAGGGTCACCGAACCGACCGAATCGATGCCGGCGGCCCACCGCTCCTTGCCGAGCGGCCGGCCGGGTTCGGACAATTCCGCCCGATCGATGATTTCCGCCGCGCCTAGCGATTCCAGGAACGCCGATTCGCTGGTCCGCCCGGTCGAGGCGATGACCTGATAGCCCAGCTTGGAAAGAACCGAGATCGCCACCGTGCCGACGCCGCCATTGGCGCCGGTGACGACGACCGGGCCGCGGTCGGGCGTGATGCCGGCACCCTCAAGTGCAAGCACCGACAGCATCGCCGTATAGCCCGCCGTGCCAATCGCCATCGCCTGATGCGGGGTCAGCGCGTCGGGCAGCGCGATCAGCCAGTCGCCATTGACGCGCGCCCGGCCCGCATACGCGCCGTAATGCACCTCGCCGACGCCCCAGCCATTCAGAATGACCTTGTCGCCCGCCTTCCAGTCGGCATGATCGGAGGCGACAACGGTCCCGGCAAAGTCGATGCCGGGGATCATCGGCCAGCGGCGGACGACCGGCGATTTGCCGGTAATCGCGAGCCCGTCCTTGTAGTTGATCGTGGTGGCTTCGACGGCGACGACCACATCGCCTTCCATCAGGTCGTCGACGGTCAGTTCGGCGACATCGACCGACTGAACCTTGTTGTCGTCGCGCGACACCATGATCGCCTTGAACGCGTCGGCCATCGGCCTCTCCCCTCAATTGTTTCGGCGCAACCTGCCAGCGCGTTGGCCGCAAGGTCAATCGGCTTTGCGGGTGCTGCGCCACAAAAGCACTTCGTCGAGAATCACCAGGCCCGCGCCGACGGTGATCGCCGCGTCCGCCAGGTTGAAGATCGCAAACGACCAGCCCGGCGTGTGAAACAGGAAATAGTCGATCACATAGCCGTAAAGCGAGCGGTCGATCAGATTGCCGATGGCGCCGCCAATGATCAGCGCAAAGCCGAAATGGGCGACGATCCGGTCCGCCGGGCTCGACACCCACAGCCAGCTCACGAAACCGGTGACTGCAAGGCTCAGCACGATCAGCGGGCCGGCGCCCCACCCTGACAGCATCGAAAAGGCGATGCCCGGATTGTGGGTCAGAAACAGCGCGAAGAAAGGCAGAAGATCGATCCGCTCGTGATAGTCCATCGCCTGCTCGACGCCGATCTTGATCGCCTGGTCGACGGCGACCATCGCGCCGACCGTCAGGAGAGCGGTGGAGATGCGTTTCATGACGGGTCCCCGGCAACCGCGAATGCGTGCCGCCGTGCCTCGTACAAGGCCAGCCCGGTTGCGACCGCCAGATTGAGCGAATCGGCCCGTCCGGCCTGCGGGATGCGGATCAGCGTGGTGCACAGATCCGCCAGATCGGCCGGCAGCCCGGCTTGCTCATTGCCCATCAGCAAAAGGATCGGACCGCTGGCATAGTCGGGCACGCGATAGTCGACCGAGCCTTCCAGATGAGTACCGATAATCTGGCCCGGCCAGTCGCCGGCAAAGCCCTTGAATGCCTCGGCTGTCATGCGCGCCACGGGCACCGCGAAAATCGAACCCATTGTCGCGCGCACGGTTTCGGTGGCGAACGGATCGGTCGTTTCGCCGACCAGGATGACGCCCCTGGCGCCGCCGGCATCGGCGGTGCGGATGATCGTGCCCAGATTGCCGGGATCGCGCACCCGGTCGAGCGCGATCCAAAGATCGTCCGCGCCGGGCCGGATCGATGCCGCATCGGCAAATCGCTGCTGCATGACCCCAACGACCATCTGCGGATTGTCGCGCCGCGTGATCTGGCCGAGCAGCCGTTCCGGCACGATCAGAACGTCCGCACCGGCCGCCACCGCGCGGGTCGCCAGCGCTGTGACCGCCTCATTTCCCTTGGCCGATGCGGCATGGATCAGCGTTTTCAGTCGCCATCCGGCGTCCATCGCCTCGATGATCAGCTTCATGCCCTCGGCGATAAAGCTGTTGGTCTCCTCCCTGTGCCGCTTTTTTTCGAGCAGCCGGATGTCCTTGATGATCGGATTGGCCGCGCTGGTGACTTCCTTGACCCGTCCCGGGGCCGCGATCGGACTGGCCATCATGCGTGTCCCGGCGTCCAGCGGCTGAACATTGACGTGGACAGGACGCGTCCGGCACTCGTCTCGCGCAGAACCAGTTCGCCGGATTCGACATGGCCCTCCGGCGCAAAGCCGGTCATGGCCTCCATCATCGTCTCGTGGATGGCGAACATCGAGGCCCGGATCGCGTAGGCCGTCAGCACCAGCATGAGGGGCGTATCGGAAAGAATCGCGCGGCAGCCATCGAGCATGTCGGGCAGATGATCGAAGAGCTGCCAGACCTCGCCGGCCGGACCGCGGCCATAGGCCGGCGGATCGAGCAGGATGATGTCATAGGCATTGCTGCGCCGCCCTTCGCGCGCCACGAACTTCATCGCGTCTTCGCAGATCCAGCGGATCGGCTTGTCTTCAAGCCCGGCATGGGCCTGGTTCTCGCGCGCCCAGCCGATGGCCTTTTTCGAGGCATCGACATGGGTGACATGGGCGCCGGCAGCCGCGGCCACCAGCGAGCCGACCCCGGTATAGCCGAAAAGATTCAGGACGCGCAGGGGCCGCTCCGCGCCCTCGATCGCATTGCGCATGGCGCGCCAATGCGCTGCCTGTTCCGGGAACACGCCGACATGGCGGAACGATGTGAAACGGCCGAGATAAGGCACCCCGTCGAATGCCATCGGCCAGGTTTCCGGCAGCGGTTTCGCCGGAAAACGCCAGCGGCCAAGCCCTTCCTCGTCCGTGTCGCCGGTGAACACCGCATCTGCCGCTTCCCAGTCCGGCGGGGGCAGGGCGCGGCCCCAGATCGCCTGCTGTTCGGGGCGCACCAGCGTCAGCGAGCCGTAGCGTTCGAGCTTGAGCCCGTCGCCCGTGTCGACAAGGGCGTAATCGTCGGTGGCATCGGTCTCGAGGATCAGCGGAACGGTCTCCGCCGGGCGCGCGCCGCTTCGCCGTGTCCGGGGTTCCGGAGTTTCGCCAGCCGCCCGTGGCGGCCTGTCGGCATGTTTCGGCTTGGGGCGGAAGCCGCGTGGCTCGCCGGACCTGGCGCGCGGCGCACCATCGCGTTTTGCCGCCTGTGACCTTGTGCGGCGGCCATCCCTGGCGCGGTTCTTGCTCATGGCAGGCATATGGCTGTTCGCGGTCGGCTTGTGAAGCGAAAACGCCGTTCAAAGGCCGCAGCGCGCTGCGATCAAGGAGGCGGCGGCCAGGTCCTCGAGCGATGCGCCGGTCGACTTGAACAGCGTGATCTCGTCATCGGCGGTGCGGCCCATATGATCGCCATTGACCAGTTCCATGAGTTCGGCGCGCACATGGCTGCGCTCGATCAGCCCGGCATTGATCGGCTGCACCAGATCGCCGCCCTCGTGCAGCGCCCCCGCATAAGTGTCGACGAACAGACTTGCCCGCTGCACGCACTCATCGTCGCTTTCGCGCATGGCCGGCGTGAACGCGCCGACAAGATCGACATGCGTGCCCGGCGAGAGGAGAGCGCCCTTGATCAGCGGCTCGGTCGATAGCGTCGCGCAACTGATGACATCGGCCTTGCCGACCGCCGCATCGAGGCTTTCGGCGGCGACGGCCTCCGCCGCTTGACCGTCGGCACGCAGGCTTTCCGCAAGCCTTTCGGCGCCGGCGACAGTCCGGTTCCAGACCAGAACGTGCCTGTAGGGCCGGACGCTCAGATGCGCCCGGACCAGAAACGGCGCCAGCGCACCGGCGCCGACCATCAGCAGCGTGTCGGGTTCGGCCGGCGCGAGGTGGCGCGCGGCAAGCGCCGACGCCGCCGCCGTTCGCCACAAGGTCAGCCGGGCGCCATCGATCATCGCGATCTGCGCACCGGTCTTTTTGTCCATCAGGATGACGGAGGCCATCACGGCGGGCAGGGCGCGCGCGCCATTGTCCGGTGTCACCACGACCAGCTTGACGGCCATGTGGCGGTCGTTCCAGGCCGGCATCAGCAGCAGGGTCTGGTCGGCACTGTCCGCGTTGGCGATGGTGTGGTGGTGACGGGGCGGAGCGTGGACGCCGCCCCTGAACGCGTCCGCAAGCGTGTCGGTCAGCGCCGGAAAGTCCAGCGCAGCATCGACGTCATCGGCCGAAATGATCTTCATGGATGATCAGCGCTGCAGCACGAGCGAGGTGCCGGTCGCCGATTTGTCGCCATTGGTCCGCTTGGTCTTTTCGACCTCGTGGCGCAATTGCCGGGCCTCGCGCTTGTAGGTCCGTTCCTGCTTGCGGTGTTTGCCCTGGGCCAGCCAGGCGCCGAAACCGCCGGCAACCACGCCGATCGCAGCCGCCACGAACAGCCAGACGAACAGCGGCGCCTGATAGGTCAGCGCGGGATTGCCCGGATTGAACACGTCGATCGACAGCGGCACCGATGTCCTGTTGGCAACCATCAGCGCGATCAGGACGATGGCGAGCGGGATCAGGATCAGGACGTTGAAGATGCGGCGCATGAAGGCGGCTCGAACGGTTTGCGTTGCGGTGCGCTTTACTTACCGCCGTTCAGGCGGTTCCGCAATTCCTTGCCCGTCTTGAAGAAGGGCACCCACTTCTCCTCGACCATCACCTTTTCGCCGGTACGCGGATTGCGCCCCTCGCGGGCCGGGCGGTTCTTGACCGAAAAGGCGCCGAAGCCGCGCAGTTCCACCCGGTTGCCTTCGGCCAGCGTGTCGCCGATCTCGTCGAGCACCGCATTGACGATGTTCTCGACATCCCGCTGGTAGAGATGCGGGTTGCGGTTGGCGATGATTTGGACGAGTTCGGATTTGATCATGGCTCTGCCGTCGGCGAGGTCAGCAAGGCGTCAGCGTGCCAAAGCGAGATCAGCCCGTCAAGGAAAAGCCTTTGGTTCAGGGCCTTTGTGACCGATGAGGCCGGGTTGGAAAGCCCGATCCGGCCGGCGACGAATTCGGCCGCGATGCCGAGGCCAAATAGGCCCGAATCCTCGCGGCGTGGCTCCCAACGAACGATCTTCAGGTCCTCGTCGATGCCTTGTGCGGTCAGCCAGGCGCGGGCTGCGTCCTCGCCGCCCAGTTCATCGACCAGCCCGTTGGCAAGGCTCACCCGGCCCGAATAGACCGACCCGTCGGCGAGCCGGTCGATCGTCGCCTGGTCGAAGCCGCGCCGCTCGGCGACCAGTTCCTTGAACCAGTCGAAACTGTCCATGACGAGCGCGCGCAGCATTTCCTCGGCGCCCTCGGGCGGTTCGCCGAAAAAGGACGGTTCGGCCTTGAGCGGCGTCGATTTGATCGCCCTTACGTCGACGCCCCAGTTCTCCAGAAGACCGGTGAAGTTCGGATATTGCACGATCACGCCGATCGACCCGACGATTGACGACTGGCGGGCGACGATGCGGTCGGCGGCGACCGCCACCATATAGCCGCCGGATGCGGCAAGCGTGTCGATCTGGGCGACGACCGGCTTTTCGGCGGCCAGCTTGCGGACCGCATCATGGACCGCTTCGCTGCCAGCGGTGGTGCCGCCAGGCGAATCGATGGCGATGATCACGGCCTTGGCCTGTTCGCTCCTGCGCACCCGCTCGATCAATGCCAGCAGGCGGTCGTCGCCCGTGATCGTGCCTTCGATGGCGATCCGTGCCACATGGGACCGGGTTTGCGGGCCGAAACGGTCGCCGCTGAATGAAGCGGTCAGCGCGATCAGGCCGGCAACGATCACGATGATGGTGATCGCGCGCCAGAAGGAGAGTTTCCGGCGCATCCGCTGCCGGTCTATGATATCGTCGGCCCGCAACGGTTCCATGGGTTCTCTCTCCGCTCGGCGTGTGGCGACGGGCCGCCGGGACATCCAAAAACGACCACATTGGAAACTTAATCGATCCCGACCGGGATTCCAGCCTCCCGAAAGCAATGTGCGACAGGCTGTGACGACTCACCGCGCCAGCTGCGGATGAAGGACTTGGGCATGGGTGAAGGATTTGGGCATGGGGCTTGAAGCGCGCAAAGAGCCGACATCGCCCGGCAGCGGCCGGCGGTTCGCGCGTGCCGCCAGCCATTCAAGGCGCGTGCGGCTGTTGCGCTGGCTGGTCCCGGCGGTCGCGGCCGTCGCCCTTGTCGGGGTTGCCGGCGTCATGGCAATATCGCGCATCGCCCTGCCGGGCATCGATGTGGATCTGGCGTCAAGCGCCATCGTCGACGGCAAGCTGGTGATCGCCGAACCGCGTCTTGACGGCTTTACGCCCGATCAGCGCGCCTACAGCGTCTCGGCCCGGTCCGCGACCCAGGAGATCGGCGCCGATCCGTTGACACTTCAGGAGCTGCGCGCCGATGTCGAGTTGGAAGACGGCACGACCGCCTTTCTCAGTGCCGAAAACGGTGTCTTCAATCCTGCCGATAACAGTCTCGTTCTGGGAGAACGCGCCCTGCTCGAAACGACCGGCGGCGTCAGGGCCATTTTTTCCGATGCGGAGGTCGATCTTGCCACTGGCGATCTGGTCGTGCGCGACACGGTTGAGATCGAGCAGCCCGGCATGCGGATCATCGCCGACCGGCTGACGGTTGAGGGCCACGGCAAAAGGCTGGTGTTTGAAAACAACGTCAACGTCATGATAGAGCCGACCGCCATCACCGCCAGGGTACAAACGGATACACAGCAATGAACAGGCAGAATTGGGGGCGCAACGCCCGAGCTTTCGCGCTGCTGGCGGCCCTATGCGCCCCTATCCTGGTCACGGCCCATGCCCATGCCCAGGTCGGCGGTGGCGACTTCTCGCTGTCCGGTGACGAACCCGTGCAGGTCGATGGCGATCGGCTCGAGGTGCTCGAGGACGAGGGCATGGCGGTTTTCGAAGGCAATGTCCGGGTGGTTCAGGGCGATACGGTTTTGCGGACGGGCAAACTGGTCATCCGCTATGCGCGCGGCGGCGACGGTTCGCTGGCAACGGGCGGCGCGCAGATCGACCGATTGGAGGCGAGCGGCGGCGTCAACATCCAGACCGCGACGCAGGTCGCCACCGGCGAGACCGGCACCTACGACATGGCATCCGAGGTCCTGATCCTGTCGGGCAAGCGGGTGACGCTGTCGGAGGACGGGAACGTCGCGACCGGGTGCCTCTTGACCGTCGACATGCGCGCCAATCGCTCCCGGCTCGAAGGATGCCGTGACCAGGGGTCGCGTCCGACCATCCTGATCCAGCCGCAAAGCCGCTGACCCGGTCCCCGGAACCCGACGAGATGCGCCCCCGTGTTGTCCCTGTTCAAACAGCGTAGGTCCGGCACAGCCGCCAAGGGCGGCCAGAACCTCGGCGGAACGCTCGTCGCGCGCGGACTGACCAAGAGCTATCGCGGCCGCAAGGTGGTCGATGGCGCCTCGATGGCGCTTCGGGCCGGTGAAGCGGTCGGCCTTCTGGGCCCCAACGGGGCGGGCAAGACGACCTGCTTTTACATGGTCACGGGGCTCGTGCCCGTCGACAGCGGCCAGATTCTACTCGACGGCCATGACGTGACGGCGATGCCTATGTATCAGCGCGCGCGCCTGGGCATCGGCTATCTGCCGCAGGAAGCATCGATCTTCCGCGGCCTTTCGGTCGAGCAGAACATCATGGCGATCCTGGAAGTCGTGGTGAAGGATGCCGCCGAACGCGCGCGCAAGCTCGATGCGCTGCTCGACGAATTCTCGATCGCCCATCTGCGCAAGGCGCCCTCGATTGCGCTGTCGGGCGGCGAGCGCCGGCGGTGCGAGATCGCTCGCGCGCTGGCCTCCGATCCGGCCTTCATGCTGCTGGACGAGCCGTTCGCGGGCGTCGACCCGATCGCCGTTTCAGACATTCAGGGCCTGGTGCGCCATCTGACCAAGCGCGGCATCGGTGTTCTGATCACCGATCACAACGTCCGCGAAACGCTGGGCCTGATCGACCGCGCCTATATCATCCATGCCGGCAGCGTGCTGACACATGGCCGTCCCGACGAGATCATCGCCAATCCGGACGTGCGCCGTCTTTACCTTGGCGACCAGTTTAGCCTTTGATCCCACCCGTGCGGCTGGCCACGCCGGGCAAAACCCGCTTTAATGACGCTATGCAAGTGTCGGGCCAATCGGGCCGGCCATAACCAAGCGGGACGAAATCTTCCATGGCGCTGACCGCCCGGCTCCATCTGCGTCAAGCCCAGACGATGGCGATGACGCCGCAATTGCTGCAGTCGATCCGTCTGCTGCAATTCTCGCACATGGAGCTCGAACGGTTCATCGACGACCAGATCGAGCGCAACCCGCTGCTCGAACGCGCCGACGAGGCGGGCACGGCGCAGCCGGCGGCCGAGATGCCCGAACCCGCCCTGCCGGTGGATGCGGCCGGCATGGCCGACCGACTCGATACCTCGCTGGAAAACGTCTTTCCCGACGATCCGGGCCGGACCGATGGCTCGGCCTCCGCCCGAAAAGGGGCGCATCGGGAGCGTCAGCCCGGACTGCCATCGATGGGCGTGCCGGACACCGATTGGCCGGTGGAGGAGTTCGCCGACCGCCCGCCGGGCCTGCGCGAACATGTGCGCGACCAGATCGCCATGACCGTGCGCGGCCAGACCGACAGGGCGATCGCCATCGACCTCGCCGATCATCTGGACGCGCGCGGATATATCGAGGCCGATCTCGACGCCATCGCCACGCGGCTGGTAGTGCCGCGTGAGGCGATCGATCGCGTGCTGGGCATGGTGCAGACCTTCGATCCGGCCGGACTGTTTGCGCGCGACCTGCCCGAATGCCTGGCGTTGCAGTGCGCGCGCCGCGACCGGCTGGACCCGGCGATGCGGGCACTTCTCGAAAATCTCGAATTGCTGGCGCGGCGTGATTTCAAGGCTCTGTCGCGTCTGTGCGGCGTCGATCAGGCCGATCTCGTGGACATGCTGGCGGAGATACGAACCCTCGATCCGCGCCCCGGCCTTGCTTTCGAACACAGCCCCGTCCAGGCGGTCGTGCACGATGTCGAGGTGCGGAAGGGCGCCGACGGAGCGTGGCAGATCGAACTCAACCGCGATGCGCTGCCGCGCGTTCTGGTTGATCGTGACTATTATGCGACCGTGACCGCCGGCGCGCTGGACGGCGCGGAAAAGTCGTTCATGACGCAATGTCTTCAGGATGCGCACTGGCTCGAGCGCAGCCTCGACCAGCGCGCCACCACGGTGCTCAAGGTCGCAACCGAGATCGTGCGCCAGCAGGACGGGTTTCTGACCGAAGGTGTCAGCGCCCTCAAGCCGCTGACGATGAAGATGGTCGCCGACGAAATCGCCATGCATGAGTCGACCGTCAGCCGCGTCGTCGCCAACAAGTTCATGATGACGCCGCGCGGCCTTTACGAATTGCGATTTTTCTTCTCCGGCGCGATCTCGGCGACCGATGGCGGTGATCGCGACCATGCGACCGAAAGCGTGCGTCAGCGCATCCGCGATCTCATAGAGGCCGAACGTCCCGAGAAGGTGCTGTCCGATGATGCGCTGGTGGTCCAGCTGCGGGCGGACGGCATCGACATCGCGCGGCGGACGGTCGCCAAGTACCGGGAATCGATGAACATTGCATCCTCCGTCCAACGCCGGCGCGAAAAGCGCGCTCTTGTGCTTGCCGGAACGTGACCGGGCATTTGGCCACCGGTTTCGCGGTGATTGCCCTTCACAATCCACCCCGATTGCACCAATCTGGCGGCGAGGCCACAAAGAGCCGCGGCCAATCCCCGGCCGCACGACGGGGCACAACAAGAAGAGGTAGGACCATGAGTCTGCGCGTTTCGGGAAAACACATGGAGATCGGCGATGCGTTCCGCACACGCATCGAGGACCGGATCGACGAGGCGATCGACAAGTATTTCGGCGGACGCGCCTCGGGCCATGTGGTGGTCGAAAAGTCGCGATCCCGATTCACCACCGACTGCACGCTGCACCTCGATTCGGGCACGGTCCTCCAGGCAACCGGCGAGGCTCAGGACCCGCAGGCCTCCTTCGACGCCGCCGCCGAGCGGATCGAAAAGCGCCTGCGCCGCTACAAGCGCCGGTTGAAGTCCCACCATGCCAACGGTGCGGCCACGCGGGTCGAGGAATATGCCTACCGCGTGCTCGAGGCGCTGCCCCAGGACGAGGATGAAGAGCTTCCCGACGACTACGCGCCGCTCGTCATCGCCGAGACCAAGATGAGTTTGTCCACCATGCCGGTCTCTTCGGCGGTTTTGCAACTGGACCTTCAGGACACGCCGGTCTATGTGTTCCGCAATGCTGGGAGCGGCGACGTCAACCTTGTGTACCGCCGCCCCGATGGACATATCGGCTGGATCGATCCGGGATCGTTGAAGTAGGGATCGGCAACCGCGCGGGACCAGATGCCCGCGCCGCGGTTTGCTTCGATCCGTCCCGGAGACCAAGGCCGCCGACCCAAGAGGGAATAACGATGGATCTGGGCGATATTCTCGCGGAAAACGCCGTGATCGGCGATCTGCGCGCCAGTTCGAAGAAGCAATTGCTGCAAGCCGTCTCAGAACATGCCGCCGAACTGACCGGCCTGTCGGCACGCGAGATTTTCGATACTGTCCTGCAGCGCGAAAAGCTTGGATCGACGGGCGTGGGGAACGGCATCGCCATTCCGCACGCCAAGTTTCCCGGCTTCGACCGGATCGCCGGCGTGTTTGCGCGGCTGCACGAGCCGATCGATTTCGATGCGCTGGACGAGCAGCCCGTCGATCTGGTCTTTCTGCTGTTGGCGCCGGAAAATGCCGGTGCCGACCATCTCAAGGCGCTGTCGCGCGTGGCGCGCCTGATGCGCGATCCCGGTCGCGTTGCCCTTTTGCGGGCGACCAGCGATCCGCAGGCGCTCTATCATCATCTGGTGGAAGGGCCGGCCTCCAACGCCGCCTGAGCGGCCCCGTGGGGCGGTCCTAGCGGATCCGGCGTTCGCTGTCGGGCTCGAACAGCATTGCCCGGTCCGGGTCGAAGCGCGCGGTGATCGCCTGACCGGGCTTGATCCCGTGGTTCTCGCCCAGCGCGATCGTCAGCGGCTCGTCCGTGTCGGCGCCCGAATAGCCATAGGACACACCGCCCAGATCCTCGATCACCTCGATGCGGGTTTCCAGCGACGCGCTGCCATCGGTCGAAAAATGCTCCGGCCGGATGCCCATCAGAACCGGTGTGTCCCGCTTCAGCGTCCCGCTCATCGGCACCGAAGCGCTCGTGCCGTCAAAGTCGTTAAGGGCGATGGTGGCGGTGCCATTGCCCGATGCGGTGACGGTTCCGCGCAGGAAGTTCATTTTCGGCGAACCGATAAAGCCGGCAACGAACAGATTGTCGGGGTCCGAATAAAGATCGAGCGGCGCGCCCGCCTGTTCGATCCGGCCGGCGCGGAGCACGACGATCTTGTCGGCGAGCGTCATCGCTTCGACCTGATCGTGGGTGACATAGATCATCGTCGCGCCCAGGTCATTGTGAAGCTTGGCGATCTCGAGCCGCATCTTCACGCGCAGTTCCGCGTCCAGGTTCGACAGCGGTTCGTCGAACAAGAACACTTTCGGCTCGCGTACGATCGCCCGGCCGATGGCCACGCGCTGGCGCTGGCCGCCGGACAATTGCTTGGGCTTGCGCTGCAAGAGCTGTTCCAGATGCAGGATTTCGGCGGCCTTGTGCACCCTCTCGCGGACCATCTCCGGATTGGCGCCGGTCATCTTCAGGCCGAACCCCATATTCTCCTCGACCGTCATGTGCGGATAAAGCGCATAGGACTGGAACACCATCGCCACGCCGCGGTCGGCGGGCTCGACCCGGGTCACGTCCTCACTGCCGATCGCCACCGTGCCGCCCGATGCCTCTTCCAGGCCGGCGACCAACCTCAGCAGTGTCGACTTGCCGCAGCCGGACGGGCCGACGAACACCGCGAACTCGCCCGATTCGATGGACAGATCGACACCGTGGATGACGTCCACGCTGCCGAACGACTTCTTCAGATCCCTCAGTTGGACGTCTGCCAATGGAAGCTCCCCCGCTACCGGCCGGTGTCCGCTACGCGCGCGGTCCCAGCCTGATTTCGATATCGGCATTGATGGCCGCCGCCGCCGCGCGCACATCGTCCGCCCATCGTTCCAGTTGCGCCATCGCGATGCGGTAACTCGGCGCCGTCACCGAGATGCCGCCGACGAAAGACCGGTCATGCGACCGGATCGGCGCGGCGACGCAGTGTATGCCGGTCTCATGTTCTTCCCGGTCAAAGGCGATCCCGGCGGCCCTGATGTCAGCCAGTTCCTCGCCCAGCACGGCCGCATCGGTCAGCGTGTGCTCCGTGTGCCGGCGAAAATCGACCCGCGCGATGCGCGCCCATGCGTCTTCGGGCGGCAGCGCCGACAGCGCCGCCTTGCCGACGCCGGTGCAATAGCAGGGCGAAGCATTGCCGATCTGGCTGTGCATCCGCACCGCCTGGCGCGATTCCACCTTGTCCAGATAGATCACCTCGAGATCGCTCAGGACGCCCAGATGGACCGTTTCGCCGGTCTTTTCGTGCAGCGCGGCCAGGTGTGGTTCGGCGATCTCTCGAAACCGATTGCCCGACCATGCCCGCGCGGCGAACTGCAAAAGGCGCAGCCCCAGCCCGTATGAATGGTCGGGATTGACCTGCAAAAGGCCCTCCGAGATCAGGTTGGAGACCTGCCGGTGCAGCGTGCCGGGCGGCTGACCGATTGCCTCGCGCAGATCGCGAAAGCGCATCGGCCGCTCGGCGCGAGCCACCACGTCGAGCACGGCAACCGCCTTGCCCAGCGTGCCGGTATCCGGCACCGTCCGCGCGCGATCGGCATCCGATTTCCGGTCGGTCCTGTCCTGTTCGATCCAGGTGTCCATGTCCTCCCCGGCGGACGGCATGGGAGACCGTCCGGCTCTTGACTCCTTATCGACCTTAGCTCAATAATTCAAGATAGTCAAACGACGTTCCACTATATGGAACAACTTGTGCGGCGTCGTTTGTCTGAAAGAACCGCATTTGCGCCGTCCCGGATCAACCGTTCGGCGCGCGTTTGGGTGGCGGAGAGGCGCCATCCGCATTCGGGAGGAAAATCGGAATGAAATCCATTCTCAAGGGCGCCGCGTTCGGCGTCTTGGCAACAACGATGATGGCGGGCTCGGCCTCCGCCAGTGAACTCGTCATCACCTTCGATGACCTGAATCCGGCGCCGAAGGCCGCATTCGAGGCTGCGGTCGAGGCTTTCCGCGCCGCCAACCCCGACATCGAGGTGACCGCCAACAATGGCGACCGCGAGGCGCACAAGAACACCATCCGCAGCGCGCTTCAGAACGATGCGCCCGACGTCATCACCTGGTATCCGGGCAACCGCATGGCGCCCTTCGTCGACGCCGGCCTGTTCATGGACATTTCCGACCTGTGGGCGTCCGACCCCAACCTGTCGCAGCATTTCGAAGCCATCAAGCCGACCATGTCGCGCGACGGCAAGCAGTGGGGCGTGCCCTATTCCTATTATCAGTGGGGCGTCTATTACCGCAAAGACATCTTCGACAAGCTGGGCCTGTCCGAGCCGACGACCTGGGACGAGATGCTGGCTGCGTGCGACGTGATGAAGGAAAACGGCGTCACGCCGTTCACCATCGGCACCAAGTTCCTTTGGACGGCAGCCGGCGTGTTCGATTATCTGAACCTGCGCACCAACGGCTATGAGGTGCATAACGCGCTGACCGCCGGCGAGATCAAATACACCGACGATCGCATCCGCGCGACCTTCGCCAACTGGGAGACGATGCTGGAGCGCTGCTCGTTCGTCGACAACCACGCGACGATGAGCTGGCAGGAAGCGCTGGCCCCGTTCGCCAATGGTGACGCCGCCATGTATGTCATGGGCAACTTCGCCGTCGCCGGCATGAAGGACGCGGGCCTGACCGACGAGCAGATCGACTTCTTCCAGTTCCCGGAAATCACGCCCGGACTGCCGCGTGCCGAAGAAGCGCCGGCGGACGCCTTCTTCATCCCGGCGAACGCCACCAATGTGGAGAACGCCAAGAAGTTCCTCGCCTTTGTCGCTTCGCCCGAAGTGCAGGCGGAATGGAACAAGGCAATCGGCCAGCTTCCGCCCAACTCGGCCGCCGCGATCAATGAGGACGACAAGTTCATCGTCGAGGGGATGGAGACGCTGTCGACCGCATCGGGCCTGGCCCAGTTCTATGACCGCGATGCGCCGGCGGCGATGGCCCAGGCCGGCATGGAGGGCTTCCAGCGCTTCATGCTCGACCCGAGCACGCTCGACGAAGTGCTGACCGAACTCGATCGCGTTCAGGGCGAAGTCTACTAAGCCAACAGCGAAAACCGGCCAGACCTATTCGGGTCTGGCCGGATCATCCGCCGGCAGGCATTTGGTCGCGGCATTCCAGAGCGGGAACAGGCGACGCAAATTCGTCCCGGCGCTTTCGGGGAGGAGCACCCATGGCGAGCGCGGCAACAGCCAGCGCGGGCGGCCTTCGAGCCAGCCGTTACGAGACCGAAACTGTCCGCGTGGCCGTATCGGGCGTGGTGCTCGTCATCGCGGCCTGGCTTCTCTTCTTTGTCGTCGATCCCGGCGTTATCCAGAACTGGCTCGGCTATGGCCAGCGCAGCGACGCACGCGTACCCGCTTTCTTTGCCCGTTTCGCGCTGCTGCTGGCCGTCATCGTCTCGGGCTTCACGCTGGTCACCTCGACCGCCTACTACAAGCGCAACCGGATCCGGCTTGCGCCATGGATGTTCGTCTCGATCGGCCTCATCTTCTTTGCCGTCTACGTCATCCTGCCGATCTTCCAGTCCTTTTCCTACTCGTTCACCCGCTGGGACGGACTGCGCGACATCAACGGCGTGTGGACCGGCGAATGGGTCGGTCTCCAGAACTATCAAAGGCTGCTCGAGGACCCCAACTTCTACACCTCGCTGTGGAACAACCTGTTGTGGCTGGTCCTCTATATGCTGGCCGTGCCGATCGGGCTGGGCATCGCCCTGTTTCTGAACCAGACAGTCACCGGCATCCGCATCTACAAGTCGCTCTTCTTCTTCCCCTTCGTCATCTCACAGGTCGTGGTCGGGCTGATCTTCACCTGGGCCTACAATCCCGAGTTCGGGCTCGTCGGAGAGATCTGGGGCTGGTTCTTCTGCGAGGAGACCACGAACATCATGGGCAACCCGACGACGGTCTGCTCGGTCGATCCGCCCAACATCCTCGGCAACCCCGATGTCGCGACCTACGGCATCATCGCCGCCGGCCTGTGGCCGCAGATCGCCTATTGCATGATCCTTTACCTGACCGGGCTGAACAACGTATCTCCCGACCAGATCGAGGCCGGCCGGCTCGATGGCGCCAAGGGCTGGAAGATGCTGCGCCACGTGATTCTGCCTCAACTCGCGCCGGCGACCTTCCTTGCCGTGGTCGTCACCGTGATCGGTGCGCTGCGCTCGTTCGACATGATCGCCACGATGACGCAAGGGGGGCCCTTTGGCTCCACAAACGTGCTGGCCTACTACATGTACGACCAGGCGGTCGGTGAGGGCGTCGGTCGCTACGGCTACGGTTCGGCCATTGCCGTCGTCCTGTTCGCCATCATGCTGGTCTATATCAGCTACTTCCTGTGGCGCATGTGGCAGGACGAAAGGGAGGCGCGCTGATGTCGGACACCTTTCGCGCCCGTGTCGCCGCAATCTGCGAGCGCCTTCCTGGATCGGAGGTGTCCGACCCCTGGGGCGGGGGCCACGACGCCTATAAGGTCGGTGGCAAGATGTATGCCTGCATCGGCGCGATGACGCCGGGCGTCGCGGTCAAATGCGCGGATATCGAAACCGCCGAAATGCTGAAATCGGTCGGCTTTGCCGCGCATGCACCCTATTTTCACAAGAGCTGGGTGCTGTTGCCCGAGGACGCCGATGGCGGCGAACTGAAACAGCGTATCGAGCAGTCCTATGATATCGTCCGGGCCAAGCTGCCCGCCAAGGTCCGCAAGGCGCTGCCCGAGCGCAGCAGAGCGGAGGCGGTCTGATGTTCCCGCGCCCCATCGAAAAAGCCACTCCGGTCGCGCAGTTCGCTTACAAGGCGGCGCTGCCGGTCGCTTTGTTCGTCTGGCTCCTGCCGCTGCTGGCGATCTTCCTGACCTCGATCCGCCCGGCGATCGACATCAACACCGGCAACATGTTCGGCATCCCCAGCGAATTCGTGATGTTCGACAATTATGGCCAGGTGCTCGCCCAGCCCAACGCGCTGCGCTACATGCTCAACACGCTGATCATCACCATCCCGACGGTGATCCTTTCCGTGTCGCTGGCCTGCCTGACAGGCTATGCGCTGGCGGTCTACCGGTTCCGCTGGGCGCTGCCGCTCTTCTTCGTCTTCGTCGCCGGCAATTTCGTGCCGTTCCAGATCCTCATGCTTCCGGTCGTCGACCTGTCGGTGCGGCTCGAAATGATGAACACCATCCCCGGTCTCGTCATCTTCCATGCCGCGTTCCAGACGGGCTTCTGCACGCTGTTCATGCGCAACTTCATCAAGGCGCTGCCGTTCGAATTGATCGAGGCCGCGCGGATCGAGGGCGTCGACGAGTTCAAGATCTTCTGGCACCTGGTCCTGCCGCTGGTGAAACCGGCCATCGCCGCGCTGTCGGTGCTGATCTTCACCTTCATCTGGAACGACTTCTTCTGGGCGACGGTGATGCTGCAGGACGATGCGAACCTGCCGATCACCGTGGGCGTGCGCACGCTCAACGGCGAATTCGTCCAGCAATGGCAACTGATCTCCGCGGCCTCGCTTCTGGCCGCCCTGCCGCCGGTGATCATGTTCTTCGCCATGCAAAAGCACTTCATCGCCGGGCTGACGCTTGGCGCAACCAAGGGCTAGCATTCCATGAGCGTGTCTCCGACCATCGCCTTCATCGGCGCCGGGTCCACCATCTTCATGAAGAACATCATCGGCGACGTTCTGCACCGTCCGGCGCTGTCCGGCGCGGTGATCCGTTTGATGGACATCGACCAGACGCGGCTCGACCAGTCCAGGCTGGTCGCCGAGAAGCTGGTCGCAACGCTCGGCGCAAGCGCGACCGTCGAGGCGACAACCGATCGCCGCCGCGCGCTCGATGGCGCCGATTTCGTTGTCGTCGCCTTCCAGATCGGCGGGTTCGAACCGGCCACGGTCGTCGACTTCGAGGTTCCCGAGCAACTTGGCCTGAAGCAGACCATCGCCGACACGCTCGGATTGGGCGGCATCATGCGCGGCCTGCGCACCGTGCCGCATCTGTGGGCGCTGTGTCAGGACATGACCGAACTGTGCCCCGACGCGATCCTCCTGCAATATGTCAACCCGATGGCGATCAACACCTGGGCGATAGCCGAACGCTATCCGAACATTCGTCAGGTTGGCCTTTGCCATTCCGTGCAAGGCACGGTGAAGGAACTGGCGCGCGATCTGGGCATCGATCCATGGCGCATCCGCTATCGGGCGGCGGGCATCAACCATGTGGCGTTTTTCCTCGAGTTCGAGGAACGGATGGACGATGGCACCCATCGCGACCTCTATCCCGATCTGCACGCCGGCTACGAGGCGGGCCGCATCCCGCTGGAGCCCGATCACAATCCGCGCTGCCCCAATCTTGTGCGCTATGAGATGATGAAGCGGCTCGGCTATTTCGTCACCGAGAGCTCCGAGCACTTTGCCGAATATGTGCCCTGGTTCATCAAGCGCGACCGGCCGGACCTGATCGAGCGGTTCCGGATTCCGCTGGACGAATATCCCAAGCGCTGCGTCGAACAGCAGAGCGCCTGGGCCGCGCAGTATGAGGAATACCGCTCCGCCGAGACGATCGGCGTCGAGCCGAGCCATGAATATGCCTCCGACATCATCAATTCGGTGTGGAGCGGCGAACCGTCGGTCATTTACGGCAATGTGCCCAACCACCGGCTGATCGACGGTCTTCCCGATGGCTGCGCGGTCGAGGTACCGTGCTTGGTCGACGCCAACGGCGTCCAGCCGACGCGCGTCGGCGCCCTGCCGCCGCAGCTCACGGCGTTGATGCGGTCCAATGTGAACGTTCAGGAACTGACGGTGCGGGCGCTCGTTGAAGAAAGGCGCGAGCATGTCTATCACGCCGCGATGATGGACCCGCATACGGGCGCCGAACTCGATCTCGACCAGATATGGACTGCCGTCGACCGGCTGATCGAGGCGCACGGCGCCTGGCTGCCCGACTGGCTGCATGGCGACGCGATGCGTGTCGCAGCCCAATAGGAGTAACCAGAAGACAATGGCCGATTTTCCGATCTATCCGGACCTGAAAGGGGCGTCCGTCCTGATCACCGGTGGCGGGTCGGGCATCGGCGCCGCGCTCACCGAAGGCTTCGTCGCGCAAGGGGCGCAGGTCGCCTTCATCGACATTGCCGAAGAAGCCAGCAAGGCGCTGGCCCACGACCTTGGGGCGCGCTACGGCCATGCCCCGCTCTACCTCAAGGCCGATCTGACCGATGTTGAAGCAATCCGGGCCGCAGTGGCCGAAGCCGCCCGCGACCATGGTCTGGTGACGGTCCTCGTCAACAACGCCGCCTGGGACGACCGCCACGAGATCGATGCGGTCGATGCCGACTATTGGGACAGGAACACGGCGATCAATCTGCGCCACGCCTTCTTCACCGCCCAGGCCGTTACTGAAGGCATGAAGGCGTCGGGCGGCGGCGCGATCGTCAATTTCACCTCCACATCCTTCATGCTGAACATTGGCGACATGCCGGCCTACACCGCATCCAAGGCCGGCATTATCGGCCTGACCAAGGGTCTGGCGGGCAAGCTCGGGCCGCACAAGATCCGCGTCAACGCGATTGCGCCCGGCTGGGTGATGACCGATCGCCAGAAACAGCTTTGGGTGACGGACGATTCGCTCAACGAAATGCTCGGGCGGCAAAGCCTCAAACACGCATTGCAGCCGCACGAGATGGTCGGGCCGTGCCTGTTTCTGGCATCGAGTGCGGCCAGCGCCATCTCGGCGCAGACCCTGATCGCCGATGGTGGCCTGCTTTGATCGCCAATCCCGCCATCGCGGCCGTTCTGGTCGATTGGGGAACCTCCCGTCTCCGGCTCTGGGCCGTCGATGGCGCCGGAACCGTGCTTGGCGAAGCGCGCAGCGGCGAGGGCATGGGCGCAACCGAGCCGCGCGCCTTCGAAGGTATCCTGGAGCATCATCTTGCCGAACTGGGCGCCGGCCCGAAGGTGCCCGTGATGATGTGCGGCATGGTCGGCAGCCGGCAGGGCTGGCAGGAAGCGCCCTATGTCGAAGTGCCGGCCCGGCTCGAAACGATCATCGAACGCGCGCTGCCCGTGTCCGGCACGCCGCGCGAAGTGCGCATCCTGCCGGGCATCGCCGACCGCAGCGTCGAAACGCCCGATGTGATGCGCAGCGAGGAAACCCAGCTTCTGGGCCTGGGGCGAATGGCGGGCAACGGTGCTGAGGGGCTCGTCTGCATGCCTGGAACCCATGCCAAATGGGTCCTGATGGACGAAGGAGCCACCCAGGTTTCCGGCTTTGCGACGGCGCTGACCGGCGATCTGTTCGCGGCCCTGTCGCGCGGCTCGGTCCTGCGTCACTCGCTTTCGGGCGATGCCGGGTTGGATGGCGCTTCGTTCGACAAGGCCGTGCGCGCCGCCATCGACGAACCCGCAAGGATGCTCATGCGGCTGTTTGCGATCCGCTCGCGCGCCCTTTTGCATGGCGCCGATGCGGCCCACGCCTCGGCCAGCCTGTCGGGCACGATCATCGGCCAGGACATTGCCGGCGCGCTCGCCCGGTTCGGCAAGCCCGAGCGGCTGACGCTGGTCGGCGGCGGCACGCTGGGCGCGCTGTACGCTCGGGCGCTCGATCTGGTCGGCATCGCAACCGATGTCTTCGACGGCGAGGAACTGGCGCGCGCCGGCCTGTTCGCGGCCGCCGTTCGCGTCTGGCCCGACATGTTCGCCACCGCGCCCCCTGCGACGGCGGCAAACCCGTGAGCGTGCAATGACCATATCGAAACAATGGCCAGGCTTGCGGCGCGGGCTTGTCGGGATCCTGCGAGGCTTGAAGCCCGACGAAGCGGTTGGCATCGCTGCGGCGCTGGTCGAGGCGGGCTTCGAAGCGATCGAGGTGCCGCTCAATTCGCCCGATCCGTTCGTCTCGATCGAAACGATCGCGGCGCGTTTCGGCGACAAGGCGCTGATCGGCGCCGGCACGGTGTTAACGCCGTCCGATGTCGACCGGTTGGCCGGTGCCGGCGGCCGGCTTCTGGTCTCGCCGAACATCGATGCCGGCGTAATGGGCCGCGCCGCCGAACGCGGGCTGGTCACCATGCCCGGCGTCTTCACGCCGAGCGAGGCGCTGGCCGCCGTTCGTCTTGGCGCGTCGGCGCTCAAGTTCTTTCCCGCCAGCGTTCTCGGCCCGTCGGGCATCAAGGCGATCTCCGCCGTTTTGCCCGGCGATACGCTCATCGGCGCGGTCGGCGGCGTGTCGCACGACGATTTCGCGGCCTACGGCAAAGTCGGCGTGCGCACATTCGGCCTCGGCTCGTCGCTCTATGCGCCCGGTCTTGATGCGGACGAAGTCGGCAAACGGGCAAGAGCCGCCATCGCCGCCTATGACGCGGTTTTCGGGTAGGGACCATGGCCGCAATCGACTTTCTGTCACGCACGCACTGCCACCTCGGCGAAGGCCCGTTCTTTTGCGACCGGCGCGACACGCTGTTCTGGTTCGATATTGTGGAGAAAAAGCGATACGCGCACGACTTTGCCACGGGAACGGAGACCGTTCTCGACCTGCCAGAGATGGCGAGCGCCATGGGCGTGGCGGCGGACGGCCGCGACGTGATCTTCACCGAAACCGGCCTGTTGCTGTGGGACGGCACCGACCTGACGCGGTGCGCCGCGATCGAGGCGGACAACCCGCAAACGCGCTCCAACGATGCGCGCATCCATCCGTCCGGCGCTTTCTGGCTCGGCACGATGGGCAAGGGCGCCGAGCCCGGTTCCGGCGCCATCTATCGCTGGTTCGCGGGTTCGGTCGACCTGCTGTTCGACAACATCACCATCCCCAATGCGATCTGCTTTTCGCCCGACGGAACGACGGCCTGGTTCACCGACACGCCGACCGGAAAGCTGATGCGGGTGGCGACCGATCCGGCGACCGGCGCGCCAACCGGTGAGCCCCAACTCTTCTTCGATCATTCAGGCGGCACGGGTGGCCTCGATGGCGCGGTCTGTGACGGCGGCGGCAACATCTGGAACGCCCGTTGGGGTGCGTCGGCGCTCGATTGCTATGCGCCGGACGGCACCCGCACCACGACGATCGACCTGCCGGTCACGCAGCCGAGCTGCCCTGCCTTTGTCGGCGGCAACCGCCTTGCGGTGACCTCGGCATGGGAGAACATGGACGCCGCCGCCCGTACCGCCGATCCCGATGCCGGTGCAACGCTGATCGTGACGCTTGACGTGGACATCGAACCGCGATTTGAGCCGGCCCTGCATCTTTGATCCGTCCGGATGCCCTGACATGACCACTCTTCGCAAGCAGCGCCTCGGCACCTGCTATTATCCCGAACACTGGCCGCGCGAGCGCTGGGAAACCGACGCCGCGCTGATGGCCGAAGCGGGCATCAGCCATGTCCGCATCGGCGAGTTCGCCTGGTCGCGGCTGGAGCCCGAGCCGGGCCGTTACGATTTCGGCTGGATGGACGAGGCGTTCGACGTGCTGGGCGCGCAGGGGCTGCGCATCGTTCTGGGCACGCCCACGGCGACGCCGCCCAAATGGCTGGTCGATACGATGCCCGACATGGTGGCGCTGGACGACCGCGGCGATCCGCGCCGTTTCGGCTCGCGCCGCCACTATTGCTTCTCCCATCAGGGCTATCGGGCCGAGTGCGCCCGCATCGCCGAGGCGCTGGCGCGCCGCTATGGCACCCATGACGCGCTCGAAGCCTGGCAGATCGACAATGAATATGGCTGCCATGACACGGTAATGAGCTATTCGCGTGCAGCGCTTGACGGGTTTCGCAACTGGCTGGCGCAGAAATACCAGTCGCCCGATGCGCTGAACCGCGCCTGGGGCAACGTCTTCTGGTCAAAGGAATATTCGTCGTTCGATGCGATCGACCTGCCGAACCTGACTGTGACCGAGCCGAATCCTGCCCATGTCATGGATTTCTGGCGCTATTCGTCCGACCAGGTCGTCGCGTTCAACAGACTGCAGGCCGACATCATCCGCCGCCATTCGCCGGGCCGCGCTGTGAGCCACAATTTCATGGGTTCGGAGATCGCCTTCGATCACTATGCGGTTGGTGCCGATCTCGACATCGCCACCTGGGATTCCTATCCGCTAGGCTTTCTGGATCGCGACACGTCGGACGAGGCGGTCAAGCTGCGCTATCTCGGTGTCGGCGATCCGGACCTTCAGGCCTTCCACCACGATCTCTACCGGGCGTGCGGCCAGGTGCGAAACGGCCAGAGCGAAGGCCGCTGGTGGGTGATGGAGCAGCAGCCCGGACCGGTGAACTGGGCGCCGTTCAATCCGGCACCCGAACCCGGCGCGCTGCGTCTCTGGGCGTTCGAGGCGTTCGCCGCCGGTGCAGAGATCGTCTCGTACTTTCGCTGGCGCCAGCCGTCATTCGCCCAGGAGCAGATGCACGAGGCGCTGCTTCTGCCCAATGGCGACAGGAACGAGGGCTGGCATGTGTGCAAGAAGGTGGCCGGCGAACTGAACGCGCTCGGCGCCGTGGCCGCGCCCGAACGCGCCGATGTTGCCTTGGTCTTCGACTATGAAAGCGCATGGGCATGGGCGATCCAGCCCCAGGGCGCAGATTTTTCCCATCTCGACATGGCGCTGCGCTTCTACCGCGCCTTGCGGCGCGCCGGCGTCAGCGTCGATGTGGTACCGCCGACGCCCCAGGCGGTTCAGGGGCGCAAGCTCGTCGTCCTGCCATCGGTCTATGCGGGCAGCGCGGCGCTTGCCAATGCCCTCTCTGGCGGCGACACCCATCTGATCGTCGGGCCGCGTACCGGATCCAAGACGCGTGACTTCCAGATTCATCCGAACCTGCCGCCCGGGCCGTTCGGAGCGCTCACCGGCGTGACTGTCACCCGGGTCGAAAGCCGTCCGCCCTTCGCGCCGGTCGCACTGGACAATGGCACGATGTTTGAGGGCTGGCGCGAGTTCGTCCGCCATGGCGACGATGTGACCGTTCAAGCGCGCTGCGCCGATGGCCATCCTGCACATCTTGTAAAGGGCCGGGTCCACTATCTGGCCGGTCGCCCCGACGCCAGGCTCGCCGACAGCGTCGTGCGCCGTGTGCTTGCCGATGCCGGGATTGCGCCTCTGGACCTGCATCGCGATGTGCGCATCCGCGACAATGGCGCGATCCGCTACCTGTTCAATTACGGTCCGGAGCCGGTCGATGTTTCGCCATGGACCGGAAAGGGCGATGCCCTGCTTGGCGAAACGCCGCTCGAGCCGCGCGGCGTGATGGCTGTGCGACGCGCTTGACCCCTGCCGGTACGCCGACATAGCACAGGGCGATGAGTGTCCTTGTTCTCGATACCGCTGCGCGTTTCTGTTCGGCCTGCCTTTATGACCCGGCGGCAGACGCGATCCGTGCCGCGCGCGAGGAGGAGATCGGCCGTGGCCACGCCGAACGGCTGATGGGCGTCGTGGCCGATGTCATGGACGAAGCAGGCGCCGGATTCGGCGATCTGACCGGGCTGACGGTGACGATCGGGCCGGGATCGTTCACCGGCATCCGGGTCGGTGTTGCGGCGGCACGCGGCATCGCCGTCGCGCGGAACCTGCCGGTCACCGGCGTGACGACGCTGGAAAGCCTGGCCGTGCAGGCAACGAATGAAACGAGGGTCGAAGGACCGTTCGCCGTTCTCATCGCCGGCGGTCGAGGCCAGATCTTCATGCAGCATTTTTCCGCCGCAGGCGAAGCGCTCGACGAAGCGCGCGCCATGGCCGAAGACGAGGCCGACAAGCACCTGCGCCCCGACTGCGCATTGCTGGTCGGCGATGCTGCGGCTGGAATGGAGACGGATCTGCCGACCACCGTCGACCGCCCTGTGGGCACGATCGGCGCGGTCGCCCGCGCGGCCAGGCTCTTTGAGCATGCCCCTTCGCCGCTTTACCTGCGCGGGGCCGACGCCAAGCCGCAGACCGGGTTTGCCTTGCCGCGCCGTTCGGACGGAGAAGATGCCGCATGAAGTGGTGGCAGGGCCTTTGGGGAGCGGCGGACATCGCGATCGCGCCGATGCAGCGCACCGACGCGGTCGAGGCGTCCGATATCCACCGGGCTCTGTTTGCCCGCCCTTGGACCGACGGCGAGATCGCCGATCTTCTGGGGACGTCCAGCGCCGCCGGTTTTATCGCCCGGGAGGCGGCCGCGCGCGGCGGCGCGATGATTGGCTTCGTCCTGCTGCGGACGGCTGCCGACGAGGCGGAAATCCTCACCATCGGCGTCCGCCCGGACTGGCAGGGCCATGGCATCGGTGCGCGGCTGATGGCGCATGTTTTGGCGCATGCCCATCGCGAGCGGCTCGCCTCGGTCTTCCTCGAAGTCGAAGAGACGAACGTGGCCGCAGGCGCTCTCTACCGGAAGCTCGGCTTTGCCACCGTCGGCGACCGGCCCGACTATTATCGCGGCGCGGCCAAGGCGCGCACGCGCGCACTGGTCATGCGCCATGACGTGGCCGCCGCGCGCAAGGCGCGCTAATCCGATGGAGACCCTGCGTGCCGTCTTCGTCGTCTGTCTGGCATTGGCGATCACCGCGGTGCTGCTGCCCGTGCACCTTGTCGCCCAGTGGCGGCGCTGGCCTCTGCGCAAGACCACCGCGCAAACCTGGCACCGTTGGGTGGCCCGAGCGATGGGGCTTCGCATCGATATACATGGCGCCCCGGCACGCGCCGGTGGCCACGGCGTGCTGCTGGTCGCCAACCATGCCTCCTGGCTCGATATCGTCGCGCTCGGTTCGGTCGCGCCGGTCAGCTTCATCGCCAAGGACGATGTCCGCGACTGGCCGGTCTTCGGTCTTCTGGCGCGGCTCCAGGACTCGGTGTTCGTGTCGCGCAACGCGCGTGCCACCACCCGCACCCAGGCCGAAACGATCGCGCAGCGTCTTGCCGATGGCGACACGATCGTCTTGTTCGCCGAGGGCACGACATCGTGCGGCAACTTCGTCTATCCGTTCAAGTCCTCCCTGTTCGGCGCGCTGGGCGTCGGCGAAAGCGATCGCCGAGATGACGCGCTGGTCCAGCCTGTTGCGATTGCCTACACCGGCGTCGATGGCATCCCGATGGGCCGCCAGTCGCGACCGCTGGCCGCCTGGCCCGGCGACATCGGCATCGGCCCGCATTTGACACGCATTCTGCGCGAAGGCCGCATCGACATCCATGTCGGTTTCGGCGACCCGATCACGGTGACGCCCGGCACCAACCGGAAACGGCTTGCTACGGAAACAGAACGCGCCGTGCGGCGCATGATGTCGGCGCTGGTGCGGGGCCAGCGCCCTTCTTCCGCTGGCACGCAAAACCCGCTAAGGACGGCGCATGAAGAAAGCTGATCCAGCATCGGACAATCCGGCCGCCAACACCCGCAAGGTGTTCGTCAAGACCTATGGCTGCCAGATGAACGTCTATGACAGCCAGCGCATGGCCGATGCGCTGGCGCGGGACGGTTTTGTCGAGACCTCGACGCCGGACGATGCGGACATGGTGCTGCTGAACACCTGCCATATCCGCGAGAAGGCTGCCGAGAAGGTCTATTCCGAGATCGGGCGCCTGCGGCAGTTGCGCGCGCGGCGGCAAAAGGCCGGTGCCGACCTGATGATCGGCGTCGCCGGCTGCGTCGCCCAGGCCGAGGGGCGCGAGATCGTTGCGCGCGCGCCGGCGGTCGACTTCGTCATCGGCCCGACAACCTATCACCGCCTGCCCGACGTTGTGGCGCGCGCCCGCGGCGGCGAAAAGGTCGTCGAGACCGAGTTCGCCGTGGAGGACAAGTTCGAGCACCTGCCAGAACAGCAAAAGCGGCAGGTCCGCAGCCGCGGCGTCACCGCATTTCTCACCGTCCAGGAGGGGTGCGACAAGTTCTGCACCTTCTGCGTGGTGCCCTATACGCGCGGCGCCGAGGTCTCGCGGCCGGTCGCACAGATCGTCGAAGAAGCGCGTCGCCTGGTCGATGCCGGCGTGCGCGAGATCACGCTTCTGGGCCAGAACGTCAACGCCTGGCACGGGGAAGCGCAGGACGGGCGCCAGTGGGGCCTGGGCGAGTTGCTGCACGAGCTGGCGCGGATCGATGGCCTTGCGCGGCTGCGTTACACGACCAGCCACCCGCGCGACATGGATGACGCGCTGATCGCTGCCCATCGCGATCTGGACATGCTGATGCCCTATCTGCACCTGCCGGTGCAGGCCGGTTCGGACCGGGTGCTCAAGGCAATGAACCGCAAGCATACCGGCGACGATTACCGCCGGCTGGTCGATCGAATCCGCAAGGCGCGGCCCGACATCGCCCTGTCCGGCGACTTCATCGTCGGCTTTCCCGGCGAAACCGACGCCGATTTCGAGGACACGATGCGGATCGTGCGCGATGTGAGATATGCGCAGGCCTTCTCGTTCAAATATTCGCCGCGCCCCGGTACGCCGGGTGCGACGATGGACGGCCATGTGGAGGAAAGCGCTAAGTCCGAGCGCCTGCAGCGGCTGCAGGCATTGCTCGGCGAGCAGCAGGCCGCCTTCATGAAAAGCCTTGAAGGGCAGGAGATCGCGGTGCTTCTCGAAAAGCCCGGCCGCGACGCTGGCCAGCTTGTCGGCCGGTCGCCATGGCTTCAGCCCGTCATTTGTGATGAAACTGTCGGAAAGATCGGCGACAGTGTCACGGTGCGAATCGAACGGGCATCGGCCAACAGCCTGATTTCGTCGGAGGCGGCGAACCGCAGGCGGGCGGCATGAACCAACAGGACGGACAGAGCGCTTGACGACGCAGACAGGTGTCAAAACGCAGACCGCGCCTCACGGCGCGTCCGATCTCGCCCACATTGTCATGACCTTCGACAACAACCACCATGCGCGTGCGTTGTTCGGCCAGTTCGACCAGAACCTCGCCCTGATCGAGCAGATGCTCGGCATCGATGTGCGGGCGCGGGGCAATCAGGTCACCATCAAGGGCGATCCGCTGGCGACCGAACAGGCGCGCCGTGCGCTCGACTGGCTCTATGACCGGATCGAGGAGGGCGGCAGGGAACCGGAAGCCTCCGATGTCGAGGGCGCGCTGCGCATGGCGATGGCCGCCGACGATCAACTGTCGCTGCCAACCATGGACGGCGCCGGGCGCATCGCGGCCGCCCAGATCGCCACCCGCAAGCGGACCATCATGGCCCGCACCCCCAATCAGGACGCCTATATGCGGGCGCTCGACCGGGCCGAGCTTGTCTTCGGCGTCGGCCCCGCCGGCACCGGCAAGACCTATCTGGCCGTCGCCCATGCGGCCATGCTGCTCGAACGCGGCCAGATCGACCGGATCATCCTGTCGCGGCCTGCCGTCGAAGCAGGCGAGCGGCTCGGCTTTCTGCCCGGTGACATGAAGGAGAAGGTCGATCCCTACCTTCGGCCGCTCTATGACGCGCTCTACGACATGATACCCGGAGACAAGGTGGAGCGGGCGCTTGCGGCCGGTGTCATCGAGATCGCGCCGCTCGCCTTCATGCGCGGCCGGACCCTGTCGAATGCGGCGGTGATTCTGGACGAGGCGCAGAACACCACATCGATGCAGATGAAGATGTTCCTGACGCGGCTTGGCGAGAATGCCCGCATGATCGTCACCGGCGATCCCAGCCAGGTCGACCTGCCGCCGGGCCAGAAATCGGGCCTTGTCGAGGCGCTCGGCCTGCTCGGCGACGTCGAGGGCATCGTTACCGTGCGTTTCCGCGACAGCGATGTGGTGCGCCATCCGCTGGTTGCCCGCATCGTTGCGGCCTATGACCGCGACGGCGGCTGAAACCGGCGCCATGCACCTGCATATCGACATCGCGATCGAAGGCGGCAACTGGCCGCCAGAGGACGAATTGCGGCCGATGATCGAACGGGCACTTCGCCATGCGGCCACCGTTCTGGGCCTGGCAGGCGAGACGTCGGAACTGTCGGTCGTCCTGACAGACGATGCGACGATCCGCACGCTCAACGCCAAATGGCGGCGCAACGACAAGGCAACGAACGTGCTGTCCTTTCCGGCCTATCCGATGACCGCCGGCGATCCGCCCGGCCCGCTTCTGGGCGATGTGGTTCTGGCGCGCGAGACGATCGAGCGCGAGGCAGCCATTGACGGCAAGAACATCGATGCCCATTTCACCCACCTGATTGTTCATGGCTTCTTGCATCTTTTGGGCTATGATCACGAACTGGACGACGACGCCGACGAAATGGAGCGCCTCGAACGTGCAATATTGGCCGATCTCGGGATCGACGATCCCTACACGCCGATATCGGACGACATGAAAGACGATGGAAGACCGACAAGCTGACGCAAAGGTGCAGGAAGCGCCGCCCGAACCGGAGCCCGAACCTTCGAGTCCGGGCTTACCCGCTATAATCCCCCCGAGAAAGCCGCCCGGCTTCTTTCAGCGCCTGGCCTATCTGTTCCGGCCGCAGGACAGTGTGACCGTCCGCGAGAATTTGCAGGACGCGCTCGCCGCCTCCAGCGCCGCGGGCGACCAGACGATCTCCGCCGACGAACGCGCCATGCTGAACAACATATTGCGGCTGCGCGAAGTGCGCGTCGTCGACGTGATGGTGCCGCGCGGCGACATCGAGGCGGTGGACCTGTCGACGTCGCTGGGCGATCTCCTCAAGCTCTTTGAGACATCCGGCCACAGCCGCATGCCGGTCTACAATGAAACGCTCGACGATCCGCGCGGCATGGTCCACATCCGCGACGTGGTCGCCTATCTGACGCGCACCGGCCGCCGCCGGACGCGCCGCCCGAAGAACGAGCCAACCGGAGCGGCGGCCGCCAAGAGCGCGCCGAACGGTCGTGCCAACGGCGCGGCCAAGACCGCGCTCGACTTCTCCAAGATCGATTTTTCCCGCACCATCGGCGATCTCAAGCTGATGCGCGACGTGTTGTTCGTGCCGCCCTCCATGCTGGCCTCGGACCTGATGGGCCGCATGCAGACGCAGCGAATCCAGATGGCGCTCGTGATCGACGAATATGGCGGCACGGACGGTCTCGTCTCGCTCGAGGACATTGTCGAAATGGTCGTCGGCGATATCGAGGACGAGCACGACGAGGTCGAGGTGCAGATCGAGCGAGTGGACGAGAACACCGTCATCGTCGATGCCCGTCTGGAACTGGAGGAAGCCGCCCGCGAACTCGGCCCCGCCTTCGTCGAGGCCGCGCGCCGCGAAGAGGGCGATGTCGACACCATTGGCGGCCTGATCTTTTCGCTGCTCGGCCATGTGCCGGTGCGCGGCGAGGTGATCCCGGCGTTCGCCGGTTACGAGATGGAAGTGCTGGACGCCGATCCGCGACGCATCCGCCGCGTGCGCGTTGTTCGTCTGCGCCAGCACCAGCGCCGCGGCGCCGGGCGCCGCGAAGCTTCGAGCGCGCCGCCCCGTCTTCCCGCGCCCGGGCCCGTACAGCCCGGCACGCCGGAAGCCGAACCCGTCAACGTCTGACCCGATGCGCCGGCGTCGCGCCGGCCCGGCAAGCCTGATAAGGCTTTGGGCGACGTGATTCGGCCCGGGGCTCCATGGAACATTTCGCCCAGCGCATCCTGCTCTTGTCCGGCTGGCGCCGTGCGGCTTTGTCGGTCGCGCTCGGTGCGCTGACCGCGCTGACGCAGGCGCCCTTCCATCTGTTTGCCATCGGCTTTGTCACCTTTCCGCTCCTCGTTTGGCTTCTGGACGGCGCGGTTGGCACGACGCCGGGAAAGGCGTCTGGGGCGCTGCGCGCGGCATTCCGGATCGGCTGGCTGTTTGGCCTTGGCTATTTCGCCGCCGGCATCTGGTGGCTTGCCAATGCGCTGCTCGTCGAGGCGCCGGAATTCGCCTGGGCGATCCCCCTGGCCGTGCTCGGCCTGCCGGCTGTTCTGGCTGTCTTCTACGGCGCGGCCTGCGCGCTCGCGCGGCTCGCCTGGTCCGACGGCGTCGGCCGGATCGCCGCGCTGGCCGCCGCCTTCGGCCTTGCCGAATGGGCCCGCTCCTTCATCCTGACCGGCTTTCCCTGGAACGCCATCGGCTATGCGCTGATGCCATCGCCGGTCCTGATGCAATCGGCGGCGATCGGCGGCATTTTCGCCGTGAGCGCGTTTGCGGTGCTGGTCTTTGCGCTTCCCGCGCAACTGGCTGCGCGGCGCGGCGCGGCGATCACGGCGGTGGCGCTGTGCGTTGTGCTGGTCGGCGCCCATGCCGGCTTCGGTATCTGGCGTCTTGCACAGGCAGGCGATTTGGCGGTCGCGCGCGACGATGCGCCCGTCATCCGCCTCGTTCAGCCGGCGATTGCCCAGGAACAGAAGATGGACCGGGAGGCGCGGGCGGCCACGTTCCAAACGTTGCTCGACCTGACCGCGCTGGACGCGGCCCCTGACGAGGCGCCGGCGGTCGGGGATCAGGCCGAGGCGCAGGGCCCGGCGTCGGGGCGTGCTCCCGACATCGTGGTGTGGCCCGAAACGTCCGTGCCCTACCTATTGACCCGCGATGCCGCAGCGCTCGCCTCGATCGGCGAGACACTGTTGCCGGAACAGATGCTGCTCGCCGGCGCGGTGCGCGAGGAGCCGGGAGAGCAAGCCGGCTCGGTGACTGGCCGCTACTACAATTCGGTGATGGCGGTGACGACCGGCGGCGTGATCGCCGGCGCCGCCGACAAGGTGCATCTCGTCCCGTTCGGCGAGTATCTTCCGTTTGCCGATCTGCTGTCTGCCATCGGTCTGCGCGCCGTCGCCGCCGCCGACCGCGGCTATTCGGCTGCGCCCGCCCGAACGACAATCACGCTCCAGGGCGGTCTGACGGTGTTGCCGCTCGTCTGCTACGAGTCGATCTTTCCGAAACTGGCCGTGCCGCCCTCCGGCCAGCGGGTCGACGCCATCGTCAATGTCACCAACGATGCCTGGTTCGGCCGGACGCCGGGGCCGTGGCAGCATCTGCACCAGACACGGTTGCGCGCCGTCGAGACCGGCCTGCCGATCATCCGTGTGGCCAACAACGGCATCTCGGCTGTCGTCGATCCGCAGGGCCGTATCGTTGCCCGGATCGGCCACGATGTGCGCGCGGTGGCCGATGCACTGCTGCCGGACGCCGCACAACCCTTGTTCCCCGAGCGGCAACGAGAGATCAACTTCTGGTTGTTCCTTTCCATACTTTCGGCTATAGCGATCACAGCGCGCATCAGGTTGCGCGCTTTCGGCGGGAATTAGGCCGCACTTTGTTGACAGGGGCCTTCGTCGGGGCTCATAGGTAGCGCGCCGCACTTGGGGACCGCGTTGGGGGACGCGCAAGGACGGCTTCTGGTCCTGATTTGAGCAATGGCCGCCGTCCGGGCGGCGGGGACACAGAATGAACGACAAGAAGAAGAAACAGCCCAATCCCATCGATATCCATGTCGGCAGCCGCATCCGCCTGCGACGGACCATGCTCGGAATGAGCCAGGAGAAGCTCGGCGAGAGCCTGGGGATCACGTTCCAGCAGGTGCAGAAGTACGAAAAGGGCACCAACCGTGTCGGCGCCAGCCGGCTGCAGAACATCGCATCGATCCTCAACGTGCCCGTGTCGTTCTTTTTCGAGGACGCGCCGGACGGCAGCGCAGCATCGGCCCCGTCGGGCCTCGAAGAGAATTCGTCCACCTATGTGGTCAGCTTCCTGTCGAGTTCGGAGGGCCTTCAGCTCAACCGCGCCTTCGTCAAGATCGCCGATCCCAAGGTGCGCCGGCGCATCATCGACCTGGTCAAGTCGCTGGCCGACGAGGATGCCTGACGCCGATCGCCGACGCCGATCGAACAAGGCCGCCATCGGAGAAAGGACTCGCGCGCCGGAGCATGATGTGTAAGTCTTGGTTGACACCGATCAACGTCAGCCAACGCGAAAGCGGCCAGACTTCCGCCCATGCACGACCGTCTTGTCCAGGCCGACAACCAGATTTGCTTTCGCGCATTGTGCGGGATGCAGCGGGAACACACCCGCGCGCACGGGCGGCGGGCGGGCATCATCGCGCTTGCGATGCAGGCGATGCGCAAGGCATCGCGGCGACGCAAGGCCTGCATCGACTGCCCCTATGGCGGCCAGTGCGCCGAGCCGGATTCGCAAAACCTGATCAGCGCCGGCCGGGTCGATGCCCATGTCACCGTCGCACCGATCATGACCGGGTCAGATCGCCTATGAAGGAACCGGCCTCGTGCGGCCGCACCACCGCCGCGCGGATGAGCTGGTCGAAGTGGCGCGTCAGCGCATCGACGGCATCCTTGGCGTTCAAGACCAGATACATGTCGCCCATATAGACTGCCGCGCGCATCGGTCCGAACACGGTGTAAGGCGCTGAAAAGGTACGCCGTGCATCGAACAGGAACAGCCGCAGGCCCGGATAGAGGTCATCGGTCAGCGCTGCGATCTGTTCGATCTGCGCGTGCCGCAAGGGTGCGTCCAGATCGGTCCAGGCGCCGCTGCCTTCGGCCAGCGCCTGCAATGTTTGCAGCGGCATGCACACTTCGGTGTCGTTCTCCGGCTTGCGGCTGTAGGCCAGCCTTTCGCGTGCGTCATCGATCTGGACGGCGACGGGCGGTTTGCTGTCGCGCGTCTCGAACGCGATCACCGCCTCGGTCCGCAGAAAATCGGGAATGGTCGCGGGCACATAGCGGATTTTGGTGCCGGCCGCCTCCTGATGCCACTGCACAAGTGCGGCATCGTTGCGCGAATCCTGCGCCTCCTCCAGTTCAAGCGCCGGCCGGATCTCGGCGGACACGCCTTCGTCCTGGCTCAGGCCCAGCAGCCAGTCGAGACTGACCGATTGCGTCGCCGCGATGCGGATCAGCGTTTCGGCGCGCGGCAGCCTTGCGGTTTCGCCCGAAAGGAGCTGCGACAGGGCCGACCGGTCCAACCCGACCGCGGCAGCAAACTGCGAACGGTTCAGGCCCGAACGGAAGAGCAGTCCGGCCAGCCGGTTACGGAACAGACGGGACGCGTCGCGTTTGTCGATTGTGTCGGCCTGCGCAGCAACCATGCGGATCAACTCCGACGTTTGATGACAATTATCAACATATGCGGAATTTGATGACCGGAAACAACCTTTAGTGCGCATTGCCGCGTTCCCAGCCGTCGCCGCTCCTGACATCCTTGTGTCAGGGGAAACGAATCATAATGAGAAAACAAACGATTGAGTGGCCGACAATGGTCATGATGGCGCTGTGCTACGGTGTATGGCTGGCGGCCGGCTTTGGGCTATTTCCGGTGGTGCCGGTCCTTGCGCTGGCGCTCATGGCGGTCGCCGCCGGCTTTCATACCTCGCTGCAGCACGAGGTGCTGCATGGCCATCCGACCCGCAGCGCCGCCGTCAACGAACTGCTCGTTGGGCTGCCTCTGGCCGTGGCATTCCCGTTCCGGCGGTTCAAGGCGCTGCACCTGCGCCATCACCGTGACGAGAACCTGACCGACCCCTATGACGACCCCGAAAGCTGGTATCGCGCCCAGGGCGACCATGCGGCATTGGGCTGGCCGATGCGCGCGCTGCTCGCCGCCAACAACACCTTCGTGGGCCGTCTCGTGATCGGGCCGCCATTGATGACGTTCGGCTTCTGGCGCGACGATGCGCGGAATTTCGCTGCCGGCAATCCCGGCGTGCGTCGCGCCTGGGCGCACCACGCGCTTGGGCTCGCCGCGCTCGTCGCGATCGTCTGGGGCGGTATGGGCATCAACCTGCTGGTCTATGTCGGCACGGTTGCCTATGGCGGCATGGCGCTGATCGCAATCCGGACCTATTGCGAACATCGCTGGGACCAGACGCCGGACGGCCGTACTGTCGTCGTCGAAGACAGCCGAATCCTGTCCTGGCTGTTCCTCAACAACAATCTGCACATCGTCCATCACAAGCGGCCCGCCGTGCCCTGGTACGAACTGCCGCGCCTTTATCGCGAGCGCCGTGCCGAGTGGCTGGCCGCCAACAAGACCTATGTGTACCGCAATTACTGGCAGATTTTCCGCGCCTATGCGTTGTCGGCCAAGGAACCAGTGGTGCATCCGGTGCGCCGACGGGCCGACGCGCCGGCCATGGCGCCCGGCGCGTTCCAGCCGGCATCGGCGGCACCTGCCGCCGGTCCCCGCGATGCAATGCCGGTCGCCGCAAGGCCCGACCGCTGACCGCCCGGTCATGATCGCATGTCTGCCCATGTATGACTGGCCCGAGCGCCGGGCCGAGACCGACGCTCTCTGGACCCGTCTGCGCGACGCGCTCAGGGATGAAGGCTTCGATGCACCCGACGCGCTGACCCGCGCCGGCGATCTCGAAGGGGCATGGCTGAGCCCGGACCTCCTTGTCGGCGAGACCTGCTCCTATCCGCTCGAAACCGTGCTCCGGGGCCGCGTGCGCTATGTCGCGACACCGATCCATGACGCGCCGGGCTGCGGCCACGGCACCTATCGCAGCGTGATCGTCGCGCGGGGGAGGGGAGACGATGCGGCGCCACCCGCCAATGCCGGGTCGATCCTGCCCACATCGCTGGAAGGTCCTCTGGCCGCGAACGCACCGGAATCAATGTCGGGCTTTGTCGCGCTGCGACGGGATATGGCGCGCGCCGGACGGCTGTTCCCCGAACCGACCCTTTGGACCGGATCGCACCGGGCCTCGATCCGCGCCGTCGCGGACGGTGAAGCGGCCTGCGCCGCAATCGACTGCGTGACCTGGCAGATCGCCAAAGACCATGAGCCCGCCGCGCAAAAGGTGCACGTCATCGGATGGACGGCGGAGCGGCCCGGCCTGCCGCTGATCACCAACGCCGCCACGAGCGACGCGGACATGGCGCGGTTGCGCACCGCGGCCGCCGCGGCCATGCCCGCCGTCGTGCTCGATCCGCCGACCGAGCGCTGATCAGTCGGGATCGCCATCGACGACCCGCAGGCGCAGATGGCCGGTCTTGCTTTCGGCGCCCGGTTCCGCCGCGTCCTCCTTGGTCGGCCGCTCGTCGAACTCCAGCCCTTCGATCTTCTGGCCGCGCTTGGTCAGCTTGCCCGTCGTGATCAGGATGTCGTCAACATCCTTGGCCGTCTGCCCGAAATGGGTTTGCAGCTTGCGCACCCGTTCGTCGAGTCGCCCCAGATCCTCCATCAGGCGCATCACTTCGCCCTGGATCAGATGCGCCTGCTCGCGCATGCGGGCGTCTTTCAGCAGCGCCTGGATCACCTGGATCGACAGCATCAGGAGCGACGGCGAGACGATCACGATGCGGGCGCGATGCGCCTTCTGCACGATCGCCTCATGGTGTTCGTGAATGTCGGCGAAGATGCTCTCGGAGGGCACGAACAGGAACGCGGTGTCCTGAGTTTCCCCGGCGATCAGATATTTGTCGGCGATCGCCTTGATGTGCACGTCCATGTCGGCGCGGAACCGCTTGGCGGCCGCCGTTGCGTCCGCCTCGTTCTTGGCCTCGCGCACCGCATTCCAGGCTTCGAGCGGGAATTTTGCGTCGATCACCAGATCCGGCGCACCGTTGGGCATGGAAATCACACAATCGGGCCGCGATCCGTTCGACAGCGTCGTCTGGAACGCAAAGGCGCCCATTGGCAGCCCGTCTTCGATGATCGCTTCCATCCGGCTCTGGCCGAAGGCGCCGCGCGTCTGCTTGTTGGACAGGATCGATTGCAGTTCGACCACCTGGCCGGCGAGCTGCTGGATGTTGTTCTGCGCCGTGTCGATGACTGCGAGGCGTTCGTGCAGCTTGCTCAGATTGGCATGCGCCGACTTCTGCTGTTCGTTGATCGACTGGCCGATGCGCGAGGTCATCGCATCGAGCCGCTGCGACAGCGTCGTGCTCATCTCCGTGTGGCGCGCGCCGAACATGTCGGTCATCGCCGCCAGCCGGCCCTGCATGTCGGCCTGGGCCTTCAGAATGTCGTCGACCCGCGCTTCGGCGCGCTCGGCCCGCTCATGCGCCTGCCGAAGATCGCGCCGCCCGGCAATGCCGTTGCGCCAGACCAGCAGCAATGCAAGCAGCACAAGCGCTGCCAGGATCAGCGCGCCGGCCGCCAAGCTCTCGCCGATCGAGACAGCCCGTCCGGCGAACATGAAGGCGGTTTGATCGAGGCTGAATGCGGGTTCCATGAACCCAGCATAGACGATTCGCGGTCGCCATGCCGATTGACGCATCGTGCGGTCTTTCCTAACTGGAAGGCGTCATGGCCATCAAACCGATCGTTCTCATTCCCGACCCGATCCTGCGCGAGAAATCCAAACCGCTCGAACGCGTCGACGATGCTGTGCGCGCGTTCGCCGACGACATGCTGGAGACGATGTATGACGCGCCGGGCATCGGCCTTGCGGCGATCCAGGTCGGCGAGCCGGTCCGCATGCTTGTCGCCGATGTCGCCAAGGAGGAAGATGGCAGGGACCCGCGCGTCCTGATCAACCCGACCATTGTCGCCCGCTCGGACGAGCGCAGCCTTTACGAGGAAGGCTGCCTGTCGATCCCGGACTATTACGCCGATGTGGAGCGGCCGGCGGCGATCACCGTCAGCTATGTCGACCGCGACGGCGCCGATCAGACGCTCGAGGCCGACGGGCTTCTGGCCACATGCCTGCAACACGAGATCGACCATCTCGACGGTGTCCTGTTCGTCGATCACATCTCCAAGCTCAAGCGCGACATGGTCTTCAAGAAGTTCCGCAAGCTCGCCAGACAGCGCGGCGACGGCCCCGTGATGGCCTAGCGTTTCCGGAACCGCAGGATCATGCGCATCATCTTCATGGGCACGCCGGACTTTTCCGTGCCGACACTCCGCGCGCTGCACGCCGCCGGCCATGACATCGTCGCCTGCTACACCCAGCCGCCGAGGCCGGCCGGCCGGCGGGGGCTGAGCCTCAGAAAATCGCCGGTCCACGAGGCGGCCGAAGCGCTCGGCATCGAAGTGCGCACCCCCAAAACGCTGAAGGCCGCCGATGAGCAGGCGGCCTTTTCCGCGCTTGGCGCCGATGTGGCGGTCGTCGTCGCCTATGGCCTTCTTCTGCCCAAGCCCATCCTGGAAGGCACGCGCCTTGGCTGCTTCAACGGCCACGCATCGCTTCTGCCGCGCTGGCGCGGTGCCGCCCCGATCCAGCGGGCCATCATGGCCGGCGATACGGAAACCGGCATGATGATCATGAAGATGGACGAGGGGCTGGACACCGGCCCGGTCGCCATGACGGAAAAGGTCGCCATCGGCCCCGACATGACCGCCGGGGAACTGCACGACGCCCTCTCGCGGACCGGCGCGAGCCTGATGGTACGCGCCATGGCCGCCCTCGAGCAGGGTGTTCTGGAACTCGTGCCCCAGCCGGACGACGGCGTCACCTACGCCGCCAAGATCGCCAAGGACGAAACGCGCGTCGATTGGGCGGGAGATGGCGCCGACATCCACAATCACATTCGCGGCCTGTCGCCCTTTCCCGGTGCCTGGTGCGAAATGCGCTTTGGCGGCAAATGGGAGCGGGTGAAGCTGCTGGCCTCGACCCAGGCGCCGGGATCGGGCAAGCCGGGTGCGCCGATAGTCGGCGCGCCGATCACCGTGGCGTGCGGCACCGGTGCCGTGCGGCTGACACGTCTGCAGAAAGCGGGCGGCAGGCCGCTCGACGCCGAAACGTTCCTGCGCGGCAATCCGCTGGCAACAGGCGACATTCGCTAGTCGGACCCGAACAGCGGCGTCTCCGGCCGTTCCAGCCGGTAGAGATCGATGGCGCTGGCGGGGGCGCCGTCGGCGGCCGGCCGTACGATCCGCGTGAACCATTGGGCCGGCGGATTGGCATTGGCGATGGCCGCCGGCGGTCCGGTCGGAGGCTCGGTGCCGCTGACGTGAACGGCGACAAGCACGGGCCAGTCGACCGCGTCGTCGCTGGCCGGCAAGTCGACGAACCCGTAGCGGTGGAATTCGTCCAGCGGCAGGACGCGGTAGCCGTGCCCGGCGAAACGGCCATACGTCTCGAGGTATCCGTAAAGCCCATATCCGCGGGCGAGAATCGTACCGATACCGGCACGGCGGCGCTCGGTTTCGATGTTCGATGCGACCTCGGTCCATCCGTGCATTGTGAGCGTCTGGTCGGCGAACGGCAGCCGGACAGGCTGGAACTGCGCCTGCGCGAAGATCACCGCAGCAACCAGTGCGCCGACAGGAACCTGCGCGCGCCTTGTCCAGCGCTGAATGGTTCGCAGCCACGCCCATTCCGGCTTCCACGCGTAAATGGCCCAGGCGCCGATGATCGACCACTGCGCGTAAAGCGGCCACGTCCAGTTGCCTTGGGTAACCGAGTGGAGACTGAAGGTGATGAAATAGACAAGCGCCGGAATGCCGGTCCAGATCAGCAGGGCAAAGCCGCGATTGCCGCGTTCGGAACGATGCCGCGCAAACCGCCAGTGGGCTGCGGCGCCCATGATGAACAGGCCCGGCAGGAGGAGCGCGATCTGGCCCGCCAGGAATTCCGGCAGATGCTTCGTATCGGTCCAGTCGAACCATTGCAGTCCGCGCGCGGAGCGACCGAACTGGAATTCAAAGGATGAAAGGCTGTTGTTGAGGTTCCATGCGATAACCGGCGCGAAAATCGCCAGAGCGACGGCGCCGCCGGCATAAAGCCAGGGCGAGGTGAACCAGTGCCGGTTGCGCCGGTCGAAAAGCAGCCAGAGCACCACGCCGGCACCCAGGAAGAGGCCCGTATATTTTGCTGCGAGCCCCAGGCCGGCAAACAGGCCGAAGACGAGCCACCATCGTCCGTCGTTTGAGCGCAGAAGTTCCGCAGCCGACCAGATCGACAGCATCCAGAACAGCATGGACGGCGCATCGGGCGTGATCACCAGAAGGCCGAGCATGGCGCCGGGCGTCAGATTGAAAGCGTAGACCGAATAGGCCGCGATGCGGCGATCGCCGAAAACCAGCATGGCAGTCCGGAAGACGGCCAGCGACACCAGCCCCACCGACAGGACCGCAGGGAGCCGTGCCGCCAACTCGCTCGGGCCCAGCAGCGCATAGCCGGCCTTGATGAACCAGGCGACCGCAGGCGGGTGGTCGAAATAGCTCGCCTGCAGCGGATGCAATGCCCACAGCGAGTAATAGGCTTCGTCGCGGATCAGCTCCGTCGTGCCTGCCATGACCAGCTTGATCGCCATCAGGACGCAAACGAAGCCGGCGACAACGATCGGTCGTGTCCAGTACGCCAGCGGCGCATCGGTGTCCGTGGAACGGGGTTCCGGCGATGACGAGGCGGCATCGTTCATGGTTCCGCCTCATCGGAGTTTTCGCCTCCGGCGTCAATCGGCCCGTGTCGTGACGGCTGGACATGGCCAGCCTCCGGGCTTAAGCAGCCGCCCGTTCCCGGCACCGGACGACCATGCCCCGTTACCGCCTGACAATCGAATATGACGGCACGCCCTATGTCGGCTGGCAGCGGCAGACCAACGGTCACGCGGTTCAGGAAGCTGTGGAAAAGGCGGTCTTGGAGTTCTCCAAGCAGAAGGTGACGCTGCAGGTGGCCGGCCGCACCGACACCGGCGTTCACGCCATCGCCCAGACGGCCCATGTGGATCTGGAACGCGATTGGGATCCGGTCCGGGTGCGCGAGGCGATCAACGCCTATCTTGTGCTCGACGAGGAACGCATCTGCGTCGTGGATGCAGAAAAGGTGCCGGACACGTTCCATGCCCGCTTTTCGGCGCAAGCACGGCACTATCTGTACCGCATCCACAACCGGCCGGCGCCGCTGACCTTCGACCATCGCCGGGCCTGGTGGTGCAAGCGGCCTCTCGACGTCGATGCGATGAATGCCGCTGCGAAGATCCTGATCGGCACCCACGATTTCACGACCTTCCGCGCCGCCCAGTGCCAGTCGAAATCGCCGGTCAAGACGCTCGACGCGATCACCTTTTCCCGCGATGGCGAGCGGATCGACGTGCATGTCTCGGCGCGTTCGTTCCTGCACAATCAGGTCCGCTCGCTGGTCGGCACGCTCAAGCTGGTCGGCGAGGGCCGTTGGACGGCAGACGACGTGCAAGCCGCACTCGAAGCGCGCGACCACCAGAAGTGCGGCGCCCTGGCGCCGCCGCATGGGCTCTATCTGCTGCGGGTGGACTATCCGGACGATGCCGGGGTTTGACGCCCGCTGTCCTCGCCGGTTCCGGCCGTCAATGGCGTCGGAAGCCCGTGGCAGGATATGCACTTATGCTTATATCTTTCTATTGATGTGTCTTTGCTTGACGTTGCCGGCCTCGTCCCGTAACGACAGCGCGTCCGTTTGACCGCCCGGCGGTCTTCCTTTCCAAATCCAGCCAGCAGGGCGAGATCATGGCACGGCAGAATTATCTCTTCACCAGCGAGTCGGTGTCCGAGGGCCACCCCGACAAGGTTTGCGACCGCATCTCCGACGAGATCGTCGACATGATCTACCGCGAGGCGCGCAAGCAGGGCGACGACGCGCTCTGGAAGGTTCGTGTTGCCTGCGAAACGCTGACGACGACCAACCGCGTGGTCATCGCCGGCGAAGTGCGTGTCCCGGATACGTTCTTCAAGAAGGACAAGGCCGGCAATGTGGTCACGGACGATGCGGGCGAACCCGTCATTGCGCCCGGCCGCTTTCGGTCAGCGGCGCGCCGCGCCATCCGCGACATCGGTTATGAGCAGGACGGGTTCCACTGGAAGACATGCCGCATCGACGTGCTGCTGCACGCCCAGTCGGCGCACATCGCGCAGGGTGTCGACAGTGCATCGGATGCGCAGGGCGCCGAGGGCGCCGGCGACCAGGGCATCATGTTCGGCTATGCCTGCCGCGAAACGCCCGAACTTATGCCGGCGCCGATCTATTATTCGCACAAGATTCTCGAGCTTCTCGCCGACGCGCGCAAGAGCGGCGAGGGCGAGGCCGCCCGGCTCGGCCCGGACGCCAAGTCGCAGGTCACGGTGCGTTACCGCGACGGCATGCCGTCCGAGGTGACCAGCATCGTCCTGTCGACGCAGCATCTCGACGACAGCTGGGATTCCAGGAAGGTTCGTTCGGTCGTCGAGCCCTATATCCGCCAGGCGCTGGGCGACCTGCCGATCGCCGACGACTGCAACTGGTACATCAACCCCACGGGCAAGTTCGTCATTGGCGGTCCCGATGGCGATGCCGGCCTGACCGGCCGCAAGATCATCGTCGACACCTATGGCGGCGCCTCGCCCCATGGCGGCGGCGCTTTCTCCGGCAAGGACACGACCAAGGTCGACCGCTCGGCCGCCTATGTATCGCGCTATCTGGCCAAGAACGTCGTGGCGGCCAAGCTGGCCGACCGCTGCACGATCCAGCTTTCCTATGCGATCGGCGTTGCCCAGCCCCTGTCGGTCTATGTCGACACGCATGGCACGGGCACGGTCGCCGATGCGGCGATCGAGGACGCCATCCGCGATGTCATCGACCTGTCGCCGTCGGGCATCCGCAGGCACCTCAATCTGAACCGGCCGATCTACGCCAAGACCGCCGCCTACGGCCATTTCGGCCGCAAGCCCGGCCGTGACGGCTCCTTCTCCTGGGAAAAGGTCGATCTGGTCAAGGCGCTCAAGCAGGCGGTCAAGCAGGCCGCCTGACCCGCCGACCGTCATGGCTGCCGATCATCCGACGCGCGCCACCGAGGCCTTTTATGGCCGGCGGCGCGGCAAGACGTTGCGCGGCCGGCAGGCCGAGGCGATGCGGTGCCTGCTGCCCGATCTTTTGATCGATCTGGAAGCGCCGGCGCCGGCCAGCCCGGCAACGCTGTTTCCACACACGCCGGAGACCATCGTCCTTGAAATCGGCTTTGGCGGCGGCGAGCACCTGTTGTCCCATGCCCGGCGTCGGCCCGAGGTGGGCTTTGTCGGCGTCGAGCCCTTCGTCAATTCGATGGCCAAGTTGGTCACGGCGCTGGATGTGCATCCGGCCGGCAACATCCGGCTTTACGACGACGATGCCACGCAACTGCTTGACTGGCTGCCGGACGCCTCGATCGACCAGATCGACCTGCTCTATCCCGATCCATGGCCGAAACCGAAACACTTCAAGCGCCGGTTCGTCAGCGACCGCAATCTGGACCGGTTCGCCCGGGTGATGAAGCCCGGTGGCCTGTTCCGTTTCGCTTCCGACATTGACAGCTATGTCAACTGGACGCTGCAGCACATCGACCGGCATCCGGATTTCGCATGGACCGCCCGCCGCGCCGCCGACTGGCGCAATCCCTATCCGCACTGGCCGGGTACGCGCTACGAGGCCAAGGCCCTGCGCGAGGGCCGCACGCCGGTCTACCTGACCTTCGCCAGATCGTAGCCTGTTCCGATTTCGTCAGCGCGCCGAGGCGACCAGCGCCGGGTTTCCGCGCGCCGGTTGCAGGGCGACCACCTTGTAGCCCTCGCGCTCGAGCATGTTGAGGAAGGTCGGCAGCATCGATGCCGTGCGCGCATGCAGATCGTGAAACAGGATGATGCCCGAGCCGCGCCGGCGCAGGTCCCGCATCGTGCGCGTGGCGACGCGCACCGGGCTGATGCGGAAATAGTCCTTGGAGTCGATATCCACATCGACCACGACGATGCCGCGGGCGGCGAGATGGCCGCGAAGCGCCGGCGTGTCGGCGAGATAGGGGAAGCGGAAGAAGGGCAGATCGGGGATGCCGGCCTCGCGCAGCGCCCGTTCGCCGCGTGCGATTTCGGCGACCGCGTCGGCATGGCTCATCGCCGCAAGATTGGGATGGCGATGGGTGTGGCTGCCGACCGTGTGTCCGCGCGCGATCACGTTTCGGGCAAGCGCCGGGTTGTTGCGCGCCATCTCGCCGACCATGAAGAAGGTCGCCTTGATGCCCTTGGCATCGAGCGCATCGAGAATGCGCCGCGTGTTCTGGCCCGCGGGCCCGTCATCGAAGGTGAGGATCACTTCTTTCGGACCGAGCCGGATGTCGTCGATCGTGTCGACCCGCATGACGCGGCCGGTCAGCGCTGTGCGGCGCAGGCTGCCGGCGGTTTCACGCAGGCTTGACCGGTCCGACGCGCTGGGTGCGAAGGCCACCGCTTGTGGCGTGGTTTCAGCGTCGCGATCGGCCGATGGCGCGAGCGATGCGCACCCGCCAAGAGCGGCCACGGCGATCAGCAGGGAAAAGGAGGGCAGAAAGCGACGCAGCAAGGATGCGGCCATCGGAGACACCACGCAGTACAAAGAGTATCTGCGCGCTATGGTAAACGGCGATGGTTAACGAAGTGCGAGCCCTCGGGCCGGCCCTGGACGACCGTCGCCCCTTGCAACCGGCTGTCGGCGGGCGTATATGACAATCAAATCTTGGTCGTAGACGAAGAGTGGGCCCGCCGGACCCGCTCTTTTTTATATTCGAGACGGAATTGACGACGAACGAACGCGAATTCGCGCCCATAACCGAAGACGAACCGCGCCTGGTCACCGAGACCGGGATCGATGCCCGTGTCGCCATGCTGATCGAGCCTGTGCTCAATTCCGAAGGCTTCCGGCTGGTGCGTGTGCGCCTGTCCGGTCAGAACGGCGCGACCTTGCAGGTGATGGCCGAGCGCGCCGACGGAACGATGACCGTCGAGGATTGCGAGACGCTGAGCCGGATGGTCTCGCCGATCCTCGATGTTGAAGACCCTATCGACCGCGCCTATCATCTGGAAGTGTCCTCGCCGGGCATCGACCGGCCGCTTGTGCGCAAGACCGATTTCGCCAAATGGCGCGGTCATGTGGCCAAGCTCGAGACATCGGTCCTGGTCAACGGCCGCAAGCGCTTCCGCGGCACCATCACCGATGTCGATACCGATATGGTCACGCTGTTCCGCGACCAGCCGTCCATGGGCGACGAGAACACCAATGTGATCCCGTTTTCGGCGATCGCCGATGCGCGGCTGATCCTGACCGACGAATTGATCCGCGCGTCGCTGACGGCCGACAAGGCCGCCCGCGCCACACGCGGACTTGAAACCGAACATGACGATTTTTCCGGCGACGCGCCGGATGCCGAAACGCCCTGAGGGAGACCAAGATGGCAGTCAGTGCAAACAAGCTCGAACTCCTGCAGATCGCCGATGCGGTCGCGCGCGAGAAGCTGATCGACAAGGAGATCGTGATCGGCGCGATGGCCGACGCGATCCAGAAGGCGGCGAAATCGCGCTACGGTCAGGAGACCAATGTGCGTGCCGACATCAACGCCAAGACCGGCGAGATCAAGCTGCAGCGGCTGATGGAAGTGGTCGAGGAACTCGAAAACACCGACAACCAGATCGCGTTCGAAGATGCGCGCGCCAAGAACCCGGACGCCCAGATCGGCGATTTCATCGCCGAGCCGCTGCCGCCGCTCGATTTCGGCCGCATCGCCGCCCAGTCGGCCAAGCAGGTCATCGTCCAGAAGGTGCGCGAGGCCGAGCGCGACAAGCAGTATGAAGAGTTCAAGGACCGCGTCGGCGAGATCGTCAACGGAACGGTCAAGCGCGTCGAATATGGCAACGTGGTCGTGGACCTCGGACGCGGCGAGGGTATCATCCGCCGCGACGAACTGATCCCGCGCGAAATGTACCGCTATGGCGACCGCGTCCGCGCTTTCATCTATGACGTGCGCCGCGAGCAGCGCGGGCCCCAGATCTTCCTGTCGCGGACGCACCCGCAATTCATGGCCAAGCTGTTCCAGATGGAAGTGCCGGAAATCTATGACGGCATCATCGAGATCAAGTCGGTCGCCCGCGACCCCGGTTCGCGCGCCAAGATCGCCGTCATCTCGCGCGACAGCGCCATCGACCCTGTTGGCGCCTGTGTCGGCATGCGCGGCAGCCGCGTCCAGGCGGTCGTCGGCGAGTTGCAGGGCGAAAAGATCGACATCATTCCCTGGCAGCCCGATGCGGCCTCCTTCATCGTCAACGCGCTGCAGCCGGCCGAAGTCGCCAAGGTTGTGCTCGACGAGGATGCCGAGCGCATCGAGGTGGTGGTGCCCGACGAGCAGCTTTCGCTCGCCATCGGCCGCCGTGGCCAGAATGTACGCCTTGCCTCGCAACTGACCGGCTGGGACATCGACATCCTGACCGAGGACGAGGAGTCCGCGCGCCGCCAGAAGGAATTCACCGAGCGCACGCAACTCTTCATGGAAGCGCTCGACGTCGATGAGATGGTCGGCCAGGTGCTGGCGTCGGAGGGCTTCTCGTCAATCGAGGAAGTGGCTTATGTCGACGCCGAGGAAGTCTCGTCGATCGAGGGCTTTGACGAGGACACCGCCGCCGAGATCCAGACGCGCGCACGCGAATATCTCGAACGCATCGAGGCCGAGAACGACGCCAAGCGCATCGAACTGGGCGTCGTCGACGAAATCCGCGAAATCCCCGGTGTGACCACCGCAATGATGGTCGCGCTCGGCGAGGACGGTGTGAAGACAATGGAAGATTTTGCCGGATGCGCGGTCGACGATCTTGTCGGCTGGCGCGAGCGCGTCGAGGGCGAAACCAAGATCCACGACGGCATCTTCACGCCGTTTGGCACCACGCGTGCCGAAGCTGAGGAAATGGTCCTTTCCGCGCGTCTGACCGTTGGCTGGATCACCGAAGAAGACCTTGCCGCCGATTATGAAGAGGAAGGCGCGGAACTGGCCGAAGGGGCTGAAGCCGTTGCCGCCGACGCCGATGCCCCCGCGGGAGCTCCGGCGTAACGCCGGCGTGACGAGGATGGCACCCCGGCATGACCTTGAACGAAGCGGACATCGCGATGAACGAACGCCGTTGCATCGTGACCGGCGAAAGCGCCGACGCTGACGGGCTGATCCGCTTCGTTGCCGGGCCCGACGGCATGGTCGTGCCCGATCTCAAGCGCACCCTGCCGGGCCGCGGCTGCTGGGTGACCGCCCGGCGGGCGATGGTCGACAAGGCCGTGTCCAAAAAGCTGTTCGCCCGGGCGCTGCGCCGCAAGGTAGACGTGCCAGACGATCTGGGCGCTCTGGTCGACCGTCTGCTGGTCAGGCAGGCAACCGGTGCACTGTCGATGGCGCGCAAGGCGGGCGCGCTCGTTTCGGGCGCCATGCAGGTCGACAAGGCCGTGCGCGCGGGCCGTGCCACCGCATTGCTGCATGCCCTGCATGCGGCGCCCGACGGCATCCGCAAGCTCGACCAGGCGCGCCGCGCCACGGTGCATCTGGGCGGCCCGGACGTGCCGGTTTTCATGCTCCTTGATGACGAACAAATGGGTTTGGCATTCGGGGGCGGTAATGTAATACATGCAGCCGTGCTTGACGGCAGGGGTGGCCATGCCGCATTGCGGCGGCTTGAAGCGCTGCGCGACTACAGGACTGGGCCAGATATGCGACCGGCTTCGCCGGACGCAGGCGCCGGTCTTTTGGCCGGAACGGCCGGCGGGCATGTGACCGCGAAGGAAACGGATCAGGAATGAGTGATACAAGTTCGGACGACAAGAAGACGGCTGGCCGCACGCTCTCGATGAGGCGCGATAGCGGCACGGGCACCGTTCGCCAGAAGATGGGCGGCGGGCGCACCAACACCGTCGTCGTCGAAACGCGCAAGCGCAAGTTCACCAAGCCGGGCGACAAGCCGGCAGGTGGATCGCTTGCGGGCGGCCTGAAGCCGCGCGCGAAGCCCGCTGCCGAAGCGCCGACGCCGGCCCCCGCGCCCGCGCAGGATGCCGGGGCCGCCGACCGCAGCGGCGCGGTGCTCAAGGAACTGTCGCAGAGCGAGATCGAGGCGCGCCGCCGCGCGCTCGAGGAAGCAAAGGCGCGCGAGGCTGACGACCGCGAGAAGTTCCAGGCCGACGAGCAGCGGCGCAAGGAAGATGAAGCGCGCCGCGAGCGCGAGATGGCCGAGCGCGAGGAAGCCGAGCAGGCCGAACAGGCGCGTCTGGCGGCCGAGGCCGAAGCCAAGGCGCAGGCCGCCCAGAAGGCCGAACAGGAAGGCGCGCGCCGCGCACCGGCCGAAAAGGCCGCGCCGGGCCGTACCGACGATGGCGATGCCCGCCGCGGCGCCGCCGCCAAGCGGCCGGCCAAGACCGATGCCGCGCCCAAGCCGTCGCGCGGCCGTGACGACAATCGCCGCCGCGGCAAGCTGACGCTCGCCAACGTGACCGGCGACGGCGAGGGCCGTTCGCGCTCGCTGTCGGCCATGCGCCGCCGTCAGGAGAAGATCAAGCGTGCCCAGATGGGCATGTCCGAACCGCGCGAGAAGATTTCGCGCGAGGTGCGCCTGCCCGAGACGATCACCATCCAGGAACTGGCGCAGCGCATGACCGAACGTGCGGTCGATGTCGTCAAGTTCATGATGAAGCAGGGCCAGATGATGAAGCCCGGCGACCTGATCGATGCGGACACCGCCGAACTGATCGCCGAGGAATTCGGCCACACGGTGCGGCGCGTGTCGGAATCCGATGTCGAGGAGGGCCTGTTCGGCATTGACGACAAGCCCGAGGACATGAAGCCGCGTCCGCCGGTCGTCACCATCATGGGCCATGTCGATCACGGCAAGACGTCGCTGCTCGATGCGATCCGCAACGCCAATGTGGTCTCCGGCGAAGCCGGCGGTATCACCCAGCATATCGGCGCCTATCAGGTGGAAAAGGACGGCCAGAAGATCACCTTCCTGGACACGCCCGGCCACGCCGCCTTCACCGCCATGCGCGCGCGCGGCGCCCAGGCGACCGACATCGCCATCCTCGTGGTTGCCGCCGACGACAGCGTGATGCCGCAGACGATCGAATCCATCGCCCACATCAAGGCGGCCGGCGTGCCGATGATCGTGGCGATCAACAAGATCGACAAGCCCGAAGCGGACGCCAGCAAGGTGCGCACGGAGCTTCTGCAGCATGAAGTGTTCGTCGAATCCATGGGCGGCGAAACCCAGGATGTCGAGGTCTCGGCGCTCAAGGGCACCAATCTCGACGGCCTGCTCGATTCGATCCTCTTGCAGTCCGAAATCCTCGAACTGAAGGCCAATCCCGACCGCACCGCCGAGGGCGTCGTCGTCGAGGCCAAGCTCGACAAGGGCCGCGGCGCGGTGGCAACCGTGCTGGTCCAGGCCGGTACGCTGAAGACGGGCGACATCGTCGTCGCCGGCGACGAATGGGGCAAGGTCCGCGCCATCATCAACGATCGCGGCGAAAACCTCGATGAAGCCGAACCGTCCCTGCCGGTGGAGATCCTCGGCCTCAACGGCACGCCGCAGGCCGGCGACAAGGTCGCAGTGGTCGAAAACGAGGCGCGCGCCCGCGAGGTCTCCGATTATCGCCAGCGCAAGACGCGCGAGATTTCCGTGGCACGCCAGGCCGGCGCGCGCGGCTCGCTCGAACAGATGATGGCGGCAGCCAAGGACGCCGAAACCGCCGAGTTCCCGCTGGTCGTCAAGGGCGACGTGCAGGGATCGGTGGAAGCGATCCTCGGTGCGCTCGAAAAGCTGGGCACCGACGAGGTCAAGGCGCGGATCATCCATTCCGGTGCCGGCGGCATCACCGAAACCGACGTCTCGCTGGCCGAGTCGACCGGTGCGGCGATCATGGGCTTCAACGTGCGCGCCAACAAGCAGGCGCGCGATGCGGCCGAAGCGGCCGGCGTCGAGATCCGCTATTACAACATCATCTACAACCTGCTCGATGATGTGAAAGCGGCGATGGAAGGCCTGCTCTCGCCCGAACGCCGCGAGACGTTCCTGGGCAATGCGGAGATCCTCGAAGTCTTCAACATCACCAAGGTCGGCAAGGTCGCCGGCTGTCAGGTGACCGAAGGCAAGGTCGAGCGCGGCGCCGGCGTGCGTCTGGTGCGCGACAGCGTCGTCATCCACGAGGGCAAGCTCAAGACACTCAAGCGCTTCAAGGACGAAGTGCAGGAAGTCCCCGTCGGACAGGAATGCGGCATGGCCTTCGAAAATTACGAAGACATCCGCGCCGGCGACGTGATCGAGTGCTTCCGCGTCGAGGAAGTCGCGCGGACGCTTTAGGGCACAATCTCAATATGCCGTGGCCAATGGCCACGGCCACCGATCGGACGGCGCGGTCCCATCCCGCCCGTCGCGAGAAAGGTATGGAACCATGTCCCGTTTTGCCGGGGCCGACCAAGGCCCCTCCCAGCGCCAGCTTCGCGTTGGCGAGCATGTCCGGCATGCGCTGACGCAGCTTTTGCAGCGCGGCGAAGTCGCCGATCCGGAGCTTGACGGCGTCGTCCTGTCGGTGACCGAGGTGCGCATGTCGCCCGATCTGAAGATCGCCACCGCCTATGTCACCGCCTTTGGGCACGAGGACATGGCGCCGCTGGTCAAGGCGCTTGCGCGCAACGCCAAGTTCATTCGCGGCCGGCTGTCGCGCGAACTCGGCCAGATGAAATACATGCCCGATTTCCGCTTCCGCGCCGACACGAGCTTCGACAATTTCCAGAAGGTGGACGCGCTGCTCAAATCGCCGCATGTGGCGCGGGATCTGGACGGAGACCAGGACTGATGGCGCGCCAGCGCACGAAGAAGGGCCGGCCGGTTTCCGGCTGGCTGGTGCTCGACAAGCCGCTTGAGCTGGGTTCGACCAAGGCGGTCTCCAAGGTGAAATGGCTGTTCGGCGCGCAAAAGGCCGGCCATGCCGGAACGCTCGATCCGCTGGCGACCGGCATCCTGCCGATTGCGTTGGGTGAAGCGACCAAGACTGTTCCCTACGTGATGGATGGCACAAAGGCTTACCGTTTCACCGTGAGCTGGGGCGCACAGACGACGACTGACGATCTGGAAGGCGAGGCGACCGAAACGTCCGATATGCGGCCGGACCGCGCCGCCATCGAGGCGCTTCTGCCACGCTTCACCGGCACGATCAGCCAGACGCCGCCGCAATTCTCCGCCGTCAAGGTCGATGGCGAGCGCGCCTATGCGCTGGCCCGTCAGGGCGAGGCGGCGGCGGTGACGGCACGCGATGTCGAGATCGACGCGCTCACCATCATCGCCCATGACGGCGACACGACCATTTTCAAAGTCGAATGCGGCAAGGGCACCTATGTCCGCTCGCTCGCCCGCGACATGGGACGGGAGCTTGGCTGTTTCGGCCATGTCAGCGCGTTGCGCCGAACCTTCGTCGAACCGTTCGACGAGGCAGACGCCGTCACCCTTGCCGAACTGGAAGCCGCGGTCGAGGCCGCCGGCGACGACGAAGCGGCGCGCCATGGGGCGCTCGATGCGTTCCTGCTCGACACGGGCGAGGCGATGGACGGGTTTCCGCGTGTCGATCTGGGCGACGAGCAGGCGCACCGCATCCGTCTTGGCAACCCGGCGATCCTGCGCGGCCGCGACGCGCCGGTCGCCGAGGAAGAGGCCTGCGCCTTCCATCGCGGGCGCCTGGTGGCGATCGGCGAGATCGCGCAGGGCGCCTTCCGCCCGCGCCGCGTCTTCCGCCTTTGACACGGTGACAAGTTTAGCCCGCAAGGGTGATTGCATTTGTTCGATCTTGGCGCCAACGTCGCCGAAAACCATTCCGATATGACAGGAGCGCCCGATGCGCGAACAGCGGCAATTCTACATTGACGGCCAGTGGGTCGACGCGGCCGAGGCCAACGATCTGGAGGTCCACGATCCGGCCACCGAGGACGTCTGCGCGGTGATTTCGCTGGGATCGTCCGCCGATGTCGACAAAGCCGTCGCCGCCGCCAAGGCGGCCTTTGAGCGCTGGGCCGCAACGCCGGTCGCCGAACGCCGGGCCGTGCTCGAACGTCTGGGTGCCGTCATGAAGGTCCGCCATGACGATCTGGCAGAAGCGATCTCGCTGGAAATGGGCGCGCCGATCGATTTCGCCAGGGGCGAGCAGGCCGGCGCCGGCCCGTGGCACCTCAAGGGATTTCTCGACGCGATGGACAAGTTCGCGTGGGAAGAAAAGTTCACCGACCGCGAGACGATTATCCGCGAACCGGTCGGTGTGGTGGGCCTGATCACCCCGTGGAACTGGCCGGTCAACCAGATCGCGCTGAAGGTCATCCCGGCGGTCGCCGCCGGCTGCACCTGCGTGCTCAAACCGTCCGAGATCGCACCGCTGTCGGCCATGGTCTGGGCCGAACTGATGGACGAGGCGGGCTTCCCGAAGGGCGTCTTCAACCTGGTCAATGGCGATGGGCCGACGGTCGGTGAGGCCATGTCGAACCATCCCGATATCGACATGATGAGCTTTACCGGTTCGACGCGCGCCGGCAGCGCGGTGATGCGCGGTTCGGCCGCTTCGATCAAGCGCGTCACGCTGGAGCTCGGCGGCAAGTCGCCCAACATTGTCTTCGCCGATGCGGATCTGCCCAGGGCGATCAGGCGCGGCGTCACCCACATGATGGAAAACACCGGCCAATCCTGCAACGCGCCCTCGCGCATGATCGTCGAGCAGGACGTCTATGACGAAGCGGTCGAACTGGCCAAGGAAGCCGCCGAGGCAGTCAAGGTCGGCAATCCGCGCGATGCGGGCGGCCATATCGGCCCTCTCTCCTCGGCCGCCCAGTTCGACAAGGTGCAAAGCCTGATCGAGACCGGCATGGCCGAGGGCGCGCGCCTGGTCACCGGCGGTCCGGGCCGGCCCGAAGGCTTCAACCGCGGCTGGTATGCGCGGCCGACCGTCTTTGCCGATGTCACCAACGAGATGACCATCGCGCGCGAGGAGATTTTCGGCCCGGTCCTGACGATGATCCCGTTCTCGGGCGGCGAGGACGAAGCCGTTCGGATCGCCAACGACACGCCCTACGGGCTCGCCGCCTATCTGTGGACCGGAGACGCGAACAAGGGCGACCGCGTCGGGCGCCGTCTGCGCGCCGGCATGGTGCGCGTCAACGGCGCCGGGCTTTCGGCGGGCCATCCGTTCGGCGGTTACAAGCAGTCCGGCAATGGACGCGAGGGCGGCGTCTGGGGTCTCGAGGACTTCACCGAGGTCAAGGTGCTCAGCCAGCGCTACTGACATGCCGGCCATCGAGATCAGACAGGACGATCTGCGCGGTCCGGAGATCGCCGCCTTGCTGAGGCGGCATCTCGACCACATGTTCGCGATCACGCCGGCGGGCAGCGTCTACGCGCTCGATCTCGACGCGCTGCGCGTACCGGAGATCACCTTCTGGAGCGCTTGGCTCGACGGCGAGCTCGTCGGCTGCATCGCCCTCAAGGACATCGGCGGCGGCCATGGCGAGATCAAATCGGCGCATACCGTGGCCGAACGGCGCGGCGCCGGCATCGGCCGGGCGCTGGTCGCGCACCTGATCGATGAGGCGCGCATTCGCGGCATGAAACGGCTCAGCCTCGAAACGGGCAAGACGGAGCATTTCCGGCCGGCGCAGGAGCTCTACCGCCGCTTCGGTTTCGAGGAAACAGGACCGTTCGGCGATTACGGCCCCGACCCGCATTCCTACTTCATGACGAAGGCGCTGGACTGAGCGAATGGCGTTTGCGTTCGCAGCGCTTTTCGACTATAGCGCGCCCAGCGCCGGCCTTTTCGGCCGCGCCAACGGCCCCTGCTGGACGACATCCCGGCAGCGGGCGTCTTCAAACCCCTTGTAAGTTGTGAAAGGAAACACGATGTCGATCACTGCCGAGCGCAAGGCCGAGCTGATCCAGAAGTTTGCGACCAAAAGCGGCGACACGGGTTCGCCCGAAGTGCAGGTCGCGGTCCTCACCGAACGGATCAACAACCTCACCGAGCATTTCAAGGACCACAAGAAGGACAACCACTCACGGCGTGGCCTTCTGAAGATGGTTTCCCAGCGGCGCAAGCTTCTGGACTATGTGCGCGGCAAGGAAGAGGCGCGCTACCAGACCCTGATCAAGGAACTGGGCATCCGCCGCTGAACGAATTCGGGCGGGCTCTTGAAGGGTCCGCCCTTGCCCCATTCAGGCGGGGGACATTTCGCCTGTCAGGCCGGCGCGAACGTTGAAGACAGCGGCGCGCCGGCCGCCCGAGAACCGCGTTGGAGCCGCGGGGCAGGATTGCCGGTTGCTTGCAGGGACCAGGGCGCACATGCCGCGCCGACCACAGACAAGCATCCAGTCGTCTTGCCCGGGCCCAGGTTCGAAAACCCAAGCCTGGCGCGCTGGCCCTTGGCCGGCATTGCGCCCTTATTGAAGGACAAGACATGTTCGATCACCACAAAGTGGAACTGGAGTGGGGCGGTCGCCCGCTTACGCTCGAAACCGGCAAGATCGCCCGGCAGGCCGACGGCGCCGTTCTGGCGACCTATGGCGAAACCGTCGTTCTGGCCACCGTCGTCTCCGAGAAGAGCCCGCGTGAGGGCCGGGACTTCTTTCCGCTGACAGTCAACTATCAGGAAAAGACCTTTGCCGCCGGCAAGATTCCCGGCGGCTTCTTCAAGCGTGAAGGCCGTCCGTCGGAAAAAGAGACGCTGACCTCACGCCTGATCGACCGGCCGATCCGCCCGCTTTTTGCCCCCGGCTACAAGAACGAGACGCAGGTCGTCCTCACCGTTCTGCAGCACGATCTGGAAAACGATCCCGACATCGTTGCCATGATCGGCGCGTCGGCCGCGCTGACCATCTCCGGCGTGCCCTTCATGGGCCCGATCGGCGCCGCCCGCGTCGGCTACATCAATGACGAATTCGTGCTCAACCCGCATGTCGACGAGATGGAGGAATCCGATCTCGACCTCATCGTTGCGGGCACCGCCGATGCCGTTCTGATGGTGGAATCGGAAGCCAAGGAACTGGACGAGGAAGCCATGCTCGGCGCCGTCATGTTCGGCCAGCAGGCGTTCCAGCCGGTCATCAACGCGATCATCAAGCTCGCCGAAGTGGCTGCCAAGGAACCGCGCGACTATGCCCCCGAGGATCTCAGCGAACTCGAAGCGACGATGGGCGGCCTGATCTCCGACGAACTGGCCGAGGCCTACAAGATCACCGACAAGGGCGCTCGCTACGCCGCCATCGACGCCGCCAAGACCAAGGTCTTCGAGACGCTCTACCCCGAAGGCGCCGAGAACCCGGCCTGGAACCCCGAGCAGATCAAGTCCGTCTTCAAGGACCTGCAGGCCAAGGTCGTGCGCGGCAACATCCTCAAGACCAAGACGCGCATCGACGGACGCGACCTGTCGACGGTCCGCCAGATCGTTTCGGAAGTCGGCGTCTTCCCGCGCACCCACGGCTCGGCCGTGTTCACGCGCGGCGAAACCCAGGCCATGGTCGTTGCCACGTTGGGTACCGGCGAGGACGAGCAGTTCGTCGATTCGCTCACCGGCACCTACAAAGAGAATTTCATGCTGCACTACAACTTCCCGCCCTATTCGGTCGGTGAAGCGGGCCGCATGGGATCGCCGGGCCGCCGCGAGATCGGCCACGGCAAGCTGGCCTGGCGCGCCGTCCATCCGGTGCTGCCGGAAGCGGAAGAATTCCCCTACACGCTGCGCGTCGTCTCCGAGATCACCGAATCCAACGGCTCTTCCTCCATGGCGACCGTCTGCGGCACCTCGCTGGCGCTGATGGATGCCGGCGTTCCGATCAAGGCGCCCGTGGCCGGCATCGCCATGGGCCTGATCCTGGAAGGCGACGAGTTCGCTGTCCTGTCGGACATTCTCGGTGACGAGGATCATCTGGGCGACATGGACTTCAAGGTCGCGGGCACCGCCGAGGGCATCACCTCTCTGCAGATGGACATCAAGATCGCCGGCATCACCGAGGAGATCATGAAGATCGCGCTCGACCAGGCCAAGGGCGGCCGCGCGCACATTCTGGGCGAGATGGCCAACGCACTGTCGGAAAGCCGTGAGGAGCTGGGCGAGTTCGCCCCGCGCATCGAAGTGATGAACATTCCCGTCGACAAGATCCGCGACGTGATCGGCTCGGGCGGCAAGATCATCCGCGAGATCGTCGAGAAGACGGGCGCCAAGATCAACATTGAAGACGATGGCACGGTCAAGATCGCATCATCCTCGGGCAAGGAGATCGAGGCGGCCAAGCAGTGGATCCACACGATCGTTGCCGAACCCGAAGTGGGCGAGATCTATCAGGGCACCGTCGTCAAGACCGCCGATTTCGGCGCCTTCGTCAACTTCTTCGGTCCCAAGGACGGTCTGGTGCACATCTCCCAGCTCGCCCAGGAGCGTGTCGGCAAGACCACCGATGTCGTCAAGGAAGGCGACAAGGTGTTCGTCAAGCTGATGGGCTTTGACGAGCGCGGCAAGGTTCGCCTGTCGATGAAGGTCGTCGATCAGGAGACCGGCAAGGAGATCGAGCGCAAGAAGGAAAAGGCCGACGATTGATCGTCATCGGCCAATGAAACCGGAAACGCGGGGCTGGATGCATTCCAGGCCCCGCGTTTTTCTTTTGGGGCGTTGTCATGGATCGACCGGTAAAGACGCTGCTTGCGCCGTTTGAGGCGGGTGAGGTCCCGTTGCCGGAGACCGGAAGCGCGTGGCTGTTCCTCAATGCCGCCGATCCGGGTTCCGCCGGCGATCTGTTCGCACAGGGCCGGCTTTGCTGCGTGCAGCCGTCACGTCCGGCGTTTCTGGCACTGGAACGGGCCGGACAGGAGGTTTGGCCCGAAGCGCCTGAAGATCCGTTTGACGGCGCGCTCGTGCTGCTCGGCAAGCATCGGCGTCTCAATGAGGCGATGATCGCCGAGGCCAATGATGCGGTTCGCCCCGGCGGATTGGTCCTCGTCGCGGGCGACAAGGCGCTGGGGGCGGCCAGCGCTCGCAAATGGGCCGGCGGGCAGGTACCGCTCGGTGGCTCGCTCGCCAAGCATCACGGCATCGCATTCTGGTTCCCGGCCAGTGAAGATGCGTTTGCAGGCGTTGCGCTGCCCGTAACCGAACCGGCGCCGGGTTTTGCCGCAGCGCCCGGCATGTTCTCGTCCGACCGCATCGATATCGGGTCGGCGCTGCTCGCCGAGCACATCGATGGCCGCATCGCCGGCACCGTCGCCGATTTCGGAGCGGGCTGGGGCTATTTGTCCGGCGCGGTTCTGACGCAGGCAAGGCCGGCTTCGCTCGATCTGGTCGAAGCATACAGGCCTGCGCTCGACCAGGCACTTGCCAATCTCGCACCGCTCAGGGGCGAAGTACCCGTCACCGGCCGCTGGCTGGACGTGACGACCGAGCCGCTGCCCGGACCGTTCGACTGGGTCGTGATGAACCCGCCTTTTCACACGGGTCGTGCGAGCGAACCCGATCTCGGCCGCGCCTTCATCGCGGCCGCCGCGCGGGCGTTGAAGCCTTCGGGCCGGCTTTTGTTGGTCGCAAATCGGCGCCTGCCCTATGAGCAAACACTTCGGGATCGCTTCGCAGCCTTTGTGGAAGGCGAGGTCCGCGACGGTTTCAAGCTGATCGAGGCATCCCGGCCACGCAGAACCGGCGGTCAGGATGCTGCCGCGAGAAACTCGGGCTGAGGCACCGCAGGCAGCGCGCCGGCCGGCCCCGCTTCGCTGTCGCGGTGATGATGCTTGATGGCCGACAGCGGCTGCGGCTTGCCGAACAGATAGCCCTGCATGATCGTGCATCCGGCCGCGCGCAAGAGTGTCGCCTGGTCCTGGGTTTCCACACCTTCGGCAACCACGGATGCTCCCATGGACCGCGCCATGCCGACGATCGATGCAACCATGGTGCTGGCGGCGGGGTCCTTGTCGGTGAGACGGTCGACAAAGGATTTGTCGATCTTCAGCGTGTTGAAGCGCAGCTCGTTCAGTGTCGAAAGGTTTGAATAGCCGGTCCCGAAATCGTCGATCGCCAGCAGGATGCCGAGCTCGCGCAGCTGGGCGAGCAGCCGTCTGACCTCGCTGTGGTTGCGGATCAGAAGCGTTTCGGTGACTTCGATCTCCAGCCGGTCGGGCCGGATTTCGGTGCCGTTGATCAATCGGCCGAGATTGGCCACGAAATCGTCCCGGTTGAACTGCGCCGGCGAAACGTTGGCCGACACGGAGATGTTGTCGGGCAGCTGCTCGAGGTCTTCGCACACGCGGCGCAGGACGAAGTCGCCGATCTGCTGGATCAGCCCGCACTGTTCGGCGATCGGGATGAACTCCGATGGCGGGATCGAGCCGTTCTGATGGTGGTTCCATCGCAACAGGGCTTCATAGCCAACCGTTTCGCCGGTAACGGCGTGGACCTTGGGCTGGTAGTGCAGCATCAGCTCGTCCCGTTGCAGGGCTCCGCCCAATTCCGCTTCGATCCAGTGGCGGTAGGCGGCGACCTGGCTCATCTCGGGATGGTAGATCGACCATGTGCCGCGGCCGGTGGCGCGCGATGTCGTGCGCGCCAGATTGGCATGGCGCAGGATGCGTTCCATCGGCGGGTTGTTCTTGTGAATCTCGGCGACGCCCGCGTTCCAGAAGACCGAATGTGACGCATTGCCGACACGTACCGGCAGCGACAGGATCCCGAGTAGCGCTTCGGTCGCCGCGCGCAGCTCCCGGTCGTCATGATTGGCGGCCAGGACGATCACGAACTCGCCGCCGCTTGTGCGTGCGGCAAGGCCGGTATCGCCGACAACGCGCTGCAGCCGGTCGCCGAACACGCGCAAAAGCGAGTCGCCAGTTTCCAGACCATAGGTTTCGTTGAAATCGCGCAGGGAATCGAAGTCGAGGCTGATCAGGAAGAAGCGGTTCATCCGGCTGGGGCCGCCGCCTTTCGAGACATAGCCGTCGAGGCTTTCCGCCAGGCCGCTGCGTGACAAAAGGCCGGTCACCGAATCGACGCTCAGCAAGGCCTCGTAGGTCTGGCTCGCATCGTCGCCGCCGGCGAAATAGGCGTGTGCCGTGCCCGCGCCCGCGAGCGACGCCAGGCCCAGAACGATGGCCCCGAAGGTTGCCGCTTCGCGATAGCTGCTCAGCGTCATGCCGGCCATGTCCAGCGCCCAAAGCGCCAGCATTGCCGCGCCCATGCCGCTGGAGAAGATGGTCAGTGCGCGGAAGACGCGGGTCTGCTTGGGTACTTTGTTGCGCTTCATTTTGCCCCCTTGCGGGCAAATTCGCAGCAAAACCCTAAAAAGGGGTGAAATGAAGCATTGCGGCACGCTGTGGTTGCGGCCTCGTGTGGGTTATTTTTGGTCGGTGCGCCTGAGCTCGTCGAGGCGCGGCATCGACATGATGTTGTAGCCGCTGTCGACATAGTGGATTTCGCCGGTCACGCCTCCGGAAAGGTCGGACAGAAGGTAAAGCCCGGCGCCGCCGATATCGTCCAGATTGACCGCCCGGGCCAGCGGCGAGTTCTTTTGCTGGAAATTGTACATCAGCCGGGCATCGGACACGCCGGCGCCGGCCAGCGTCCGTACCGGACCCGCCGAAAGCGCGTTGACGCGGATGCCCTGGGCGCCGAAGTCGGCCGCCATGTAGCGCACGCTGGCTTCCAGCGCGGCCTTGGTCACGCCCATCACATTGTAGTTGGGCATAACCCGTGTCGATCCGCCATAGGTCAGCGTCAGAAGCGAGGCGCCGGGGTTGAGAAGAGCCATCGATTGCTGCGCGACCTCGGTGAACGAATAGGCCGAGATGACCATGGTCCGCGTGAAGTTCTCACGCGTCGTCACGTCGACATAGCGGCCCTTGAGCTGCGACCGGTCGGTGAACCCGATCGCATGGACGATGAAATCGAGACTGCCCCATTCGCTGCCCAGCGTTTCGAACACCGAGGCGACGGTGCCGACATCCTCGACATCGCAGGGCATGACCAGCGACGAGCCGAGTTCTCCGGCCAGCGGCTTGACCCGTTTTCCGAGCGCTTCGCTCTGATAGGTGAAGGCGAGCTCGGCTCCCTGCTCGGCAACGGCCTTGGCTATTCCCCAGGCGATCGAATGGTCGTTGGCGACGCCCATGATCAGGCCGCGCTTGCCGCTCATCAGTCCTGTCATCGGCGTGTCCCTTCCCTCGGCCGCATCAGTCGGCGAACCGCTGGAACGCCAGCGTCGCATTGGTTCCGCCAAACCCGAACGAATTGGAGATGGCGATGTCGTATTCGACATCGTCGATCCGCTGCCGCGCGATCGGCATGCCTTCAAACTTCGGATCGAGCTCGGTGATGTGGGCGCTTTCGCCGACGAACCGGTTGTTCATCATCAAAAGCGTGTAGATCGCCTCCTGCACGCCGGTTGCACCCAGCGAGTGGCCGGTCAGCGATTTGGTCGAGGAGATGTGCGGCAGCGCGTCGCCGAAGACGGTGCGTATGGCTTCCATCTCCCGCTCGTCGCCCACCGGCGTCGAGGTGCCGTGCGTGTTGATATAGGTGACCGAGCCTTCGGTGGTGGCGAGCGCCATCTTCATGCAGCGCACCGCGCCTTCGCCGGACGGAGCGACCATGTCATAGCCGTCCGATGTCGCGCCGTATCCGACGACCTCGCCATGGATCTTCGCGCCTCGGGCCTTGGCATGCTCGAGTTCCTCGAGCACCAGAACGCCGGCGCCGCCGGCGATGACGAACCCGTCGCGGCTGGCATCATAGGCGCGCGATGCGGTCGATGGCGTTTCATTGTGCTTGGTTGACATGGCGCCCATCGCGTCGAACAGGTTCGACATCGTCCAGTCCAGATCCTCGCTGCCGCCGGCGAAGACGATGTCCTGCTTGCCCATCTGAATGGTCTCATAGGCATTGCCGATGCAGTGGTTCGACGTCGCGCAGGCCGACGAGATCGAATAGTTCACGCCCTTGATCTTGAACGGCGTTGCGAGCGTTGCCGAAGCGGTCGATGACATCGCCTTGGGCACCGCGAAAGGCCCGATCCGTTTGGGGGAGTTGTTCTTCTGGGTCAGCAGCGCCGCCTCGAAGATGGTGCGGGTCGACGGGCCGCCCGAACCCATGATGATGCCGGTCCGCTCGTTGGAGACCAGATCGTCGCCCAGCGCCGCATCGGCGATGGCCTGGCGCATGGCGATGTAGTTCCAGGCCGATCCGCGCGCCAGGAACCGCGACTCCCGCCGGTCGAGAACCGTGAACGGATCGAGCGTCGGCTCGCCATGGACATGGCATTTGAAGCCCAGCTCCGCATATTCGGCCGCATGGCTGATGCCCGACCGCGCTTCGCGCAGCGAGGTCAGCACCTCGTCCGTATCATTGCCGATCGACGAGACGATCCCCATGCCGGTGACGACGACGCGTTTCATGTTCGCTTCCCGTTGTTTTGCGTCAGGCTTTGAAGAGCCCGACGCGGAGGTCGGTAGCCTGGTAGATGGTTTCGCCGTCGGCTTTCATCCAGCCGTCCGCGATGCCAAGCACCAGCCGCCCGCGGCGCACGCGTTTGAAATCGATGCCGAACTCGAGCAGCTTGACCGAAGGCGTGACCATGTCGGTAAACTTGATTTCGCCGGTCGACAGTGCCCGGCCCTTGCCCGGTTCGCCCAGCCAGCCAAGGTAGAAGCCCGTGAGCTGCCACAGCGCGTCCAGGCCCAGACACCCCGGCATCACCGGGTCGCCGATGAAGTGGCACTCGAAGAACCACAGATCCGGCGTGATGTCGAACGCGGCGCGGGCATAACCCTTGTCATGGTCACCGCCGGTCTCGGATATGTCGGTGATGCGATGCAGCATCAGCATGGGCGGCGCCGGCAATTGCGCATTGCCCGGGCCGAACAGGTCCCCGCGCGCGCATTCCAGGATGTCCTCGTAGGTGTAGCTTGATTTCTGCTCGGCCATGCCGGTGGGCGTCCTCCGCGTTCTTGACTGCCGGCCCAAGCCTTGGCGCCGGCCGCGTCTGTTTATTGATCCCCTGCGGCCCGGTCAAATTGACGCTGCGGTCGCGCCGGGCGGAGCTATTGCCATTCAGCGCCAATGCGAATATATGAAAATGAGTTGCAACAACAGGGAAAATCCCTGTGTTCACGGCTGTTTTTGGGATCGAAGATGGCGCGCACTGAAAGCGCCGGGGCACACAGCTCCGACACACGCAATCTCCTCCAGTCGGTCGGCCTTCGGCCGACCCGGCAGCGCGTTGCATTGGCGTCCATGCTGTTCGGCGAGCACGATCAGCACATCGCCGCAGAAGATCTCCACCGGCAGGCGCTGGACGCCGGCATTCCGGTATCGCTGGCGACCGTCTACAACACGCTGCACCAGTTTACCGATGCGGGGCTATTGCGCATCCTCGCCGTCGAGGGCCAGCGCACATATTTCGACACCAATACGTCCGATCATCACCACTTCTTCATCGAGGAGAGCAACGTGGTGATGGACGTGCCCGAGGGTACGGTCACGGTCGGTGATCTGCCCACGCCGCCCGAAGGCATGGAGATCGCCAACGTGGATGTGGTGATCCGGCTGCGTCCGACGCGCAAGGCACGCTGACCGCGCGGGCGATATCGCCCGCCCCCGAACGTTCGAGTCGGTTCGCCCCTATTCGATGATTTCGTCGGGGTAGGCACCCCACAGGTCGGCCTGCGCGACGAAACCGCTCAGCGTCCGGTCCTTGTGGCGAACTTCCAGTTCGCACCAGGCGCCGTCACAACGCTCGATCTTGCCGACCACGCCCGGCTGCAGCTTGGCGACCGCTTCCGCGCCGGCGCGCGATTCCGCATAGAGCGTGATGACGTTGCGCGCATCGCGGGCATTGCGCCATGGCGTTGCGATCGCCGTGCGCGTGCCCGACAGGAGCGAGCCGTGGATCCAGCCCGTATCGCCTTCGGAATCTCGGACCCGGCGCCAATTGTCATACTCCTGGATGACCTCCAGCGGCAGACCGGTCTTCACGTAGCGCCAGGCCACCGCATATTGCTTGCCCGGTCCGACCCGCATGTTGACCCGCTCGGCCTTCAGCGAAACGAAGCGCGGCAGCGGAAGGCCGCTGGGGCCGCGTGAGACCGAGCTCGTCGTCTGCGCGGACGCCGTCGGGGCGCCGCCTGCCGGAACCATCGTCAATGCCAGTGCCACGGCCAGTACCAAACGCATGTGTCACCTGTCCGTTTGTCGGCCGGCGGCGGCGCGAACCATGGCGCGCGACCAGGGCCGCGGCCGTCGAGACCCCTTTGCACCGGCGGGCGCGCTTGCTAGAGATGATGCGTCCGCACGGCTTTTCACACCGTCGCATTTGTTGGTTAACGAGCGATCAACGGACACCCTTGCCCGGCCATCGGGCGTCGGTATCGGGTTGGCCGGAACATTCAGGGGAAAGGGCCACGTCTTGGACACAAAGCCGACCGTGATCGTCACGCGCCGTCTTCCCGACCGGGTCGAGGCGCGCATGCGGGAGCTGTTCGACGTCCGCCTGAACGGCGACGACAAGCCGTTCGGCCGTGACGATCTGGCGCGCGCCATGACCCAAGCCGACGTGCTGGTGCCGACCGTTACCGACCGCATCGATGCGGACCTGATCGCGGGCGCCGGCAAGCGCCTCAAGCTGATCGCGAATTTTGGCAATGGCGTCGACAATATCGACATCGCCGCCGCCCATGAGCGCGGCATCTTCGTCACCAACACACCGAACGTCCTGACCGAAGACACGGCCGACATGACGCTGGCGCTCATTCTCGCCGCGCCGCGCCGGATCGTCGAGGGCGCAGGCTATCTTCTCGGCGAAGACCGTTGGGACGGCTGGTCGCCGACATGGATGCTCGGGCGCCGCATTCACGGCAAGCGGCTCGGAATTGTCGGCATGGGCCGCATCGGTATCGCCGTTGCGCGCCGCGCAAAGGCATTCGGACTGGCCGTTCACTATCACAATCGCAACCGGGCCGCGCCGGTCATCGAAAAGGAGCTGGGCGCAACCTATTGGGAAAGCCTCGACCGGATGCTCGCCCATATGGACATCGTCTCGGTCAATTGCCCCTATACGCCGGCGACTTTCCATCTGCTGTCGGCCCGCCGGCTCGAACTGCTGCGGCCGTCCGCCTTTATCGTCAACACCGCGCGCGGCGAGATCATCGACGAGGATGCGATGATCAGGCTCTTGGAAGACGGCCGCATCGCCGGCGCCGGGCTCGACGTGTTCGAGCATGAGCCCAAGGTCGACGACCGGCTGTGCAAGCTGGCCGCCCAGGGCAAGGTGGTGCTTCTGCCGCACATGAGTTCGGCCACCATCGAAAGCCGCATCGAGATGGGCGAGAAGGTGATCATCAACATCCGGATGGTGGCGAGCGGAGATCGGCCGCCCGATCGCATCCTGCCATCGATGGTGTGAAGCAGCGGGCCGGCGGTACGACGCCGGCCCCGTCGGTGGGCATCAGGCCTTCTTTTTGGCCTGTTTCTGCCAGTCGCGGATCTGCCGGTCGCTGAACGGCATGTAATCGTCGATGCGCTGGATGTCCGATGCGCTCAGCCCGGCAATCTGCGCAAAGGTGGTAATGCCTTGCTCGTTGAGCTGACGCTCGGCGACCGGGCCGATGCCCTTGATGTCGGTCAGCTTGTCCTTGGTGCCGGAGGGTGCGGCGAAAAGCGGGCCGTCAGGCGCCTTGGGCGGCGTCTCCGACGCGGCCTTTGACGGCTTGCCGGGTTTTTCCGACTTGCCGCCTTTTGCCGCTTTTCCTGCTTTGCCGTCCTTGCCGGATGCGGACGAGGCGGTCGATGATCCGGTTGCTGCGGCTCCCTTTGTGGCCGTGGCGCCCGACTTGGACGCCTTGCCGCCGCTCTTGCCAGACCCGCGGCCCTTGCCGGACACGCTGCCTTTGCCGGACACGCTGCCCGCTGCCGCGGTGGAGGTCGAAGCCGAACTGGCGCCAGCCGCTTTGGTGCCCGACTTCGATGGCTTGCCAGCCTTTCGCGCTTTTGCGCCCGCCGCGGTCGATGCCGAGCCGGTTGCCGCAGCCGCCCCCTTCGACGCCGCCGGTTTTGTGCTGGTTGCTGGCGCGACGCCGGCCGCCGGCGCCGCGACGGAGCCTGGACCGGCGGAGACGGGGTTTTCCCACGCCTTGCCGCCGGCGGTGCGTGGCGAACGGACCAGCGGTTTGGCCGCATTGTCCCCCGACATGGATTTGTCGAGCGCGCGGCGCGACAGGTAGAGGTAAAGCCAGACAGCGATCGCGATCGCGATTGCGGTCAAAACCAGTATGAAGAACAGAAACATCGAAGGCCCCCTTGCTCTACACGCGCCCGGAAACGTCCCGGCGCCGTGACAACATCCGTCTGAAGACCTAATGACGCGCGCGCCGATCCCGGTCAAGCGCGCCGGCCATATCGCATCGTCTCAAACCGTGTCGACAGCGCATCATAAAGCAGCAGGCGGCCGAAAAGCGGCTCTCCCGCTCCTGTCACCAGCTTGATCGCTTCGGTGGCCATCAGCGATCCGATGACGCCGGCCAGCGCCCCCAGAACGCCGGCCTCGGCACATGTCGGCACCGTTCCCGGCGCGGGCAGGTCGGGATAAAGATCGCGGTAGCGCGGCAACGGCTTGCCCTCCTCATCGTTCCTGAAGGGCGCGAACACAGTGACCGATCCGTCAAAGCGCTGGATCGCGCCGGTAACGAGCGGCGTTTCGAGCCGCTCGGCCACATCGGCGGCAAGGCGGCGCGTTTCGAAATTGTCCGACCCGTCCATGATCACATCGTGACCGGTAAGAAGCGATTCGGCATTGTCCGGTGCCAGCCGCTCGGCCCGGCCATCGACCCGAACATGCGGATTGATCGCGGCAATCTGCGCAGCGGCGCTTTTCGCCTTCGGTTGCCCGACCGCGTCGGTCATATGCAGCGTCTGCCGCTGCAGGTTTGACAGCGACACGGCATCATCGTCGATGACGGTCAGCGTCCCCACACCGGCCGCGGCCAGATAGGTCAGTGCCGGCGAACCGAGGCCGCCGGCGCCGATCATGGCGATGCGCGCACCGGCGAGCCTTTGCTGGCCCGCGCCGCCGATCTCCGGCAGCACGATGTGCCGCGCATAGCGTTCGATCTGTTTGGCATCCAGGGCAGGGGGCTCAGCCATCGGCGGTGACGGTTCCGTCTTCGACCCGCAGATATTGCGCACGGTCTCCGAGCGCGTCAAACAGGTTCCGGTCGGTGCCCGTCATGAAGGCCTGGCCGCCGATCCCGTGCACCCGGTCGAACAGCTCCGCGCGGCGTTCAGGGTCGAGATGGGCAGCGACCTCGTCGAGCAGCAGGATCGGAGTCATCGCGCTGACCGATGCCGTCAGCGCCGCATGGGCGAGCAGCAAGCCGATCAGGAGCGCCTTTTGCTCGCCCGTCGAACACAGCGACGCGGCGATGGCCTTTTGCCGGTGCTCAACGACGAGATCGGCCCGGTGCGGCCCGGTCAGCGTGCGGCCCGCCGCCCGGTCGCGCCCGCGCTTGCCGCGCATGTCGGTTTCAAGCCAAGCCTGAAGGTCGCCGGCGGCCATGCCGTCCGCCAGCCGCGCCTCGAGTTCGCCCGCCATCGACAGGTCCGCCATGGGAAAACGAGCGCCCTGCGGCGTTTCGGCGATCAGCGCGGCCAGCAGGCTGACAAGCTCCTGCCGCGCGATGACGATTGCCGTGCCCAGCGCCGCCAGTTGCGCTTCGATCGCATCGAGCATCAGATCGTTCTGGGCGTTCGGCGGCGTCTCCAGCAGCCGGTTGCGCTGCCGCATTGCCTTTTCATGGTCCCTTGCGCGCCGCCCGTGCCCGGGATCGATCGCCAGCACCATGCGGTCGGTGAAGCGGCGCCGATCCGCCGCAGGTCCGGTGAAAAGCCCGTCCATGGCCGGTGTCAGCCAGAGAATGCGCGCCAGATCGAGCAGTTCTTCGGCGCTGGCCGCATTGGTTCCGTTGATGCGCACCCGCCTTGTCCGCGCGCCGTTCTCCGTTGGCGTCACGCCCGCCGTCCCGGTGCCGACCGCATAGCCATCGCCGTCGCGTTCGAGCTTCGCGAACACCGAAAACCCGTCGGCGCCCTTGCGCGCCATGTCGGACAGATTGGCCCGGCGCAGCCCGCGCCCCGGAGAGAGCAGCGACACGGCCTCGATCAGATTTGTCTTGCCCGCGCCATTGGGGCCCGAAAGCACCACATGGCGCCCGTCGAGCGCAAGCGTCGTCTGTTCATGGTTGCGGAAATCGGTCAGCGTCAGGGCCGACAGGCGGACAAGCGTGCTCATCGGCGTGCCGCCGCCCGTGGCGCCGGCGTCGCAGCGCCTTCAGACGCGCATCGGCATGAGCACATAGAGCGCGTTCTTGTCCTCGGGGTCCTCGATCAGCGTCGGCGAGCCGGCATCGGCGAACGAGAACTTCACCTCGTTGCTGCCGAGCTGGCTGGCGATGTCGAGAAGATAACGCGCATTGAAACCGATCTCGATCGCCTCGGCGTCGTAACCGGCCGGCAACTCCTCGGTCGCCGAACCGGAATCGGGGTTGTTGACGGCCAGCGTCAACTGCCCGTCCGACAGCGCCAGCTTGACCGCGCGGCCCCGTTCCGACGAGACCGTCGATACGCGGTCGACGGCCTCGGTGAAGACCTTGCGGTCGATGACCATGTCCTTGTCGTTGCCGACCGGAATGACGCGCTGATAATCGGGAAAGGTGCCGTCGATCAGCTTCGATGTCAGCACGACAGAACCAATGGTCAACCTGACCTTGCTGTCGGACAGTTCGATCTGCACCGACACGTCCGGATCGTCGACCAGCTTCTGGAGTTCGCCCACCGTCTTGCGCGGCACGATCACGCCGGGAATGCTCTCGGCGCCGTCCGGCGCCTTGGTTTCGGCACGGGCCAAGCGATGGCCGTCTGTGGCAACCGCGCGCAGCACGATGTCGCCGTCGGCTTCGGCCGTGTGCAGATAGATGCCGTTCAGATAATAGCGCGTCTCTTCGGTCGAGATGGCGAACTGGGTCGCCTCGATCAGCCGGCGCAGCACGGCGCTGTCCAGTCGGAAACTGTGGTCGAATTCGCCGGCCGCCAGTTGCGGGAAGTCGGATTCGGGCAGGCACTGCAGCTTGAACTGCGACCGGCCGGTGACGACGCTCATCGTAGCGCCGTCCGCATCGGTCGACAGCATGACCTCCGAGCCGTCCGGCAGCTTGCGGACGATGTCATAGAGAAGGTGCGCAGGGACGGTGGTCGCACCGGCCTGTTCCACATGCGCCGGCACCGCCTCGTTGATCTCAAGGTCCAGGTCGGTCGCAGTCATGGCGAGGCTTCCGCCATCGGCTTTCAGCAACACGTTCGACAGAATCGGGATCGTGTTGCGCCGCTCGACGACGCGATGCACATGATTGAGGGATTTCAGAAGGTTGGCTCGCTCAAGGGTCACGCGCATGGTCGAATGATCCGGTCTGGCATATCAGAGGGCCGGCCCGGAGACACGAGGCCGGCGAATGGAAAGGGCGCCGCTCCGGCCGGTTGTCCGTCCGCAAATCGTCGTCCCCTCGGGATCGCGAATGTGGCGGCTCGAACGTCGAAATGCAAGTGCGATGGCCGGCCCTTGCGGGCCGGCCACGGCAAACTTTGGGGATAAAGCGCACGCCGTGTGCGAGGCGCTTGCTGCAGGCCTATTCCTTGATCAGCCGCCGCAGAAGCTCGATTTCCTTGGCCAGCTTCGGGTCGTCCTTGATCAGTGACTCGACCTTGCGGACCGCATGCAGGACCGTCGTGTGATCCTTGCCGCCGAACCGTCGCCCGATCTCAGGCAGCGAGCGCGGCGTCATGGTCTTGGACAGGTACATGGCGATCTGCCGCGGCCGCACGACCGAACGGGTGCGCCGGTTCGACAGCATCTCGCCGCGTGCCACATTGTAGTGGTTGGCCACCGTCTTCTGGATGTCCTCGATGCGGATCTTCTTGTCGTCGTCGATGCGCACCAGATGGCCCAGAATGTCGTCGACCCGGTCGAGCGCGATGTCCGGCTCGAACGAATGGCGGAAGACGAGCTGGTTGAACGCGCCTTCAAGTTCACGGAAGCTCGAACAGACCGTCTGGGCGACATGGGCGAGCACCTGCTCGGAAATGTCGAGCGAGGTGTCGTCGCGCCGCGCTTCCTCGAGACGCCGCTGCAGCATCGACAGCCGCATGTCGTAGTCCGGCGCCTGGATCTCCAGCGCAACGCCGCCGTGCAGGCGCGAGCGCACGCGCGGGTCGAGCGATTCCAGCTCCGACGGCGGCCGGTCGCCGGCAACGACCACCTGCCGGGCGCTGTCGAGCAGCGTGTTGATCAGGTGGCAGAACTCGGACTGGATCTTCTCGCCCTGCAGGAACTGCATGTCGTCGATCACCAGAAGGTCGATCTCGTGCAGCGTCTCCTTGAGGCGCAGCGCGCTCTGGTCGCGGATCGCGCTGGCGAACCGCCACATGAAGTATTCCGCCGTCAGGTAGACGACGCGCTTGGTGGGGTCCTTCGCCTTGGCCGCATTGGCGATCGCCTGCAGCAGATGGGTCTTGCCCAGCCCGACATTGGAATGGAAGAAGAGCGGGTTGAAACGCGCCGCGTTCGGCCCCTGCTCGACCGCGGCCCGGGCGGCCGCAAGGCATACGCGGTTGGACGGGCCCTCCACGAAACTGTCGAACGTGTAGCGGCTGTCGACGGGCGATCCGAGCATCTCGCCATTGCGGCCGGTTTCGGCAACGCCCTGGCGCGCGGCCGCCGCCGCAGGCGTGCGGTCCGACTTGGCCATTGCATTGGCCTTGGCCCTCTCCGCGCTGGCTCGGGCGGCGTCCGCGACTTGGCCGGCGCGTTCCGAGACGGCCGCGCCGCGCGTGGCGCTGCGAACGACCACGTCGATCTTCAACGCGTTGCCGTCTGCCTCCCGCCAGAAGTCGAGGATGGTATCGAGATAGTGGTTGTTAATCCAGTTGCGCAGGAACGGTGTCGGAACCGAAAGCTGAATGACCGGGCCGGAGGCGTCCTCAAGCTTGAGGCGCTTGAACCAGCTTTGGTAGACTTCGCCGCCCAGCTTGGCGCGAAGCTGCTGGCACACCTTGTCGAATGTCGTCCTGCCGTCTCCGGTCGGCTGGCCCGCCCTGCCGCCTTCTTCGCTTTTCTTCTTGCTCACGATCTCGCTCCCCTTTCTCGACTGTGCAACCGGCTGCTGGCCGGGCTGTCGATCGGGAAACGGATCTCGTTCGGATGTGTGAAACAGTGGTGCGGGCTGCGTCGTTGATTGCGCCACCCTGCTGGCTTCCCCTCGCATGTCGATGTTCGCCTCCTTCTGACCTGCAACGGCATGCGCACACGCCAAGGCCGCCCTGTTTTCAACATTGCGGGCCATGACGGTCATGTGCCCCGTGTGGACCGACGCAAAACACAAACAGGCGTCGGTTATGTCCCGCAATCAATGTCTGCCGGCCGCTGGCCGCCATCGTCTTCATCCACGCCCGCGGACATGGCGACGATCTGTCGCCACCACGGACACCTTCTCAAATCCGGGCAATACTCCCCCGCTGCCGGAACCGCAGGGTCCCGTCACTGCGCAATCGCTCAACTCCCGAATTGGCCCTGCCCCGGGACCGCTGGACGCACGCACCCGCCGCGAATGCAACTTATAGTCGCAATCGGCTTGTCGGCTCGCTATTTTCAGCAGGAACGCGCGCCCGTTCAGTGAGGACAAATTAGCCCCATCCGAGCCGTTGTTACAAGGCCCGTTAGGGCATTTTTAACCGAGCTGCGCCTCGGATTTCGGGAACAAAATGTGTCCCGATTCGCTTTGCAAAAGATAAGCGATTGGGATTCCACAGCTTCTTTCGAAACGACAAAAAATGCAGCTTTCGGCAAATTTTTTTTCGCATGTGAAGGCTTGACTCTTGCGCAGATTCCGTTTCGCGGGAGCGCGGTGGCCTCTCGGAGGCGTTGTTTCGTAAGGTATTGAAAACAAAGGGAAATATTGGGCAGCGCCATGCAAATCCGCTGTCGCCGCCGCGGCACGGCAGGTCCGTTCGATATCGGACAGCCACGCTAAATGGCTGTCGCCCAACGGGAATTTTCTTGTTAGCCGGAGAACGAAAAAACCCGGCCGAGGCCGGGTTGTTCAAAAGCTGAGCCGACGAAGCAAAACTAGCCGGCGATTGCCTTCACGCGGCTTGCCAGGCGCGAGACCTTCCGCGAAGCCGTGTTCTTGTGCATCACGCCCTTGGACGCTGCACGCATAAGTTCAGGCTGCGCGACTTTCAAAGCTTCGGTTGCAGCCGCCTGATCGCCGGCCGCGATGGCTTCCTCGACCTTGCGGATGTGGGTGCGCACGCGCGAGCGGCGCGCGGTGTTGACTTCGGTGCGCGCCTCGATCTTGCGCGTTGCCTTCTTGGCTGACCTTGTGTTGGCCATGCTTGCCTCTCTCGATCTGGTCCGGAACCCGGAAGCGGCCGCCGGACCGGATGGACGATCGCTGGACGGCCTTGAACAATTATGGCGGCAAATCTGCCGCCAAGATTGCGTGGCTATAATCTCAAATGCTCTGCCAGTCAACGGCGGATGGCGCTTTGCCCCGCCTCACCGGTTGCGGAAACTCGGCGTGCGCTTGTCGATGAACGCGGCCATGCCCTCGCTCTGGTCCTCGAGGGCGAACATGGCGTGAAACAGCCGCCTTTCGAACCGCAGCCCTTCGGCGAGGCCCGTCTCGAACGCCTGGTTGATGGTCTCCTTGGCCATCATCACCGAAGGCAATGAGAAGCTGGCGATCTTCTGCGCGGCGCTGATGGCTTCCTCGATCAACTCCGTGTCCGGTACGATCCGCGCCACGAGCCCGCACCGTTCGGCCTCCTCGGCGTCCATCATCCGGCCCGTCAGGCACAGATCCATCGTCTTGGCCTTGCCGATCGAGCGGGCCAGACGCTGTGTGCCGCCCATGCCCGGCATGATGCCGAGCGTGACTTCCGGCTGTCCGAACTTGGCGCTCTCGCCGGCGATGATGAAATCGCACATGGCCGCCAGCTCGCACCCGCCGCCCAGCGCATAGCCGCTGACGGCAGCGATCATCGGCTTGGGAAACCCGGCCACGGTTTCCCAGCCGCCCAGCGCATCGTGCATGTAGGCGCTTGCGAACGCGAACTCCGACATCTCCTTGATGTCGGCGCCGGCGGCGAACGCCTTTTGCGAGCCGGTGATCACCACGGCGCCGATCTTGGCATCGTCGCGCATCGCCGCAAGAGCGTCGATCATCTCGTCCAGCAGCGCCTTGTTGAGCGCGTTCATGGCCTTTGGCCGGTTCAGCGTGATCAAACCGGCTTCACCGCGCTTCTCGACGATGATCGTGTCATAGGCCATGGCAGATGCGCTCCGTGGATCGGGGTTGATGGCCGGCTATCTCTGGCATGCCGGACAGTAGAATGTCGACCGCCCGCTTTGGACGATGCGCCGGATCGGGGCCGTGCAGCCGTCATGGCGGCACGGTTCGCCCTCCCGCCCGTAGGCGGCGAAGCTGTGCTGGAAGTAGCCCAGCGATCCGTCGGTGTGCACATAATCGCGCAGCGACGAGCCGCCCGCTGCGATCGCGTCGGCGATGACGTCGCGCACGGCGTCGGCCAGGGAGTGGCAGCGGGGCGTCGGTCGGCCAGCACGCGTGACAAGCGTTCCGGCCTTGCGTCGCGGCGAAAGCCGCGCACGCCACAGCGCCTCGCACACATAGATGTTCCCCAGGCCCGCGATCAGCCGCTGGTCGAGAAGGGCGGCTTTCAGAGGTGCCGCCTTGCCGGCGAGCATCACCGCCAGCCGTGCGCCGTCGAGCGCGTTGCCCGTCGGCTCGATCCCGAGGTCCCGCAGGAACCGGTTCCGATACAGCGTTCGGGCGCGGTCCAGATCGACAAAGCCGAAGCGGCGCGGGTCGTTGTAGGTGACGCGCCGGGTGGTCCCGTCCCGGCGGGTCAGATGAAAGACGATATGGTCGTGCGCGGAAAGCTTCGAGCGCTCGTGGTGGAACATCCCCGGGATGGCGGCGTCCGCGCCGTCCTCGACGCGGTAGGAGCCGGACATGCCCAGATGGCTGATCAGCACCGCGCCGCTGTCGAAATGCAACGTCAGATATTTCGCCCGCCGGCCGACAGACGTGATCGTCCGGCCTTCGAGCGCCGCCGGCAGATCGCGGGGCAGGGGAAAGCGCAGGTCGGCCCGGCGCAGTTCGAGCCTCGCCAGCCGTGCGCCCTCCATCGCCGGCTGCAGGCCGCGCCGGACGGTTTCGACCTCGGGCAGCTCAGGCACGGTCCGTCAGCTCACCCAGAAACGAGGTGCCGTCGTCATCGGCGCCGATGCCCAGATGGTCGGCCAGCGTTTCGCCGATGTCGGCGAATGTCGGGCGGATGCCGACGCCGGTCGCGGCAAGGCCCGGTCCGAACCCGACGATCGGCACCCGCTCGCGCGTATGGTCGGTGCCGCTCCATGTCGGATCGCAGCCGTGATCGGCGGTGATCAGCAAGAGGTCTCCGTCGCGCAGCTTGCCGGTCAGTTGCGGCAGATAGCGGTCGAACGCCTCGAGTGCGGCCGCATAGCCGGCGACGTTGCGGCGATGGCCGTACAGCATGTCGAAATCGACGAAATTGGCGAACACCAGGTCGCCGTCGCCGGCGTCGTCGACGGCCTTCAGCGTGGTCTCGCCGATCGCCGCGTTACCCGATGCCTTGCGAACCTCGCTGACCCCCTGATGGGCGAAGATGTCACCGATCTTGCCGACCGCGATCACCCGTCCGCCAGCCGCCACGGTGCGGTCGAGAAGGGTCGGTGCGGGCGGCAGGACCGAATAGTCGCGGCGATTGCCGGTCCGCTCGAAGCTGGCTGCGTTCTCGCCGACGAACGGCCGCGCGATCACCCGGCCGATGTTCATATCGTCGACCAGCGTCCGGACGGTCTCGCAGAGCGCATAAAGCCGGTCGAGTCCGAACCGGGTCTCGTGCGCGGCGATCTGGAAGACCGAGTCGGCCGATGTGTAGAAGATCGGCAGCCCGGTGCGCAGATGCTCCTCGCCCAGGTCGGCGATGATCTCGGTGCCCGATGCGTGCCGGTTGCCGAGCGAGCCCTCAATGCCCGCTTCGGCGTAGATCGCCTCGAGCAGGGATTGCGGAAAAGCAGGCACCTCGTGCGGAAAATAGCCCCAGTCGAAAAGAACCGGCACGCCGGCGATCTCCCAATGGCCGGACGGCGTGTCCTTGCCGTGCGAGACCTCCTGCGCGGCGCCCCAGAAGCCGTCCACGCGCGCCGGCTTCAGCGCGGCCGCGCCCGCATGGCTGGACGCCAGTTCGACCGCGTGGAAGAGGCCAAGCCGGGCCAGGTTCGGGCAGTCGAGCGGGCCGCTGCGATCGTCATTTTCGGCTTCGCCGGCGGCCGCCCTGTCGATGATGTGGCCGACCGTGTTGGCGCCCTCATCGCCGAAAGACGCCGCATCGGCCGCACCGCCAATGCCCACCGAATCCAGAACCACCAGAATTGCGCGCGCCATGTGCCTGCCTCGCTTGCCACAGGTTGCCGCAGCCTCAGCACGGCCGTGATCGGGCATGCCGCTTGCGCCAACGGCGTCTTATAAGCTTGAGTGTGGTCCAGGTCCATGTCGTTGACGGGTTGGGGTGCCTGCAAGATGAAACATCTGTCGAGGCTGGCTGTGACGCTGGCTCTGCTTGTGTCCGCTTCTCCGGCGGTGGCCGACTGGCGCACGGAAACCGGCGTCTTTCGTGTCGGAGTGGTGGGAAGCGGCGCCGGCGACGGGTCGCCGGAACACTATGCGCTGTTCCGCGATGCGGTCAGTGCGGCCATCGGAATGCCGGTGGAGGTTCTGCTGCTGCGCGATGCGCCCAGCCTGATCGACGCGCAGACCGCCGGCCGCATCGAATATGCCGTCCTTTCGGCGCTTGGCTTTGCGACGGCCCAGGAGACGTGCGCGTGCCTGGTGCCGCTGGCCGCGCCCACCGCCGCTTCGGGCGCCTTTGGCGTCCAGTCGACGCTCGTCGTAAGGCCGGGGGAGGGTGATGGCCGGACGGCACTGGCCGGTGGTCCTGTCGGCCATGGCCCCACCGGATCGCTGACCGGCGATCTGGCGCCGATGGTATCGTTCCGCTTTGGGGGCAAGCCGCTGCGCGAGGCTGGCCTCGATCTGTCGGTCCAACCCAGTTTCGAGACGGCGCGCGATGCGTTTGTCGCCGGTGACCTTGTTGCGTTTTTCGCGTGGGATTATGCCGCACCCGACGGCGCGCCCCGGCCCGGCGGCGGATTGGCCGCGACGGTGGTTGCGCTCGGCGACGGCGCTGCGGAAATCACCTGGCGATCAGGCGTGGTGCCGTTCGGGCCCCATGCCGTGCGTGACGATGTTCCCGAAGAGGTAAGGCAGGCGCTGACTTCGATGCTGGTGGCGCTCGACGAGGCTTCGCCGGCGGCGTTCGATGCGATCTCGCCATCGCTGGCCGGTGCGTTTCGGCCAACGGCTCCGGGTGACTACGACTATGCAATCGAACTGGTTCGAAGCGTGTCGGCGCTGCGATGATCGGCTGCCAACAGGCCTGATGGATGCATTGGCGGGCTAGTTGCCGAACAGGTCTGCGTCGCCTCCGGCACCAGCCTCGAACATGGCATTCACGCGGGCGCGCTCGCGGGTGGATTCGATTTCGGCCGGTGTCTGATAGGCCCATTCGCAGAAGGGCTCGCACGACAAGGTCTCGACGATCGAGCGCCGGTAGATGCGCAAGGTCGACGAGTCGTCGCGGACGACGGCGACCTGTTCGTCAAGAATGGGCGTGCCGGCACCGTCGAGCACGACGATGTTCGTGCGCCCGAACCCCTGGCCGGTCAACACGATCGTGTTGGCATCATGCACCGTTGCGTCGGCGACGCCCGGATTGCCGATGATAACCGTCGAGGCAGCCCTGGACAGCTTGAGCACTTTGGCCTGGTTGAGCACGACCTCGACACCGGCATCGGTTACAGGTTCGGCGTTTGCCGGACCCGCCAAAGGCACAGCGAACATCAGCGACAGGGCAACAACACCGGCAACACGCAGGGCCATGATCGGACTCCGGACCATTGATCTTTCCGCGCCCATCTTCGGCGACAATCGTGAAGGAAGCATTAACCATGCGTGTCCGGATCAGGCCCCGCGCGCCTCAGGAAGTCTTAACGAGGCGGTGTTAGCCTTGGCCCATGCAATGCATTGAGCCACGGAAACCGTCATGATCTCGGCCATCATCTTTGTCGTTTTTCCTTTCGCGATGATCTACGCGGCGCTGTCGGACATGTTCACCATGACGATCGCCAACCGGATCTCCTTGCTGCTGATCGTGACATTTCTCGCCATCGCACCGTTCATCGGGCTGACGTGGATGCAGTTCGCCACGCATCTGGCCGCGTTTGCCCTCGTCCTGACGGTCACGTTCGGGCTGTTCGCTGTCGGCGTGATGGGCGGTGGCGATGCCAAGCTGATGGCCTCGACGGCTCTGTGGCTCGGGCTTGGTCCGGCGCTGATGAACTATCTGTTGATCGCCACGGTTGCCGGAGGAGCGCTGACGCTGTTCCTGATGGTCTTCCGCAAGTCGGCCCTTGCCACCTATGCGGGCGAGGTGCGCGTGCTCCGTCGGATCATCGACGAGAAGGACATTCCCTACGGCATTGCGCTGGCCGTCGGCGGGCTCGCCTCTTTCGGCCTGTCGCCGGCCATGGTTTGGGCACTCGGCCAGGCATGACGAGAGCACTTCGCCGCTTCACCGTTTGTTAAGCATACCGCTGCAGCGACCGTTAACCATAAGTACACCATTGACGACTGAAAATGCGCCCCATGGCGGCGAGGTCCGTCCAGAGATCGGGTGTGCTCATGTCGATGCGTTTTGTGATTATGGCTGTTGCGGTGCTCGCGGCCGGTGCCGCGGGTTTCCTGGCGATGAACATGATGGGAGCGTCCGGCCCGACCGAGACTGTCGTGGTCGCGCCCTCCGCCCCGGCCATCGAGCTCGACGAGGTACTGGTCGCCACCGAGACGTTGACGACCGGCGCTCGGGTGGAAAACCGAATCCGCTGGCAAGACTGGCCGACCGGCGCGCTCTCGCCCGACTTCATCACCCGCTCGAGCCGGCCGGACGCGATCAGCGAACTCTCTGATTCCGTCGTTCGGGCCACCATCTCTCAGGGCGAGCCGATCCGGCCGATCAAGCTGCTGGGCGCTGATCAGAGCTTCATGTCGTCCATCCTGCCGGCCGGCAAGCGCGCCGTGGCCACCGAGATCGCAGCCGACACATCGGCGGGCGGCTTCATCCTTCCGGACGACTATGTCGATGTCATCATGGTCAGCCGGGAGAACGATGGCGGGTTCCGGACGGAAACGATCCTGAACTCCATCCGCATCTTGGCCATCGACCAGACCATTCGCGAGGATGAGGAAGGCCGGCTCGTCCAGGTTGGCCAGACCGCCACATTGGAACTGACGCCCCAACAGGCCGAGATCATCACCGTTGCGCGACAGATGGCCGACCGGCTGACGCTTGCGCTGCGCTCGGTGAAGGATGTCAGCCCGGCCGAGGCCGAGAACGCCGCCGACCATCTGATCGGCGCGGGTCCGGGCGGAACGATCACCGTCATCAAGGGCGGCCAGAGAGTGACGTCAGCGCCATGACCAAATCATCTCCCCACGACAATCGCGCGCGGAACGACCGCGCATACGTGACACGAACCGACAGGCATCCGCTCATGGCCGCTCATCCGTTCAAATTCTTGCTGATGGCGTCCGCCGCCGTCGCCATGCTGCTTTCGCCGACTGGCCAGTCCGGGTTGCCGGGCCTTGCACAGGCACAGGCGCAGAGCGTGGTTTCCGTCGGCCGCAACACCTCGGGCAGCGAGCGCATCATGCTCGGACTCGACAAGTCGCTGGTGATCGACCTGCCTGCCGATGCCCATGACATTCTGGTCGCCAATCCGGCGGTCGCCGACGCGGTCTCCCGGACCGCGCGGCGCATCTACCTTTTTGGCAAGTCCGTCGGCGAAACAAACATCTTCGTCTTCGACCGCAATGGCGAACAGCTGGTCAGTCTCGATCTGCGCGTCGAACGCGATGTCGCCGGGCTTGACCGCTATCTGGAGCGGTTCATTGCAGGGTCGGACATCAAGACCGAGATCATCAACGACAATATCGTCCTGACCGGCACGGTCCAGACGCCGCAGGACGCTGCCAAGGCGGCCCAGCTTGCGGAAATCTTCGTCAAGGGCGGCGATGCCACCACCCAGGAAACCGGCTTCTTCTTCGGCCGGCTCGGCAACAGCCAGATCGTCAATCTGCTCGAAATCACCGGCGGAGACCAGGTGACGCTGAAGGTCACGGTGGCCGAAATTCAGCGTTCGGTCATGAAGCAGCTCGGCACCAGCCTTTCGGTGACCGGCTCGAGCGGCGACATCACCTTCGGCGTCGTAAACGAGGGCAGCTACGGTGCCCACGGCAAGCCGTTGAACGGCAACGGACTGAGCCTTGGCGGCAATTTCAGCGGCGGCGGCTTTGGCAGTGTGAATCTCAACGCCCAGTTCCGCGCCATGGAAGAAGCCGGCGTCATGAAGACGCTCGCCGAACCGACCCTGACCGCCGTGTCGGGCGAAAAGGCGATCTTCCGCGCCGGCGGCGAATACAACATCGTCAATGGCTCCAGCGTCGATGACGATGGCCGCGTCATCGTCAATTACCGGCAGATCGACTACGGTGTCGGCCTCGAATTCACGCCGGTCGTCCTGTCGCCGGGCCGGATCAGCCTCCAGATCCGCACCTCGGTCTCCGAGCCCACTTCGGAAGGCTCGGTCAGTGGCCTTGCCGGCAATGTCAGCGTCCTTTCGCTGCGCAAGCGGCTCGCTGACACGACCGTCGAGCTGCCGTCGGGCGGCTCGATGATGATTGCCGGCCTGCTGCGCGACGATGTCCGCCAGGTCGTCTCTGGCTTTCCCGGACTGTCCAAGGTGCCGGTCCTGGGCGCGCTGTTCCGCAGCCAGGACTATATCCGCGCCGAAACCGAGCTTGTGATCGTTGTCACGCCCTATCTGTCGCGGCCGGTCGCAGCATCGCAACTCGCGCGCCCGACCGACAATTTCAATCCGCCATCCGATGCCCAGGCCGCACTGCTGACCCGCGTCAACCGCATCTATGGCAGCCAGTCCCAAGAACCGCCGCCCGGCCGCTACCACGGCGCGATCGGCTTCATCTACAAGTGACCGGAGTTCAGCCAGCCATGTCCTTGAAACAGCTTCAAACGGTCGGCGGACTTCTGGTCGCGGCGAGCCTTTTGGCCGGTTGCGCGACCGGCACCGACAATATCGCTGTCAGTTCGGTTTCGGACGATTATCGCACCAACCATCCGATCGTCATCTCGGAGCGGGAGCAGACGCTCGACGTGGCCGTGGCCAGCGGCGCCCGCACGCTCAACCCGGCGACGCAAAGCAACATCACGGCCTTCGCTCGCACCTTCAAACAGTCGCGGACCGGCGTTCTGCATGTCCTACTGCCGTCCAACTCGCCCAACGAGCACGCCGCCGATCGTGTGCGCGAAACCATCATCGATGCGATCGAGCGAGGCGGCGCCAGCCGCAACGACGTGTCGATCCAGCACTATGATGCCAGCGGGCATGGCGCCGCCGCTCCGGTCCGGCTGTCCTTCCACGGTGTCACCGCCGACGTTCCGAAACCCTGCGGTCAGTGGACCGGGAACCTGGCCGAGACTGCGCAGAACCGCCACTACAGCGATTTCGGCTGCTCCACCCAGAAAAACCTCGCCGCTCAGATCGACAATCCGAACGACCTTCTTGGGCCCCGTGCGATGTCGCCGATCGACGCCGCCCAGCGCGGTGTGGTGATCGGCACCTATCAGAGCGGGCCGACCGGAAAGGCCTCCGAGGTCACCTATTGACGATGACACAGAACACTGCCCGCGCGATCGCGGGCAGTCCAGAAACCGAAGCGGAAGCAAGTGACATGTCCGATACCGCTCTTAATCTTGATGCCGAGCCCTTGGCGGCGGCGCCCGAAGAGGCCGATGCGCTTCAGCAGGTCCGGCCGGTGCCGCGCATTTCCGTGCAGGCGTTCTGCGAGACCCAGGCCGTGGCATCGACCATCGAGCGCATGGCCGAAGACCGGCGGATGTCGAAGGCGCAGACGCGCGTCTACATGGGCGGTCTTGCCGCGGCTGTCGAATTCTACCAGACCGCACCCACGCCCAATCTGATCTTTATTGAAATCGCCTGCGGCCGCGACGAACTGATGACCCGGCTGAACGAGCTGGCCGATGTCTGCGATCCGTCCAGCCGCGTCGTCATCATCGGCCATCACAACGACATCGCGCTCTACCGCGAGCTGATCCGCGCGGGCATTTCCGAATACATGGTCGCGCCGGTCTCGCTTGCCGACCTGATGAGCACGATTTCCGGCCTGTTCGCCGATCCCGAGGCCGATCCGATCGGACGGTCGATCGCCTTTGTCGGTGCCAAGGGCGGCGTCGGCGCGTCGACCATCGCCCACAACGTGTCCTGGGCGATCTCGACATTGTTCGAGAACGAGGTCTTGGTCGTCGACATGGACCTGCCATTCGGGACCGCCAACATCAATTTCGACCAGGATCCCGCGCAGGGCATCGCCGAAGCGGTGTTCTCGCCCGAGCGCCTCGACGAGGTCTATCTGGACCGGCTTCTCGCCAACTGCGCCGAGCATCTGTCGCTTCTGGCGGCGCCGTCGACGCTCGACCGTTCTTATGATTTTGGCGCCGATGCCTTCGGCAATCTGATCGAGATCGCGCAGCGCACCGCGCCGGCGGTCGTTCTCGACGTACCGCACGGCTGGAACGGCTGGACCAAGGCGACGCTCACCCATGCCGATGAAGTGGTGATCGTCGCCGCTCCGGAACTGGCCAATCTGCGCAACACCAAGAACCTGATCGACACGTTGCGCGGACTGCGCCCCAACGACTCGCCGCCTCGGCTGGTGATCAACCAGGTCGGCGTGCCCAAACGTCCGGAGATCTCCGTCGGTGACTTCAGCGATCCGCTCGAGATCGAGCCGGCGGCCGTCATTCCGTTCGATGCGCAGCTTTTCGGCAACGCCGCCAATTCGGGCCGCATGCTGGCCGAAACCGACGCCGCGAGCCCCGTGGTGGCGACGCTGGGCCAGCTCGCTCATCTGGTGACGGGTCGCTCTGTGTCCGTGCCCAAACACAAGCCCGGACTTCAGGCGCTGCTGGCGCGGCTGAAGAAGTCATGACGGCAACGCGTTTGACCACGGGGGCAAATTGATGTTCGGCAAGAGAGGCACAGCGGGAACGGCGGGACCGGGCGGTTCGGCAGGAGCGACGCACGACGCCCCGACAAGGCCGGCAGCACCCGACCCCGTCGAGGTCGCCACGGCTCCCGCTCCCGAGCCGGAAACGCCCGACGCTCAACCCGAGCCGGCACCGGCCGTCACGCCCGCCAAGCCGGCTGCGCGCTCCCAGTCCCAGCGCAACGAATCCTATTACGACACCAAGACGCAGGTTTTCTCCGCGCTGATCGAAACGATCGATCTGTCGCAGCTCGCCAAGCTTGATGGTGACAGTGCGCGCGAGGAAATCCGCGACATCGTCAACGACATCATCGCGATCAAGAACTATGCGATGTCGATCGCCGAGCAGGAGGAGCTGCTCGAAGACATCTGCAACGACGTTCTGGGCTACGGCCCTCTCGAGCCTCTGCTGGCCCGCGACGATATCGCCGACATCATGATCAACGGGCCGGACAGCGCCTATATCGAAGTGGACGGCAAGGTCCAACACGCCGACGTCAAGTTCCGCGATGCCCAGCAATTGCTTTCCGTGTGCCAACGGATCGTCAGCCAGGTGGGCCGGCGTGTCGACGAATCGAGCCCGATCTGCGACGCGCGTCTCGCCGACGGCAGCCGCGTCAACGTCATCGCCCCGCCACTGGCCATCGACGGCACCGCACTGACGATCCGCAAATTCAAGAAGGACAAGCTGACGCTCGATCAGCTGGTCAATTTCGGATCGATCTCGCCTGAGGGTGCCACGCTGCTCCAGATCATAGGCCGGGTGCGCTGCAATGTGGTGATTTCCGGCGGCACGGGCTCGGGCAAGACGACGCTTCTCAACTGCCTGACGCGCTACATCGACGAGGATGAGCGCATCATCACCTGCGAGGATTCGGCAGAACTGCAGCTGCAGCAGCCGCATGTCGTGCGGCTTGAAACCCGCCCGCCCAACCTCGAGGGCGAAGGCCAGATCACCATGCGCGATCTCGTCAAGAACTGCCTTCGCATGCGTCCCGAGCGGATCATCGTCGGCGAGGTGCGCGGACCGGAAGTGTTCGACCTGCTGCAGGCCATGAACACCGGCCATGACGGGTCCATGGGCACCATCCACTCCAACTCGCCCCGCGAATGTCTCAGCCGTATCGAATCGATGATCGCCATGGGCGGCTTTTCGCTGCCCCAGCGCACCGTGCGCGAAATCATCGTCGGCTCGGTCGACGTCATCGTTCAGGCGGCACGCCTGCGCGACGGCTCGCGCCGGATCACCCACATCACCGAGGTGGTCGGCATGGAAGGCGACGTGATCATCACCCAGGACCTGATGCTTTACGACATGCAGGGTGAGGACACCAACGGCAAGATCCTCGGCAAGCACCGCTCGACCGGCATCGGCCGTCCGGCCATGTGGGACAGGGCCCGTTACTACAATGAGGAGCAGCGTCTGGCGGCGGCGCTCGATTCCATGGAAACGGTCCAGAACTGATGGTGCAGTGGACAGCAGGCAGGGATAGGCAGCCATGACGATCATGGGCATTCCCGTCATCGTGATTGCCATCTTCGCGCTCGCCGCCCTCGGTGTCGGCGGCGTGCTCTATGCGTTGCTGTACAACAGGGTGCAGATCGAGGAGAAATCCGGCAAGCGCCTTGCCGCCATCAGCAGTCGCAGCTCCGACACCAAGGTGCGCAAGGCCGCTGTCGAACGCCTCAATGAAGGCCAGAAGCGCCGCAAGCAGGTCAGCGAATCCCTTGATGATCTCGAAAAACGGAACAAGGATCGCGAAAAGCACATCACCAAGCCGTCGCTGAAGATGCAGATCAAGCAGGCCGGCCTCAATATCGAGATGCGGACCTTTTATCTGATGTCGGCCGGCCTCGGCGGTGCCCTGGCGGTCATGGCGCTGGTGGCTGGCCTTGGCCTCATCTACGTGCCGGCCGTGTTTTTCGCCGGCGCTTTTGGCGTGCCGCGCTGGATCGTCGCGTTTCTGCGCAAGCGCCGCATGAAGCAGTTTCTCGACGAGTTTCCCAATGCCATCGACGTCATCGTCCGGGCTATCAAGTCGGGCCTGCCGCTAAACGACGGGATCCGCCTGATCGCGGGCGAGGCCAAGGAGCCGGTCCGTACGGAGTTCGGCAGGATCGTCGAGGCGCAGCAACTGGGTGTGCCGACGCCCGAAGCGTGCATGCGCATGTACAACCACATGCCGGTTCCCGAGGCCAGCTTCTTTGCGATCGTCATCCAGATCCAGCAGCAGGCCGGCGGCAACCTGTCCGAAGCGCTCGGCAACCTGTCGAAGGTGCTGCGGGCGCGCAAGCAGATGAAGAACAAGGTCGCCGCCATGTCGATGGAAGCAAAGGCGTCCGCCGTCATCATCGGTGCCCTGCCGCCCGTCGTGATGTTTCTCGTCTATCTGACGAGCCCGGAGTACATCATGCTGCTGTTCACGACCGATACGGGGCTGTTCATTCTCGGCGTGTCGCTTGTCTGGATGTCGATCGGCATCTTCGTCATGCGTCAGATGATCAATTTCGAGGTGTGAGGTCCGGCCATGATATCGACCATTGTCCAGACCGCCACGTCACCGCAGTTCGTCTTCGCCGTGCTCGTTTCGGTCGCCGTGTTCGCCACCATCCTCACGCTGCTCACGGCGGTGACCGGCGGCAGCCAGCTCAAGAGCCGGATGAAGATGGTCGCAACCGAGCGCGACGAGATTCGCGCCCGCGAGCGCGCTCGGCTGGCCACCGAAAAGGTTCAGGGCAAGGGGTCGCTGCGCGTCGATGAGTCCAGGTTCGCCGGCATCAAAGGCGTGGTCGACCGGCTCGATCTGCGCAAGGCGCTGGCCGACGATGCGACGGTCAAGAAGCTTCGGATGGCCGGTTTCCGGGGCCAGCAGCCGCTGAACATGTTCCTGTTCGCCCGCTTCGTGCTGCCGTTTCTGTTTCTGGCCGTGGCCATCTTCTACATTTTCGGCCTGGGCAACTTCAGCGAACACTCGACCATGATGCGTTCGTTCATGTGCGTCGGCGCCGCCTATGCGGGCTTTTATGCGCCCAATCTGTATGTCAGCAACCTCGCAGGCAAGCGCGGCAACTCCATCCGCAAGGCCTGGCCCGATGCGCTCGACCTGATGCTGATATGCGTCGAGTCGGGCATGTCCGTGGAAGCCGCGTTCAAGCGCGTGTCCGTGGAGATCGGCACGCAATCGGTGCCGCTTGCCGAAGAGTTGGTGCTGGTCGGCGCGGAACTGTCCTATCTCAGCGAACGCCGGCAAGCCTACGAAAACCTGGCCAAGCGTACCGGCCTCGACTCGGTCCAGGCCGTCTCCCAGGCGATGATCCAGGCCGAACGTTACGGCACGCCCATCGGCTCCGCGCTGCGCGTTCTGGCCAACGAAAGCCGCGAACAGCGCATGACCGAAGCCGAGAAAAAGGCGGCCGCGCTTCCGCCCAAGCTGACCGTTCCGATGATCGTCTTCTTCCTGCCGGTCCTGTTCGGCGTGATTCTCGGCCCGGCCGGCATCCAGGTCTCGCAACAGGGCGGCATCTTCGGCGGAGGGTGATCGCATCGCGCCCGACACGACAAAAAGGGCCCGCCAAATGGCGGGTTTTTTGTCGGGGGTTGCGGTCGTTCGCGGGGGGCGGGCGGACGGATCGTCAGTTGGCGGCGTTCTGCCGGTCTTCCTGCTCGATCAGGTTCCAGGCATTTTGCTGCGCCAGCATCTGCCGCAGATAGGCGATGTTGGTCTCGGCCTGGTCGGGCGTCATCTCGCGGCGGGCAATGTCCTCGGCTTCGGCGAACCGGCCCTGAAGACCGACGATCAGCGCCAGATTCTGCCGCACGCGGCTGTCCGCGCCGGGCTGTTGCACCGCCGTGCGCAAGTGCCGTTCCGCCGTCGGCAGATCGCCCTGCAGCATGTGGCTCATCGCAAGGTTCGACAGGACCGAGGGTTCGTTCGGGCGGATCTGCAACGCTTTTTCATAGCGCTGGCGCGCCTCGTCCGGACGCCCTGTCTGATCGTAGATCGCGCCCTCGGCCGAAAGCAGTTCCCAGTCAGGCTGCGTCGGGTCCTGCGCCCGCTGGATCGCGTCGAGCGCGGCCGGAAACTGACCGGCACCGGCGAGTGCCTTGCCGTAGGCGGCCAGAACCTGCTTGTCGCGCGAATGGGTGATCGCAGCCTTGCGCATCACGGCCAGCGCCTGCTCGTTCGCGCCGTTCATCCGCAGCACGGATGCATAGGCGATCGCCACCGACTTGTCGTTCGGGTTGCGTTCGTACTGGCGGCGGTGGCTGGCCAGCGCCGATTGCAGTTCCGTGCCGCTCAATTGCGCGATCGGCTTGTTGCCCGCCGGCCCGATCGATCCGGTCGTCAGGTTGCTGTTGGCACACCCGGCCAGAAGACCGGCCAGCAGCACAGCGACACCGAGGCGGGCGGGCCGGTGCAGGTTCGATGAACCGATAGGCTTGGACATCGCGATACTCCACGAAGCAGGGCCGGCACGCGGCATGCGTCCTTTTGCGGGCGTAACTCCGCATTAACCTCTGTTAACCAGCGATAATCTGTTAACCCTAACGGATGGTTAATCCCCGGCGCCGAGGACATGATGGCTGATCGACTGACAATGCTGGCTCCTGACGAAGCGCGAGCCGACGCCCGTCCGGTGTGGATCGCCGGGGGCGGCGCATCAGGCGTCCCCGCGCCGGTCGCGGCATGGCTGGAGACAACGGGCTTCGAAGCCGAGGCCGGGGCCGTCGCCCTCGTGCCCGCGCCGGACGGCGGCGGCGTGGCAGGGGCGGCCATCGCCCTGGGCGAACCGGCCGATCCGTTCGCGCTTGGCGCGCTCGCCGGCAAGCTGCCGGCGGGTGACTGGTTCGTCGCCAATCCCGATGAGACCGATATCGGGAAGGCGACGCTGGGTTTCTGCATGGGCGCCTATCGTTTTGACCTGTACCGTACGCCGCCGGCCAAACGCATCCGGCTCGTGCCCGACAAAGCGGTCGATCGCGCGCGTCTCGAAGCGGTTGCGGGCGCGGTTTCGCTGACCCGCGATCTCGTCAACACGCCGGCCAATGACATGGGGCCGGCGGCGATCGAGGCGGCCGCCCGGACGTTGGCAGCCGGCCACAAGGCGGTCGTCAAGGTGATCGCCGGAGAGGAACTGATCGCCAAGAAGCTGCCGATGATCCATGCGGTCGGTCGTGCCTCGGCAACGCCGCCGCGCCTGATCGACATGAGGTGGGGAAAAAAGACCGCACCGAAGCTGACACTGGTTGGCAAGGGCGTCTCGTTCGACACCGGCGGCGTCGGCATCAAGCCCTCGGGCTCGATGCGCAACATGAAGAAGGACATGGGCGGCGCGGCCAACGTTCTGGGCCTGGCCGCCATGATCATGTCGATGGAACTGGGCGTGCGGCTGCGTGTGCTTATCCCCGCTGTCGAGAACGCGATCTCCGGCAATGCGTTCAGGCCCGGTGACGTCTATCCGACGCGCAAGGGCCTGACCGTGGAAATCGGCCACACCGATGCCGAGGGCCGGCTGGTGCTGGCCGATGCGCTGGCACTGGCCGATGAGGAAGAGCCGGATCTGATCGTGGACATGGCAACGCTGACGGGTGCGGCGCGCGTTGCGCTCGGCCCCGATATCGTGCCCTTCTACACGGGAGACGATGCGCTGGCCGGCGCTTTGGCAAGGGCCGCCGAAGCCGAGCGAGATCCGCTCTGGCGCATGCCGCTCTGGCAGCCATACGCCCGCAACCTGTCATCGACGGTGGCGGACTGCGCCAATGTAACCGCCGACGGGTTCGCCGGATCGGTGACGGCCGCGCTCTTCCTGCAGAAGTTCGTGGCCGACAAGACGCCCTGGGTCCATCTCGACCTGTTCGCGTGGACGCCGAAGCCGAAGTTGCACGCGCCGGTCGGCGGCGAGGCGCAGGCGATCCGCGCCCTGTTCGCGGTTCTGGAACATCGTTACGGCGACCGGTGACCTCGCCCTTGTGTGCCACGGCTCGGACCGTCATATTGAAACGGTTCCGAAACGTTTGTGTGCGACCAGCGGACGATGACGGTCACATTGAGGCCCAGCCAGGCGCTCGCGCTCTGGCACCATGTATCGCTTGCCGAGGTGCGCGACAGCGCGCCGGACCTGACGACGCGCCAACTTGCCATCCTCCTGACGATCTACCTCGAACCGCCGCCCCATTCGGTGCGCGGGCTGGCCGCACATCTCGGCGTCACCAAGCCGGTCATCACGCGCGCACTCGACACGATGGGTGCCATGAAGCTGGTCACCCGGCATCGCGATCCGCGGGATCGGCGCAATGTGGTCATCGCCCGCACCGTTGACGGCGCGCTCTATCTGGAACGGTTCGCCGACGTCATCATCGCCAAGGCGAGGGAACTGCCCGCATGACCGAAAAGCCGCTTGATCCGCGCCTGCACGCCTTTCGCCGCGACTTGGCCGACGCCCGGTTGCGCGGTCTGGTCGATGCCAACCATTTCGCTGATGGCGAGGAACTGGTCGTCCGGGACGCCGTGGTCGATATGCGCACGCAACCGATGCCGCAGGCCGGTCTGGGCACACAACTGCTCCACGGCGACCGGGTTCGCATGTTTCAGTCCGATGAGGGCTGGGCCTGGGTTCAGGCCGAGCGGGACGGATATGTCGGCTATGTCGCTCAGCGTGCGTTGAGCAGACCCTTGGGCACGGCGTCCGGCACCCACCGCATCGCGGCGCCACGGACGTTCCTTTTCGATGAGCCGGATTTCAAGCGTCCCCCGGCCGACTGCCTTTCGATGGGCTCATTGATTTCGGTCGCTGAATTCGTCGAGAGCCGCAATGTCGCCTATGCGCGCCTCGACGACGGCCGCTATTGCCCGGCAGGGCACATCCGCGAGGCGGATGACCATGAGCCGGACTATGCGGCCGCCGCCGAAACGCTGCTTCACACGCCCTATCTGTGGGGCGGAACGTCCGCCTTCGGCATCGACTGTTCGGGCCTTGTGCAACTGGCCATGCTGATGGCCGGTCGGGCGGCGCCGCGCGACAGCGACATGCAGGAAGCGGAACTGGGCGAACCGGCCGATCCCGCAAACGGTCTTCGGCGCGGAGATCTCGTCTTCTGGATCGGCCATGTCGGCATCATGCGTGACGCCGAGACGCTGCTGCATGCCAACGCCAATGCGATGGCGGTTTCGAGCGAACCGCTCGGTCAGGCCATCGACCGCATCGCGGCTCTCTACGGGCAACCGACCGGCTATCGGCGTCCCTGACGGCGATCAGTAGCCGGCGTCGCGATCGACCAGATTGGTCAGCGGTTCACCGCGCTCATGTGATTCAATCTGGGCAATCATGGGCGGGATCAGTGCGGCGGGCACCGATGTGGCCGCCGCATGCGGCGTGATCGTCACGCGCGGATGGGTCCAGAGCGGACTGGTTTCGGGCAGCGGCTCGGCCTGGAACACATCGAGGCTGGCCGCACCCAGCCAGCCATTTTCCAGAGCCGCAAGGATGTCGGCCTCGTTCTGCAGATCGCCGCGGCCGGCATTGATCAGCACGGCCGGCCCCAGCGGTCCGCGCCGTTTCATCTTCGCAAACAGCGGTTTTGACAGGATGCCCTTTGTCTTCGGCGTCAGCGGCAAAAGGCACACGACGATGTCGCTGATGGCCAGAAAACCGTCGAGCCCGTCATCGCCGGCAAAGGTCGCTACGCCTTCGATTTTCTTTGCCGTCCGGCTCCAGCCCGCGACTTCAAAGCCGAGCGCGGCAAGCTTGCGCGCCGCATCGAGCCCGAGTACGCCGAGACCCAGAATGCCCACCGTCACGTCGCGCGCGGCCGGCTGCATCCGGTCTTCATGCCAGATTTTCTCCGCCTGCTGGCGCCGGTAGCGCGGCCCCTTGCGGTGATGGTCGAGCACCTGCCAGACCACATATTCGCTCATCCGCTCGGTCAGGTCGTCGGCGACGACGCGCACGATGGGCACGTCCGGAACATCGGGATCGGCGAAGATGTGGTCGACGCCGGCGCCGATCGAAAAGATCGCCTTGAGATTGGGCAGCCGGTTGAGAATGCCGGGCCGCTGCTTCCACACGACCGCGTAATGGATGGATGCGTCTTCGGGCCCGTCCGGTTCGGTGACAACCGTCCGGCCGGGTGCGGCCCGTTCGATCTCGTCACGCCACACGGCGGGATCGAAGCCGGTGACGGACAAAAGGATCGAGCCGGGGGAGGGTGCCATCGTGCGAACTCGCTTGCCAAAAATGCCTACTGGCTGACGACGCCGGCCGCGCTCGTCTTGATGTCGAAGGCGGCGGCCATCAGCGCCCTTGTGTAATCGGTTTCCGGCGCGTCGAAAATGGTGTCGGCCGACCCCTGTTCGACAATTCGGCCGCCGCGCATGACAATGACGTGATTGGCGAGCGCCCGCACCACTTTCAGATCGTGGCTGATGAACAGATAGGCCAGATTGTGCCTCTTCTGCAGATCGCGCAGAAGGTCGACCACCTGGGCCTGAACGCTCATGTCGAGCGCCGAAGTGGGCTCGTCCAGCATCAGGAATTTCGGCTTGAGCACCATCGCCCGGGCAATGGCGATGCGCTGGCGCTGGCCGCCGGAAAATTCGTGCGGATAGCGGAACCGCGTCTCGGGATCGAGCCCGACCTCGTCGAGGGCGGCGACGACGCGATCGTCGCGTTCGTCGGGGCTCAGGCCCGGTTCGTGGATCGCAAGGCCCTCGGCGACGATCTCGGCGATCGACATGCGCGGGCTCAGCGATCCGAACGGGTCCTGGAAGACGATCTGCAGATCCTTGCGAAGCGGCCGCATCTGACGGAACGAGCGTGCATCGATGGCCTCGCCAGCAAACCGGATACGGCCGTCCGACGAAATCAGCCGGCTGAGCGCCAGCCCAAGCGTCGTCTTGCCCGACCCGCTCTCGCCGACGACGCCGAGCGTCTGGCCTGCGCGCACCGTCACGTCGATCCCGTCGACCGCTTTGACGTGATCGACCGTCTTGCGCAGGAAGCCTTTTTTGATCGGGAACCAGACCTTGATCTGGTCGCCTTCCATCACGACGGGCGCGTCGGGGTCGGCGCGGGGCGGCTGGCCCTTCGGTTCGGCCGCGAGCAGGTGCCGGGTGTAGACGTGCTGCGGGTCGCCGAAGATCGCCTCGGTCGGCCCGGTCTCGACGATCTCCCCATCGGTCATCACGCAGACGCGGTCGGCGATGCGCCGCACAATGCCCAGATCGTGCGTGATGAACAGCATCGACATGTCCTGCTGCCGCTTGAGATCGTCGAGCAGTTCGAGGATCTGCGCCTGAACGGTCACATCGAGCGCCGTCGTCGGTTCGTCCGCGATCAGCAGCCTGGGCGTGTTGGCGAGCGCCATGGCGATCATCACGCGCTGGCGCTGGCCACCGGACAATTGGTGCGGATAGGCGCCAAGGCGCTTTTCGGGTTCGCGAATGCCGACCTGGTTGAGCAGTTCGAGCGTTCGGGCTCGCTGGTCCGCTTCGCCCATGCCCTGGTGCAGCCGCAACACCTCGCCGACCTGCTTTTCGATCGGGTGCAGCGGGTTCAGCGACGTCATCGGCTCCTGGAAGATCATCGAAATGTCGTTGCCGCGGACCGTGCGCAGTTCGTCGTCCGACGCCGCCAGCAAATCCTGCCCGCCGAACATGATCTGACCCGACGGGTGCGACGCGGCCGGATATTGCAGCAGCTTGAGCACGGACAGGGCGGAGACCGACTTGCCCGACCCGCTCTCGCCGACGAGCGCCACGGTTTCGCGCGCACCGATGTCGAACGAGATCGTTCTGACCGCATGGATGACATGGCCGCCTTGCGTGAAGTCGACGGAAAGATCGCGGACGGACAGGAGTGGTTCTGTCACAGCGCGGCCCGCACATCGGTATGGTGAAAATCGTTCCCCTTGAAGAGCAGCGGTTCGTTTCGAACCTTGGCCAGAGCGTAGGCGAAACAATCGCCGAGGTTGAGTTTGGCGGGATGGTGTCCCTTGCCGAAGCGGCGGAACGCTTCGATAGCCATGTTGGTTTGGTCTTTGTCTACTGCGACGAACTTCAAGCGCGTTCCTCGTTGAAAGAACTGCAATGATCGTGTGACGTCGGGCTTGTCATGCCTGGTTATGCGGGCATGGACCTCCCACCAATTGACGGCGGATATGAAAAGCGGAACCGTGTCGCTGAACAGGTAAGGCTCGTAGATGCCGCTGCCCTCTTCCTTCATGACAAACGCCACGATCGCTGACGCATCGACAATCATGCCGGAAAGCCGTCTTCATCATAAAGGTCGTCATGACTGCTGGTGTAGCCTGCCGGCAGTTCCTTCATCGAATCGCGGTGTGCGAGAAACTGCTCTCGCGCCTTGATCCGATGCCGTTGAGCCTCATCGGAGCGAGCTTGATCTCGTTCCAGCTCGCTTTCCAACGCGTCAAGGATCACGGCCGTCATGGTGGAATTGCGCTTGAGGGCGAGTTCCTTCGCCAATTGATGCACGCGCTCATTCTTGATGTTCAGACCCATCGTGGTCTCCGAGGTAGAATTCTACCTTCATATAGCACGCCTGTCGCATCACCCAAACGTCTTCCTGGGATCGAACGCGTCGCGCGTCGCCTCGCCGATGAAGATCAGCAGCGACAGCATGATCGAAATGACGATGAAGCCGGAAAAGCCGAGCCACGGCGCCTGGAGGTTGTTCTTGCCCTGAAGGATGAGTTCGCCGAGCGAAGCCGATCCCGGCGGCAGGCCGAAGCCGAGGAAATCGAGCGAGGTCAGCGTGGTGATCGACCCGTTCAGGATGAATGGCAGGAAGGTCAGCGTCGCCACCATCGCGTTCGGCAGGAGATGGCGGAACATGATCGTCCGGTTCGACACGCCGAGCGCGCGCGCCGCGTTGACATATTCGAAGTTGCGTGCGCGCAGGAATTCGGCACGGACGATGCCGACAAAGCCGACCCATGAGAAGATGAGCATGATGCCGAGCAGCACCCAGAAGCCCGGCGGCAGCACGGCGGCCATGATCAAGAGTATGTAGAGGACCGGGATCGAGGACCATATCTCGATCACGCGCTGGAAGATCAGATCCGTCCAGCCGCCGAAATAGCCCTGGATCGCGCCGGCGGTGACGCCAATCACCGCCGAGGCGATCGTCAGGATCAGCCCGAACAGGACCGATATGCGGAAGCCGTAGATCGTCCGCGCCAGGACGTCGCGCGCCTGGTCGTCCGTGCCGAGCCAGTTGAAATTGCTCCAGTGGCAGTTCGGATCGTCGATGCCGCCGGCATAGCGCGCGCACAACTCCTCGCGGCTGTCGAACATGAAGGCCGGCTTGGAGGGCGCGGTGGTCGGCACCTCCTTGTTGACGGTCCTGTAGGAATAGCGGATCGGGGGCCAGACCATCCAGCCATTGGCCTTGATCTCGTCCTGGATGAACGGGTCGGTGTAGTCGGTGCGCGCCAGGAACCCGCCGAATTTCTCCTCGGGATAGTTGACGAAGACCGGCGTCAGAAGTTCGCCCTTGTAGGAGACCAGGATCGGCCGGTCGTTGGCGATGAATTCGGCAAACAGCGACAGGACGAACAGGACGAGAAACAGCCACAGCGACCAGTAGCCGCGCCGGTTGGCCTTGAAGTTCTGCCAGCGCCGCTGGTTGAGCGGCGAGAGGAACGGCCGCCGCCGTCGCGGTATGGCGCCGTCCCGTCCGAAAGTGGGTTCGTCAACCGTCTGGTCCATGTCAGACCTCCCGGCTTTCGAAATCGATGCGCGGGTCGATCCACGTATACATCAGGTCCGACAGAAGGCTGACCAGCAGTCCCATCAGCGAGAAGATGTAGAGCGTTGCGAACACCACCGGATAATCGCGGTTGACGACCGAGGTGAAGCCCAGAAGGCCGAGCCCGTCGAGCGAGAAGATCGTCTCGATCAGGAGCGATCCGGTGAAGAAGGCCGAGATGAACGCCGCCGGAAAGCCGGCGATGATGATCAGCATCGCGTTGCGAAACACATGGCCGTAAAGCACTTGGCGCTCGGTCAGGCCCTTGGCCCGCGCGGTGATCACATATTGCTTGCGGATTTCGTCGAGGAACGAGTTCTTGGTCAGAAGCGTCGTCGTCGCGAACGCCGACAGCACCATTGCGGTCAACGGCAGCGTCAGGTGCCAGAAATAGTCGACGATCCGTTCCGGCCATGACAGTTCGGCCCAATTGTCGGAGACGAGCCCGCGCAGGGGGAACCAGTCGAAGAACGATCCACCGGCGAACAGGACGATCAACAGGATTGCGAACAGGAAGCCGGGGATGGCATAGGCGACGATGATCACGCCCGACGTCCACACATCGAAGCGCGAACCGTCCGACACCGCCTTGCGGATGCCGAGCGGAATGGAGATCGCATAGGAGATCAGCGTGATCCAGAGCCCCAGCGACACCGACACCGGCATCTTTTCGAGGATCAGGTCGATGACGGTGATGTCGCGAAAATAGCTCTCGCCGAAGTCAAACCGCAGATAGTCCCAGATCATGTTGCCGAACCGGACGAGCGGCGGCTTGTCGAAGCCGAACTGGCGCTCGAGATCGGCGATGAACTCGGGGTCGAGCCCCTGCGCGCCGCGATAGCGCGAACTGGCCCCGCCGCCTTCGACGCTGCTGCCGAACTCATCGGCCCCGGAAACCTCGCTGCCGCCGCCGGTGAAGCGCTCGGTCGCATCGCCCCCCTGGCCGGTCAGTTGCGCGATGACCTGCTCGACCGGCCCGCCCGGCGCGAACTGCACGATGACGAAGGAAATCGCCATTATTCCGAAAATGGTCGGAACCATGAGCAGAATGCGGCGAAGGATATAGGCGCCCATTGCTCAGCGTCTCCGCGCGCGCGGGTCGAGGGTCGGAATCGTTATCGCCTCATGCCTTGCCAATCGCGCGCGCCTTTTCCTCGTCGATCCACCACAGCGCCTCGATCGGCCAGAAATAGTCCGGCTTGTCGTCGAAACCGAACATGTCCCAGTAGGCGATGAACTGATTCGCTGCGCGCCAATTTGGAATCCAGTCGCGCCGCAAACGCAACACCCGGTCCAGAACACGCATCGCCGTGCGGTAGGCGTCGCGATCGGGGGCCGCGCCCACTTCGGCGATCAGCGCGTCGACCAGCGGATCGGCCGCGCCGGTCCAGTTGCGCGAGCCGGGCAGGTCGGCCGATGCTGCGCCGAACACGCCCTCGAGGCTGCTCTGCGTCGGTGTCGGCGTCCAGCCAATGGCGCGCCCAACCATGTCGAAATCGAAGTCGCTGGTGCGCGCCTGATATTGCGCGGGATCGACCAGTCGCAGGCTGGCATTGATGCCGACCAGGTTCATGGTGCGCACATAGGGGCCGTAAATGCGCTCGAAGATGGACGACCGGATCAGCATCTCGACGTCCAGCGTCTCGCCGCCGGCATTGCGCAGCCGGCCCTCGCCGTCCGCCCTCCAGCCGGCCTCGGCGAGAAGGCGGGTCGCCTCGCGCAGCCGCGCCCGGTCGCGGCCCGACCCGTCGGCGGCCGGCTGCATGTGGGCTTCATCACGGATGCCTTCGGGCAGGTCGTGATCGGCTGCAAGCTTGTCGATCAGCGCGGTTTCGGCAACGTCCGGCAGGCCCGACGCCTCATATTGCGATCCGGCAAACAGCGAATGGCTGCGCTCATAGAGCCCGTAGAACAGATTCTGGTTGGTCCACTCGAAATCGAAGCACAGCGCGATCGCATCGCGCACCCGCCGGTCGGCGAACCGTTCGCGCCGCTGGTTGAGCGCCCAGGCCTGCATGGATGGCCGCACATCGGCGTCGATCAGGGACTGGACCACCCGGCCGTCCGTGATCGCCGGAAAATTGTATTCGGTCGCCCAGGTCTTGGACGTGAACTCGCGCCGCCAGGTCACCTCGCCCTTCTTGAACGCCTCGAACCCGGCCTGTCGCTCGGTGAAGAACTCGATGCGGATCGTCTGGAAATGGTTCTGCCCCGCACCGGTGCCGATCGCCCGGGCCCAATAGTCCTCGACGCGCTCGAACTCGATGAAGCTGCCGGCATTGAAGCGGCCGACCTTGTAGGGGCCGGACGCGAGCGGCGGCTCGAGCGTCGATGTGTCGAACGTCCGGTCGGCGTAATAGGCCGCCGACTGGATCGGATAGGTCGATGCGATCGTCAGGATGGCCTGCGCCGATTGCGTGCCGTCGAACACCAGCGTCACGGTCCGCGCGTCCTCGGCGATCACCTCGGCGAGCGGCCGCAGCGGCAGCGACAGGTCCGGGTGCCCCTGCGCCTTGATCGTATCGTAGGTGAATTTGACATCGCCGGCGGCGATCGGCGCGCCGTCGTGAAAGCGCGCAATGTCCCGGAGCAGGAAGGTGAAACGGTTGCCGTCCTCGGAGATCGTCACAGTCTCCGCGACATGGCAGTAGATCGCGTCGGGCTCGTCATGGGCCGACACCATCAGCGTGTCGAAACACATCTCCATGCGCGGCGGCGCATCGCCCCTGCGCACGAAAGTGTTGAGCGTGTTGAAGGATTGGTAGTTCTGGTTGAAGTACAAGTACCAGGGCTGGAAGTTGAACACGCCGCCCGCCGGCGCGTCCGGGTTGGCATAGTCGAACCGGGCAAATCCGGCGGGGTATTTCAGGTCGCCGAAGGCGGACAGGCCGTGCAGAGGCGTGCCGCGCGCATTGGCCGCCGGAGACAGTCTCGGAAACATCGCCGAGGCCGCAAAGCCGCCTGCTGCGACGGCCAGAAACCGCCGCCGGTCGATGATCATTGCATCGCCTCCGGCCTCACCCACCAGGACTGGAAGTCGATACCGGCATAGGCCGGCTGGCTGTCGACGAATCCGAACTTGTCCCACCAGGCGATCCATTCGTCCGCCGAGTGCCATTGAGGGATGTAATAGTGGTTCCACAAGAGCACGCGGTCGAGCGCGCGGGTGGCCGCCACCAGTTCGTCACGGTCGTCGGCGAAGATGATTTTTTCGATCAGCGCGTCGACGACCGGGTTCTCGATGCCCGACATGTTGCGCGAATCCGAACTGTCTGCCGCCGCAGACGACCAGAAGTCGCGCTGCTCGTTGCCCGGCGACAGCGACTGGGCGAGAACGACCGTCGTCATGTCGAAATCGAACTCTTCGAGCCGGGCGATGTACTGGCTGGCATCGACAATGCGAATCTGCGCGTCGATGCCGAAGCGGCGCAGATCCTCGGTGAACTGGCCGGCAATGATGTTGGTCGTTTCAGAGGCGCCCAATATCTCGATGGCAAAGGGTTCGCCAGTTTCGGCATTGACCCATGCGCCATCGCGCGGCTCCCAGCCCGCCTCGCGCATCAGCCCCGCCGCGATGCGCTGGTTCTCCCGGTTCCTGGCGCGATCGCCGCCGACCGGGTTTTCGAATGGCATCGTGAACAGTTCGGCCGGCAGTTCGTCACGGTACTCCTCCAGGATTTCCAGTTCCCGGCCTTCGGGCACGCCGGACGCCTGCAACTCGCCGCCTTCGAAGAAACTGTCGGTGCGCGTACGCTGGCCGGCCAGCTGCAATCGGTTGATGCTCTCGAAATCGAACAGGTGCGCCAGCGCCTGGCGGACCCGCCGGTCGGCGAACTTGTCGCGCCGCATGTTCATCGCAAAGCCCTGCATGGGCTTCGGGCTGGTCGTCGGAAAGGCCCGCTTCTTCACCTGGCCTTCCTCGAAGGCTGGGAAATTGTATTCGCCGGCCCATCGCGACGACCGTGTTTCGGTGCGGAAATCCTGGATTCCGCCCTTCTTGAAGGCTTCCCAGATCGGCGTGGCATCGAGAAAATAGGTGTAGGCGATGCGGTCGAAATTGTTCCGGCCCAGATTGACGCCCAGATCGGCGCCCCAATAGTCCTCGACCCGCTCCCAGGTGATCGATCTGCCTGCGTCGAACTCGCCGATGCGATAGGGGCCGGAACCCAGCGGCGGCTCGAGTGTCGGCTGGCTGACGTCGCGCGGGTTGCCGTCTGCACCGGTGCCTTCCCACCAGTGCCTGGGCAGGACCGGCATGTCGCCAATGATCTGCGGCAGTTCGCGGTTGCCGGTCTGGTCGAACGAGAACTTGATGTCGGTCGCGTTGAGGATCTCGGTCCCGGTGATGTTCTTGTAGTACTCGCGATAGAGCTGGCTGTGCTCGGTCAGGACGTCGAACGTCCAGACGACGTCGTCGGGCGTGACCGGTTCTCCGTCATGCCAGCGCGCGTCCGGATCGAGCCGGTAGACGACGAAGGAATAGTCCTGCGGAAAGGTATAGGCCGCCGCAAGGCGCGGATGGCTGGTCGACGGTTCGTCGATCGACTGCGACAGAAGCGTGTCGTACAGGAGGCCGCCGCCGAACCCGGCAAGGCCGGCAGCCGGCGTCCCGCGGATGATGTAGGGATTGAAGCTGTCGAACGTGCCCTGAACGGCAAGGTTCACCGTGCCGCCCTTGGGCGCATCGGGATCGGCATGGTCATAGTGCCGGAAGTCGTCGCCATATTTGCTCGGTTCGATCAGGGAACTGGTGGTCACCCAGCCACTGGCCTCCTGGGCCTCGGCATCGCCGATTGCGATCATGGTCATCAGGCAAGCGGCGCTGGCGATCAGCAACTTCATGGGCACCTCCGCGATTGATCTTGCCAATCACAGTAGGGGCGTTTGCGGCGATTCAAAGCCCCAAACGACGATCGGCCCGGCGAAAACCGGGCCGACCTGGCTCACTTGTGCGTCAGTTGGGCCTATTCGGTCGCCGTCGTTTCAGCCGCATCGCCCTCGGCGGCGGCTTCTTCGGCCGGGGCCGCTTCGGGCTCGGGCAGCGCGACCGGGCTGTCGTTCTGCGTTGCAAGCCAGGCGATCAGGTCGGCGCGCTCGCCGTCGCGGGGCAGGCCCGCGAAGCTCATCGAGGTGCCGTCGATGTAATCCTTGGGGGCAGCCAGGAAGTTGTTGAGCGAGTCGAAGTCCCACACCGTGCCGCCTTCGGCATAGTCCTGCATGGCCTGCGAATAGCGGAACTCGTCATAAAGGGCCACTTCCTTGCCCACGATGTTCCACAGGTTCGGTCCGGTCTTGTGGCCTGCACCGCTTTCGATGTTGTGGCAGGACTGGCACTTGCGGAAGACGCCTTCGCCATTGCTCGCATCGGCGCTGGCGAGAAGAACCGAGATCGGCACGTCCACCTCTTCGACCGCCACCGCGGTGCCTTCGCTTTCCTCGACGATGATCGCGAAGCCTTCCTGCTCGGGCGCCTGGTGCGAAAAGATCGCGTCGCTCGCCAGTCCGACGGTCATCACGACAAACACGGTCCCCAGGAACGCGCCTGCATACATGGTGGTGTTCATAAAAAGCCTCTACCCGATCATCAGCCGCCGGCGCACCTTTCGTGCACGCGCGAAGTGGCCGTTTCCTATGTCTTTTGTCCGGGGCTTGCAACACCTATAAGGTCGAACCCGCTGAGACGTTTTGCCACCATTCCGACCCCCGGTTCAGGCCTTCATGACACCGATCATCCTCATTCCCGCGCGCATGGCCTCGACCCGTTTGCCGGGCAAGCCGCTGGCCGACATTGCCGGAAAGCCGATGATCGTCCATGTCGCCGACCGGGCGCGCGACGCCGATTGCGCCGATGTCGTGGTTGCCGTCGACGATCAGCGGATCGCCGAAGCGGTCGCCGCGCATGGCCATCGCGCGGTGATGACGCGGCCCGATCACCCTTCGGGCTCGGACCGCATCTTCGAGGCGCTGGAGGCGGTCGATCCAAGCGGCGATATCGATGTGGTGATCAATCTTCAGGGCGACCTGCCGACGCTCGATCCGGCCATGGTCCGTGCCGCGATCGCCCCGCTCCAAAACGCCGCCTGCGACATCGCGACGCTCGGCAACGAAATCGCCGACGAGGGCGAAAAGACCGATCCCAACATCGTCAAGATCGTCGGTACGCCCGTGGCCCGGGATACGCTCAACGCGCTCTATTTCACGCGCGCCACGGCGCCCTGGGGCGACGGCCCGCTCTACCACCATATCGGCATCTATGCCTATCGGCGCGCGGCGCTTGCCCGTTTCGTCGGCCTGCCTCCTTCGGCGCTGGAACAGCGCGAGCGGCTCGAACAGCTGCGCGCGCTCGAGGCGGGCATGACCATCCATGCCCGGCTTGTTGACACCGTGCCGTTCGGGGTCGATACACCGCGCGATCTGGAGCGGGCGCGCACTCTTTTGGCGTGAGCGCGAACAGGAAGAACCAAACCCATGGACGAGAACGCCAGAACGCTGATCGCCTTTCAGGGCGAGCCCGGAGCCAATTCCGACACGGCATGCCGGAACATGTATCCGGCGATGACGCCGATGCCGTGCCCGACCTTCGAGGATGCGTTCACCGCGGTCGACAAGGGCGCGGCCGCCCTGGCGATGATCCCGATCGAGAACACGATCGCCGGCCGGGTGGCCGATATCCACCATCTTCTGCCCGAATCCGATCTGCACATTGTCGGCGAATACTTTCTGCCCATCCATTTTCACCTGATGGCGCTGCCGGGCACGGACCGCTCGGCGATCCGCACTGTCCACAGTCACATTCACGCGCTCGGACAGTGCCGGAACTACATCAGAAGCAATGGCTGGGAAGCGGTGATCGCGGGCGATACGGCGGGCGCTGCCAAACTGGTCGCCGAGAGCGGCGATCCGGCCATGGCGGCGCTGGCGCCCGAACTGGCCTCCGAGATGTACGGCCTGGGCATACTCGAGCGCGACGTCGAGGATCAGGCCAACAACATCACCCGCTTCGTCGTCCTGTCCAAGGCGCCGTTCATCCCGGCGCGGCGCTCGGACGACGAACTGATCATCACCACATTCGTCTTCCGCGTGCGCAACATTCCCGCCGCGCTCTACAAGGCCATGGGCGGTTTCGCCACCAATGGCGTCAACATGACCAAGCTGGAGAGCTACCAGATCGGCGGCGCGTTCGTCGCGACCCAATTCTATGCCGACATTGAGGGGCATCCGGACGATGACAATGTGAAGCTGGCCTTCGAGGAGATCGGCTTCTTCTCTGACCATTTCCGGGTTCTGGGCGTCTATCGTGGCGCCGACCAGCGTCAGAAAAGCCGGCCAGGCTAACCGGCCGCGGCCCAGTTGCGGACGAGCAGTGACGCGATGGCGCCGCGCGGCGGCATTTTGAAGTCGTCCCCGCCACGCCCGTCCAGCACTTTGCGAACCTCACCGCGCGTGAACCAGCGCGCATCCTCGAGTTCGTCGTCGATGCGGATCGTCTCGGTCAAAGCCTCGCAATAGCAGCCGATCATCAGCGTATGCGGAAACGGCCATGGCTGGCTGGCATGATAGGCCACGCGGCCGATCGTGATGCCCGCTTCCTCTTCGGTCTCTCGCCGCACAGCGTTCTCGATCGTCTCGCCAGGCTCGACGAAGCCGGCAAGGCACGAATACATGCCCTCGGGAAAATGCAGGCTGCGGCCGAGCAGGCACCGCTGATTGTCAACGCTCACCGACAGCATGATGACCACCGGATCGGTGCGCGGGAAATGCTGGCCGTCGCATTGCGGGCATACGCGTTTGTAGCCGCCATCGGCCATCGCGCTCTTATGGCCGCATCGCGAACAGAAGCGGTGGGTGTCGTGCCAGGATATCAGAGCGGCGCCCTGCGCCAGCGCGCCGAGCGCGGGCGCGTCGAGCAGGCCCTGCACATAGATCGAGCGATAATCGATCGCCTTCAGATCGTCCGGCAGCGCCTCGACATCGGCATAGGCCGCCAGAACCGGCGTGCCGTCATCCTCGTAGCCCAGCAGCACCGCCCCGTCGGTGTCCGCGCCAAGCGTGTTCGCCGAAGCGACATCGAACCATGGATCGGCCGTTGTTCCGTTGGGCCGCAGCACGGCGCGGCCCGCACCGACCAGCAAGAGCCGGGCGCGCGGATCGGCCAACGCCTCGGGCACCGATGTCTCGCTGCGCTTTTCCGACCAGCGCTGCAGCCGGTTGCCGGCAAAGCCGGTCAGCGCCGAGGGTTCGGGCGCGGCAGCATCGGAAAAAAGGTCGGCCATGAGGGCTCCGAAGGGGGCAGTTTCAGCCGACTACCTACCGCCTCAGAACGCGTTTGAGAACCGCTCGATAAAGGCCTTGGCGGCACCGTTCTGGTAAGGCGTCGGCGTTCCGGCGCACCAGACCGGACCGGGCCAGGCCGGATCGCCCAGGTGCCGGGCGATGACATGCATGTGCAACTGCCGCACCTGGTTGCCGAGCGCGGCGACATTGATCTTGTCGGCGCCGGTGACATCGGCCAGCGCCTGGGCGATCTGCGTCGTCTCGAAGGTCAGCATGGTCTGGTCGAGCGGCGTCAGTTCGTGAATCTCCGTAATGCCGGAACGCTTCGGAACGAGGATCAGCCATGCAAAGCGCGAATCGTTCATCAGCCGCAACTGGGTCAGCCCCAGATCGGTCACGAACAAGCTGTCGCGTTCGAGCGTCGGATCGAGTTCGAAGTCCGTCATCGGGCGACGATAGCAGGTTTGCCCCCGAAAGCGACTTGCAAATGCTAGGCCGAAGGTCGATATGAGGGTCGGGAGGTTGGTGGTGGACGCGCCACTCGCCAACCGGGTCAGGTCCGGAAGGAAGCAGCCCTAACGAGATCCGGCACGGGTCACCGTGCCAGCCTCCCGCCTTTCCTTTTGCATCAGGCGTCGAATCCCGCCCGCTTCGCTGGTCAAGCCGGTCGCAACTGCGCTACATCTTCTCCATGAGCGATGCTTCCCCGAAAGATGCCGGCTATCGCGTGCTCGCGCGCAAATACCGGCCGGCCGATTTCACCGCGCTGATCGGGCAGGAGCCGATGGTGCGCACGCTGACCAACGCGTTCGCCGCCGACCGGATCGCCCAGGCCTGGATGCTGACGGGCGTGCGCGGTGTCGGCAAGACGACGACGGCGCGCATCCTGGCGCGCGCGCTCAACTACCAGTCCGACACGATCGACAAGCCGACGATCGACCTCACCGTGCCGGGCATCCATTGCCAGCCGATCATGGAGGGCCGGCATGTCGATGTGGTCGAGATGGATGCGGCGTCCCACACCGGCATCGACGACATCAAGCAGATCATCGATTCGGTGCGTTACGCGCCGGTGTCGGCCCGCTACAAGGTCTACATCATCGACGAAATCCACATGCTGTCCGAAAAGGCGTTCAACGCGCTTTTGAAGACGCTCGAAGAGCCGCCGCCCCACGCCAAGTTCATCTTCGCGACCACCGAGATCAGGAAGGTGCCGATCACCGTCCTGTCGCGCTGCCAGCGGTTCGACCTGCGCCGCATCGAGATCGCCGAACTGACCGCGCACCTGCGTTCCATTGCCGACACCGAAGAGGTGGCCGTCGACGACACCTCGCTGGCCATGATCGCCCGCGCCGGCGAGGGTTCGGTGCGCGACGCGCTGTCGATCCTCGATCAGGCCATCGCCCACGGCAACGGCACGGTCGATGCGAGCGCCGTGCGCGACATGCTCGGCCTTGCCGACCGCACCCGCGTCGTAGACCTGTTCGAGCATCTGATGGCCGGCCGCGTCACCGAGGCGCTGGACGGGTTTTCGTCGCTCTATCGGGCTGGCGCCGACCCGGTCGTCGTCCTCAACGATCTGGCCTCGTTCACCCATCTGGTCACCCGGCTGCGCTATGTGCCCGGCGCCGCCGCCGACGATCCGTCCCTGTCGCCCGACGAGCGCGAGCGGGGCATCGCCTTTGCCGAAAAGCTTCCGGTCACGGTGCTGGCCCGTGCCTGGCAGATGTTGCTCAAGGGCATCGGCGAATGCGAGAGCGCGGCGCGGCCCTTCGCGGCCGCCGAAATGCTGCTGATCCGGCTCGCGCATGCATCGACGCTGCCGACGCTGGACGAGGCCTTGAAGAAGCTCGACAGCGCACCGGCCGGCCCGGCGCAATCCGCCAACGCGCCTCCACCCGGCACGCAGGCGCCGTCGCACTCCGCATCATCGGGCTCATCGGAAACACCGCCGGCAATGGGACAGCGGCAACCGCTCGACCCCGTGCCGCAAGCCGCGCAGCCGGCGACCACCATGACCGCCGTTCAGCCGCACCCCGGCGGTGGAGCATCGGCCATGCGTCTCGTCGCCGAAAATCCGGAACCGGCACCAGCGCCCGAGCCGCCGATGGCCGCACCCGAACCGGCACAGCCATCCGTACCCGTTGCCGGCCTGCGGGACCTGGCCGATCTGGCCGACCGGCACCGCGACCCGCTGATGAAGGTGATCATCCGCAAATGCGTGCGGCTGGTCTCCATCGAACCGGGCCGGCTGTCGGTCAATCTGACCGAGGATGCCCCGCCGACGCTGCTCGGCGATCTGTCGCGCAAGCTCGGCGACTGGACCGGCACGCGCTGGATCGTGTCGGTCAGCCGCGAACCCGGCGGACGGACGCTGGAGGAGGTCGACGGCGAAAAACGCGACGCGCTGTTCGCCGATGCCGCGCGCGATCCCGACGTGTCGGCGATCCTGGGCGCCTTTCCGGGCGCGCGCGTCGTCGATGTGCGCGTCAACGATGCCGGCCCGCTGGACGTAATCGCCGGCGATACCGATATGGACGTGAGCGACGTCGTCGCCGACCCCGACGATCCGACCGATACCGACTGATCTGGAGACAACCATGCGCGACATTATGGGCCTGATGAGCAAGGCCAAGGAAATGCAGGAAAAGATGCAGGCCATGCAGGCCGAGATGGAAGAGATGACCGCCGACGGCACGGCCGGCGGCGGCATGGTCACCGTCACGCTCACCGGCAAGGGCGCGATGAAGGCCCTCAAAATCGATTCCTCCATGTTCTCCGAAGACGATGTCGAGATCCTCGAAGACCTGATTATCGCCGCCCATTCGGACGCCAAGGCCAAGATCGAGCAGATCGTCGCCGAAAAGACCCAGGAAATGACCGCCGGCCTGCCCCTGCCGCCCGGCATGAAACTGCCGTTCTGAGCCCGGCATCATGCTGTCGCGTCGCCGTTTCTCGAAGGGCGCGGCCTTGGCGGGCGCGGCATCGCTGATGCCGAAGATTGCAGGGGCAACCGACATGACCAACGCGCGCGCAGCGGGCTTCCATCTTCCGGCCGAGGACGATCCGCACGCGCGCACCTTCATGCAATGGCCGGTCAGCCGCCGGGTGCACCCCGATCCGGTGTTTCTCGGCATGGTGCAGCAGGCGATCGCCGACATCGCCAACGCGATTGCCGAGTTCGAGCCGGTCGTCATGCTGATGGACGCCAGCCACGAGCGGGCGGCGCGGCGCAGACTGTCGGACGCCGTCGAAGTGTGGGACGTGCCGACCGACGATCTGTGGGCGCGCGATTCCGGCCCCATGTTCGTTGTCGACGGCCAGGGCGGGCTTGCCGTCAGCCATCTGAATTTCAATGGCTGGGGCGGCAAGCAGGTGCACCGCCATGACGGTTCGATCGCAAGGCGGATTGCCGAGATCATGCAGCTCGAGCTGTTCGACAACGGGCTCGTCGGCGAGCCCGGCGGCGTCGAGACCGACGGCCACGGCACGCTGATCGCCCATGAAAGCTCCTGGGTGAACCCGAACCGCAACACTGGTTCGCGCGCGGAGGTCGAACGCCTGCTGCTCGATGCGGTGGGGGCGGACAAGATGATCTGGGCGCCCGGAATCGCCGGCGCCGACATCACCGACTACCACATCGATGCGCTGGCGCGGTTCGTCGCGCCCGGCACGATCCTGATCCAGATGCCCGAGGATATCGTGCCGGACGATCCGTGGTCGAAGGCTGCGTTTGAAACCCATGACATTCTGGCGGCGGCAACCGATTCACGCGGCGAACCGTTGGAACTTGTGGTCCTGCCCGAGCCGTTGGATGTTCGGGTGGATGGTCCCGAATTCGTCGCGTCCTACGTCAACTATTATGTCTGCAACGGCGCAGTGATCGCGGCCGGGTTCGGTGACCGGGAAGCCGACGCGATGGCCCGGGAAACACTGGCCGACCTTTATCCCGAACGAGAAATCGTGATGCTCGATGTCGATCCGGTGGGCGAAGTGGGCGGCGGCATCCATTGCGCAACGCGCGAGCAACCTGCGGTTTAGCATCATGGCACCGGCGGGATACGCCTCCGGAACAGTCGCCCGTCGACCAGCGCCAGCCCGACGCCGATCAGTGCCATGCCGATCATGTGGCGCGGCAGCAGCACCTCGTCGAGAAAGGCGATGCCCAGCAGGATCGCGCTGACCGGGACCAGGAACGTTACCAGCGACAGGTTCGTCGCGCCGGCGCCCGACAGGATGCGGAAGTAAAGCAGGTAGGCAAAGGCGGTCGAGACGATGGCAAGGCCGACGAGCGCCAGTACGCTGTCGACCTCCGGCATGGCGAGCGTCCATGGCCGGTCGACCGCGAGCATAAGCGGCAGCATCAGGACGCTCGATGCGGTCACCTGTCCTGTCGCGACCGCCAGCGGATCGATCGCCGCCTTGCGGAAGCGGCGGCCATAGACGGCGGCAAACCCGTACGCCAGCGCCGCGCCCAGACAGGCCATATAGGCCGCCACCGTGCCCCAGCCGCCGCCGACCGTGGCGCCGCCCATCATCACCGCCACCCCGCCAAGGCCCGCAAAGACGCCGGCGATGCGCGGCCCCGACAGTTTCTCGTCGTCGGTCCAGCAATGCGCGACGACGACGGTGAAGAGCGGCGTCATCGCGTTGAGGATGGAGGCGACGCCCGACGCGATCTGCGTCTGGCCGTAGACGATCAGCGTGAACGGGATGACATTGTTCAGCGCGCCCATCGCAAAGAACATGCGCCAGACGGCGCCGCTCCACGGCAACGCACGGCCGGTCGCCCGCAGATAGAGGTGCAGCGCGACGGCGGCGAGGGCGACCCGGAAGAACACGATCGTCAACGGCGGCAGGTCGCGCACGATCACGCCGTTGAAGAAGAACGATCCGCCGAACACGATCGAAAGCGTGATCAGCATCGCCCACTGCGCGGGCGACATGGCGACGTTGACGGCGGCGGGCTGCGACATGCGGGGCATTCTTGGCGACAGGCGGATTCGATCTCCACTAATGCCGAGCCGCGTCGCCCGCCACCCGTTTCTTGACGCGCTGGCGTTCCGGCTTTGCACGCCGGGCCGGACGGCCTAAATCAATGCCATGTCATCGAAACGAATCGCAGGCCCCGAGATCGAACGGCTGATCCAGCTTCTGGCCAAGGTGCCGGGTCTGGGCCCGCGCTCGGCGCGGCGCGCGGCACTGCACATGATCAAGAAGCGCGAGCAACTGCTGGAGCCGCTCGCCGGTGCGATGGCCGAGGCGGCGGCCAAGGTGACCATCTGTTCGACTTGCGGCAATGTCGACACCGCCGATCCCTGTTCGGTGTGCACCGATCCGCGCCGCGAGGACGCAACGATCATCGTTGTCGAGGATGTCGCCGATCTGTGGGCGCTCGAACGCGCCGCTGAAATGAACGTCCGCTATCATGTGCTTGGCGGCACGCTGTCGCCGCTAGACGGCGTGGGCCCTGACGATCTGAACATTTCAGGCCTGATCGATCGGGTTGCGGGGGGTGCCGTGCACGAACTGATCCTTGCGGTCAACGCGACCGTCGAGGGGCAGGCAACCGCCCACTACATCACCGCACAGCTCGAGGACACGGACGTGAAGATCACGCGGCTCGCCCACGGCGTTCCGGTGGGCGGCGAACTCGACTATCTCGACGAGGGCACGCTGTCGGCTGCCCTGCGCGCGCGCACCAACTTCTGAACCAGCGCCCTGTTTCACACCAGAATCACCTGCTAGCGTGACGCCACCGCTTTGATCGGGGAACGACAGATGGTCCGCCTTGCAGCCCTTGTCCTTGTTTGCGTACTCGCCTTGACGGGCGCAGCCCGCGCCGATCTCCAGGGCCAGTATGAGCGCTTTCTGGAAGACACGATGTGGCCCAAGGCAAGGTCCGCCGGCGTCTCGCGCGCGACGTTCGACGGCGCAATGGGTACCAAACGCCTGAACACCGACATTCCCGGCCTCGTCCGACCCGGCCAGACGACGCCGCAACGCATTCGCCAGGCGGAGTTTTCCGCGCCCGCCCGCTATTTCAACGAGAACAATCTGGGCGCCATCGTCAGCCAGGGCCGCCGTCTGGCCAGCCAGCACGCGTCGACCCTGGCGGCGCTCGAGCGGCGCTACGGCGTGCCCGGTCGCATCATTCTGGCCATCTGGGGCCGCGAGAGCGCCTTCGGCCGCGTCGATATTCCGCACGATGCCTTCCAGGTGCTTGGCACCAAGGCCTTCATGTCGACCCGCCCCGAACTCTTCCGTACCGAACTGGTCGCCGCCCTTCAGATGGTCGAGCGCGGCAACGCCACCCCCGCGCAGATGAAATCGTCCTGGGCGGGCGCGCTCGGCCAGCCGCAATTCCTGCCGACATCATTCCTTGAGCACGCCGTCGACATCGATGGCGACGGCAAGCCCAACATCTGGACGTCCGTGCCCGACACGCTGGGCTCGATCGCCGCCTATCTCGATCATTTCGGCTGGGTTTCGGGACGCGACTGGGGGTTCGAAGTCAGTGTGCCCGCCGACATCTCATGCAGCTTCGAGGGGCCGGATCAGGGCCTGAAGATCCGCGACTGGGCGGCGATGGGCATCACCCGCATTTCCGGCCGCCCCTTTCCGGCCCACGAGATGGATCTGGAGGCCTATCTGATGATGCCCGCCGGCCGCAGCGGCCCGGCCTTCATCGTCACGCCGAACTTCTACGTGCTCAAACAGTATAATGAGAGCGATCTCTACGCCCTGTTCGTCGGCCATGCGGGCGACCGAATCGAATGGGGCTCGGGCCGGTTCAAGGCCGCCTGGGGCCGGGTCGACACGCTCTACCGCTCGGAGATCGCCGCCATGCAGCGCGTGCTCGAAGGCAAGGGCTATGATGTCGGCGGCGCCGACGGGCTGCCCGGCTTCAAGACCCGCCGCTCCATCGGCGACTGGCAGCAAAAGAACGGCCGGCAGCCCACATGCTTTCCGTCAAAGGCGCTGATCGGCGCGATCAGGTAGGCTCGCCGGTCAAAGCCCGAGCATGCCCAGATAGGCGATCGCCAGCGCGATGCTGACGATGAACTCGCCGGCGATGAAGGCCATGGCCAGCGACACGGAGCTGTCGAGCGCGGCGCGTGTCAGCCGGACGGCGGCGACAAGGATCAGCACCATCAGCACGCCGCCGAGCATCATCATCGCCCCATTGTCGTCGGCAACGACCAGATAGGGCACATAGAGCGCGGCGATCACATAGCTGAACAGCGCATTGGCCCAGTTCCGCGCGATCACCAGATGCACGAAACGGTGGCCGAGCCCGAGCGGGCGCAGGACGAGCGCGAAGACCGGGATCGGCAGCAGCCACACGACGAGTTCGAACACCGCTTCGCCGGCAACGAGCGGCGCAACGCCCATTGACGGCATTTCGGCCTGGTTGGCCCGCGCATTCATCACCCAGACGAAGAACATGGCCGGCAGCGCGACGGCGATCGCGGTGAACGAGCGCCAGAACCCGTCCGCCGAAATGTCCATCCGCTCGATGGCGCCGGGCCGCCCCGTGATCGCCGCAGCCACGCATTCGACATGGTGGAAGGCGTAGTCGAGATTGATCATCGGCCCGCTTTTCCCGCAAACCAGCGGATGATGAAGTCGGCATAGATCGCCGTCAGTGTTTCCAGATCCGCAAGCGCGACATGCTCGTCGACCATGTGCATGGTCTTGCCTACGAGGCCGAATTCGACCACCGGGCAGTAATCCTTGATGAACCGCGCATCGGACGTGCCGCCGGAGGTCGAAAGAACGGGATCGCGCCCGGTCACCGCGGTCACGCTGGCGGCCAGCGCCCCGGTCAGGGCTTCGTTGCGGGTCAGGAAAACCTGGCTCACCGGTTCTTTCCAATCGACGCCAAAACGCGCCGGCGGGCGATCGTCGCGGCCGGACGCGGCGCCGCGCGCGAGCCGCGCCATGATTTCCGCCTTCAGTGTCTCTTCCGTCCAACTGTCGTTGAACCGAACATTGAAGCTGGCCGACGCGCGCGCCGGAATCACATTGACCGCCGGATTGGCCGTATCGATCGTCGTCACTTCGAGATTGGATGGCTGGAAATCGTCGGTGCCCGCATCGAGCGGCGTCGCGTTCAGCGCCGCGCACAAGGCGACGATGGAGCGCACCGGATTGTCGGCCAGATGCGGATAGGCGACATGCCCTTGCGTCCCCTCGACAATGATCGTGCCGGACAGCGATCCGCGCCGGCCGATCTTGATCATGTCGCCCATCGCATCGGGATTGGTCGGCTCGCCCAGAAGGCACGCGTCCCAGCTTTCGCCCTTCTCGGCCGCCCATTTGAGCAGCTTGACCGAGCCGTTGATGGCCGGCCCTTCCTCGTCGCCGGTGATCAGAAGCGACACCGAACCCGGCACCGGCCGCCCGCTTTCGACAACCCGGGCAAGGGCGGCGACGAAACAGGCGATGCCGCCCTTCATGTCGACGGCGCCGCGCCCATACATGGCGCCCCCCGATACAGATGCGCCAAACGGATCGTGGGTCCAGGCGTCCGGATCGCCCGGCGGAACCACGTCGGTGTGACCGGCAAACATCAGATGCGGGCCGTTGCCCGAGCGCCGCGCATAGAGATTGTCGATGTCCGGCGTGCCCGGCTCGGAAAACACCGGCCGGTCGCAGACGAAGTCGAGCGGCGCCAGCATCGCGCTCAGTGCGTCGAGCGCGCCGGCATCGTCCGGGGTCACGGACGGGCATTGGATCAGCGCGGCCAGATTCGCCGCCGGGTCTGTGGGCAATCGGGTCATGCAGCGCACTTAGCCAATGACGCAGACCCTGTCACGCCCGCTGATTTGAGGGATTGCGCGGCGGGGAATCGTCCGTCGCACCGGGCGGCATGGTCGCAAACTGCGATCACAAACCTCACGAAACGCGTGAGATCGGCGCGGCGGGGTTACCGTCGCAACGCCGTCGGGATCGAAATCTGACCCTCAGCCGGTCACGAAAACCGGTCCATCGTTCACACGTCCCTGAACGCAGCGGTTCAACTGCGTGAACAATGGCGCTTCGATCACGGAACACGTGAATCGTTCCGTTTCTGTAAGCATATGAAAATGTTGAAAAAAATATGGCTCTAGGGTGCTGTTTCACACCCTTCAAGATCACAGCTGCGTGAGTCTGCTTACGTTTTTGTAATTGGCAGTTACCGCACCCCGTCCCCCATCTTCCGGTCAGCCAAGGCGGCAACGCAGAACGCTCCGCCGAAGCCCGGTACCCGGAAGGGGCCGCATCAACAACGGACCAAATGGAGACCTGACATGAAAACGATCCTTCTCGCCGCAGCCATCGCCGTCACCGCCACCACCGGCGCCTTCGCCCAGTCGTCCGCTCTGGATGTGTTCACCCCCGAAGTCAGCCAGTCCGGCGTCGACTTCTCCGCCACCGCCTCGATCGGCGACGGCGCAACTGAAGAGCTCGGCCCGCGTCTGGGCGACGGTTCGCCGGTCTACACGAACGACGTCCGCGGCATCGACTTCCGCGCCACCGCTTCGATCGGCGGCGCTCCGGAAGAACTGGGCCCGCGGCTCGGCGACGGCTCGCCCGTCTACAACTGATTTCCCAACACCAACCGACCGAACTCACAGGAGAAATGACATGAAAACGATCCTTCTCGCCGCAGCCATCGCCGTCACCGCCACCACGGGCGCCTTCGCCCAGTCGTCAGCGCTGGACGTGTTCACCCCCGAAGTCAGCCAGCCGGGCATCGACTTCTCGGCCACCGCCGGCATCGGCAACGGCATGAGCGAAGAGCTGGGCCCGCGTCTGGGCGACGGTTCGCCGGTCTTCACCAGCGAAGCCCGCGGCATCGACTTCCGCGCCACCGCTTCGATCGGCGGCGCTTCGGAAGAACTGGGCCTGCGCCTCGGCGACGGCTCGCCCGTCTACAACTGACGGCTCGCCTGATGGGCCTTCCAAGACGGGACCGCACGCTCCACCCCGGCGCGCGGTCCCGCAGTAACCCGAATGTGATTGGCACCCACCGGGCCGGACACTTTACCTAATGCAGGTGCGATGTTTTGCTGGAAAAGCCCTTAACGGGGTCAACCTGCAGGGGGTAGGACGATGTTGATCAAGGCCGGATTGTCGATCGCTTTGTTCTTATCGCCCCTTATCGCCTCCACCGCTCTCGCTTCCTCGTGGCTGACCACCGGCCGCAGTGCCTCCATTCCCTTCGGACACATGGAATATTGCAAGCGCAACCGCAACGATTGCGGACGCCACGGCGGCGTCAGCGGGCTCGCCGATGCACGGCTGTCGACGCTGAGCCAGGTCAATCTTGCCGTGAACCGGTCCATCGAGCCCATGTCCGACCAGAAGGCGCACGGCATACGCGAGATTTGGCTTGCCAGCACGCGCGCCGGCGACTGCGAGGATTATGTTCTGGCCAAGCGCAACCAGCTGCTGCGCCGTGGTTTCAAGCCCGGCCATCTGCGCATCGCGGTCGGCCGCAGCCGCGGCGAGGTCCATGCCGTGCTGGTCGTGCGCACCACGCAGGGCGACTTCGTGCTCGACAACAACACCGACGAGGTTCTGCCGGTGAACCGTTCGCGCATGCGCTTCGCCAAGCTGCAATCGGCGACCGACGCGTCGCAATGGGTGCGCGTCACCGGCCGCACCGGCGATCCGGCCCGCGTTACGCTGCGCTGATCGATTCTCTTCAGTTCGGCCGGGGAAAGGGCGGCGGGCCGTGCTCGTTGGCCTCTTGTGCCGATGGCCAGACGGCCAGAACGACGAAGGTGAAGAACGCCACCGCCGGGATCAGCAGCAACACCGCCAGCGCGCCCGGCAGTCCGATATCATGCAGCCGTTTGACCGCGAGCGCCAGCGCCGCCCAGGCCGACGCGATCCAAACCGCCAGCATCACAAGGCCCCAGAGTGCCAGGCTCGGGCTGTCTTCGGGCGCCGCTGCGATCTGGGCGACGATCGCCGCCTGGATCAGGATCATGCCGAGCGCGCCGAGCCAGAAGCTCTTGCGTCCGATCCGGCCCCTGAAGCCGAACAGGACCCATTTCACCGTCAGCGGATGGTCGGGCGCGCCGCTCATGATCGTCAGTCTCTCAAAAGCTCGTTGATGCCGGTCTTGGACCGGGTCTTCTCGTCGACCGTCTTGACGATCACCGCGCAGTAAAGATTCGGGCCCGGCTCGCCGTTCGGGAACGGTCTGCCCGGCATCGAACCGGCGACGACCACGGAGTAGGGCGGCACTTCGCCATAGGAAATCTCGCCGGTCGCGCGGTTGACGATCTTGGTGGACTTGCCGATGAAGACGCCCATGCCGAGCACCGAGCCTTCGCGCACGATGCAGCCCTCGACCACTTCCGAGCGGGCGCCGATGAAGCAATTGTCCTCGATGATGGTCGGGCCGGCCTGCATCGGCTCCAGCACGCCGCCAATGCCGACGCCGCCGGACAGATGCACGTTCTTGCCGATCTGTGCGCACGAGCCGACCGTCGCCCATGTGTCGACCATGGTGCCCTCGTCGACATAGGCGCCCAGATTGACGAAACACGGCATCAGCACCGCGCCTTTGGCGACATGGGCCGACCGGCGCACGGTGCAGTTGGGCACGGCGCGGAAGCCCGCGCGCTCGAATTCGGAGGCCGACCAGCCGTCGAATTTGGATGGCACCTTGTCCCACCAGGTGGCATCGCCAGGTCCGCCCTTGATGATCTCCATCGGGTTGAGCCGGAACGACAGCAGAACGGCCTTCTTCAGCCACTGATGGACGGTCCATGTGCCGTCCGCCTCGCGCGAGGCGACGCGCACCTTGCCGGCATCGAGAAGGTTCAGCGCCTCATCGACCGCCTCGCGGACCTCGCCGCGTGTCTCGGTGCTCACCCCGTCGCGCGCGTCAAAGGCGGTTTCGATCGTCTGTTCGAGGGCGGCGAGGTCGTGGCCGGACATGGTGCATCCTTTGATTGTGGGGCAGCCGGCACGGTGCTATCAGGCACCGCCCGGCGATCGCGTTTATCGGTGCAAGACCTATGCGAGACCGGGCATGAAGGTCAATCGCGCCGGTCTGAATGCCGGTCCGGACGCAGGGGAAGGGAAAACGCGATGAGCGCACGCCGCCGCGACGATGTCTGGGATCCGCTGGTTCCGTCCGAAAAGGACATGGAGCGGGCGAAGCAGGTGCCCGATACGCCGCAGACGCGCGCGCCGGCCTACAGGCTCGCCTTCGACGATCCGGAGTTCCTGTGCCGCGAGGAACTGCGCCCGGTGCGGCTCCAGCTCGAACTGCTCAAGCCTGACATGCTGCTCCAAGAGCGCGGCATCCGCTCGACGGTGGTGATGTTCGGCGGCGCGCGCATTCCCGAGCCGGGCGGCGAAGCATGGGCGGCCAAGAACGAAACGCAGAAGAAGAATCTCGAGGCCAACGCGGTCTATTACGAACAGGCGCGCGAATTCGCCCGCCAGTGTTCTCGCCATTCGGCCGCCAGCCTCTACAAGGAGTTCGTGGTCGTCACCGGCGGCGGACCCGGCGTCATGGAAGCGGGCAATCGCGGCGCGACCGATGTCGGCGCGCCCTCGATCGGGCTCAACATCGTCCTGCCGCACGAGCAGGCACCCAACGAATATGTCACGCCGGAACTGTGCTTCAACTTCCACTATTTCGCGATCCGCAAGATGCACTTCCTGCTGCGCGCCAAGGCGATTTCAGTCTTTCCGGGCGGGTTCGGAACGATGGACGAACTGTTCGAGGCGCTGACGCTGATCCAGACCGGCCGGATGGAGCGCGTGCCGTTCCTCTTGTTCGGCAAGGCGTTCTGGCGCGGCGCGATCGATCTCGACTTTCTCGCCGAACAGGGCACGATTTCGCCGGGCGATGTCGAACTGATCTCGTTTGTCGACACCGCCGACGAAGCCTGGGCGGTGATCGCCGATTTCTACGCGCTGGCGTGAGCGGCGCCCCGACCGCTTGCCGCCGGGGCGCGGCCTTTCAGTCGAACGCCACGGCGACGAGCACCAGCGCGGCGACTGCGGCCAGCACCAGCCAGTAGCGCGGAAGCGACACGGTGATCTCTTCCTTGAGCCAGTCCATAGGGCGGCGCGGTTCGTTGCCGTTCGGGGTCACGTCGATCTGTTCCATCCTTGTCTCCATGAGAGTTCCGGCGCCGCCGATCGGCGCCGGTGTGCGATCCTTCTAACGGCCCCTTGCTGACAGTCCGCTGACGAAATCGGCTGGCGGGAATCAGGGCGCTGCAACGGGAAGAAGAAGACTGGCTTCAAGTCCCTTTTCGCGATTGGCGAGCACCAGCCGGCCGCCGGCCGCCTCGGCAATGTCGGCCGCAATCGCCAGCCCCAGCCCCGTGCCGGCCTCGTCCAGCCGCATGCCGCGCGCGGTGACCTTTTCGAGCAGATCGGGCTCGATCCCCGGCCCGTCGTCGCGCACCGCGACGCTCACCTCTCCGGCCGCGTACCGCACCGCCAATTCGACCCGGCTGCGCGCGTGGCGGGCCGCGTTCTCGACCAGCGCGCCGAGCGCCTCGGCGAGGTCGGCCGCATCGATCGCCGCCATCGGGATTTGCGCTCCGCCATCGAGATGCCATGCCAGCCGTTCGCCGGCAGCCGTTCGCCGGGCCACCTCGATGACCCGCCCGCAGACCTCGGCCGGATCGCACCGGGAGGCGGCTGCTCCGGCGGCGACGCGCGTGCGCGCCAGTTCGCGGTCGACATGACGCTGCATGGCGCGCGCGATCGCCTCAATGCTCTCGGCGTGCGCCGCATCGCCTGCTTGCGAAAGGCGCCCGGCCTCGCCCATCAGCGCCTGCAGCGGCGTCTTCAGACCATGCGCCAGATCGCCGGCGCGGGCGCGGGCGCGCATGATGTCGGCCTCGCGCGCCGCAAGAAGACCGTCAAGTTCGGTGGCGAGCGGCCGTACCTCGGCGGGCCAGTCCTCGCCGATCCTGTGCGCGCGGCCCGACCGGATGGCGGCGACGCGTGAGCCGATGCGCCGCATCGGCCTGAGGCCGATACCGACCTGGACCCAGCCCGCCGCGATCAGCGCGGCGGCCAGAAGGCCGAGATAAGGCGCCAGATCGGCGAGGAAGGCGTTGCGCGCGGCATCGAGTTCGGCCGCGTTCAGCGCCACCGCCGCGCGGACGCGCCCGCCGCCGAGCGGCGCGGGCAGCGAGACCATGCGTTCCAGCGCCAGTAGCGGCGCGTCACCGGGCCCGCCGATCCTGTGGACATGGACGGCTCCGTCGGCGACCTCGTCCGGCGGCAGGGCGAGACGGTGGTCCCAAAGCGACCGCGAGCGCAGCGTGTCGCCGGCCAGATCGATCTGCCAGTAGAGCCCGCCATACGGGCGCCGAAAGCGCGGATCGGCGGGCGGCGCGACCAGAAGACGACCGGATTGGTCGCGCGTCAGCCCGGCCAGCACCTGGTCCAGATGCACTTCCAGCTCGGCGATGGCACGGCGTTCGACATGGCCGGCGAACAGCGCGGCCAGTCCGGCCGCGGCAAGGCCGAGCGCGACGATAATGGCGGCTGCGCCCGCAACCACCAGGCGCCAGCGCAGCGACAGCCGCGTCAAGCCGCCGACCCTTCGAGGAAATAGCCGAAGCCGCGCCGCGTGCCGATGACTCCGGCGCCCAGCTTGCGGCGCAGCCGCGCGACGACGGCTTCGAGCGCGTTGGCCTCGCGCGCGTCGTCATCGCCGTAAAGGTGTTCGAGCAGTTCTCCGGGCGGCACCACGCGGCCGTTGCTCAGCGCCAGATAGGCCAGAAGCCTGTATTCAAGCGCGGTCACCCGGACCGGAACGCCGCGAAGGGCAACGCTCATCCTGTTGGTATCGAGCGTCAGCGCCCCGATGCTGTGTACCGCCGCGCCCTGGCCCGCCGAGCGCCGCACCAGCGCCCGCGCCCTTGCGACGAGTTCCTCCATCCGAAACGGTTTGGGCAGATAATCGTCGGCGCCGGCCTCGATGCCCTCGACGCGCTCCATCCACGCGCCTCGCGCCGTCAGCACGAGCACCGGCATGTTGCGGCCGTTCGCCCGCCATCGTTTGAGCACGCTCAGACCGTCCATCGCCGGAAGGCCCAGATCGAGCACGATCAGCGCATAGTCTTCCGTGTCGCCAAGAAACCAGGCGTCCTCGCCGTCCGCGCAGGTTTCGACGACGAACCCCGCCGCGCCAAGCGCCGCGTCGAGATCCGCAGCGATCCGCTGATCATCCTCGACGACGAGTGCCCGCATCAGTCCCAATCATCGTAATCGTCATGATCATCATAATCGTCGTCGTAGAACTCGTCTTCGGCTTCCAGTTCGATGATGCGCCCGTTCGCGGCATTCACATAGACCTCGTAGAGCCGGCCCTGCGCGCTGACCAGTTCGATCTCGTAGACATAGACGCCATCGTCCCGGTCCAGTTCGATCTCGATCACGCGGCCGCCGAACCGTTCGTCGACGATGGCGAGGATTTTGGCGAGCGGCAGGATTTCGCCGCGCTCGACGGCCTGAAGCGCGCGATCCTGATCGTCGGCATCGACCGTCCCGGGAAGGACGGCCATCGCGACGAGGAGCGGCAGCAAAATCTTGCGCATGGGTAACTCTAGACCTGCCGTGCTGACAATTCGCTGACAAGGCCCGTCAGGCCGCCATCAGGGCCGATGGTGCAAAAGCGGACCGTCAACGCGGCAACCGCCGCACCTCGGAAAGGGATATCGATCATGAAACACACAACCCTCTTTGCAACCGCCGCAATCCTCGCCCTTGGCAGCTTCGCCGTGACCGCACAGGCGTCCGGCGGCGAGGCTCTCCAGGGCATCCCGGCAACCGGCGAAAGGATGAGCATGTCAGAAGTCATCACCAAGCTCGAGGCGGAAGGCTACCGGGTCGACGAGATCGAGTTCGACGACGACGGCTGTTACGATGTCGATCTGTATGATGCCGACGGGCGCGACATCGACGCCGACATCCATCCGGTAACCGGCAAGGTCCTGGAATGGAAGATCGACGACTGACGCCTTTTGCGCGTCCCAAGGGGCGGATTTGGCGAAAGCCGTTCCGCCTCCAGGCCCGCTCGACCGGCCGCCGGTCTTGTCCGATCACGGGCTTGAACGCCCACATGGCCCCAGTTGGCGGCAAACCCGATCAGTGGCGGTAGGTGGCTGGGGCGGCAGGATTCGAACCTGCGCATGGCGGTACCAAAAACCGCTGCCTTACCGCTTGGCTACGCCCCAACGTGTCGGCCCGTTCGTGCCCTGGCCGCGATGAAGACGGGGTAAAGCCGGAAGCGCGCCGCCTGTCAACGGCCCGCCGCGGATTTTCCCGAGACCGCGACACCGGCGGGCGGCCCGGTGCTCGTGCCCGGCACCAGACTTGCCTCCAGCAGCATGTGAACGATGCCGCGCCGCCCCTCGATCATGTCGATCAGCATGTCGGCGCAGTGGCGGCCCGCTTCGCCGATGCCCGAGCGGATCACGGTCAGACCCATCCCGTCCGGTCCGATGTCGAGGAACGACAGCTTGTCGTCATAGCTGATGATGGAGATATCCGTTCCGGGCACCAGGCCGTGTTCGCGCACCGCGCCCATCACGCCAAGCGCCGACAGGGCGCTGGCGACCAGAACCGCTGTCGGCGGATCGTCGCTGGCAAGAAACGCGGTCATCGCCTCATGGCCGACAGGTTCGATCATCTCGTTGCTCGACATCAGCAGCGGATCGACGGCGATGCCCGCCTCGCGCAGCGCTTCCTCATAGCCCTCGCGCCGGCGCCGGGCGAACACCATGTGCTCCCAGCCATTGACCAGCGCGATCCGCCGGTGTCCCAGGCCGATGAGATATCGTGTCGCCTCGGCAAAGGCCCGGCGGTTGTTGACGTCGACCCAGCTATAGCTGTCGTCGTCCTGCAGGGTGCGGCCATGCACGACGAACGGCAGGCCCAGGCTGTGCAGGAGCCCCGGGCGGGCATCGCTGGCCACCGGCCCGTGCACGATCACGCCATCGACCCGGCGATTGCGCTTCATCGCGCGGTACGTCTCGGTCTCCTTGTCCGCATCGACCACCGAAATCAGCATGTCGTAGCCGCGCCGGTTGTAGACCGCGCCCGCGCCGGCGATGAAATCGGTGAAGTGCGGATTGATCATGTCGTGCTTGGAGATCGGCACCACATGGCCGATCGTCCGGGTCTTGCCGGTCGCCAGCCGGCGTGCGCTTGAATCGGGCGCGTAATTGTGCTCGCGCGCCGCATCGATGACCCGCTGCCGCGTTGTCTCGCTGACCTCCGGATATCCGTTCAGCGCCCTGCTGACGGTCGTCTGTGAGAGCCCGAGTTTCTCGGAAAGCTCCTTCAAATTGGCCAACATCTCCTCCCGATCATCGGCTCAAAGGGCTTTGAGGTCGATATCAAGACGCACATTGGCGCGTTAGGCAAGCCTGTTGCGGCAATTGCCGGTACGCCGCGGTTACTTCGCGGCCGGCCGACCCGTCACGTTTGCCGCGAGGGAACTTGCAGGCGGGACAAAGCGCTTGACTCGCTGCGCTTCCACGACCAAAGTCGGGCAAGCCAAAGCGCTTTGACTGCGCGTGGTTGTTCGTATCGTACCAATGCGCGACATCGATCTGGGAGGATCACCGATGAAAAGAACTCTTCTGGCCGGCGTGGCCGGTCTTGCCGTGCTGGCCGCCGGCAGCGTGCAGGCTCAGGACCTCGTTTTCCCCGTTGGGGAAGGCGATTTCAGCTGGGAAAGCTACAATGAATGGGCTGAATCGGCGCCTGATCTGAGCGGCCAGACCGTGACGATCGCCGGCCCCTGGCTGCAGCCGGAGGACGAGGTATTCCGTTCGGCGATCGCCTATTTTGCCGCCGCCACCGGCGCCGAGGCGATCTACACGGGCTCGGATTCGTTCGAACAGCAGATCGTCATCGATGCCGAGGCGGCTCTGCGCCGAACGTTGCGGTCTTCCCGCAGCCGGGCCTTGCCGCCGACATGGCCTCGCGCGGCCTTCTGTCTCCGCTGCCCGAAGGCATGGGAGAGTGGGTTGCCGAGAACTACGGTGCCGGCGAAAGCTGGGTCGATCTGGGCACCTATCCCGACCAGGACGGCAACGACCAGCTCTTCGGCTTCTTCTACAATGTCAACGTCAAGAGCCTGGTCTGGTACGTGCCGGAGAACTTCGAGGATGCCGGCTATGAAGTCCCTGAATCGATGGAAGAGCTCAAGGCGTTGACAGAGCAGATCGCCGCCGACGGCGAAACGCCCTGGTGCATCGGTCTGGGTTCGGGTGCCGCCACTGGCTGGCCTGCAACCGACTGGGTCGAGGACATCATGCTGCGCACCCAGCCGCCGGAAGTCTATGACGGATGGACGACGAACGAAATTCCCTTCAACGACGAGCGCGTGGTGGCCGCCATCGAGGAATTCGGCTGGTTTGCCCGCAATGACGACTTCGTCTCCGGCGGTGCAGGCCAGGTGGCCTCGACCGACTTCCGCGATTCGCCGAAGGGTCTGTTTGCATCGCCGCCGCAGTGCTACATGCACCGCCAGGCATCGTTCGTGCCGGCCTTCTTCCCCGAGGGCATCGAGTTCGGTGAAGATGTCGACTTCTTCTACTTCCCCGCCTTTGCCGAAAAGGATCTGGGCAACCCGGTTCTGGGCGGCGGCACGCTGATGTCGATCACCGATCCCTCCGAGGCGACCAACCACCTCATGGAGTTCTTCAAGCTGCCGATCGCCCATGAGATCATGATGGCGCAGACCGGTTTCCTGACACCGCACAAGGGTGTCAATGCCGACACCTACATGAACGACGCGCTGAAGGGGCAGGGCGAGATTCTCGTCAACGCCACCACTTTCCGCTTCGACGGGTCCGACCTGATGCCCGGCGGCGTGGGTGCCGGTTCCTTCTGGACCGGCATGGTCGACTATACGGGCGGCAAGGATGCCCAGGCCGTGGCCGACGAGATCCAGGCCAGCTGGGAGGCGCTGAAATAAGCGCCGCATCCACCTAAGCTGGGCGGGGGGCGGTTCGCCGCCTCCCGCCGCCAAAGACAACGAGCGCACGCCGGACATCGCGCCGGTCGTCCAGCGCCGGGAGGGCACCATGAACCCAGCATTGCAGGGTCTCATCACGATATTGGTGGGCGTCGGCGGCTGCGTCGGATATTTCTACTTTTCCAACCAGATCCTCGACAAGGTGATCTTTCCCGCCAAGGGACCGAAAGCCGGCGACAACATCAACCGCGCCAACCAGGTGCGCCCCTGGCTGTTCCTGTTTCCCGCCATCTTCGCGCTCGGGCTTTATCTCGGCTATCCCGTCTTCGAAACGCTGCGTCTGTCGCTGACCGACAGGACCCAGGGCGGCGCCTTCGTCGGGCTTGCCAACTACAACCAGATGATGGCGGAGCCCAAATTCTGGGAAGCGATCCGCAACAACATGCTCTGGCTGATCGTCGTACCCGCCGCATCCACCGGTTTCGGCCTTCTGGTCGCCCAGCTCACCGACCGCATCTCCTGGGGCAACATCGCCAAGTCGCTGATCTTCATGCCGATGGCGATCTCCTTTGTCGGCGCCTCGGTCATCTTCAAGCTCATCTATGACGCCCGTCCGGCCGAAACCGCCCAGATCGGCATTCTGAACGCCATCTGGATGCAGTTCGACGGCGGCTTCGGCTCGCTGTTCGTGCTTCAGTTGCTGCCGACCATCGTGCTGCTCGGGTTCGCCGGCATTGTCGGCTACACGACCTTTCTGCTGGTCAATCCGATCATCGACCGCGAAGGCAGGAGGGCGGTTCCGTTCATCCCGTTGCGGCTGATCGGCGCGCTGCTCGGCGTCTGGCTGGTCTGGATGTCATTGTCCTCCCTGGTCGGCGTCTGGACGGCCCAGCCGCCCTATGGCGAGCCGCAGCAATGGCTGACGCTGCCCTTCTGGAACAATTTCTTCCTCATGGTCGTGCTGATCTGGATCCAGACCGGCTTTGCCATGGTCATCCTGTCGGCGGCGCTGCGCGGCATTCCCGAGGAAACCATCGAAGCGGCGATCATCGACGGCGCCAATCCGTTCCAGATCTTCTTCAAGATCAAGATCCCGCAGATCATGGGCACCATCGTCGTCGTCTGGACGACGATCACCATCACCGTGCTCAAGGTCTTCGACATCGTGTTCGCCATGACCAACGGCCAGTGGGAGACACAGGTTCTCGCCAACTACATGTACGACAAGCTGTTCCGCGCCAATGACTGGGGCGTCGGTTCGGCCAGTGCGATGGTGATCATGCTGCTGGTGACGCCAATCCTGGTCTGGAACGTCTACAACGCCCGCAAGGAGATGCGCTGATGAGTGACACCGTCGGTACCAAATCCGCTCTGAGCTGGGCCGTTCACCTGTCGGTGGCAGCGCTCGTGCTGCTCTGGCTGTTCCCGACCGTCGGCCTGCTGATCTCCTCGTTCCGCACCGCCGACCAGATTTCGGCATCGGGCTGGTGGGCCTCGCTGTCGACCTCCGAGCAGGTCATCCAGGTGCGCACCGGCGGCCGCGATGCCGCGCGGCAGGAAGATGGTGTGTTCGTCGTCGAGGGCAACATTCTGACCGATGCCGAAGACGCGCCCGGCGCCGTTGAATTGGTCAGCTATGGCGTTTCCTCGCGCGCGGTCAGTGCCTATGAGATCGGCGAGACGGCGGAGTTCGGTGACGGCGAGACGCTGATCCTGAACGCCGACGGCACCTATCTCTACACCAGCGTCGAGGAGCCGGGCCGTCGCGGCCAGCGCGTCTTCGTCACTGCGCTTCTGCCGCCCGATTTCACGACCCAGAACTATCAGACCGTACTGTTCTCCGGCACCGGCCAGGACAATATGGCAAAGGCATTCTTCAACACGTTGACCGTGGTGATACCGGCGACGATCATCCCGATCCTGATCGCCGCCTTCGCCGCTTATGCGCTGGCATGGATGGAGTTTCCCGGAAGAGCGCTGTTGATCGCCGCGGTCGTCGGGCTACTTGTCGTGCCGCTGCAATTGGCGCTGATCCCGCTCCTTCAGCTTCACAATGCGGTGGGCATCGGCAAGGGTTACCTGGGTGTCTGGCTGGCGCACACCGGCTTCGGCCTGCCGTTGGCGATCTACCTGTTGCGCAACTACATGGTCGGCCTGCCGCGCGACATCATCGAAAACGCCCGCGTGGACGGCGCGACCGACTTCCAGATCTTCGTGCGGATCATCCTGCCGCTTTCGTTCCCGGCGCTCGCCTCGTTCGCCATCTTCCAGTTCCTGTGGACCTGGAACGACCTGCTCGTCGCGCTGGTCTTCCTGATCGATGCGACCGGCGAGACGACCGTGATGACCCGGCAGATCGTCGAACTGCTCGGCACGCGCGGGGGCAACTGGGAAATCCTCGCAACGGCCGCGTTCGTTTCGATTTCGGTGCCGCTCGCCGTCTTCTTCGCCATGCAACGTTATCTGGTGCGCGGCCTTCTGGCCGGCTCGGTGAAATAGGAAAATCGATCCGTGAACGTCATATACGACATGCCGGCCGAAAAGGCCCCCGGACTTGTCACGAGCCACGAAACCGACCGCGACTGGTGGCGCGGCGCGGTGATCTACCAGATCTATCCGCGGTCGTTCCAGGACACCAACAATGACGGCATCGGCGATCTGCGCGGCATCACGCGCCGGCTGCCCTATGTCGCCTCGCTCGGTGTCGACGCGATCTGGGTCTCGCCCTTCTTCAAGTCGCCGATGGACGATTTCGGCTACGATGTCAGCGACTACCGCGCCGTCGATCCGATGTTCGGCACGCTCGCCGACTTCGACGCGATGATCGCCGAGGCGCACCGGCTCGGCCTCAAGGTGATGATCGACCAGGTTCTGTCGCACACCTCGGACCAGCATCATTGGTTCCGCCACAGCCGCATGGACAAGACCAACCGCTATGCGGACTGGTATGTGTGGGCCGATCCCAAGGATGACGGCACGCCGCCCAACAACTGGCTGTCGATTTTCGGCGGTTCGGCCTGGGAGTGGGACACCAACCGGCGGCAGTATTATCTGCACAACTTTCTCAAGAGCCAGCCGGACCTCAATTTCCACAATCCCGACGTGCAGGAAGCCCTGCTGGCCGATGTGCGCTTCTGGCTCGATCGCGGTGTCGACGGCTTCCGGCTGGACACGGTGAATTTCTACTTTCACTCGACCGGCCTCGAGAACAATCCGCCGCTGGCGCCCGAATTGCGCAACGCCACGATCGCGCCGGACGTCAACCCCTACAATCATCAGGACCATCTGTACGACAAGAGCCAGCCGGAGAATCTCGCCTTCCTGGAACGCTTCCGCGCGCTTCTGGACGAATATCCCGCCGCTGCCGCAGTCGGCGAGGTGGGCGATGCGCAGCGCGGCCTGCAGATCGTCGCCGACTACACTGCCGGCAGCGACCGCATGCATATGTGCTATTCGTTCGACTTTCTGTCCTCGACCCGGCTGACAGCCGAACGTGTGCGCGAGGTCGTCCAGGAGTTCGAGGATGCGGCGCCGACAGGCTGGTGCTGCTGGGCGTTTTCGAACCATGATGTGGTCCGCCACGGCAGCCGGTGGGCCGACCATGTCGTCGACCGCAACGGCTTTCTGAAGATGAATGCCACGCTGATCCTGACGCTGCGCGGATCGGTGTGCCTCTACCAGGGCGAGGAACTCGGACTGACCGAGGCGGTGCTCGATTTCGAGGATTTGCAGGATCCTTACGGCATCCAGTTCTGGCCGACCTTCAAGGGGCGCGACGGCTGCCGCACGCCCATGGTGTGGAGCCACAACGAGCCCAATGCCGGCTTTTCGGAGGGCAAGCCCTGGCTGCCGGTGCCCTACGAACATCTGACCAGCACGGCCGACCTGCAGGCGGAGCACGACGACAGCATTCTGCAGCACTATCGCCGGATGCTCGCCTTCCGCGAACGCCATCAGGTCTTCGCCAAGGGCTCGATCGCCTTTGCCGATGCGCCGGACAATGTGCTGATGTTCGTACGCGAGCATCAGGGCACCAGGATGCTTGTCGTCATCAACATGAGCGACCGGCCGCGTTCGGTCGAACTCGACGACAAGGGCTGGCAGGCCGTCGAGAACAGCCCGCACGGCGATGTGCCGCGCCAGGGCGACACACTCGAATTGGCGCCCTTTGGCGCGTTTTTCGCGACCATGGAAGCATAGGAACCGGCGCAACCGGCTGCCGGCGGGAGGAGACTATGGCTGACCTGAAACTGACGAAGATCGTCAAGTCATATGGCGATGTCGAGGTGCTGCACGGCATCGATCTGGAAATCGAGAGCGGCGAGTTCGTCGTCTTTGTCGGCCCGTCGGGTTGCGGCAAGTCGACCCTTTTGCGCACCATCGCCGGGCTCGAGCGGATCACGGCCGGCACGATGGAAATCGACGGGCGCGTCGTCAACAACATCCCGCCGTCCGAGCGGGGCATCGCCATGGTGTTCCAGACCTATGCGCTCTACCCGCACATGACCGTCTACGACAACATGGCGTTCGGCATGCGGCTGGCCAAGAAGTCCAAGCAGGAGATCGAGGATCGCGTCAGGAACGCCGCCGACATCCTGCAGCTCGGACCCTACCTTGACCGGCTGCCCAAGGCGCTGTCGGGCGGCCAGCGCCAGCGGGTCGCCATTGGCCGCGCCATCTGCCGCGACCCCAAGGTGTTCCTGTTCGACGAGCCTTTGTCGAACCTCGATGCCGCGCTGCGCGTTGCCACCCGCATCGAGATCGCCAAGCTGAACGAAACCATGCCCGACACGACGATGATCTACGTCACCCACGACCAGGTCGAGGCGATGACGCTGGCCGACCGGATCGTCGTCCTGCGGGGCGGCTATGTCGAACAGGTCGGCGCGCCGATGGACCTCTACCACAAGCCCGCCAACCTGTTCGTCGCGCAGTTCATCGGTTCGCCGGCGATGAACATTCTCGATGGCTCGGTCGCTTCGGCTTCGAGCGGCAAGATCGCCGTCGACGTCGAAAGCGGCGGCAAGGCGACGGTGCCGATCGCCGGAGCGGGCGCCAAGGCCGGCGACGCCGTCAAGCTCGGCGTCCGTCCCGAGGACCTGCGCATCGCCGGAAAAGGCGAAACGCCGATCGTCAACGGCACGATCGACATTGTCGAGGCGCTTGGCGAAGTCACGCTGCTTTATGTGCAGGTCGAGGGTCACGAGGAAGCCGTGCTGGCCAAGCTGCCCGGCTACCATCAGGTCGAGCGCGGAACCGCCATTTCCCTGACCGCCGATGCCGAACAGCTCCATTTGTTCGACTCCGACGGCCATTCCATGGCGCGCAAGGCCGAGGCCAAGGAAGCGGCCTGACGCCCATCTCCGGGATAAAGCCGCCGTCCCTGTGAATGTGGGAGGGCGCGCCGGTCCGCTAGCAGTCCGTCAATGGCTGTCGCGCGGCAGCCCTTTGGTCTCGTCGATGCGCTGAAATTCAACCGCCGGGTCCAGCACCATGCCCTCGTCGAACTGGCAGACCATTGAGCGCTGGATCGCCTGCCACGGCGTCTGGGACGCCGGATAGGCATAGCCGCCCTTCGCGTCGAGCGCCGCGCGGCGCGCTTCCAGTTCAGCATCATCCAGCAGAACGTTCACCGTGCCGGCTTTCAGATCGACCCGCAGCCGGTCGCCATTTTCGAGCAGCGCAAGAGTGCCGCCAGCCGCCGCCTCGGGCGAGGCGTTGAGGATCGAGGGCGAACCGGACGTGCCCGACTGGCGCCCGTCGCCGATGCAGGGCAGGGAGGTGATGCCGCGTTTGATCAGCGCGTCCGGCGGCCGCATGTTGACCACTTCCGCCCCGCCCGGGTAGCCGATCGGCCCCGCCCCGCGCATGACGAGTATGGTGTTCTCGTCGATGCCTTCGGCCGGATCGTCGATGCGGCCGTGATAGTCCTCCGGCCCGTCGAACACGGCCGCCTTGCCTTCGAACGCGTCCGGGTCGTCAGGGTTCGACAGATAGCGTTTGCGGAAGTCCTCGGAGATGACCGAGGTTTTCATGATCGCCGAGCGGAACAGATTGCCTTTCAGGTTGATGAAGCCCGCTTCGCTCTTCAGCGCGGTCGCGACCGTCCGGATGACGTCTTCGTTCCGGTTCTCGGCATCGGCGCAATTGTCGGCCATCGTCCGGCCATTGACGGTGATCGCGCCCGGATGCGGCAGAAGATCGTTGCGGATCAGTTCGGCCACCACCGCCGGCACGCCGCCGGCGCGGTGATAATCCTCGCCCAGATACTCGCCGGCCGGCTGCAGATTGACGAGAAGCGGCACGGCATGGCCGAGCCGCTGCCAGTCGTCCGGCGTCAGTTCGAGACCCAGATGCCGAGCCAACCCGTTCAGATGGATCGGCGCATTGGACGACCCGCCAATCGCCGAGTTGACGACGATGGCGTTCTCAAAGGCTTCCCGCGTCATGATGGCCGAGGGTGTGCGTTGTTCAAGCACAGCCTCGACCGCCATGCGCCCGGTCTCGTAGGCCATCTGGCCGCGCTCGCGATAGGGCGCCGGAATCGCCGCCGACCCGGGCAGCTGCATGCCAAGCGCTTCGGCAAGCGAATTCATCGTCGTCGCCGTGCCCATCGTGTTGCAATAACCGACCGACGGTGCTGAGGCCGCCGCCGCGTCCATGAACTGGTCATAGTCGATCTCGCCGGCAGCGAGCTTTTCGCGGTACTTCCAGATGATGGTGCCCGACCCGGCCCGTTCGCCGCGATGCCAGCCATTGAGCATGGGGCCGACCGACAGGGCGATGGCGGGGATGTTGACGGTCGCGGCGGCCATCAGAAGGGCAGGCGTGGTCTTGTCGCAGCCGATCGTCAGAACCGCGCCGTCGATCGGGTAGCCGTACAGGACCTCGACGCAGGACAGATATTGCAGATTGCGGTCGAGTGCCGCGGTCGGCCGCTTGCCGGTCTCCTGGATCGGATGGACCGGGAATTCGAGCGGCACGCCGCCCGCCGCGATGATGCCGTCGCGCACCCGCTTGGCCAGTTCGATATGGTGCCGGTTGCATGGCGCGATGTCAGAACCCGTCTGCGCGATGCCGATGATCGGCTTGCCCGACTGCAGCTCCTCGCGCGTGATGCCGTAGTTCAGATAGCGCTCCAGATAGAGCGCGGTCATGTCCGGATTGTCCGGATTGTCGAACCAGGCCTGGCTGCGCAGTCTGGTGGTGCGCTTGCTGTTCATATGCGTTCCCCTTTGCCCTACCGGTATGGGCAAAGGGGACGCCGATCAAGCGTCGGCTTGCCCGCCCGCCCGCAAAGCCCGGACATGGGCCACCAGCGCGGCGGTCGACGCGTCGCGCTGGTCGGCTCCGTCGCCGGTTTCGACCACCGGCAGCAGGGCGGTCGCCAGTTCCTTGCCCAGTTCCACACCCCACTGGTCGAACGCGTTGATGCCGAAAAGCTGCGCCTCGACGAAGACGCGGTGTTCGTAAAGCGCTATGATCCGTCCCAGCGTAAAGGGGTCGAGCCGGTCATAGACCAACGTGGTCGAGGGCCGGTTGCCGGTGAACACCTTATGCGGCGCCAGCGCATTGGCCGCCGCTTCTTCCATGCCGTTGGCCAGCAATTGGTCGGTCGCTTCCTTCAGCGTGCGGCCCTTCATCAGCGCCTCGGACTGGGCAAGACAGTTGGCCAGCAGCAAATGGTGATGATTGGCCAGATCGTCCTCGTGCCCGTTGGCGGCGACGAGGAACTCGACCGGGATGATGTCGGTGCCCTGGTGCAGCAGCTGGAAGAAGGCGTGCTGGCCGTTGGTGCCCGGCTCGCCCCACACGATCGGCCCCGACACGCCGGCAATGGGCGTGCCGTCGAGTGCGACGCCCTTGCCGTTACTTTCCATGTCGAGTTGCTGCAGATAGGCCGGAAGACGCGCCAGCCGCTGGTCGTAGGGGATCACCGCGCGGGACGGGTAGCCGCTGATCGCCCTGTGCCAGTAGCCGATCAGTCCGGCCATGACGGGCAGGTTCTGCCGCATCGGCGCGGTCCTGAAATGGGTGTCCATGGCGTGCGCGCCGTCCAGAAACCGGCCGAACTGCGTCGGCCCGATTGCCATCATGATCGGCAGGCCGATCGCGCCCCACAGCGAATAGCGCCCGCCGACCCAGTCCCAGAAGCCGAAGGTCCGGTCGGCGCCGATCCCGAAATCGGCCACCTTGTCGAGCGCCGTGGAGACCGCGCAGAAATGCGCCCCGACGGCATCTTCGCCAAGCTGGCCGACCAGCCATTTGCGGGCGGTCGCCGCATTGGTCATCGTCTCAATGGTGGTGAAGGTCTTCGAGGCGATGATGAAAAGGGTGCGGGCCGGGTCGAGCCCGGCGAGCGTGTCTCCAATGTCGGCGCCGTCGACATTGGAGACGAAATGACAGCGTGGTCCGTCATGGAAGGGCGAAAGCGCGCGCACCGCCATCGCAGGTCCCAGATCGGAGCCGCCAATGCCGATATTGACGACGTCGGCGATCGGTTCGCCGGTGGCGCCGCGGATCGCGCCGTCGCGCACACCGTGGCAGAAATCGGCCATCGCGGCGAGCACGGCATTGACGGCTGGCATCACGTCGGCGCCGTCGACCATGACCGGATCGCCGGACCGGTTGCGGAGCGCGGTGTGCAGGACCGCGCGACCCTCGGTCGTGTTGATCGCTTCGCCGGCGAACATCGCCGCGCGTCGGCCATCGAGATCGCAGGCGTCCGCCAGCGCTTCGAGCAAGGCCACCGTCTCGCCGTCGACCCGGCATTTGGACCAGTCGAGCAGCATGTCGTCGAGCCGGGCGGAATGGGTCTCGAACCGGTTGGCGTCGCGGGCGAACGCGGCGCGCATGTCGGTCGGCGCGCCGGTCGCGGCGTGCGCCTTGAGGGCCTTGATGGCGTCGGTCTTGCTGGTCATGGCGGGGCTCCCTTGATGCCCACGCGCTTTAGCAAACAGGCGCGCGGAGGTCACCGGTCCTGGCGTGACAATCCGGTCACAGCCGCGACAGCAAAACGCCGCCGAACACCATGGCAACGCCGGCGATCCGCGCCAGCGATATCGGCTGAACCGGAACGCCGAACGCGCCTATCGCATCGAGCGCCAGCGCCGCGACGAGCTGGCCGAATACGGTGGCGCTGACGACGGTCAACACGCCGAGCTTGGGCACGGCCCACAGGATGGCAAAAACGTAATAGGCGCCGAGCAATCCGCCGGTCCATGCCCACCAGGGCATCGCGGCGAGGGCCGATCCGGCGGGGACGGCCCCGCGTGCGACCGTGACCGCGGTCAGGATAACGAAGCCGACACCGAACGAGATCGCGGCGGCAGCGACAGGATCGCCGGCCAGCCGGCCGAGCGTCGCATTGATCGGTCCTTGCGTGGACAAGAGCATGCCGCCGAAGACGACGACGGCGATGGGAAGCAGATAGTTCAACGACATGGCGGGCCCTCCGGCCCGCCACCTATCGCGATTTGTGCCCGCTTGGCCAGCGCGGCGGGGAAGGGCTCAGCGCAGTTCGCGGCGCAGGATCTTGCCGACATTGGTCTTCGGCAACTCGTCGCGGAACTCGATGTGCTTGGGCCGCTTGTAGTTGGTCAGATGCTGCGCGCAGTGATCCTTGACGTCCTTTTCGGTCACGCCGTCATGGGCACGCACGACGAACAGCTTCACCGTTTCGCCGGAATGTTCGTCCGGCACGCCGACGGCCGCCGCTTCGACCACGCCCTCGCAGCCGGCCGCAACTTCCTCGATTTCGTTGGGATAGACGTTGAAGCCCGAGACCAGGATCATGTCCTTCTTGCGGTCGACGATCTTCGTGTAGCCGCCCTCATCCATGAAGCCCATGTCGCCGGAGCGGAAGAAGCCGTCCCCGGTCATCACCTTTTCGGTCTCGTCGGGCCGGTTCCAGTAGCCGGCCATCACCTGCGGGCCGCGAATGCAGATTTCGCCGACTTCGCCAAGCGGCAGCGGCTTGCCGTCATCGTCGCGGATCGAAATGTCGGTCGACGGCATCGGCAGGCCGATCGTGCCGGTGAACTCGGTCGCGTCCAGCCGGTTGCCGGTGGCAACCGGCGAGGTCTCCGACAGGCCGTAGCCTTCGGTGACCATGCAGCCGGTTACCTCGCGCCAGCGTTCGGCAACGGGCTTCTGAACGGCCATGCCGCCCCCGAAAGTCATGCGCAGATGGCTGAAGTCGAGCTTGCGGAAGTCGTCATTGTTCAACAGCGCGTTGAACAGCGTGTTCAAGCCCGGAAAGAAGTGAAATTCGTGATTGCCCAGTTCCTTGACGAAGCCCGGAATGTCGCGCGGATTGGGGATCAGGATGTTGTGCCCGCCCTCCTTGATGCCGACGAACGCGTTCACCGTCAGCGCGAAAATGTGATAGAGCGGCAGCGCGCAGACATAGTTGATGCTGTCCGGCTTGCCCTTGGCGCGGTAGCCCACATCGAGCCAGGTCGAACACTGCTCGATATTGGCCAGAATGTTCGCATTGGTCAGCGTGGCGCCCTTGGAGACGCCGGTCGTGCCGCCCGTATATTGCAGGAAGGCGACATCCTCAGGTCCGATCTCCGGCCGGTTCGGCGTCTTGCCCTTTTCCTCTGCCAGAACCGCCTTGAACGATTTGTGCCCGTCAATGTGCCAGGCTGGCACCATCTTCTTGACGTGGCGGACAACCAGATTCACGATATGGCCCTTGAATCCCATCATGTCGCCCATGGTGGCGACGATGGCATGCTCGACCTGGGTGTCGTCGATCACCTGCTGCAGCGTGTTGGCGAAGTTTTCCAGGATCACGATCGCCCTGGCGCCGCTGTCGTTGAGCTGGTGCTCCAGTTCGCGCGGCGTGTAGAGCGGGTTGACGTTGACGACCGTCATGCCCGCGCGCAGCACGCCGGCCATGGCCACCGGATACTGCAATATGTTGGGCATCATCAGCGCGACGCGGTCGCCCTTCTGAAGTCCCAGCGACTGCAGGTGTGCGGCAAAGGCGTTCGAGGCGGCGTCGAGTTCGCCATAGCTGATCGCCTTGCCCATGCAGGAGAACGCGCGGCGCTCGGCGTAGCGTGCAAACGCATCGTCGAACAGGGCGGCGATGGATGTGTGGCTGAGCGCGCCGATCTCGGCGGGTGTGCCGTCAGGGTATGATTTCAGCCAGATGCGGTCGTTGTCCGCATCTGTTGGTGCGGGTGCGCGCTCGGCGGCAGGTTTTGCCATGGTGTCCTCCCAGACTGTGATGTGACACGCAGCACCGCGATGCCGGACCACATTGTGGTTTCGGGTGCCGCGTCCGGCCGCCCGATCTTCCCGCATGGCGGGAATCTGTCATGGATCGGTCATAATGAACTTAGCCGAAAGTCGCAAGCAATTCTAACGTATACGTCAATGTCACCATGTCGACTTCTGGCCCGCTTCGCGCCGGTCAGAATCCGCCGTGAACATCGAGATGTTTTTGTTCTTCGTCTGTGCTTTGCCGGCCCAGAACCGCATTGCGGTGCGGGAAACGTCCGAAGCGGACGATAACGTCGCGGTGCAGGTGCGCATACTTGATGCCGTCCTCCTTGCCCAGCGCCTGAAAGAGTTCGATCGCGCGATCCTGGTCGGCCAGCGCTTCCGAGTGCATGAACGGCATGTAGAGGAAATGCCGTTCGTCGCCGGTCATTGACGCGTCGTGACCCGCCGAAATGGCGCTATCGGCGACGGCGCGCGCGTGGGCATCGCTTTCGAACGCGCGCGGGCTGTCGCGGAACATGTTGCGCGGAAACTGGTCGAGCACGATCACCGCGGCGAGCGTCGTGCGCGGATCGGTTACGAGTTCGGCCGAAGGCATGGCGCGCAAGCCCTCATAGGTCTCGGCGAACCGGGTCTGGATGACCTCGTCGACTTCATCGTCGCGCTTGAACCATTGGGCGGGTTCGAGTTCGCCGAACCAGAAGTCCAGCACCGGTTCGATCCAGTCTTGCGCCATCGTGGGGCCTCCCCTTTCGGCGCCGGAAGCCGGCGCGTTCAGGCTGGACGAAAGCACAGACCGCGCCCTTCGGGCAATCGCAAGTGTCAGCCGGATCAAAGACGTTGACCGCACCTTCCCGGCGATGCGGTGCCGCCGCCCGTTTGGCCCCGTTGCGGCCTGCAATACGTGGTGCACACAGGCTTTGCGGCGAAATCGAGTTTACATGTGACAAGGGCAGTGACATATGTAAGGTCATGAGGAGGGTTCTCATGCGGAATGAACGATCGTCCGAGGATGTCGCCCTGGGAATCCGGCGGCGCGTCTTCGAGCACGCCATGCGCAACAATGGCGGATATTTGTCGCAGGCCTGTTCGGCCGGCGAGCAACTGGCCTGGCTCTACAATGAAGAGCTCAATCTCGGGCCGCCGACACTTCCGCCCATTCCCGAGCCGTTCGGCGGCGTGCCTTCTGCCGGCAATCCGGGCTATCACACAGGCGCCGGCTACAACGGACCTGCCGAACCCGGCTACGACCGGCTGTTCATCGCGCCCGCCCACTATGCGCTGGTCGCCTATGCGACGCTGATCGAGGTCGGCCGCATGGCGCCCGAGGGTCTCGACATGTTCAACAAGGACGGCTCATCGGTCGAAATGATCGGCGCCGAACATTCGCCGGGCATGGAGGTGCACAACGGCACGCTCGGCATCGGCCTGTCGACCGCCGCCGGCCTCGCTTGGGGCCGGGCACGCAAGGGCGAGCCGGGCCGCACCTGGGTCTTCATGTCCGACGGCGAGGTGCAGGAGGGGCAGACATGGGAAGCGGTTCAGGCCTGCGCCCATCACGGCATCGACAATCTCTACGCGATCATGGACGTCAACGCCCAGCAATGCGACGGCGCCATGGATTCGGTGATGGAAGTGGGCGACATCCGTCAGAAATTCCTCACCTTTGGTGCCGCCTGCGTCGAGATCGACGGCCACGATCTGGGCGCCATGCGCGATGCGGTGCGCGAGCCGCATGAGGGCAGACCGCTGATCATTCTGGCGCACACCAGCCCGTTCCACACGATGAGCATTCTCCAGGAACGGTTTCCGCGCCTTCACTATGTGCGCTTCAAGTCCGAGGACGAACGTGCGCGCATGAACGCATCGATCGCCGCCGATCTCGGCGTCGAGCCGATCAACTATACGCATTGAGGAGCGCGATCATGGTTGAGATGGTGAACCGCCCCTATGCGTCGGCCTTCGAGAAATTCGCCGCCGGCAATCCGGATATTTTGTGCCTGTCCGCCGACCTGACATCGTCCTGCGAGATCGACGGTTTCCGCGACCGGCACCCCGACCAGTTCGTCTCTCTCGGGATGGCCGAGCAGAACATGATGAGTTTTGCCGGCGGTCTCGGGCTGGCCGGCTTCCGGCCTTTCATCCACACATTCGGCGTCTTCATGTATCGCCGGCCCTACGACCAGCTGATGGCCTCGATCGCCTATCCCAGGCGCAAGGTCCGGCTGATGGGGTTCCTGCCGGGCGTCACCACGCCGGGCGGCATGACACACCAGTCGATCGAGGACATTTCGGTGATGCGCTCGATCCCGAACATGACGATCCTGGAGACGGGCGATGCCACCGAGGTCGAAAGCATCTGCGAGGCTGCGGACTCCATTGACGGCCCGGTCTGGTGCCGCGTTCTGCGCGGGTCGGTGCCGCGCCTGTTCGACACTCCCATCCGCGTCGGCGAGATGCGCGAACTGGCGGATGGCGATGACATTCTGGTCGTCACGTCCGGCATCTGCACCGAAGAGGCGCTGCGTGCCCGCTCGGCGCTTAAAAAGGCCGGCCTGTCGATCCGCCACCTTCATCTGCACACGATCAAGCCGTTCGACCATGGAGCGTTGCTCGACCATATCGGCTCGGTGCGGCACGGCGTGATCACGCTGGAAAACCATGTCACCGAGGGCGGCGTCGGCAGCCTTGTCGCCGAAACCATGGCCGATGCCGGCGTCGGCAAGCGTCTGGTGCGGCTTGGTCTCAGGGACACCTATGCCCATGGCGGATCGCGCGCTTATCTGATGCGCTATTACGGGCTCGACGCGCTCGCCCTTGTGCGCGGCATCGAAGACCTTGTGGGCCAGTCGTTCGGCATCGGCGAGGACGATCTGGACGCGGCGCGCGTCGATGCGGTGCATTCGCTGGTCAAGGCCGAAGCGCTCTGATCGGGCGCTGGCCCTTCAAAACCGGACGCTCGGCGAGACCGGCGACCTGCAAGACGCTTGAAGATTTGGAGAGGTGGCTGGGGAACCTGGATTCGAACCAGGACTAACGGAGTCAGAGTCCGTGGGTCTACCGTTAACCTATTCCCCAACAGGCCGCGCCGGTGGCTGACCGAACAGGCGGACAGGCGCCGATATATGGCGTTTGGCGCGCCAATGCAATTGTCTTGCGCGCATTTTGCCTTGGCGTTTTTCCGCGCCCCTGATACGCTTTGCTCAACTTCACACACAGCGCGCGAGCTGCGCCCCAAGGCTGCGCCGCGCGGGAGAAATGATGTGACCAAGCCTGGTCCGGACACTGACGTGTCCCACTCAGGCCCCCATGTCCGTGGCGAGACAGCCGCCGATGGACCCGGTGACGGCCCTGTCGAGACGGGCGCCCATGCGGCGCCGCGCTCCGCCACATCAAAGCCTGACGGCAACCGGGAAACGTCGCCGAGCCACGAGGCCGCCCGCCCGGACGATCACGATCCGTTCGCCAAACGGCCCTCCAAACGCGGACGCCGCCGCCGCCGCAGCGACCGCAATGGCGCGGCGAAAAGCGCCGCACCGGACACCACGCCCGACGATGGGCGTGACCGTGCGGCCGGCGCGGCCGACGAAAAGCCGGTAGCCGGTCGCGGCAAGCGCCGGCGCGGCCGCCGCAAGCGCAATGCCACCCGATCCGACAATAACGCCATGGCGACGACAGCCGGCCAGCACGGAACGCCGTGCGGCCAGCGCAAGGACAAGCCGTCGCCGCCGGCGCCCGCCATCCGCCGGGAACGCGAGGCGCCCACCGCCTATGCCGCGCTCGATCTTGGCACCAACAATTGCCGCCTTCTGGTTGCCGTGCCGACCAAGCCCTGGTCGTTCCGCGTGGTCGATGCGTTCTCGCGCATCGTGCGTCTGGGCGAGGGGCTGGGCGCGTCGGGCCGCCTCTCGGACGAGGCGATGGACCGCGCGGTCGGCGCGCTCGCCGTCTGCCGCGACAAGCTGACCGCCCGGCCGATCGGCCGCACCCGCCTGATCGCCACCGAGGCCTGCCGCTCGGCCGAAAACGGCGCCGAATTTCTTGATCGCGTCCGCGACCAGACCGGGTTGAAGCTGGAAGTCGTCGACCGCGAGACCGAGGCACGTCTGGCGGTTGCGGGCTGCGGATCTCTGGTCGACCGGTCGGCGCGCTCGACCGTGCTGTTCGACATTGGCGGCGGATCGTCGGAGATTGCCGTCATCGATCTGCCCCATGCCGGCCGCCGCAACCTCTCCGACAACATCGTCGCATGGACGTCGCTGCCGGTCGGTGTCGTCACCATGGCCGAGCGTTTCGGCGGCACCCATGTGGATGCCGAGAGCTTTTCGGCGATGGTCGCCCATGCCGAGGCGCTTCTGGGCGAGTTCGCCGAAAAACATCGGCGTGGCGGCAACGGCGTCTCCGACGACGCGTTCCACCTGATCGGCACCTCGGGCACGGTGACGACGCTGGCTGGAATTCATCTGGGCCTTGCCCGCTACGACCGCCGGCGTGTCGATGGCCTCTGGATGCGCGACCACGAGGTCGACCGCATCAACGACCGGATCCTGTCCTGGTCGTTCGACGAGCGCGTCGCCAACCCGTGCATCGGGCGCGACCGCGCCGATCTCGTGCTGGCCGGCTGTGCGATTCTGCAGGCGATCCGCAATGTCTGGCCGGCGCAACGCCTGCGGGTGGCCGATCGCGGCCTGCGCGAGGGCCTTCTGACCGAGATGATGGCCGCCGACGGCGTCTGGCGCCGCGGCCATCACCGGCGCGGACGGCCTGACACGGCGCCCAAGCCGCGCCCCGCCGGCGGGCCGGGCGAGCGGCGATGAGGGGGCGGCCATGAAACGCAAATCGGCAAAGCCCGGCGGCCGGTCGATCAACCAGCATGTGCGGCGCAAGCAGAAGCTCAAACCGTCCTCGCGCCGCTGGATCGAGCGACAGCTCAACGACCCCTATGTGCAGCGCGCCAAGCGCGAGGGCATGCGCTCGCGCGCCGCCTACAAGCTCGTCGAGATCGACGACAAGCACGGGCTTCTGGGTCCGGGCAAGCGTGTGATCGATCTGGGCGCGGCGCCCGGCGGCTGGTGCCAGGTCGCCGTCGAACGCACCGGCTCGACGCCCGAAAAACCGCTTGTCGCCGCGATCGATTATCTGGGCATGGACCCGGTGCCGGGCGTGACCATCCTCGAAATGGACTTTCTCGACGACGATGCACCCGACAGGCTGATGGCGGCGCTCGACGGCGCACCCGACATCGTGCTGTCCGACATGGCCGCGCCCACCGTCGGCCACCGCAAGACCGACCACATGCGCACCATGTATCTGGTCGAAGTCGCCGCCGAGTTCGCCATGGAGGTGCTCAGGCCCGGCGGGCACTTCCTGACCAAGACGTTCCAGGGCGGCACCGAAAAGGCGCTGCTCGACCGGCTGAAGGCCAGTTTCGCGCAGGTGATGCACATCAAGCCGCCCGCCAGCCGGGCGGAGTCGGTTGAGCTCTATTTGTTGGCGAAGGGCTTCAAGGGCCGCCCCGACGCTTCCTGACCGGCCTTAGTCGTCCGTCTTGGCATCGCCTTTGACCAACTCCCCGCCCGGAACATCGAGCGCTTCGAGCCAGATGCCGACATAGCTGTCATAGATCGCGGCGCGCTCGGCGCTGAAGGCAAGGATGCCGCCCTTGATCAGCTTGACCTCGACGATCTCACCGCCGAAATCCATCGGCACCCATTCACCTGTCCTCGGGTTCCACGCCCAGACGGTGGTCTGGTCGCGCACATAGATTGTGTGAACCTTGGGCGCTTTGATTTCCTTCTTCTTGTCCTCGTCCTTGTCGTCCTTCTTTTCGTCGGGCTTGCCGCCCCCGCCATCCTTCTTCTTGTCGTCTGGCTTGGGCGGGGTCGGCTTGGCGCCCGGTCCCTTGCCTTTGTCCTTGTCCGGTTCGCCCTTCTTGATCTTGTCGATCTTCTTCTTCAGCGCATCGAGTTCGCGCTTGGCCGCCTCGATGGCGGCTTCGCGAATGGCGTCGTCCAGTTCATCGACGCCCTTTTCGACCTGCCGGATGTCGTTTTCGTCTTCAACGCCATCGCGGTGCTTGCGGGCAACCTTGAGCTTTTCGGCGATCTTCTTCTTTTCATCGTCGACCTCGCCGAGGTCCTCAAGGTCTTCGTTTTTCTCGACCGCGCCATCGGCAACAAGGCCCTGACCGACGAGCTGCGCCATGCCACCCAGCGCGCCGATTTCTTTTTTGGCCTCGGTTCCCAGATGCTCGTTGACCGCATTGATGGCGTTTTTCAGCGCATCGTTCAGCGTGGCGATCAAGGCGGCGGGCGCGTCGATCTCGCCCAGCTTCTCGATCTTCTTCTTGATCCGTTCGATCTCGTCAAAGACCTCCTGGACCGGCTCCGGCAAACTGACGTCTTCGCCCATGTCATCCTCCTCACCCGAAATGACGCCTCAGCATAGCGCATTGCGTGCGACAGGGCGATGTCAGGCCGGCCGGTACAATCAGACGCGGGCGGCCTGGCGCGTGCCTTCGGCGGCTGTGCCGTGACCGGGGACCGGCGCAAAGTCATGGCCGCTCGCGCCATCGGCGGTCATCTGCCGTTCCATGGCTCTCTCACACCACCATCTGAAAGACGATGCCCGAGACGATCGCGCCGGTGACGCCCAGCGCCAGGTAGGTCGCAAACACCGGCGCGCGCACCAGCGACCAGACCGCCGCCATGGCGGGGATCGAGCTGACCGCGCCGGCCACCAGAAACGCCATCGCCGCGCCCGGGCTCATGCCCTGTTCGGTCAGCCCTGCCAGCAGGGCCGGCGCGACATAGGAGTTGAGGTATGCCGGCATGCCGACCAGCGCCGAGATGACGATCGGGCCGAGCCCCTCGCCGCCGACAAGCCCGGCGATCAGCGAAGCGGGCACATAGGTCACCAGCAGCGCTTCGAGCACATAGGCGAGCGCCAGCCATTGCGCCAGAAAGGCGGCGTTGGCGCGCAGTTCGGCACTGAAATTGTCGATGCGCTGGCCCTCGGCCCAGAAGCGCCAGACCGGGCGGCCATCGAAGGGCGAGGGGCCGCAGCCGCAGCCGCGCTTGATGGCGCCGCGCGCAACGTCTTTGAACAACCCGCCCGCCGTCAGCGCCTTGACCGCATAGCCGCCGGCCAGACCGATGCCGACCGCGGCAACCGCCTTGCCGATCGCATAGGGCCAGCCGAGCGCGGCGGCGGTGATCAGAAGCGTCGGCGGGTCGATCAGCGGCGACGCCAGCCAGAAGGCCATGATCGCCGACAAAGGCGCTCCAACCGCCAGAAGGCCGGCAATGAAGGGGATCACTTCGCACGAGCAGAAGGGCGCCAGCCCGCCGAACAGGGCGGCGAGCACGATGGCGCGGTTTTCGCGGCCCTCGAACGCCCGGCCGATGCTCGCCTCGGCGCCGGCGGCCTTCAGCCATGCGATCAGGATCACGGCGAACGCGATATAGGGCAGTGTGCTCAGAAACGCGCCCGCCGCAAAGCCGACGATCGCTTCGAAACGCTCCGGATCGAGGATCGAGATGATCAGCGGCACCGCGACCACGACGGTCCACGGCGTCGCCAGCACCGATAGCGGGTTTGTCGTCCGGCCTGGTCGAGCCTCCTGAGCGGTATCGAGCGTTGTCATGCCGCTTCTTCCTTCCCGGCGGCGCTGTCGGCACAGCATTCGCGCAGCAGATAGGCGCCCAACTCTTCCAGATGGTCGAATTCGGCGCGGTTGATGACGGAGCGACCCTGCTTTTCCTGGGAGATCAGCCCGCCCGACGCCAGAAAGCGCAGATGATGGGCGAGCGTCGATGCGGCCATCCCCGAACGCGCCTGAATGTCGCCGACCGTCAAGCCGTCCGGGCCGGCCTTGACCAGCGCCAGCAGCACTTCCAGCCGCGGTTCAGAACCGATGGCGGCAAAGCCTTGCGCGGCGCGCTCTATGTCCATGGTGTTCTCCTATAAAACTAGAAATCTAGTTATATAGAGATGAAAGCGGTGTCAATCCGTGCCAAGGGTCTTTTGATCGCCCTCAAGCCGTGTTACGGCCCACTGCCAACGTGACCGGGCGGCGCGCCTTTCCGCGCCCCAATCCAGGACCCCAACGATGGCCAAGATCATTGATACAGCGAGCGGCGCCTATGCGCTGACGTTCGACGACGTGCTTCTGCAGCCCGGCGCCTCCGAGATCATGCCGGCGCAGACCGACATCACCACGCGCATCGCCCGGGACATTGAACTGTCCCTGCCGATCCTGTCTGCGGCGATGGACACGGTGACCGAATCGCGCCTTGCCATCGCCATGGCCCAGGCCGGCGGCATCGGCATCATCCACCGCAACCTCAACCCCGAGGAGCAGGCCGAGGAGGTCCGCCAGGTCAAGAAATTCGAAAGCGGCATGGTGGTCAATCCCGTCGTGATCGGTCCCGACGCGACGCTCGCCGACGCCAAGGCGCTGATGCGCGCGCACCGCATTTCCGGCATTCCGGTCGTCGAAGACGCCGGCATCGGCAGCCAGAGGCCGGGCCGTCTGGTCGGCATCCTGACCAACCGCGATGTCCGCTTTGCCGATGACCCGGGCCAGAAGGTCTATGAGCTGATGACGCGCGAAAACCTGGTGACGGTGCGCGAAAATGTCGGCCAGGACGAAGCCAAGCGGCTGTTGCACACCCACCGGATCGAAAAGCTGCTGGTAATCGACGAAAAAGGGTTCTGCGTCGGCCTCATCACCGTCAAGGACATGGAGAAGGCGCAGCTCAACCCTCATGCTGCCAAGGATGCGCAGGGACGCCTGCGCGTCGGCGCGGCCGTCAGCGTCGGCGCCGATGCGCTCGACAGGGCCGACCGGCTGACCGAGGCGGGCGTCGACGTGATCGTGGTCGACACCGCCCATGGCCATTCGCGCCGCGTGCTCGATGCGGTCGGCGAGGTCAAGAAGCGCTCGAACGCGGTGCGGATCATCGCCGGCAATGTGGCGACCGCCGACGGTACCAGGGCGTTGATCGACGCCGGTGCCGACGCGGTCAAGGTCGGCATCGGGCCCGGATCGATCTGCACGACGCGCATGGTGGCCGGCGTCGGAATGCCGCAGCTGGCCGCCGTGATGGCCGCGTCCGAAGAAGCGCAAAAACAGGACATTCCCGTGATCGCCGATGGCGGCATCAAGCTGTCGGGCGATCTGGCCAAGGCGCTGGCCGCCGGCGCTTCGGCGGCGATGGTCGGCTCGGTTCTGGCCGGCACGGACGAAAGCCCGGGCGAGGTCTATCTGCACCAGGGCCGCTCCTACAAGGCCTATCGCGGCATGGGCTCGGTCGGCGCGATGGCGCGCGGCTCGGCCGACCGCTATTTCCAGGCCGAAGTGCGCGACACGCTCAAGCTGGTGCCCGAGGGCATCGAGGGTCAGGTGCCCTACAAGGGCCCCGTCTCGGGCGTGCTGCACCAGCTCGCCGGCGGTTTGCGCGCGGCGATGGGCTATACCGGATCGGCGACGCTCAAGGATCTGCATGAGCGAGCTGCATTCGTGCGCATCACCAATTCGGGCCTGCGCGAAAGCCATACCCACGGCGTCTCCATCACCCGCGAAAGCCCGAACTATCCGGGCGGCAACTGACCGCCGCCATGTCCATTCAGACCAAGGCGCTGATCGCGCTCGCCATCGTCTGGTTCGCTGCCATGGCGGGCATGCACGTGTTCTGGTTCGAGCCGATGACCGGCGGATTGCGGGCGCCCGATTCGCGCCCCTGGGGCTATGCCGCCGATGATTTCGCGGCTTGGCAGGCAGCGCTCGGCGCCGACGGGCAGGCTGCCTTCCTGCGTTGGCATTCGCGCTTTGCGGACTTCGTCTTTCCATGGCTGATGATGGCCGCCGTCGTCTTTGCGATGCGCGAGACGCTCCGCCGATTGCCGCGCTACAGGCATCTGCCGCGCTGGACGCAGATCGCCGTGCCGCTTGCGCTGGTCGCGCCCTACGGCCTGTTCGATGTGCTCGAGAACGGCCTCGTCGCCGACATGCTCACCGGTGCCGTGCCGGTCAACGACGCATCGGTCGGGCTTGCGAGCGCCTACACGCTGCTCAAATGGGCGTTCGTCGCGCTGGCGCTGGGCGCGCTGTTCGTGTTCCGCCTGGCTGCGTCGCGGCACGCACGCCGCACCTGATCGCCTCAGGAGCCGGCCGGCACATGCACCACGGTATGCTCGTCGGTGTGAAGGCGTACCCAGTCCTCGCGCGCATCGAGCAACGCGATCGCCGGATCGCCTTGCGGCAGCAGCGTCCAGCCGATCCCGTGATCGACAAGCGTTGCAGCCAGTGCATCCGCATCGCCCGCTTCCTGGAAATGCGCGGCAATGAACGCGCCATTGTCGAACAGGCGGTCGGCCCGCCCGTCGATGAAGGTGGGAATGCCATGGAAGATCAGCGCGCCGCCGAACCCGTAGCCGTTCAGCACATTGCCGGCGATCCCCGCATCGCGCACCGCCTCGAGCGCCGCGGAGGGATAGGTGCGCGCCGCCGGTGAGAGACGGTCGTTTGCGACCGAGGGCACCATGGCCAGCACGACGCCGGCAACCGCCGCCGCCATAAGCGCTCGGGGATGACGGCCGGCCAGCGTTTCCAGCCCGTCGCGCACCTGTTTTTCGCGCCAACGGTCAAGCGACAGGGCCGGAAAGGCGCGCGCGATCTCACCGGCAAGAAGAGCGGCGGGCAGCAGATGCAAAAGCGTGACGAACCGGATATGCGCCAGGCTCAGATAGATGAGGAAGGCGATGAACACCGCCTTGGCCAACGATGTGCGCAGGCCCGTCGTCAGCAGCAGCACGAACGCCGCGACCAGATGCAGCGTCTGCACCCTGTCCTCGCCAAACGCATAGGACCGCCATTCGCGAATATGGGCGAGGGCCGGATTGTCGGCGATCACGAAGGTCGAGGCGATCGACTGCCACCCATAGGGATGGATGCATGCCACGACCGGCAGAAGCGCCAGAAAGACGATCCAGCGGCGCACCGTGCGATGCCGCCAGATCAGCGCCGGTGTCCACTTGCGCCAACGCGGCCACAATGGATCGTTCATAATGAAATGGGCGAACGCGGCGGCGGCGGCGACGAAGCCGAGTGTGAAGCCGCCATGCATGTTGGCCCACAGCGCCATTGCGCCGAGCGCCGCCCAGCGCGGCGCCGTCCGGCGTGCGGCCGCGTCCCACACGTGGATGATGAACCAGACCACCACGGGCAAGGCCAGCGCATGCGGTCGCGCCAGAAACGTGCTGCTCGCCATGGCAAAGAACCAGACGCCAAGCAGCAGTGCCGCGACCGGGTTAAGATGCCGCGCCAGCGCCCGGTGCACGATCGCCATCGTCGCCAGCAGCGCGCCGATCGTCAGCGCCACCACGCCGGTCCAGCCGGCGGCCATGTGCGCCAGTGCCAGCAGCACGCCGGAGAGCCATTGTTTGGCGATCCACGGTTCGCCGGCGAAGGTGTGCGAATAGCTGTCGGCGACGGGGAAGACGCCGGTGGCCAGAATGTCCCGCCCCAGAGCGATGTGCCACAGCGTGTCGGGATCGTTGAGCAGCTTGGGTGCGGCCAGCGCCAGCATCAGCCCGGCGATCAGCAGTGCCAGCGCGCCGAACCCGGCCATGATGCGCCCGGGCGCGACGGGCCGCGTCGCGGTCGATGGAGCGGCCGTTGGGCCGTGATGAATGATGTCGGACATGGGGCGGTGGCCTTGATCGCGGTCGGCCCATTGTGCCCGCCCAGTGCTTGCCAAGGGCTTAAGCGGTACCGGTCAGCGCTTGAACGGTTTTGCCGGCGGCGTCTTGAAGCCGGTCGGCAGATCGTCGAACAGCGCCAGCGTGGCATCATCGCCCCCGGCCCGGCCCCAGCCGGTCATCCAGGGCAGGGTGGGCGCGACCGCGCCCGCCCGTTCCCAGGCGAAATAGCCCAGCGCCCCTTTGGCCGGGATGGGCACGATCGCTTCGGGATTGTCGAGGACCAGCCCGCACGGCCCGTCGAACCACGGGCTGTCGCTTTCGGCGACGATGTCGATCACGTCCACCGTGCCGATGATGGCGCTGCGCACCAATGCGTCGGGCGCCGGCGCTCTCACGCCAACCTTGGCAAGCTTATGGACGGCCCAGCGATGTTCGGACTGGCGCATGCCCGAGGCTGCATGGATGCAGATACGCTGGCAATCCATCCCTCCGGCGCGGATCGAACCGGCGGTGCGGTTCTCGATGTCCTTGCCGCCATGGATAATCGCCCATGCCCATGGCTGGCGCACGGACAGGGCGAGGGATGGCAGTGAGTCGTTTGGCATGGTGGGCAACCGGTCGGTGTGAGGCGCCGAGGGCGGCCTGATCCTCATTCACCTAAGCCCGAAACCCGGCCCGGCAAGCGCCGGTCACTGCGCATCGATTGAGGGCGGAAAATCCTCGCGCGGCTAACACGGTTCCGTCGTGTCCAGGATCGACTGGTAGTCGCCCGTCTCCACCGCCGCCATCACCTCCGCCCTTCGTTCGGGTGAAACCGCATCGAGCCGCAGCCGCGCACGCCCTTCCGCGTCGGCGAATTGCGTGGGATGGACGCCGAATTCAGGCGCCGCGAGCAAGACGACGCGTTCCACCAGAAAAAGGGCCACGTCCGGGTTCATATGGATCGTGGCGTAGCGCCCGGTTTCGTTCGCTGATGCCGTTCTGGATGTGAAGATGATCTCGGCGGAGGGCATGCCATGGTCGAAGGCAAGCGGCACCAGGCCGGCTATGGCTGCCTTGAGTGACGCATCGACCGTATCGTCCGACCAGCGGCCGCACCAGACCGGCATGCCGCTGTCATCCTCTGAATGGAACCGCGCCCGTTCGGCACGCTCCAGCGTTCGCCGGAGCGGCACGATGAAATGACAGCCCAGCTCTTCGCGCAGCGTGGTCAGCGCAAAGCGTTCCAGCCAGGCCGCCCGCCAGTCCGGATCGTCCCGGAACGGGGCATAGGCCCGATAGCGGCGGACATAGCCGTCAATATGGGCATCGACCTTGCCCGCACAGGCCCGCTCGGCTCCGTCATACTCGGCTTCGCGAACCGCGTCGAAAGTCTCCGCGTCGATGCCGAACATGGATTGGAGCGGGTAGGGCAGGAAGAACTGCGGCGGCTGGTTTTCGGCGCTTTCAGCTGCCTCGCCGACCAAAGTGGATTGGGATAGGGCCAGTATGGTGAATCCAACTAAGTATCGGAACAAGTTTATCCAACGGTTTGCGTTGCATGAGATCATCTGGTTGTCTCTATGAACTGGATTACATTATGCAACCTACAGCAACCGAAGCAAAAAACAATGAATGCGGCGTCCTTGCAATGTCGATTGATCGCTCGAACGACGAATTATCCGGCTTGCAAAGGCAGGAATCTGCACTGAAGAATCGTCGAACCAATCGTCGAGGAGAAATTGCGCAAGCCGAGAACCGCATCAACCAACTCGAAGCCATGAGAGGAGCGGCGCAAGGCTCTGCCAACATTCGACATCCGACCGCGCGGATCGTCGCTCCTTTGACGTCCGCGGCTGTTTCAGCAGCGATCCGCGTCGAACGAGACAAGATCAGACGCGCCGAGATCGCCGTTGGCATCCTCGATTCCGAAATCAAAACAACGCGTCAGCGGATCAACGCGACCAAGAACAATATTGATACCGCGCGTCGCCGCCGAAGGGATCTTGGCTGCTGACGTGGGATTTTGTATTGCCGCCCGAACTTCCTGCCAAGTCTACGTTCAATAGCGCCGCTGCGGCAGGCCGGCCTCCCGCATCACCACATCGCGCGGCCGGCAGGGGCCCGTGGTCTCAAGGATCGACCGCCAGTCCCCGTTCCATGCCGCCTCTTCCACCGCGGCGCGGCGCGCGTCCGGCACCATGTGCAGCATGCCATAGCGGCTATCCTCCTCGTTCAGCTTGAAAGCGAAGATGAAGTTCCGCCGGTCGGCCATCACTTTCGACCGCTCCATCAGCAGCAGCAGCACGTCCGGGTTCATCGCGACCAGATGCCCATAGGACCGGAAGTGCGATTGGGACATCACATGGAGTTCGCTTGCCGCCGCCGGAATGGCGTCTTCGAAGGCCAGTTCGATGAGCGCGGCGACCGTATGATCCTCTTCGATCGTCGGCTGCCCGTCCCGCCAGCGGCCGCACCAGCGCGGTATGCGGTCGGCCGGTTCGACATCGGTGCGATACGTGCCGTCCCGGAGTAGAAATGCCACAATGGGATTGACGAAGTGGCAGCCGATCTCGCCGCGATAGACGGTCTTTCCGAAATGATCGGCCCAATAGTTCCGCCAGTCGGGATCATCCGCCCACTGCGCGAACTGCGGCCATCGTTCCACATAGACATCGAGCAGAATGTCGATCCGTTCCGCGCAGCCCGCATGGTCGATGCCCATCCCATAGTCGTCTGCGTGGAGCAGTCTGATGCTGACAGAATGGCTCAGTTCGCGGACTTCGGGCGCCGGAAACTCGGAAAAATCGGGGACCTCAAGGAGCCGCGTTTCCGCCACGGCCGCCCCGTGCGTCCACGCGAAGATCATGAAGAACAGGCCGAACGTGTACAACTTATCCAACGCGGTTCCCTGCATGCCAATATTGCGGACGACACAATGAGTTAAACGAAAGTATGGAAATGCCTACTCTCGATATCAAGTCCCGCCGCTGCGCTGAATTGAACGCTGACCTGAGGCAATTTAACCACGACCTCCATCGAGCCGAGTTGAATGCCAGCGACAAACGCAACCAGATCACGCGCAAGCGCGGCGAGATCTCACAGCATGAAAACGAAGTTGCTCGGCTGGAAGCTTTGGCCCTGGCTCCGGGCTCTGGCGGGCTCTGGCGGGCTCCTGCCCCTGCCGGGTCGTATCGCGGTCGGAATTGTCGGCGCCGCCAATCACGTCCAATTGGAAGCAGCGAAGCGGCGCCTGGCACAACTGCGCGACCGCGACCTGCCGCGACTTCGCGACGAACTGCGTGAAATCAACCATCGCATTGGCACAATCGAGCGCAACATCGCCATCGTCAGGGAAGAACGCCAAAGTCTCGGCTGTGCCTGAGGGACGTGCTTTCCAATCGGCCCGCCATCGGCTAAGCCGCGCCGCACGCCCTGAGACCGGAGACAGATTTCATGCGCCTTGGCGGACGGTTGGCTGCCGCGATCGACGTGCTCGCCGACATCGACACCCATTCAAGACCCGTTTCGGTGGCGCTCGCCGACTGGGGCAGGGCGCACCGCTTTGCCGGTTCGGGCGACCGCGCGGCGATCGGTAATCTGGTCTATGACGCGCTGCGCCGCCGCGCTTCGCTGGCATTCCTGATGGACGATGACAGCCCCGCTTCGCTCGCTTTCGGCGCGCTCGCCGTCTCATGGGCGATGGCGCCGGACAAGATCGCCGAAGCGCTCGACGGCGACAAGTTCGCGCCCGACATTCCGCTGGCGCGGCTCGAGGCCGTCGCGGAGCGCGAACTGGCGCTTGCCGATCCCTGGGTCGAGGCCGATGTCGCGCCATGGTGCGGCGACCTGATGGCCGAGAGCTTTGGCGAGGAGTGGGTCGAGGAAGCCAAGGCCTTCGCGGCGCGCCCACCGCTCGATCTGCGCGTCAACACGCTCAAGGCCGACCGCGACAAGGTGCTCAAGGCGCTGGCCAAGGCGGGCGCCAAACCCGCTGCCATCGCCCGCCAGGGCATCCGCATCAAGCCGCCGCGCCGGGAAGGGCGCCTGCCCAACGTCCAGGCCGAGCCGGCATTCCAGAAGGGCTGGTTCGAGGTTCAGGACGAGGGTTCGCAGATCGTCGCCGATCTGGTGTTCGCACAAGCCGGCGAGCAGGTGCTCGATTTGTGCGCCGGCGCTGGCGGCAAGACGCTGGCGCTCGCCGCTGCCATGGAAAACAAGGGCCAGGTGCATGCCTGGGATGCCGACAAGCAGCGCCTTGCGCCGATCTTCGACCGGCTCAAGCGTGCCGGCACGCGCAATGTGCAGGTCCACGCCGCCGATGCGGATCTGGCGCCGCTGGAAGGCCGGTTCGACCGGGTGATCGTCGATGCGCCGTGTTCGGGTTCGGGCACTTGGCGCCGCCATCCGGACGCCAAATGGCGCCTGACGCCGCAACAGCTCGAAAAGCGCGTCGCCGAACAGCGCGCGATCCTCGACGATGCGACGCGTTTCGTCCGGCCCGGCGGTTACCTGTGCTACATCACCTGTTCGGTCTTTGCCGAGGAGAACGAGGCGCAGGTCTACGCCTTCGGCGACCGTCACGCCGGCTGGTCGCTCCTGTCGGCGGGCGAGGTCTGGCAGGATCTGTTCGGCTTCGACAAGCCGCAGCCCTGGTCGGCCGATCTCAACTGCATCACGCTGACGCCGCGCGCGACGCAGACCGACGGCTTCTTCTTTGCGGTAATGCAGCGCGAGGGGCAGGGGTGATTGGCGGTTGTGGGCTTCCGGCCGATGGCGTATGGCCGGGCCGAACGTGCCCGATGTGCGTTGTGCCGCAATTCCGGAGCTGAACCGTGACCGACACCAATTCCCTTGATGATCTGACCGGCGGCGACCATCGCGGCACGGGCGGGGCGTCGGGCCCCGGCGGGCGCTGGCTTTCGCTGGTGCTGTTCATTGCGTTCACGCTGGGCGGCGGAACGCTGATCGGCGCCGTCACCGCGCCCGGCCCTTGGTACGAGGCGCTGGAAAAGCCCTTCTTCAACCCGCCGAACTGGGTGTTCGGGCCGGTCTGGGCGGTGCTTTACGTGATGGTCGCCATCGCCGGCTGGCGCACATGGCTGCGCGGCTATCGCGGCCTGCCCATGCAGCTCTGGTTCCTTCAGCTCGCCGCCAACTTCATGTGGTCACCGGCCTTTTTCGGCATGCAGCTGCCCGGCCTTGCACTTCTGGTCATCGTCGTCATGGGCGCCCTGACCTTTCTTTTCATCCAGTTGACCTGGAAGCCCGACCGCACGTCCGCCCTTCTGATGTTGCCCTACATGGCGTGGGTGACCTTCGCCGGCTTGATCAATCTCGCCATCTGGTGGATGAACTGACAGGCGCTGACATCGCGTCAGGCGGCGCGCCAGGGTGGCTTGAAAGGCGGGCAAGGCGATGCTCAAGACAGTCGGATCGAGATCGATACTCTATGTCATGGCCGCCGATGCGGAATATGGCCCGCACCTGCAGGCGCGTTTCACGCCGCTGGTGTGCGGTGTCGGACCGGTCGAATCGGCCGTCAATCTGACCCGTGCATTGGCGTCCGAAAGACCCCACATCGTCATTTCGCTGGGCTCGGCCGGCTCGCGCACGCTCGAGCAGGCCGAGGTGTACGAGGTCGCCTCTGTCAGTTACCGCGACATGGACGCCTCGCCCCTTGGCTTCGAGAAGGGCCGCACGCCGTTTCTCGACCTGCCCGCCGAGCTGCCGCTGACGGTCATGGGCGACATACCGGCCAAGCGCCTGTCGACGGGCGCCAACATCGTTTCGGGTGCGGCCTATGATGCCATCGATGCCGACATGGTCGACATGGAGACCTTTGCCTTGTTGCGCGCCTGCATGATGTTCGATGTGCCGCTGGTCGGCCTGCGCGGCATTTCCGACGGCGCCGACGATCTGCATCATTTCGATGACTGGACCCAATATCTTCACGTCATCGACGAGAAGCTGGCAGGCGCGGTCGACCGGATCGAGGCGGCGATTGAAAGCGGTGCCGCGTTCGCGTAAGCGGTGGACCTGATCACCGATCAAGGGAACCACGCCAATGAGCGATGACAGCCAGCGCACGGGCCATTGCCTGTGCGGCGCCGTGCGCTTTTCCGCAACGGTGAACAAGCCGCATGTGGGCGCGTGTCATTGCTCCATGTGCCGCCGCTGGAGTTCGGCGCCTTACATGGAAATCGAGTGCGCCGGCGTCCGATTCGAGGGCGAGGAGCACATCACGCGCTTCCGCTCGTCGGACTGGGCCGAACGCGGCTTTTGTTCCAAGTGCGGCTCGAACCTGTTCTATCGCATCATCGACAGTAACGATTACCAGATGGCCGTGGGCCTTTTTGACGACCAGTCCGGGTTGCGGTTCACACTTCAGGTCTTCACCGACAAGACCCCGGACTTTTACGCCTTCGCCAACGAAACCAAGATGCTCACCGGCGCCGAAATCTTCGCCATGTACGCGCCAACGGACGACGAGACAACATGACCGACACGCCCCATCCCGACACTGTTCTGATCGTCGATTTCGGCTCCCAGGTGACGCAGCTCATCGCGCGTCGGGTGCGCGAGGCCGGCGTCTATTCGGAGATCGTGCCGTTCCAGTCGGCCGAAGAGGGCTTTGAGCGTCTCAAACCCAAGGCGGTGATCCTGTCGGGCGGGCCGGGGAGCGTACCCGAAGAAGGCAGCCCCCGCGCGCCGGAGATCGTCTTTCAGTCCGGCCTGCCGGTTCTCGGCATCTGCTACGGCCAGCAGACGATGGCGGCGCAATTGGGCGGTTCGGTCGAGAGCGGCCATCATCGCGAGTTCGGACGCGCCTTCATGACCGTCGATGCGCCAAGCCCGCTGTTCGAGGGCGTGTGGAGTGTCGGCGAACAGCATCAGGTCTGGATGAGCCATGGCGACCGTGTCACGCAACTGCCGGACGGATTTGAGGTGATCGGCTCGTCGCCCAATGCGCCGCTGGCTGCCACCGCCGACGAGGCGCGCCGCTACTATGCCGTCCAGTTCCACCCCGAAGTGGTGCACACGCCCGACGGCGCGAAGCTCCTGTCCAACTTCGTGCACAAGATCGCAGGCCTGAAGGGCGACTGGACGATGGCCGCCTACAAGGATCAGGCGATCGCCGCGATCCGTGAACAGGTCGGCGACGGCAAGGTCATCTGCGGCCTGTCGGGCGGCGTCGATTCCTCGGTCGCCGCGCTCTTGATCCACGAGGCGATCGGCGATCAGCTCACCTGTATCCTCGTCGATCACGGGCTGATGCGCCTGAACGAGGCGGCCCAGGTCGTCGACATGTTCCGCGAGCACTACAACATCCCGCTCGTCCATGTGGATGCGTCCGACACATTCCTCGACGCGCTCGAAGGCGAAAACGATCCCGAGACCAAGCGCAAGACAATCGGCAGGCTCTTCATCGACGTGTTCGAAGCCGAGGCGACCAAGCTCGGCGGCGCCGATCTCCTTGCGCAAGGGACGCTTTATCCTGATGTGATCGAGAGCGTCTCCTTCACCGGCGGTCCGTCCGTGACCATCAAGAGCCACCATAATGTCGGCGGCCTGCCCGAGCGCATGAACATGAAGCTGGTCGAGCCCTTGCGCGAATTGTTCAAGGACGAGGTGCGCGCGCTCGGTCGCGAACTCGGCCTGCCGGAGCAGTTCATCGGCCGCCATCCGTTCCCCGGGCCCGGCCTCGCCCTGCGCTGCCCCGGCGGCGTGACGCGCGACAAGCTCGACATCCTGCGCCAGGCCGATGCGATCTATCTCGACGAGATCCGCAAGGCCGGCCTTTACGACGCGATCTGGCAGGCCTTCGCCGTGCTGCTGCCGGTGCAGACCGTCGGCGTGATGGGCGATGGTCGGACCTACGAATTCGTCTGCGCGCTGCGCGCCGTGACGTCCGTCGACGGCATGACCGCCGACTTCTATCATTTCGACATGACGTTTCTGGCCGACGCCGCAACCCGGATCATCAACGAGGTCCGCGGCATCAACCGCGTCGTCTACGATGTGACATCCAAACCGCCCGGCACCATCGAGTGGGAATGATCCCAAATCGCCGATTGGCCGGGCGCCTTCCTCGGAAGGCATTCCGGATCAAGCGGCCAGTGCCGTGTCGATCGCCCGGCCGAGCTTGCCGACCAGTTCACCGATCTGGTCTTCGGTGATGATGAAGGGCGGTGCCAGCAGAACGTGGTCGCCGCGGCGCCCGTCCACCGTGCCACCGGCCGGGTAGCAGATCAGGCCTTCCGCCATCGCCGCCGCTTTGATCTTTGCGTGCAGCTTGCGCGCGGGATCAAAGCTTGTCTTCGTCGCCCGGTCCTCGACCAGTTCGATGCCCCGGAACAGGCCCCGGCCGCGAATGTCGCCGACATGCGGATGCTGGCCGAAGGCCGCATTCAAGGCCGCTTCCAGTGCTTCGCCTCGCGCGCGGACCCGGTGCAGCAGGTCGCGGTCCAGAATGGCATCGAGCACCGCCTTGCCGGCGGCTGCGGCCAGCGGATGGCCGTGATAGGTGTGCCCGTGCTGGAAGCTGCCCGAGCCGCTCGCGATCGCCCCGTAGATTTCGTCCGAACACAGCATCGCGCCAATCGGCGCATAGCCGGCGCCGAGCCCCTTGGCGAAGGTCACGATGTCGGGCGCGATCCCGTCCTGCTCGCAGGCGAACAAGGTGCCGGTCCGGCCCATGCCGCACATCACCTCGTCGAGGATCAGCAGTACGCCGTGACGGTCGCAGATTTCGCGAATGCGCCGGAAATAGCCGTCAACGGCCGGCACCGCGCCTGCCGTCGCGCCGACGACCGGCTCGGCGATGAACGCCATGACGGTCTCTGCTCCGAGCCGTTCGATCTCCGTTTCCAGTTCGTTGGCGACGCGCTGGCCATAATCGAAGGCGCTCTCGCCCTCTTCACGGAAGTGATACTCAAAGCACGGCGCGACATGATGGGTCTCGACCAGAAGCGGCTGGTACTTCTCGCGCCGCCAGGCATTGCCGCCGGCGGCCAGCGCGCCGAGCGTGTTGCCGTGATAGCTCTGTCGCCGGGCGATCAGATGGCGCCGCTCGGGCTGGCCGATCTCCAGATAGTATTGGCGCGCCAGCTTGATCGCCGCTTCGACCGCTTCCGATCCGCCGGATAGAAGATAGACCTTGCCGATTCCCTCCGGCGCGTTCGCCACCAGGCGGTCCGCCAGCTCTTCGGCGGCCTTCGATGTGAAAAAGCCGGTGTGCGCGAAAGCGATCCGGTCCAGCTGGTCGTGAATTGCCGCCCGCACGTCGGGATCGGAGTGGCCCAGACAGGAGACCGCCGCGCCGCCCGATCCGTCCAGATAGCGCCGGCCGGCCTCATCGACGATGTAGCACCCCTCACCGCGTACGGCGGCGGGCAGGGCGGCGGCCCCCCGCCCGAAGATACGGCTCGTCATCGGTCACTCTCCGCGAACCACGAACACGGACTGCTTTGCGTGGCGGACGACACGCGCCGAATTCGGCCCGAGCAGATAATCGCTCAGCTCCGGCGTATGCGAGGCCATGACGATGGCATCGACGCCCAGCTTGTTCGCCGCCGTGATGATCTGGTCGTAGACCCTGCCGTGCATGACGTGCGGGTGCACTTCGATATCGTCGGGCACGTTGACGCGCACCCATTCGGTGAGCTTCTCGCCGACCTCACGCAGCGCCTTGTCCTCGAAATCCTTGTCGAAATAGCCGCTGACCACCGACATGCCGAAGTCCGGCATGACGGTGACCACGTGCAATACCGGGTTTTCCGGCTTGCTGAGCCGCAGCGCCGCGGGCAGCGCCTTCTTCCAGGAGGCGTCGGCGGACAGGTCGATGGGCAGCAATACGGTCTTGAACATGGCTCGTGATCCTCAAATCGTCAAAAGGCCGGCTGGGTCTGGCGGCGGCGCTGCAACATGATGACCACGCCAAGCAGGAGCAGTGCCGGAATGTAGAAGACCTGCGCCGGCATGCGCTGGTTGGGCACCTGCACCGAGGCCAGTTCCACCGGCGTGTCGGAATAGAAATCGAAATCGGCGAGCTTCTCGGCGGTGGTGGTGCCGAACATCGGCTCGTCCATACGCACCGTGTCGCCGTCGGGGATCAGCAGCAGGCCCGAATTGGCGACCCGTTCGGCCGCCGTTGCGCCTTCGGCATACATGACCAGCGTCGTCTCGGCCGTTTCTCCCGTGTTGAAGTCGGGACCGCGCACCAGAAGTCGGATGCGGTCGCCTTCCGCCACATCGCCGACCACCTGTTCGAACTGCACCGGAGGCACGTCGCGATAGGGGCTCTGCACCATGTTGAGCCAGACATTGGGCACAAACAGGGTGAAGGCGACCAGAAGCAGGGCCGCGCTCTCGTAAATGCGCGACCGGGCGAGGAAATAGCCCTGTGTCGCCGCTGCGAAAAGCAGCATGGCGAACGTCGCCGTTATGAAGACGAACACGGCCTGAGCGATTCCCTCCCATGTCCCCAGATCGACACCGTAAAGGATCAGTGTCGGGTTGAAGATGAAGAGGAACGGCAGCGCCACCGTCCGCAGGCTGTAGAAGAAAGCGGTGAAGCCGGTCTTGATCGGATCGCCGCCCGAAACGGCGGCCGCGGCAAAACTGGCAAGGCCGACCGGCGGCGTCACATCGGCCATGATGCCGAAATAGAAGACGAACAGATGCGCCGCGATCAGCGGCACGATCAGCCCTTCCTGGGCGCCGAGCGAGACGACGACCGAGGCCATCAGCGACGAGACCACGATATAGTTGGCCGTGGTCGGAAGCCCCATGCCGAGGATCAGCGAGAAGATCGCGATCAGCACCAGCATGACCAGCAAAATGCCGCCCGAAAGCTGTTCGACGAGGCCGGCCAGTTCCGTGCCGATCGGCGTCTTGGTGACCGTGGCGACGATGATGCCGGCCGCTGCCGTTGCGACGCCGATGCCGATCATGTTGCGGGCGCCGGCGATCAGGCCCTCGCGCAGATCGACCAGGCCGGCCATGAACTCGTTCACCAGCTCACCGCCTTCGCCCCGGAACACCGTCTTGAGGGGCCGTTGCGTGACGATGATCAGCAACATCAGCGAGGTGGCGTAGAAGGCCGACTTGGCCGGGCTCTGGCGCTCGACCATCAGGAACCAGATCAGGACGACGATCGGCAGCACATAGTGCAGGCCCGTCGCATAGACTTCGCCCACCGTCGGCAGCTTGAATTCGCTCTCGTTCGGGTCGTCGATCTCAAGGTCCGGCCGGCGCGACGCGACCATGACCAGGCCGATATAGAGGGCGACCAGAACGATCATCATGATCGGCGCCGACAGGTCCGGCAGGGCCGTCTCCAGCGCATCGACGCCGTAGATCAGCGCGGTGAAGGCGACGCCGGCAACGATGAAGCCGGCAAGGAACTTGGCCAGCATGCCGGTCATGGACTTGGATTCGCCGAGCGCCGGCATTTCCTTTTTCAGCGCTTCCAGATGCACGATATAGACGAGCGCGATGTAGGAGATCACCGCCGGTATGAAGGCGTGCTTGATCACCTCCACATAGGGAATGCCGATGAATTCGACCATCAGGAACGCGGCTGCGCCCATCACCGGCGGCATGATCTGCCCGTTGACGGACGAGGCGACTTCCACCGAACCGGCCTGTTCGTTGGTGAAGCCGACCCGTTTCATCAGCGGGATGGTGAAGGTGCCGGTGGTGACGACATTGGCGATCGACGAGCCGGAAATCACGCCTGTCATGGCCGAGCCGACGACGGCGGCCTTGGCCGGACCGCCGCGCAGATGGCCAAGCCCGGCAAAAGCGAGCTTGATGAAGTAATTGCCGGCGCCGGCCTTGTCGAGCAGCGAGCCGAACAGGACGAAGAGGAAGACGAACGCCGTCGAAACGCCCAGCGGAATGCCGAACACGCCACCCGTATCCAGCCATTGAGCGTTGATCAAAGCCGTGAACGACAGCCCCTCATGCTCGATCAGGTCCGGGATCAGCAAGCCTTGCCCGAAATAGGCATAGGCGAGGAAAAGCGAGCCGACCACCGTCAGCGCCGGGCCGAGCGCGCGCCGGCTGGCTTCGAGCAGGACGACAAGGCCCACCGCGCCGATGATCACCTGCGCCTGGGTCGGCAGGCCGGAGCGGGCGGTCAGCGCCAGCTCGTCCGAGAACCAGAACACGTAGAAGGCACAAAACCCCGCAATCGCCGCCAGAACCCAGTCGAGAATGGGAACATGGTGGCGTGGCGAGGATTTGAGCGCCGGATAGGCCAGGAACGCCAGCACCACGGCAAAGGTCAGGTGGATGGGCCGGGTTTGCGACGAGTTGAGGACCGGCAGATACTCGCCGAACCACAATTGAGGCTGCGCGATCCAGAGCTGGAACAGCGACCAGACCAGCGCAAGGCCGGCGATCAGGCCGGCGACTGTCTTGTTGATCGGGACCCGCGCGCCGCTGTCGGCACTGGCCACCAGATCCTGCAGTTCCTCGTCGGTATATTGCCTGCCTTGGCTACCGGTCGCTTCACTCATTGCGCGCCCCCGCAAAAATCGATCCCAAAAACAAAATCCGCGGCCGACGGGCGCCGGCCGCGGAAACCAATCAGTCCATGACGGGGGTGATCACTCGATCAGGCCCGCTTCGCGGAAGTAGCGCTCGGCACCCGGATGCAGCGGCGCCGACAGGCCGTCATTGGCCATTTCCTCGGCGGTCAGGTTGGCAAATGCCGGATGCAGACCCTTGAACTGGTCGAGGTTCTCGAACACCGCCTTGACCACGACATAGACGGTCTCCTCGGGCACGTCGGCCGAGGTCACGAAGGTTGCGCCGACGCCGAAGGTCGTCGTGTCCTCGTCATTGCCGCGATACATGCCGCCGGGGATGGTCGCCGTGCGATAATAGGGCCGCTCTTCGACCAGACCATTCACCGCGTCGTTGGAGACGTCGACCAGCACGCTGTCACAGGCCGTGGTCGCTTCCTGGATCGAACCGGACGGGTGGCCGACCGTGTAGATCATGGCGTCGATATTGTTGTCGCACAGCGCCTGGCTCTGTTCGGCGGCCTGCAGTTCCGATGCCAGCGCGAAATCGTCCATGGTCCAGCCCATGGCTTCCATCACCACTTCCATCGTGCCGCGCTGGCCGGAACCGGGATTGCCGACATTGACACGCTTGCCCTGCAGGTCCTCGAAGGTTTCGATGCCCGCATCGGCCCGCGCGACCACGGTGAACGGCTCGGGGTGGACCGAGAAGACCGCGCGCAGGTTTTCGAACGGTCCCTGCTCTTCAAAACGCGACGAGCCGTTATAGGCATGGAACTGCCAGTCGGACTGGGCCACGCCGAATTCCAGTTCGCCATTGCGGATCGCGTTGATGTTGAAGACCGAGCCGCCGGTCGATTCCACGCCGCAGCGAATGCCATGCTCCGCACGGTCGCGGTTGACCAACCGGCAGATCGCGCCGCCGGTGGGGTAGTAGACCCCGGTCACGCCGCCGGTACCGATGGCGATAAAACTATCCTGCGCAAAGGCTGCGCCGGCTGCGAGCGCTGTCGCAGTTGCAACCAGCACGCCTATCATCTTGTTTCTCATTGCGCGAACTCCCTGTTTTCTTGGCCGCCACTTGCGATGGCGGTCCCCAGACAACACCGAATAACGGATGCGCCGTCAAGTCGCCCGGGCCGATGAAACGGTTACCGGGACTGTGCCCCGGTTTTCCTCACGTTACGTCATGCGGCCTGCCGCCTGGCCCAGGCTTGGCCGGCGCGCCAACATCAGGCCGTGGCGCTCGCTCGTGCCCGCCGGGGCGGCGCCTTGCGGCCGTCCGGCAGCCGGGCCGCCCCGTTGGTCAATTTGCGTTGGACGCATGCGCAGCGCTTTGATATGGCAGAGCCGCGCCGGTAAAGCACCCGTAGCTCAGCTGGATAGAGCGCTGCCCTCCGAAGGCAGAGGTCACAGGTTCGAATCCTGTCGGGTGCGCCATTTCACATTTTCCCATCTCGATACCTCCTAACATATTGAATGGTAGGATTATTTGGGGTTCGAATACCCCTTCTCCCGGTGGCAGGTTCTCCGTTCGACACGCTTGCGAGCGACATGGACTCCGGCATCAGCCAGTCCAGCGTGGATGCGTGGCGCACCATAGCTTTCCCTGAAGCAGCATGGATCTGGCGGATCAGCTCCGTCAGTTCCCGGTCGGCGATATCCCGGGCGGATGGTTCTCGCGTCTGCCAAGCATAGAAGCCGCTGCGTGATACACCCATGCTGCGCGCCAAAGTCTGAACTGGGAACTCGGCCTGGTTCGGCATCATGAACTCGAAGACCTCGGACCGGTCGTGTCGTTCTGTGCGAACCAGGCCGCCGCCTTTGAGAGTATGTCGCGCTCCTGCCGCAACTGCTTGTTCTCTCCACGGAGGCGACCGAGCTCTTCTCGTTCTGTGCTGCTCAGAATGCCGGCCTGCTTGCCATCGTCACGTGCGGCTTGCTTGATCCAACCGTGGATCGTTGCAACGCACGGTTTAAACTCGCGGGCAAGGTCATCAGCGCTACGACCAGCTCTGTGAAGCTCGACAATCTGTTCCCGGAATTCCGCCGGCTACGGGTTTCTCGTTCCGGGCATGTGAGCCCCTTTCCATCGCAGTCAAAAGTGTCCATCAAACCGGGGGAACTGCAACTCCAGTCCTTGCCGAACTGCTGCCCTCGCTCTTTGGTCGGTTTAGGTCCTTCGTGGATGCAGACGGTCGTCAATCAGTTTACCATCCGCCGCAGACCGTCCTGAACCTTCAGCAACGCCGGCAGGTAGTCGTTCACGATCTTTCTCGTCTCGGAATGTATCGCGGCCATCCCGGTATTCAGAGCCGCAATCACCTTGCCTCGGGCGTTGTACACTGGAACCGCGAGTGAGCGCAGACCGAGTTCAACTTCCTGGTCGATCACGGCATATCCATTCACCCGCACATCGGCGATCGTGTCCATGATGTCTTTCGGGTCGGTCAGGGAGTACGGCGTACGCGGTGTGAGATCGGACGCTTCGACCACCGCGCGGGCCTCTTCTTCAGGCAGTGCGGCCAGGAGCACGCGGCCCATCGACGTGCAATGGGCGGGAAGCCGCGATCCCGGCATCAGACCGATTGACATGACCCGGCGCTGGGCGGCGCGCGCGACATAAACGATGTCGGTGCCGTCGAGGATGGACGTGGAGACAGACTGGCCGATCTGTTCCGACAACTGGTCCAGCCAGGGCTGCACGATCTGCGGCAGGGGCAGGGCGGCCAGCGCGCCCATACCAAGCCTGAGAACCCGTGGCGTCAAACCGAAGAACTTGCCGTCATACTCGGCGTAGCCGAACTTGTGCAGCGTCAGCAGGCACCGCCGCGCCGTCGCGCGATCGAGCCCCGTCGCTTCGGCCACGTCGGCGATCGTCAGGCGCGGATGCTCTGCGCCAAAACACTCCAGAACGCGCAATCCCTTTGCAAAGGAGGCGATTATGTCGGTGTTGTTCACCATGCGCACACGCTGGTGCAGTTATTGAACAAATGTCAATATGCGCACAAATTTCCTTGTCTTGGCTGTCTATCCCGCCGATCACGACCGCGGAAGCCACGTTTGAGGGATCCGCGACATGAACAAGACAATCGCCTCCCCGAGCGAAGCGGTCGCCGGTATCGGTGACGGCACGACCGTCATGATCGGCGGCTTCGGCGGTTCCGGCGCACCGATCGAATTGATCCACGCCCTGATCGATGCGGGCCCGAAGAACCTGACGATCATCAACAACAATGCCGGCAACGGCCATGTGGGGCTGGCTGCGCTCATCGAGCAGGGCATGGTCGCGAAGATGATCTGCTCGTTTCCGCGTTCGGCCGATCCCAAGGTATTCACGGATCTCTATCTCGCCGGACAGATCGAACTGGAGATCGTGCCGCAGGGGACGCTTGCCGAGCGCATCCGCGCCGGCGGCGCGGGCATCCCCGCCTTTTACACCCCGACGAGCTACGGCACGGAACTCGCCGAGGGCAAGCTGGTGGCCGAGTTCGAAGGCCGCCACTACGTGCAGGAACGCTGGCTGAAGGCCGATTTCGCGCTGATCAAGGCGGAACTGGGCGACCCGCTCGGCAATCTCACCTACCGGATGGCCGCGCGCAACTTCAATCCGCTGATGGCGACGGCGGCCACGCGCACGGTCGCGCAGGTCACGCGCATCGTCGCGGCTGGCGAGATCGATCCCGAACAGGTTGTCACGCCGGGCATTTTCGTCGACGGCATCGTGGAAGTGCCCGATCCGGAACAGGAAGAGAGCCTCAACCGCGAGGGAGCCGTTTATCCATGAGCGCCGCACTCGATACACTCAAGCTGTCCAGCGCGCAGATCGCCTGGCGCGCAGCGCAGGACATGGAAGACGGCGCCTATGTCAATCTGGGCATCGGCTTTCCGGAGATGATCGCGAAGTTCCAGCCGGAAGGCCGCGACGTTGTCTACCACACCGAAAACGGCGTGCTCGGCTTCGGCGAGGCGCCGGCGGCGGGCGAGGAAGACTGGGACCTGATCAACGCCGGCAAAAAGGCGATCACGCTCAAGCCGGGTGCGGCGTTCTTCCACCACGCGGACAGCTTCGCCATGGTGCGCGGCGGCCATCTCGACCTTGCCGTGCTCGGCGCCTACCAGGTTGCCGAGAACGGCGATCTCGCCAACTGGTCGACGGGCAAGGGCGGCGTGCCCGCCGTCGGCGGCGCAATGGACCTGGTTCATGGCGCGAGACGTGTCGCTGTCGTCACCGATCACGTGACCCGGAAAGGCGAACCGAAGCTCTTGAAGCGATGCGCCTTGCCGCTGACGGGGCTTGGATGCGTGACCAGGGTCTACACCTCGCTCGCGGTGATCGATGTCGAGGACGGCCGCTTCGTTCTGCGGGAGAAGCTGCCGCAATTGTCATTCGAGGATCTTCAGTCGGTAACCGGCGCTGAGCTGAAAGTCCACGGTGATGTCGCGGACCTCGCCGTGCCGGAACTCTGAAGGACGATGTCATGCCCGACGCTTACATCTGTGACTACATCCGCACGCCGATCGGCCGTTTCGGTGGTGTGCTCTCCCCGGTCCGCGCGGACGACCTTGGCGCGATCCCGATCAAGGCGTTGACGGAACGCAATCGCGGCATCGACTGGGAAGCCGTCGACGAGGTCTATTACGGCTGCGCCAACCAGGCCGGCGAGGACAACCGCAATGTCGCGCGCATGAGTTCGCTGCTCGCGGGCCTGCCGGTCAGCGTTTCGGGCACGACGATCAACCGCCTGTGCGGCTCGGGCATGGACGCCGTCATCATGGCGGCGCGGGCCATCAAGGCAGGCGAGATCGAGATTGCGATCGCAGGCGGCGTGGAAAGCATGAGCCGCGCACCCTTCGTTGTGCCCAAGGCCGACACGGCGTTTTCGCGCAAGGCCGAGATCTACGACACGACCATCGGCTGGCGCTTCGTCAACCCGGTGATGAAGAAACAGTACGGCGTCGACTCGATGCCGGAGACCGGCGAGAACGTCGCCGAGGACTTCAAGGTCACGCGCGAGGATCAGGACGCCTTCTCGTTGCGTTCGCAGGCCAAGGCCGCAGCGGCGCAAAACAACGGCCGGCTGGCGAAAGAGATCGCGCCGGTGACGATCCCGCAGCGCAAGGGTGCCCCGGTGATCGTCGACACGGACGAGCATCCGCGCGAGACCTCGATGGAGGCGCTTGCCAGGTTGCGCACGCCGTTCCGTGAGAATGGCAGCGTGACCGCGGGCAATGCGTCCGGCGTCAATGACGGCGCGGCGGCGCTGGTCATCGCCTCGGAGGCAGCGATGAAGAAATACGGGCTGACGCCGATCGCGCGCATCGTCGGCGGGGCGACGGCGGGCGTTCCGCCGCGGATCATGGGCATCGGCCCGGCGCCTGCGACGAAGAAGCTGTGCGCCCGCATCGGCTGGACGCCGCAGGATTTAGACGTGATCGAACTGAACGAGGCCTTTGCCAGCCAAGGCATCGCGGTCCTGCGCGATCTGGGCATTGCCGAGGACGCGGATCACGTCAATCCGAATGGCGGGGCGATCGCGCTCGGTCATCCGCTCGGCATGTCGGGCGCGCGGATCACCGGGACGGCGGCGCTCGAAATGCAGATGCGCGGCGGCAGGCGCGCACTGGCCACCATGTGCATCGGCGTCGGCCAGGGCATAGCCATTGCGCTCGCCGCCGTATGATATCTTGCATTATTCAGAAGTATTACATCATTTTTTATGAATTTCTGGCGCCTTTCTGCATAGTCTCTTCATTATGAACGCTAGAGGCATTATTCCATCAATCAGCTAGGTAAAGGGACACTGTTTTGTTCGAAGCATCATTTCTTTACTATATTAAAACATCTGCCCAGGAAAAATGACGCACCGCTTCGCCTGCTTCGACATGCGCGCCAATTGGCTCTCAAATCGCGTGCACAAAAAACTACGAGGCCATACCAGATGCAGTCTGCGAGGCATGGCGCAAGCTGACGGTGAACCCATGCACGATCTCCTCCATCGGAATGCGTGAATGGGCCCACGGCGGTCAATCGTTATGACCGTTGGTACAAGCACTTCGCGTGGTTTGCCCCGATCTGGTGATCTGGTCAAAAGCCGAGGCCAGTTTCTCCATGCCTTTCCTGATTTCCGGCTCTTCGGAAGAGGCAAATCCGAGCAAAAGGCCATTTGTCTTATCTCGGCCGATATAGAAGCGCGACAGCGTCGGCGCTACGACGCCTTTGTCGCGTGCCGCGGCCGAAAGGGCGACATCCGACAGATCTCCGTTCAGGTAAACCGTCTGCTGCATTCCCGTACTCGTCGGCTTGTAGGTGACGGCGCCTCCGATCTGGCGCTCTATCTCCCTGAGGAAGGTGGCGCGGCGCGCGAGATAGGCCTTCTTCATCTGCCGAACATGCTCGGAGAACCGGCCGTCGTCGATGAACTCTGCCAGGGCGAACTGGACCACCTTGCTGGCCGCCTGACCTGTGTGGTGCAGGGCGTTGGTGATGGCGGCGCACAGCTGCGGCGGAGCGACGAGGTATCCAATCCTGATCCCGGGCAACATGGTCTTGGAAAAGGTGCCCATATAGACCACCGAACGTCCCTGATCGAGGCTCCAGAGTGTGGAGATCGACGGACCCGCATAGCGGAATTCACTGTCGTAATCGTCTTCTATTATCAGCGCTCCAGAGCGCCGCGCCGCATCGAGAAGCTTTAGGCGCCGTACCAGTGAGAGCAGCACGCCTGTCGGACACTGGTGCGAGGGGCTGGTATAAATCAGCTTCGGCGCGGGGGTGATGTCGTCAGGGGGGTGAAGGCCCTGACTGTCGACCTCTATCGGCCGTATGGTCAAACCCGCGCCGCGAAAGGCGCCGCGCGCGCCGAGATAGCCCGGCTCTTCGATCCAGGCCGTATCGCCGATGTCGGTGGTGACCCGCGCCAGCAGATCGAGAGCGGCCTGCGCTCCGTTCAGCACCACGATCTGATCCGTCTCCGGGCGGAACCCACGGGTTGTCGCCAGATGGTCGGCAATGGAGCGCTTGAGTTCCAGGGTCCCGGCGATTTCGCCGTAGTCGAACCGCCTGATGGCGGACCGTCGGGCGGCGCGGTTGATGTAGCGGGCCCAAAGCTGGTGGGGAAAGAGGTCCAGCGCCGGCAGTCCGGCGGCGAACGATCTGTCCTTGTATTGCGGAAGATAGCGCGGACTGTCGCTCAGGCTCTCTCCGCGGCGCGAGAGCCGAATGCGTGAAAGGGACGGTTCGTCGATGACTTCCTTGCCGGGGCGGACCTCCCGCAGCGCCGGTAAATCGGCGACCTTCGTGCCCGCGCCCTGAACCGAAACCAGATACTGCTCCACGCAGAGCTGCTCGTAGGCTGCGGTGACCGTGTTGCGCGACAGGTTCAGTTGTTTGGCGAGCTTGCGTGTCGAGGGAAGATCGGTGCCGGGCAACAGGGTGCCGTCGAGAATTGCCTCGCGGATGCCGTCGAAGAGCTGCGTCGCGAGCGTGCGCTGGCTGTTGCGATCAAGGTCGAGGAATTCGAACAGCCCAACAAACCGCGCCACGGCACTCCCCCTTGTCCTCGTATTCTGTCGCCTTGCCGCACCGCGCGGGGGCAGAAGATCTCCTTTGCGACCGAATGGCCGCGAAGTGGTCCAATTATAAACAGATAATTGGCTCTGTTTCCAGATCCAGTTGGTCGGTAGCTCTCGGTTTCGATGTGAGAAACCGAAAGGCACGACGAATGACGGCATCGGCGCGACACGGATTGGATCTCGTTCACCAGTTCTCGGATCTTCAGGCCCATCGAAACGGCGAAACGACCACAATCGTCAGGGGTGAGGGCGTTCATGTCTTCGATGCCGAGGGCAACCGCTACATCGATGCGATGTCGGGGTCGTCCTGCGCCAGTCTGGGATTCCGCGACGAGCGTCTTGTCCAGGCGATGACGGAACAGGCCGGGAAACTGCCGTATTATCACCTCTTCGCGCAGAAGTCTCATGAGCCCGCGGAGCGCCTTGCACGGCAGCTCAGCGCGATGGCGCCCGAGCATCTGAACCACGTGCTCTTCGCCAATTCCGGTTCCGAGGCGAATGACGCGGCGATCAGGATCGTCCGCGCCGTCAATATCAGCCGCGGAAAGCCCGAAAAGCGGCGGGTGATTGCGCGGCATGCCGGCTATCACGGCTCGACGACGCTCAGCGCGTCCGTCACCGGGCAGGCCCACATGCGTTTCGGGTCGGACAGCGTGTCCCCCGATGTCAGCTTCATTCCGGAGGTCTGCCACTACCGCCACGGCCACGACGGCGAGAGCGAAGAGGCCTATGCGGCGCGATGCGCGGCGGAACTGGAGGCGGCGATCCTTGCGGTCGGGCCCGATACCGTGGCGGCATTCATCGCCGAGCCGGTCATGGCATCGGCGGGCTGTCTCCTTCCTCCGAAGGGGTACTTTCAGTTGGTCGACGAGGTGCTTCGGCGCCATGATGTTGCTCTGATCGCAGACGAGGTGGTTTGCGCGCTCGGTCGCCTGGATTCGCCTTTCGGCTCGACCAGATACGGTCTTCGACCGAATCTGATGACGCTCGCCAAACCGCTGACCGGGGGCTATTTCCCGCTGTCCGCGGTGCTGATGACCGACGAGATCTACGATACGTTGACGCTTGAAAGCGCCAAATCGGGGTTGCTGGGACATGGGCTGACCTATGGCGGTCATCCGATTGGCTGCGCGGTCGCCAGCGCGGCGCTGGAGATCTATGCGCAAGCGGATTTCCGGGCAAACCTGCACGCAACCATCGCGACATTCGAGCGGCATCTGGCCGCGATCGCCGATTGCCCGATCGTCGGCGAAACGCGTAATGCCGGCTTGCTCGGAGCGCTCGAAATCGTGGCGGACAAGACGACGCGCCGGCGCTTTGATGCGATGGAAAACGTCACGCTGAAGATCGGCCGCGCTCTCCAGAAAAACGGAGTCATCACTCGCTGGACACGCGAGACCGTCAACTTGTGCCCGCCGCTTGTTATCTCCGAGGACGAGTTGGAGGTGCTGTTCGGCGCTCTGCGCGCATCGCTTGACCAGGTCGCCGCCGAAGTCGCGCACGAAGTGGAGGAGGGCCAAGCCTCCCTCGCATAAAGTGGACCTCCCAAAATCAGAAAAATGGCTCTGTTTCAGGGACAAATAGGATGGGAGGCTTTGCTCGGCGATCGGATGTCCCGGCGCGACCGCCGGGACATCGAAACAAGGAAACACCTTTGAACGACGGAACCGACATAGAGATTGCGCAGGGGGACGACGACTTCATTCGTTTTCAGGCTGTGAAGAAGAGCTACCCCGGCGGGGTCGATGTGATTGCCAATCTCGACCTTTCCGTAAGGAAGGGTGAGTTCATGACGCTTCTGGGTCCGTCTGGCTCGGGAAAATCAACCCTTCTGATGATGCTGGCGGGTTTCGAAAAGCCGACGGCCGGCACGATCGTGGTGGGTGGCCGGGATTTCACGCATATGCCCCCGAACAAGCGCAACATCGGCGTGGTCTTCCAGGATTATGCCCTGTTCCCGCACATGACGGTTGCCGAAAACGTGGGATACGCGCTCCGCGCCCGCCGGGTTCCGCGCGATCAGCAGGTCGAGAAGGTGAATGCGGCGCTGTCTCTCGTCAGGCTGGAGGGTTATGGCCATCGCCGGCCCTCCGAGCTCTCCGGAGGTCAGCGCCAGCGGGTCGCCTTGGCGCGGGCTCTGGTCTTCGATCCCGACCTCGTTCTGATGGATGAACCGTTGAGCGCGCTTGACCGGCAGTTGCGCGATCACATGCAAATCGAGCTCAAGCGGCTGCACGAGAAGCTGGGCCTCACGGTGCTGTTCGTCACCCACGATCAGGCCGAAGCGCTGACCATGTCGGATCGCGTCGTTGTTCTCAACGACGGTGCGATAGAGCAGGTCGGCAAGCCCGAGGACGTTTATCACCGCTCCGGTAGCTTCTTCGTCGCGACCTTTATCGGCGAGACGAACGTCATCGAGGCGACGCTCGACGAGATCGCGGAGGGCAAGGGCAGCGTTCGTCTTCCGAATGGCGTCCGGCTGACATGTCAGGTGAGTGGCGGGATGGTTCCGGGGCAGGGAGTCAAGCTTCTGGTCCGCCCCGAGCATGTCTGCGTCGAGGCGCGACAGAGTTCCACCGAAACAGGGCATTTCGACACTCTGCCCGGGCGCGTCGAGGAGCGGATTTTCTACGGCGATCACCTTCGACTGACCATCGCGACGAGCGGTGGCGGCTCGCTCGTGGCGAAGATCGAACAGCACGCAACCGATCAGAAATACGAAATCGGCGCCGACGTCGGAATCCGGTTTCTCCCCGATTACGTGAGGGCCTACCCGCTTGAAGAGGCCGCAACCTGAAAAGCGTCAAAAAAGTTCAACCTGACAGGAGAGAAGAATGAAACATATCTTGAAACAGAGTATCAGCGGGGCCGCAGGCATGGCCCTTCTCGCGGTATGCGGCGGTGCTGTCGGCACTGCGTCCGCGGAAGAGAGCCTGACGATCGTGTCATGGGGCGGCGTTGTTTCCGAGGCGCACAGGAAATCCTTCTGGGACCCGTTCACGGAAGAGAGCGGCATCAAGATCCTGGACGACTCCTTCAACGGCGAACTGAGCAACATCCGTGCCCAGGTCGAAAGCGGCACCATCCTTTGGGACATCGCCGAGCCGGAATTCGCGGAAGCGGCGCTGGGTTGCGAGGAGGGGCTTTTCGAACCGCTCGATACCAGCATCATCGACGTTGACGACATCCCGGCTGCGCATGTCACCCGCTGTTCCGTCACGTCCCTTCTCGCCTCGACGGTGCTTGCCTACAACGCGGCCGAATTCGAAGGCGAGGGTCCGCGAAGCTGGGTGGATTTCTGGGATGTCGACCGCTTTCCCGGACGTCGCGGGCTCAACTTTTCGGTCACCGACACGCTCATCGTCGCGCTCCTCGCCGACGGTGTGGCGGTGGATGAGGTCTATGAGGTTCTGGAAACCAAGGACGGACAGGACCGTGCCTTCGCAAAACTCGATGAACTGCGCGATCACATCATCTGGTGGCGTTCGGGCACGGAACAGATCCAGGGTCTCCTTTCGGGCGAGTATGTGATGGCTGCGGCCTGGAACGGTCGCGTGGCAAGCGCGGCGAAGACCGAGGGCGCGGATCTCGCCATGGCCTGGGAAGCCGGTCATATCTTGACCGGAAACCAGTGGGTGGTCCTCAAGGGGAGCAAGCACAAGGCGGCCGCGATGGGCTTCCTGGCTTTCGCGCTGCGTCCCGAACAACAGGCCGATTTCATGAACGGCATCGACTACGGCGTCATCAGCCGCAAGGCACATGAACTGATCTCGCCGGAACGGCTCGCGATCATGCCGGGAAACCCCGCTCTTGAAGACGATGCGGTGCCGCCGAACGCGAATTTCTGGCTCAACAACTTCGACACGCTCAACGAGCGGTTCCTCGCCTGGGCCTCGAGATGAGCTTTCTGTCTCCCGGGCGCACCGTGCGCCCGGGAGACAGTGGTCTTCAGACCTTAATCGCAGTCGGAACGGTCCGTATGTTTGCCAAAAACGCGCATATCGCGCTTCCCCTGATGCCTGCGCTGCTGTTCGTCGTCTTCGCGTTCCTTCTGCCCATCCTGTGGTTTCTCTCCCAGGCCACCAACGGCAGTCCGGTCGTCTCCGTCATTCCCGCAACGGCCGAGGCGATTGCCGGCTGGGACGGGGTGGGCCTTCCGCAAGACGATGTCTTCGAGGCGCTGGTCCGGGATCTGACACAAGCCGAGCCGGCGGATGTCGCTTCGCTCGCCCGGGAACTCAATTTCAGGCAAGCGGGCAACAGACGCCTCATCCTGCAAGCCGCCAGAGAACTGGAGGCCGATCTGGGGGGCGAAGCGCGCGCGCGGCTCGAAGCAATCAACGGCGCATGGGCAAGTCCGGAAATCTGGCGGGTGATCCGGCAGAGCGCGCGCACGTTCACGACCTACAACATCCTCGAATCCCTCGACCTCGAAGCGGGTCCTGACGGCGGCGTCTCCGTCAAACCCGTCGATGACAGGCTGTTTCTGGGCGTCTATGCCCGGACCCTCACGATCTCGCTGACGGTCACCGTGATCTGCGTTCTGCTCGGCTATCCGCTGGCCTATGCCGTGGCCAACGCGCCGGCCCGGACGGCGGCCATCCTCATGCTGTTGGTGCTTTTGCCTTTCTGGACGTCGCTTCTGGTGCGGACGCTCGCATGGATGGTCATCTTCCAGCGGCAGGGCATTCTCAACGGCGTTCTCATCGAGGCGGGCCTGATGTCGGAAGGGCTGCAATTCCTGCGCACGCGCTTCGCGGTGATCGTGTCGATGACTCACATCATGCTTCCCTTCGTCGTGCTGCCGCTCATCAGCGTGATGAAGAAGATTCCGCCCAACTATATGAACGCCGCCGAGTCCCTCGGCGCCGGCCGAATACGGGCATTGGTCAGCGTCTACCTGCCGCTGACCCTGCCGGGTCTCAGTGCCGGGGTCGTTCTGGTGATGACGCTGTCTCTCGGCTTCTACGTGACGCCGATGCTACTGGGCGGCGGCGGCGACCAGATGATCAGCAATCTCGTCGCCACCTTCGTCAATCGTAGCCTCAACTGGGGTCTCGCCGCCGCGCTCGGGCTCTGGCTGATCGTGTTCGCCATGGCATTCATCGCTGTCGTGGGCGGCACGCTTTCCAGCAAGAAATGGGCTGTTTCCTAATGCCCCATCTCTCGAGGATCCTGTACGGCACCTTCGTGGCGGCCACGCTTTTCTTCCTGGTGGCGCCGGTGATCGCGATCATTCCGATGTCGTTTTCCTCCGGCGAGTTCTTCATTTACCCGCTGCCCGGGTTCTCCCTGGGATGGTATGGCGAGATTTTGAGCGACGCCCGCTGGCAGCGCGCCTTCGTCAACTCGCTCGTGATCGGCGTCAGCAGCGCCGCCATCGCCACGGTGCTCGGGACGCTGGCCGCGCTGAGCCTGGTGCATATGCGCTCGATCTTTTCCCGCATCGCCTTCGGGCTTCTGCTGCTGCCGATGCTCGTGCCGGTGGTCATTGTCTCGGTCTCGCTCTTCTACTTCTACAGCAAGCTTGGGCTGGTCGGCACGCGGACCGGCTTGATTCTCGGTCATGCCACGCTCGGCCTTCCCTTCGTCGTTGTCACTGTTCTTGCGACCTTGCGAAACTACAACTTCACGCTCGACCGTGCTGCCCTAAGCCTTGGCGCCGGTCGTCTGCGCACCTTCCTCACGGTGACGCTGCCGCTCATTGCGCCGGGCGTTTTGTCGGGCGCCGTGTTCGCCTTTGCCGTATCGCTCGACGAGGTGGTGGTGACACTGTTCCTGGCCTCCCCGGAACACACCACGCTGCCGCGCGAGATCTTCAGCGGCATTCGTGAATCGATCAGCCCCGCCGTGGTCGCCGCGGCGACTGTGACGATCGGGCTCTCGTGCTGCCTGCTCGGCCTGCTCGCCCTCATTCGGCGCTAATTCGTTCGCGTCGCCCAGAAGCAGGCCCCATCACCACATGTTTTCTACCTGACCGGAGAAATCCCATGAACATCGAACCGCACCCGGATCGCGACACCCACGCAGACGACGGGGCGTTCTATATCGGCGGGCAATGGCAGACGCCGCAGGCAGGCGAGATGCTCGCCAATATCGATCCGGCAACGGAAAACGTCATCAATCACGTGGCCTGCGGTTCCGCCGCCGACGTCGACCGCGCGGTCGCGGCCGCCCGTCAGGCTTTTCCGGATTGGGCGGCCACCGGGCGTGAACAACGTCTCGATCTCCTCAACAGGGTGATCGAGGGATATGCCGCCAGGGAAACCGAACTGGCCGCCGCCATCTCGCTGGAACTCGGCGCTCCGATCGATCTTGCACGGAGCGCTCAGGTCGCGGGCGGGCTGTCTAATTTACGCGCCTATGCCGCGGCTCTTTCGAGTATGGAACTCTGCACGCCGTCTGTCGCGGGCAGCAAGACCGACATGCTTTTCAAGGAGCCGGTCGGCGTTTGTGCGCTCATCACGCCTTGGAATTGGCCAATGAACCAGGTGACGCTCAAGGTCGGAGCGGCGCTGGCCGCCGGGGCGACGATGATTCTCAAACCCTCGGAGCATCTGCCGGTGACCCATCGCATCTTTGCCGAAATTCTCCACGACGCCGGCGTGCCGGCCGGTGTCTTCAACATGGTGAATGGAACGGGCGAGGGGGGCGGTGCGCCTCTCGTGGCCCATGACGAGGTCGACCTGGTGTCGTTTACGGGGTCGACGCGCGCCGGCCTCGGAGTTGCGGCCACGGCGTCGCGTGCGCTGAAGCGAATGACGCTGGAACTGGGCGGCAACAATCCGGCAATCGTATTGAAGGATGCGGATCTTGAACCGGCCATCCGCTTCATCGTCGAGCAGGGCATGCGCAATTCGGGCCAGTCGTGCAACGCGCCCTCGCGGATACTTGTCGATGAAAGCCTCTACGAGCGTGCCGTCGAGATCGCGGCACGTTTCGCCAATGAAACCGTCGTCGGTTCGCCCCGGCAACCAGGAGGCCATATCGGCCCCGTCGCATCGGCGCTGCAGTACAGCCGCGTGCAGGACTTCATCACCCGATCGGTCGCCGCCGGAGGGCGCGTCGTCGCGGGTGGACCGGGCCGACCCGAGGGTTTCGAAACCGGATATTTCGTCCGGCCGACGATCTTCGCCGATGCGGATGACACGCTGGCCGCCTATGCCGAAGAGGTTTTCGGTCCCGTGATGTGCATGCGCGCCTTCCGTGACGAGGACGAGGCGATCGCGCTCGCCAACGATACCGAATACGGGCTGGCCGCCTATGTGCATGGCGGGTCCGCCGAGCGTATTCGCCACGTCACCAACCGGCTGCAGTCCGGCATGGTGCATATCAACGGCCATCTGAGAGCCTCGGGCACGCCATTCGGCGGCTATAAGCTCTCCGGCGTGGGGCGCGAGGGCGGCATCTGGGGTATCGAGGAATTTCTCGAGCTGAAGTCCGTATCGGGCTGGCCGGCAATGGTCGGTTGACGGTGGCAAAACTCGAGGGTCTGCCAATTGAAAACCGGTGAGGAGCGATGGCCACAACAGGTCAAACACTGGGGAGCGCTCATGGATGTGCTCCGGTAAGGAGCGTGATGAGCTGGACGTCCGAGTCTTTTCGTCAAGTCGAAGCCTTCTTGTTGGCACTGACTGCCGAAAACTGCCGCGGCTTTCCGAAATACGCTACTTCGTAGCCGCCGCTGGGAATGGAAGCCTGCGGCGGGCGGCAAGAGTCTTTTCAGGGAACGGCTGGCCCTGTCCGGCGTTTCCTCCAAGGACATCAACCGCAAAGGAGTTATCCATGAATTGGGACCAGATCGAAGGCAAATGGACCGAGTTCAAGGGCAAGGCGCGCCAGAAATGGGGCGAGTTGACCGACGACGAACTCGATCAGGTGCAGGGCAATCGCGAGGAACTGGCCGGCAAGATCCAAGCCAAATACGGCAAGACCCGCGAGGAAGCCAAACGCGAAATCGACGAATGGGCCGACTCGGTCTGATCGCGTCGCGCAGGCCAGTCAGGAGGCCGCCCTTCGGGGCGGCTTTTTGCTGTGCGGCGGAAAAGCGTCGCTCGCATCAGCCGGTCGTGCCGTCGCGGCCCAAGATCGGGGCAAGCCGGTTTGCCAGAAAATCGCGGTCGGCATCGAGTGGATCGGTTCTTTCGAACGAGGCCATCAGCAGCATGGCGTGCCGCTCGAAGATCGGCCCGACTTCATCATCGGCAATGTCATGCAGCCGCATCAGCGCGTCGGCGATGTTCTGCACCATCAGGAGATTGCCGGCCGCCGCGCGTCGCAGCGGGTGGAATGCCGTGTTGACGATGTCCTCGACCGTCAGGCCGGGAATGCTGACGCGGACGACGCCGTCCCCGTCGCTGATAAGGCGCTGGCGCAATCCCCTGTAGACCGGCGTCACGAAGGCTGCGCTGAGCCGATCGACGCAGGCGATGGCCGTGAACGTGTCGTTGACGCCCGGCGACAGCGCGCGCAGCGCGATCTCAAGCAGCACGCTGATCGCATACTCGATGTCGTCGCCCGACCCGCGCACCGGGGAGAGGGTCACCGAACCGGCAAACGCTTCTTCGATGGCACCGCGTTTGCCATCGCCCGCATCGCCGAAAATGCTGGCCAGAGCCTGCCCCCTGAGGACGAAGGTTCCCGGCTTGTCGACGATCTCGACGCGCACGTCGAACTGGTCGGCCAGCGCGGTCAGACGCTGTTCGTCGATGCCGACAATATAGCCGTTTTCACCGGCGGTGATCTCGAACGCCGCCGCGTCACCCCGGTCGAACGACGCATCCAGGGCTTTGTCATCATTATCGGCGACGATTCCGGTGAGGCGCTCTTCCAGTTGGGTGGAAATGGCGGCGATCTCCTCGTCGATCGTCACGCTGCGCGAAACGGTGTGAACGAAGAAGATCAATTGCAGCACCGCGATCACGGCGAGGCAGAACGCGATGGCGATCGAAACGCCCGGCACCGTATCGGGGCCGGTCTGGTGCAGGATGGTCAGGGAGAACAGGAAGGTGCCGCCGAGAAGGCCGGCGGTCACCTGATTGACACGGTCGCCGGTGAATCGCCGCAACAGCCGCGGCGCGATGTTGCCGGCGGCCAGGGTGAAGACGACCAGCACCAGCGAATAGACAAGGCTCAGCGTCGTAATCGAAGCGCCGGAGATCGTCGACAGGATTGTGACCGCCGTTTCGTAGTCGGTCTGGAGGATGCGGTAGAGTTCGACCGCATCGCTGCGCGCCAGCATCCGGTCGAGCCGAAGCGCGATGAACGCGCTCAGCCAAAGTGTCAGCGCAAGCGCGCCGGGCACGGTGATCAGCCCCCGGACGCTGCCCAACTGCCTCAATGCACGTCCGATCATCGATCCTGCCACCATCCGCATCGAAAACGCGGGAACCCCCAACCCGGTTCCCGCGTTGTGAAGGTAAAGAGAGGAGATCGATAATGACAGTGATGAAGGACATGAACCAGTCGGACCGCAAACACACCGGGGACGGTACCGGAGACGATGCCGACAAAACGGCCCAGTCGATCACTTCGCGGGACATCAGGGCCGTCGCGATTTCCGCCGAACCGGTCGATGAACGGCTGGCGGCGCTCAAGAGCATGAAAACCGAGCTCGAGGCCCGGCTTTCGGCCGATGGCGGCGGCGATCTGGCTCCGCTGGTCGAGGAAGTCGACAATGCGATCGAGAACCTGTCAGGCCCCGGCGGCGAAGCCGGCGTGCGGTCGGCGACGGCGTCCGAATGAGCCGCCGGCCTGAGACCCTCAACGAAAAACGGAAATGAACATGGCCTCCAGCCACGGGCCGTCCGTCAAGGACGATGAAACCTATGAGGCGCTCCGCGACAAGGGCGCGTCGAAGGAAAAGGCGGCGCGCATCGCCAATGCACAAGCCTCCGAAGATCAGGACCCGTCCGCAAAGGGCGGGTCCGCCAAGGCCTATGAGGACTGGTCGAAAGCCGACCTTTACGATCGTGCGCGCGAACTCGACATCGAAGGCCGTTCCTACATGTCGAAGAGTGAACTGATCGACGCATTGCGCAATCATTGAACTGGCCAAGGCAGGCGCCCGGGAGGGTAGCAAGGCTGAAGCACGCCCGCGCGCAGCGATCCTCGCATTACCGGAATTCGGTAAAATTGACGGACAGCCGGTAGCTGACGGTATGATTGTCCACGTCGAGTTGGGCTTCGCCGTTGACTGCGGACGGGACCACCCGTTCGAGCACGGTGCGACTGAATCCTTTCTGCGTTTCCGCGTCCTCTGGCTGGACGCGGCGTTCCTCGGTCCATCGGATTTCGGCGACAGGAGTGCTGCCTTCCTGGGTCAGGATGTTGCAGTCGATCCGGATGGTGCCCCGGGAATCGAGGAGCGCGCCGTTCACAAGTGCGTCTGTCACCAGTTCGTGCAGGGCCAGCCCGATATGGACCGCCGCCGACGGCGAGAAAGTGGGATCGTCGCCCGCGATCTCGATGCGGCTTGCCCCGAGCGGCACCACATCGGTCACCTGCAACTTGACCAGTTCGCTGAAACGCGCGCCGCGCCAGTCGCTGTCCGTCACCGCATTCTGCGACTTGGCGAGCGACTGGATCCGGCCGGTGAAGGCGCGTACGAACCCGTCCACGGATCGCGACGACCGCGCGGTTTGCGAGGCAAGGCTCAAAACCATGGCGAGCATGTTCTTGGACCGGTGGGCCACCTCCATCAGCAGCGTCTTGAGCGTTTGTTCGCGAATCTTCTCCTCGGTGATCTCCACCGAGGAGCACAAGAAACCCGACGTCCGGCCAGCCTCGTCACAGGCCGGCCTCACCGTGACTTTCAGGAAGCAATCCTTGCCGTCCGCGGCGACCGACGACAGCGTCTGCAGTTCCAGCGTCACAGGCTGGCCCGATCGTCGGGCATCATCTTTTGCTGTTGCGAACGCGGAAGCGCTGGCGCCATTGAACACATCGGCGTCGCTCAGGCCGACCAGGTCTTTGCGTGCCCAGACCGATTGCTGGTTCTCGAACCATGCAAACCGGCCGTCTGCGGTCTGAAAGAAGATCGTGACAGGCGATCCTTCCAGTGCGATGGCGAGACTGTTGTGATCGGGCTCGTGGACGTTCATGGAATCAGTGGACGAAAAACGGGCGGGAAAACCCGCCCGATTGATCAGTTGTCAGACAGTCGCGCCTCAGACTTTCCGGAAGAAGCGGAAAGCCAGGCTGACGACGAACAGCACCAGAAACAGGAAGAAAAGAACCTGCGCGATGCCGGCCGAGGCGCCGGCGACGCCGCCGAACCCCAAGACGCCGGCAACCAGTGCCACGATAAGAAACATGAGTGCCCAACCAAGCATGATGATCCTCCTTCGATGTGATCACCTGTCTAACGGCTTGAGCGCGCATCGGGTTCCGCCCATGGCGCGGCTTACGCCGCCTTTTTTGATGATTCGTCGAAAAAAAGTGCCTGGCTGATCAGTGCCGAGACCATGGCCGGCTGGAACGGCTTGGTGACGAGATAGGCCGGCTCGGGGCGCTCGCCAGTCAGCAGGCGTTCCGGATAGGCGGTGATGAAGATGACCGGCACCTCGACCGACTGCAGGATCTCGTTGACGGCATCGAGGCCCGAGCTGCCGTCGGCCAGGTGAATGTCGGCAAGAACGATACCCGGGCGCTCCTTGCCGAAGAGCGCCACCGCTTCGGTATGGGTGCGCGCGATACCGGTGACCCGGTGTCCCAGATCCTCGACCATCGCCTCCACATCCATCGCGATGAGCGGTTCGTCCTCGATGATCAGGACGCTGGTCGCCACTTGTCCCGCAATGTCTCGAGCGGCCTGTTCCAGCAGTTCGTCCGCCTTTCCGGCCTCGATGCCGAGAATCTGTGCGGTTTGCTTGGGCGAAAACCCCTCGACCGCTGTCAGCAGAAAAGCCTGGCGGGCCATGGGCGCGATAGCCTGCAGATTGCGCTCGCCGCGGGCCTGTTCGGCCGGTACATCCGGGTCCGCCTTCAGATTGATATCGACCGAGGACCACAAATCGAGGAACGATTTGTACAGTGCGAGCTTTACATCATCGAGATCGGGAAAATTGGCCCGGTCGGCCACCAGTGCCTCCAGCAAGGCGGCGACATACGTGTCGCCGGCGCGCTGGGATCCGGTGAGCGCCCGCGCGAAGCGGCGCAAAAGAGGGACATGGGGTGAAATCTGTGCGGCTAGCGACATGTGAACTCCCTGCCGGCTCTTGAGAGATGAACGGTATTTGAACGCGCGCGAGACAAAGTGGTTCCATTTTTTCGGAACTTTTTTGCCAACGCGGCGTTCCGGGATAGATGGATTGAGGAAAGATGCAATCAATGGGCTTGGCAATGGACACATCGAAAGACGGAAAGGCCCGTCCGCTCAACGAGATGGCTGTGCGGCAGATCGGGAAAAAGTTACGGGAATCGTTCGACGAGGTCGTCAAGGAACCGGTCCCCGACCGGTTTGCGGCCCTGTTGGACGAACTTGAAAAGTCCGAAGGACAGCAGGGCCAGGACCAATGACCGCTCATGCGGACTTCAAGGCGGATCTGCTGGGCGCCATTCCCAATCTGCGCGCATTCGCCCTGTCGTTGACCGGAGCCGGCGATCGGGCGGACGATCTCGTCCAGGAGACGCTGGTCAAGGCCTGGCACAAGCAGGCAAGTTTCCAGCCCGGTACGAACATCAAGGCATGGCTCTTCACCATCCTGCGAAACGAGTTCTACTCGCAGATGCGCAAGAAGGGGCGTGAGGTTTCGGATGCGGAAGGCACGCTGACCGAAGCCATGGCGGTTCATCCCGACCAGATGGGAAAACTCGATCTGGCCGACATGCAGCGGGCTTTGCAGATGCTGCCCGACGACCAGCGCGAAGCGATCATCCTGATCGGCGCGTCGGGCATGAGCTACGAGGAGGCGGCCGAGGTTTGCGGCTGCGCGACGGGCACCGTCAAGAGCCGGGTTTCGCGCGCCAGGGCCCGCCTGGCGGCCATTCTCGACATCGATGACGCGTCGGAGTACGGTCCGGATGCAGTGGCGACCCATGTAATGGCGAAAACGGCCTAAGTGTCGTTCGATCTGGCGCCGAGCGCATCGCGAAAAGCCTGGCCGACCTCTTCGGCGCCAAACGGCTTGCGCAAAACGGCGTCGGCATTTGCCACCAACGGATCCTTTTCCGGGTCGCCGTCCGTCGTCATGACGATCAGTTTTCCGCCGGTTGAGCCAAAGAATTCGGCGACGCTGCGACGCTCGCCATCGGCCGACCGGTAGTCGACAAAGCAAACATCGGGAGAGACGACATTTTCCAGCATGTGACGCAGCGCCTCGCGAACCCGCAGAACGAGGACATGACGGGCGCCCAGATCATTGGCGATCTGTTCGACATCCATGGCGATCAGCATCTCGTCCTCGATGATGAGAACGGTTTTGTCGGCAAGCAATTGCGGCATGGCCATCGGGTTCAACATGGGGAATCATTCCCCTTACCGTTCCTGGGAGCGGTCTCATTACCCGCTCCGCATCCGCCCGTCTTTAAACTTTGACATATCGCAGCGAGCAATGACGAAAGCCATGAGCGCATCACCCGACACATCGGCACCCTCACGCACCCGAAAGATCGCCTGCGAGGCATGTCCGCTCCGCGAGAGCGGCCGGTTTCGCGATTTCACCGAACAGGAAGTGTCGTTCGTTTCCGGTTTCAAGCGGGGCGAACTGACAGCGGAGGCCGGATCGACGATCTTCGTGGAAGGCAGCCACAGCCCGCACCTCTACACGGTGATTTCGGGATGGGGCTTTCGCTACAAGACGCTCGAAGACGGCCGGCGGCAGATCCTGAACTATGTGTTGCCGGGCGATCTGGTGGGCCTCCAGGGCACGCTGCTCGGCGAGATGGAGCATTCGCTCGAATGCCTTTCGGACATGGTGCTGTGCATGTTCGAGCGCGACCGGCTCGGCGACCTCTACAAGTCCAATCCCGCTCTCGGCTTCGACATCACCTGGCTGGCTGCCCGCGAGGAGCAAATTCTCGACGAGCACCTGCTGAGCGTCGGCCAGCGCAGCGCCCTGGAAAGAGCGGCCTATCTTCTGGCCTACCTGCACGACCGTGCGAGCCGGGTGGGCCTGTTCAAGGACGCACCGGAGATCTCGCCGCTGACTCAACAGCATGTGGCCGATACGCTCGGCTTGTCACTTGTGCATACAAACAAGACGCTGCGCAAACTGCAGGATCGGCAGGCAATCCGTTGGAAAGAAGCCGGCTTCCGTATCAGCGACATCGCCAGGTTGAAGGACATTGCGCGATGGGACGGACTTCCGGACGGTATGCGGCCGTTCATCTGAGCGGCGCCGCAGAGCGCTCGCAGGCGTGAGGGGGGCAGCCGCGGCAAAGAGCGGTCACCGCCGCGCCAGGTAAAGGTCACATGAAAGCTCAGGAAAACGCCCGGCGGATTGTATCCCCGCCGGGCGCGTCGTTTTCGGCGCCTGTCGTGCCGGTCAGCCGAGTCGCCGTCCGGCTATCGCGTCCGTTTCCGGACCGCCTGCTGCGTCGCTTTTCACCGCGTCGATGGCCAGTTCGATGGCCCGCAGATTCGCCGGCTCGTCGCCGGCCATGCCTTCGTTGGCGGCGCGCTGCTTTTCGATAGCGTCGAGTTTCATTTTCTCAAGACGGTCCAGCTTCTGCTGCTCCGACCAGTCGCCGCGTTCGACGATCTGTTCCGGCGTCAGGTCCTTCTCGACGCCCAGGGCGCCACCGACGATGGATGGGTCTTGATTGGTTGACATGACGTCACCTCCGCTCAGACCGCTGCGCGGCGTCCGCCCTTGGGTCCGAAGATGAACCACAGGATCAGGCCGATCACCGGCAAAACGAGAATGAGGACGGTCCAGAGTGCCTTTGCCCCCGTGGACGCGCTCGATTGAAAGGTGCTGTAAATCGCCCATACCATGGCGATCAGCAGGATGAGGCCCAAAAGGCCGCCGACTTCGATACCCATCTGTCTTACTCCGTAATCAGCGAGCGCCACATCCAGACGACCTGCTCATGGTAGGTCATCCGCCCGACCAAAAGGTCGTGGGTGACAAAATCGCTCATTTCCTCGGCCATGTCGGCCGCTTCGCGCATCTTGCGGATGGCCGCTTCGTGATCGTCGATGAGATCGGCGACCATGTCGTGTGCCGACTTGGCCGATGCGTCCATCGAAACCACCGCCTGGTTCGGACCGGCCGCATCGGCGATCGGCGCCTTGTGCCCCAGGGCGCGGATGCGTTCGGCGATATCGTCGGCTGCCTGAAACAGGTTCGTGTACTGCTCCTCGGTCATGTTGTGGATCGCGTGAAACATGGGGCCGACGACGTTCCAATGATAGATGTGCGACTTGATCACCAGATAGTAGGTGTCGGTCAGGATGGCCGACAGCGCCTGGGCGATCTTCTCGCGCGCGGCCTCGTCGATGCCGGTGGAAACGGGTTCATCGCTCAATTCGGGTTTGAGGGCAGCTTGTGCCATGAAAACAGCTCCTTCTCTTGAGTTTGTTGCAGGTTGAGGCCGAAATTCGGCCGTCGATCAGACGCCGGGTTCGCCGATGTCGGCGCTCACCGGGTCACGGTCGAAAAGGTCGAGCGCCAACGCGCTCGCGCCCGCCAGCACCATGGCGGCGAGCAGGATGACAAGTACGCGGCGGCCGCGGCCGCCCTGGCGTGCTTGACCAGAATCAATCGTTTTCATCACAACTCCTTCGTCCGTCTGTGAGCGGACGAGGAGACAACGCATGATCCGGCGGATCGTTCCGCCGCGTTCACACCATTTCCTGCGGAATGAGGATGTGGCGCTTGGCGAAGCGCCGTGTCTTTTCCAGCGGGAAGGGTACGATGCCGGTGCCGTTGGCTTCGGCACCAGCTATCCGGCGCGCGTCGGCGATGGTGCGCCAGTGTCCGAACGCGCCTGCGGGATCGTCGACAGGATCGGGTGTCGGCGTATCGCCCCCGATATGGGCGCGCCACAACGCTTCGCGCAAACTGGCGGCAAAGGTCGCGTCGCGGGCAACGATCCCGGCTTCGGTGTCCCATCGCATTGAACGGCCGTTGAGATTGGCCGAGGAGACGATCGCGGTGTCGTCGTCGGCGATGGCGACCTTGGAATGCACATAGACCATCGACTTGCCGTAAAGTGCGTCGCGCTCGATCTCTTCCTCGCGCGTCCGGTCGTTGGTGATGCAATAGGCCGCGAAGCGATCGCCAAAAAGGTCCGTCAGCCGGTTCAGCGACCGCATCTGCAGCCATTCGCCGTAACGTTGGACGCCCGATTTCTCGCCCTCGTAGGCGATCACGTCGGGTGCGCCGGGCAGCAGCAGCATCGCATGCAGAGCGCGGTTGCGCCCGAGTGCCGCGATCAGGCCGTCGCGGATGGTCGAAGAGCGGAAGAACTGGCTCTCCAGATAGACATAGCGGCGGGCACGGGCGATCAGGTCCAGATGGGCCCGTTCGAGTTCGCACAGGTCGGCCACCGGGCCGAACCGGAACGGGCTCCGGCCTGGCCGGGGCAATGTTGCCGCCACCGCCATGCCCTTCTCTGGCGTTGCCGGCTTTGGCTCCCCGGTTCGGGGCACGCTTCGTTTTTCGATGGCGGCGAACCGCAGCGGGCAATCGGGGTTCATGGCGACGAATGTCGGCGCATGGCTGGCCCCTTCGGCCCGCACGATGTTCCAGCACCGGTCAAAATGGTCCGCCAGGTCCGATGCCGTGCCGCCGGCGACGCCGACGCTGACATCGTGCCAGGTTTCCGGTGCCGACCGGTTGTGATCGGGGTCGTCATAGCGGCGCTCGTCGATGTCGAGCCCGCCCACGATGGCAAGGCTTTTGTCGGCGACCAGGAATTTCTGGTGCAGTGTCGCGGTGAAGTTGCGCCGTGGCGGCCATCGGGGGATCCGGTCGGCCCGTCCGGCAAGTCCCGGCGGCAGGTTCCGCCCCTTGCGGCGAAACTGGGAGACGATGCGCGCCTGCTTGACGCGTGCCACAGGCCATATCAGCGTCCTGAGCGCCATCCCGCTCTGGCCACCCGGGTGGGCGACGAGGACGGTCAGATGCGTCCGGGCGCCGTGCGGCAGCGGCTTGACGGCGTCGGCGAGCAGGCGCAGCCGCTCCCAGACCGCCGCATGCATTTCCGGCGCGCCCACCGGATCGAAATCGTTGAGCAGCAACCGCGTCCGCACGCCGCGCCGCAGCGCATCGGCGATCAGTGCGCCCCAGTCGCCGATGTGCCGCGAATGCGCCGCGGAAGACCGCGTCTTGGTGCGCGGCGAAAAGATGTGCAGCGCCAGGTCGAGCCGTTCGCGCGCTTCAAGGACCAGCTCCTCCATGGCCGGGAAGGCCTGTTCTGCGGTCACCAGCGGTTGCGCACTGGTCAGTTCGTCCGTCACACGCGCGCCTCGCATTGCCTTTTACCCCGCTGCAACTACTATATGGGGCGAAGGGTTCCGTCAGTCGTGCGGCATCACGATTTCATGAAAGGTGTGCCATGGGGCAACTCGCCGATGGTCTTGACGACAGAAACCCGATCGCCGGCTCGCCACCTGACGCCGGATCATTCGCAACGCAATCGCTGGACATGACCCCCTCGCCGACCTTCGAGCGCCTGTCGATCGAGGACAGGCACCGGCTCGCGCTGCGCTATGCCGGCCTGGCCACCTGGGCGTGGGATGTGCGCACCGACCTCGTGGACGCCGACCAGGCGACCTACCGGTTGTTCGGCCTGTCGGATACCGGCAACTTTACCGCCACTGAATTCATCGGCTCCATCCATCCCGACGACCGCCTCGGCGTCAGCGAGGCTTTGAACGAGACGATCGAGACCGGGGTTGTGTTCGACTGCCGGTTCCGCGTCACGCACCAGGACGGGACCGTGAAGTGGCTGCGCGGCATCGGCGAGGTCCACAGGCGCTACAAGGACGGAAAGGCGTCGGTCATCATCGGCCTGAACATGGATATCACCGCGCTGGTGGAGAGCGAGGAACGGCTGGAGGCAGTGGTCAGCGAAATGCGCCACCGCATCAAGAATTCGCTGGCCATGGTCAACTCTCTCGCCGCGGCGACGGCGCGGGAGACGGACGCGGTCGATGCGTTCGTGGAGCGGTTCAGGGGCAGGATCGACGCGCTTGCGGCTGCGCAACGTGCGATCGGCACGACAGGCGATACGCATTTGGTGGATCTGCGGTCCGCGGTGGAGGGGGCAATGGGCCCGTTCACAGATACGGCCGACTGGAGCCGCCGTATCCGCACGGACATCGTCGATGTCGGCGTGACGCCATCGCTGGGCCAGGCTCTGGCCCTGACAATCTATGAGCTGGCAACCAATGCCATCAAATATGGCGCCCTGCGTTTCGACGACGGCACGATCGTGCTGCGCTGCATGCCCGATGACAGGGCCGGACTGCTGACCATCGAATGGACGGAGACCCATGTGGGGGACCAGATCGCCATGCGGGCCCAGAGCACCGGGTTCGGCTCCAAGCTCATCGACCGGCTGATACGGGCCGAGCGTGGGTCGATCGAGCGCGGGCCGACCGAAGACGGCTATCGCGTAAGGCTCGCCTTCCCGCTCGACGTCAACTCCTAGGTGCCGGATCAACCCTGCCGTTCGGGCAGGCGATCGGCGCGGTCCGCGATGACGGTGCCGTTCGACGTTCCGTAAAGCGGGTCGACGACCAGCTCGCCGTTGGCGGCGAAGAACCATTTGAACCGCATGTCCGCCGTTGCGCTGGCGGGATCGACAGCCACGCATTTGCCGACGGCCATCGGATGGGTGTCGACATTGCGGGCAGCGCTCTCGAGCCCGGCTTCGCAAGTCGTCCGATCCTCAAAGAGTTCGGCATGTGTATCGACCGGGCGGCACACGTCCAGCTGATGGCCGCATCCCATCATGAACAGGGCAAAGACAGCATTTTCCATTTCGGCTCTCCTTCGCGTTGATAACGGAAAGGGCCGTCAAACGGTTCCCGGTGACCCTGCGAAACATCTGATGAGAGGGCGCGGAACGCAAATGCCAGGCTCGGCGTTAAAGAGAAGTCCGCCCGGCATCACAACCGCGAAATTGCTTCAGCCGGGCGGGTGAGTTTAGCAACCCACAAGGGAGACTATCATGCTGAAACGCCTTATGACCACTACCACCGCCCTGGTCACACTGGGCAGCGCTGCGGCCTTTGCCGCGGAGGCGGGCACCGACGCGACACGCGGCGTCTTCGACCGCGAGATGGCGGCAGACGCGTCCACCTTCTACGATGCCGACGCGGCCCACATGCTCGCCACCAATCTGATCGGCTCTTACATCTACAACGGCACCGGCGATGACGCCGAAAGCATCGGCGACGTCAACGATGTCGTCTTTTCGACGAGCGGCGATGTGATGGCCGTGATTGCCGGCGTCGGCGGCTTTTTGGGCATCGGCGAAAAGGAAGTGGCGATCTCCATCGATCAATTGAGCTGGCGGGCCGGACCGGACGGCGAGCGTTGGCTGGTCGGCGATCTGACCGACGAGCAGCTCAATGAAGCTCCCGGCTTCGACCGCTCGGTTCTCACCAACCGCGAGCAGGCGATGATGACCGATGACCGCGGGGCCGAAGAAGAGACCATGGCGGCGGCCGATGCCAACGCCGAGGCCGAGAACATGACCGAAACGGAAACCGCCGCCGAAAGCGACCCCATGCCCGACACCGAAACCGCGATGGCCGGCGACGATCGCGACTATGTGCCGATCGTCGAGGCCTCGTTCGAGGCTGACCGTCTGATCGGCATGGACGTTCATGGAGCCAACGACGAGGATGTCGGCGAAGTCGGCGATGTGCTGATCGGCGGCGACGGCCAGGTTCAGGCCGTGATCATCGATGTGGGCGGATTCCTCGGCCTTGGCGAGAAGCCCGTTGCCGTGTCGCTCGAAAACCTCATGATCGCGCGCGCCGAAGGTGCGTTCGACTGGTCGGTGATCAAGACCAGCCTGACGGCCGAGCAGCTTGAAAGCCATCAGGCATTTTCGCGCTCTGGTTATGAGAACGATCCCGACGCGGTGATCCTGGTCGCCCCGGCGATGTAACCAGAAGAGAGGCCGCGCCCCGTTTGACGGGGCGCGGTTCTGCCAATGATCGGATATGACAGCTACCTGTTCCGCTCGCTTGCGACGATTGCGCTTCTGATCGCCATCGTCGCCGCCTTGTCTTTGGCCAAGGCCGTTTTCATTCCGATCTTCGTGGCGCTCTTGCTGGCGATTCTTCTGCACCTTCCGCTGGCGGCGCTGCAGAAGGCCGGCCTGCCGCGCTTTGCCGCCGCGATCGTGATGATCGCCATCCTGTGTGGCGCTTTGGTGCTGTTCGCACTGTTTGTCTCCGCGCCCGCCCGCACTCTGATCCAGGATTATCCGCAGATGATCGGCGAGTTGCGCGGCAAGGTGTTCAGCCTCCAGACATCGCTTGCCGAGGCGCAGAAGGTCGGCGAAGCGATCGTCGATGTCGGCAAGGAGGTGGGTGGCGCTCTTGAGGGCGAAGCAACCGAGGTCGAGCAGGTGGTGGTGCGCGAGGGCAATCTGTGGATGCAGATCGCATCGAACTTCGCCGGCGGCCTGGGCAGCATCGCGGTGACGCTGACGATTTTCGGCTTCATCTTCGCCATCCGAAACCCGTTCCTCACGCTGGCGACCATTCCTGCAAGCACGATGGCCTCCAAACTCGATGCCGCGCGGTTGTGGAAAGGCGTCGAGAGCGATGTCAGCCACTATTTCTTCGTAACGACATTGATCAACATCGGTCTTGGCACGGTGGTCGGGCTCGTCCTTTGGGCGCTCGATGTGCCGATGCCGATCTTCTGGGGATTCGTCGTCGGCGTGCTCAACTATATGCCGTTCGTCGGTCCGACGATCGGTGCGGCCTTGCTTCTGGCGGTCAGTATCGTCCAATTCGGCACGATCTTTCAGATGCTGATGCCGGCAGCGGCCTATCTGGTGATCAATTTCATCGAGGCCAATTTCGTCACGCCCAACATGGTGGGACGCCGCGTCAACATCGCGCCGCTGGCGATCATCCTGTCGCTGTTGTTCTGGGGCTGGCTCTGGGGTTTTGCCGGCCTTCTGGTCTCCATTCCCATGCTCGTCGTCCTCAATGCCGTCGCCGAGCGCGTCGAGGCCCTGTCGGCGCTCAACCGCATGCTGACGCCGCGGGCCCGCCGTGATGGGCGCATTGCAGCAAATCTGTATGGAACCCGTTCGCGGGCGGCGCGTTTAGCCCGCGAAAGGAGGGTCCTATGACCGCAACCGCTACCAAATCCACGGGCCGGAGCAAGGCGCGCAGCAGCGCCTCGACGACCAAGTCCGAGAATCTTGGCGCCGAGATCGCAGCCTTGCGCGAGGAGGTCGCCGCCGTGACGGACCGCCTGAGTAAGGTGGCCGGTGCCGGTGTCCGAGAAGCCAAGCAACGGGGCGACGAATCCGCGATGGCCTTGCAGAAGACCAGCGATCAGCTCATCGACGACCTGACGCGCCAACTCAACGAGATCGAGGTGAAGGCCGGTACCGCCGTGCGGCAGCACCCGATCCAGGCGCTGGGCATCGCCGCGGGCATCGGTTTTCTCGCCGCCATCCTGATGCGCAGGTAACATGATCACCGCGCTGACAACGATCACGCAATTGACCGCAGCCGATTTCAAGCGCCGCAAGCAGCGCTGGATTTCGGCTGCGGCGTTCTATGCGGTGGGCGGCATCGCCGGCCTTTTCGCCGTCGGCTTCGGCGCGGCCGCCGGAACCGTGGCGATCGCGCGCAGCTACGATCTGCTGGTCGCGCTGGTCATCATGTCCGCCATCTTCCTGGCGATCGCGGCGCTGGCCGTTATCGTCAATGCCGCCCTCGCAGCGCGCGCCCGTCGCCGCAATTCGCGATCCGCCGCCGTCAAGAGCGCGGCGCTCGCCACCGGCCTCGTCGCCATTCGCCGTTCGGGCACCACCGCGCTGCCTCTGATCGCCGCGATCGCGGGGCTCCTCCTCGCCAGCCGGCTGGTCGGCGAAGACGAGGCAGGCGACGAATAAACCCCTGAATTCCGGAGAAATCATTGGAAGACCAAGGCAATACCGAGGTCGTCGGCGCCCTGTCCGACGAAGTCGAAAACGCATGGGGAACGTTGGCAACGCTGGTCGACGGTTTTTTCGCCATGCTCCCCAAACTGGCGATCGCGCTCGTCGTGTTCGCGTTGTTCTATCTCGTCGCGATGGGCGTTCGCCGTATTGTCCGGAGGGTCGCCAGCACCAAGAACCATGATGGCCTTGGCAACGCGCTGGGACGTCTGGCGCATCTGGGCGTCGTCTTCGCCGGTTTCCTGGCCGCTGTCGGCATTGTTGCGCCAAGCGTCGGTGCCGCCGAACTCCTTTCGGTCCTGGGCGTCGGCTCGGTGGCGATCGGTTTTGCTTTCCGCGACATATTGCAGAACTTCCTCGCGGGCATCCTGATCCTGCTGCGCGAGCCTTTCAGCCGGGGCGACTGGGTCCAGCTTGGTGATCATGAGGGCATTGTCACGGCGATCTCGACACGCTCGACATGGATCCGCACCTTCGACGGCCGCGACATCGCCATTCCGAACGGCGAAGTGTTCACCAATGCGATGACGGTGGTCACGCGCACGCCCACCATCCGCGCGCAGTACGAGTTCGGCGTCGCCTACGATACCGATCTCGATCGGGCGATGGCGGTCATCCTTGATGCCATCGGCTCGTTCGACACGGTACTCGACGATCCGGCGCCCGACGCCGGCGTTGCCGATCTTGCCGGTTCCTCGGTCAACATTCGCGCCCGCTGGTGGACGACCAATGACGATTTCTACCGAACCAAGCTCGATGTGATCAAGGCTGTCAAGGAGGCGCTGGACGATGCGGGAATCGACATTCCGTTCCCGCAGCGCCAGCTCCTGTTCGATCCGCAGGAACCGCTGCCCATCGCGCGGCAGCGGCAGGGGCAGGCGGCGGAGTGACCGCACCGGAGACGTGCCAGAACACAGCCGGTCGAACCCAGGCGGCTCCCAGGGGGTCGCATGGCTTCGTTGTCGTGGTCCTTTCATTCTGCAGAGATCAGAATCTTGTTTGGTGGGCGACCGGCACACGATCGGGGCGTCAGACCGGATCCCAGGGAAGCAGCAGCAGTCAACGCACCGGCCAGGATCCCGTCAGCGTTTCGATGTATTGACCGAGCTCGCCTTCGGGGAGCCGGTCGGCGTGTCACGGATGCGTCGTTGCGCGACGGCGCGCCAGCGGCCAGCTTCAAAGAGGGCTGCGCCGGCTGGTCGGCTTTCTTATGATGTTGCACCGCCGGTGTCGGCTTTCATGGCGTTCAGTTCGGCGATTTCGGCCTCGATCCGGTCACGCTGGCCGATCAGCGCATTGCGATCGACGTCGGTCCAATGGGTTCGTTCCAGAACCCGGTCGAGCTGTTCGAGTACCCGCTTTTCCCCGTCGATCAGGCCCGGAATGACGTCCGCGCCCAGCCCGTCGATCATGCCGCGGGCCACCATCACCGACCGGTGCACCCATGACAACCAGGACCCGTCGGGATCGGGTTCGCCGCCATGGGCGACCAGGATGCGTGCCGTCTGCTCGGCACAATCGCGATGCATGTCCGACAGCCGGCGCAGAACCGGGTCCATTGTCGCATCGGCGTTTTCCAGGCCGGCATCGTACCCGTTGGCGGCGTCGGTGTGGCGGACCTGAAGGGTCGCCAGTTCGGACAGCCGCTCGTCTCGCTTGATTTTCGGATCGTCCGGGGGCTGCATCATCATGTTGGTGGTCTTTCAATTGTCGTACGGTCGCTTACGGCGGGGCGTGCGCCCCGCCGTGCAGGCCGGTCTGCCGATCAGTTCAGGATGACTTCGGCAATGCCGACGGCCACATTGACGCCCTCGGTGACCGAAACGCTGACCGGCTGCAGCGCGAAGGACGTGTCCGAGCCGCCGACCAGCACATTGGCGCCCAGGCCGGCGGCGAAGGCCGCCGATGCGGTGGCGCCCGTGTAGGTGCCGGTCAACGCGCGGGGCTCGTAGACGTCCTCCTCGGCAGCCACAACCGTCCACAGGATGACGGCTTCGCCCGTCACGCCGACATCGATGCCGTACTTGTTGATGACACCGGTGTAGGTTTCCTCGGCGAAACTGTCATTGGCCGGCGTGAAGGTGCACAAAAGGTCCTTGGACGAACCGAAAATGAAGCCGGTTCCGTCATCGACCTGGCAGACCAGTTGGCCCAGTTGCACGCCGGCAGTCTGAGCGGCGGCAGGCGTGGCGGCGATGGCCGCGGCCCCCACGAGTGCGGCAAGTGTGGCGTTCTTGAAGGTCATCGAAGTTTTCCTCTCGATTGATTGCCGGATGGCATCCGGCTTGGTCAGAAGGCAGGAGCCTCCGGCTGGGGTGTTACTGCTGGCCCTCGGCGGCAGGCAGTTGGACGTCGATGTCGACCGAGCGCTGCGTCTCGAAGACGCCGCCGGTCAGAAGAAAATACCCGCCAAGGAGCAGGATCACGGCCAGAACGGCGGCGATGAACCATCCTGCCCCTCCGCCTCCGGTGCGAATAACTGTCGTGTCATGTTCTTTTTGCGCCATCGCGATATACCTCCGCGCGAAGTGGTTGCCGTCGCGTAACAAACGCCCGTGTGACCACATCGGTTTCATGTTATCGCGCAAAAAATGCCTATGGATGCGTGGCCGGCAGGTCGGGACGGCCCACCCTAACCGCTCGGGTGTTTGGAAGTTGGAACGCGGCGCGGATTGGGCCCGCTGCGGAGAGGGGCAGGCCGGGCCGGACATATGAAAAGCAAGGACGGAGCCTCCGTCCTCTGGTCACTCCTCGAAGACCAGCCCGTCCGGTTCGGCACCCAGTTGTTTGAGCGCGTCGTTGACATCCTCGACCATTTGCGGCGGGCCGCACACATAGAATTTCTGCGACAGGTCGTCGATCGAGCGCTCGAGGAAAGCGCGGTCTATGCGTCCGGTTTCGTGCTGCGTTCCTTGCTCTTCGCTCAATATGTGGGTGACGTCGAGGCCGGCCATCGCGTCGAGTTCGGCCTGCGGGAAGATGTCGCGCTCGGTCCTGTTGGCCAGCAGCAGTCGATGGCCGGCCAGCCGGCCCTGCCGTTGGAGATCACGCAGGATCGCGATGAACGGTGTCACCCCGGCGCCGCCGGCAATGAACGTGCCTTCACCCCTGTGGGCGATGGTGCCGAACGGCTCGTCGATGATCAGCATGTCGCCGACGATCAGACGCGCAAGCTGCTCGGTCACGCCACCATGATCGGGATAGCTCTTTATCATGAACTGAAGCCGGTCGTCGCAGGGCAGAGATGTGAAGGTGAACGGGCGCTTCTCGTCTTCCCATCCTTCCTTGCCGATGGAGACATCGACGGCCTGACCGGGCTCGAAGACGAGCCCTTCCGGCTTTTCGAGATCGTATTGGAAGACGTTGCGCGCCAATGGCGTTATGGCAGTGATCTTCAGGCGATGGATCATGCGGTTTCCTCGGTGTTGGTACGAACGATCCGGCTCCGCTCAGGCGTTACCCTTGCCCAGATCGCGCTCTGCACGTTCATCCTTGTCCAGCTTTTGGAAACTCTCGATGACGCCGTCCGTCTCCTGCTTGACGTCGGGTACCGCCTTCCGCTGGTTGCGGACATCGGATTGATCCTTTGCCTGCAACCGATTGTTGCCCATCTCGTCGGACGCCAGATCGCTGCGGGTGAGTTTCGTCGTTTTGCTATCGGGTTTGGCCATCGCCAGTCTCCTCATGTCGATTGTTGGTCGGATGTGTTCGCTCGCACATTGGATCCGCCGTATCGGCGGCCAGCGTGTCCGCCACATAGGCGTTGCGCTGACCCATCGGCCGGTCCGGCCCCACAGTGGTGTCCTTTCGCGTGCGCCATTCCAGTTCGGCGTTGAGCGCCGCGCCCGAGACCAGGACGATGGCCGAGACGTACAGCCACAGCATGAACACGGCGGCCGCGGCGATGGAGCCGAAGGTCGCGTCGTAGCGGCCGAAATTCTCGATGAAGAAGGAAAGGGCGGCCGAACCGAGCAGCCACAGCGCCGTCGCCAGGATCGCGCCGGGCACCACCCAGCGCGTTTCGGGCGACCGCCGGTGGGGCGCATTGCGGAAAAGCAGCAGCACAGCCACCCACAGCACGACCGCGACCACCGGCCAGCGCAGCCACAAAATGGCGCTTTCGCGGGATTCGGCGAATGGCCAGATGAGCGCAAGCGTCGGCAGCACGGTCACGGCGATGAGCAGGATGCCGAGCGTGACGAAGGCGCTGACGGTCGCGATGAACGAGGTGACGGCACCGGCAACAAAGCCACGTGTATCGGTTTCCCGATGCGCCTTGGTGATCGCGAAAATCAGCGCGTTCATGCCGCGCGAACCGGTCCACAGTGCGATCGCCAGGCTGACGGCCAGCCCGATGCCCAGCTTGGTTTCGCGAGCGGCAAAGGCAGCCGCCTGTTCGGTGATGACGGTCGTGATCTCGACCGGCAAGGCGATGGCGATCGCCAGGTTTGCGTCGGCGATCGCCAGCGGGTTGGCGATCAGGCCGAACAGCGAGACCGCCGCGCTCAGGGCGGGAAAGACAGACAAGAAGCCGAAAAACGCCACGCCGGCACACCGCAAGCTGACATCCATATCGGCCGCCCGGGTCGCCGTTGCCTTCAGGGCCGACCACCATGCGCGCGCGCTGAGCCGGCGCGGCGATGTTGGCGCGTCCCGGTCAAGCGATGCTGCGGCACCGAGGCCAGTGTCGCCCGGAACCGCCGATCGTTGCGCCATGCTCAACTTTTGCTGGTTGGTATCGGCCACGCGCTGAAAACGCATTGCCGGCGTTATGGTTCCCTGCTCGGCCATGGCGCCGGTTGCGGCGTCGCATGTGCAGACGGCAGCATCCGGGCAAGAGGGCGTCCCACCGCTTGGTCATGAGAGCACGAACAACGCCCGGGCCTCTCAAAGCGGCAGCGAGGTCGTGTACTTCATCTCCTCGAGAATGACCGTGCTCTGGATTTCCTGGACGCCGGGAAGCATGACCAGCTTCTCGCGCAGCAGCGTCTGGAAATGGTCCATGTCGCGCACCACGACGCGAACATTGAAATCAAACTCGCCAAGCATGAGCTGGATCACCTGCACCTCGGGGATCAGCATTGCGGCTTCCTGAAACACGTTCAGCGCCTGGCGGCCATGCTCGGTCAGCTTGATCCGGACCAGAACGATAACGTCGAAACCGAGCTTCTTGCGGTCGAGCTGGATGGCCTTGCCGCGGATAATGCCTTCCTCTGTCAGCCGGCTGATGCGCCTGGAACAGGGTGATTGCGACAGTCCTACCCGCTCCGCGATCTCCGAGACGGTCAACGATCCGTCCTCCTGCATCACACGCAGAATCCGGCGATCCGTATCGTCAATGTGAGGCATCGCACATGCTCATAATTGGAAAATCAAGCACATAGTATGTTCAATTAGTATGCATATCAAGATAATCAGGCAAGAATTTGCTCCATACCGACCATAACATGCGGCTGACAGGCGGGAGGGCAACATGTCAGCATGCATCACCGGATGGGCACATTCACGGTTCGGCAAGTCCGAGGCCGTCGATGCCGAGGCGCTGATCGCCGAGGTCGCTGGTCCGGCCATTGCCGACGCCGGGCTGGAGCCGGCAGACATAGACACCGTCATTGTCGGTGCCTTCAACAACGGATTCGGGCGGCAGGATTTTCTGGGTGCGCTGGTTGCCCTTGCCGTGCCGGAATTGCGCCATGTGCCGGCTGTTCGCGTGGAAAACGCCTGCGCCACCGGCTCAGCGGCCATCCATGCGGGTTTGCGCGCGCTGGAAAGCGGGACGGCGCGGCATGTTCTTGTCGTCGGCGTCGAGAAGATGACAGCAACGCCGACCTCCGAAGTGGGCGAAATCCTGCTCGGCGCATCATATCACAAGCAGGAAGCGGGCGTTCAGGGCGGGTTCGCCGGCGTCTTTGCCGGGATCGCCCGCGCCTATTTCCAGAAATATGGCGACAAGAGCGACAGCCTGGCCCGGATCGCGGCCAAGAACCACCAGAACGGTGCAAAAAACCCCTGTGCGCACATGCGCAAGGCATTGGACTATGAATTCTGCCGGCAGGTGTCCGACAAGAACCCGCTCGTTGCCGACCCGCTCAGGCGCAGCGATTGCTCGCTGATTTCCGACGGCGCGGCGGCGCTCGTTCTGACCGGCACGGAGACGGCACTTCGTACGGCAAGCAAAGCCGTTCATTTTCGTGCGGCCGAACAGGTCAACGACTATCTCCCGTTGAGCCTCAAGTCGGCAACCGTGTTCGAGGGCGCGGCACGCGCATGGTCGGCGGCCCGCACCGCCGCTGGCGTCACGAACGAGGATCTTTCGTTCGTCGAGACCCATGACTGTTTCACCATCGCCGAACTGATCGAGTACGAGGCGATGGGTCTGGCCGAGCCGGGCGAGGGAGCCCGCGTCATCGACGAGGGCATTTCGGCGCGCGACGGGCGCTTGCCGGTCAACCCGTCCGGTGGCCTCAAGTCCAAGGGTCACCCGATCGGCGCAACCGGCGTGTCGCAGCATGTCATGGCAGCGATGCAGCTATGCGGCGATGCCGGCGAGATGCAGCTCGATGCGCCCCAACTGGCCGGCGTCTTCAACATGGGCGGTGCTGCGGTCGCCAATTACGTCTCCATCCTCGAGCGTCTTCGCTAGAGCTCCGGTCATGCAGCGCGTCTCGAACCGAGTGATGAATCTGGGTGACCTGCTCACCGAAGCGGCCCGCCGTTATCCCACGGGCCAGGCGATCGTCAGCGGTGATCGCGTCTGGACGTGGGCGGAAATGGACGCCCGCGTCGATGGGGCGGCGAACTCGCTGTGCAAGCTGGGTATCGGCCGTGGCGACAAGGTGGTCGTTCACGCGCGCAACTCGAACGAAATGTTCGAGACGATGTTCGCCATCTTCAAGATCGGCGCCGTCTGGGTGCCCACGAACCATCGCGTCGTGCCCGATGACGTGGCCCATATCGCCAAGACAACCGACGCGTCGGCCGTCATCTACGATGAGGCTTTTGCCGGCCATGCCGATGCGGCGCTTGCGGCCGGTGCCAGGCTGGCCATCTGTATCGGCAAACCGCGGCCGGGCGAATACCGTTATGGCGATCTGGTGCGCGCGGGTCACGGCAACCGGTTCCATGCGGCGCCTGTCGAGCGTGACGATCCCTGCTGGTTCTTCCTGACCTCGGGCACGACGGGAAGCCCCAAAGCGGGCGTGCTGACCCACGGCCAGATGGCATTCGTGATCAACAACCACCTTGCCGATCTGATGCCCGGCATGACCGAGGCGGACCGTTCGCTCGTTGTCGCGCCGCTTTCGCATGGCGCCGGAATCCACCAGCTGGTTCAGGTGGCGCGCTGTGTCGGCACCGTCCTGTCCGATCCCGGCAGCCTCGATCCGGCTGCCGTGTTCGCACTGATCGAGAAGTACCGGATAACCAACATCTTCACCGTGCCGAGCATCCTGTCCGCATTGGCCGAGCACGAAGCGGCCGACCGGTTCGACCACACCAGCCTGCGACACGTCATCTATGCCGGCGCGCCGATGCTGCGAGCGCATCAGAAACAGGCCCTGCGCAAGCTCGGCCCCTGTCTGGTCCAGTATTTCGGATTGGGCGAGGTGACCGGCAACATCACGGTCCTGCCGCCGCACCTGCATGCGGTCGAGGACGGTCCGGAGGCGCGGATCGGGACCTGCGGCTACACGCGGACATGCATGCGGATCGAGATCCAGGATGCCGAAGGGCGCCGTCTGGGCCCGTTCGAAACCGGCGAGATATGCGTCATCGGGCCGGCCGTGTTCAGCGGGTACTACAACAATGACACCGCCAATGCCGCCGCCTTCCGGAACGGGTGGTTCCGCACCGGCGATGTCGGCCATCTCGATGACGAAGGCTTCCTGTACATCACCGGGCGCCAGTCCGACATGTTCATCTCGGGCGGCTCGAACATCCATCCGCTGGAAATCGAAGAGAAGCTGGCCGCCCATCCCGATGTCTGCGAGGTCAGCGTCGTCGGGATTCCGGACGACAAATGGGGCGAGATCGGCGTGGCGGCGATCGTGCTGCGCAGCCCGGATGCCCCGCTGCCCGACCTGAAATCCCACCTGACCGGAAAGATCGCATCCTACAAGATCCCCAAGCGGTTCGAGCGCTTCGAACAGCTGCCGCGATCGGGCTACGGAAAGGTGACGAAGAACCTCGTCAGGCAGGCGCTTCTGGAGCGACTGCAGGCCGAGGACGATCTGGCGGAGGAGGCGCGATGATCGCCGATGTCGCCACGCGCTTTGAGCCGCGTTCCATGCGCCACCCCGGTCCTGCCGCAGCATTGCGGCTCGTGACCGCCAGCGAACCGTCGGCGCGGGCTGCCATTGTCGCGCTTCCGGCGGGCATCGATCTTCTGACCGGTCTGGTCGATGCCGCCGGCGACGCGCCAGCCGCCGTGTTCACGCTCCTGTCGGGCGCGTTTTCACAGTGCGTGCACTGTCTCGCCGCGTCCGATGCGACCGGGCATACGGTTGCGACCTATTCGGGCTGGATGAGCTTCACCGACACGATGGTGCTTGGCGGCTCGGCAACCATCGGATGGTCTGTCGATGGCACCCGCATGGTTCACAGCCATGCATGGTTTTCACTGCCGGCGACCGGTGCGCTTGGGGGCGGGCATCTCGACCCGGTTCGCTGCATCGTTGGCGCCGAGGGGCTGCGGCTGCGCGCGACCATCTTCGAGCGGATCGACGTGCGGCAGGCGCCCGACGCCGAAACCAACCATGCCGTGTTTGCGCCCGTCACCATCGGGGAGGCGGCTTGATGGGCGGGTTTGTACGCGCCGAGGCGGGTTCGGTGGGGCGCGTGGTCTATGGCCGCGTCAGGCCAAACGAGGATTTGGTCGAGGCCGTCGAGGCGGTCTGCGACGAGGCCGGAGTCCTCAATGGCTTCGTGCGCGGCAGCCTGGGCAGCCTCACGGACGCCTGCGTGGATTGCGGTGACGGATCGGAGACCGTGGTCTACGGCCCTGCCGTCGAAGTGGTGGGCCTTGCGGGTGAAGTCCGGGCGGCCTCCGGCGGAAAACCGGTGGCCGTCCTGAACGGCATGATCGCAGGACCTGACGGCCGCATCGGCGGCGGGCGCTTCGTGCGCGGCAAGAACCTCGTATGCGTGACGTTCGAACTGGCCATCGAGGAGTGGCTCGCCGCCGATGGCGGCCGAAGTCCGGGTGCTCCGGCATAGCACCGACAGCTTTTCAACAAGGGAGGAAGACCATGAAGTCCATCAAATCACACATGCGCCTCGCGGCGCTCGCCGCTGCGGTCAGTGCAACGACACTGGCGCACGCACAGACGCTGGAAATGACCAGCGTCTATCCCGGCACATTCCCGATTATCGGCGAGATCGGTCAGGAAATCGGCAAGCGCATGGACCTGATCAGCGGCGGTGACCTGTCGCTCAACTTCAACGAGCCCGGCGCGCTCGTGCCGGCGCCCGAGGCGTGGGATGCCGTCTCCACCGGTGCCGTCGATGCCGCCTGGTATTCACCGGGCTTCGCGCAGGGCATCATTCCGTCGGCGGCGATGTTCACCTCCGTGCCGTTCGGCCCCGAGGCCCCCGAATATCTTGCCTGGTACTATCACGGTGGCGGCCAGGAAATCTGGGAAGAGATCTCCGCCGGCCACAACGTCAAGCCGGTCCTGTGCTCGACGATCCCGCCGGAGGCATCGGGCTGGTTCCGCGAACCCATCGAAACGCTCGATGACCTGCAGGGCAAGAAGATGCGCTTCTTCGGCCTTGGCGCCCGTGTGATGGAAAAGCTCGGCGTCTCGGCCCAGACCCTGCCGGTCGGCGACACCGTTCCGGCACTCGAACTGGGAACGATCGATGCCGCGGAAATCTCGATGCCGGCCCTCGATCTCGCTCTCGGCATGAACAATTATGCCTCCCACTACTATTTCCCGGGCTGGCATCAGCAGACCTCGCTCTTCTCTCTGCTGATCAATCTGGATGTCTGGAACGATTTGGGCGAGCGCAATCAGGCGATCGTCAACGAAGTCTGCCGCTCGGCCGTCACCGAATCGATCGCCTGGGGCGAGGCGATCCAGTTCGACGCGCTGGCGCAGTTGCAGGAGCAGGGCGTGACGCTGCACACCTGGTCTCCGGAGATCCTCGAAGCGATGCGGACGGCATGGCTCGAGGTCGTCGATGAACTGTCCGAAGACGCCGACTTCGCGCGGACGTGGGCTTCCTACAGCGAATTCCGAGAGAACTACGCCATCTGGCGCGATCTCGGCTATCTGCGCTGACGCCTCGCTGATCCGCATGCTGCCCCTTCCGGCCGAACGGTCGGGAGGGGCCCAAGCGACCGGACGGACCCATGTTTCAGACAATTGCGCGTACATGTGCGGCCCTTCCGCGCGCGGGCCATTTCGTCGGCGGCTGGCTGTTGCTCGGCTTGGCCTTCGTCATCGGCTACGACGTGGTCGGCCGGAAGTTCTTCAACACCGGATCGACCCTGCTGCAGGAACTGCAATGGCACCTGCACGGCGCGGCCATGCTGCTCGGTTTCGGCGCGACCTATCTGAAAGACGCGCATGTCCGTGTCGATCTGTTGCGCGAGAGTTTTCCGCAGCGGACCAAGATCTGGCTTGAAACGGCCGGTATTGTCCTGTTCCTGATCCCTTATCTCGGGTTTCTGCTTCACTTCTCGATCGACTACGCGCTGCGGGCCTGGGCGACGGGCGAGGGCTCGGTCGGCGGCAGCGGGCTTCCCAACCGCTGGATCATCAAATCGTTCCTGGCGATCGGCTTCGCGCTCGTGATCCTGTCGGCATTGTCGATCCTGGCACGCTGCATCGACGCGCTGCGATCCGGCGGCAAGACGCCGGACACTCCGTTTTATCCCGATCCGTAGCCGCTCGCGGCGCCACCTGAGGACTTTGGCATGTTTGCTGAATGGCTGCCCATCATCATGTTCGTCAGCCTCGCGTTGTTCATCTTCTCGGGCCTGCCCGTCGCGGTCGTCCTGGGCGGCGTGTCGCTGGTCTTTGCCGGGATCGGGCTGGCGATGGGCGAGATCCGCTTCGTCCACCTGCCGCTGCTGATCAACAGGATATTCAGCGGCATCGTCGCCAATCCGGTCATGGTGGCGGTACCGATGTTCGTCGTCATGGGCACGCTCTTGGAGAAGAGCGGCATCGCCGAGGACCTGCTGGATGGGCTTCAGACGCTGATGCGCCGCGTCCCGGGAGGTCTTGCCTTGTCGGTGACGCTGATGGGGACCATCCTGGCCGCCTCGACGGGGATCATCGGCGCATCGATCGCCATGCTGACCCTGCTGGCACTGCCGATGATGCTGCGCAACAATTATGCGCCGTCGCTGGCGACGGGAACGATCGCCGCATCGGGAACGCTTGGGATTCTCATCCCGCCCTCGATCATGCTTGTGATCATGGGCGACCTCTTGACGATCTCGGTCGGCAAGCTGTTCATGGCGGCGCTCGTTCCGGGGCTGATCCTGTCGGGTCTCTACCTGGTCTATATCGTCACGATCAGCTTTATGCGGCCCAAGCTTGCGCCCCGCGCATCGACGCCTTTGACCGATGACGAGAAACGGGCGCTTGCCCGCAAGCTGGCCTACGGCTTCATACCGCCCGCGCTTCTGATCGGCCTGGTTCTCGGCTCGATCCTCGGCGGTTGGGCCACGCCGACGGAAGCGGCCGGCGTGGGCGCGCTCGGAGCGCTTGCGCTCGCGCTTTTCCGGCGCCGTCTGAGCCTGCCCGGCCTCAACCAGGTTCTGGGCCGCTCGCTGACCACGGTTTCCATGATCTTTTTCATCTTCGTCGGCGCGACCGCGTTCAGCTATCTGTTCCGCCGCTTCGGCGGAGAGGAGCTTGTCCTGTCGCTCATCGACACGGGAGTGCTCGGGCCGTGGAGCATCCTTGGCATCCTGATGCTGATGGTCTTCGTCATGGGCTTTTTCTTCGACTGGATCGAGATCACGCTGATCGTGTTGCCGATCTTCGCGCCGATCGTGCAACTGCTCGACTTCGGCGATCACGTTGCATCGGTGGATACCGTCTACTGGTTTGCGATCCTCATTGCGATCAATCTGCAGACGAGTTTCCTGACGCCCCCATTCGGCTTTGCGCTGTTCTACACCAAGGGGACGGCGCGCGATCTGGTCACGATCGGTGACATCTACCGCGGCATCGTTCCGTTCGTGCTGCTGCAGCTGATTGCGCTCGCGCTGGTGCTGGAGTTTCCGAATCTGGCGCTGTGGCTGCCAAACCGGCTCTTCAACTGACGCAGGATGCGCCGCCCGCCGGCGGCGCCCTGTTGTCCGCTAGACGTGGATCGCCTTGCCGCCGATGGCGAAACAGGCTTCCTGCAGTCCTTCGCCCAAGGTCGGGTGGGCGTGAATGACACCGGAAATATCGTCAACAACGGCGCCCATTTCGATGGCGACCGCAAACGCCGTTGACAGTTCGGAAATGTCGCGGCCGACCGCCTGCAAACCGAGGATGCGACCGGTGCCGCGCTCGGCGACGGCCCGCACGAAGCCCGACGCAGCCTCCATGGTCATGGCGCGTCCGCTGGCGGCGAGCGGGAACTGGCCGACGGCAACGTCGAATCCCTGTTCCGCCGCCTCATCGGGAAGCAGCCCGCAGGTGACGATCTCGGGATCGGTGAAGCACACCGCCGGGATACAGGTACGGTCCCACCGCGCGCGATGCCCGGCCACGACCTCCGCGACAAGCTCGCCCTGTGCCATGGCCTTGTGCGCCAGCATCGGATCGCCCGTGATGTCCCCGATCGCGTAGACGCCACGCATGGAGGTCGCGCAGCGGTCGTCGATCGCGATGAAACCGTCTTGCGTTATCGTCAGGGCAAGGCCATCGATGCCGGCCTCGCGGATGCGCGGCGTCCGGCCGGTCGTAACGAGGATCCGGTCCGCTTCGATCTCGCGCGGACCATCGGCGGCATGGTCGACGCGAAGTCCTTTCTTGGTGGGCTCCAGCGCTTTGGTGCGGGTCAGGACCGTCGCCCCCAGACGTTCAAGGCTCTGTTCAACCGGGCGGGTGATCGCGGCATCATATTGCGGCAGTATGCGCTCTTCGGCCTCGATGACCGTCACGCGCGAGCCGAGCTTGGCATAGGCCGTGCCCAGTTCGAGCCCGATATAGCCGCCGCCGACGACCGCCAGCGCGGACGGCGGCTCGGCCAGGGACAGCGCTTCGGTCGAACTGATGACCTTGCCGCCGAAGGGCAGCGTGGGCAGCGCCGCCGGCGCCGATCCGGAGGCCAGCACCAGTGCTTCCGTCTGGATCGTCTCCTCGCCATCCTCCGTAACGACCCGAACCGTCTTGCCGTCGAGGATTTCACCGCGTCCGCGGATGAGGCGCACGCCGGCCTTCCTGAAAAGGCCTTCGACGCCTCCATTCAGGCGGCGCACGATCGCGTCCTTCCAGTCGACCGTCTTGCCAAGGTCGATGGTCGGATCGGCCACCTTGATTCCAAGGGCGGACTGGTCCGATGCGTGCGTAATCTTGTGGAACTCGTTGGCCGCGTGGATCAGTGCCTTGGAGGGGATGCAGCCGACATTCAGGCACGTTCCGCCGGGCGCTGTTTCCTCGACGATGACGGTGTCGATGCCAATCTGCCCGGCACGGATCGCGCAGACATAGCCCCCCGGACCCGCGCCCAGCACCAGCAGGCCGCACGTGCCGGCGCTCATTGCCCGGCCTCCATGAACAGGAGCGCCGGCGTTTCCAGATGCGTCTTGAGCGTGCGGACGAAATTGGCGGCGTCCCAGCCGTCGATCACGCGGTGATCGAACGAACAGGACAGGTTCATCATCATGCGTGGCTGAAACGCCGCGCCGTCCCAGATCGGGCGCATCGCCATCTTGTTCACGCCGACAATTGCGACCTCGGGATGGTTGATGATCGGCGTCGTCGCAATCGCGCCGAGGGGCCCGAGCGACGTGATCGTGATCGTCGATCCGGTCAGCTCGTCGCGGGTCGCCTTGCCGTCGCGGGTCGTGGTCGCCAGCCGGTCGATCTCGGCGGCAAGGTCCCACAGGGTCCGCGCCTCGGCATGGCTGATGACGGGCACGGCGAGGCCGGCTTCTGTCTGGGTGGCGATGCCGATATGCACGGCCGCGTGTTCCTCGATCTCTCCGGCTTCATCGTCGAAGCGGGCATTCATGCCCGGATGGGCTTCGATGCCGCGCACCAGCGCGGTCGCAATGAACGGCAGCACGGTCAGCTTGCCGCGCTCGGGCGCGTGTTGGGCGTTCAGCTGGGCGCGCAGCGCCTCGAGCGCGGTGACGTCGATCTCCTCGACGATCGTGATGTGCGGGATGCGGCTCTTGGAAAGCGCCATCTTCTCGGCGATGCGGCGGCGCATGCCGACCACCTTGCGCGTCGTCGTACCGGTCGCGAGCCGGCGCACCTTGCCAGCGCCCTGTCGCCCTCCACCGGCGATGAAGGCATCGAGATCGTCATGGCCGATCCGGCCCGCAGGTCCGGTGCCGGCGACCTGCCGCAGATCGACACCGGCCTCGCGCGCCCGCTTGCGGATCGCTGGCGCGGCAAGCGGTCTCGGGACCGGCGCGGGCGCCCGTTCGGCTCGCCGGGGCACCGGTTGCGGTTCCGGGGATGGCGATCCTCGTCCAGCCGGCTGCGGCTCGGGTTCGGCAGGTGCGGCTGAAGCGGCTTCAAGAACGGCTTCTTCTTCGGCTTTGGCTTCGGCGGCAGGCGCATCGTCGCCGGCCGGTTCGTCGTCGCCTTCGCCGTCGATATCGAGCTGGATGAATTTCGACCCGATGGCGAGTGTGTCGCCCGGTTGTCCGGCCAGCCAGACGACACGGCCGGTCACCGTCGACGGCACCTCGACGGCGGCCTTGTCGGTCATCACCGTGCCGAGCACATCGTCCTCCCGGACCGTGTCGCCGACGGCGACGTTCCATTCGACCAGTTCGGCCTCGGCGATCCCTTCGCCGACATCGGGCAACATGATGGTGTAGACACCCATGATCAGGCCTCCATGACGGCACGGAACGCTGCGGCGACACGATCGGGGCCGGGGAAATAGGCCCATTCCTGTGCATGCGGGTAGGGCGTGTCCCAGCCGCAGACGCGCGTGACCGGCGCTTCGAGCGCGTAGAAACAGGTTTCCTGGACGACGGCGCTCAGTTCCGCGCCAAAGCCCGATGTCCGCGTCGCTTCATGGATGATCACGCACCGGCCCGTCTTGGCGACCGATGTTTCAATGGCATCCATATCGAGAGGCAAAAGGGTCCGCAGATCCATGATCTCGACGTCGAGTCCGGTCTCGTTCGCGGCCGCCTCGGCGACGTAGACCATCGTGCCGTAGGTCAGGACGGTCAGATCGGAACCGGGGCGGTAGATGGCGGCTTCGCCGAGCGGTATCGAGAAATGGCCGTCATCGACATCGCCGAGCGCATGCTTCTTCCACGGCACGACGGGACGGTCGTGATGCCCGTCAAACGGGCCGTTATAAAGGCGCTTGGGCTCGAGAACGATCACCGGATCGGGATCGTCGATCGCCGCCATCAAGAGCCCCTTGGCATCGCGCGGATTGGACGGGATGACGACCTTGAGACCCGACACATGGGTGAGAAGCGCTTCGGGGCTTTGGCTGTGGGTCTGGCCGCCAAAGATGCCGCCGCCGGTGGGCATGCGGATGACGAGCGGGCAGGTGAAGTCCCCATTGGAGCGGTGGCGGATGCGCGCCGCTTCGCTGACGATCTGGTCGTAAGCCGGGTACATGTAGTCGGCGAACTGGATTTCGACGACCGGTTTCAATCCGTAGGCGGCCATGCCGATCGCCGCACCGACAATACCGCTTTCATTGATCGGCGCATCGAAGCAGCGATGGCTGCCATATTTCTCCTGAAGCCCGGCCGTGCAGCGGAACACGCCGCCGAAATAGCCGACATCCTCGCCGAAGACGACGACCCGTTCGTCCCGGTCCATGGCGACGTCATGGGCGCTCTGAATGGCCTCGATCATCGTCATTTGCGCCATGTCAGTACCCCGCTTCCTGACGCTGCCGCCGCAGATGGTCGGGCATCTCCGCATAGACACGCTCGAACATGCTGCGCGGCGAGGGCGCGGGACCCGAGATCATCGTGCCGCAGGCCTCGGCCTTCTTCTGCGCGGCCATGACCTCGTCGAGGATTTCGGCGTCGGCCTGGATGTGCCGCTCGTCCGACCAGATGCCCAGCGTGACCAGATGCGCCTTGAGCCGGGCGACCGGATCGCCGAGCGGCCAGGCATCGAATTCGTGCTTGGTCCGGTAGGCGGCGGGATCGTCGGAGGTCGAGTGCGCACCGGCGCGATAGGTCACATGCTCGATCAGCGTCGGTCCGTGCCCGGCGCGGGCCCGAGCCGCCGCCCATTTGGCGACGGCGTGAACGGCGAGAAAATCGTTGCCGTCGACCCGGATCGACGGAATGCCGAAGCCGTGCCCGCGCGCGGCGAACGTGCCGGCATTGCCGCGCGCCATGCCCTGGAAAGTGGAGATCGCCCACTGATTGTTGACGACGTTCAGAACCACCGGCGCCTTGTAAGTCGACGCGAACACCATGGCGGCGTGAAAGTCGCTTTCGGAGGTGGACCCGTCGCCGATCCAGCCCGCCGCAATGCGCGTGTCGCCCGAGATCGCCGACGCCATCGCCCAGCCCACGGCCTGGATGAACTGGGTGCCCAGATTGCCCGAGATCGTGAAGAAGCCGTGGTCTTTTGAGGAATAGAAGATCGGCAGCTGCCGGCCTTCGAGCGGATCGCGGGCATTGGAGAAGATCTGGTTCATCATCGTCTCCAGCGGGTAGCCGCCGGCGATGAGAAGCCCCGCCTGCCGATAGGTCGGAAAGTTCATGTCGCCGTCTTCCAGCGCCCGGCGAAAGGCGCAGGCGACCGCTTCCTCGCCCAGATGCTGGGCATAGAAGCTCGTCTTGCCCTGCCGCTGCGCCTTGAGCATGCGGTCGTCGAAATGCCGCAGCGTCATCATGTCCCGCAGTCCTTGCTTGAGCTCGTCTCCCGACAGCGTGCCGGCCCACGGACCGACCGCCTCGCCCTTGCGGTTGAGGACGCGGACGATGGAAAACGCCATGTCGCGCATCTTTTCGGGCGCCTCGTCGATGGCCGGCCTGCGGACCGCACCGGCCTTCGGCACTTCGAAGTCGGAGAAGTCGGGCTCGTCGCCGGGCCGGCAGCCCGGCTCCGGGACATGGAGGCTGAGGGGATGATCGGTCATCGTCTTTCTATCTCGGCTGCATTCTGATGGCGCCGTCGATGCGCACGACCTCGCCATTCATCATCGTCGTTTCGACCAGCGCGGCGGCCATGCGGGCGAATTCCTCGGGCTGGCCGAGCCGGCGCGGGAACGGCACGCTTTGGGCGAGCGCGTCCTGAACCTCGGTCGAAAAAGCCGAGACCATCGGCGTCGCGAAAATGCCAGGTGCCAGAGTGACGACACGGATGCCGACCCCAGCAAGATCGCGCGCCATAGGCAGCGTCATTGCTGCCACACCGCCCTTGGAAGCGGCATAGGCCACCTGGCCGATCTGCCCCTCGAAGGCGGCGACGGAGGCCGTGTTGATGATGATGCCGCGCTCGCCGTCTTCGTTGGCCGGCTCGAGCGTGCTCATCCCCGTTGCGCTGAGCGTTGCGACATTGAAGGTCCCCACGAGATTGACCGCGACGACCTTGGCGAAAAGCGCCGGATCGTGCGCGCCGCTGCGCGAGACCGTTCGCGCGGCGGGCGCGATCCCGGCGCAGTTGACGCAGATGCGCTCCTGACCGTTCACCGCACGCAGGGCCGAAAGCGCTGCGTTCACGCTGTCCCAGTCGGACACATCGGCCGGCGCGAAAACGGCGTCCAGCTCGTCTGCGAGGTCTTTGCCCGCAGCCTCGTCACGATCCAGAAAACCGACCGGTGCGCCAAGGCCGGCGAAATGCCGGACGACCGCCGATCCCAGGCCCGACGCGCCGCCGGCAACGACGACAGGGGTGTGTGCTCCGATGTCCATCGCTTGCTCCTCCGAGTTGGTCGGGCAGTCTCAGCTGCCGGTGAAGGTCGGCTTCCGCTTCTCGACGAAGGCCGCCATGCCCTCGCGCTGGTCTTCGGTCGCAAAAAGCGAGTGAAACACCCGGCGTTCGAAGAGTGCGCCTTCCGACAGCGAGACCTCGTCGGCACGGTTCACGGCATCGCGGGCCAGAAGCGTGGCCGGTTTCGAATAGCCGGCGATGGTCTCGGCCGCCTTCAAGGCGGTTTCCACGACCGCATCGTCATCGACGAGGCGCGCAACAAGGCCGGCGGCGAGCGCCTCGGCGGCGTCCATCATCCGGCCTGTCAGAATCAGATCCATGGCCAGCGCGCGACCCACCAGCCGGGGCAGCCGCTGCGTGCCGCCCATGCCCGGCATGACACCGAGCTTGATCTCCGGCAGGCCGAATTTCGCCGAGCGGCCGGCGATCGCGAAATCGCACATCAGCATCAGTTCGCAGCCACCACCCAGCGCGTAGCCGTTGACGGCGGCGATGCGCGGTGTGCGCAGGCGGGCAAATGTCTCCCATTCGGCGAAATGATCGTCGCGCGCCATGGCCTGATAGGACTTGTCCTGCATCTCCTTGATGTCCGCGCCGGCGGCTAATGCCTTGTCGTTGCCGGTAATGACCACGCAGCCGAGCGCCGGGTCTTTGTCCGCCGGCACCAGCAGCGCGTTGAGCTCGCGCACCGTGTCCCGATTGAGCGCGTTGAGCTGCCGGGGTCGGTTGAGGGTGATCAGCAGGACGCGGTCGCGCCGTTCCCAGACGATCGCAGGCCCGCTCATGACCGCCTCTTCATGGCTTCGATATGTTTGAGGATCGCGGAGAAATCCTTGCCCGTGCCGGTGCCTTCCACGAACGCCCTGTAGAGATCGGATGCCGTCGCTCCAAGCGGCGTCGCGGTTCCGGACGCGCCGGCGGCCTTCTGGCTCAAGTCGAGATCCTTGAGCATCAGTTCGGCGGCAAAGCCGGGCTTGTAATCATTGTCGGCCGGGGAGGCGGGTCCGATGCCCGGCATCGGGCAGTAGGTGTTGATCGACCAGCACTGGCCCGACGACGTCGAGACCACGTCGAAGAAGGCCTGCCGGTCGAGCCCGAGACTGTCGGCCAGAGCGATCGCCTCGCAGGTGCCGGCCATGGTGATGCCGAGCAGCATGTTGTTGCAGATCTTGGCGGCCTGTCCCGAGCCGGACGGGCCGCAGGCAATGGCGCGCTGACCCATCGTGTCGAGCAGTGGCGCGGCCCGCTCGAATGCGGCCGGCGAGCCGCCGACCATGAATGTCAGCGTGCCGGCCTGCGCCCCTGCAACGCCGCCGGATACCGGGGCATCCAGCGCCAGATGTCCGGCTTGTTCGGCTTCACGGGCCGCGGCGACCGCACTGTCCACATCGGCGGTCGTGCAGTCGACAAAAAGGCTCCCGGCGGGCGCCGCCGGAACGATGTGCGCATAGACCTGGCGCAGGATGTCGCCGTTGGGGAGCATGGTGATCACCGCCTCGGCATCGGCGACGGCGTCGGTTGCCGACGCAGCGAGTTCGATCCCGTCGACCGCGGTCAATTGGGCGTCGAAACCGATCAGATCATGTCCGGCGGCGACGAGGTTGCGCGCCATCGGTGCGCCCATATTGCCAAGTCCGAGGAATGCGATCTTCATGCGGGTCGCTCCAGATAGGAAAAGTCTCCGCCGGGCGCCTTTTCGGAAAACTCGGAAAGCAGCGGGTCCGGCACGTCTTGCAGCATCCTGTAGCGCCATTGCGGATTGCGGTCCTTGTCGATGACGGCGGCGCGGATGCCTTCGATCAGTTCGGCGCGTTCGGTCGCCCGCGACGTGAACCGGAATTCGTCCCGGAGGGCGGCAACGACCGATCCGTGCCGGCGCGCCTTGCGGATCGTCGACAGGGCGATGTGCTGGGACAGCACCGAGCCCGCGTCGAGTTGACCCCGGACCTCTGCGCCCCAGTCATTGTCCAGCGCGCGCAATGCCTCATGGATCAGTTCGATGGTCTCAATACCGAACACCGCGTTGATCGAGGACTTCTCGGCGGCGATGGCTGCATGGCCGGGATCGACCGCAAACTTCTTTGCCTCCGCCGGATCGCCGCTTTCGAGCAGCGCGGCACGCAGATCGTCCATTGTTCCGGCCGCGACGATCTGGTCGGCCAGACCGCAATGCACCATCTCGGCGGCATCCAGACGGCGCCCGGTCAAACCGAGAAACTCGCCGAAATGCCCCGGCGTGCGCCCGAGCAGCAGCGATGCGCCGACATCGGGGATCAGCCCGATCGCGCATTCGGGCATGGCGAAGGTGACCGTGTCGGCAACGACGCGGTGAGAGCCGTGCAGCGACACGCCAACGCCGCCGCCCATGACGATGCCGTGGACAAGGGCGACGAAGGGTTTGGGGAAATGCGCGATCTGCGCGTTCATGCGGTACTCGGCGCGCCAGAAGGCGCGGCCGAACTCGTGATCGCCCGCAAGGGCGCGCTCATACAGCACATTGATGTCGCCGCCCGCGCAGAAGGCACGCTCGCCCGCCGCATCGATCAGCACCATCGCAATGTCGCGATCACGCGCCCAGTCGGACAGCGCATTCGAAATGGCCTCGATCATGGCCGGCGACAGCGCGTTCAGCACCTTTGGCCTGTTCAGCGTGATTTGGCCGACGCGGCCCTGCCGCCGGATCAGGATTTCCGGTTCTTCGGTCATCCGCGTCCACGCTCCCGCAGAAGCGATCGCGCCGTGATGACGCGCATGATCTCGTTCGTGCCTTCGAGAATCTGGTGGACGCGCAGGTCGCGAACGATCTTCTCGATGCCGTAATCCTCAAGATAGCCATAGCCGCCGAGAAGCTGCAAAGCATCGTTGGCGACACGAAAGGCGGTGTCGGTGACGAAGCGCTTGGCCATGGCGCAGTGGACGGTCGCGTCATGGCTCTTCGTGTCGAGTTTCCACGCGGCCTGCCGCAGGAAGACGCGCGCGGCCTGCAGTTCGGTTTCCATGTCGGCGAGGCGGAACTGCAATCCCTGGAACTGGTCGATGGTCCGGCCGAACGCCTGGCGCTCGCCGACATAGTCGAGCGCCGTGCGCAAGGCGGCCTGCGCACCCCCCAGCGCGCAGGCTGCGATGTTCAGCCGCCCGCCGTCCAGGCCCGCCATGGCGAGCGCGAAGCCTTCCCCCTCCGCGCCCAGCAGATGGCTCTCCTGCACGGTGCAGTCGTCGAGTTGCACTTGCGCGGTCGGTTGGGCGCGCCAGCCCATCTTGCGCTCCGCCGCGCCGAAGCTCAGCCCATCGGCGCCGTCGGGGACGACGATCGCCGAAATGCCGCGCGGGCCGTTCTCGCCGGTGCGGCACATGACCAGATAGAGATCGGAAAACCCGCCACCCGATATGAACGCCTTGGTGCCGTTCAATGTATAGGCTCCGCCGGATTTGACTGCTCTGGTCCGCAGCGCCGCCGCATCGGACCCGGAGCCCGGCTCGGTCAGGCAGTAAGAGGCGATCGACTGCATGGAGGTCATGCTCTCCAGCCATGCTTCCTTGAACGCGTCGGTGCCATTGTGCGCGACCATGTGTGTGCACATGTTGTGGATCGAGATGAAGGCTGCAACAGACGGGCACGCCGCCGACAGCGCCTCGAACACGAGCGTCGCGTCAAGGCGTGACAAACCCGCCCCGCCCATTTGTTCGGGCACATAAAGGGCGCCGAAACCAAGCGCGCCGGCGTTTTCGAGCAGCTCTCGCGGGATCGTGCCCGCGCGCTCCCAGGCCTGGGCGTGCGGCGCGATCTGTTCCTGACCGAATTCGAAGGCCGTGTCGAAGAGCATTTGCTGCCCCTCGGAAAGCGCGAAGTCCAAACTGCTGCTCCCAATGCGTACCCGGCAGGGCTTTCCGTCTCGGAAGACTAGCCCAGCCTACGAGAAATGTGTTCCTTTATCGCTTGCCAATTCCACGTTTTCGCAGAATTATCTTTTTCGAAATATGGAAACAACATGAGAATCAACCGTGTCGAAACCAATTGACGAAATCGATCGTCGCATCCTCAGGGCCTTGGTTGCGAACGGTCGTCTGACCAATGCCGAACTGGCCAAGGCCGTCGGATTGTCGGCGAGCCCGTGCTGGCAGCGGGTCAAACGTCTGGAGGAAAAGGGCGTCATCGCCGGCTACACCGCGGTCCTCAATCATGAAGCCCTCGGTGTCGGCGAAACGGTCATGGTGGAAGTCTCGCTCGACCAGCACGAAACCGGCGTGCTTGAGGCGTTCGGCAAGGCAATGGCCGATTTTCCCGAGGTGCTCGAGGTCCATCTCATGGCGGGCGATCACGACTTCCATGTCAAGATCGTCGCCGATGGGACACGCGGTGTCGAGGAGTTCCTGCGCGAGCGTTTGTTCAAGATCGCAGGTCTGCGGCACTCCAAGTCGAGCTTTTCGCTGCGCTGCCTTAAACGGGTCAGTTCTTTCGTGCCCGTTTGACGGCGCCGCGGCGGCTGGCGTCGGCGTCAGAAACAGCTTCTGGCATCGCGCACGGCCTCGTCCAGGAAGTCGATGACGGCCCGCACGCGGCGGCTGGCATGATGGCTTTCGTGCCAGACGGCCCAATAGCTGCGCGTCAGCGCGATCTCCGGCAGAACCCGGACCAGCGCCGGGTCGTCCTCGGCCATGAAGCGGTGCAGGATGCCGATGCCCGCGCCGGCGCGCGCGACTTCGAACTGACCTGTGGCGCCCGACACCTCGATCCGCGATTGCCACTTCACCGGCAGGTCGACGGCGAAGTCCAGTTGCGAAGCGAAGATCAGGTCGTCGACATAGCCGATCAGTGTATGGTTCCGAAGATCGTCGTGGGTGCGGGGCGTCGACATCCGGGCCAGATAGTCGGCGGACGCATAAAGGCCCAGCGTGTAGTCGGTCAGCTTCTTGGCGCGCAGCCTTCCCTTGGATGGCCGCCCCACGGTTACGGCAATGTCGGCTTCGCGCCGCGACAGGGAAAAGTTGCGGGATGCCGGAACGATCTGCACCGTCAGGTGCGGATGGCGCGCGGCGAACGTGCCGATGCGCCCGGCGAGGAAGGCCACGCCGAACCCGTCGGGCGCGCCGATCCGTACGGTTCCGGTCAGCGGAGCATCGGGGCCGGCAAGGCCTGCCCGGATCCGCAAGGTTTCCGCTTCCATGCGTTCGGCGTGTTCGAGCAGCCGTGATCCGGCCTCGGTCAGGGTGCTGCCGCTGGTCGAGCGTTCGAACAGGCGTGTGCCGAGGTCTTCTTCGAGCGCCGATATGCGCCGGTTGAGGGTCGACTGGCTGATGCCCATCCGCCGGGCGGCGCCGAGGATCTGGCCGGCCCGCGCGGCTGCCAGGAAATGGCGGAGATCGTCCCAGTCCATTTGATATCCGAATTCAGATAACAGTTCGCTTCCATTATCTATATTTGTGGATGATAGGAAATGATAGCCCGTCAGCCAACAAGGATGAAGGAGCCAGAACATGACGGTAATCGGCCACTATTTGGACGGGGCGATGCGCGACGGCGCGTCCGGGCGCACGGTGCCGGTATTCAACCCGGCGGTCGGAGCGTCCGACAAGTCGGTCGCACTCGCCGATGGCAGCGAGGTCGAAGCCGCCGTTGCTGCGGCCCGAAAAGCCTGGCCGGACTGGTCGAAAACACCGCCGCTGCGCCGTGCCCGCATTCTCGACCGTTTCAAGACGCTGTTGTGGGAGCGCGCCGACGAGCTTGCCGAGACGATTTCGGCCGAGCATGGAAAGACCCACGCGGACGCACTCGGCGAGGTCACACGCGGCATCGAGGTGGTGGAGTTCGCGGTGGGCGCGCCGCACCTGCTCAAGGGCGAGTTCTCGGAAAATGTCGGCTCGGACGTCGATACCCACAGCATCCGGCAGTCGCTGGGCGTGTGCGCCGGCATCACACCCTTCAATTTTCCAACCATGGTGCCGTTGTGGATGTTCCCGGTCGCGCTTGCCTGCGGCAACACCTTCGTCCTCAAACCGTCCGAACGGGTGCCGTCCCCGGCGCTGAAGCTGGCGGCGTGGCTGGCCGAATGCGGTCTGCCGGATGGTGTCTTCAATGTCGTGCAGGGCGACAAGCAGGCCGTCGATGCGCTGCTGCATCATCCCGATGTGCGCGCGGTCAGCTTTGTCGGCTCGACGCCGGTTGCGGAGTACATCCACCGCACGGCGATGGCCAATGGCAAGCGCGTCCAGGCGCTTGGCGGCGCCAAGAACCATGCCGTGATCATGCCGGACGCCGACATGGACATGACCGCCGACGCGTTGATGGGCGCTGCCTTCGGCTCCGCCGGCGAGCGCTGCATGGCGATCTCTGTTGCCGTTCCGGTCACCGATGCCGTCGCCGACGCTCTGATCGAGCGTCTCGTACCCAAGATCGAGGCGCTCAAGATCGGCCCGGGCAGCGACCCGTCCTCCGAGATGGGGCCGCTGATCACAGCTGAACATCTGGACCGGGTTCGCGGCTATGTCGGGCGCGGCGAGGAGGAGGGCGCCAGGATCGTCACCGATGGCCGCGACTTCCGCCAGGACCGGCAGGGTTACGAGAACGGGTTCTTCATGGGGGCGACGCTTCTCGATCATGTCACGCCGGACATGGACGTGTGGAAGGACGAGATTTTCGGTCCGGTTCTGTCGGTCGTCCGGCGGCCATCGTATGAAGAGGCGATCGCGCTGATCGATCGCCACGATTATGCCAACGGAACGGCGGTTTTCACCTCCAACGGCAATACGGCGCGCCGGTTCAGCCAGGACATTGAGGTCGGCATGGTGGGCGTCAACGTGCCTATCCCCGTCCCGATGGCGTTTCATTCCTTCGGCGGCTGGAAGGCGTCCAACTTCAGCGACCACAACATGCACGGCATGGAAGGCATCCGCTTCTACACGCGCATGAAGACCACGACGACGCGCTGGCCGACCAATGCAGCCAACGCGCCTCAATTCGCCATTCCGACGCTTGGTTGACGCGATCGGACATGTGTCAGTGACCGACTGTGCAAGTGCCGGCCCGAAAAGGCCATTCGGATCGGGCACGGTCGGATTGTCTCGCGTTCCTTCTGCGTGTGAGACAGCCTCCGGCCTGCGCCTGATGCCCCCGAGAGACGGCCCATCCCCGGCGTCGATCATCGGATTTGCAATCAAGGATTGTATTGATCAAAATACATCCCAAGATTGCAGGCTCGTCGGCGTTTTTCGAAACAGGACCTGCCGGCAAAGGCTATGGAAGAAGACCGGTGCGGCATGGCAGCAATCGAGATCGTTCCCGAAGATGGCCGCCTGCTCGATACCGTCGAATCCGAGGTGCGCGCCCGCTTGGGCCCGGTTGCCCTGCAGACCGACTTCCGCCGCGGCGCCGCCGGCCCGTTCGATGTCAGCGTGTTCGTCAAGTCGAAGATCGACAAGAGCGCGGGCGAGGGACTTGTCCGGGATCTGTCGGCGAGCCCGCAGGTCGAGACGGCACGGCTTGCAAGGCAGAAGCTCGCCATACGCTTCACCGACGCTTTCGTATCGGAATTGCTCGACAGACACGCCCGTGGCGATCGTGCCTCCGGCGCCCATGCCGCGCGCCGCGTCGTTGTGTGCTTTTGCGATCCCAATGCCAACAAGGCGCTCCATGTCGGCCATCTTCGCAATGCGGCCATAGGCGGTGCCATTGCCGCCCTCTGGCGTTCGCTCGGCGCCGAGGTGGAATGCCAAAGCGTTGTCTGCGACATCGGGCGCAATGTTGCCGAGGCACTGGCGGGTCTGATGGCGGCTGGCGCCGGGCCAGCGCTCGCAGCCCCGGGGCCGTTGGCCCCGCGCCTTGGCGAACTCTATGCGACCTATGTGCGCGACGCTCAGGTATCGACGGATGGCCAGGCGGAGGCCGACGCGCCGATCGCCCGTGAAGTCGCGCGGCACGATGACGAGGCCGACATGGTGCTCGATCGCTGGCGTGCCCATGATCCCGACCTTCGCGCGCTGTGGAAATCGGTGATCGAACGCGTGGTCCGGGAGCAGGAGGCGACGCTGGCGCGGCTCGGAATCGGTTTTGAGCGGCTTGTCTACGAATCGGATGCCGTGTCCGGCGCCGACGCGACGATCGGCAGGCTGGCCGCGGCGGGGCTGGCCTTTCGCGAGGCCTCAGGCGCCGCCGTGCTGGAAACCGGTCGCGCCGATTACGCCCGCTGCCCGCTTTCGCGCTCCGATGGCTTTCCCACCGAACATCTGCGCGCTCTGGCCCTTTGGGACGGTTTGCGCGACGGGTTCAGCGATGCCGATCCTGTCGTCCATGTGATGGGCCAGGAGTGGCGCACGAGCACCGAAATCCGGCTCGATGCATTGGAAAACATGCGACAAACCGGTTTTCCATCACGCTACCGGATCGTGCCCCACCAGCTGGTTCGCCTCGAAGGCTCGGACATGAAGTCAAGTTCAGGCTCGGTGCTTTTGCTGGACGATCTTTGCGATGAGGTGGACGCCGTCCTGACCCGGTCGGGCTTTTATGGCGATCCGCAGGAAGCGGTCGCCATGGCGCGCGCCGCCGTCATGGCACCGATGCTCGAAGCCGATCTGGAGGACAGCATCGACATTTCGCCTGACGCCTTGCTCGATCAGGACCTGAATCCGGGGTTGCGGATCGCGCGGGCCATCGCCGCAACCAACAATGCGAACGGCGTTGATGCGATCACGCCGAAAGTCCGCTTCCTCGCTTTCCAGAACGAGCGCATCGCACGCATGACCGAGACCGCCGCCTTGAAGGCCGAACCCAAACTTCTGGTCCGTCAGCTCATCCGGCTCGCCGACGAGCGCCTGGCGCCCGATGCCGATGCCGAGGGCGACGCGCTTTATGCCGATGTCGAGGGCGACGCGCTTTTGCGGCGTGTGCTGTTGCGCGGCGTCGCCGCGCTCGGTTGGCGGGAGTAAGAAGGCCGCGGACATCGCCGCGGCCTATCCAGGGCATCTTTGTTCCAGGGCATCTGTCCAGGGCATCACTCCAGGGCATCCTCATCCGTTTTCCAGGATGTCGGTCAGGGCCTCATGTCGGCACCGCGCTTAGCGCGCTGGAACCGCATCGAGGCTGGCCAGCGCTCTCGAGACGATTGGCGCAGCGCTGGCAACTGGCATCGCATCGCGTGCGAATGGTTGCGCAGCTGGAACGCCGACGTCCTTGAGATCGGCCAGTGGCACCGCCTTGAGCGGTGGCATCCCTGCGGGTGGCATGCCTTCAGGTGGCATTCCCGCAGGTGGCAATCCTGCCACTGGCAATCCCGCGGCTGGAACCGACTGGCTAGCCAGTGGCGCCGAAACCGCCGAGAGGCGCGAGCTTGCTCGAGAGAGCGTCGCCCGGATCTCTTCGATCGCTGGAGCTTTGTTGAAAGCTGGAACTTTGGCCATTTGTAATCACCTCCTTTCTTATCCGGGTCGGATTGTGTTGCCGCCGGAACGGCGCTGGCGCTCACCGGCGCCGCCGCGGCAATGGCAGATGTTTGTTTGGCGCATCTGACGGGACTCGAACCCGCACCTTCCAGCCCCCAAAGCTGGTGCTCTTGAGCCGTAGGAGGCGCCGTTCCGCATACGAACCGCTTTCTCGTGACGATGCCCTGGTGAATCACGATCAGCGAGCCGAAGTTTCCGGGTTTCCCGTTCCAGCCGCGTATCCGGTTGAGCTACAGATGCAATTGAGATCCTCCGTTCGTCTCAGGCGGGCTTGCGCGCGACCAATATGACGTTTTCGCGGCCGTCCAGACGGATGTAGTCCGGCGTACCGCGCCGGTTGAAGAACGCCGCCTGTTCGACCGTCAGCCCGGCGCGCCGCGCGGATCGCGCGAGCACCGCCGGATCGAGCAGGTGCAGAAAGCGCGGCAGTTCGCTGACAGTCGGATCGTTTGAATAGGAGGGCAGGTCTTCGCATTCGCCGGGCCATTCGGCACCGGCGGCGACGGCCGCTTCATAGGCCGGGATGAAGCCGCGAACGTTGCCGGCATAGGGAGAGCCCGATATCGACAGAAACAGACCGCCCGGCGCCAGCCAGCGCGCAATGGCGGCGAAGCCGTTTTCGATGTCTTGGCCAGTCAAAAAGTTCAACAGGTTAGACGCATGGATGACGTCAAATGCGGCAGCCTGGTAGTGCAGGTCGCCGGGGAAGCGGCCCGGGACGGTGACCAGCCGGTCTCGCGAAGCGGCGGGCGCGTTTTCCCGGACCAGGCGCAGATGCTCGTCGTCGACATCGTTTGCATGCACGGTGGCACCGGTTTCGAGGGCGGCCAGCGCTGCGACGCCCATGGCGCAGCCAATGTCCAGCACCGGCCGTTTCGCGTCGCGCGAAGCGTCGACGAAACGTTGATTGATCTCGTTGAGCCGCGTCGTGGTGCGGCCAAGCTTGTTGAGTGTGACGACGCTCGTCGGATCGGGCGCGCTGCGTATCTGGTTCACTGCATCAACTCACTGGCAAAGGAGCGGTAGCGGGCCTGCAAGTCGGCGGCGGCCGCATCGACGTCATCGACGTGCATTTCGCGGCATCGATAGCCGAAGGTTTCGGTCAATACGGACATCTCCTCCTCGGCAAAGACGATGGTCCCGTCGGGACGTATGTCCTCGATGCCCTCGACATGGGCGCCTTGTGTGTTGACCGCGACCGCCTTGTCCTGGTCGAAGCCGCCGGCGCAATCGAGCGCGACACCCTCACTGCCGACATGGGCCGGATATCCGCCGGCAAGCCCGTTTGGCCCGGGAACGTGGATCCGGTGCGTTTGCTCGTCGTCCAGCAGCGCTGCCGCGACCGCTGCGATACCCGACGAAGCCACCACCTGTCCTGCAACGCCCCGGACGCGCTTGAACTTGCCCACCACGCTGGCAAAGAGCGCTTCCTGGTCGATTTCGTCGGCCACTTCGCGGCCTCCGTGCCTGACGCTCAGCGCATAGGGCGCCGGATCGGGTTTGCCGGTGCTCGAGATCGCGTTGCAGGCCACGTGATGGGCCGCAAAGCGCAGCGTCAGCTCCCGCCGGTCGACGCCGAGCATTTCGGCGCAGGCGCGCTCGAGCGTCGGTATCAGGTTGGCGATGTTTCCGCCGCCGACAAGCGGCGCGAGACCGACCGTCGCGAGCGCCGGATTGACGCCGTCCGGAAACGAGCCGTTGACGACGGGCGCGGCGGTTCCGCTGTCGGCGACGGCGCGCATGACGGCACGGGTCGTCGCCAGATGATTGGGCAGCCAGGGGCCGATCTTGGCGCGTTCCAGGCGCTTGTGGATGTCCCCGGGCAGCAGCGATATCGCCCAGAACGTCTGCAGGCTTGTCGCGTTCACGATCAGATCCGGCGCCGTTTCCGCAATCAGCGATGCGGTCGCGTCCAAGTCCGTCACATCGACGCTGCGCCACTCCAACTGCGGCTCGAAGCCAAGATTCAGCGCAACCGTGATCGCCAGGTTTGCCCGTTCGCCGACCCGCGCGGCATCGCGCGCGGCGAGGATGACCCGGAAGCGGTCGTCCATGCGGGTGAGAAGGTCGGCCACATTGCCGCCGATGACGCCGGCGCCGAGCACCAGGATCGTCTTGCGCGGGGCCGTCACCATCTCATGTCCGCCAGTGTTGCATCGGGCACCGCGGCATGCTCGTCGCACAGCCGTGCCAGCGCTTCGTCGCACAGTGCGCCATCGGGTCCCTTGTGCAATGCGGCCCCGTGAATGCCGGTCGCGGTTACCAGCAGTGTGCGCGCACCGAATGCCGCGGCACCGCCGATATCGGTCGCAAGAGAGTCCCCGACCATCAGCAACCGTTCCGGAGAAAATGTCCTGGACGCGAACGCCGCGGAAAGATGGGCAATGGCGGCCGCAAAGATCGTGCCGTGCGGCTTTCCGAACAGGTGGGGCTCTCCGCCGGCCGCGCGGTAATGGGGCGCCAGTGCGCCGGCGCCGATGCGGATCTGGTCGCCGAGACGCACGCGGGCGTCGGCATTGCTGATCAGGAACGGCAGACCCCGCCCGGCGGCACGTCGCAATATGTCCAGATGGCTCTCGCTGATACCGGCCTCGTTCAGAATGCCCATTCCGAGCAGAACATCGGCCGCTTCGACATCCTCGACGACGACGAGGCCGGCCTCTTCGGCCCAGTGTCCTCCCGGTTGTTCGCCCACAAGAAGAACCTTGTCGCCAAATGCGCGACCGCCGACCTTCCGCGTCACCGCGCAGTCAAAGGCCAGATCGCCGCCGGTGATGATCGCGGTGTAGCTTGTCGGCGGAATGCCCAGCCTTGAAAGCTTTTCGGCAAGGTCGTTTCCGCGCCGGGAGGTGTTGGACAAAAGCATCACGGGCCGGCCCGTCTCGATCAGGCGGTTCAGTGCCGAAACGCCGGGCTCGAACGCTTTCTCGCCATCGGTCAGAACGCCCCAGACATCCATCAGAACCGCATCGCAGCCCCCGACCGCTTCTTGGAGTCCATTGACGGCGTGCGGCCTCGTTCCGTTCAACGAACGGCGTCGGCTTGGCGGCGGGATTGTGAGCGCCCGGGCCATGGCCGGCTCGACCCGGTCCGTCATGGCCTTGTCGATGATGCTCCGGCCTTCGGCAAAACCCTTTTCGAAGGATGCTTCATGCGCCGGCGACCATTGATCGTCCCAATCGGCTTCCAGCGCGCGCGAGGCCGTGTAGGTGAACGACGTGCCGACGGAGGCGACATTCACGCGCAGGCGGAAGCCGTCGAACCCGTGCGATTGGGCCGGGGAAAAGGCGACCTTGCAACTGTCCAGGAACCAGCGGGCCAGATCGGCGCTGTCGGAAAAACGAAGCCCGTTCCGGCGGGCCGCATCGACAAAGCCGCCGAAGTCCAGAAGGATCGAGTGTCCTGCCTCCGGCATGTGGTCCACCGCAAGAAGCGGAGCCCGATGGCCCGTCAGGGTCCGCAGCCGGGTGTCCATCTGGCCGACGATTTTCGCAACCTGTTGCAGCCGCCTGCCGATCTCACGCACGTTCTGTGAACGGAAGCCGCCGGGAGCCCGAAGCGAGGCCAGCGCTGCGACCTTGACCAGATGCGGCAGCGATGCCGAACTGGCGGTGATGTAGTCGCGCAAGGGTTTGATGAGCGCCGATGCGCCGCAGCCCCAGCCGATCCGCAGATTGGCCAGGCCATGAAGCTTGCTGGCGCCGGCGACCGTCAAAACACGGTCTGCCGCCGATGTTGCCGCCAATCGCTGCGGGTTTGCGCCCTTGCCGAACGTGCAGTTGGCGAACAGCGCATCCTCGATGGCCCACATCTCGTGACGTGCGATCAGCGCGCCGATCATTTCGATCTCGCCCCGGTCGCAAATGGCGCCGGTCATCGACGGATTGAACAGGACCAGGACCGGCGGCCTTGCCGCAGACAGTGCCGAAAGATGCGCTTCAAGCCGCGCCGCCGACGGCCGATGTCCTTCCTCGGCGCTGGTGGGAACCACGTGCAGGTCGAGATTGCGATAGGCGCACCAGGAGGCGAGCGGATGATAGTGGCCCGAAAAGGTCACGACCGTGTCGCCCGGCTCAGTCATCAGTTCGAGCGCGGCGATGATCAGCCGTGTCGTTCCCGCGTCGAACGCGACATTGGCCGCGTGCGCGCCCGGCACGCCGATCGCCGACATCTCGGCGGCGACCGCCTCTTCGAGCTCGGTGAACCGCTGCAGGAACATGTAGTTTTCCAGCGGCATGCTTTCGGGATCGGCCAGTGCGCGCATCATTGCCGATATCGCCTCGGGATAGGGGCGGCGGACGCCTTCTCCGTGCGCGAACGAGACGACGTCGGGGTCGAACATGGACGGACCTCGGCCGCTCCGGACGTCGTCGCTGCCCATGAGCGCGTCACGGGCTCGCTGGAGCATGACATAATCGGCGCTTTGGCTTGCGGTCCGGAGGCTTGCCATCATTTATCGTGCCGTCCCGCCCTTCATGACAGGGCCTGATGCAACTATTTGACTTGTAAGTTTAAATATTAATCTCTGATACTGGTCTCAGATGTTATTGAATGCGTAAATAGAGTCAACCTAGTCTCATAATTATGCGATGAAAAAAGACACTTTTTCAGTTTTCTTTTAGTATATCGCGCCATGGTCGTATCCGGTTGTATCGCTCCAGACAGTTTCAGGCACGCAGAATGTACCGATGGCGCTTTGTCCGGCCGTCACCTCGCCGGCCGGCACTGAAGGCCGGCGTCTTGCCGTGTTTCTCCAATATCGGCGACCCGTGCGTTGGGCGGGGTGGAATGGCGGGATCGGAGCCCGATTGCGGGGCAGGGCGCACGGCCCGGATGGTTGTGCGCCACCGCAGTCCGCCGGGCTGCCGAGTGTCGGGTCAGGCTTCCAGCAGAAGGGTCGAGGGACCGCCGCCGCCGCGCAGATGCTCGATCAGCCCCATGCCGATGCCGGCCTTGCCGAGCATCAGACCCGGCGTTTGCATGTGGCCACCGACGCCGCAACGCCAGCGGCCATCTTGGCGATATTGCGCGATCGTTTGGGATATCAGTGCAGCCGCCAGGGCCTGCCCCCGCTCGCCGCAACGGTCGAGCACGATCGCATTGCCGATCGATCCATGACACAGGCAGTGGCTGCCTCCCGCGCCATTGTCTGCGATGGCCGCCAGCGCCCGCTCCAGATCGGCCTGAAAGACGTCCGGCGAAAGCACATCACGAAGTGCCAGGCGCGACAGGGCGATCCCGATCGCGCCATGGCACCAGGCGGTAGAGATGTTCACGTCCGGCCGCTGGTCCTGCCAGTTCTGCCGTGCGCGGTCGAATGTCCGGTTCTCGAAGGCAATGGCCTCCCTGGCCAGTTCATGCAGGCCCTCGTCGTCCAGCACGTCGCCAGCGACTTTGAGGGCCGCGGCGATGCCGCCCGCGCCATGGGCATAACCGCTCAGATGCAGCTTGTCTGGGCCGCTGGGCCAGCTTGCCGTGCCTGCGTTGCGGTTTGCGTCCCTGACCAGTTGTTCCGCGCAAAGGCGGATGATCTCGTAGGCCGGATCGGCATGCGTCGTGTCGAGCAGGCAGCGCATGGTCAGGATGATACCGGCGGTCCCCGATATCACGTCGGACTGCCCGACCGTGTCGAGCCCGTCGCGGATGGCTTCGAGCCCGGCCGTCAAGCCGCGCGGCCGCAGATCAAGGCATCGCGCCATTCGCGCGACCGAATAGACGGCGCCGGCGACGCCTTCGAAAGCCGACAGGTTCTGGTACGGCGGAGCGGTCTGCAGGCCGTCGCACAACGTGTCGAAGATGCTTGTCGCCAAATCGCGGCACGAACTTTCCGCTCCGGCATGACGCGCATATTCGGCATAGAAGAGCCCGATCCCCGCAAGGCCGCTGTAGAGCGACCGGTCGATGGCATCGTAGGAATAGTTCATCATGCCGCGTTGCACGGGCGCGAACCAGGTGGGCTTGCCGTCCATGACCAGTGTGCTTTCGGTCAGATCGCGCTCCACGGCCGCCAGCAAGTCCACGATGTCGGACCGCTGGGGATCGCGCCGCTCCCCTTCGATCGTGCCGGAGGGTTGTTCGGGACCGCCGATCGTCTGCCTCGCGCCGATGGCACCGGCGATGATGGCCTTCTGGCGCGACAGATCTTCGGGCGACAATCGCGCCATTCTCTCGCGCACGAATGCCGGTTGGTCCGTGTCGAAGTAGGCCGCGTCGACCTCTTTGCCGAAAGCGTCCAGAAGGACCCGCCCGTTGCCGTCCGACTTGAAATACGGGATGTCCGCCTGCCAGAGATCCCTGACTTCGAACGGCACCAGCTTGCGCAGGCCGGGCGCGGCGCGGACGCTGTCGAGCAGTTTGGCAAAGCAGACATCGCGCTCATACCCGTCGCGCATGCAGGTGGGGTGGAACGATTCCCGCAGCGTCAGCGCATATTCGACGGTCGGGCGCGCGACCCAGCGCATGCCGACCCGGGCCAACCGTGCCAACGGACCATCGTCCGCCATCAGCGCCGAACGGCCGCGCAGCAGCGCCCGATAGCCGTTCTCGAAACCCCGCAAGAAGGCCGGTCCATGATCGACCACGGCCTTCTGCGCCCCGTCGAGCACGGGCATGTTCTCCTTGGCCTCCAATGTTGCCGGGCGGTAGGAGATGCCGGGCGAGCCGTCGTCGAAACCGTCGAACTGGGGCTGCTGGAACGGGGTGGCCTGGCTGCCGACGCTGCCGGCTCCGCTGAGGTCATAGACCTCGCCCTCCGGCGTGACCGCCAGATCGGGCAGCAGGCCGACGCCGAGCACGGTCGCATGGCGGGACATGATATGGTGCCAGTTCCAGTAGGCCCAGTCTTCGTCGGCTGGCCGTGGCGGCGGTCTTTGGATGATCGTTTCGGTGTCCACGACGATCGGCGTGTCAGCGCAGGCGATCAGGTTCTCGAAATGCACATCGGTTGCGCCAAGGGCGTAGTGAATGGCGAGGATCGCGCCGAGCCGCTCGTAATAGTCGTCGATCTCCTGCGGTTTGGAGCACGGCTCAAAATGCACCACCTCGGCCCAGCCATAGGCCGTCCGGTCCAGAACCCGGAAGTGGCGCAGCGATTTCGTAAGATGGGGGTTGAGACTGTCGAGAACCGCCGCAAACTGCACGTCCGACGCCAGTGACTTCGGCTTGTACATGATCTGGCGATCGCCGAACGACAGCTTGCAGACGCATCGCCCGCCGGCGTGCGGGTCGCCGAGGCCGAAATCGATGCCGGACAGCGCCTCGGTCTCGACGCCGAACACAGCGCGCAATTGCGGCGCATCGTGCTCGAGACGGCCCGTCAATTCGCCGAGCATGTCGACCGACAAGGCCGATATCTGGGCCAGCATCCGATCGGTGAGCGGAAAGTTCTGCAGCAGGGCCTTGCGGTCGGGGCCGGACTGAAGGCCGGCGATGAACTCTTCCATCGCGGCCTTGTCTGATCTCGCCGACACGCGCCCCGTCAATTTGGCAAAGTGCAGCGCGAGCCCGATCGCCGGAAAGGCCGCAGGTTGCAGGCGCCTTGCCAGATACTCAACGAACGACTTCAGAAGCGCATCGCGATGGGGGAAGCCGTCGAGAATTCCCGAAGTCCCGACCGTCGCGGTCGCGTCTTTCAAGACGGGCAGAATCGCGTGGGAGAAATCGACGGCCGCGGCAGGATCCCGATGGTCGCTGACGCCACGCAGGCGGTCATAAGTATCGGCCCAGGCGAATCGGCTTGTGTCCAGTGCGACCTCGCCATCAAGGTCGATGCTGGCCGCGAAGCGATCGGAAGAGGCGCCGCCGACCCGGAACCAGTCATCGATCGAGAGTGGCGTGTTGGCAAAGAACGTGTCCTGCCACCACCTGAAGCGATCGATCTGGCTTTCAGTCGGCTCGCCGAGGTCACGGGCAGCCGCCGAGATCCGCTCGGAAGGTCCGAGCACGCTGAACGGAACGCGGATCGTCATGGGTAAAGCAAACGCCCGGTGCCGGCGGGTCCGATGCTGGCCGCATCGACCTGCCCGCCGGCGTTGCAATCAGTGGGTTGGATGTCGAGCCCTGAGCGTCAGCAAAGAAGGACCGTTGCGCATGCGAGGCAGGGCGTTCCGAAAACGCTGCCGCAAGAGCAGCCGCCGGTGTAGGAATTGCCGCAGCCGCAATCGGCGGTGTAGGAATTTACGGTTCCGCCGCCGCGCAGCATCACCGCCTCGGAGTTCTTCGATCGCATCTCGGCGGGGCTGGCGCCCATCGGATTGTCGGGAATGACGAGAAGATACTCGTCCGAAGCCTCGTCGACGACCTTGAAATTGACGTCGCTCACGTCAAGCCCGAGCGACTTGGCCAATCCTTCGACGGCGCCTTTCGGATTTTCTTTCAATTCGGCTGCAAACTTGGGGTCTTCCCAAGATTTCAGCGCAACAATAGTTCGCAAGTCAGCCGGCAGATCAGCCATTGCCACCTCCCCAGGTCAGGTTCAAATTTTGAAAACAAATAGAGCGCTATGCGTTTTCAGCTTGCTAGCACAAATCAACTCGATAAACAATAATGTACTGCTTTTTAATAATAAAAATGCGTTCCGTACGTCGGCAATGAGTCCAGGATCGTGCGAATGTTTCGCTGTTTCGCGTTGGAGGCCGGTCTCAACAGCTCTTTAAACCGTTTTGACTCCGGGTGGTTCGGCAACTGCGTCCGGTAGTTTTCGCAACATCAAATCGCCGTGCGGTGCCTTTGGCGGCGACATCGCATTCGGTGTTTCCGAGTGACGACCTTGCCATTGCTGCCCGCATGGTCACGCAACCAGTTCCGGACCGCACTCAAGGGCAAGGTTCGATCAATCCATCACATCTGTTGCCAAATATCACAGATGTGATATTTGGTTTGGGAAACGACCGGCCATCGCCCCGCGCGCCGGAGTTTCGGGAAGACCAAGGCGTATGACGAAGATGCCGAGACAGTTTTGTTATCTCTTGCGTTGTAAGCTGCGAGGACGATTGCGTGAGCAATGAGCAGGCGCGCTCCGCCAATCGCCTCCCGGTGGATGAGGGACGCGACCAGCTGATGGTTCAGGTCGCGCGGATGGCTTATCAGCAGGACCTGACGCACACCGATATCGCATCGCGCACCGGCCTTAACCGCTGGCAGGTCAGCCGCCTGCTGCAAGAGGCGCGCGATCTGGGCGTCGTGCGGATCGAAATCGTGCCGCGCAGCGACCGGTGCCCGAATCTGGAAACGGCTCTGGTCACCATGTTCGGGCTCGCCGATGCGGTGGTCCTTCCCGACAATGTGGACGGCTCCGGTGGACTTGAAGGTTTGGCCAAGGCTGCCGGCCAGTATCTGGCTGCGCTCAAACCAAGGCCGACGACGTTCGGCGTGTCCTGGGGTCGGACGATGGCTGCCGTTGCGCACTGGCTGCCGGACGGGTGGGCTGCCGGCGTCGACGTCGTGCAGATCAATGGTGCCGTCGCGCCCATCCCCGGCGATCAGCATCAGAACGATGTGGCCGAGACCTTCGCGCGCAAGGGCGATGGCCGGTTCATCCCGCTGCCCGTGCCGGCCATTGTCGGCCAGCCCGAAACCCGCCAGGTGCTCGAGCGTGACCGGATCGTCGCCGATGTGCTGCGCCGCGCGCGATCGGTCGAGGCGATCTGTTTCTCGCTTGGAGCGTTGAATGGGGATTCGGCGCTGTTGAACTCCGGCAACCTGCTCGAACATGAATACGACAGCCTGCGCGCCAAAGGTGCGGTGGGCGACATTGTCGGCCGTTTCATCGACCGCACCGGCGAGATCGTCGACGCCGGAATCGACGGGCGCACGATCGGCCTGCCGCTGTCGGACCTGAAAACGCGCGATCGCGCGATCTGCGTTGCTGCGGGGGCCGAGAAATTTCAAGTCGTCGTCGGTGCACTGCGTGCAAGGCTTTTCAGCGTGTTGATCACCGACGCCGCGACTGCCACCTATGCATTGGAGCATGCCCATGACCGCTGACGCTGCAACTGCGGCCCATTCGCAGACCGTGTTCGACCCGGTGCCACCAACGGCCGATCACAACCGGATGCGTAATCCGGGCATCGCGCTGGCGCCTGAGATGTTCGAGGGTCACGCCGTGAACCGCTCGGCCGCCGAACGGCGCGCCGCCAGCCTCACCGCACGGCGCTCGGTCAAGAAGGCCAACCAGGCGGCGTGGCTGGTCAACGCAATCCGTTGCATCGACCTGACGACGCTCTCGGGCGACGACACGGAGGGTCGCGTCCACCGGCTTTGCGCAAAGGCGCGACAGCCGCTCGCCCCGCGCATCCTGGAGGGCCTCGGCATCGCCGGGATGGGCCTGACGACGGGCGCGGTCTGCGTCTACCCGACCATGGTGCCGCATGCGGTCGCCGCGCTTGAGGGCACGGACATTCCCGTCGCTTCCGTCGCCACCGGCTTTCCCGCGGGCCTGACGCCGCTGCCGATCCGGCTCGCCGAGATCCGCTATGCGGTCGAGGAAGGCGCCGACGAGATCGACATCGTCATCACGCGCGAACATGTCCTCAAGCGCGAATGGAACGCGCTCTATGACGAGATCGCGCAGATGCGCGAGGCGTGCGGGCATTCGCATCTGAAGGCGATCCTCGCCACCGGCGAACTCGAAACCTATCGCAACGTCTATGCCGCTTCGATGGTGGCGATGCAGGCCGGCGCCGACTTCATCAAGACATCGACCGGCAAGGAAGGGGTCAACGCAACGCTGCCGGTCAGCCTGATCATGGTCCGCGCCCTGCGCGACTATGGCATGGAGACCGGACACCGGGTCGGCTTCAAGCCTGCCGGCGGGATGAAGACCGCCAAGGACGCGCTCGCCTGGCAGATCCTGATGAAGGAAGAGCTCGGCAATGACTGGCTGAGGCCCGACCTGTTCCGCCTCGGCGCCTCGTCCATGCTGGCCGACATCGAACGTCAGCTCGAGCACCATGTTACCGGGCGCTATGCCGCCAGCCACCGCCACGCCATCGCCTGAGGACGCCCCGATGACTTCCATCGCAGACCTGATCGACACCATGGACTATGGCCCGGCGCCCGAAAGCGCCGATATCGTCGAGGACTGGCTGGCCGGGCATGAGGCCGGTTTCGGCCATTTCATCGACGGCCGCTTCACCAGACCGGGTGACACGTTCGCGGTCTCTAATCCGGCGACGGGCGAAACGATCGCGCACGTCACGCAGGGCACCGCCGCCGACGTCGACGCGGCGGTGAAGGCCGCACGCGGCGCACAGGGCAGGTGGGCCGGCCTGTCCGGCCATAAGCGTGCCCGCTGGCTCTACGCGCTCGCCCGGCGCATCCAGCAGCACGCCCGCTTCCTGGCGGTTCTTGAAACCATCGACAATGGCAAGCCGATCCGCGAGGCGCGCGACATCGACGTGCCGCTGGTGGCGCGCCATTTCTATCACCATGCCGGCTGGGCCGAAATCGCAGAGACCGAGTTTTCAGACGCCAAACCGGTGGGCGTCTGCGGCCAGATCATCCCGTGGAACTTCCCGCTTCTGATGCTGGCCTGGAAGATCGCGCCGGCGCTCGCCGCCGGCAACACGGTCGTCCTCAAGCCGGCCGAATACACGCCGCTGACGGCGCTGGCTTTCGCGAAAATCTGCGACGAGGTCGGCCTGCCCAGGGGCGTCGTCAACATCGTCACGGGCGACGGCGCGACCGGCGCCGCGATCGTTGCCCATGAGGGCATCGACAAGCTCGCCTTCACCGGCTCGACCGATGTCGGCCGGCTGATCCGCCGCGAGACGGCCGGGTCCGGCAAGAAGCTGACGCTGGAACTGGGCGGCAAGAGCCCGTTCATCGTCTTCGCCGACGCCGATCTGGACGCCGCCGTCGAGGGCGTGGTCGATGCGATCTGGTTCAACCAGGGTCAGGTCTGCTGCGCCGGCGCGCGCATCCTCGTCGCCGAAAGCGTTGCCGAACGGTTCGGCGCGCTGCTCAGGCAGCGCATGGCCGCGCTTCGGGTCGGCGACCCGCTCGACAAGTCGACAGATGTCGGCGCCATCGTCCATCCGGTGCAACTGGCGCGGATCGAGGAACTGATGGCCAAGGGCGTCGCGGAGGGCGCCGACCTCTATCAGGGCGAAGCGCCCGACGGCTGCTTCTACCCGCCGACGCTGGCGACCGGCGTGGAACCGGCCTCGACGCTGGCGACCGAAGAGATTTTCGGACCTGTGGCGACGCTGACCACCTTCCGCACGCCTGCCGACGCGATCGCGCTCGCCAACAACACCCGCTATGGGCTGGCCGCCTCGATCTGGTCGGAAAATGTCAATCTGTGCCTTGGCATTGCCGCCGACCTCAAGGCCGGCGTCGTCTGGATCAACTGCACCAATGTGTTCGATGCGGGCGCCGGCTTCGGCGGCTACCGCGAAAGCGGGTTCGGACGGGAGGGCGGCCGCGAAGGGATGATGGAATATCTGTCCTTCCCCGCGCCCAAACCACCCAAGGCGGACGACGCGCCGGCGGCCATACCGCCCGCGCCGGGGCTCGGCGGCGTGGTGGTCGGCATCGACCGGACGGCGAAGCTCTATGTCGGCGGCAAGCAGAAACGGCCCGATGGCGGCTATTCCTATCCGGTCACCAATGCGAAGGGCGAGGCGATCGGTCTTGCCGGCCATGGCAACCGCAAGGACATTCGCGATGCGGTCGAAGCCGCGCACAAGGCGGTGGGCTGGGGCGCGGCGACCGGCCACAACCGCGCGCAGGTGCTCTACTATCTGGCAGAGAACCTGGCGGCGCGGGCGGACGAGTTCACCGACCGGCTCAAGAGTTTCGGCCAGAGCCCGGCGAAAGCCAAAACCGAGGTCGAAACCGCGATCCAGCGCTGCTTCTGGTATGCCGCCCAGGCCGACAAGTTCGACGGCGCGGTGCACCAGACGAAAAGCGCCCATGTCACGCTCGCCATGCACGAGCCGCTCGGCGTGATGGGCATTGCCTGCCCGACGCCGTTTCCGCTGCTCGGCTTCGTCTCTCTGGTGCTGCCGGCGGTGGCGATGGGCAACCGCGTCGTTGCAATCCCCTCGCAGACCCATCCGCTGGCCGCGACCGACCTTTACCAAGTGCTCGAAACCTCGGACGTGCCCGGCGGGGTGATCAACATCGTCACCGGCGAACGCGACGAACTGGTCACAACGCTGGCCGATCATGATGGCGTGGACGGGCTGTGGTACTTCGGCTCGCGCGATGGAATCGCGATGGTGGAGCAGCGCTCGGCCGGCAACCTCAAGCAGACATGGACCGAGCCCGGCATGGCGCGCGACTGGACAAAGCCCGAAGGCCATGGCCGCGCATTCCTGCACCGGGCGACCCAGGTCAAGAACGTCTGGGTGCCTTACGGCGAGTGATCGATTTCGATCTGGACGGCGCCTGCCGGATGGCGGAACGATCTGGTGCCGATTGCGTGTCACCCCGCGCGCAGGGGCAGGCCGCGATTTTCGATGATCGCCTCCATGGTGAAGTATGAGGTGACCGAATCCAGTTCGACCTTGTCGATCAGGCGCTGGTAGACATGGTCGTAGCTGGCCATGTCGCGCGCCACGATCTTCAAGAGATAATCCTGATCGCCGCCGATGCGGAAGAAGTCCGTCACCTCGGGGATGTTGGACACATGCCGCCGGAAGGTTTCCAGCCATTGCGCGGAATGGCTCCGCGTCCGGATCATCGTGAAAACGACGAGGCTGAGCCCGAGCGCCTCCCGGTTCAGCTTCAGGCTCCGGCCCTTGATGATGCCGCCATCCTCGAGCTTCTTCAGGCGCCGCCAGCAGGCATTCTGTGACAGGCCGACCCGATCGGCGAGATCGCGCTGTGACAGGTCCGGCTGTCTCTGCATCGTCTCGAGCAGTTGAATATCAATCTCATCCATATTATGCCTTCCAACCTATCAAAATCATCATAGAACGGATAATTTCCGTGTCAAAAAGGGAGAAAAATCGCCTTTGGTCGGGATACCCTCCATCACCACATTTTGGAGAAACCGATGTCCGTTTTCGATGAATTCCGCGCCGGCCTTGCCGCCGGAGATCCGGTCGAGATCCAGCGCGCCGGCCTGATCGGCGACGGCATGGCGTTCGAGACCCCCTATGGCGAAAAACCGCTGCTCTATGCGGATTATGTCGCCTCGGGCCGCGCGCTGGCGCAGATCGAGGACTTCGTCACGCGGCGTGTGCTTCCCTGTTATGCCAACAGCCACACCGAAGCGTCCCATTGCGGGCAGGCAATGACGCGGATGCGCGCCGCCGCGCGGGCGGTGATTGCCGATGCCGTCAATGCCGGCCCCGATTGCCACACCGTCTTCACCGGCAGCGGCGCGACCTCCGGCATCAACCGCATTGTCGGGCTGCTCGATATCGGCCGGCGCGTGGCGTCGGGCGAGCGGATCGTCGTGCTGATCGGTCCGTACGAACACCATTCCAACATATTGCCGTGGCGCGAGTCCGGCGCCGAAGTGGGCGAGATCGGCGAAGCGGCCGGCGGCGGTATCGATCTCGCCATGCTCGAAGCCGAGCTTGTCGCCGCAAAAGGTGCCGATCTGATCGTCGGCAGCTTTTCTGCCGCCTCCAACGTCACCGGCATCCTGACCGATACCGACCCGGTCACGCGGCTCTTGAAGGCGCACGGCGCGCTGGCGATCTGGGATTATGCCTGCGGCGCCCCCTATCTCGACATGGACATGACGCCGGCCGCCGATTGTGCCAAGGACGCCATCGTCTTCTCGCCGCACAAATTCATCGGTGGTCCCGGCGCGTCGGGCGTCATGGTCGTGCGTGACACGATCGTTGCGCGCACGACGCCGACGGCGCCGGGCGGCGGCACGGTGACGTTCGTTTCCCCGTGGGATCATGTCTATAGCCCCTCGGTCGAAGCGCGGGAGGAAGCCGGCACGCCCAACGTCATCGGCGACATTCGCGCGGCGCTTGCGATGATCGCGCGCGACGCCGTCGGCTGCGACCGGATCGCGGCGCGCAATGCGGTACTCAGGCAAAGGGCGATCGATGCATGGCGCGACGTGCCCGGGCTCGAACTGCTCGGCAACACGTCGACGCACGGTCAGCTGCCGATCTTTTCGTTCCGGGTGAGCGGCCCGAACGGGCAGCGCGTCCATCACCAGCTTTTCACCCGTATGCTCAGCGATGTGCTCGGCATTCAGGCGCGCGGCGGATGTGCATGCGCCGGCTCCTACGGTCACCGCTTGCTCGGCATCGATGCGCCGCGCTCCGAACATGTCTTCGAACGGATTGGCGCTGGCGATGAATTGGAAAAACCCGGCTGGGTCCGGCTCAACCTCAGCTACCTTCTGACCGACGAGAAGGCCGACGCGATCATCGACGGGGTCGCCTGGCTTGCCGCCAGTTGCGGCAGGTTCGTCGCCGACTACGACGCCGATCCGCTGACGGCGCGGTTCCGCCACCGGGGAGGGCCGCACGATCCGTCTTCGGCCTCCGTCGCGGCCGCCTGAAACGCGGCATCCATGTTGGGCGGTTGCGAGCAAAAGCCTGCTCAGGTTTCCTGCGCGGCTTCGACCCCAGGCAACCCTTCGGCAAGCGTCATCGCCGCGTCGCCGTCGATAATCAGCCCCTTGGCGACACCGCTTCTCAGCAGGGCGCGCGTCGCCCCGATCTTTTCGATGCCGAACGAAAGCACCATCGTCTCGGCGCGGCGCAGATCGTCGAGGCCGACCGCCAGCGTCCGCGCATTGAGCGGATGGTCGACCGGCTGTCCGCTGGCATCGAAGAAGATACCGTTCGTATCGCCCACAGCGCCCGCGCGGCGCAATGATGCCAGATCGTCCGCGCTGATCATGTCCTGACGCCGCAGCAGCGACGCCTCGGTCAGTTCGCCGACACTGATCAGCGCCAGATCGGCGTAGCGGGCAAGTTCGAGCGTTGTGACGACGGCCCTCTGTGAGCGAAGCACGTCGCGGTCCGCGGCGCTGTCGGCGATGAACGGCACCGGTAGGAAATAGCCCTCGGCGCCCGTCGCCTGGGCCAGAGACTGGACAACCTCGAACGGATTGAACGCCGAATTGGCGGTCAGCGAGCCCATCAGGCTGATGAAGCGCGCCTTGGGCGCACTGACGCCGGCCATGTGCCGCGCCATCTGCGCCAGCGTCCGGCCCCAGCCCGTGCCGACGACGGCATCGGGTTTGGCCGCCAGCGCGTCGCGCAGAAACGTCGCCGCCGCCGAGCCGACCGCGCGCAGCGGAAATTCGGCAAGAGCGGCGTTCTCCGCCCGATCCGCCGCCGTCAGGCCCAGCGCCGGCGTGGCGATGCAGTGATCAAGTCCATACTCCCGGCGGATCGCATCCTCGACCGGCAACAGACCCAGGTCGCGGCGATCGACCGTGATCGCGACCAGGCCCGTCTCGCGGGCCTGCTGCAACAGCCGGTTCACCCGGGCGCGCGTCAGCCCCAGGCGCGCCGACGTCTGCTCCTGGTTCAGGCCGCCGACATAGTAGAGCCAGGCGGCACGACTCATCAATTGGCCCTCGGTCATCTGGCTCATGGGCGCAAATTATCCTCCCGTTCGGGGCGATCAAGCGAAAGTCTCGTACAAATGTATCTGTTGTTGACATTTGTAACAAGCGCGTTCTAATCGTCTTGTCGGCGCGTGCGGTTTCAAGTCACGCGCGGCCGCCACCGATTGCGAGGCTCCGATGAACGCACCCAAGCCGCACATCGCCACCGGCTCGAACGCCGACCTGCTCGGCCTGTACCGCCAGATGCGGCGCGTGCGCACCTTTGAGGAGCGCGTCGGCGAACTGTTCGTGCGCGGCCTGAGCGCCGGTTCGATGCTGCACCTGTCGATCGGCGAGGAGTCCGCCGCTGTCGGAGTCTGCGCGGCGATGAAGGATGGCGACACCTTCACGACGCACCATCGCGGCCACGGCATCTTCCTGGCGCGCGGCGCCGATCCGGAACGCATGATGGCCGAGATCGCCGGCAAGCAGACCGGCTATTGCCACGGCAAGGGCGGCTCGATGCATATTGCGGACATGGGGCTTGGCCATCTGGGCGCCAACGCGATCGTCGGCGGCGGTATCCCCGCCGTTGTTGGTGCCGCGCTTGTGGCCCAACAGCGCAGGACCGGGGCCGTCTCGATCGCCTTTTTCGGCGACGGCGCCATGCAGCAGGGGATTTTGTATGAGAGCATGAACATGGCCGCGCTGTGGGATCTGCCGACCGTCTTCGTGTGCATCAACAACCAATACGGCATGGGCACGCGCATCGACCAGGCCACCAAGGCGACCGCATTGCACGAGCGCGCCGTCGCCTTCGGCCTCAATGGCGAGACGGTCGACGGGCTGGATGTCGTTGCCGTCCGCGATGCCGCCCAGCGCATCGTCGATGCGGCGCGCGGTGGAACGCCGGGCTTTCTCGCCATCGATTGCTATCGCTTCTTCGGTCATGCCCGAAAGGACAAGAGCCCCTACCGCTCTCCCGGCGAGGAGGAGGAGGGCCGCAGGAAGGACCCTATCGCCTTTGCCCGCGCGGCGCTTTTGGAGGCGGGCCATGACGAAGCGGATCTGGAGGCCATCGACGCGGCCGCCGCCGCCGAGATGGACGCGACCATCGATTTTGCCGACCTGTCGGAAGAGCCGCCTCTGTCGTCCATGTTCCGCGATGTTTTTGCCGTCGGCGAGCCGGAGCCGGAACCGCTGGCCGACCGCATCGACCGCGTGCTCGCAAGGGACTGACGCCATGGCCCAAATGACCTACCGCGACGCGCTCAGAAAGGCGCTGCACGACGCCATGACCGAGGACGAGGATGTGTTCGTCATTGGCGAGGAAGTCGGGCGCTATGGCGGCGCCTACGGGGTCACCAAGGGTCTGATCGACGAGTTCGGCCCCGAGCGGCTGCGCGACACGCCGATTTCCGAACCGGCAATCGTCGGCACCGCGGTCGGCGCGGCGATGGCCGGGATGCGCCCCGTCGCCGAACTCATGTATGTCGATTTCATCGGCATGACGATGGACCAGCTCTGCAACCAGGCGGCCAAGATCCGCTACATGTTCGGCGGCCAGATCGGCGTACCGATGGTGTTGCGGACCCAGGGCGGCACCGGCCGCTCCGCCGGCGCCCAGCACAGCCAGAGCCTTGAGGCATACGTGATGCACACGCCGGGGCTGCGGCTGGTGATGCCGGGCACTGTCTATGACGCCTACCATCTTTTGCGGCAGGCGCTGCGCCAGCCCGACCCGGTCGTCTTCATCGAACACAAGGCGCTTTATGCAATGTCCGATGAGGTCGATCTCGACGCGCCGCCGCCCGATTGGGGCAGGGCGGTCGTGCGGCGGACCGGTTCCGATCTCGTCATCGTCACCTATTCGCGTCAGGTCCATTATGTCATGCAGGCCGCCGAAGCGCTGGCCGGGCAGGGCATCGAGGCGACGGTGATCGATCTGCGCACGCTCAACCCGCTCGACTTCGAAACGATCAGGGCTGCCGTCGAGCCGATCGGCCGGGCGATGGTCGTCTCTGAAGGCCCGTTGACCGCCGGCGTTGCCGCCGAACTGTCGGCGCGCATCACCGAGGAATGCTTCGATTTCCTGCACGATCCGGTCATCCGCGTCGCCGGCGAGGATGTGCCCATTTCCGTTTCCACCGCCCTTGAGGCGGCGTCCGTCCCGTCGGCCGATCTCGTTGCTGAAACCGCACGGAAGATGCTGGTATGAGCGGCGCCGTCCTCACCATGCCGCGTCTCGGCGAGACCATGGAACGCGGCGAGATCGTCGGCTGGCTGGTCGATGTGGGCGACAGTTTCGCGCGCGGCGATCCGCTGATCGAGGTGGAGACCGACAAGACGGTGGTCGAGTTCCCGGCGCTCGGCGCGGGGACGCTCACCGAAAGGCTGGCGGAAGTGGGCGAGACGGTCGAGGTCGGCGCGCCGATTGCCAAGGTCGATGTCGGCGCCGGTCCGGACTGGACGGGCAACGATGACGGCGACGAGGCCGAAGAAGAGCCCGTCGCGCCATCGACAGGCGCCGAAACGTCCGTACTGCCCGAAAAACCCGACGCGGCAATGCCGGTGCCGCCACTGTCCGCCGCCAACGGCACCGGTCCCGTACGGGCGACACCGGTCGCGCGCCGGCTGGCGCGCCGGCAAGGTGTCGATCTTGCCACGCTCACAGGTTCGGGCCGGCGCGGCCGCATCGAGGCCCGTGACGTTACGCGCACAGGGCAGGGCAGATCGGACGATCTGCGGTTTGCCAACGGGATCGCCTACATCGAAAAAGGCCCTGCGACCGGCACGCCGATCCTTCTGATCCACGGCTTTGCCGGCGACCGCACCACGTTCGCTTCGCTCATCAACGGCCTTACCAAGGCCGACCGCCATGTCGTCGCCATCGACCTGCCCGGTCACGGTGCGACAGAACGCGAAGCGCCGGACATCGACGCGCTCGCCGCGCCGCTTCCCGATTTCGTCCGCGCGCTGTTCGGCGACCAGCCGTTTCACCTTGTCGCCCACTCGCTCGGCGCCATCCCCGCCATGGCACTCGCCGAGACGTTTCCCGTCTCGTCTTTGAGTCTGATTGCGCCGGCCGGCATAGGCCTGTCGATCAACGCCGACTTCGTCGACGGCATGGCCGATCCGGCGAGCCCCGGCGAGGTGGCGCACCTGCTGCGCATGCTTTCCGAGGCGCCGGCTGCCCTGTCCGATGCGGCGGTCGCCGACATCTTCGATGTGCAAAAACGCGGTCGCCTCAGGACACTGGCTGGTCAGATGATCGGACCAAGGGGCCAGACCGTCAGCATTATCGGCGCCCTCGATCGCCTGTCCGCCCGCATGCCGGTGCGCGTGCTCGTCGGCCATCGCGACCGCGTTTTCGACTGGCGGGACGCAACCGCCCTTTCGCCGCGCATCGCGGTCCATCACTTCCCGCGTGCCGGCCATATGCCCCATGCCGAGGCGCTGCGCGAAACACTCGACATTCTCACCGCAGGAGACCGCCCATGACCGATCACAACGAAGCCCTGCGCCGCGCCAAGGCGCGCATGGGCGCTCTTGCCAAGGCCGCGCCGGACACGTTCGACGGCTTTGCGCGCGTCGCCAAGGCGGCAACGAAGCCCGGCCAGTTCAGTGCCGCCCACAAGGAACTGATCGCAACGGCGATCTCGGTCGTCGAAGGCTGCGAGGATTGCATCCTCTATCATGTCGATGGCGCGCGGCGCCACGGCGCCGAGGAGGCGGCCCTGATCGAGGCGCTCGAAGTGGCGATCGAGATGGGCGGCGGGCCGGCTGTGATGTATGCCGGCAAGGCATTGGAGGCATTTCGGCAGGGCTGACCGGAAACGGCGTGCCCGCCGGACGGCGGGAGGAGAAAGACGTGGCATACTTTCTGACGGCAGACGGGGGCACGGAAAGCCTGCGTGCGCGCATCTATGACCTTGACGGCGCATGCCTGAGCAGCGTGGCAGTCCCTTACGAGACGAAGTTTTCGGCCGGCGCCCGCGCCGAACAGGACCCGGCGGACTGGTGGGCCAATTTCGTCAGTGCATCGCGCGGGGCGATTGCCGAGGCCGGCGTTCCCGCAGACGCGATCGAGGCGATCGCCTATGCGACGACCTGTTGCAGCGTCGTTGCGCTCGACGAGAACGGCGATGCGCTGCGTCCGGCGCTGATCTGGATGGATGTGCGCGCCAACGAGGAAGCCGATCTGGTGCTTGCCACGGACGATCCGGCGCTTGCGCTGAACGGCAACGGTGAGGGGCCGGTCTCGGCTGAGTGGATGATCCCGAAGGCCCTGTGGATCAAGCGCAACGAGCCCGAGATATTCGACCGCGCGCACCGCATCTGCGAGTACCAGGATTTCCTGACCTACAAGCTGACCGGAGAATGGGCGGCCAGCCTCAACAATGTCGGCCTGCGCTGGCATCACTCGACCGACCGCGGCGGCGCGCCCGAGAGCCTTGTCAGGGCTCTGGGCCTCGATGCGCTGCTTGAAAAGTGGCCTGCCCGTGTCGTTCCGCCCGGCGCGGTCATCGGCACGTTGACGGCGGCTGCGGCCGAAGCCCTCGGCCTGCCGCGTTCGGTCAAGATCGTCCAGGGCGGCGCCGACGCGCTGATCGGCATGATCGGGCTGGGCGTCGCGCAGCCCGGCCAGCTAGCGCTGATCACCGGATCGTCGCACCTGCAATTCGGCATCACCAATGTGCCCGTCCACGCGCCCGGCGTTTGGGGTGCCTATCCCGATATCGTCTATCCGGACCGTTACGTTGTCGAGGGTGGGCAGACATCCACCGGGTCGATCATCAACTGGCTCGGCCGGCTGACCGGCGGGCTCGATTTCGACGATCTGAACGCCAGGGCCGCCGCGCTCGAGCCCGGCTGCGACGGCCTGATCGTGCAGGACCATTTTCAGGGCAACCGCACGCCGTACACCGATCCCCTTTCACGCGGCGCCATCGTCGGGCTGACGCTGGCCCATGAAAAGCACCACATCTTCCGCGCGATCATGGAAGGGATCGGTTTCGGCACACGCGCCATTCTCGATGCGTTCGCGCGCGCCGGATATGAGAGTTCGCAGATGACGGTGGGCGGCGGCGCGACCGCATCCGACCTCTGGCTGCAGATCCATGCCGATACGGCTGGCGTGCCGGTGCGCGTGCCTTCGTCGCCCGATGCGCCTTCGACCGGAGCCGCTGTGCTCGCCGCCCATGGCGCCGGCCATTTTTCAACGATCGATGAGGGCATCGGCGCCATGGTCCGGCCAGGCCGCACGATCGAGCCGATCGCTGCCAATGTCGAAAAGTACCGGCCGATCTATGAACGCTATCTGGCACTCTATCCGGCGATGAAGGGTGTCCTGAATGGCTGACATCTTCGAACGGTTCGCTCGCGCCAACATTGCGAAATCGTAACGCCACATCGGCTTTGAGGCCGGCTATACTTGGCCACAGTCAAGCGGTCAGCCGGAGAGAGCCATGTCCACCCGTTTCATCGCGAGTTGTGTCCTCGCTTGCGTCGTCCTTGCCGGTGGGGCGAGCGTTTCACCCACATTTGCGTCCGAAAGCGTCACCGAGATCGCCGACGGCCAGCCTTGGCAGGTGACCATGTTCAATGGCCGGCGCGGCGAAATGACGTTCAATCCCGACGGCACGCTCAAGATGCGCCGTGGTGTGATGAACATGCGCGGAAACTGGACGTCCGACGGCGAACAGGTATGCCTGAACATGGCCAACATGCCGCGGCGCTGCGTGATCTTCGAGAAGACCGCCGACGGCTACATCGCTGTCAATGGCGAGAACATGGCCTTTGCCATCAGGCGCCCCTGACGGCGTCTGGCCGGTTGCGGTGTCAGCCCCCAAATGCCGCGCGCAGACCGGCAACGATCATCCAGATGGCCAGGATGAAGGTTGAAAGCCCGGCAATGCCAAACCCGGCGAACCGTTGCCAGAGCGGTGCCTTGGGCTGGATGAAATGCCAAGCATGCAGCGCGCGGCCGGCGGTAAAGGCAAGGCCGAACAGATGAACAAGCCATTCGGCCATACCGGTGGCGGCGGCGACCACCAGCATGATCAGGAAAAGGGGCATGTTCTCGGCCGCGTTCGCCTGCCCGCGCATGATCTTGGCCAGATGCTTGTTGCCGCCATCGCCGACCGCGATCTTGTGACCGCGGCGCAACACGCCGATCGCGTTGGCGAGCCAGAACATGATCAGCATGTTGAGCCCGGCATAAAGGCCGGCTGCTGCAAGGGCGGAAGCGGTCATCGGATACCTTTGTCATCGGTCGCGCCGGCCAACCACGATAATGCGCTTTGATGTGGAGCACACGGCGAATTGACGCCGAAGTGACCGCCGGCGCTGGTTTTCACCGGCTTTTGGCCTACAACTGGCTGCATGCGTTTTTGACCGACTGACATTCCGAGAGGCGTTCGCCCTTGTTCAAATCCTTCTTTCCGCAGCCCAGGCTCTTTTTCCTATCCTCCTTGATTTGGACCGCAGTCGCCATGATCATCTGGTATGCGGGCGGCAGCCAGTGGGGCGCCCTGATCGGTTTGGGGACGCCGAACCCGGAAGCGGAACCGGTCATCGGCCTTGGTCACTTCACCACCCCCGAGTTCCTCTGGTTCTACGTCTACTACATCATCTTTGTTGCGGCCTTTTTTGCCTTCTGGCATCGCCGCGCCAAGCACCCCTGGGAGCTCTGGTCGATTCTCGGCTCGGCGCTGATCCTGTTCGTCACCTATTTCAACGTGCAGGTATCGGTCGCCATCAACAATTGGCGCCGTCCGTTCTTCGACGGCGTTCAGGACGCGTTGACCGAGGGGTCCACGATCACGCAGGCCGATCTGTTCGAGCTGATCGTGGTTTTTGCGCAGCTTGCCTTTTTGTTCATAGCCATCATCGTCGTGTTCCGTTTCTTCGTCAGCCACTGGATCTTCCGCTGGCGCACCGCGATGAACGACTACTACATGGCCCGCTGGAAGCAGGTGCGGCACATTGAGGGCGCGTCCCAGCGTGTTCAGGAGGACACGATGCGCTTCGCCGGCATCATGGAGGGCCTCGGCGTGTCCGCGGTTGACGCGGTGATGACGCTGATCGCCTTCCTGCCGGTGCTCTGGGGCCTCTCCGAGTTCGTCTCAGAACTGCCCATCGTCGGCGCCATTCCCGCTCCGCTTTTCACGGCTGCCATCGTCTGGTCCGTGCTCGGGACCGGCGTTCTGGCGCTGGCGGGTATCCGGCTGCCGGGGCTTGAGTTCAAGAACCAGCGTGTCGAAGCGGCCTATCGCAAGGAACTCGTCTATGGCGAGGACCGCGAGGAACGCGCCCAGCCGCCGACCGTGCGCGAACTGTTCGGCGACGTGCGCCGCAATTATTTCCGGCTGTACCTGGAATATATGTATTTCAACATTTTCCGGTTCATGTACCTGCAGGCCGACAACATTTTCGTCTACATCCTGCTGATTCCGACCATCATAGGGGGCGCTGCGACCGGCTTCACCTTCGGCGTGCTGCAGCAGATCCTGACCGCCTTCAATCAGGTCTCGAACTCGTTTCAGTATCTGGTCAACTCATGGACGACGATCGTCGAACTGCTGTCGATCTACAAGCGCCTGCAGTCCTTCGAGGCAGCGATCGACGACAAGGACCTGCCGGATATCGACCGCGAATGGCTCGACCTTCACGGAGGAGGCCCCGACCAAGAGGTGGAGACGATCGGCTCGGGCGTTTAGCGTTCAGCCCCGGCGCCGGCTGCGCCGTTCGCGCTTGGGTGCCGCATCGCCGTCGGCGGCGGGGCTGTTGACCAGCGGGCCGATGCGTTCCGTGATCTTTTCCAGCGTCGGCGGTTCGGCCTTCTGGTGCGTGTCGAGCGCCTGGCGCATTGCCTTGAGATGCTCGAACGAGGTGCCGCAGCAGCCGCCGATCACCTGCGCGCCGCCATCGATCGCCAGCCGCACATAGTCCGCCATCAGGTCCGGCGTGCCCGAATAGACGATGTTCTCGCCCTGAAATTCGGGGATGCCGCAATTGCCCTTGACGATGATGGTCGCATCGGGCGCGCCGGCGCGCATGTCGAGCAGTGACGACAGAATGTCCGACGCGCCGACGCCGCAATTGGCACCGACGGCCGCCGGCTTGTCCGACACCGCATCGAACACATGGGCGACATTCTTCGGATGAAGGCCCATCATCGATTTGCCCGCCGTGTCGAACGAGACGGTGCAGGTGTAGGGCATGTCTTCGGCGACGGCCGCTTCGGCGGCGGCGCGCATCTCCTCGGGCGCCGACATGGTCTCGATCCAGATGACTTCGGCGCCGCCGGCCTTCAGCCCCGCGATCTGCTCGCGAAACGCAGCGACGGCGTCATCGAAGGTCAGCGCGCCAAGCGGTACCAGCAGTTCTCCGGTCGGCCCGACCGAACCGGCGACCAGCACCCGGCGCGGTGCCGAAGCGGCGACCTTGCAGGCGATCTCGGCGGCGGCCTTGTTGAGTTCGAACACGCGGTCCTGCGCGTGATGCAGCTTCAGCCGGTGCCGCGTGCCGCCGAACGAGTTGGTCAGGATGATGTCCGAGCCCGCATCGACGAACCCCTGATGCAGCGCCGTGATCTTTTCGGGGGCGTCGGTGTTCCACAGTTCCGGAGCATCGCCCGACTCAAGACCCATGGCGAACAGGTTCGTGCCCGTCGCGCCGTCGGCGAGCAGCACGCCCTTTTCGGCGATCAGGGCGGCAAGCGGATTGTCGGCAGTCATGCGCGTGGTCCTAATGGTGTCGATCGCATAACCACATAAGGAAGTCTTTATATCAATGCAATCGCCAATCGGCCCGCGCGCTCACGCAGGCGCAGCCGACATCGTCATGCGACCATATCGGGCGTAATCGCGATAGAGCGATGTGAAGGCGAGTTGGCCGCCATGGCTGTCGGCCACGTCTTTCATGACCGGCTCGAGATCGCCGCGCGGCGCGACGTGAAACTTCGCCAGCCATGCGCGGAGCGCGGTTCGGAACCAGCCGGGCAGGCCGGTCTGTTCGCCGAAGTCGACCACATGCAGTTCTCCGCCCGGCTCGAGAACCGTGGCGGCGTGGGCGATCGCTTCCTTCCATACCGGGATCATCGACACCGAGTAGGAGATGAAGACGCGATCGAACCGGGCGATGCCGAACAGGGCTTCGGGATCGAAATCGGCGGCGTCGCCGCGCGCGAGCGCGATCCGGTCGTCAAGGCCTTTCCTCGACACCGTCGATTGCGCCGATTTGAGCATCTCGGACGAGATGTCGAAGCCATGAAACCGGGCGTCGGGATAGCGGCGTGCGGCGTGGACGAGATTGCGGCCGGTGCCGCACGCGACTTCGAGCACCGTGCCGCCGGGCGGAACATCGAGGTCCTCGATCATGCGGTCGCGGCCGAGCAGATAGTATTTGCGCGTCAGATCGTAAATGTGCCGCTGGTTACGGTAAATCGCATCCATCAGCCCCGAATGGGTGTCTGCCGCATCGGCCATGGTCAACCTTCCAGCGTATAGAGGTGAAAGCCGCCATAGATCGCCGAGCGATCCCGGTCGTGCAGCTTGCGGGAACGCTCTTCATGATAGCGCCACCGGCCGAGCACGCTGTCCGACACCCGGCCGGGCAGGATTGTCTCGACACCGGCGGTGCGGAAGATGACGCGAGCGCCGGCGCGCGCAGTGCGCGTGATCTGGGCCCAAAGATCGTTCAGTTGCGCGTCGGTCATCCAGTCCTGCGCGTCGAGCAGCACATAGCAGTCCTTCGACGCACCGGGCTGGCTGCGCAGGAAATCGGTCAGCGTCCGGTTACGGATCGATGCCTTGTGCGCGTTGGCGCGCACCGTCTCGAAATTGTCCCGCTGCAGATAGGGCGGCAGCGGGCCTTCGCCGGACGGGTCATAGCCGCGATTGAAGGCGGCCCAGGCAAAATAGTTCTCCGACAGCGGAAAACCGCACATCAGCGTTCGCGTCCGCTCGGTGAGAACCGCATGCATGTCACCGTCGGCGGCGCCCGCCAGCGCCTCATATTGCTGCGGCGGGATGCCGAGGCCGAACAAGGATGCCCGGTTGCGCGTCACCCATTTGATGAAGCGGCTGTCGATCGCCGGCTTGACCTTGTCTTCGAAGAAGCGCGTCTGCTCTTCGATGTCGCGGCACGCCATGAACCGGGAGAAATCGATACCCTTCAGCCGTGCGATCCTGTGCGCCCATCCGATGAACAGGCCGAGCGCGCCGAACCGGTAGAAACCCTGTTCGAACATCTCGATCCGGCGCCCGACAATACCCTTGCGGCCGTTCCAGTGATCGACGGTCGCCACATCGAGATGCGGCGCGAGATAATCGTCGAACAGCGCTGCATTGCCCGCCACGTCGGCACGGCCAAACAATTGAAAGAACGCTGCATGGTCGGGCAGAAGCCTTGGCGCCGCATATTTCAGCCGATTGAGCGCGACGTGGGCCGGCGACAGGTCGACCGCTTCGACCGAAGCCGGGTTGGCCGTCAGATAGCTCATCACATTGCAGCCGCCCGATGCAATCGCGACGATCGCATCGTCCGGTCCGATCTCGAGCGCATCCATGTCGACGACCGGGTCTTCCCAGATTTGCGGGTAGACGAGCCCGGTGAAGGTCTGAGCGAAAGCACGCTCCAGAACACCCGTTACGGAAAACGCGCTGTTCTGTTGCACGGCGCCGCCAAGCTGCGTGCGGACCGTCGGCGTGGCGGAAGGCGAACCCATGGTCATGGCCCTGTCAGTGTTCGGATGAGAGTCGTTTTAGAGGAAATGCCGCATCTGCCAAGGATCAGGCGGCTTTCGTCTTGGCGCCGGCGGCCTTTCTGCTTTTCTTGGCGGCGCCCAGATCGACGACCCGCCCCTTGTGCCGCGAGCGGCTGATGGCGGCCCAGTCGATCAGCACCATCTCGCCCTGATCGGTCTCGGCGATCGCCGTGCAGCTTTCCACCCAGTCGCCCGTATTGATGTAGCGAATGCCATTGTCGTGCTTGATCGTTGCGTGGTGGATATGGCCGCAGATAACGCCTTGAACGCCGGCGCGCCGGGCCTCCCCTGAAAGCGTCTCCTCGAATGCGCCGATGAAGTTGACGGCCTGCTTGACCTTCAGCTTGAGCCATTTGGACAGCGACCAGTACTGGCCGCCCCAAAGCCGCTTGAGCCAGTTCATCCAGCCATTGAGCCACAGCGCGAGCGTGTAGGCCCCGTCGCCAACATGAGCGAGCCATTTGGCATGCACGACAACCATGTCGAACTGGTCGCCATGGATGACCAGATAGCGCGTTCCGTCCGCAGCTTCATAGACGTCCCGGTCGCGCACTTCGATTCCGCCGAAATGAGAGCCCAGATAGGAGCGCATGACCTCGTCATGATTTCCGGGAATGTAGATGATCTCGGTGCCCTTGCGCGCCTTGCGCAGCAGCTTCTGCACGGCATCATTGTGCGATTGCGGCCAGTACCAGCCCTTCTTGAGGCGCCAGCCGTCGAAAATGTCGCCGACCAGATAGATGCGGTCCGCATCGTGTTCGCGCAGAAAGTCGATCAGCATTTCTGCCTGGCAACCACGCGTTCCCAGATGAATGTCGGACAAGAACAGTGTCCGGAACCGTCGAGGCTCGTTCATGGTCGGTACCACCGGTTTCAGATGCCTCGCAGAATCAGACTCGTATGTCACTGGTGTGACGCCGCTTCGCAATGACCTTTCGTCATATGGCGCAAGTCGCATTGCGGCGCATCACAAAAAGGCGTGAGATGAGGCGATATTGCCAGTTGATCTTTCCGCTTTTGAACAGGATACGCAAATGATTGAACAGGACACGATTGCCGGCGACGCCAGCCTGGACGCCGGCCGGCCCGCCACCATTGCCGAAATGCGCAACGATCCCCAGGCGATCGCGCATGCATTCGAAAGCGGCGAATACCCCTATCGCACCAAGATGCGGCGCTCGGCCTACGAGAAGCACAAGGCCGAACTGCAGGTGGAACTGCTCAAGGTCCAGGAATGGGTCAAGGACACCGGCCAGAAGGTCGTGATCCTGTTCGAGGGCCGCGATGCGGCCGGCAAGGGCGGCACGATCAAGCGCTTCATGGAGCATCTGAACCCGCGCGGCGCGCGCGTGGTGGCATTGGAAAAACCGTCCGAACGCGAAAGCACGCAATGGTATTTCCAGCGCTATGTCGAACATTTGCCTGCGGGTGGCGAGATCGTCCTGTTCGACCGGTCCTGGTACAATCGCGCCGGTGTCGAGCGCGTCATGGGCTTCTGCTCGCCCAACGACTATCTCGAATTCATGCGGCAGACGCCGGACTTCGAGCGCATGCTGGTGCGCTCGGGCATTCGCCTGTTCAAGTTCTGGTTTTCGGTCACGCGCGAAGAACAGCTGCGCCGCTTCCAGTCGCGCGGCAAGGACCCGCTCAAGCAGTGGAAACTGTCGCCGATCGACAAGGCTTCGCTGGACAAGTGGGATGACTACACCGAAGCCAAGGAAGCGATGTTCTTCTACACCGACACGGCCGACGCGCCGTGGACGGTGGTCAAGTCGAACGACAAGAAGCGGGCGCGCGTCAACACGATGCAGCATTTCCTGTCGAGCCTGCCTTATCCCAAGAAGGACCGCCGGATCGTGCGCGGTCCCGATCCGCTGATCGTCGGCCATTCGGCGCAGGTGATCGGCCGTTCGGAGCACATATTGGGCGCGACGATGCACCCCGACATGAAAAAGAGCGCCTGACGCGCCATCTCGATGTCCGGTCGGGCCCGACGACGTCGCCCATTGAACACCCGATAGTCTCCGGTGCTCTTTGCTCCGGTTGCCGGTGGCGACCGGCGTGCGTGTCGCCCTGCAAGGGCGATGCGCCGTCTGTCACGGAACATTTCACCTTGAAATAAAAGATCGTATCAGAATGGGATTCTACTTGTGATTCAATAAGACTCGTTGAGTCTAGATATGATTTGATGATTCACGTTCAAAATGATAAAGTAATGATTGTATATTGCTAAGTATTGGAGAAAGTCATGCCGACCATTACAGATGTGCAAAAGCTTGCCACAGAACTTCACAACAAGAAGGCGATCAATCTGGACATGCCGATCCGCGACTTGTTGGAGCCGCAAGGCATCGGGGTGATCGATCCGTCGGGTCCGCTCCAGGACAACGTCATTGCCTGGTCGGAATATGTCCTGGTGACTTCGGGCAAGACGAAACTGATCGCGCGCGACGCGATCGATACGCCGGTCAATCGCTGATCGACGGCGCGACGGCGATGTCCACCATTGCGACCGGGGCGGGCAAAGCGCCTGCGCGTCCCGGCGCGACAGCAACGGCGCGCATGGCAGCCGGCTCCGCACCGCACGAGATGGTCGGCGCGGTGCTTGCCGCCACGGTTGCGCCACTCCGCCTTGTCGCGGCGCGGCCCGACCTTCTGCCGGACGATGATGGGTCGCAGCAGATCATCCATCCGCTCGACAAGATCGCCGCCGAGACGGTTCTGCTGCTCTATGTGGTCGACCGGTACATGCCGCAGCTTGCAAAGGGCGCTGCATTCGCCGATCTGGTCGCCGAGGCCGCAAAGATCGTGCGGTCGGAACGTCATCTGTTCATGTTGCGCGCCAATCCGCGCCTGTGCACATCCTTCGGGATCGGACACGTCCTGCTCACGCGCATGGGCCATCTCGACACGCGGTTCGATGCCGTGTTCGCGCTTTCCGTTTCCGATCCGAGTTTCGTGCCCGCCAACAAGCTGCCATTCCGGCTGATGGACGATCACTGGCTGATCGCCCTGCACCACCGTGCGCGGCCGGCCAAAACGCCCATGAAGACCTGTCTGGCCGCCGGGCTCGCCACCTCGGCGATCAGCCCGCTCTACATGAACGTCGCCGACCGCTACGCCTTCACGCATGAGATCATGTATGCGACCGACTTCGGCGCCCAAGCGCTTGCCGGCGAGATTTGTCGTGACCGGCTTCTGGAGCGCATCGAAATCGCGCTCTACGATTGCCTTTGGGAATTCGATCTGGACCTGATGGCGGAGTTTGTCGCCTGCGCGGCCATGATCACCGACACGCCGGGCAATACCGTTCGCTTCTGCCGGCATCTGCTGGTCGAGGTCTTCGGCCGAACGGGCTTCCTTCCCTCGCGCAGCTATGACGTGGAGCGCCTGTCCAACCTGCTCAACAGCGACCGGCGGGCCGCCGAGCACTTCTTTCATTCCTACCATACGACCCATGTCTACGCGATGATGCTGTGCCTGACGCGGCACTGGCGAACCGCTGCCGACAGCGCCGAACCCGCGCCGGGTGTGGTCGATACCGCCTTCTTCGATCTCTCGCCCGGCGACCAGCCGGCCCAATGGATCGGCTTTCTCGATGACTTTGCGTGCCCGAACGCCGACAAGTTGCGCATCGCCAACGGCGTGCAGCTCAGTCGGCTGGCCCGCGGGCGCCGCTTTGAACGGCTGTTTGCGGAGATCGGCCGGATCGTCGGCGAGGGCGCGCCGGTGTCGATGATGCTCGTCGACGAATGCGCACAGGCCATCGGGCGCATTGCCGAAGGCGACCGGGTGCTCGAACGGTCGGGCGCCGCGACGGCTTGCTGAGCGACACGGCGATTAGGCGATACCGCGCATCCGCTTGCCTTCGGGGTCGAAGGGCGGTTGGACCGCTATGACCGCCGGGCGGCGCACGCCCAGCACCTCGATCTCGAACATGCCTTCGTCGCCATGCCCGGCGAGCGCGGCGGGCACATAGCCCTGCGCCATCGACTTTTCGACACCGTGGGCATAACCGCCCGAGGTCACCCAGCCGACAACGCGCCATTCGCCGTCGGTGATCGTTCCCATGCCGGGCGGGTCGAGTTCGGTGCCGTCATCGGTAAATCGGCGCGGGCCAACCTTTTCGGGCGCGCCGACGGTGCCGTAATCGGTGTTGCCCACCTTTGCCCAGACCGGCTCGTCATGCATCACGTCGGCGGTGTCGGCATCGATCATGAACGAGACACGGCGCAGTTTGGGCCCGTCGGCCTTTTCCTTGGCTGCCGCCTCGCGGCCGATGAAGTCGTTCTTGGACAATTTGACGAACCGGTCCATCGACCCTTCGAACGGCCCGTAAATGGGGCGAAGCTCGTGACCCCATGTCGGGAAGTTCTTTTCGAGCCGCATCGACAAAAGCGCACGCATGCCGAAATCCCTGATGCCGAATTCGGCGCCGGCCTCCTTGATGTCGCGATAGAGCTTGCGCGTATAGGCCGGCTCGCACCAGATCTCGTAGCCCAGATCGCCGGTATAGGAGATGCGGCTGACGATGCAGGGTGAGCCCTGAACGTCCATCTGCCGGCTGTCCATGAAGCGGAAGGCTTCGTTGGAGACATCCTGATCGGTCAGCTTTTCCAGCACCTTGCGGCTGTTCGGGCCGGCAATCGACAGCCCGTTCAAGTTCATGCCGAACCGCTTGACCGCGACGGAACCGTCGTCGGGAAGATGTCGTTCGAACCAGCGCATGTGGTAGATCTGCGCGGCCGAAGAGCCCCAGATCATGAAACGGTTTTCGCCAAGCTTCGCTATGGTGAAGTCGCCGATCAGCTTGCCGAATTCGTTGAGCATCGGCGTCAGTACCATGCGGCCGAGCTTCGGCATGGTGTTGGTCATCAGGTGAGACAGCCAGGCCTCCGCTCCATCGCCGGTGACTTCGTACTTGGCGAAGTTGGAGATTTCCGTGATCCCGACATTCTCACGCACGTTTTTCACCTCCGCGGCGACATGCGCGAAATCGTTGGACCGGTGGAAGCTGACCACGTCATGCGCTTCCTCGACCGAGGGCGCATACCACAGCGGCGTTTCAAGCGCCCAGCTGTCGCCCATCACCGCGTGGTTCTCGTTCACCTGAATGTCGTGGATGGGCGTCGTCTGGTGGGGCCGCGCGGCGGGCAGTTCCTCGTTCGGATAGCGGATGCGGAAGCGCCGCGAATAGTTTTCGCGCACTTTCGCGTTCGTGTAGCGCAGCGTCGCCCATTCGCCGTAGCGCGCCACATCCATGCCCCACACATCGGCACCCGGATCGCCTTCCACCATCCAGTTGGCGAGCGTCAGCCCGACGCCGCCACCTTGAGAAAACCCGGCCATCACGGCGCAGGCCGACCAGAAATTGGTGAGCCCGCGCACCGGGCCGACCAGCGGGTTGCCGTCGGGCGCAAAGGTGAAGGGGCCGTTGATGATCTGCTTGATGCCGGCATTTTCGAACGGCGGGAAATGCTTGAACCCGATCTCGAGCGACGGTGCCAGCCGGTCGAGGTCGGGTTGCAGCAGTTCGTGGCCGAAATCCCATGGCGTGTTGACCGGCGACCACGGCACGCAGGCCTGCTCATAGGTGCCCAGCAGCATCCCCTTGCGTTCCTGGCGGGTGTAGATCTCGCCCCGGAAATCGACGGCATGGATCAGTTCACGCCCGAACTCCTCGTTGAACGCGATCACCTCGGGCATGTCCTCGGTCAGAAGGTACATGTGCTCCATGGCCAGAAGCGGCAGTTCGAGACCCACCATCCGGCCCACTTCGCGCGCCCAGAGCCCGCCCGCATTGACCACATGTTCGGCGCGGACCGTGCCTTGCTCGGTGACCACGTTCCATGTGCCGTCGGCATCCTGCGTCAGTTCCTTGACCGGGTTGCGCAGCACGATCTCGGCCCCAAGCGTCCGCGCCGCCTTGGCATAGGCGTGCGTCGTGCCGGACGGGTCGAGATGGCCCTCGACCGGATCCCACAGCGCGCCGACGAACTGGCTTTCGTCCATCAGCGGGAACATGGCTTTCGCTTCGGACGGCGTGATCAGTTCGGTCTGCATGCCCAGATGCCGGCCCTTGGCGTGCAGCGTGCGCAGGAAATCCATCCGCTCGGGGCTTTCGGCGAGCATCACACCGCCGGTCAGATGCAGCCCGCAGGACTGGCCGGAGACCTTTTCGAGTTCGTCATAAAGCCCGACCGTATAGGCCTGCAGCTTGGCGACGTTCGGATCGCCATTGAGCGTGTGGAACCCGCCGGCCGCATGCCAGGACGAGCCCGACGTCAGCTCGGAGCGCTCGATCAGCATGATGTCGGTCCAGCCGGCCTTGGCCAGATGATAGAGCACCGAGCAGCCGACGACCCCGCCCCCGATGACGACGACACGCGTGGATGTTTTCATTTTGCTCCCCTCGATGCATTGGCCGACGTCTATTCAGAAATCCGTCGGCGCGCCGCCTTCCTGCTTGCGCCGGGCGACGAAATCTTCCAGCTCCTCGCGGATCGCCTGGTCCATCGGCGGCGGTTCGAACTCCGCCAGGATGCTCTTCCAGACCTTGTTGGCCCGCTCGGCCGTCTGGACAGACCCGCGGTCGCGCCAGTTCTCGAAATTGCTCCAGTCCGACAGGAAGGGCGCATAAAACGCGCTCTCATACCTGTCCTGTGTGTGCTGGATGCCGAAGAAATGCCCGCCCTGGCCGACCTCGGCGATGGCGTCGAGCGCGATCTCGTCGGCATCCCACCGCACCGGTTTCATATAGGCGATGAGCTGCTGCAACTGTTCGCAATCCATGATGAACTTCTCATAGGATGCACACAGCCCGCCTTCGAGCCATCCGGCGGCATGGTAGACGACGTTCACGCCCGACGTGATCGCGGCGAACAGCGAGTTCGAGCTTTCCCAGGTGGCCTGATTGTCGGGCGCATTGGAAACGCACGTATTCGAGGCGCGCAGCGGCAGGCCGTAATGGCGCGCCATCTGGCCGGTCATCTGCGTCGTGCGCATGTAGTCAGGCGTGCCGAACGCCGGCGCGCCGGTCTTCATGTCGACGTTCGAGGAGAACGTGCCGATGGCGACAGGACAGCCAGGATTGATCGTTTGCACCAGCGCCACCGCGCACAGCGACTCGGCCATCGATTGGGCAACCGTGCCGGCCAGCGTGATCGGGCTCATCGCACCGGCCAGCGTGAACGGCGTGATGATCGTCGGCTGGCCGCGCCGGGCCAGCCGCATCAAACCGTCGATCATCGGCCAGTCATGCTTGAGCGGCGAGGTCGAGTTGATGTTGGTGTACATGCGCGGCCTGGCGTCGAATTCATCGTGCGACAGCTGGCCGGCGATCCGCACCATCTCGATGACATCCTCGACCCGCTCGGTGCCCAGCGAATAGGCGTGCACGACCTTGTCGGTCAGCGTGAGCTTGTCATAGAGGCAGTCCAGATGCCGGATGGACGGGTGCAGATCCATCGGTTCGACCGGATAGCCGCCGGCGAAATGGATGCAGTTGAAATACTGCGTCAGCTTGAGGAAGTCCCGATAGGCCGAACGGTCGCCGATCCGCCGCCCGCGATCGAGGTCGGAGCAATTCGGCGGCGACGACACGTTGCCGAACACGATGTGCTTGCCGCCGATCTCGATTACCCGGTCGGGATTGCGCGGCGTGATCGTGAACTGGCTCGGCGCGAGCGCGACCTTCTCCATGATGTAGTCGCGGCCGAAGCGGACACGGGCGCTCTCGGGCGTCTCATTGTCGATCAGGCATCCTTCCTTGCGGAAGATCTCGACGGCTTCGATGTTCAGGAACTCGACGCCGACCTCTTCGAGAATGCGCATCGTGCCGTCATGGATCGCCTCTACGCCTTCCGCCGGAAGCGGCTCGGTCGGCCGATCCGTGTTGATCGGGATCTCCCAGGGCATTTGGGCAATCGCCGCGCCGCCCCGCCGCATATTGGCCGCGCGTCCACCGCGCTTGCTGCGTTTGGGCGGCGTTGGTACGGCGTCGCTGATCAATGGGTCCATGGGGTTCTCCCGTCCGCACACTGTCGCCGTTGCCCGGCGCGCCGACGATCAATTCTTCGACCTCCAGCGCTTGCATAGCGACATCGCGCCGGGCGACGATCACGACGCGTGGTTGACGCTCTGGGGAAAGTCGTCTTGTTTCCGGCTCGTTAGGCTGGGCGCGTTGGAGGAGAACCGGCATCATGAATCAGATGCAGCCCGTGCCCCGGCGCCGCAAGTCGCATCTGCCCAAGGGCCGACAGCTGGACGATGCCGCGCTGGATGAAGTGCGCTCTGCGCTGGGCGAAGCGCCGCGCCGCCGCGATCTTCTGATCGAGCATTTGCATGCCATCCAGGACATGTTCGGCTGCCTTGAAGCGCGCCATCTGCGTGCGCTCGCAGAAGAAATGCGTCTCAGCCAGGCGGAGGTCTACGAGGTCGCGTCCTTCTACGATCATTTCGACGTGGTCAGGGAAGGCGAGGACAAACCCGCACCATTGACGATCCGTGTCTGCGATTCGATTTCATGCATGCTGGCGGGCAGCGAGAGATTGATCGCACAGCTTGAAGGCGATGCCGACCCGGCGACGATTCGCGTTGTGCGCGCGCCCTGCATGGGGCGTTGCGCCACCGCACCCGCCGCCCGCATCGGCGATCGCGAGGTCGATCATGCCAACGCAGCGCAAATGCTGCGCATGGCCGAGACCGGCGAATTCGATGTCGCCATGCCCGGCTACATCCCTCTGCACGCCTATCTCGAATTTGGCGGCTATCAGGTCTTGGACCGGGTACGTGGCGGTGACCTCGATCCCGAAACTCTGATCGAAACGCTGTCCGATGCGAGCCTGAAAGGGCTGGGCGGCGCCGGCTTTCCCGCCGGCAAGAAGTGGGGTTTCGTGCGCTCCTATCCCGGCCCGCGCCTGATGACGATCAATGGCGACGAGGGCGAGCCGGGCACCTTCAAGGACCGGCACTATCTGGAGAGCGATCCGCACCGCACGCTGGAAGGCGCGCTGATTGCTGCGCACACGGTCGAGGCGGAGCGCATCTATCTTTACATGCGCGATGAATATCCGGCGGTCTTGGAAATCCTGCGCACCGAAATCGCAGCGCTCGAGGAAGCGGGCCTGTGCGAACCGGGTTTCATCGAACTGCGGCGCGGCGCCGGCGCCTATATCTGCGGCGAAGAGTCGGCGATGATCGAATCGATCGAGGGCAAGCGTGGCCTGCCGCGCCACCGTCCGCCCTATATCGCCGAAGTGGGCCTTTTCGGCCGGCCGACGCTCAACCACAATGTCGAAACGCTGCACTGGATCCGCGACATCGTCGAAAACGGGCCGGACTGGTTCGCCGCACAGGGCAGTGAAGGCCATCCCGGTCCGCGCTCATGGTCGGTGTCCGGCCGCGTCCGGGAGCCGGGCGTCAAGCTCGCGCCGGCCGGTGTCACCGTGCGCGAACTGATCGACGATTATTGCGGCGGCATGGCCGACGGCCACAGCTTCAAGGCCTATCTGCCCGGCGGCGCCTCGGGCGGCATCCTGCCGGCCTCGATGGACGACATTCCCCTCGATTTCGGCGACACGCTGTTCCGCCATGGCGCCTTCGTCGGTAGCCATGCGGTTGTGATCCTGTCGGACAGGGACAACGTCCGCGACGCCGTCCTCAACCTGATGAAGTTCTTTGCCCATGAAAGCTGCGGCCAGTGCACGCCGTGCCGCGGCGGCACCGAAAAGCTGGTGCAACTGCTCGAACGCGAGGGTCCGCTGGACGAGGGCCTGATCCGGGAGTTGGAACAGGTGATGCGCGACGCGTCGATCTGCGGCCTTGGGCAGGCTGCACCCAACCCGGTCAACCATCTGCTGACCCATTTCCGGGAGGATCTGTGAGCGATGGATATCCGACCTGCGACCGAGGCTGACCTGCCTTCGCTTGCCCGGGTGATGGATGAGGAGAACATCCATTATGAGGGCGACGACGCCATGCCGGCTGATGACGTTTTGCCGAAGCTCAAGCGCTGGTTCTCGGCCAATACGGACACGCTGATGCTTGTTGCCGTTGAAGATCATCAAGTGCTGGGTTTTGCTACGCTGGTGCCGCTGTTTCCGGCGGGAAACCTCAATGTCGGCATGTTCATCAAGGACCTTTACGTGGCCGCCGATGCGCGCGGCCGCGGCATTGGCGAGGCATTGATGCGCCGCTGCGCGGCTGAGGCACAGCGGCTTGGCGCAACGCGGCTGGAACTGACGGTCGACAAGGACAATCCGCGCGCCCGGGCGCTCTATGAAGAGCTTGGCTGCCGCGATACGAACAAGGCCTATCTGCGCTGGGACGGCGCGGCGATGGCGGCGCTGGCCGAGGAGACCGAGAATGTTTGAGGCCTATCTCATCACGCTCACGGGAGTCGTGCTCGCGCAGGCCGCGCCGGGGCCCAATCTTCTCGCCGTTGCAAGCGCAGGCCTGGGGCAGGGGCGAAAGACAGCGCTGATGACCGTGATGGGCGTTGCGACCGGCATGATGATCTGGGCCGTTGCCGTTGCATTCGGCCTTGCGGCGGTGCTGACCATCTATCCGAAGCTGTTGACCGCGATGAAGATCGCCGGCGGCGCCTACCTGCTCTGGCTCGCCGTGCGCGCCCTTCTGTCGGCCTGGCGCGGCGGTTCGGCCGGCATCCGGGCGCAGCGCGCGATCCTGTCGGCGGGCGCCGCGTGGCGCCGCGGCCTCCTGGTCGTGCTGACCAACCCGAAGGCGGCGCTCATGTGGACGGCGGTTGGCACGTTCCTGTTCGGGTCCGGCCTTGCCGCCTGGCAGGTGGTCGTGTTCGGGCCGCTGGCCGCCATCTCGGCCATGGCCGTCTATGGCAGCTACGCATTGCTGTTCTCGTCCGGGCTTGCCGCACGCAGCTACAATCGTTTCGCGCGCGGAATCGAAGTGGCGTTCGGCGCCGCATTCGGGGCTCTCGGCGGGCGCCTGCTGGCCGACGGAATTCGGGAGATGCGCACGTGAGCGATCCGGTCATCTTCACACTCGACGGCAAATCCGTCACCGCCGAACCGGGCGAGACGATCTGGTCCGTCGCCAAACGGCAAGGCACCCGCATCCCGCATCTGTGTCATCTCGACAAGCCCGGCTACCGGCCGGACGGCAATTGCCGCGCCTGCATGGTGGAGATCGAGGGCGAGCGCACGCTGGCGGCCTCCTGCATCCGCAAGCCCACCGAGGGCATGACCGTGCGTACCGGCACCGACCGTGCCGACCGGGCGCGCCGCATGGTGTTCGAGATGCTGGCGGCCGACATGCCGTCCCCGGACGAAAGCCCGGACGACCAATCCGCCTTCTGGCAATGGGCCGATCAGATGGGCATTGGCGGGTCGGAACGCCTGCCGTCGAAATTCGGCCACGCCCGCCATGACGCGGGTATCCACGACGTCACAAACCCGGCCATCGCCGTCAATCTCGACAGTTGCATCGCCTGTGGGCTGTGCGTGCGCGCCTGCCGGGAAGTGCAGGTGAACGACGTGATCGGCATGGGCAAACGGGGCCATCACGCCGTGCCCGTCTTCGACATTCACGATCCGATGGGGCTTTCGACCTGTGTGACCTGCGGCGAATGCGTGCAGGCCTGTCCGACCGGCGCGCTCTACGAAAAGACCCTGATGGACAAAGCCGGCCGCACCCGCGCCGTCGCCGAGTTCGACAGGTCGGTCGACTCGGTGTGTCCGTTCTGCGGCGTCGGCTGCCAGACCACGGTGAACGTCAAGGACAACCGGATCGTCCAGATCGACGGGCGCGACGGGCCAGCCAACGAAAACCGGCTCTGCGTCAAGGGCCGGTTCGGCTATGATTACGTCATGAGCACGGAGCGGCTGACCAAGCCGCTCATCCGCCGCGACGACGCGCCCAAGGCGGGCGACATCGACATGCGCTTCATGCAGGTCTCGGACATCTTCCGCGAAGCATCCTGGGACGAGGCGATGGAACGGGCCGCGTCGGGCCTGGCCGCAATTCGCGACGAACATGGCGGCGGCGCCCTGGCCGGCTTCGGCTCCGCCAAGGGCTCGAACGAAGAGGCTTATCTGTTCCAGAAGCTGGTGCGGCAGGGCTTCGGCACCAACAATGTCGATCATTGCACGCGGCTGTGCCACGCCTCGTCCGTGGCTGCGCTGCTTGAGGGTGTTGGTTCGGGTGCGGTCTCGGCACCGTTCAAGGACGCGATGAAGGCCGACTGCATCATCGTGATCGGCGCCAGGCCGACCACCAACCATCCGGTCGCGGCCACCTATTTCAAGCAGGCCGCCAAGCAGGGCAGGAAGCTGATCGTCATCGATCCGCGCAGGCAGGATCTGATGCGCCACGCATCGCACGCGGTCCAGTTCACGCCGGGCTCCGATGTCGCGCTGCTCAACGCGCTGCTGCATGTCATCATCGACGAAAAGCTCTATGACGAACAATATATTCAGGCCAATGTCGACGGCTTTGAAGCGCTCAGAGAGAAGGTGAAGGACTTTTCGCCCGAAGCCATGAGCGAAGTCTGCGGCGTTCCGGCCGACATGCTGCGCGATGTCGCCCGAACCTATGCCGGGGCCGAGCGGTCGATCATCTTCTGGGGCATGGGCATTTCCCAGCATACGCACGGCACGGACAACTCGCGCGGGCTGATCGCGTTGGCGCTGATCACCGGCCATGTCGGGCGGCCGGGCACGGGGCTTCATCCTCTGCGCGGACAGAACAATGTGCAAGGCGCATCCGACGCCGGCCTGATCCCGATGATGTATCCCGATTATCGGCTTGTCGAGAACGCCGATATCCGCGCATCGATGGAGGATTTCTGGGGCCGGTCGCTGGACCCCAAGCGCGGGCTGACTGTCGTCGAGATCATGGACGCGATCCATGCAGGCGACGTGCGCGGCATGTACATCATGGGCGAAAACCCGGCCATGTCCGATCCGGACCAGCACCATGCGCGCGCCGCGCTCGCCAAGCTCGACCATCTGGTCGTGCAGGACATTTTCCTGACCGAGACCTGCTGGCACGCCGATGTCGTCCTGCCGGCGTCGGCCCATGCCGAAAAGCTCGGCACCTTCACCAACACCAACCGGCAGGTGCAGATCGGCCGGCCGGCTCTCGATCCGCCGGGTCAAGCGCGTCAGGACTGGGAACTGATCGTCGATCTGGCGGGCCGCATCGGGCTCGACTGGAACTATGCCGGCGTCGGCGATGTCTACGCCGAGATGGCCTCGGTCATGCCCTCGCTGAACCACATCTCCTGGGAACGTCTTGAGGCGGAGGACTGCGTCACCTATCCGGTCGACGAGCCCGGCGGGTTCGGCAATGAAGTCATTTTCACCGACGGTTTCCCGACGGCGGACGGCCGCGGCAAGCTGGTGCCTGCCGATTTGCGCCCGCCGGACGAGGTGCCCGACGAGGACTATCCGCTGGTGCTGACGACCGGCCGCCTGCTCGAACACTGGCATACCGGCGCGATGACGCGCCGGGCTTCGGTGCTCGACGACATCGAGCCCGAGGGCATCGCCGCCATGAACCCGCGCGAGATCGGCCGGCACGGTTTCAAGGCGGGCGAGATGATCGCGGTCGAGACACGGCGCGGCACGATCCAGGCTGTGCTGCGTGCCGATCGCGAGGTGGCCGACGGCATGGTTTTCATGCCGTTCTGCTTCAATGAAAGCCCGGCCAACGTTCTGACCAACCCGCAGCTCGACCCGTTCGGCAAGATCCCCGAGTTCAAATATTGTGCGGCACGGGTGAAGCGGACGGAGACCGCAGAACCTGCGCAATAGGTCCGCCCCGTCTTTCCGGTGCGGAAAAAATCCCGCCGCACCTGCTGTTTGACAGTCGGCAGCGGGTCCTTATGGTTGGATGAGCTAGGGCCGGTTTCGACCATGCCGCCCCCCAAAGGCACCCGCCCAAAAAGCGTCCGGCGGAACAACAGGACGCGCAGACCGATCCCTGCCCCCCTATCCCTTTCGATTGCCCCAAAGGAGCAATGCATCCATGCGCGTACCCGCAAAAACGCACACCGAACACATCCATCCCGCCGCCCGCTCGGCGGCTGACGAGACGAAGAACGGCACGATGTCGCGCCGCGAGTTCTTTGCCCGCGCCACCGCGTTGGGCGTCGGCGTTGCCGCCGCCTATGCGATGGTCGGCCTTCCCGCTCCCAAGGCACGCGCCGCGACGCCACAGCAGGGCGGCACGCTGCGCATCCAGAGTGAAGTGCGCCCCCTGCGCGATCCGCGCACCTTTGACTGGCCGCAAATGTCCAACTACACGCGCGGCTGGCTCGAATATCTGGTCGAATACAACCGCGACGGCACCATCCGGCCGATGCTGCTGGAAAGCTGGACCGTCAGCGACGACGCGACCGAATACGTGCTGAACCTGCGTCCGGGCGTCAAATGGAACAATGGCGATGATTTCGTCGCCGAGGACGTGGCCTTCAACATCGAGCGCTGGTGCGAAAAGGACGTGGAGGGCAACTCCATGGCCGCCCGCCTCGACGCACTGATCGACCCCGACACGAACAAGGCGCGCGAAGGCGCCATCGAGGTCGTGGACGATCTGACTGTGCGGCTGAACCTGCCGCGTCCAGACATCACGCTGATCGCCGGCATGTCCGATTATCCGGCGCAGATCGTGCCGCGCGGCTTCGGCGGCGATCCGATGGCCGACCCGGTTGGCACCGGGCCTTACCTTCCGGGAGAATACGCGGTCGGCGACCGTGGCGTGCTGGTGCGCAACGAGGGCCATGAATGGTGGGGCGAGGGCGCCTTCCTCGACCGGATCGAATATATCGACTACGGCACCGAACAAGCCGCCGTGGTTGCCGCCGTTGAATCCGATGAAGTCGACATGGTCTACGAATCGATCGGTGATTTCGTCGCGATCATGGACCAGTTCGGCTGGGCCAAATCCGAGGCGGTGACGGCCAACACCGTTGTCATCCGGCCAAACCAGGATGCCGAGGTAGACGGAATGAAGCCTTACGCCGATCCGCGCGTGCGTCGGGCTTTGGCACTCGCCGTGGACAACCAGGTCTGTCTGCAGCTGGGCTATGCCGGGCTGGGCACGGTGGCTGAAAACCACCATGTCTGTCCGATCCATCCCGAATATGCGGACATCGGCCCGGCCGAGTTCGATCCCGATGCGGCGATGGCGCTCATGGAAGAAGCCGGCATGGCCGACTTCGAACACGATCTGATCTCGATCGATGACAGTTGGCGCAAGCCGACCTGCGACGCGGTGGCCGCCCAGCTCCGCGCCGCCGGCATCAACGTCAAGCGTACTGTGCTGCCCGGCTCGACCTTCTGGAACGACTGGACGAAGTACCCCTACAGCGCCACCGACTGGGCGCAGCGTCCGCTCGGCGTGCAGGTCCTTTCGCTGGCCTACCGGTCGGGCGAGGCGTGGAACGAATCGGGTTTTGCCAACGCAGAGTTCGACAGGCTTCTGAACGAGGCGATGGCCATTCCCGACCCTGATCAGCGGCGCGAGCTGATGGCGCAGATCCAGCAGATCATGCGCGACGAAGGCGTGATCATTCAGCCCTATTGGCGGTCGACCTACCGGCACGCCAAGCCCGAGGTGATCGGTGCCGAACAGCACCCCACCTTCGAGATCCACGTCTACAAGCTGGGCTGGGCCGCCTGACGGAAGGCTGTCACGACAGGCCGTCCGGCGCTTCGGTGCGGGGCGGCGGCTTCACTGATCGCCGTGCGTGATGATGCTTTCCGCTGACGCACGCACGGCCTCTTCGACCGTCCGGAACTCCATCGCCAGCACCGATTTGGTTTCGCTGTTGTCGATCTGCCTGTGCACATCGAGATTGGGCGCGATCGTGCGTATCTCGGCATCGAACAGCGCCATCAGCCGTATCACAAAATTCGGTGCGCGCCGCGTGACGATCTTGCGGTCCGGATAGGCCTTGGCCAGCATGTCGGCGATCTGCGGAAACCAGATAAAATCCGAAACGGCGATGAGCCGCTTGCCGATCGAGTCTGGTACCGACAGCGCCTTGACGTGCATGTGGGCCACATCGCGCACATCCACCGCCGGCAGACCGAAATTGGGCAGCATCGGATCCTTGGCCGAAAGAACACGCTCCACCACGCCCAGCGACGTGCCGTAATGCGCATCGAGCGCCGGACCGAGCACCAGACCGGGATTAATGGCGGTCAGTTGCATGTCGGGCGCTTCGTTGCCGACAAAGTCCCATGCGGCTCGCTCGGCCAGCGTCTTCGACTTGCCATAGGGGTTGATCCGCGCCGAATTGACGTCGCTCCAGTCGCTGGCGGTGTATTCCTTGCCATTGTCCGGCGCGTCCTTTTCCATCACCGACACCATTGAAGAGGTGAGCACGACGCGTTTGACGCCCGCGGCCTTGGCGGCTTTCAGCGCCCGCAGCGTGCCGTCGACGGCTGGGCGGATCACCTCATTTTCGTCTTTCGGCTGGGCCAGCGGGAACGGCGAGGCGGTATGCATCAGCACATCGGCGCCTTCGAGCGCCTCGCCCCAGCCGTCGTCGCTGGTCAGATCGAGTTCGGCAAAGGTGAGCCGGTCCAGCGCCTGCGCGTCGTCAAGATGCGGCCGGACCGCGTCGCGCACCTCGTCGGCCCGCTTCATCGACCTGACCGTGCCGTGAACGGCAAACCCGGCATTGAGAAGCTGCAGCACGATATGCTTGGCGATAAAGCCGGATGCACCGGTCAGGACGACGCGTTGGGTCATGGCGGAGTGTCCTTTGTGTTGGCAGTGTCAGGTCAGATGGTGTGTTATTTGACGTTGTCAAGATCGACGGGGGGACCCGCCGCCTATTGCGCGCAATTGATGCAGCGTTCGGCCATCGGATCGACGTCCAGGCGCTTCTCGGCGATCTCGTCGCCGCACTCGGAGCAAAATCCGTACTCGCCTTCCGCGATGCGGCGCTCGGCCATCTCGATGCGCACCAGATCGCGCCGGCGCGCTCTTTCGGCCGCCTGGGCCATCGCCTGCTGCTGCATGGAATCCATGCGCGAAAGCCGCCCGACCGCAACCTGGTCGAGTTCGACCGGTGCGTTGGCGTCGGCCCCCATGACAAGCAGGGATTCGATCTCCGCCTTGAGTGCGGCAAGCCGCGCCTTGGCCTTTTTCACGTTCGCTGTCATAGGGGGACGATAGAAAGCGCCGAAGACCGGCGCAAGTTCGGGGAGTTTGGCCATGATCTGGCTTGTGGCGGGCATTATCGTCTTTCTGGGCATCCATTCGGTGCGCATGGTGGCGCCGGACTTTCGCGATGGCGTGATCGCCGAACGCGGCGAGGGGTTTTGGAAGGGCGTCTATTCGGCCGTCTCGCTGATCGGCTTCGTGCTGCTGATCTGGGGTTTCGGCGAGGCCCGCATGGTTGCGCCGGTCCTGTGGGTACCGCCGACATGGATGGCGCATATCAATCTTCTGCTGATGCTGCCGGCGCTGATCCTGCTGGTCGCCTCGCAACTGCCGGCCGGCTACATCAAGCGCGCCGTCAAGCATCCGATGATCCTGGGCGTTAAGGTCTGGGCGTTCGGCCATCTGCTTGCCAATGGCGATCTGGCATCGCTCATCCTTTTCGGCGCGTTCCTGGGCTGGGGCGTGTGGAACCGTATTTCGGTCAAGCGGCGCGGCGATCCGGTGTATGACAATCCGGCCGTCCTTTACGACGGCATCGCGGCGGTCGTCGGCACCGCGCTTTATCTGTGGCTGATCCTGCAGGGCCATCTGTGGCTGTTCGGCGTGCCGCCGGTTGCCATGTGAGGCGGGCGATCCCACTTACAATGCGCGCAATTTGCCGGTAAAGCGGCGCAACGTTTTGGTCTTCTGGGTTTTGTAATGTCGGACGACGGTTTTTTCCGCGAGGTCGAAGAGGAGCTTCGCTCCGAGCGGCTCAAGAACTTCTGGGAACGGTTCGGTGTCCTGATCGTCGCCGGCGCGGTGCTGATCGTCGCCGTCGCCGCCGGCTATCGCGGCTGGGAATGGTACAGCGCCCGTCAGGCGTCCGCATCGGGCGACCGGTTCCTTGAAGCACTCAACCTTGCCAATGACGGCCAGTCCGACGCCGCCATGGAACGGTTGCGCTCACTCGAAGCCGACGGATTCGGACAATATCCCGTTCTGGCGCGGATGCGCGCGGCGACGGTGCAGTTGGAACAGGGCGAAACCGATGCGGCCGTTACCGCGTTCGATGCGATCGCCGCCGACCGCTCCGTTCCGGTCGCGCTGCGCGACATGGCGCGGCTGCGCGCCGCCTATGTGATGGTCGATCACGGCAGCTACACCGATGTCGCCAGCCGCGCCGAACAACTGACCGCGCCCGACAATCCGCTGCGCCATTCGGCGCGCGAGGCGATGGGTCTTGCCGCTTGGAACGAAGACCGCTTTGCCGACGCAAAACGCCTGTTCGACGAGATCCTGAACGACGAATTGGCGCCGCAGGGCGTTGCCGGCCGCGCGCAGATGATGGTCGAGTTGATCGTGGCCAGCGGCGCGGTTGCCGAAGGCTGAGCCATGTCGTTCACCATCGCAATTGTCGGCCGGCCCAATGTCGGCAAGTCGACGCTGTTCAACCGTCTGGTGGGCCGCAAGCTCGCGCTGGTGCATGACGAGCCCGGCGTCACCCGCGACCGGCGCCGGCATGAAGCACGGCTTGTCGACCTGCGTTTCGATGTCATCGACACGGCCGGGCTTGAGGAAGGCGATGCGTCAACGCTGCCCGGCCGCATGCGCGCGCAGACGGAGATTGCCGTCGGCGAAGCCGATCTGGCGCTTTTTCTCGTCGATGCCAAGAACGGGCTGACCGCCGCCGACCGGACCTTCGCCGACATATTGCGCCGCTCGGGAAAGCCCGTCGTCCTTGTCGCCAACAAGGCCGAGGCACGCGGTGCCGAAGCAGGGCTCTACGATGCCTATGCGCTCGGGCTCGGCGAAGCTGTGCCGGTTTCCGCCGAGCACGGTCAGGGCCTGGGCGATCTGCGCGACGCGATCGTTGAGGCCATCGGCGAGGAGCGGGCCCTGGCGCACGAGCGGGAGGGCGGCGCCGACGAGGCCGAGACCGACATCGCCGTCGAGGACGTGCCCGAGGGCGAAGAGCCCGCCTATGACGACACCAAGCCCTTGCGCATCGCCATCGTCGGCCGCCCCAATGCCGGCAAGTCGACGCTGATCAACCGGCTGGTCGGTCAAGAGCGCCTGCTGACCGGGCCCGAGGCGGGAATCACGCGTGATTCGATTTCGGTCGACTGGCAGTGGCGGGGGCGCAAGGTGCGCCTGTTCGATACCGCCGGCATGCGGCGCAAGGCGCGCGTGCAGGAAAAGCTTGAAAAGCTGTCGGTCGGCGATGCGCTGCGGGCGATCCGCTTCGCCGAGGTCGTCGTTGTGGTTTTCGATTCGATGATTCCGTTCGAAAAGCAGGACTTGCAGATCGTCGATCTGATCGCGCGCGAGGGCAGGGCGCCCGTCATCGCGTTCAACAAATGGGACCTGGTCGAGGATCGGCAGGAGCGGCTGGCCGACCTGCATGAACGCACCGCGCGCCTTCTGCCGCAAATCCGTGGCGTCCGTGCGGTTCCGGTCTCGGGTGAAACCGGCTACGGGCTCGACCGGCTGATGGAGGAGATCGTCGCCACCCACAAGGTTTGGAACCGGCGCGTCGCGACGGCGCGGCTGAACAAATGGCTCGACGCCGTCGCCCAGCATCATCCGCCGCCAGCCGTCTCGGGCCGCCGGATCAAGCTCAAATACATCACCCAGGCGAAGACCCGTCCGCCGGGCTTCGTCCTGTCCTGCTCACGGCCCGATGCGCTGCCGGCATCCTATTTGCGCTATCTGACCAACGCGCTGCGCGAGGATTTCGACCTGCCCGGCGTGCCGGTGCGGCTGATGCTGCGCTCGCCCGACAACCCGTTCGCAGGCAAGGCCAAACGCCGAAGGTGAACGCTCTTGCGTCGCCGGCGACCCCTTAACAAAAATTGACCGGCCACTTAACGGCTCATCAAGGTTAATGCCGCATTGTGCTGCTCGTTCGCTTTGCGTTGCAAGCATTTCGGAGTTGGTCAGTGCGTTTTCTGCGTCTTTTTGGCACGAAGTTCATCGTGCCGTTTGCGTTCGCCTCCGCTGTTGTTGTCGCCAATCCGTCGCAAATGTCCCTCCAGGACATGTCGGTTCTCGTTTCGGGCATCGACACGGCCGCCGAAGACCGCTGGCTGATGCATGTCAGCCGGGCCGGCGTCGGTTCGATCCACTCCGCCGAAGTCCGTTTCCCGGTCGATACCGGTGTCACCGGCGCGATCCGCAAACCCGATGGCGCGCAATCGGGCGTCGGGCCGCTCGCCGTGATCAGCGAAAAGCAGGTTCTGCCCGACACGCCCGACGAGGCGCGCATCAACCGCACCGAGAAGTCCGGCCGCATCGCCGCCGTCGTTCCCGCCGCCCCGCCCAAGGATTTCTCGGCTGGCTCGATCCTGGAACGCCAGTCCAGCATCCTGCGGCCCTCGCTTGAGGACGGCGTGCAGATGGCTTTCGTCAAGCCGGAAATTCGCGGCGAAGAGATGCAGATCGCCGCCGCGTTCCACATTCGCAAGCCGGCGCCCGAGCCCCAGGTGTCCTCGATGATCGCGTCCCTGGTCACCAATACCAATCCCGATGTCCTGGCGACCGCCTATGCGCCGCCGGAAGCCGACTTCGCCGAAGAATCGCCATTCGCCAGCCTGCTGCGCAGCGAGCCGGCCGGCCGCGGCCGGTTCATTCCGCCGGTACCGGAAAACGATCACGCCTGGGCCAGCAGCCCGCTGCCGCCGCGCGTCTTTTCCGATCGCGAGCAGAAATGCCTTGCCGAAGGCATTTACTTCGAGGCCCGCGGCGAGATCGCGCGCGGTCAGGCAGCCGTCGCCCAGGTGATCCTCAACCGGGTGCGCAACCCCTCATTCCCGAACTCGATCTGTGGTGTCGTCTATCAGAACCGGCATTGGCGCAACCGCTGCCAGTTCTCGTTTGCCTGCGACGGCATTCGCGACCGCATCACCGAGCCGCACATGTGGCAGAAGGCCAAGGACATCGCGATGGCCACCACGGCCGGCAAGATCTGGCTCGACGAGGTCGGCTCGTCGACCCATTATCACGCCACCTATGTCAACCCGCGCTGGGCCCGGTCGATGAAACGGCTGACGCGGATCGGCCTGCACATCTTCTACCGCACCTATGGCGGCGGCTGGAGCTGATCGTCACCGCCCCACGTCGGCATTTGGTCTAAAGCCTGTCGTTGCGCTGTGCGACGAATCGGCAATCCCGCCATAAATATCTGATTTAAAATCGTTTTCCTGCTCATATTGCACCGCCCAATCCGCCTTGACGAATGACAGGGCCGAAACTATGTTGCGCGCAATTTGAGGGGGCCTGCGGCCCGTCTCGCGCGTCAGGTTCAGGGTCATGGCAGCAGACAAGCCAACACGCACCCCGGCCGGTGACAAGCAGGGCGGGCGTGCCGTCTCGAAACCGAATGCCGATCTGGAACAGCGGCGCCGGGCGCTCGAAGAAGCGCTGGCGCAACGCGCCCCGAGCGGGGATGCGGCTGACGAAGGGCGGCAGGAGGGAGCCGGAACCGGGATCGCGGCTGCGCTCAAACTGTCCAGCGAGTTCGTCGCGGGCATCTTGGTTGGCGCCGGGCTCGGATATCTGCTCGACCAGGTGGCTGGCACCAGTCCGTGGGGACTGATTGTCTTCCTGCTGCTTGGTTTTGCTGCCGGTGTTTTGAATGTGTTGCGCGCGGCGGGCAAGGTGGCCCATCCGGCTGCGGGCAAGCGCGGAGAACGGCTCGGCGACGGGCCCGGATCGCAAGAGGGCGACGACTGACGGCATCACGCCGCGGTTGCAAATGACAAGGGCGCCCGGCGCCCGGCAAGGACGGAGACAGGCACGGTGGCGAACGATCCCATCAAGCAGTTCGAGATCAACACGATCGTGCCGCTGGAGAATGTTGCGGGTCTCGACCTGTCGTTCACCAACTCCTCGCTCTTCATGGTCGCAACCGTCGCGACCGCGTCGGCCTTCCTCTATTTCGGCAGCGCCAACCGGGGCCTCGTGCCGGGCCGGCTGCAGTCGATGGCCGAAATGTCCTACGAGTTCGTCGCCTCGATGCTGCGCGATGCGGCCGGCAGCCAGGGCATGCGGTTCTTCCCGTTTGTGTTTTCGCTCTTCATGTTCGTGCTGTTCGCCAATCTGTTCGGCATGTTCCCCTATTTCTTCACCGTGACCAGCCACATCATCGTCACCTTCGCGCTCGCCATGCTGGTGATCGGCACTGTGATCATCTACGGCTTCATGAAGCACGGGCTGAAGTTTCTGGGCCTGTTCGTGCCCGAAGGGGTGCCGGGCGTGCTCGTGCCACTGGTCGTTGCGATCGAGGTCATCTCGTTCCTGTCGCGTCCGATCAGCCTGTCTGTCCGCCTGTTCGCCAACATGCTGGCCGGCCACATCACGCTGAAGGTCTTCGCCGGCTTCGTCGTTTCGCTCGGTGCGCTGGGCGCGGTCGGCATCGGCGGCGCCATCCTGCCGCTGATCATGGTCGTCGCCATGACAGCGCTCGAATTCCTGGTCTCGTTTCTCCAGGCCTATGTCTTCGCGGTTCTGACCTGCATGTATCTCAACGACGCATTGCACCCGAGCCACTGATCCACATGGCGGCCCGCCGCCACAACCCATCCCGCAAATTCTTCGTTCAAAGGAGCTCACCATGGAAGCGGAAGCAGCAAAGTTCATCGGCGCCGGTATCGCCTGTCTCGGCATGGGTGGCGCGGCCATCGGCCTCGGATCCATCTTCGGCAACTATCTGTCCGGCGCACTGCGCAACCCGTCGGCCGCCGACGGCCAGTTCGGCCGCCTGATCTTCGGCTTCGCCGTGACCGAGGCGCTGGGCATCTTCTCGCTGCTCGTCGCCCTGCTGCTGCTCTTCGCAGTCTGATCGACGCCGGAACCATGGATGCGGCGGCCGTCCGCCTCATCCCGCGGTCTCGTCCGAAGGCGGACAGGCCGCATGACCAGAAGCCTTTTGGGGTAACGCCATGTTCGTCACCGCTGCGCTGGCCGCCAGCACCGAAGCAGCCCAAGAGGGCGGCGGCGCCTTTCCGCCGTTCGATACATCGAGCTATGCATCGCAGCTGTTCTGGCTGGCGATCACCTTCGGCTTTTTCTACTGGTTCATCGCCAAGGTGATCTCGCCGCGCATCGGCGAGATTCTGGAGACCCGGCAGGACCGCATAGCCGGCGACCTCGACATGGCCCGCGACCTGCAGGAAAAGGCCGACGAGGCGCATGCCGCCTACGAGCAGGAACTGGCGCAGGCGCGCACGACGGCCGGCGAGATCGGCCAGAAGGCGCGCGACAAGGCCAAGGCCGAAGCCGAGGCCGAACGCCAGAAGGTGGAAGCCGAACTGGCCTCCAAGCTCGAAGAGGCGGAAAGCCGGATCGCATCCATTCGCGAAAAGGCAATGGCCGAAGTCGGCTCGATCGCGACCGACACCACCGCCGCGATTGTCGATCAGTTGGTCGGCACTTCGGTCACCAAGGCCGAGCTGACCAAAGCGGTCGGCGCGGTGCGCCGCTAGGGCGCCGGAAGGGATTAGGACATGTTCGATTCAAGTTTCTGGGCTCTGATCGGTCTTTTCCTGTTCTTTGGCATCCTGGTCTATTTCAAGGTGCCGGGGATGATCACGCGCGGCATCGACAGCCGCGGCGACAAGATCCGCAACGAGCTGGAAGAGGCGCGCCGGCTGCGCGAGGAGGCCCAGCAACTGCTGGCCGAATATCAGCGCAAGCGCAAGGAAGCCGAAAGCGAAGCCGAAAGCATCGTCGAGGCTGCCAGGAGCGAGGCCGAGCACATCACGACCGAAGCCAAACAGAAGACCGAGGAATATGTGGAGCGCCGCACCGCGCTCGCCGAGCAGAAGATTGCGCAGGCGGAACTCGATGCGGTCAACGCCGTGCGCGCCACGGCCGTCGATGTCTCGGTCGCAGCCGCCGAACGGTTGCTGGGCGACAAGATGACCGCAACGACGCGGGGCGACCTCTTCAAGGCGTCGATCGACCAGGTCAAAACGCACATGAACTGACCGCCGCTGGGTCCGGTCAAGGCATCAATGCCGCGCCCTCGGGCGCGGTTTTTTGTTGCCGGTTCAAAACGTATTTTGGTCTGTCAGAGCCCGGACAGCGGGCGGAACGTGAAACGGTGCAGGCGCGCAACGCCGCCAAGACGTTCGATGGCCGCGCGATGGCCGGCCGAGCCGTATCCCTTGTGCCCCGACAGGCCATAGCCCGGATGCGCCGTGCACAGGTTGACGAGCATCCGGTCCCGGCTGACCTTGGCGACGATCGAGGCGGCGGCGACCGACAGACAGCGCGCATCGCCCTTGATCACCGACTGTGCCGCAAACTCCGGCGGCAGTCCGGGCGGTACGTCGCGCCCGTCGAACAGCGCCGCATCGGCGCGCGGCAAAAGGCCGGTCACACAGGCGCGCATCGCCGCAAGGCTCGCCTTGCGGATGTCGGACGCATCGATGCTGTCGGCGCAGACGCTTGCCACGCTGACCGCACGCGCATCGGCCATGATCGCGTCGAACAGAATGTCGCGGCGCCGTGCCGTCAGCGCCTTGGAATCGGCAAGGCCCGCAATTTCCACCGATGGATCGAGCACGATGGCGGCCGCGACGACAGGGCCTGCCAACGGGCCGCGCCCGGCTTCGTCAACGCCGGCGACAGCGTTATGGCCCTTTTTGTAAAGGGCCTCTTCGAACGCAAAGTCCGGGCCCCGCGGCCCGGAGTCGAAAAGAAGCGGCGAACCGGATGCATGCGACGTCATGGCAGAGCCATCACACGCAACCCGATTCGCCGCAAGGTTCGCTTGCTTGGCACGCCGTCGGCAGTTCGGCGCGGCAGGCGGCAGGGGAAGCCGCCCAAGTGAAGCGAACCGTGGCATCGGCTGCGAAAAACGGCGGGGACGGGCCGTGTGGGCTGCCGATGCCAATCGTGTCCGGGGTTTACAAAAGCGCCAATTGCTCCCCGTTTGGCGCGGGCTTGACGAACAGGTCGGTGCGCAGCGCCGTGCCGCGTCCCGAGAGCCCCAACCGTTTGCAGGCGATTTCCATGCGGCGCGCGATCTGCCACGCATAGGGGCCCGTGCCGCGCATGCGCTTGTTCCAGTCGGCGTCATAATCCTTGCCGCCGCGCATCGAGCGGATCAGGCTCATCACATGCCGGTAGCGCTCGGGATAATGGCGCAGCAGCCATTCCTTGAAGACCGGTGCGACCTCGAGCGGCAGGCGCAGCAGGACATAGCCGGCCTGGGTCGCGCCAAGCGAAGCCGCCGCATCGAGAATGCGCTCCATCTCGTGATCGTTCAGCCCCGGAATGATCGGCGCGACCATGACCGAGGTTGGAATGCCGGCATCGGCCAGCGCCCGGATCGCTTCGAGCCGCTTTGTCGGGGTCGAGGCCCTGGGCTCCATCGTCCGGGCCAGCATCCGGTCCATCGTGGTCACCGACAGCGCCACCTTGGCCAGCCCTTTTGAGGCCATGCGCGAGAGGATGTCGATGTCGCGCGTCACCAGCGCCGACTTGGTCACGATGCCGACCGGGTGATTGTAGCGTTCGAGCACTTCCAGGATCGAGCGCATCACCATCCAGTCCCGCTCGATCGGCTGGTAGGGATCGGTGTTGGTGCCGATCGCGATGCATCGGGCCTCATAGCCCTTGCGGGTGATTTCCTTTTCCAGAAGCTTTGCCGCATCGGGTTTGACGAACAGCTTGGACTCAAAGTCGACGCCCGCCGACAGTCCCGCATAGGCATGTGTCGGGCGCGCGAAACAATAAACGCATCCGTGCTCGCAGCCGCGATAGGGGTTGATCGACCGGTCGAACGAAATGTCCGGCGACTGGTTGCGCGTGATCACCGTGCGCGCCTGCTCGACCTGCACCTCGGTCTTGAACGGCGGCAGATCCTCAAGGCTCTGCCAGCCATCATCCTCCTCGGTGCGGCTGAGCGCCTCGAAACGCCCGGCGGGATTGATCGCGCTCGCCCGGCCGCGGACGCGGCGCTTGTCGCGACGCATGCCGGATGCCTCGATATGCTGATTGGCGGCCACCGCGCCGTCCAGTGCGCTGAGATGGCCTGCAATCTGATCTGCTTCGGCAATCGCCTTCATGCCGCGCTCCCGTGCGAATCTGTCCATGGTTCAATGATTATTTTCCTATCGTGATCGGCAGAACAATACAAGAACAAACTGACGATTTTGCGTCGCGCCGGAACATCGGTTAGGCGTGCGGGATGCTCTCCGTCCTGGTTCCCACGCACAATGACGAAGACCGGCTGGCGCACATGTTGCCGGATCTGGTGCGCCATGCGGTCAGTGGCGCCGTCAGCGACGTGCTGGTGCTTGACCACGATTCGTCGGACGAAACCGCGCGTGTCGGCGAGATCGCTGGCTGCACGATCATCGATGCATCGAAGGCCGATGTGTCGGCCATGCTCGACACTGCTCGCGGGCTCTGGATCCTGGTCCTGCCGCCCGGCGCGCGGCTGGTCGGCGATTGGCTCGCCGCGGTGGAAACGCACATCAATGCGCCGACGGGTGCGGCTGGTGCGGCCCGGTTTCGCATGGCGCGCGATCCCGGCCAATCGTTCTGGGCGCGTCTGTTCGCGCGACGGGGCCTGACCGGGCCGTTCGCGCGCGGGTTTCTGATCTCCAAGGCGCAGGCGCAGGCTTTGAGCCGCCCCGGCATGACGCTCGACGCGTTGCCGCGCGGCGTCGCGGTGCGGACCCTCAGGGCCGGACTGTTGCCGCCGGCCTCACGCTGACTTGCCGCCGCCGCGTTTGAGATGCTCGTCCAGACGCGGCATGATCTCCACGAAATTGCAGGGCATGTGGCGGTAGTCGAGCTGCCATTTCAGGATGCCGTCCCAGGCGTCCTTGCAGGCGCCCGGCGAGCCGGGAAGAACGAAGACGAATGTCGTGCCGATCAGCCCGGCCGTCGCGCGGGACTGGACGGTCGACGTTCCGATCTTGTCGAACGAGATGCGGTGGAAGACATGGGAAAAACCGTCCATGTGCTTGTCGAACATCGGCTCGAGCGCATCGGGCGTCACATCGCGTCCGGTAAAGCCCGTGCCGCCGGTGGTGATGACGATGTCGATGCCCTCATCGTCCGCCCAGTCGCGCACCTGCGCCGATATCCGCGCCATCTCGTCCGGCACGATCGCGTAGCCGGCAACCGTGTGCCCGGCGGCCTCGATCCGGTCCTTGAGGGCTTGCCCGGAGCGGTCCTGGTCTTCCTTGCGCGTGTCCGAGACGGTCATCACCGCAATCGCCAGCGCGATGAACGGTCGGGTTTCATCAAGCCTCGACATGGGCGTCTCCCTGTTCTGCCCGGTTCCTGACAGGTGTGTCCGCGTTCAGGATCGTCGCCCTGATCCACCAGTCCGGTCGCGCCCCGGCCATGGTTTCGGCCGCGTCCACGGCCTGCTTGCGCGTTGTGAACAGGCCGAAACAGGTCGCGCCAGAACCCGACATGCGGGCCATCAGCGCACCGCTGGACCGCAGCGCGCCAAGCACATCGTCGATGGCCGGCACCAGCTGTCGGGCCGGCGAAGCCAGATCGTTGCGCGTCCCGGCCGACAGCCAGTCGGCGAGGGCGCCGATATCGGCGAAGCCGCCATCCGGCATTGCCGGGACCGGCGTATTGTCCCGGTCTTGCAGCGCGGCGAAGGCGGACGGCGTGGCGACTGCGACGCGCGGATTGACCAGAAGAGCCGGCAGGGCTGGCAGGCCGGCGACCGGATCGAGCCGCTCGCCGATGCCGCGCACGCGCAAAGGCCCGCCATGAACGCACATGGCGATATCGGCGCCGAGCGCATTGCAGATCGCTTCGGACCGATCGGCACCGATCGCCGCTTCGGCACTCCACAAACGGGCCAGCAGCCGCAACGTCGCGCCGGCATCGGCCGAACCGCCGCCAATGCCTGACGCCACCGGCAAATTCTTATCGAGCGTCAAGGCAACCGGGCTGGCGGTATCGCTCTGCGCACGCAGCCAGTCGCGCGCCGTGGTCACCAGATTGCCGGCGCTGTTGTCGCTTTCGAGCCCCGATGCCTCCGGCCCGTTCACGCAAAACCGGTCGGTATCGGACGGCGCCACGGCGATCCGGTCAGCGGCATCGCTGTCGGCAAAGACCACCAGCGAATCGAGCAAATGATAGCCGTCGGCGCGACGGCCGGTCACGTGCAGGCACAGATTGATCTTGGCCGGCGCGAGGTCTTCAAGCGAAGCGCCGGGCGGACTCACCGGAATTTCCGGCATGGCTCAGCCGTCATTGCCGCCGGCGGTGTCGCTGGCCTGCTCAGCTGCACCACTGTCGACGCGGCTTTCGGCGATCGCCGGTTCCTCGCCGGCATTGGCCGCGTCCAGCTTGGCGCGGATTTCGGCCAGCGCATCATCCTCGCCTTCCATGGCAAGCGCGCGCGACCATTGATAGGTCGCCTCCAGCTTGCGCCCGACACGCCAATAGGCGTCGCCCAGATGGTCGTTGATGATGGAATCACGCGGACGAAGATCCGTTGCCCGCTCCAGATGCTCCACCGCATTTTCGAACTCGCCGAGCCGGTAATAAGCCCAGCCGAGCGAATCCACGATATAGCCGTCGCGCGGCCGCTGCTCGACTGCGGTGCGGATCATCTCGATGCCTTCATCGAGATGCATGTTCATGTCGACCCACGAATAGCCCAGATAGTTGAGGACATCCGGCTGGTCGGGCGACAGCGTCAGAGTATGCTTGAACGTGCGCTCGGCCTCGGGCCACCGATCGGTGCGCTCATAGGCGATCCCGAGACGGTAGTGCATCTGCCAGAAGCGCGAATCGTCGAGATCGAGCCGGGTCACGGCGGCCTCGTAGACATCGGCCGCCTCTTCGAACTCCTTCAGCGAGGCGTAGACGCCGCCGAGCGCCAGATAACCGCGAAAATCGTCGGGATTGTCCTCGATCAGGGCGGCGAGGGTGGCCTTGGCCTCGTCGTGGCGATCGAGCGCCGACAGCGCCAGCCCGCGCTGCAGGTCGGCGATCCGCGCCAGCGGCGAATCGGCGGGTACCGATGCGTAGTAGCGGATCGCGCGTTCCGGCTGGCCGAGCTTTTCGGCGATACCGCCGAGCTCGAACAGAATTTGCGCGTTCTCCGGCGCCATTGAACGCGCCAGCTCAAGATAGAGCGCGGCAAAGTCCTCGGCGCCGTCGCGGTTGATCGCCGATCCCAGATTGAGCAGGATCTCTCCGGCGCCCAGTTGCGGCGTGTCGATGACGTTGCGCGATCCCGCTGGCGTGTCGATGGTCCCGGAAGCGGCGAGCAGGTCCGGATTGTTGGGCGCCGTCCCAAGCCCGCGCCCGATCACCTCGCGCGCTTCGGCCAGTTCGCCGGTGCGCGCCAGAAACCGCGCATTGGCTTCAGCAAGCCGCAGATAGGTCAGCGGCGAGGCGCTGCCGCCGGCGGCATTGTTCATGCCGTCCGCATAACGGGTTCTTGCCTGATCGGCCCGGCCGGCCGCATCGGCGATCAGCGCGCCGTGATAGGAAGAGAAAAGGTCGAACCAGTCCGGGCCTCGCAGGCCGTCGATCAGGTCGAGCGCGCCGTCCGTGTCGCCCGCACCGTGTCGCGCCCAGGCGCGGAGGATGCCCGTCAACAGCCGTTCGAGGTCGTTTTCGACGGCCAGGATCAATGTCGGTTCGGCATCCAGATACCGGTTTTCGCGAATTGCCTCGACGCCGAGCACAAGGCGCGCGATCCGCTCCACATCGGCCTCGTCCTTCAGGATCTCGGCGTGGGGCACCGCCGCGCCGATCTGGCCATCGGTGACCAGCGAGATCATCAGGTCGCGTCGCAGGCCCGGATTGCCGGGATCAAAGCGCAGTGCCTCGTCGTAGTAACGCGCCGCCTCGCCGAAATCGAACCGCTCGCGCGCCGCATTGGCCGCAAGGAACGCTCCGGCAAATGTCCGTGTCGGCGCATGGAAGCCGGGTGCGGGATCAGCGGATGCGATGGCGGGCCGTGGCTGGACGGCCAGCGCCGTGGCAAGCGCCATCAGGGCCAGCGTCGAGGACTTTGCGAAGGATGCGGTCATGGGCGGCCTGTAACCGTGGATTGGAGACTTGTTCCGATTCACCCGCCAGCATGGCGCTTTTGTGGCCCGGCGGCAATCACGCCGCATCGCTGCGGGACGAGTGCTCAGTTAAGGCGCGAGATGCAGAAATCGACGACCTCGAGAAGCGCGTCCTTTTGCGGCGTCGCCGGCATCGGCGCCAGCGCATCGCGCGCGATCGCACCGAAGTGCCGCGCCCGCTGGATCGTGTCGGCCAGCGCGCCATGCCTGGCCATCAGCGCCCGCGCCTTTTCCAACCGCTCGGCGCCATTGTCGCCGTCTTCAAGGCTCTGTTTCCAGAAGCCGCGCTCATCGTCCGAGCCGCGCCGGTAGGCCAGCAGGACCGGCAGCGTAATCTTGCCCTCCCGGAAATCGTCGCCGACATTCTTGCCCAGATCGCCGGCATCGCCGCCATAGTCGAGCACGTCGTCGACGAGCTGAAAGGCAAGGCCCAGATTGAGCCCATAGGAGCGCAGCGCCGCACGTTCGTCGCTGCCCGCGCCGGCGACGATCGGCCCGACTTCGGCCGCAGCAAGGAACAAAGCGGCGGTCTTGGCCTTGATGACGGCGAGATAGTCATCCTCGGTGGTCGACAGTTTCTTGGCGGCCGAAAGCTGCATCACCTCGCCTTCGGCGATGATCGCAGAGGCGGTCGACAAGACATCGAGCGCGTCCATCGAGCCGACATCGACCATCATCCGGAAGGCCTGTCCCAAAAGGAAATCGCCGACGAGAACGCTGGCCTGATTGCCCCAGATGATCCGCGCCGTCGGCTTTGACCGGCGCCGGTCGCTCTCATCGACCACGTCGTCGTGCAAGAGCGTCGCCGTGTGCATGAACTCGACGCTGGCGGCGAGCTTGATGTGGTGATCGCCCTGATAGCCGAACATTTCGGCGCTCGCGATCGTCAGCATCGGCCGCAGCCGCTTGCCGCCCGAGTTGATCAGATGGTTGGCGACTTCCGGGATCATCCGGACATCCGACCCGGCCTTGTCGAGGATAAGCTGGTTCACCCGTTCCATGCCGGGCTTGGCAAGCGCCACGAGCGGCTCGATTCCGCTTTTGCGCGGCGGCTCGTCGATGGCAACGACAACACCCATGAGTGCCTCTCCTTTTTCGGCGGCACCCTATGGTTTCGCCCGGCGGCCAGCAAGCGGCGAATTGGCACGCCGGCTGCGCCTTGGTCGCAAGCTCGCTTGCCCGCTGGCGCGCAAGCGCGTAACCAAACGCCATGGAAGAACTGATGCGCTCGAACAACATCGTCACGCTCTCCTTTGTCGAGGCGCTGATGCGCGATGCCGGCATCGGCGTCATGATCGCCGACCAGAACATGTCGATCATCGAAGGGTCGATCGGCGCCATTCCCCGCCGCATCCTCGTCGAAAGCGACCGGATCGACCAGGCGCGCCGCATCATGCACGATGCGGGGCTTGCCCATGAACTCAAGGCATGAACGCAGGGGCTGATCCGGGGTCGTCAACGACCATAGACGCTTTTCATCGCGGGCGGTTCGTTCTTGTGCAGCCCTCGCGTGGACGCCATCGCGCCGGGCTCGATGCGATGCTTCTGGCGGCGACGGTGCCCGCCGGATTTGATGGAACGCTAGCCGATCTGGGGGCGGGCGCCGGCGCGGCGGCGCTGGCCGTCCTCAGCCGGTGCCCCGATGCCCGTGCGACGCTGTTCGAGAACGATCCCGTGATGGCGAACTGCGCGCGCCAGACGATGCAGCGCGCGGAAAACGCCAGCCTTCAGCCGCGCGTGCGGATCGTCGCCGCCGATGTGACGCTGGATGGTCGTGCCCGGGAAGCGGCGGGTCTCGAAAGCGGGCGCTTCGATCAGGTCATCGCCAATCCGCCGTTCAACGATGCGCGCGACCGGCAATCGCCCAATGCTGCGCGGGCCGCCGCCCATGTGATCGACGCGAGTACGATGCTGGCCTGGATCAAGACCGCATCGGCGATCGCCCGGCCCGGCGGCCGGTTTTCGATGATCGCGCGGCCGTCCATGCTCGCAGACATATTGGCCGGCATGGAGCGCCGTTTCGGCGCGATCGCCATCCGGCCGGTCCATCCGCGCGCCGATGAAGCAGCGATCCGCATCCTTGTGTCGGGGGTCAAGGGCAGCCGCGCACGGCTCGCCCTGCTGCCAGCCGTGGTCCTTCACCCCGATGGCGCCTTGGGGCAGTTCACCCCTCAGGCCGATGCACTGATCAATGGCGAGGCCGCGCTGTTGATGGCGCTCTGATCAGCGCTCGCGTTCGATGGCGCGCCAGCCAATGTCCGAACGGCAGAAGCCGTCCGGCCAGTCGATCGCCTCTACCGCTCGATAGGCGAGCGCCTGCGCCTCCGACACCGTGCTTCCCGTCGCGGTGACGTTCAGCACCCGCCCGCCATTGGCGACGAGGTCTCCGCCGCGCCGCGCCGTTCCCGCATGGAAGATGGTGACGCCGTCCATCGCGCCGGCCTTGTCCAAGCCGCCGATCACCGAACCTTTTTCGGGCGCGGCCGGATAGCCCGGTGCGCACATGACGACGGTGAGCGCGGTGTCATCCGTCCAGCGCGCCGTCGCATCGCCCAATGCGCCCTCGGCGGCTGCCTTGAGCAGCGGCAACAGGTCGTCGCGCAGGCGCGGCATGATCACCTGGCATTCGGGATCGCCGAAGCGGACATTGTATTCGATCAGCTTCGGACCTTCGTCCGTCACCATCAGGCCTGCATAAAGGACACCGGTGAAGGGACAGCCCATCGCCGCCATGCCGGAAAGCGTCGGCGCGATGATTTCTTCCATCACGCGCGCCTGCATCGCTGCATCGAAGATCGGTGCGGGCGAATAGGCGCCCATGCCGCCGGTGTTGGGACCCGTGTCACCGTCTCCGACCCGCTTGTGATCCTGCGCCGAGGTCAGGGGCAGGGCGGTCCTGCCGTCGCACAGGCAAAAGAAGCTCACCTCCTCGCCTTCCAGGAACGCCTCGACGACCACTTCCGCTCCCGCATCGCCGAACGCGCCCTCGAAGCAGTCGTCGATCGCGGCCAGAGCCTCTTCCACGGTCATGGCTACGGTCACGCCCTTGCCGGCCGCAAGCCCGTCCGCCTTGATGACGATCGGCGCGCCCTGTTGCCGGACGTAGGCCTTCGCCTTGGGCGCATTGTTGAACCGTCCGTAGGCGGCGGTCGGAATGCCCTGCCGGTCGCACAATTCCTTGGTGAAGGCCTTGGAGCCTTCCAGCCGTGCCGCCTCCGCTGTCGGGCCGAACACCGCGATGCCGGCAGCGGCAAGATCGTCGGCAAGGCCGGCGACGAGCGGCGCTTCCGGTCCGATGACGACGAGGTCGATGCTCTGGATGCGGCAGAAATCGATGACGGCGGAATGGTTGGCGACATCCAGCACCGCATTGGTGGCGATGGCGGCCGTGCCGGGATTGCCGGGCGCGCAGATCAGCGCGGTCAGAAGCGGCGAGGCGGCCAACTTTGCCGCCAGCGCATGTTCGCGGCCCCCGCCGCCGATCAACAGAACGCGCATTTCGCTCAACTCCCAACGGCCATCGATGGCCCGGCGCTACGCGGCACCACGACGCGGGTCAAGACCGGCCCCGTGCGCTTGACCTTTGCCCACAGGGTTGCGACGAGGCAATCATGGACAATGTGCAGTCAAAGGCCGGGCAGGGCCGCGTCGCCGACGCGCCATCGGGCCATTGGGTCTATGCGGTGATGCCGCGGGCGGTCTGGCCGTTCGCGCAGTTGGCGCGCTGGGACCGGCCGATCGGCTGGTGGCTGTTGCTGTGGCCGTGCTGGTGGGCGGCGGCGCTGGCGCCGTTTGGCCACGGCACCGAAAGCATGCCCGTTCTGGACCGTTTGCCCGATCCGTGGCATCTCGTCCTGTTCCTGATCGGCGCGATCGCCATGCGCGGCGCGGGTTGCACCTACAATGATCTTGTCGACCACGAAATCGACGACAGGGTCGCGCGCACGCGGTCGCGACCGCTGCCGTCCGGGCAGGTGACCCGCACCCAGGCCAAGGTCTTTCTGGTCGCCCAGTCGCTGGTCGGCTTCGTCGTCCTCATCCAGTTCAACTGGACGGCGATCGCCGTGGGTATCGCTTCGCTGGCAGTTGTCGCGATCTACCCGTTCGCCAAGCGCTTTACCGACTGGCCGCAACTCTTTCTGGGCCTCGCCTTTTCGTGGGGCGCCTTCATGGGCTGGGTGGCCGTGCACGGATCGCTCGGGCCGACGCCCGTCCTGCTCTATCTGGGCTGCATCCTGTGGACGATCGGCTATGACACGATCTACGCCCATCAGGACAAGGAGGACGACGCGCTGGTCGGCGTGCGCTCGACCGCGCGCCTGTTCGGCGAGCGTACCAAGCCGGCGCTCGTGATCCTTTATGGCGGCATGGTCGTGCTTCTGGCCGCCAGCTATGCCAGCACGGGCGCGCCGCCGATTGCCTATCTCGGCCTGGTCGCGGCGGGCCTGCACATGCTCAACCAGATCCGCGTCCTCGACATTGACGACGCCGACCAGTGCCTGGCGCTTTTCAAGTCCAACACGGTCGTCGGTTGGCTGATCTTCGGCGGCCTTGTCGCCGCCGCCATCGCCGAAATCGTTCGCTGATCTGCCTTTAGGGCTGCACCACGGGGCCGACGATGGCCTGGTCGAATGCCTGGCAGACCGCTTCCACGTCACCGGGATCATGCGGCACGGGCAGGTCGGAAAGCGCCAGAAAGAAGCGCTCATGCTTCGCGGGCGTCGATATCAGGGTCATCTTCGCCGGGCTGTCGCCGAGCGCCGAGAAGCTGTGCGTGACGCCTTTTGCGACGAGGATGTGATCGCCCGGCTCCGCCCGCACGCGATCGTCTCCGACGAGGAACAACAGCGCGCCTTTGCTCACGTGGAAAATCTTGTCTTCCCCAAATGAATTGTGCGCCGGCGCACCCAGCCCGGGCATGACGGTCATCACCATGACCGTGAAGGGCGCGGCATCGCCTCCCAAAAGGATGTCGGCCTCGATCCCGGAAAACCGGGCTTGGCCGACAGATGACAGGATTCCGTCTGCGGAGTGTCGATGGATCGGGTCGCTGGTCATGGCAAATCTCCTTGCTTCGACACGGACATTGGATCCACTTGATTGTTTTGATTAGCCGGTCATTCATGGCATGATTGAACGGAATTCTGCACAATGGCCAAACTCGATTCCCTTTTCACCTTTGTCGAAGTCGTTCGGGCCGGGAGCTTTGCCGCGGCGGCTGCTCGGCTGGGCAAGCCGCGCTCGACGGTGAGCCTGCACGTCAAGACCCTTGAGGCGACGCTCGGCACGCGGCTGATGAAGCGGTCCACGCGATCCCTGTCGCTGACCGAGGATGGGCGTCTGCTGTTCGATCAGGCGGAAGGCGGGCTGAAAACGCTGACCGCCGCGATGGACGCAATCCGGACGAAACCGGGCAGGCTGGGCGGGCTGATACGCCTGACCGCGCCTGCAGACTTTCCCACCGACACGCTGACCACCGCGATCACCGAGTTCCGTCGGATGCATCCGGCTGTTCGCTTTGACGTCATGCTGACCAGCGCGACGATGAACATGATCGACGGAGATGTGGACATTGCGCTTCGGATCAGCCGCCGCGGCGGCGAGGACCGCGTGGAACGGCGGTTGCTGGATGTCGGATGGCAGTTCTGCGCAAGTTCGGAATGGGTGCGCCGCAAAGGCAGGCCGCGAACAATTGCAGAGATCGACGACTTCATTGCGCCTGCACCGGAGCTGGCGCGGTTTCTCGAGCACACCGTTCTGGGGGGCGCGAAACTGCCCGCCGGCGATGTCATGGCCGACAATCAGTTCGCCATCCGCGATCTGGTTCTGGCGGGCAACGGCGTCGCGCTAATCCCCGAGGGATTGTGCGCCGACGCAATCGAAGACGGACGTGTGGTGGTGCTTCTCGACGAGGCGATTGCCGACACGACACCGCTGGCCCTGACCTTTCCCAGCCGGGCGGACATCGTGCCGCGTGTCCGTGCCTTCGCCGACCATTTCGCGAAGAAGTTCGAGCGATCGCGACAGGCAGAGAGGCTTCCGAGGGGCCGGTGAGGCCGAGGCGTCAGATCGACGGATCGCGGGCGATGATTTCCTCGCCGCGCACCATCAGCCGCACGCCGAGATTGCCCATCCGGCGGCGCGCCAGAAAACGCGGCCGGCGCTCGGCGAACATGGAATGGTGGCGGCGCGGCTGTGCATCGCCCGAAACGAGCGCCTGCGCGCTTTCTTCGAGCGTGCGCGCGACACCGTCCATCTCGATCATCATCATCGGCAGTTCGAGCAGCTCCGACCAGGCCTGCCAGTCGCGCGCGATGGCGGGCAGGTCGTGCCCGACGCTCAGCGGAACGCTCAGTTCCTCGTCCTCGTGCAACAGCTCCAGCGTCACCAGAGCCTGATCGGGGCCGGTTTCGGTGGCCCGCACCGCAACGCCGCGAAAGGCGCGCGCCGGCAGCGCAATGTGAAGCGGCAGGCCCGATTGCGCCAGTTCGCGCTTCAGGGTGGCGCCGCGGCGGTTGACCGTGATGGTCGTCTCGCCGTTGCCGTTGCGTGTTGCATAGGACAGTTCCTGGGGCAGGCGGGCCGGATCAAGCCGGAATTCATGCCCTGCCCAGGCTGGTTGCGCACCGATGCTCATCGTTTGACGTCTCGCCTGTTGTCCTGAGAGCCGCCGGGCCTTTTTGGCCTCTTGCGATCCTCTTACCCTGTCTGCCGGGAGGCTTGTGTTCGCCGCCTCGACAAGACGCACCCTAGCGCAAGCCGGCCAAACAAGGGCTAAGGAACGCGGTTAAAAAAGATTGACGGATGAAATGGTTAGCGGAATCCGACCGCGTTGCGGCGGCCTGTCGGAATGCGGCACAGCTTGACCCTTTCTCTGGCCCGTGCGAGGGCAGCCGGCATTGAAAAACGGTTTTCGACGACGCCATGACCGCTCACACATCCATCGACGCCCAGCATCCGACGCGTTCGTTTCAGGGCCTGATCCTGACCCTGCACGATTATTGGGCGCGCCACGGCTGCGCGATCCTGCAGCCCTACGACATGGAAGTGGGCGCCGGAACGTTCCACCCGGCGACGACCCTGCGTTCGCTCGGGCCGCGGTCATGGAAGGCAGCCTATGTGCAGCCCTCGCGCCGGCCGACCGACGGGCGCTATGGCGAGAATCCCAACCGGCTGCAGCACTATTACCAGTACCAGGTGATCCTGAAACCGTCGCCGCCGGACCTGCAGGAGCTCTATCTGGGTTCGCTGCGCGCGATCGGCATCGACCCGCTCCTGCACGACATCCGCTTCGTCGAGGACGACTGGGAAAGCCCGACGCTGGGCGCCTGGGGGCTTGGCTGGGAATGCTGGTGCGACGGCATGGAAGTCTCCCAGTTCACCTATTTCCAGCAGGTCTGCGGCATCGAGTGTGCGCCCGTTTCCGGCGAACTCACCTACGGGCTCGAGCGGCTCGCCATGTATGTGCAGAACGTCGACAACGTCTACGATCTGAACTTCAACGGCGGCGAGGGCGACGACAGGATCACCTATGGCGATGTCTTCCTGCAGGCCGAACAGGAATATTCGCGGCACAACTTCGAATATGCCGACACGGCGATGCTGATGCGCCATTTCGAGGACGCCGAAGCCGAATGCCGCGCCTTGCTGGCCGCAGGAGCGCCGGACGATGCCTCCAACGCCCAGCTCCACAGATGCGTCCTGCCCGCCTATGACCAGTGCATCAAGGCGTCCCACGTCTTCAACCTGCTCGATGCGCGCGGCGTGATCTCGGTGACCGAGCGCCAGAGCTACATCCTGCGGGTGCGCGATCTGGCCAAGGCGTGTGGCGAGGCGTTCCTGATGACCGATGCGGGCGGCGCAAAGCCCGGCTGACTCCCATGTACGCAGTCAGCCGGCCGGGCCCGTCCACTCTGCGAAATCCGATGCAACCCTCACCCAAAGTCCGGGGGGCGACCGGACCAACGATGCCATTGCCGCCACGGTCCGAAACCGTGTCGAGGCGGAACAGGCAGCCTGCTCCCGGTGCACATGCGTATAGTGGGCAACGCAGCTTTTTCTGACGGCAGTCATTCGTCCGCGCGGGCCGCGGCTACGCAGCAACACCCGATCGGATCACAAACAAATTTGTGACGGACCGTTCATCGATCACGAACATCTGAAAGGTGCGGTGCCCGTAAAAACGGACAACGGCGCGGGAACGCTGCGCCGTCTTGTTCGTTTACGGAGGACTACTCACCATGCGCAAGGTAATGATGGGCGCTGCCATTTCCATGGGCCTCATGGCCGCACCGGCCCAGGCCGACAACATCGTCGAGGTCGCCCAGGGCGCCGGCACGTTCAACACGCTGCTCGCCGCAGCCGAAGCGGCCGGGCTGGCCGGCGCGCTGGCGACCGGCGAGAACCTGACCGTCTTCGCACCGACCGATGATGCGTTCGCGGCCCTGCCCGCCGGCACGGTCGAAAGCCTGCTCGAGCCGGAGAACAAGGACAAGCTCGCCGCGATCCTGAGCTATCACGTCCTGCCGCGCGAACTGGCCTCAAACCAGCTGCCGGGCCGCACCATCCACATCCGCACCATCAAGGCCGGCGGCGACCGCCTGCTGGCCATCGAGAAAGACGCCCACACGGGCGCTGTCGTCGTTGACGGTGCCAACGTCGTTGCCGCCGACATTCAGGCCGACAACGGCATCATCCACGTCATCGACAAAGTGATGCTGCCCGCGAGCTGACCCCCCTGCTCTTTGGGTAGCGAGCCCCGTCCGGCTTTGCCGGGCGGGGTTTTTTCTTGCCTGAAGCCGCCTCGGCGCGTTCAATCGGCCCCATCGTCGCGGACCGGGGAGGCGCAGATGACGGCACACGGCCATTTCCACTGGAACGAACTGATGAGTCGCGATGTCGAGAAGGCCAAGGCGTTCTATGCGGACGTGCTCGGCTGGTCCTTCGAATCGATGAAGATGGGACCGACGGGTACCTACTGGATCGTCATCCAGGACGGTGAGCGCGTCGCTGGCATGTACGAAATGGCAGGCGACAGTTTTGATGGCATGCCGGAAGCCTGGTACCCCTACATCGCGGTCGATGACGTGGACGAGCGCGTTGGAAGGGCGAAAGCTGCCGGCGCAACCGTTTTGGGCGAACCGTTCGACGTACCGCAGTTGGGACGCATTGCAATGGTCCGCCAGCCGGGAGGCGCGCTGATGGGCTGGATCGCGCCAGCGGATGACCCGCCCGCCTGAGGTCCGCCCCGTCCAGATGATGCGCGCGACGCTGTTGGCCGGGGCGCTTCCATCTTGGGATGAACCCATCTAGTTTGCCGGCCGACGGGGCGAGCACAAGGAGACGCGCCATGTTCGGCGGCGGCACCATCACGGCAATCATCATCGTGGCCATCGCGGCCTATGCGATCGTCATCTATAACGGGCTGGTCCGGGCCCGCCAGATGGTTCAGGAGGCCTGGAGCGGCATCGACGTGCAGCTCAAGCGGCGCGCCGACCTGATCCCCAACCTGGTCGAGACGGTCAAGGGCTACGCCGGCCATGAAAAGGAGACGCTCGAGCAGGTCACCGAGATGCGCACGCGGGCGCAGAACGTGCCGGCGGGCGATGTGGCCGGTCGCGCCGCGGCGGAAAGCATGCTCAGCCAGGCGATTGGCCGGCTGTTCGCGGTTGCCGAGAGCTATCCCGACCTGAAGGCCAACCAGAATTTCGCCGAGTTGCAGGAAGCGCTGGAGACCACCGAACGCGAAATCCAGATGGCCCGGCGCTATTACAACGGTTCGGCCCGCGAATTGAACGTCAAGGTCGAGAGCTTTCCGTCCAATCTCGTCGCCAACACGTTCAATTTCGTCCAGGCCGACTATTTCGAACTCGACGATCCGGGCGACCGCGCCGTGCCGCAGGTGTCATTCAACAGTTAGGGCCCTGGCCCCAGGTCACGCCCATGTGACGGAGGACGCGTGTTTCACCGCATTCTCATCTCGTTGATCCTGCTGGCCGCGATGGCGGTCGCGGCGGTTGCCGACGAACGTATTCTCCTGTTCGACAGCGATATCACGATCAATCCCGACGGCACGCTCGATGTGGTCGAGACGATCCGCGTCAATGCCGAAGGCCAGCGCATTCGCCGCGGCATCTTTCGCGATTTTCCCTTGCGGGTCGAAAACGCCGCCGGCCGCGAGGTGCTTGTCGGCTTCGATGTGGTCGGTGTTACCCGCAACGGCGCCCCCGAACCCTATTTTGTCGAGCGCGACGGCCGCGTCGCCCGTACCTATGTCGGCGATGCGGACGTCTTCCTGCGCCCCGGCGTCCACACCTACACCATCACCTACCGCACCGACCGCCAGCTGCGCTTCTTCGAAGACCATGACGAAATCTTCTGGAACGTCACCGGCAACGCATGGGCGTTCCCGATCGATGTGGCGCGCGCGACGGTGCGTCTGCCCGGCGAGGCGCGCGCGCAGGATGTCATCTTCTTCACCGGCCCGTTCGGCAGCCGCGGACGCGAGGCGCGTTCGGCCAGGGCGAACAACAATGGCACGGTGATCTTCGAAACGACCGCGCCTCTGGGGCCGAGAGAGGGCCTGACCGTCGGGGTCAAGTTCCCCAAGGGCCATGTCGCCGAGCCGGCGGCGGGACAGTTCTTCCTGCGTGATTTCGCCGGAGAGGTCGTGGCGTTTGGCGGGCTGGCGTTTGTCTTCGGCTTCTTCTTTTGGGCATGGAACCGCGTCGGCCGCGACCCGCCGGAGGACATCGTCGTGCCGCGCTGGGAGCTACCGGACGGCGTATCGCCGGCGCTGACCCACTACATCGCCAACCGCGGGCTGCGCGGGCAGGGGTTCACCGCCCTTTCGGCGGCCGCGCTCAATCTGGCGGTCAAGGGCTATATGGAGCTCGACAATAACGACGGCACGCTGACGATGCGCCGCACGGACACACCGCTGATGGGCTCGAAACTGCCCGTCGGAGAGCGGGCGCTTGCCGACCGCGTCTCGGCCAATGGCGGCGCGCTGACCGTCACCAAGACGAACGGCGAGCGCGTCAAGCGCATGGCCGACCGCTTTCGTTCGGCGATCGAGGACGAACATCGCGCGGTCTTCTACAAGTCCAATGTCGGCTATGTCGTTGCCGGACTTGTTCTGTCGATCGTGGTCACCATTGCCGCGCTCGCCCTGAGCGGACCGGTCGAAACCACGCTCGTGCCGCTGATCCCGCTCGGCTTTATTGGCATCGTCGTGACCGTACTGCTGGTCAACGCGGCCAAGAACGCCCGGCGCGGGCTGGGCGGAAAAATCGGCCTGGCATTCACGGTCTTCATCGCCATATCGCTGATCGTCAATGTTGGCCTGGCCGGCATTGCGGACGGACTGGCGCTGATCGAAAAACCGCTGCTGGTCGGCCCGCTCATCACCCTGCTGATGCTCAACGCGCTGTTCTTCTTCCTGATGGGCGCACCGACGCCGCTTGGCCAGACCCGGTCGGCGGAGATCGCCGGCCTGAAACGCTATCTGACCGTCGCCGAGGAAGACCGGATGAACATGCTCGGCTCGCCCGAAATGTCGCCGCAGCACTATGAGACGCTTCTGCCCTATGCGGTGGCGCTGGGCGTCGAAAAGCCCTGGTCGAAGGCGTTCCAGAAATGGCTGGCCGCAGCGGCTGCCGCGGGCGTCGCGACGGCCGTCGCCTATCACGGACCGCGCTGGTATCACGGCGACGGTTTCCGCGCCGACAGGATCGGCGACCAGATGGGCAGCCTGGCCGGCGATTTGTCCAGTTCGATGACCGCGGCCATGCCCGCGCCGAAATCGTCTTCGTCGGGCTTTTCCTCCGGTGGCGGCTTTTCCGGCGGTGGCGGCGGCGGCGGTGGCGGCGGCGGCTGGTGAGGGAGACGGCAATGGCCAAGGGCAAGCTGGTGGAGCAGGCACCCGTGCTGCTGGTGCGCGATGTCGTCGAAAGCGCTGCCTATTGGCGTGACTGTCTCGGCTTCAAGGAGCGGCTCTGGGGCGATCCGCCCGGTTTCGCCATTTGCTGGCGCGACGCGTGCTTCGTCATGCTGTCGCAGGCGCCCGAAGACCACGAGATCGTGCCGAACTGGAAGATCGTCGACAAGATGTGGAATGCCTATTTCTGGGTCGACGATGCCCGGGCGATCTATGCGGAGTTCCAGGCCAGCGGCGCCCGCATCGACTATTCGCTCTATGAAGCGCCCTATGGCGTCCTCGAGTTCGGAATTCAGGATCTGGACGGCCACGACATTGCGTTCGGCCAAGACCTCCAATAACACGCATTCAGCTTCCACCCTGAACGCGATCCGTCATGCCCGATCTGCTCGTCGAACTCTTCTGTGAGGAAATCCCCGCGCGCATGCAGCGCCGTGCCGCAACCCATTTGCGAGAGGCGCTGACCGGCGCGCTGGTCGATGCCGGGCTGACCTATGAGGGCGCGCGCGACTATGTGACGCCGCGCCGGCTGACGCTGGACGTGCGCGGGCTGACGGCGCGCTCGGCCGACACAACCGAAGAGCGCAAGGGCCCCCGCGTCGATGCGCCTGAAAAGGCTCTTGCCGGCTTCCTGCGCGGTGCGGGCCTGGCGTCGGTCGACGAGGCCGAAGTCCGGTCCGACCCGAAGAAGGGCGATTTCTATGTCGCCGTGATCAAACGCGAAGGCCGCTCGGCGGAGGAAATCGTCGCCGAGGCAATGCCGGCCATCATCCGTGACTTTCCCTGGCCCAAATCGATGCGCTGGGGTGCGCCGTCGGCCGAGCCCGGCGCACTGCGCTGGGTGCGTCCGCTGCAATCGATCCTGTGCACCTTTGGCCCGGAAACCGAGGAGCCGGTGGTCATCGATTTCGAGGCGGGCGGCATCCGTTCGGGCAATGTGACGCGCGGCCATCGCTTTCACGCGGGCGAGCCGTTTAAGGTCCGCCGGTTCGACGATTATGCCGCCGAACTCGAAAAGCGCTTCGTCATTATCGATCCCGAGCGCCGCAAGGAAATGATCGCCGCCGACGCGCGCAATCTCGCCTTTGCCAATGGCGTCGAACTGGTCGAGGACGAGGCGCTCCTGGACGAGGTGGCCGGGCTGGTCGAATGGCCCGTCGTTTTGATGGGCGAGTTCGAGCGCGAGTTTCTCGAAATCCCCGACGAGGTGGTCCGCCTGACGATCAAGACCAACCAGAAATGCTTTGTCTGCCGCGACCCTGCGACCGGTAACCTGACCAACAAATTCATCCTCGTCGCCAATATCGAGGCGAGCGATGGCGGTGCGGAGATCGCGCGCGGCAATGGCAAGGTGGTGCGGGCGCGGCTGGCCGATGCGCTGCATTTCTGGACGACCGACCAGGCCGACCTGCCCGATCTGGAAAAGTACCGCGCGTCAGCCGAAAAGTTCGATCTCGATCTGAAAAAGCCGCTGGATCAGCGCATGGCCAAGCTCGACCATCTGGGTGTGACCTTCCACGCCAAGCTGGGCACGCAAGGTGAACGCGTCGCGCGCATCGCCGCGCTGGCCGAGGAGCTTGTCGACATTGTTGCGGATGCGATGGAGACGGACCTTGCGCCGATCGAGGGCGAGGGCGCCGAACTGCGCGATCTGGCACGCCGGGCGGCCCATCTCGCCAAGGCGGACCTGACAACCGAGATTGTCGGCGAGTTTCCGGAAGTGCAGGGCGCGATGGGCGCCACCTATGCGGTGCTGCAGGGCGAGCATCCGTCGGTCGCCCGCGCCATCGAGGATCATTACAAACCGCTCGGCCCGACCGACAGCGTGCCGACCGATCCGGTCGCCGTCGCCGTCGCGCTGGCCGACAAGCTCGATCTTCTGACGGGCTTCTGGGCGATCGACGAAAAGCCGACGGGCTCCAAGGATCCCTATGCGCTGCGCCGCGCCGCACTGGGCGTGATCCGGATCGTGCTGGAGAACGGGATCAGGCTGTCACTGATAGAAGGCATCGAGGAGTCTGCGTATCTCCTGAGGAGGGTATATCTCTTGGCGGCGATCGCCGAAATCGATGGAGAGTTTGAATACAGCGTTTCACAGGGCCACTATTTTGTAGCTGGTGGCCGGTCGTCGGGCTTCAACGACATCGAAACCAAAATTAAAGAACATCTCCAAAACCTTAAGTCCGATATTCGATTGTTTCGTCTAACCTTGATATGGGATGATGAAGACACTGGCGAGGAAGCCAAAATTCCAGTAGGAGACGACGCTGAACATACAATTCGCGCCCTCGATGTTGGTCACGACCTCCTCTCCTTCTTCCATGACCGGCTCAAGGTCTGGCTGCGCGACAAGGGCGCGCGGCACGATCTCATCGACGCGGTGCTGAGCGGAACCGACGACGACCTGCTGATCATCGTGCGCAAGGTCGAGGCGCTGCAGAAGCTGCTCGACAGCGAGACCGGCGCGAACCTGCGCGTCGGCACCGAACGGGCGCTCAACATCCTTGCCGCCGAGGAGAAGCAGGACGGCGCGGGCGCGTTCGACCGGCCTGTCGACCGGGCGCTTCTGGCCGAGCCGGCGGAGAAGGAACTGGCCAACGTCATCGAGGCCGTCGCGGGCCATGTCGATGACCATGTCGCGCGCGAGGATTATGAGGGCGCGTTCGCCGTGCTCGCCGAACTCCGGCCTGCGGTTGATGCGTTCTTCGATGCGGTGATGGTCAATGCCGACGACGCCAAGGTGCGGACCAACCGGCTGGCAATCCTCTCGGGCCTGCGCGCGGTCACCCGCAAGCTCGCCGACTTCTCCAGGATCGCCGGATAGCAAAACGCCCGGCGCGAACCGGGCGTTGTGATGGGCATGTTTGCGGGCGCGATCAGCGCAACTGGACGTCGCGCAGTACCTCGTCGCGGATCGCATCCTCGATGATGATTTCGCGCATCCGCTCATTGTCGATGGTGCCAACGCCGCTGCTCTGCGAAAAGAGCGGTTCGTCGTCATCGTCGGCCATCTCGGCGCGATCGTCGTCGGTGGCGCCGGGCGCCTCTTCGGTCATTGGCGCGTTGAGCACGACCGGAGGCGCGGTGCCCGACGGCGCGGAGATCACGGTGGGGTCGTCGCCCGGCATATCGTCGAACTCGAAGAACAGGACCGACGGCATCGCGCTGTCCTCGTAGATCGTATATCCGGCGCCGGCGGGCGCTGCCATGATGGCGCAGAGCGCGGTACCCGCGGCGAGTGCAGACAGGCGGTTTTTCATGGAGCCCATTCCCGGTTTTCGTGTAAGACCGCCGGAAAGATTATGCCCATGTGGTTGAGATGGTGTTGCCCGACGTGGCTAACGAAACATTAACCCGGCGCACGCCAGCCGAGACGGTGATCGTGCCGGCCGATGAAGACGCCGTCCGCCGCGCCGCGCGGCTCCTGGCAGAGGGTGACATCGCCGCCCTGCCAACCGAGACGGTCTATGGTCTGGCCGCCGACGCGACCAACGGCGAAGCGGTGGCGCGCATCTTTGCGGCCAAACGCAGGCCCCGTTTCAACCCGCTCATCTGCCATGTCGACGGGTTGGAGATGGCGCGCGGCTTTGCCATGTTCAGCCCGCTGGCGGAGCGGCTTGCGGAGACATTCTGGCCGGGGCCGCTGACGCTTGTCTTGCCGCTCGCCGAAGGTGCGGCAATCCACCCTCTCGTGACCGCCGGCCTCGATACGGTCGCGGTGCGCATGCCGCGCGGCGTTGCGCGCGACGTGATTTCGGCGCTTGGCCGTCCCGTCGCCGCGCCCAGCGCCAACCGGTCCGGCCGGATCAGCCCGACCACTGCGCATGCCGTCCGCGAAAGCCTTGGCGACGCCGTGCCGCTGATCCTCGATTCCGGGCCGGCGCGTGTGGGCGTTGAATCCACCATCATCGATGTGTCGGGCGATACACCGGTCTGCCTGCGGCCCGGCGGCATTGCACTGGCCGATATCGAGCGCGTCATCGGCCAGCCTGTGGCGCGCGCCGGTGCCGATGCGGCGATCAGCGCGCCAGGCATGCTGCGCTCCCATTATGCACCCGGCCTGCCCGTGCGGCTGGATGCGGCGGATGTCCGGCCCGGCGAAGCGCTTCTGGCCTTCGGCTCCGGCCAAATTACTGGCGCCGGCAACGCCGTGGCAATGGCAAACTTGTCACCGGCCGGCGATCTCACCGAAGCCGCAGCCAACCTTTTTGCGATGCTCGATGAATTGGACCGGTCGGGCGCCGCCGCCATCGCGGTGATGCCCATCCCCGGCGACGGGCTTGGCGAGGCGATCAACGATCGGCTGGCCCGTGCCGCAGCGCCGCGCGAGACGCCATGAAAGACGATCTGCGCAACCGCTTCATTGCGATCGTCGGCGATGCCCACGCGGCCACGGCCGACAACGACATCGCGCCGCACCTGCGCGAATGGCGCGCCCGCTGGACCGGCGCCGCCGCCGCCGTTCTCAAGCCGGGCACGACCTCCGAGGTCGCCGCGATCCTGAAGCTTGCCAGCGAAACCGGCACGCCGATCGTCCCGCAGGGCGGCAACACCGGCCTTGTCGGCGGGCAGATACCGGACGCATCGGGCGAAGCGATCATAGTGTCGACAAACAGGCTCAACCGCATCCGCGCCATCGATGTGGACGGCGACACGATGACGGTGGAGGCCGGTGTCGTCCTCGAGACCATCCAGGAGGCGGCCGACGCCCACGACCGCCTTTTTCCGCTGTCGCTGGCTGCCCAGGGCTCGGCCCAGATCGGCGGCAACCTGTCGACCAATGCCGGCGGCACCGGTGCGCTCGCCTATGGCGTCGCGCGCGATCTGTGCCTGGGGCTCGAAGTGGCGTTGCCGAACGGCGAGGTGCTCGACGATCTCAACCGGCTGAAGAAGAACAACACCGGCTACGACCTCCGCGACCTGTTCATCGGCGCCGAGGGCACGCTCGGGATCATCACCGCGGCCGTGCTGAAGCTCCATCCCAAACCGAGCGGGCGGGCAGCGGCCTTCCTCGCCGTGCCGTCGCCGGACGCAGCGCTGACCTTCTTCCGGCAGGCCCGGTCCCGATGCGGCCCGTCGCTGACGACGTTCGAACTGATGGCGCGCATGGGCATCGACTTCACCGTCCGCCACATGCACGGCGCCCGCGATCCGCTCGATCAGGCCTATCCCTGGTACGTGCTGGTCGAACTGTCGTCCGGCCGGTCGGAGGCGGACGCGCGGGCCGAACTCGACCATCTGGTCGAAACCGGTTTCGGCGAGGGGACGCTCGCCGACGGCGTGGTCGCGGAGAGCGAAGCCCAGCGCCAGTCGCTATGGCATCTGCGCGAAGCGATGTCCGAAAGCCAGATTCCGGAGGGCGGCTCGATCAAGCACGATATCTCCGTGCCGGTTTCGGCCATTCCGGCCTTCCTCGACGAAGCGGGCAAGGCGGTGGCAGCGATCGTGCCCGACGCTCGCCCGTGCCCGTTCGGCCACATGGGCGACGGCAATCTGCACTACAACATCTCGCAGCCGGTCGGGTGGGAGAAGGCGGACTTTCTGGCGACGACGGACAAGATCACGCCGGCAGTGCACGCCATCGTGCGCGCCCATCACGGCTCGATCTCCGCCGAACACGGCATCGGTCAGATGAAGCGCGACGAACTGGCCGAGGTGAAATCGCCGGTGGCGCTCGATCTGATGAGGCGGATCAAGACGGCCTTCGACCCGGCCGGCATCATGAATCCGGGCAAGGTCTTGTAGGACTGGATTTCAGTCGTCGTCGCGGGCGGGCCGGTATTCGCCGGTGACGGGGTCCTTGACGAGCGTGCCGACTGCCTTGGTCTTGGCTTCCTTTTCGGCGCGGCGCACTCGGGCCGACACTTTTCCCGCTTCGCGCACGAAGGCGCGATAACCCAGATAGCCAACCACGGCGACCGCGGCAAAGAACAGAAGCTGGGGCACCGTCATCTCCCTCGTCGGTTCGCTCAAAGGCCGTAGCGGTTCCAAAGAGCACGTTCCTCAAGCGCCGACAAGAGACCGCTTGCCGCATGTGAGGTCAGCACCACGGGGTCGATCCCGCCCAGCCCCGTCACGCCGGGTTGGGGACGGCGGCCGAACAGGCCGCGCGGCATGGTCACCAGACGCAGTTGCGCCTTGTCGCCGAAACGGTCCTTGATGAAACCGCGCATATCGCCCAGATGGTCGACCAGTCCCAGTTCCCTGGCGCTGTTGCCGGCCCAGAAACGTCCGCTGAACAGATCCGGATCGTCGCCAAGCTTGTCGCCGCGCCGTTCCTTCACCAGATCGATGAATGTCCGGTGCACTTCCAGTTGAAGCGCCTTGATCCGTTCGACATCCTCTTCCTTTTCCGGCTGGAACGGGTCGAGCGTCGACTTGTTCTGGCCGGCCGTGTAGACGCGCCGCTCGACGCCGATCTTCCTGATCGCCTCGGTGAAACCGAAACCGGCCGAAATCACGCCGATCGAACCGACGATCGAGGAGGGATCGGCGATGATCTCGTCGCCGGCAACCGCGATCATGTAGCCGCCCGAAGCGGCGACATCCTCGGTGAAGACCAGCACCGGTTTTTTCTTTTCCTCGGCCAGATCGCGGATGCGCTTGTAGATCAGCCGCGACTGGACGGGAGAGCCGCCGGGTGAGTTGACGCTGATCGCCACCGCCGGGGCCTGCTTGACCGAAAATGCGCGCTCGAGAGCCGGCGCGACAGCGGCCAACGACAGGACGGGCTGCAGCGGCGAGCCGCCGGGCGAGATCATCCCGCGCAGGCGCACGACCGGAATGATCGGAACCGACTTTCGGAAGCGCGCCGGCAGGAACCGCGTCATCATCTCTTTCAAGGCCAAGATCCCTTTTTAGGTGTTCGAGCCCTATGTAAGCGGCCCTCGCCGCCGTGCAATGGGCGCCGGACGGTTGGTTCGCGTCCTGCCTCCGGATAAGGTGGCCGCGAGGGTTTGATCACCGCTTGGAGTGACGGGCCAATTGACGTTTACGTAAAAAGCCGTTAGCGCTGTGCCGGACGCGCATCGCGCCACGAGACGGCGGTTCAGGGAGGCATATATGTATCGGGCACCGGTCGACGAGATCACCCACGCGCTCAAGGCGGTTTCCGGCCTTGGAGAGGCCATCGACGACGGCAAGGGCGGCGATCTGTCGGTCGATCTGATCGATGCGATCCTCGAGGAAGCGGGAAAGTTCGCCACCGACCGGATCGCGCCGCTGCATCTGCCATCGGATCGCCAGGGCTCGCGGCTTGACGATGGGCAAGTCACGACGCCTGAAGGCTGGAAGCGGGCCTATCTGGACTGGATCGAAGGCGGCTGGAACGCGCTGCCCGGCCCCGAGGACCATGGCGGCCAGGGGCTGCCCATGTCGATGGCGATGGCAGCCATGGAGATGTGGAATTCCGGCTCGATCGCTTTCGCGCTGTGCCCGATGCTGACCATGGGTGCGATCGAGGCGCTTGAAAAGCACGCCACCGACGAGCTGCGCGCGACCTATCTGGAAAAGCTCGTCTCAGGCGAGTGGACCGGGACCATGAACCTGACCGAGCCTCAGGCCGGCTCCGATCTCGGGGCATTGAAGACACGGGCCGAACCGGCCGGCGACGGGACCTACCGTATCTTTGGCCAGAAGATCTACATCACCTATGGCGAGCACGACATGACGGACAATATCGTCCATCTCGTACTCGCACGGCTGCCCGATGCGCCGGCCGGCACGCGCGGCATTTCGCTGTTCTTGGTGCCCAAGTTCCTCGTCAACGAAGACGGTTCGATCGGCGCCCGCAACGATGTGTTCTGCAACGGGCTCGAACACAAGCTGGGCATTCACGCCTCGCCCACCTGCACGATGATCTTCGGCGACGGCAAGCATGGCGACACCGCCGGCGCGATCGGCTGGCTGGTCGGCGAGGAAAACCGTGGCCTGAACTGCATGTTCACGATGATGAACAATGCGCGCCTCGCCGTCGGCATCCAGGGCGTCGCGGTGGCCGAAGCGGCTACGCAAAAGGCTGTCGCCTACGCCAATGAGCGCACCCAGGGCCGCGCGCCGGGCTGGGACGGCGACGGCATGAGCCCGATCGTTCACCATCCCGACGTCCAGCGCAACCTGCTGACGATGAAGACCCTGACGGGGGCCGCGCGCGCCATCTGCTATGCCTGCGCGCACGCCATCGACATGTCCCGCGTCGGAACGGATGAGGAAAAGAGGTTCTGGAACGAGCGCGCCGGCCTTCTGACACCGATTGCCAAGGCGTTTTCCACCGACATCGGGTCCGAGGTCGCTTCGCTCGGCGTGCAGGTGCATGGCGGGATGGGATACATCGAGGAGGCGGGTGCGGCGGTTTTCATGCGCGATGCCCGGATCACCCAGATCTATGAGGGCACCAATGGCATCCAGGCGATCGATCTGGTCCAGCGCAAGCTGCCGCTGTCGGACGGCGCATGCGTTGCCGCCTATCTCGATGAGCTCGATGGTGTTCTGGAAACACTGCGCGCTTCCAACGATACCCGCTTTGGCGAGGCCGGCCGCTATCTGGAGGCCGCGATGGCCGATCTGCGCGCCGCGACCGACTGGATGATGGCCAAGATGGCCGATGGCGAGAAGCAGGCGGTGCTGGCCGCCGCGACGCCCTACCAGCACCTGTTCGGTCTGACGGCCGGCGGCATCTATCTGGTCAAGGGCGCGCTCGGCTCCGCCAACGGTGTCGACCGTGCGTCTCCCGCCCGCTTCTACGCGGAAAATCTGGTCGGCCAGTCCGGCGCGCTGCGCGACCGGGTGGAACAGGGCGCGGCGAGCCTGGCGGCGGCCGGCCAGGCGCTGGTGGCATGACATGAGCGCCGCACAGGACACCGCCGAGCGGCATATTCTCGTCTCGCGCGAAGGCGCGGTCCAGATCGTCCGCTTCAACCGGCCCGACAAGAAGAACGCGATCACCCGCGCCATGTATGCCGTGCTTGCCGGCGCGCTCGCCGACGGCGAGGCCGACGATGCGGTGCGCTGCCATGTCATCTTGGGCCAGCCGGGCGCGTTTACGTCGGGCAACGACCTGGCCGATTTCCTAGCATTTGCCACGACCGGCGAGATGGGCACCGAAGTGCTCGATCTGCTGCGGCTTTTGCCGAAGCTCGAAAAGCCGGTCGTCTCCGGCGTCGATGGGCTCGCGATCGGCATCGGCACGACGCTGCACCTGCATTGCGACCTGACATTCGCAACGCCCCGGTCGGTGTTCAAAACGCCGTTCGTCGATCTGGCGCTCGTCGCCGAAGCCGGATCGAGCATGCTGGTGCCGGCCATCACCGGACATCAGCGCGCCTTCGCGCTTTTGGCCATGTGCGAGGATTTCTCCGGCGATCAGGCCGCCGATGCCGGCCTGATCTGGAAGGTGGTTCCCGAAGACGATCTGGAGCGCGCGGTCATGGACGCCGCCAAGGTGCTGGCGGCCAAACCGCCCAAGGCGCTGGCCCTGACCAAGCGGCTGATGAAGGGCGACACCACGGCACTGGAGGCGCGGATCGCCGAGGAAGCGGACCTGTTCGCCGCCCAGCTCAAGTCAGACGAGGCGCGGCAGGCCTTCATGGCCTTCATGGCGCGCAAGAAATAGATGATCAGCGCTCCAGCAGCGCCACGGTCTCCACATGCGGTGACCAGAGGAACTGGTCGATCGGCGTCACCGTGACGATCCGGTAGCCGCCGTCGGTCAGGATGGCCAGATCGCGCGCCAGCGTCGCCGGATTGCAGGAGATGGCGGCAACCCTTTTCACACCCGAACCGGCGATCTGATGCGCCTGCGCCTCGGCCCCGGCCCGCGGTGGATCGAACACCAGACCGTCAAAGCTGTCGAGTTCCTTTGCCGTCACAGGACGCACGAACAGATCGCGCCGTTCGGTCGTCACACGGCGCAGCTTCTGCCCGGACGCCGCGCGCCATGCCGCATCCAGCGCGGCCAGCGAGGCGCGGTCGCCCTCGACGGCATGAACGCGGGCCAGCCGGGCGAGGGGCAGCGCGAACGTGCCGCAGCCGGCGAACAGGTCGGCGACCGATCTTGCGCCCTGCATGTGACCGGTGACCAGATCGCGCATGGCGCTCTCGGCACGCGCCGTCGCCTGGATGAAGCCGCCCGGCGGCAGGCCGACGGCGATCCCGTCGAAAGAAACGGCCGGCTTGCGCGTTTCGGCGAGCACCTCGTCGCGCACGGTGAGCCGTGCGAAGTTGGCTTTCAGCGCGATTCCGATTGCCGCCTGCCGTCCCGGCTCCGACAGCGTGAAGTCGCCGGCGACCGCCACATCGAGCCCCGTTTGCGTGACCGTGACGGTCATCGAGACGGGCTTCGCCGCCGCCTTCATGACCGGAAGAACGGCCTTGGCCAGCGCCTTCAGCGCCCCGCGTGCCCTGTTGAGGACCGGATCGACGACGTGGCAATCGGTCGTGTCGACAATCATGTGGCTGCCCTCGCGCTGAAATCCGAGCCGCACGCCCTCCGGCCGCCGCAGCACGGAGAAGGTGGCTCGCCGGCGGATGCGCGGCGTGCCGGGAACCAGGCTCGCGACCTTCGTTTCGATCCCTTGCCGGCTCAGCGCATCGGCCACGAGCTGCCGTTTCCACGCGCGGTAGGGAGGATCGGCCCAATGCTGGACCGAGCAGCCTCCGCAGTCGCCGAAATGCGGGCAGGACGGGGACACACGCTCTGCGGATGGCGTGACGATTTCAACGTCATGGGCGCGCGCGTCATCGAGCGTTGCGCGCACCGTCTCGCCCGGCAGCGCGCCCGGCACATAGACGGTTTGGCCGTCATGGCTGGCCAGCCCGTCGCCCTGCGCGCCCATGGCCATGATCGTCAGCTTCTCAGCCATCCTTGATGCCCCAGAGGAGGAATTCCGTATTGCCGTCGCGGCCGGTGATGGGCGAGGGGATCAACGACCGGCTGGACCAGCCGGGCCGGATGCCGAGCCACGCGGCGATGTCTTCGGCGGAACGATTTGCATCGTCGGCCGCGACCAGTCCGCCCTTGCCGATCCGCTCGCGGCCGACCTCGAACTGCGGTTTGACGAGGGCGACCAGATGTGCGCCGGGCGCGGCCAGATCCAGCGCCGCCGGCAAGGCGAGCGTGAGCGAGATGAAGCTGACATCGCTGACAATGATCGACGGCCGGTCGCCGTCCAGATGGCCAATCTCGAGATCGCGTGCATTGAGCCCTTCGGTCAGGCGGACGCGCGGGTCTGCCGCAAGGGTCGGGTCCATCTGACCGTGTCCGACATCGATGGCGTGGACCCCGGCTGCGCCGGCTTCCAGCAGCACCTGCGTGAACCCGCCGGTCGACGCGCCTATGTCGAGGCACACCGCATCGGTCACCGGGATCGCAAAGGCGTCGAGCGCCGCCTTCAGCTTGAGCGCCGCGCGCGAGACATAGCCGCTGGCCGGGTCGGCGACCGCGATCTTGGTCCGGCCTGTGCAAGAATGTGCGGGTTTGGTGATTGTCTGGCCGTCCACGGTCACCGTGCCGCGCATGATCGCATCGCGCGCCCGGGCCCGCGTCGCGAAAAGGCCGCGCCGGACCAGAGTTCTGTCGAGCCGTTCGCGCGGATTGTCGTCCGGAACTGTCATGCCACCTCATCGCCGAGGTGGCGCGTTGGCGCAAGCCTTGCGGGTCAGGCCTCACCAGCCTTCAGCGGCGGCGACGATGAGGGAACCGCCATAGACAATCCGGACCTGCCGGTCGGGCAATGGCCGGGCAATCGGCTCGTGGAAGAGTGCAAAGGCCGGTCCGCTGAACGGGACCAGCGCCGGCAGGATGGCGGGCGAGGATGACTGGACAGAGTGGGTCGGCATCGCATCCGGCGTGGTGACCGGAGAGGCACCGGGCTCGATGCTGCCGCGCATCGTGCCCATGCGCAGCGCGATCCGTTCCGCCGCCGCCTGGTCGATCGACGCGTCGTGGCGCGGACCGGACGCGGCCGTCGCCGTTCCGGCGACCAGCGCCGCTGCCATGACGGCGATCGGCGCAATCTGTCTTTTTGCGTGTATGTGAGCCATGCCCGGTTCCACCCCTTCGCGTGCAGAGATAGCGAACGGGCGTTGAAACCGGGCAAAGGAACGCGGTGAAAATCCGCTCAACCGGAACGGTGAAGAAACGGCAAACGTGCGGTCGTGGACGTTTACGAGGGCAGGGGAATGAACTCCTCTTCGTCGCCCGGAACGATGTTGAAGCGTCCCGACTTCCACTCCTGCTTGGCCTGTTCGATCCGTTCCTTCGAAGACGACACGAAGTTCCACCAGATATGGCGCGGGCTTCCGATCGACGCGCCGCCGAAGATCATGAACGATGCGCCGGCCTCGGACCGGACGACGATCTCGTCGCCGGGGCGGAAGACGAGAAGCTGGTCGCCGGTGAACGCATCGCCCGCCACCGAGATCGAACCGTCGATCACATAGATGGCGCGCTCCTCGGTGTCGGCCGGGATGTCGATCTCGCCACCGGCGGGAAGCGTCACGTCGACATAGAGCGTTTCCGAGAACTGCGTCACCTGCGACGCCGCGCCGTGAAACGCGCCGATCAGCACTTTCGCATGGGCCTTTTCGCCATCGACGATACCCATCGTCTCGGCGGCCGTATTCTCGAAGGCCGGCGCGATCTCCTCGCTGCCGTCGGGCAGGGCCAGCCAGGTCTGAAGGCCCGACATGGCCCGTTTCGTCGACCGCAGTTCCTCGGGCGAACGTTCCGAGTGCACGATGCCGCGCCCGGCCGTCATCAGATTGATGTCACCCGGCGAAATGACCATTTCGGTACCCAGCGAATCGCGGTGCCGGATGGTGCCGTCGAACAGATAGGTGACGGTGGACAGGCCGATATGCGGATGCGGGCGCACGTCGATGGCCTCGCCGGGGCGAAACACGGCTGGCCCCATGCGGTCAAAAAAGATGAACGGGCCCACCAGCTTGCGCTGTCGCGAGGGCAGGGCCCGGCGCACCTCGAAGCCGCCAATGTCCTTGGCATTCGGGATGATCAGTTGTTCGAGCGCGTCACAGGCGAACGCATCGCCCGCCTTGGGATCGGTTCCGGGAAAAAAGCTCATGGCAGGACCTGCTGTTTGGAAGCTGTTGTGCCGACAAGATAGACGGCGATCGTCCAAATGCCATCGCGTCGCAAAGCGACACAGCGTTCACCGGTCAGCCCGTCTCAGTCGCCCAGCGGCTCGGTGCCGGTCGCCTGACCGTCCCGGCCGGTCTTGATCTTCTCGATCTTCAGTTCGGCGGCCTTCAGCAGCGTGTCGCACCGGGCGCGCAGCGCCTCTCCGCGTTCGTAGATGGCGATGCTTTCTTCGAGTGCCACATCGCCGCGCTCAAGCCGGTCGACGATCTTCTCGAGTTCCTCGAGCGCCTTTTCGAAGGAAAGGCCGGTCACGTCGGCGTTCGGTTCGGTCTCGCTCATCGTCTATCCCCACATCAGGCGCTGAATGTGCGTTCCGGCCGAGGCGGCCAGACCCTGAAGGTCATAGCCGCCCTCCAGCACGCTGACCAGACGGTTGTCGGCATGCCGCCCGGCCGCCTCGATCAGCCGTCCCGTCGCCCAGTCGAAATCGTCTTCGACAAGATTGATGTTGGCCAGCGGATCGCGGTGATGGGCATCGAACCCCGCCGATATGACGATCAGGTCGGGACCGAACGCGTCGATCGCGCTCAGCACACGGTCCTTGAACGCCAGCCGAAACGCTTCGCCGCCATCGCCCGGCGACAGGGGCGCATTGCAGATCGTGCCGTGCGCGCCAATCTCGCCTTTCGCACCCGTGCCCGGATAGAGCGGCATCTGGTGCGTCGAACAGTAGAGCACGGTCCTGTCGTCCCAGAAGATGTCCTGCGTGCCGTTGCCGTGATGAACGTCCCAGTCGACGATGGCCACCCGTTCGGCGCCGTGGACCGCCTGTGCATGCCGGGCGGCGATAGCCGCCGTGTTGAACAGGCAGAACCCCATCGCGGTCTCTTTTTCCGCATGGTGACCCGGCGGCCGCGCCGCGACGAAAGCGTTGTCGAACGTGCCCTCGAACACGCCGTCGACGGCGGCCATCGCCGCGCCGATCCCGTGCAGCGCCGCCTCCATGCTTTTGGGTCCGGCCACCGTGTCGGCATCGACGCGCGCCAGCCCCTCTTCGGGGATCTGCGCCTTGATGCTGGAGAGAAAGCTCTCCGGATGTGCGAGAAGCACGGCGCTTTCGTCGGCGCGTGGCGCCTCGGCACGGTCGAGTTTGGCAAATGCATCCGACGTCAGCGCCTCTTCGAGGGCGCGCAGCCGGTCGACGCGCTCGGGATGCCCCGGCGGCGTGACATGCTCCTTGAAGATCGGATGTTCGAAATAGCGCGTCGCCATGGCGTCAAGGTAGGGGTTCGGAGCGCACCTTGCCATAAGGGGGTGCCGACACCCGGCGTTTTCCACCGCCGAATTGGCGGCGGTCAGGGTTCGACGACGAGCAACTTTCCGTCTTCGGTCGCCGTGACCAGCCGCCCGGCCACCGCGATGATGGCCTTGTCGATAGGGGCGGGCAGGGCGATGTCTGCGGCGTCCGAAAGCGGCCTTCGCAGGGCGCGCCGGTCCTGCGAAGGCAGGTAGACCTCGCCACCCAGAACCGCCGACAGGCCCAGTTCGCGCGAGCCGATCAGATGATTGGAGAGATCGCGGGCGATGTCGTTGCGCTCTGTGATGCTGCCGTCGGGCGCCATGCTCATCGTGAACAGACGTCCGCCAATGTGCGGCGTACGCACACCGACGATCTCGGTGCCGCCGTCGCCGGTGCCCGGCAGGATGGCGGCGATGTTAAGCCACCGGTTGGCGCGGCCGTTTTCGCTTGACGACGCGATCTCGACCAGATCGCCGCCGCGCATGCCGTAGATGGCGACCGCCGCACCGCCTGAGCGTGATGCGCGGATGGTCACGATCTCGTTTTTGCCGTCGCTGTCGAGATCGCGGATGCGCGGCGTGATGTCCTCGAACACTTGCGATTCGGGCAAAACGAATTCGACCGTGGTGCCGCCGCCGGTCTGCGCGACCAGCGATCCGCCCTCGATCGCATCGCCCAGAACGCCATGGGCGTAGCGGCCCGTCGGCCGCCCGTACCAGGCACGGACGATGTCGCCCGAGGACGCACTGGCGACGAATCCGTCGGGCAGGGCGCCTTCGGGCGCCCGTGCAGGCAGGCCGCGAATGACGTCGGGGACAAGGCAGACGCCGCCGTCGCAATCGCCCGGTTCAATGCGCAACGTGCCGCGCTCGGTCTCCACATAGCTGCCGCGCAGCGTCTGGACGATGGCGGTCACCGCGCCGTCGGTCTCGATGGCCGTAACGGTTTGGGCGGCCACCGGTGACGACAAGGCTGCCAGCAACGCCGTCGCAAGGCCGGCGCGCACCATCTTAGCCCTCCAGCCGTTCGGTCGAGGCGATCCGGATGCCAAACCCCTCAAGGCCGACATAGCGGCGCTCGCGGGTCGAATAGAGCCGGATCGACGCCACACCCAGATCGCGCAGGATTTGCGCGCCCAGGCCGATCTCGCGCCATTGGTTCTCCCGGTCGCGCGCTTCGGCATGGTCTTCGGTCAGTGGCCTTGAGCTATGGTGTGCAACACCCACCGACCCCTCGCGCAGATAGACGACGACGCCGCGCCCGTGCTCGGCGATCATCCGTTCGAGCACCGAAACCGGGTCGCGGTCTCGCCCGAACACGTCATCGATCACGCTCTCCAGATGAAGCCGGACGGGCACTTCCTGGCCGTCGCGAATGTCGCCGGCAACGATCGCCAGATGCTGCATCGGATCCCAGGGCAGCGTATAGGCATGGGCGGTCGCCGGCCCGGCGGCGGTCTGAACATGGCTTTCGTCGACCCGCTCGACCAGTGTTTCCTGCCGTTGCCGGTAGGCGATCAGGTCGGCGACCGACACCATTTTCAGTCCATGGGTCTCGGCGAAACCGGTCACCTGCGGTCCGCGCATCACCGTTCCGTCATCATTGACCAGTTCTGAGATCACGCCGACGGGCGGCAGGTCGGCGAGGCGGCACAGATCCACGGCCGCTTCGGTATGCCCCGAACGCATCAAAACGCCCCCCTCGCGCGCGACCAGCGGGAAGATGTGGCCGGGCCGGTTGAAATCTTCAGCTGCCGCGTTGGGATTGGCCAGATTACGCACCGTGGCCGTGCGGTCGTCGGCGGAAATGCCGGTCGTCGTGCCGTGCCTGTAGTCGACCGAGACGGTGAACGCGGTGCCTTTGGCGTCGGTGTTTTCGGCGACCATCGGGGCAAGGTTCAGCCGTTTGGCTTCCTCGGGCGGCATCGGCGCGCAGACGATGCCCGATGTGTGCCTGACGATGAAAGCCATCTTCTCGGGCGTGGTGTGCACGGCAGCGACGATCAGGTCGCCCTCGTTCTCACGCCCGTCATCGTCCATGACGACGACGATCTCACCCTTTTCGAACGCGCGCAGCGCCTCGACCACGCTGGCCTGATCGTAACTCATCGCAAAACCCTCAAATCCGGCCGGTCTGGCCCCGGTGCCGCAGATAATGGTCGGCGATGGCGCAGGCCACCATCGCTTCGCCGATCGGCACCGCGCGAATGCCGACGCAAGGGTCGTGCCGGCCCTTGGTCTGAACATCGACTTCGTTGCCGTCCTTGGTCACCGACTTGGTCGGCGTCAGGATCGACGAGGTCGGCTTGACCGCGAACCGCGACACCACCGGCTCGCCGGTCGAAATCCCGCCCAGGACGCCGCCCGCCTTGTTGGTGAGGAACACCGGTCTGCCGTCATCGCCGATGCGCATCTCGTCGGCATTGTCTTCGCCGCGCAGCGTTGCCGCCTCGAAGCCGTTGCCGATCTCTACACCCTTGACCGCGTTGATCGACATAAGGTGCGAAGCGATGTCCTGGTCGAGCTTGGCATAGATCGGCGCGCCAAGCCCGGCCGGCACGCCCGTCGCCACCACCTCGATCACCGCGCCCACCGACGAGCCGTCCTTGCGGATCGCGTCGAGATAGTCGGCGAACCGATCGGCGGCTTTTGCGTCGGGGCAGAAGAACGGGTTGTGGCCGACCGCGTCCCAATCCCAGTTGGCCCGGTCGATCCGTTCGGTGCCCATCGCAACCAGCGCGCCGCGGACCTCTAGGCCGGGCACGACCTTGCGCGCCAGCGCGCCGGCGGCGACGCGCGCGGCGGTCTCGCGCGCCGACGAGCGTCCGCCGCCGCGATAGTCGCGCAGTCCATATTTGGTGTCATAGGTGAAATCGGCATGGCCGGGCCGGTAGCGGGCCTTGATCTCCGAATAGTCCTTGGATCGCTGGTCGGTGTTCTCGATCAGCATCGACACCGGTGTGCCGGTGGTGATCAGCATCTCGGGATCGTCCTCATCGGGTATGAAGCCCGACAGCACGCGCACTTCATCGGCCTCGCGGCGCTGGGTGGTGAATTTCGACTGGCCCGGCTTGCGCTTGTCGAGGAAGGACTGGATTTCCGCGACGGTGAAACGGATGCCCGGCGGGCACCCGTCGACGACACAGCCAAGCGCCGGCCCGTGGCTTTCGCCCCAGGTCGTCACGCGAAACAGATGACCGAATGTGTTGTGTGACATGATGGGTCCCGGAGTTCACCGGGCTTTTAGACGAGCCGCGCTGCGATGCAAAGCCGGTCAGCGCAGCCAGCGGCCCCGGTTTCCGTCAAACCGGTAGATATTGTCCTGGGGAATGCGGCCCCGCGCGGCGGCATCGCCTTCAATGGCCTCGAGCAGATGGCGTGTGCCGCGAATGATGCCGCCATGGGTAACGATCAGGCTGGGTCCCTGCAGGCGCTCGAGAAAGCGTCGAACACGGTCGACGGCGATCGCATAGCTCTCGCCGCCAGGCGCAACGAAGTTCCATTTGTCAGCCTCGCGCGCGGCAACCAGATGCGGCACCTCGTCGCGCAGAGCTTCCAGCGTGTGGCCTTCCCAATCGCCGAACGTGACCTCCTTGAGATCGTCGTCGAGCGCGTAGTCGCCGGGCGCCATGCCAAGCCCTTCGCGCAGGACCTCCATGGTCGTGCGCGTGCGCGACAGCGGGCTTGCCACAAAATACCAGCCCGACCAGTCGTCGCGCTCGGCGCGCAGCATGTCGGCATAGGCGGCCGCCTGCGCGAGTCCGGTTGGGTTGACCGGAATGTCCATCTGTCCCTGAAACCGCTGCTCGCGGTTCCAGTCCGTCTCGCCATGGCGGATCATGTAGAACGGATGGGCAGGTTTCATGTCGGTCGCGCGATCGTCGCCTGCCGTTTCGCCACAGCTATTGCTTGGTGATGTCGGGTGCGTCGACAGCCTTCATTCCGACGACGTGATAGCCGCTGTCGACATGGTGCACTTCACCGGTAACCGACCGCGACAGATCGCTCAGAAGATAGAGCGCGGCATCGCCAACCTCGTCGATGCTGACGGTCCTGCGCAGCGGCGAATTGTATTCGTTCCATTTCAGGATGTAGCGGAAATCGCCGATTCCCGAGGCGGCCAGCGTCTTGATCGGCCCGGCCGAAACGGCATTGACCCGAATGCCCTGCGGGCCGAGATCGACCGCCAGATAACGTACGCTTGCTTCCAGCGCCGCCTTGGCGACGCCCATCACATTGTAGTGGGGCATGACCTTTTCGGCGCCGTAATAGGTCAGCGTCAGGATCGACCCGCCATTGGTCATCAGCGGTTCGGCGCGGCGCGCAAGATCGGTCAGAGAGTAGACCGAGATGTCCATCGACCGGTTGAAGTTCTCGCGCGAAGTGTCGACGTAGCGGCCGGTCAGTTCATCCTTGTCGGAAAAGGCAACGGCATGGACCAGAAAGTCCAGCCGGCCCCATGTCTTCTCAAGATGCGCGAAGACGGCATCGAGCGATTCCGGTTCGGTGACATCCAGATGCCCGGCCACCAGCGCGTTGAGTTCCTGGGCGAGCGGCTCGACACGCCGGCGCAGCGCATCGCCCTGATAGGTCAGGGCGAGCTCCGCCCCATGGGCGGCGCAGGATTTGGCGATTCCCCAGGCGACCGACCGGTTGTTGGCAAGGCCGATCACCAAGCCGCGCTTGCCCTTCATCAGGCCCGAACCCATGCTCATAAAAACGGCTCCATGCGCCTGTCACGTCAACGACCGGGCATATCGCACGAAGGTCATGGCGCTTCAAGGCGCAATCGGAAGTGTGCGCCGGGGCTGGCTCAGCCCTTTGCGGCCTCGTCGGCAAAGAGCTGTTCGAGCGCCTCGCGGTCGGTTTCGTCGAGGGCAATGCGCACAACGGCGAAAAGATCGCCGCGCTTTCCAGACTTTTGCGGCAGGCCGCGACCGGGCACGCGCAGCGACTGGCCCGACGAGGTCCAGGGCGCGATCTTGACCGCGATCTTGCCGTCCGGCGTCTGCACCGGCGCCTTGCCGCCGCGCACGGCGGTCTTCAGATCGATGTCGGTGTCGACATGGATCGCATGACCATCGATCCGCATGCCGGGCTCCGGCCTGATGCGCACCTTTGCCAACACATCACCGCGATGGCCCGCGGGGCCGGTTTCCCCCTGGCCCTTCAGGCGGATGATCTGTCCATCCTGCACGTTTTTGGGAACGGTCACGGCGATGGTGCGCCCGTCCTTCAGCGCAAGCTTGGCCTTGCCGCCATTGATGACGTCGCGCACGGGCACCGCCAACGGCATCTCGATGTCGCGGCCTTTCGGCGGCGCGGCCCGGCCCTGGCGCGCGCGTCCGCCTCCCGGCGGATCGCCGAACATCGTCTCGAACTCGGCCTGTGAGAAGGTTCGACGGGGTCCGCCGGCCTGCGCGCCACCAAAACCGCCACCAAAGACCGTTTTGAGAATGTCCTCGGCGTCGAAGCCGCCGGCATGCGCCTGGCCCCGCGCCCGGCCGCCGAACAGGTCATCGAACCCGTCGGCGCCGGTAAAGCCGTTGCCGCCGGGATAGCCCTGGAATGTCTCGCGCCCCTCGGCGTCGATCTCGCCGCGGTCGAACTTCTTGCGCTTGTCGGCGTCGCCGACGATCTCATAGGCGCGCGAAGCCTCCGCGAAACGCTCCTTGGCCTTCGCGTTGTCCGGATTGGCGTCCGGATGAAATTGTTTCGCCAGCTTGCGGAAGGCGGATTTGATCTCCGCCGCGCTCGCCGTCTTGGAGACGCCGAGAACCGCATAAGGATCGCGCATCAATCCCTCCAATGTCAGTCGTCTGCGTCGATATGGGGAATGGAGCGGCCGAATTCCAGCCTGAAAAGCGGGACTTAGCCGGCGTCTCGCAGGGTGGCGGCTGGCGCCAGGCTGCGCGTCCACCAGCCGGAACGGGGATCGAGGCACACTTCGCCCCGATAGAGCGTCACACCGTCATATGCGTTTCGGGTCGCCGAGAACCGGCGGCATGTCTGACCGGCCAGTTCGCCCTGGCTGATCTCGGTAATCGTACCGCTCGATCCGGTGGCGGCGCTCGCCCAGGGCAGCGCGCCATCGTTCAGTTTTCCCAGATCGGCGGTCGTCACGGCAAGACGGATCGTGTCCTCGTCGATCAGCCGGTCCGTGTCGCCCGGATCGCCGGCACGCTGTGGCGCGAAAGGGTCTGTGGCGATCGATGGTGCGGGATCGGCGAGCGAAATGGCGCTGGTGGAGATGGCGTCGTCAATGGGATTGCCGCCAACGGCGCAGCCGGCCAGCGCCGACAGGGCAACGACCGCAGCGGCGCCATGGCCGATCACGGCGGAACGCGCCTTGACAGCCCGCGCGCGGGCCGTGAATTTGCAGCTGAAACGATACCGAGCGGTCAAAACCGCGACCCCGACAAACCCCACACCAGAGACCGATCATGCCCGAGGCCCGGTTAACAGAACGTGATCCCGCCATGGAAGCCGACCCGTTCGGCCTGTTTGCGGACTGGCTGGCGGAGGCCGGGAAATCCGAACCGAACGACCCGAACGCACTGTCGCTGGCAACGGCCGACGAGCACGGCCTTCCAAATGTCCGGATGGTGCTCTTGAAGGGGTTCGACGAGAGCGGTTTCGTCTTCTACACGAACTTCGAAAGCCAGAAGGGCGCCGAACTGCTGGCCAACCGGCAGGCGGCCATGTGCTTTCACTGGAAGAGCCTGCGGCGCCAGGTGCGCCTGCGCGGCCCGGTCACGGTCGTCGACGACGAAGAGGCCGATGCCTATTATGCGTCGCGGCCGCGCGGCAGCCGCATCGGCGCCTGGGCTTCGCGCCAGTCTCGCCCGCTCGAGAGCAAGTTCGCGCTCGAAAAGGAAGTCGCCCGTTTCACCGCCAAATACGCCATCGGCGACATTCCGCGCCCGCCGCACTGGTCGGGCTTTCGCCTGTCGCCGACCTATGTCGAATTCTGGAAGGACGGCAAGTTCCGGCTGCACGACCGTTTCGTCTTCACGCGCGACGACGAGGGCGCCGACTGGCGGACCGCGCGCTTCTATCCGTGAGCGAGATGAAGACGCGGCCGACCGGCGCTTCGGTCGATGCGTTTTTGGCATCGGTCGAAAATGCTGGCCGGCGCGAGGATGCGGCAACGGTTCTGGACATGATGAACCGCGTCACCGGTGCGGCACCGATAATGTGGGGCGACAGCCTGATCGGCTATGGCAACTACGAATATGCGCGCGCCGACGGCAGCCGCCACCGCTTCTTCCTGACCGGGTTCTCGCCGCGCAAGGCCAACATGGTCGTCTACGCGATGACCGGCCTGAAGAACCATTCCGATCTGCTCGAACGGCTCGGCCCGCACCGGCACTCGGTCTCGTGCCTCTATATCGGCCGGCTGAAGAACATCGATCTGGGCGTGCTCGAACAGATCGTCGCATCGGACCTTGCGGCCATGAAGCGGCTTTATCCAGCCCATTCGCTGTGAAGCCGCTCAGCTCTTCAGCCGGTAGCCCGTCTTGAAGATCCACCAGATGATCGTGCAGCACACGGTCAGGAACACCAGGATCGCGAGGATCGAGATCATCGGGCTGACATCGGAAATCTCGTAAAAGCTCCAGCGGAAGCCGCTGACAAGATAGAGCACCGGATTGAACAGCGTCACCGTCTGCCAGAAGTCCGGCAGCATGGATATCGAGTAGAAGCTGCCGCCCAGAAACACCAGCGGCGTGATCACCAGAAGCGGCACGATCTGCAGCTGGTCGAACCCGTCCGCCCAGATGCCGATGATGAAGCCCAGCAGCGAGAAGGTGACCGCCGTCAGCACGAGGAAGAACAGCATCCAGAAGGGATGGGCGATCTGCAGGTCGACGAAGAGCGTCGCCGTTGCGAGGATGATCGCGCCAAGGATCAGCGACTTGGTTGCCGCCGCGCCCACATAGCCGCACAGGATCTCGAATGCCGAAACCGGCGCCGACAGGACCTCGTAGATCGTGCCGGTGAATTTGGGGAAATAGATGCCGAAAGCGGCGTTGGAAACGCTTTGGGTCAAAAGCGACAGCATGACGAGACCGGGCACGAGAAACGCGCCGTAGGACACGCCATCGATTTCCTGCATCTGCGAGCCGATCGCCGCACCGAAAACGATGAAATAGAGCGATGTCGACAGCACGGGCGAGACGACGCTCTGGCCGATCGTGCGCCACATGCGCGCCATCTCATAGCGGTAGATCGCCAGTATCGCGCGGCCGTTCATGCCTGCTCCCTGACGAGATCGACGAAAATGTCTTCCAGCGAACTCTGGTGTGTCGAAAGATCGGCGACGCGGACGTCTGCTTCAGCAAGGCCTGCGAGAAGGCGCGTGATGCCGGTGCGCTCGGCGCTGGTGTCGTAGCTGTAGGTCAAAACCGAGCCGTCCTCGGACAGATCGAGCGCGCCCGTGAAAGCCGACAGATTGTCGGGAATACGGGTCAGCGGGGCGTGCAAGTCAAGACGCAGCGACTTCTGTCCCAACTTGGTCATCAGTGCCGCCTTTTCCTCGACGACGATGATCTCGCCCTTGTTGATGACGCCGATCCGGTCGGCAATCGCTTCGGCTTCCTCGATATAGTGCGTCGTCAGAATGATGGTCACGCCATCGGCGCGCAATTGCTCGACCACCGCCCACATGTCCTTGCGCAGTTCGACATCGACGCCGGCGGTCGGCTCGTCCAGGAACAGGATACGCGGTTCGTGTGCGAGCGCCTTGGCGATCAGCACCCGGCGTTTCATGCCGCCCGAAAGCTGCATGATCCTGTTGTCTTTCTTGTCCCACAGCGACAGGTCCTTGAGGACCTTTTCGATATGGGCCGGATTTGCCGGTTTGCCGAACAGGCCGCGCGAGAAGGAGACGGTCGACCACACGCTCTCGAACGCGTCCGTCGTCAGTTCCTGCGGAACCAGTCCGATCAGGCTGCGCGTCTTGCGGTAATCATCGACGATGTCGTGGCCGGCCACCGTCACCGTGCCCGACGAGGCGTTCACGATCCCGCAGATGATCGAGATCAGCGTCGTCTTTCCGGCGCCGTTGGGGCCGAGCAGCGCGATGATCTCGCCATCGACAATGTCGAGATCGACGCCCTTGAGCGCCTGGAAGCCGTCCTCATAGGTCTTGGTGACCGACTTTGCCGATATCAGGATTTGGTCTTGGCTAGGCATGATCGCGGCCGTTGGGAGGATGCGCAGCGGACATAGACCGTTTGCCGCCCATTGCAACCCATGGCCCGTTGAGACCGGAACCGCGGACGGTGCCCGGTCCGCGATTGGACATAATGCCCGAGGCGATGTTAGCACCCGGTCTCGGCATGCCTGCCGCTTGTCTTTGGTTGCTAACGGTCATGTGCGTGTCGCAATCGGACATGCCCGACCGCACCGTCCGTCCAATGATCCCCGCCAGCCCGCAATGGAGCACCAACCCATGATGTCGCCGTTTGAACCCAGCATGAATGCCGATGCAGACGGTGCCGGCATGGATGACACGCTCGGTGGCCGCATCGTTTCGGCGCGTGAGACGGCTGGATTGACAACGGCGCAATTGGCACGGCGGCTGGGGGTCAAGTCCGCCACGCTGCAGAACTGGGAAAGCGACCGTTCCGAACCTCGATCCAACAAGCTGTTCATGCTGGCCGGACTGTTGAACGTGTCGCCGACATGGCTGATCAACGGGCTGGGCGAGTCGCCCGGCGAGGCGCTGCCGGCAAGGTCCGACGTCATGCTCGCGCGCGAACAGTTGATCGAATTGCGCGGCCAGGTGGAAAAGCTGACTGGCAGCATCGATCAGGTTCTGGCCCGCCTCGACGGCATGTGAAACCCGCACGACGGCCGCCAGATGACTGAAATTTGACGGCATTTTACGCTTCCTTAAGACGACCCGCATAGCGTTTGGTCAGTGGGGACAACGGCCTGCATTCCGCAGGATGGACGCGATGCCTTCGGGCAGCGCGCTCGCGGAATCGATGCCGGTGGTTTTCCAGCCGGGGCGGCGCATCTGCAAAGTGGCCGCCTGTCGTTCGTTCGGTCTGCAAGGTGGGCTTACATGGCCGGTAAAGGTGGCAAGAAGAAAGACGCGTCGGACGCGCCGAAAAAGGCCGGTTCGGGCAAGCTTCTTGCGCTCGTCCAGATGGTCTGCGCCGTTCTGGCGGTTCTATCGGCCGCAGTCCTCGCACTGGGCGCGTTCAATGTCGGATCGGCTGCACTGGCCGACACGTTGCATGCGATCGCTCTCGTCCCGATCGCGCTTCTCGTCATCTGCGGTTTCGCCGTCATATTCACCGCGTCGGGCGTTCGAGCCGGCGAACTGCGTCGTCTGGAAGAACAGCTTGCCGAGATGGAGGCCCGGCTTGACGGCCGCGTCGCCGAGGCCGTGGCCAAGGTCGATACCCATATCGGCGACGACTATCAGGCCGTGCGCGAGAACAACAAGCTGCTTCAGGAAAAGCTCGAACAGTTCCAGCAGGCCGAAAAGAACAAGATGGTCGAGGAAATGGACAAGCTGCGGGCTCTGAACGGCGAACTCGAAGAGCAGATCAAGAAATGGGCGATCGGCTCGGTCGATCAGCTTGTCTCCGAACCCGGAACCGAAGGCATAAAGGTCGCGTGATCCCGTTCCAAGTGAGGATCACGACGTCCAGTCATGATTGAAAGCGCCAAAGCGATGTCAGCACGTTCGACCGCAAAATCCGCAGCCGCCCGGCCTGCTTCGGGGACGAACGACGATCCGTTCCGCTTCGCCGCCGAAGCGCTGAGCCTGGCCGAAGCGCACGGCACGCCGCCCGAGCCCGACACGTTCAAGGTCTGGTACACCTACGCCGCCGGTTCGAGCCTGGTGCTCAACGAGCGCATCGAAAGCCTGATGGCCGGCGGCGCAAAGCCCAGCGTCTACGATCTGTCGGCGCTCAACGGCGAAATCATCGAGGCCGACACGAATGGCGACATCGCGCGGATGCAGGCCGACGAGGGCCTGCGCAAGGAAATGGAGGAGGTACAGACCTTCATCCGCTCCTATCTGCAGACGACCGAGCGCTACGAGGGCGCGATCGACAACGCCACCAAATCGCTGAGCGAGGCATCGACCGCCGCCGAGGTCGAAACCGTGATCGCGCTGATGATTCGCGAAAACCAGCGCGTTCGCGCCCAGACCCAGCAACTCTCGGCAAGCCTGCGCGAGACGCAGGAAGAAATCATTCGCCTGCAGGACAAGCTCAGCCAGTCCCGCAGGGCGGAGATGCAGGACCCGATGACGGGTCTCAACAATCGCCGCTTTTTCCAGCACGCCATTGCCTCGGCATTGGCGCATGCCGAAACGTTCAGGCAGCCGATGAGCTTCGCGATTGCCGACATCGACCACTTCAAGTCGGTCAATGACCGCTTCGGCCACCAGATCGGCGACGAGATCCTGAAGTTCGTCGGCACGTTCATCAACAGCAAGCTGAAAGAGCACGGCACGGTGAGCCGCTATGGCGGCGAGGAATTCGCGATCATTCTGCCCAACATCACCATCGAGACGGCGCGGGCGCTGCTCGAAGATGTCAAGGAAGGGATTGCAGGCGCGCGCCTAGTCACCTCAAAGACAAACAAGCCGATCGGCACGGTAACCGTGTCGTTCGGCGTGTCGAACTGGGCCGATGGCGACGATATCGACACGCTGTTCGAGCGCGCCGACCAACAGCTCTACGAAGCCAAGAGCGCCGGCCGCAACCTGGTGCGCTGACACCCCTTTGCTTTGACACTGGTCAACGACCGGCACTCGTGCTCTGGTCCATCTTGCAGGACGCAACGAGAGAACCGGCGGTCATGGCATTCGAGGGATTGATCACACGGCTGAACATGCTCTTTCAGGAGATGGAGAACCAGCCGGCGGATGCGACCGAACTGCTGATGCAGGTCCATCTCGAACTCGAGCAGATGAAGGCCGAGGGCCTGCCGCTGCCCCAGGATCTGGTCGATCTGGAGAAGCGGCTTGAGGCCGAGTTCACCAGACGCGGCGTGGACCGGCCGGCCTGAGCGGCCCGATCATCCGAACCGTGCGTGCCTGTCGCGACTGTAGGCAAGCCAGGTCAGCGCGAAAAAGCCCAACGTGAAAACCAGCAGCGCCGCGACGCTCGTGTGCGGAATGGAACGGCCATCGACCGCAGCCCATGCCGCTTCGCCCATGTGCCGCGTCGGCGTCCATCGCGAGATGGCGTCGATCTGCGGGGGCAGGGCGGGCGGCGGCACCCACAGCCCGCCAAGATAGGCCATGGGAAGGAAGATCAGGTTGGCCACCGCGACGACCGAATGCCGCGATGCGAGATAGCCGAGCGCCGTACCCATGAAGGTCGCCGGCACGGCAAGGATCAGGCAGACGGCAAGAAGCCGTGCCTGGGTGGCCGCGTCGATATGCAGGTCACCGACCAGACGTGCCGTCGCCAGTACGAGCGCGACGGCGGCGATCGAGAAGACCAGCGCGGCGCAAAGCCGCGCCGTCCATGACGCGAACGGCCGCGCCGGCAGGCTGCGCTGCCAGACGGCAAACGCGCTCTGGCGGTCCTCGGCGATGCTGACGCCGAACTGGAAGAACGCAACGCCGAGAACCGCATAGACCGCAAAAGATGCCGCCGCATAGACTGCGGCGATGCCGCCGCCGGCGTTTTGTGCGCCAAAGAATGCATAGAGCATGGCCGGGAACAGGATGGTCGGGACCCAGAAGCCGGGCTGGCGGAGAAGGCGCTTGAATGTCAGCGCCAGGTTGGCGCGAAGGATGGCCATCAGATCGTCCTTTCCATTTGCATCTGGGCAATGGTTTCTTTCAGGTCGAGCGGTTCGATGTGAATGTCCTGCAGGGCCGGCAGGTCGGCGATGAGGCGCCGGGCCAGGCCATCGCTGTCGGCTGAGACACCGCTCCAGCGCTGGCCCTCGCGTTGGAAGTGTTCGTCCAGCCAAGACGGCACGGGCGCGCTTTCGGCAATTCTGAAGCTGATCCGGTTGCGCCCGGCCTTCCGGCGGATGTCGTCGAGCGTCCCCTCGAGCAAAAGCCGGCCGCGGTCGATCATCACGATCCGGTCGCAGATATGCTCGATTTCGTCCCAATGATGCGATGTCAGCAAGAGGCTGCCGCCGCCTTCCACATAGGCGCGCGCATAGGCCTTGAACATGTCCTGCCCACCGGTGTCGAGACCGGCGGTGGGTTCGTCGGCGAACACCAGGTCGGGATTGCCGACAAAGGCGAGGGCCAATGCGACGCGCCGCAACTCGCCGCCGGAGAACCCGTCCATGCGGCGGTCGACCAGCCGTTCCAGGCCGAACGCGGCGACAAGTTCGCCGACCGGCTGGGGCCGTTCGAAATGTGCGGCTGCGTAGGCCAGAACGTCGCGCGCCGACATCTGCTCGGGAAAGTCGGCGTTCTGGGGCGTGATGCCGACATGGCGGCGCGCCGCAACCGAGCCGGCCGGATGGCCGAAGATTTCGGCCCTTCCGGTGTCGGCCCGTCGCAGCCCCTGCAGCAATGTCAGGGCGGTCGTCTTGCCTGCGCCGTTGGTGCCGATCAGTCCCAGAGCCTCGCCCCGGCGCAGCTCCAGGGAAAGGTCGGCCAGCGCTTCGATGCGGCCGAAGCGCTTGCCCAGGCCGCGCGCGCTGATCGCCGGAACCGTCGCGGTCCGGCCCGTCATCGCATCCATTGTTCATCTCCATGCAAATGGTCGATGCGGAGCGAAAACCATCGCGTTGCGCAGGCCCGCAAGACCGATTACGTGAACCGCATGGACAAGTTCGCGAACGACGGGCCGTTGGCGTTCACGCTGCGCGAAATGCATGGTCTCGGCCGCTCCGCCCGGTTCTGGGCCGTGCTGGCCGGCATCATCGCCATTCTCGGTCTTGCCGGCCCGTTCGACAGTTTCGGCACGATGTCGCTCGCCGAAAGGACGCTCTATTGGGCGCTGGTGGTTGTCGGCAGTTTCGCGCTTGGCCTGTTCGTCTCGATGCTGACGACGGTCACAGCCGAGGGGGCCGGCCTTTCGCCGCCGCTGGCGCTGCTGCTCGGTTCACTCACAGCCGCCCTGCCGATCGCCGCTTATAACGGTCTTGTTCAAGCGGCGTTTTTCGGCAGCGGCTTTCCGGCCGAGTTTGTCGAGGTTTTGCCCTATGCGCTGGCGATATCGGTGATCGTCGCCTTCACCTACCGCTATGCGCGTGGCGACGAGCCCGAACCGCAAGCCGTTGCGACCGCCGGAACAGGCGCGCCCGTACCCTCGGCCGTTCTTGAAAAACTGCCCCAGCGGATCGGCATGGACGTGATCTCGGTGCAGGCCCAGGACCATTATGTGAAGGTGACGACGCCGCTCGGATCGGCGCTCGTCCTGATGAAGCTCAGCCACGCAGAGCGCGACCTGACCGGCCTCAATGGTGTGCGCGTGCACCGCTCCTGGTGGGTGCGCAAATGCCATGTGCGGCGCCTGGTGCGCACCGACGGCAAGCTGCTCGTCGAAACCAGCGACGGATCATCCATTCCTGTCGGCCGCAAGTATCGCGAGCAGGTTGTGGCGCTGTTCGAGACCGGTTGAACGAGGCCGCGGGGCTTCGTGCCGCAGCGGGCGCTCAGGCTGCCTCGGTGCCGCCCACCGTCATCTGGTCCATTCTAAGATGCGGCTGGCCGATGCCGACCGGCACGCCTTGGCCGCCCTTGCCGCAGGTGCCGATGCCATTGTCGAGCGCCAGATCGTTGCCGATCATCGACACGCGGTGCATTGCGTCCGGCCCGTTGCCGATCAGCATCGCGCCCTTGACCGGATAGGTGATCTTGCCGCCTTCGATCTTGTAGGCCTCGGTACAGGCGAAGACGAACTTGCCCGATGTGATGTCCACCTGGCCGCCGCCGAACGAGACCGCATAGATGCCGTCATCGACCGAGGCGATGATCTCCTCGGGCCTCTTGTCGCCGCCGAGCATGTAGGTGTTGGTCATGCGCGGCATCGGCACATGCGCATAGGATTCCCGCCTTCCGTTGCCCGTCGGCTTCATGCCCATCAGCCGCGCGTTCTGGCGGTCCTGCATGTAGCCGACCAGCTTGCCGTCCTCGATCAGCACATTATAGCCGGACGGCGTGCCCTCATCGTCGATCGTCAGCGAGCCGCGGCGGGACTCGATCGTGCCGTCATCGACCACGGTAACGCCCTTGGCCGCCACCTGTTCGCCCATCAGCCCGGCAAACGCCGATTGCTTCTTGCGGTTGAAATCGCCTTCCAGCCCGTGCCCGACGGCTTCATGCAACATCACGCCGGGCCAGCCATTGCCGAGCACGATGTCAAACGTGCCGGCCGGCGCCGGGCGAGCATCGAGGTTCACCAGCGCCTGGCGCAGCGCGTCGTCGGCGGCTGTTTGCCAGCTCTCGGTGGCGATGAAATCGCCGAACGACTGGCGTCCGCCCATGCCGTGACTGCCGGTTTCCTGCCGGTCGCCCTCGCCGACGATCACCGAGACATTGACCCGCACGAGCGGACGGATGTCTTGGGCGAAATGGCCGTCGGCGCGCAGGATCTCGACCATCTGCCATGTGGCCGCCAGCGATACCGAGACCTGGCGGACGCGATCGTCCTTGCCGCGCAGATAGGCGTCGATCTGCTGCAGCAGTTTGACTTTGGCCTCGAACGACGGCTCGCCGATCGGGTTCATGTCGCCGTAAAGCTTCTTGTTGGTGCGCGGCGGTGCGTCCGAATAGGTGCCGGAATGGCCGCGCGTGACCGCACCGACCGCACCGGCGGCCCTTTTCAGCGCGGCTTCGGAAAGATCGTCCGATTCGGCATAGCCGACCGCTTCGCCCGCCACCGCGCGCAGACCGAACCCGGAGGCTGTGTTGAACGAGCCGGTCTTCAGCCGCCCATTGTCGAACATCAGGGTTTCGGATTCGCGGTACTCGACGAACAGTTCGCCATCGTCGGACTGCCGCAAGGCGTCGGCGACAAGAGCCCTCAGGCGGTCCTCGGACATGTCGAAACGGGAAATCAGGCCGGTCTGCATGGCGGCGCCTTTCGGTAACGGGAACGATGCTGGAGCAGACATAAGGCGCCGGCGCCCCGGTTTCGAGCCCCGCCGCCAGCTCACCGGCAGGTCAGGGCAGCGCCTCGAACCCCTCGGTGAAGCCGCCGAGGTCCACCGGTATGCCGATGCCTTCCTCGGGCGTATCGAAGACGGTGAACGTCGCCTCGGTGCCCGCTTTCAGGCTGTTGAGCAACTGGTCTTCCAGGATGACCTCGGCATAGCATCCATCGGTGAAACAGCGCACGAAATAGGCCCGGCCCATATCGTTGCCGTCGATATGCAGGCCCAGGCCATTGGGCAGCAGCACGCCGAGCGGCACCTGGATGCGCAGGATCTGCGCGGTGCGGTCGGCAGTCTTGAAGGCGACCACCGACAGGCCGAGCTCGGGGCGGTCGTCGGCGACGACGTTCTGGATCAGGACGCACTGTTCGTTCTGCGCGCCCGCCGGCGTCGAGCATCTGAGCTGCCACCAGCCATATTCGCCGCGCACCGTATCCTGCTGGGCATGAACTGTGGATGGCAGCGCGGCTATTGCCAGCGCCACAAGGGCCAGCGCGGCGATGCTGCGTGCAAAGCGGGAAATCCGGCGGAAAACAACCACGGCAGGGTCCTGTCTGTCGTCGCGAATCACATTGCGCCCGTTTTTACGACGCGCGGACGCCAATTGATACGGCGTCGCGCGTTCACAAATCGGTCCAACCGGGCGAAATAAAGGCGAAAGGCCGGGCGGCGGCGAAGATCCCATCCGATGAGGCAGGTCCGGCATGCCGCAGCCGCCAAACGCTGCCCCGGCGCCCGTGAGCGCCGATATGACGCACAATTAACCCACTGTCGCAGTTGCGGCGCGTCATTTATTATGGTTCTAAGCCGCCGAACTGGAAAGGGCAGTCAACGGCCTCCAGTGACATGTTGGGAGACGAAGCGTGTTGATGAAGACGACCCGCCGCCTGTGCGCCACAGCCTTTGCAACTTTTGCGGCGCCGATCGTGGCTTTTGCCGCGCAGCCCGAGCCCTGGCAACTGGGCTTTCAGCCGGCCGCCACCGGCATCATGGAAGAAATCGCCTGGTTCGAGCGCTACACGCTCGTTTTCCTCGTGCCGATCGTCTTCCTGGTTCTGGGCCTTCTCGCCTGGGTGATGATCCGCTATCGCGCCTCGGCCAATCCGGTGCCCTCGCGCGTCAGCCACAACACGACAATCGAGGTGATCTGGACCGTCGGGCCGATCGTCATACTGATCCTTCTGGCCGTGCCGTCCTTCCAGCTTCTGACCAAGCAGTACTCGCCGCCCGGCGAACCGGCCCTGACCGTCAAGGCCATCGGGTATCAGTGGTACTGGGGCTACGAATACCAGACCGAGGACGGCGAAGAGGTTGCCTTCGATCAGATTCTGCTGCGTGACGAAGACCGCGCCGGGCTGGGCAAGGAAGACGAGGCCGCTTATCCGCGCCTTCTGGCCGTCGACAACGAACTCGTCGTGCCGGTGGACACGACGGTGCGCCTGCTGGTGACCGCCGCCGACGTCCTGCATTCATGGACCATTCCGGCCTTCGGCGTGAAGATGGACGCCGTGCCGGGCCGTCTGAACGAGACCTGGTTCCACGCCGACCGCGAGGGGCTCTATTATGGCCAGTGCTCGGAACTGTGCGGCAAGGACCATGCCTACATGCCGATCGCGGTGCGCGTCGTCAGCGAGGCCGACTACGACGCGTGGCTGACCGCCGCTCGCGACGATCTCGATGAAGCCAACCGCACGCTGATCGCGACGATCGAGGCGCGCCGTACCCTGGCGAACCTCGCCGAGTAAGCTTGACCGTTTAGGATTTTTCAGGAGCCAATTTCATGTCGGACGCAGTGGCCCACGACGCCCACGACCACGGTGCCCCCAAGGGCTTCGTCAATCGCTGGCTTTTCTCGACCAACCACAAGGATATCGGCACGCTCTATCTGATCTTCGCGATCATCATGGGCGTGTTCGGCGGGTTCCTGTCGGTGATGATGCGCTGGGAACTGGCCGAGCCGGGCATCCAGATCTTCCACGGGCTGGCCTCGATGGTCTACGGCGTCGAGGGCGACGCGGCAATCGATGCCGGCAAGCAGATGTACAACGTGTTCACGACCGGCCACGGCCTGATCATGATCTTCTTCATGGTCATGCCCGCGCTGATCGGCGGCTTTGCCAACTGGATGGTGCCGATCATGATCGGCGCGCCGGACATGGCCTTCCCGCGCATGAACAACATCTCGTTCTGGCTTCTGCCGCCGGCTGCGATCCTGCTGGTCATTTCCATGTTCATGCCGTCCGCGCCCGGCGCCTATGGCGTCGGCGGCGGCTGGACCATCTATCCGCCCTATTCGACGACCGGCCAGCCCGGACCGGCGATGGATTTCGCCATCCTGTCGATCCACATCGCCGGCGCGTCTTCGATCCTGGGCGCCATCAACTTCATCACCACCATCTTCAACATGCGCGCTCCTGGCATGACGCTTCACAAGATGCCTCTGTTTGCCTGGTCGGTGCTGATCACCGCATTCCTTCTGCTGCTGTCGCTGCCGGTTCTGGCCGGCGCGATCACCATGCTTCTGACGGACCGCAATTTCGACACGGCCTTCTTCGATCCGGCCGGCGGCGGCGACCCGATCCTGTTCCAGCACCTGTTCTGGTTCTTCGGCCACCCCGAGGTCTACATCCTGATCCTGCCGGCCTTCGGCATCGTCAGCCACATCGTGTCGACCTTCTCGCGCAAGCCCATCTTCGGCTATCTGGGCATGGCTTACGCGATGGTGGCGATCGGCGTGGTCGGCTTCATCGTCTGGGCCCACCACATGTACACGGTCGGCCTGTCGCTCGACACGCAGCGCTACTTCGTCTTCGCCACCATGGTCATCGCGGTGCCGACCGGCATCAAGATCTTCTCGTGGATCGCGACCATGTGGGGCGGTTCGATCGAGCTGCGCACACCGATGCTCTGGGCCATCGGCTTCATCTTCCTGTTCACCGTGGGCGGTGTCACCGGGGTCCAGCTCGCCAATGCCGGCCTCGACCGCTCGCTGCACGACACCTATTACGTGGTCGCCCACTTCCACTACGTGCTGTCGCTCGGCGCGGTCTTCGGCATCTTCGCCGCCTGGTACTACTGGTTCCCGAAGATGTTCGGCTACATGTACAATTCGACCATTGCGCGCCTGCATTTCTGGGTGACCTTCGTGGGCGTCAACCTCATCTTCTTCCCGCAGCACTTCCTGGGTCTGGCCGGCATGCCGCGCCGCTACATCGACTATCCCGATGCCTATGCGGGCTGGAACATGGTCTCGTCCTGGGGATCGTACCTGTCGGCGATCGGCGTGCTGATCTTCCTTTACGGCGTGTTCGAGGCCTTTGCCCGCAAGCGCGAGGCAGGCGCCAACCCGTGGGGCGAAGGCGCGACGACGCTGGAGTGGCAGCTTTCCTCGCCGCCGCCCTATCACCAGTGGGAGCAGCTCCCGCGCATCAAATAGGCGCGATCACGCGCAACGACCCGGCGCCCATGTGCCGGGTCGCGCAGAACAGGAGCCGGACAACCGGCCCGCCGGATCAGGAACAAGTCCGGCACGCATCGTTGGGACAGGGTTCGCCGCATGGCACTCGTTGAAGACATCAAGACATCCGCACCGCGCATCTCCGAGGCGACGCCGCGCGACTATTTCGACCTGCTCAAGCCGCGCGTCATGTCGCTCGTCGTCTTTACCGCGCTGGTCGGGCTTCTCGTCGCGCCCGGCGCGATCAACCCGTTCATCGGCGCGGTCGCCATTCTGGCGATCGCCGTCGGCGCCGGCGCGTCGGGCGCGCTCAACATGTGGTACGATTCAGACATCGATGCGGTGATGAGCCGGACGGCAAAGCGGCCGATCCCCTCGGGCCGCGTCAGCCGGGACGAGACGCTTGTGTTCGGTCTGATCCTGTCGGTGCTGTCCGTGATGACGCTGGGGCTCGTCACCAACTGGGTGGCGGGCGGTCTTCTCGCCTTCACCATCTTTTTCTACGCCGTCATCTACACGATGTGGCTGAAGCGTTCGACGCCGCAGAACATCGTCATCGGCGGCGCGGCAGGCGCGTTCCCGCCGATGATCGGTTGGGCTGCCGTGACCGGCACGATCACGATGGAATCGACCGTCCTGTTCATGATCATCTTCCTTTGGACACCGCCGCATTTCTGGGCGCTCGCCCTGTTCAAGCTGCGCGACTATGAGATCGCCGGCATGCCGATGATGCCGAACGTTGCGGGTGAGCGGCACACCAAGCTTCAGATGCTCGTCTATTCGGTGCTTCTGGCAGCCTTCGCCGTGCTGCCATGGCCGCTTGGCTTTGCAGGCCCCGTCTATGGCGTTGCGGCGATCCTTCTGGGTGCCAACTTCATCCGCCATGCGCTGGCTGTCTGGAAGATGGCGGACGGCGATGCGACGATGGTGCCGGCCAAGAAGATGTTCGGCTTCTCGCTGACCTATCTGTTCGCCATCTTCGCCGTCCTGTTCGTCGAGACCGTCCTGATGCGGGTGCTGGCGTGAGCGCGATGTCCGAGAACCGTCCGACCATCGAATTGACCGAGGCGCAGCAGAAGGCCCGGCGCAAGCGTTCGATCGCCTTGGCCATTTGCCTGGCCGCCTTCGTCGTGATCTTCTACGCTGTGACCGTGATCAAACTCGGCCCAGACGTCCTCAACCGACCGCTTTGACGGAACACCGATGAGCAGCCTCGATACCGCCACAGACCCAGTCAAGCACCGCGCCAATGTGCGGATCGCGCTTGCATGTCTGGCGTTCTTCGCGAGCATGATCGGGCTCGCCTATGCGTCCGTGCCGCTCTACGAACTGTTCTGCCGCGTGACCGGCTATGGCGGCACGACGCAGGTTTCCGACACGGCGCCGGTTCGGGTGCTCGACCGGACCATCAATGTGCGCTTCGATGCCAACACGGGTTCGGGTCTGGGATGGGACTTCAAGCCTGTCGACAGGTCGGTCACGCTGAAGATCGGCGAGACGACCCAGGTCGCTTATTCGGCGCGCAACTGGCGCGACATGGCGACGACCGGCTCGGCGACGTTCAACGTCACGCCGCAGGCCGCTGGCGCCTATTTCAACAAGATGGAATGCTTCTGCTTCACCGAGACGACCCTTGAGCCCGGCGAAGAGATGGAAATGCCGGTGGTGTTCTTCATCGACCCGGCCATCGTCGATGCCAAGGAACTCCAAGGCGTTTCGACGATCACCCTGTCCTATACATTTTTCAAGATCGACGAGGCCGAAGAGACCGCGGGGATATCGCCGGCCGACACCGAACCGACCTCATCGGGTCTCGACACTGAGCGGCCCGCAAAAAGCGACAATCGGGGATAGACATCATGGCTGACACGCACGCCAAGAACCACGACTACCACATTCTCGACCCGAGCCCGTGGCCGCTGATCGGTTCGATCGGCGCGCTGATCATGGCAATCGGCGCCATCGGCTGGATGCAGGCGGGCCAAGGCAACGAGTTTTCGCTGCTGGGCATCCCGATGGCCAATCCCTGGACCTTCCTGATCGGCACGCTGATCGTGCTCTACACCATGTTCGGCTGGTGGTCGGACACGGTGCGCGAATCGCTGCAGGGCCACCACACCAAGGTCGTCTCGCTGCATCTGCGCTACGGCATGATCATGTTCATCGCCTCGGAGGTGATGTTCTTCGTTGCCTGGTTCTGGGCGGTGTTCGACGCAAGCCTGTTCTTCAACGAGGCGCAGCAGGTCGGCCGCATGGAATACACCGGTGGCCAGTGGCCGCCGGCCGGCATGGAAGTGCTCGATCCGCTGCACCTGCCCCTCTACAACACGGTGATCCTGCTGCTGTCGGGCACGACGGTCACCTGGGCGCACCATGCCCTGCTGCACAATGATCGGCAGGGCCTCAAGATGGGCCTTTGGCTGACCATTCTGCTGGCCATCCTCTTCACCTGCGTGCAGGTCTACGAATTCGTCATCGCGCCCTATTCCTTCTCCGAATCGCTCTATGGCGCCACCTTCTTCATGGCCACCGGCTTCCATGGCTTCCACGTCTTCGTCGGCACGATCTTCCTGATCGTCTGTCTGGTGCGTGTCTACGCCGGCCAATTGACGCCCGAGAAGCACTTCGGGTTCGAGGCGGCGGCATGGTACTGGCACTTCGTCGACGTGGTCTGGCTGTTCCTGTTCTTCGTGGTCTATATCTGGGGCACTTGGGGCGCACCGATCTACCACCACTGATCGGCGCGAACGAACTTCGAACCGGGCGGTCGTGGCAAACCATGATCGCCCGGTTTCGCATTTGAGGACCGACCATTTGGGACAGACAATGGCAGACGCGGCTGCACAGGACCGTCGCCGATTTCCTTGGTTGATGATTGCATGTGCGGTGCCGGCGCTGATTGTCCTTGTATTGCTCGGCAATTGGCAGGTGCAGCGGCTGGCGTGGAAGGAGGACCTGCTCGCGACCATCGACGCCCGCCTGTCTGCGGCTGCCGTTCCCGCCGGCGAGATCGCGCGGCTTGTCGCCGACGGCGCCGACATACGCTACCGGCCGGCGACCGCGACAGGCACCTTCGACCACGCCAACGAGCGGCATTTCTTCGCCACCCACAAGGGCGCTTCGGGCTATTACGTCTATACGCCGCTCCTCATGGACGATGGGCGCATGCTGCTGGTCAATCGGGGCTTTGTGCCGTTCGATCTCAAGGAACCGGCAACGCGTGCCGAGGGGCAGGTCGATGGGCCGGTAACGGTCACCGGGCTTGCGCGCGAGCGGCTCGATGGCAAGCCCTCCTTCATCGTGCCCGACAACGATCTGCCGGCCAACATCTATTACTGGAAGGACTGGTCGGCGATGGTCGCGAACGCCGGCTATGATGCGGGCAGCGTTCTGCCGTTCTTCCTCGACGCGGACGAGGCCGCCAACCCGGGCGGCTGGCCCGTCGGCGGCGTCACGCGGATCGACCTGCCCAACAATCACCTGCAATATGCCCTGACTTGGTACGGGCTGGCCGTCGTGCTCGTCGTGGTGACCGGCCTGTTCATGTGGGGGCGGGCTCGTCCGCCCCACTGAAATGCGGGTCGTCATGTACGCTTGACACGCGGCTTGGCCGGTCCCTAATCAGGAGGGACAACGGGAACGATCATGAACGTCCACGCCACCAAGCCGCCGCTGACGATCCGCCTGTGCGAGCCGCGCGGCTTCTGCGCCGGCGTCGATCGGGCGATCCAGATCGTCGTGCTGGCGCTGAAAAAGTATGGCGCGCCGGTCTATGTGCGCCACGAGATCGTGCACAACAAGTTCGTCGTCGAGGCGCTGCGCGAGCGCGGCGCGGTGTTCGTCAAGGAGCTTGGCGACATTCCGGCCGAACATGTCGATCGGCCGGTGGTCTTCTCCGCCCATGGCGTCCCCAAATCGGTGCCCGCCGATGCCGAGGCGCGAAACCTTCTCTATCTCGACGCCACATGCCCGCTCGTCTCCAAGGTGCACAAACAGGCGATGCGCCATCAGCGTCTGGGCCGACACGTTCTTCTGGTCGGCCATGCCGGTCATCCCGAGGTGATCGGCACGATGGGGCAATTGCCCGAGGGTGCCGTGACCCTGGTCGAGACCGTCGAGCAGGTGGCTGACCTGACGGTACCTGACGAAGACAAACTCGGCTTCGTCACCCAGACGACCCTGTCGGTCGACGACACCGCCGATGTCATCGCTGCCCTGCAGGCCCGGTTCCCGGCACTGACCGCCCCGTCGTCCGAGAGCATCTGTTACGCGACCACCAACCGCCAGGAAGCGGTCAAGAAGGCGGCGCCGGGCACGGAGGTCTTTCTGATCGTGGGCGCGCCGAACTCGTCCAACTCGATGCGGCTGGTCGAAGTCGCCAAACGCCACGGCGCGCGTGATTCGATGCTGGTTCAGCGCGCCGCCGATATCGACTGGCGGCGCATCGGCGATGCCGCGACGATCGGCATGTCCGCCGGCGCCTCCGCTCCGGAGATCGTCGTCGAGGAGATCATCGACGCTCTGCGCGAACGCCGCAATGTCACCGTCGACATCGCCCTGACCGCCGAGGAGAACGAGCTGTTCCCGGTGATGCGGTCGTTGCGCGACACGCCGCTGACCGGGCAAGATATGGCGTTCCTCAACGGCTCATCCAGCTGACGGAACAGCGCTTTGGCGGTCTATACCGATATCTCAGAGGACGAACTGCGCGATTTCATCGCCCCTTACGGGGTCGGCGAACTCAAATCCTACAAGGGCATCGCCGAAGGCGTCGAGAACTCCAACTTCCTCGTCCACGCCGGCGACGATACTTTCATCCTCACGCTCTACGAGAAGCGCGTCGACCCGGCCGACTTGCCGTTCTTTCTCGGCCTTATGGAGCATCTGGCAACGCACGACATTTCCTGCCCGCTGCCGGTCAAGCGCGGCGACGGCACCGTTCTGGGCGAACTGGCCGGCCGGCCAGCCGCCATGGTGACGTTTCTGGAAGGTGTCTGGATGCGACGTCCGTCCGCGACCCATTGCGCCGGCGTCGGCACGGGTATGGCGCGAATGCATCTGGCCGGCGCGGATTTCGCCATGCAGCGGCGCAACGGCCTGACCGTCGAGGACTGGCGCCCGCTCTGGCAGCAGTGCCTCAAGGCCCATCCGGGCATGGATCGCGATCTCGCCCAGGAGACCGAAGCCCTGCTGGTCACGCTGGAGGAGCAATGGCCGCGCGACCTGCCGCAGGGCACGATCCATGCGGATCTGTTTCCCGACAATGTGTTCTTTCTGGGCGACGAACTGTCCGGCTTCATCGACTTCTATTTCGCCTGCACCGACGCGCTCGCCTATGATGTCGCGGTCGCGCTCAATGCCTGGTGCTTCGAGCGCGACCATTCCTTCAACATCACCAAGGGCAAGGCGCTGCTTGACGCCTATGACGGCGTCAGGCCGCTGACCGATCCGGAGATCGAAGCGCTGCCCGTGCTCGCCGCCGGCGCCTCCCTGCGCTTCATGCTCACCCGCCTTTATGATTGGGTCACGACGCCGGAAGGCTCGCTTGTGGTCAAGAAGGACCCGCAGGAATACATACGCAAGATGCGGTTCCATCGGACCATCGGCTCGGCACGCGAATATGGTCTTGATCTGCACGCCCGCAAAAGTGCGTAAGCAATGACTGACGCAAAGCGTATCACCATCCACACCGATGGCGCCTGCTCGGGCAATCCGGGGCCGGGCGGCTGGGGCGCAATCCTCGAATGGAACGGCAGCCGCAAGGAGCTGTCGGGCGGTGAGGCGCGGACCACCAACAACCGCATGGAACTGATGGCTGCGATCGAGGCGCTCGGCGCGCTCAAGGGCGGCCCGCATGCCGTCGATCTCTATACCGATTCCTCCTACGTCAAGGATGGCATCTCGGGATGGATCCATGGCTGGAAGAGAAATGGCTGGAAGACGGCCGCCAAGAAGCCGGTCAAGAACGCCGAACTGTGGCAGGCGCTCGATGCGGCAACCCAGCGCCATGATGTAACCTGGCATTGGCTCAAGGGCCATGCCGGCCACGAAGAGAACGAACGCGCGGACGAGTTGGCCCGCGGCGCCATGGCGCCTTTCAAGAAGAGCGTTGGCGAAAAAGGGCAGGGAGGCGACATTGACGAACGGCAATGACGGGCATGGGACGCCGGCGCAGCGCTATGCGGCCTACGCCGTCATCGGCGCGGTGATCGGTGCGGTCGTGGTGTGGTTTGTCGCCGATGCGGTCTCGTTCGCCACGCTCGGCTCGGGCCTGATCGGGGGCGCGGTGGCCGGCACTGTCGCCGGCTTTGTCCGGTCCCGCGCGGGGCTCGACCAATGAGCGTTGGCTGGTTGTCAGCCTAGCCGAGCTGACCCAGCATCGCCGCCGCACCGGACTTCTCCGCTTCGCCGGGACTGTCTTCGACGTTCAGGCTGGTCACCGTTCCGTCCTTGACCAGCATCGAGTAGCGCTTCGAGCGAACGCCGAGACCGGCGACCGAAAGGTCGATGTCCATGCCGATCGCCTTGGTGAAGGCGCCGTCCCAATCGGCCAGGAACCGGATCTTGCCCATTCCGCCGGTCTGCTCGGCCCAGGCGGCCATGACAAACGGATCGTTGATCGCCAGAACCGCGATTTCATCGACACCCTTTGCGAGGATTTCGTCGCGATTGTCGAGATAGCCCGGCAGGTGGGTCAGCGTGCACGTCCCCGTGAACGCGCCGGGCACTGCGAACAGGACGACCGTCTTGCCATCGAAGATCGAGGCGCTGTCGATATCGGCCGGTCCGTCCTCGGTGATTGTCTTGAGCGTCATCGCGGGCAGTTTCGCGCCGGTTTCGATCGTCATCGGGTCATCCCTTCCCAACAGGTTGTATCATCAGCGACATAAGCGCCTTGGCGCGGAGGAAAAGACCGCATCCCAAAGAAATTCCGGCTCGGCGGTGTCCGCCATCACCCGTCAGCCAAGTTCCAGTGAAACGCGCGTTTCGATGCGGACGCTGCCGCCATCGACCGTGACGATCGCATCGACGGTTCGCGGTGCTTCCGGCGCATTGACCGGCTCAATCGCGAAGACCGTCTTGCCATTTTCGGACGACAGGATTTCGGGCGGCTTGAACTGCGTGCCATCGGGCGCGTGAACGAAAAGTTGCGGGATCGTGTCGGGGTCGGCCATGTTGACGACGGTCACGCGCGCCCGTCCATCCTCCATATGTCCGTTTGGCGCGACGGTCAGGCCCGCGGCTTCCGGCGGCGGCAGCGCCGCATGGGCCTGTTCAACCCGCATCGCCGCCAGGGTGCTGCCGGTGGCGTGGCCGATCGGCATCGAGAACCGTGTCTGGACGGGGATGCAGATGTCCTCACAAATTCCCAGAAAGACGTTTGCGACAAGTTCCGCCTCGCCATTGGCCGTGCGCGCCATGGTGAAGGGCAGGGAGACCGGCCGGTCATAGCCGGCAAAGTCCCCGTAGGGATTGTTGATCCAGACCGGTACCGGATAGTGCAGTTCGGCGTCCGCCACGCCCTTGCTGCCGGCGAGGTCGATCTGCGGGGGAATGCCCGATGCGCCCGGATCGCGCCAATAGGTCTTCCAGCCTTCTTCAAGGCGGACTTCCAGCATTCCGCGGATTTCCGTATCGGTCGAGTCCGGCGGCGCGACGACGACCCGTACCGCGCCACCGACCGTTTCATACCACTCGGTCGATTGTGCGGCGCCGTCCCGGCCCGCCATCGCGATCAGGGTGATGGTGGCCGCCACTATCGCCGGAATGGGTCGTTCGATCGCAAGCATGGCGCCGGTATGGCCGTGCCGCGCCGGCCGATCAAGCAGCGCTGCCACGTCGCCCGTCATAAGTTCGTGATCGCACCGGCGCTGCCGTGGTGGCGGGAAGTGGCGGACAATTGCACCCGGTAGGGCTTCTCATTTGGCCGGTGCCTGTTACGCTGATGCCATGGAGACGCTCAGAAAGCGCGGCATCGGCAGCGGAAATGGCCAATTCGAGGGCCGTTTCCTTGTGGCGATGCCCGGCATGAATGCCTCGATCTTCGCCGAATCGGTGGTGTATCTGTGCGCCCACAGCGATGAGGGCGCCATGGGCTTTGTGCTCAACAAGCCCGCCGACATGACGCTCGCCGAACTGATCGGCCACACCGAATTCGGCAAGACGACCGTGCTCGACAAAGCGCAGATCAACGATGCCGCAGGCCCGGTACGGATCGGCGGTCCGGTCGATGAGCATCGCGGGTTCGTCCTGCATTCACACGATTATGCGATCGATACGACGATCCCGCTGTCCGACGCCATCTGCCTGACGTCGACGGTCGACATCCTCAAATCGATCGTCGCCGGCGCCGGTCCCGCGCAGGCGGCGATCGCGCTGGGCTATGCGGGCTGGGGCGCCGGGCAACTCGAGCAGGAAATCCGCGACAATGCCTGGCTGACTGCAGACGCCGATCCCGACATCGTGTTCGCGCACGACCATGACGACAAATATCCCGCCATGATCAGTCGCATGGGCATCGGCGCCGCAAACTTCATCCCCGAGGGCGGCCGGGCCTGAACACTACTCCGCCGCCTGTTCCTCGCGGGCCACGATCGGGTTGCGCTGCGCGATCAGGGTGGCGGCATCTTCCGGCGTGAGCGGCTGGCCGGTGATGAAGCCCTGCAGATAGTCCGCACCCATCTCCGCCAGGACCGACCGGTCATCCTCGTCCTCGACCCCCTCGGCGACGACCGAAAGTCCGAGCGCATGGGCCATGTCGATGATCGATCGCAGCAGCGCATCGCGTCCCGATGAAATGGGCCGCATGAACGATCGGTCGATCTTCAGGACATCGAACGGAAAGCGCGACAGGTAGGACAGCGACGAATAGCCGGTTCCGAAATCGTCGAGCGCCAGCTTGACGCCCAGCGCCTTGACCCGCTCCAGAACCCGGACATTCTGCTCGGGGTTCTGCATCAGCGAGGTCTCGGTGATCTCGATGCGCAGCGTGTGCGTGCGCTGGGGATGGCGCGCCAGAATGCCTGAGACGAGATTGGTGAAGTCGCGCCGCACCAGTTGCTGCGCCGACACGTTGACCGACACGAAGACGGGCATCTCGGGCAGCGCGGTCTCCCATTCCATCAACTGCGCGGCGGCCATCTCCAGCGCATGGGCACCCAGCTCGCCGATCAGCTCGGACCGCTCGGCGATCGCAATGAACTCGGTCGGCGGAACATCGCCGCGCCTGGGATGATGCCAGCGCATCAGTGCCTCGAAGCCGGCAATGTCGCCGGTCTTGGCGGCGATGATCGGCTGATAGACAAGCGAAATCTGGTCGCGCTCGATGGCCCGGTGCAGATCGGCCTCGATCTGGACGATGTTGGAACCGCCGTCACGGAAGGCGGGGCGGAACGGTTCGACCCGGTCGCCGCCGAAGCGCTTGGCCTGGTGCAGCGCCAGTTCGGTGTCCTTGAACAGTTCCTCGCCGCGTTTGCATTCGGGCGACCATGTCGCGAGCCCGACCGACGGCGTCAGCACGATCTCGCGCTCGGCGAAGCTGATCGGCGTCTTGATGGTCTTCTTGACCGCTTCGGCGAAGGCGGCGATGCCGCCGGGCTCGGATTCGGAGACCAGAACGATCCCGAACTGGTCGCCGCCGATCCGCGCCAGCGTGTCCTGCGGGCGCAACTGCCGCTTCAGCCGCCGGGCCACGGTGATCAGCAGCGTGTCGCCGGCATTGATGCCGACGCTTTCGTTGACCTCCTTGAACCGGTCGATGTCCACGATGAAGACCGTCGGTCGGACGGGTCCGTCGGGTGCAGCAAGTGCCACCGCCGTGCGGATCCGGTCGAAGAACAGTTCGCGGTTCGGAAGCCCGGTTAGATTGTCGTGGACTGCGTCGTGCAGAAGGCGTTCCTCGGCGCGCTTTTGCGCGCTGACATCGGTAGCGGTGCCGATGCAGCGAATGACCGATCCGTCCGCGCCGATCACCGGGCGCGCGGAGACCGCATACCAGGCGTGCTGGGTTTCACCGGTGCGCATGCGCAGGACCAGATCGATCTTGCCGCGCCGGCGTTCGACAACGGCATCCAGAGCCGCCCGGAAGGTCTCCCGGTCGTCGGGGTGGACGTGTTTGAGCCAGTTCTTGGCCGGCCCCTGCAAGGCGGTCGGGCCGAGACCGAGCAGCACGCCCAGATTGGGCGTCGTCGTCAGCCGGTCGCGGCCCACATCCCAATCCCAGACGATGCCGCCCGAGCCGGTGACGGCCAGCGCCTGCAATTCGACATTGGAGAACAGGTTCTCGTGGAACGCGCCGCCCGAAAAGGCGCTTTGCAGAATGGTGAAGCCGATCAGCAGGACGACCAGCACCAGACCGCCTGCGAGCGCTGGCTGGATGATGTCATTGTCGACCTGACCGGTGATCGTCATCCATCCTGCGGCCACCCATGCAAGCAGCAGCGCCCAGGCCGGAATCAGCATGATCGCCTTGTCGAAGCCGCGCAGGCTCAAGATGATGATCAGCGCCAGGCCGAACGCCGCAGTCGCCGCAAGCGCGATCCGCGCGACGCCTGCGGCAACAGAGGGATCGTAGGTGACCAGCGCGCCCAGAACGACGATGCCGAGCAGCCAGAAAAGCGCGCCCCAGCGCATCCGGTCGCTCCACCGGTCAAGGCTCAGATGGGTGAACAGAAACAGCCCCAGCGTCGCCACGACGGCGATCTCCGACGTCGCGCGCCAGGTGCGTATCGCCGCCGTGTCGAGGACGCCGAACTGGCTGATGAAGCCGAAATCGATGGATACATAGGCGAGCACCGACCAGGCGAGGGCCGCTGCTGCCGGGAATGTTGCGGTGCCGCGCACGACGAACAGGATCGACAGGAACAGCGCCAAAAGGCCCGCGATGCCCAGAACGATGCCATGGTAGAGCGTGTAGGAATTGACGATGTCCTTGTAGGCGTCTTCTTCCCAAAGATAGAGCTGCGGCAGGGTGGGCGAGGCCAGTTCGGCAACCAGCGTGATCACCGCGCCCGGATCGAGCGTGATCGCGAAGATGTCCGCATGCGGATCGTCGATCCGGTCGAGCGAAAAACCCGAACTGGGCGTCAAGGCAACGATGCGCTGCGCCCCCAGATCGGGCCAGAAAAGGCCGGAACTGACCAGTCGGAACCGCGGCGCCACCAGAAGCCGGTCGAGTTGCACGTCGCTGGTGTTGGTGAGCACCAGCACGGCCCAGTCGCCCGCCGTGTCCGCGTTGGAGGCCTGGACCTCGATGGTCCGCACGATGCCCTCCGCGTCCGGTGCCGTTGACACGCGGAACGCGTTGCCGCGGTCGCGATAGATCGTCACCGCGCCGGTCAGGTCGAGCGCGGTGTCGTCGCGGCCGATCGAGATCGGCTCGTTGGACTGGGCATGCGCCGGCATGGCGGCCAGCAGCACGGCCAGGACGGCCATCAGCAGAAGCGTTGCCAGCACGCCAAACGACCGGGCCGGTCGGCGGGAAGAAAAGTCGATGGGCAAGTGCAAATGCACCTCAGATATCCGTCCGGTCGAGGCGCGCCGCGTCCAGATGCATCGGGTTGATGCGCGCGTAAAGGACATGGTCGCGCCAGCGGCCGTTGATTTTAAGATAGGCGCGCAGCACGCCTTCGCGTTGAAATCCGTTCTTCTCCAGAAGCCGGATCGACTTGCTGTTGCCCGGAATGCAGGCAGCTTCAAGGCGATGCAGCCCGGTTCGCGCAAACGCATATTCGCACACCAGCGCCACCGCTTCGCTCATGAAGCCACGGCCGGCGAACTTTTCGCCGATCCAGTATCCGATCTGGCCGTTCTGCGCGACACCGCGGCGGATGTTTCCCAAAGTAATGCCGCCCAGCAGCGCCTCGTCGCTGTTGCGCACGACGAAGAAGGGAAAGCCCGTGCCGGCGCGTATCTCGCCGGCATAGCGGCGCAGCCGCGCGCGGAAGGCGGGCCGCGTCAGGTCGCCGCGCGGCCAGACCGGCTCCCAGGGCTGCAGGAACTGCGCGCTTTCGGCCCGCAGGGCTGCCCATTGCTCATGATCGGCAAGTTCGGGATGGCGCAGATGCACGGTCCGGCCTTCCATCACCGCGCCGGATGTGCCCCGGCTCGAAAATGCGAACATCGGCCTCCTCCGTTGCCCCGTCTGTGCAGTCAGCCGACCGCCGCGCGCCGATGTTGCGCCGTGCCCTGTTGCGGCGCGCCCGCGGCCAGCCTTGCGCGAATGTCGTCCATGTCCATCAGCGTATCGACCGGCCCCACGGCCGAAACGGTGGGCGCCGATTCAACGAAGATGCGGCCGGCCAGATCGCGCAGGCGCGCCACGGTGAGGTTGTCGAGCCGCAGCAGAAGTTCCTCATTGGGGATCGGACGGCCGAACAGCAGGATCTGCCGCGCGATCTGTCCGGCGCGGCTCGGCGCGCTCTCGCCCGACATCAGCAGGCTGGCGCGGAACTGCGCCCGCGCCCGGTCCAGTTCGCTCTGTTCGATGTCGAAGGCCGCCCGCGACAATTCGCCGATGATCAGTTCGAGGAGCTTGGGCAGGTCGCCCGGCTCGGTGGCCGCATGGACGCCGAAGATGCCGGTGTCGGAAAAGCCCCAATGAAATGCATAGATCGAATAGCAAAGCCCGTGCTTTTCGCGCACTTCCTGAAACAGGCGCGAGGACATGGCCCCGCCCAGCAGCATTGCCAGCACCTGGCTGCAATAATAGTCGCGCACATGATAGGCGCGCCCCTCGAAGCCGAGCACAAGCTGCGTGTCCTGAAGGGGGCGCTGCTCGCGATAGTCGCCGCCCACATAATGCGCCAGGCCAAGCTCGCGGCCCTCGGCCGAGGGCTTCATGGTCGAAAAGCGCTGTTCGGCCATCCGGATGATCTCGTCATGGTCGACGGCACCGGTCGCCGCAATCACCATGCGTTCGCCGCTATATTCGCGATCGACATAGGCACGGATCATGTCCGAGGTGAAAGATGCGATGGTGTCCCGCGTACCAAGGATCGAGCGACCGACCGGCTGGTGACGGAAGGCGGTTTCGGTGAACCTGTCGAAGACGACATCATCGGGCGTGTCGGTCGCCGCGCCCAGTTCCTGCAGGACGACATGCTTTTCGCGTTCCAGTTCGTCCGCGTCAAAGCGGGAGTTCTGCAGGATGTCGGCCAGTACGTCGATCGCCAGCGCCGTGTCCTGACGCAAGACGCGCACGAAGAAGGAGGTTGTCTCGACGCTGGTCGCCGCATTGATGTCGCCGCCGACATTTTCGATGGCTTCGGCCAGGTCGCGCGCGCTGCGCGTCGCCGTGCCCTTGAAGGCCATGTGCTCGAGCATGTGGGCGATGCCGTGCTCATGGTCCTGTTCGTTGCGGGTGCCGGCCTTGAACCATGCGCCCACCGAGACGCTCTCGACATTGTCGAACCGTTGCGTGGCAACGGTGATCCCGTTCTTCAGGACGGTTGTCTGGACTGTCATATACGCGCGCACTCCCGGGGGCCTTGTTGTCTTATCCGGCCCCGACACTTCCTCCGGCGGCCCGGGTGCGGGCCGAAATGTAATCTTCCACCATTTTGAGATCAGATGGAAGTGGCGCGAACCGCTCGCGCCGCCCCATCAGATCGCCCAGCCATGCGGGCAGTTCCGGCCGGATTCCGGCGGCATCTTCCACTGCGTCGGGGAACTTGGCCGGATGGGCCGTCGCCAGCACGATCATCGGCGTTTCGGCCCTGGCGCGGGCCCGCGCAACATGGGTGGCCACTGCCGTGTGCGGGTCGAGCAGATAGCCCGAGGCATCCAGAACATGGGAAATGGTCCGCCCGGCCTCGGTGGTGTCGGCCCGGCCGGCGGCAAAGTCCGTTGCGATCGCCCCATGCACCGCATCGCCGAGCGCGAACTGCCGCGACTGTTTGAGCGTTTCCATCGCGCGGCGCACATAGGCCGCATCGCGTCCCGAGGCTTCGAACAGCAGCCGCTCGAAGTTCGACGATATCTGGATGTCCATCGAAGGCGATGTGGTCTGGACCACATCGCGCATCTCGTATGTGCCGGTGTCGAGCGCGCGGGCGAGAATGTCGTTGTCGTTGGTCGCGATGACCAGCCTGTCGATCGGCAGGCCCATGCGCTTGGCGGCGTAACCGGCGAAGATGTCGCCGAAATTGCCCGTCGGCACGGTGAACGAGACCGGCCTGTCGGGCGCGCCCAGCGAAACCGCCGACGTGAAATAATAGACGATCTGGGCCATGATCCGCGCCCAGTTGATCGAGTTGACGCCCGACAGCCGAACCGCGTCGCGGAAGGCACCGTGGTTGAACATCGCCTTGACGAGATTCTGGCAGTCGTCGAAATTGCCGTCGATCGCCAATGCATGCACGTTGGCGGCATCCGAGCCCGTCATCTGGCGCTGCTGGACCGGCGACACCCGCCCCTCGGGGAAGAGGATGAAGATGTCTGTCCGGTCGCGGCCGGCAAAGGCGTCGATCGCCGCCCCGCCCGTATCGCCCGATGTAGCGCCGACGATCGTCGCCCGCTGGTCCCGTTCGGCCAGCACATGGTCCATCAGCCGGCTGAGAAGCTGCATGGCCACGTCCTTGAACGCCAGCGTCGGACCGTGAAACAGCTCCAGCACGAATTCGTTGGCGCCGGTCTGGACAAGGGGGCAGACCGCTTCGTGCCGGAAGGTCCCATAGGCTTCGGCGACGATGGCCTCGAAGGTTTCCCGCTCGATCTCGCCCTCGACAAACGGCCACATCACCGTGACCGCGGTTTGCGCGAACGATTTGCCGCGCAGCTCCCTGATCGCATCGGGAGACCAGTGCGGCCAGCTTTCGGGCAGGTAGAGCCCGCCATCGGCGGCAAGCCCCGTCAGAACCGCGTCGCGAAAACCCAGATGCGGCGCCTCGCCGCGTGTCGAGATGAATTTCACGGTGCTGTTGCCCTCATCGATGCGCTTTGGCGGCGGTTTGTGTCCGCCCGTCAGCCATTGCACAAAATGCGCGCGAGCCTTATCGGAAATCCGACGGGATCGGAACCCCCGCGGCGACGCGCATCCGCCGCATGGTTGACACGATGTCCCACTAGCCGAATGGTGCGCGCCGCGAGCGCCGACCGCAGGAATTGGAGAGCGAAGATAATGGTGATGGGTATCGGAACATGCAGGGCAGGGCTCGATGGCAAAAGCGCTGTCCGGACGATCCGGTCGCTGGCCGCCATTGGTATGCTGGCCGCGCTGGCCGCCTGCCAGTCGGGCGGCCCGAGCGAAGTGCTCGACGTTTCCAGCAATGACGAGGCCTTCACCGAGGCGGACCTGCGCGCCTATTGTCCGCGCGTGACGCTGCTTGAGGGCACCGCCTATCTGCGCACCTACACAGACGGCAATGAGGGCAATCCCGACGAAGTCGTCCATCAGGCTGTGATCTCGGACGTGACGCGCACCTGCCGCTATCGCAACGGGCAGCTCTTCATGACCGTCGCCGCCGCCGGCCGCGTGGTCAACGGGCCCAAGGGCGCGCCGGGTTCGCTGAACCTGCCCGTGCGTGTTGCCATCCGCGCCGGCGAGAACCTGCCCTATTCGCAGCTTGGCCGCATCGACGTGGCGATGGGCGGCGGAGCGACGCAGTTCATCTTCCGGGACGACCAGATCGTCTTGCCCGAGCCGGAAACCCGCAATCTTCAGGTCATTGTCGGCTTTGACGAGGGTCCCTACGACACACCGTGAGCCGCAGGGCGGCTTTGGCTGCCAACCTTCGGTTAACCATGGTCCTTGACGCGATGTTTACCCTGAGCGGTAACCATGGCGCCCGTTGCTGTTTCTTGAGATCGGGTGCTTCATGTCTCGCGTACACCTGGCCCCTTCGGCCGCCCGCAAGGGCGTCCGTTCCGCCAAGCCGGCCCTTCCCCTGGACGTCATCCTCAAGGGCGATTGCGTCGCCGCGATGGAACAACTGCCCGAAAAATCGGTCGACATGATCTTCGCCGATCCGCCCTACAATCTGCAGCTCGAGGGCGCGCTGCACCGGCCCGACCAGTCCAAGGTCGATGCTTGCGACGATCATTGGGACCAGTTCGGCTCGTTCGCCCATTACGACGCCTTCACCCGCGCCTGGCTTCTGGCCGCGCGCCGTGTGCTCAAGCCGAACGGCACGATCTGGGTGATCGGCTCCTACCACAACATCTTCCGCGTCGGCGCCAGCCTGCAGGATCTGGGCTACTGGATCCTCAACGATGTCGTCTGGCGCAAGACCAACCCGATGCCGAACTTTCGCGGCCGCCGCTTCCAGAACGCGCATGAGACGATGATCTGGGCGAGCCGCGACCAGAAGGCCAAGGGCTACACCTTCAACTATGAGTCCATGAAGGCGGCCAATGACGACGTCCAGATGCGGTCGGACTGGCTGTTTCCCATCTGCAATGGCGGCGAACGGCTGAAGGACGACGACGGCGCCAAGGTCCATCCGACGCAAAAGCCCGAGGCGCTGCTGGCCCGCGTGCTGATGTCGGCATCAAAGCCCGGCGATGTCGTGCTCGATCCCTTTTTTGGCACGGGCACGACTGGCGCAGTTGCCAGGCGGTTGGGCCGCCATTTCATCGGCATCGAGCGCGAGCAGGCCTATATCGATGCGGCGACTGCGCGTATCGATGCGGTCGAACCCCATGACGGCAAGAGCCTGACGCTTGTTGCCGGCAAGCGGGCGCAGCCCCGCGTCGCCTTCCTTTCGCTGATCGAAGCGGGCCTTTTGGAACCGGGCACCGAGCTGACCGACCCGAAACGCCGCTGGACGGCCACGGTTCAGGCCGACGGTTCGCTGTGCGAAGGCGGCGAGCAGGCCTCGATCCACCGCACCGGCGCACGGGTCCAGGGGCTCGACGCCTGCAATGGCTGGACCTTCTGGCACTTCGACGATGCCGGTACCCTCAAGCCCATCGACGCGCTGCGCCAGATCGTTCGCGACCGCATGGCTGCCGCCGGCGGCTGACTTTCGGCAACTGACCTCCAGTTCAATCAGGCCGAAACCCGAAGCGCTGCAGGTCTTCCCGCAGCGCTTCGGCGCTTGTGAAGTGCACGGCGTGCCATCCGAATGCGCGCGCCGCCTCGACGTTCTGTTCGCTGTCGTCGATGAACAGCGTTGCCGCAGGATCGAGATCGAACGTGTCGGTGTGCAGCGCATAGATCGCCGGGTCGGGCTTGATGAGCTGAACTCGCCCGGAGACCGTCACGCCGCGCCCCGATTTCAGGAACGGGTACAGGGTCTGCGCCTCGGCGAACGTGTCGGCTGCGAAGTTGGTCAGGAAGGTGATATCGGTTCCGACCTCGATCAGTTCGACCAGGATGGCAACGCTGCCATCGTAGGCATGCGGCACCATCTCGCGCCAATTCTGCCGGAAGGCGCGGATTTCGCGCGCCCAGTCCGGGTGTGCGGCGATCAGTTCGGCCTCGGCATCGGCCCATGACCGGCCGCGATCCTGTTCGATGTTCCAGGCCGGCGTGCAGACATTGGCCAGAAACCAGCGGCGCTTTTCGTCGTCCGGGATGATGCACTTGAACGGCAGTCCCGGATCGTAATGGATCAGCACCTTGCCGATGTCGAAGACGATGTGTCGAATGGTATGCATGGCGGCGGGTCCCCTCAAAACGCGTCCGGTAAAGCACACGCGATCGCTTTTTTCATGACGGTGGGCAGCGCTTCGCCGGCAAGTTCGGAAGCTGGCGACCACCATTGCCCGTCGCCGGCCCTGTGGTTCGACAGGGCGTGCCAGACTGTTAGATCGAGCGCGAAATGGGTGAAGACATGCCGCACCTGCCCGCATCGGCGCCATTCGGTGCCAGCGACCGGCGCGGCGTCAGAACCGGTTTCGCCGTCGTGGCGCGCGTTCCATCCGGTCGTTGGCACCTGCGTCATGCCGGCCAGAAGCCCGGTTCCGGCCCGTTTTTCGAGCAGCACCGCACCGTCGTCGCGCACCAGGACGAAGGCCGCACCGACACGCAGCGGCTTGTCCTTTTTGGGCGCCTTGACGGGGAAACGTTCCGGGTCGCCCTGATCGAGAGCGGCGCATTCCGACCGCAGCGGACATGGCAGACAAGCCGGCCGCTTGGGCGTGCAGATCGTGGCGCCCAGATCCATCGTCGCCTGCGCGAAATCGCCCGGTCGTTCGGGATCGAGCATCGCCGCCACCTCGGCCTTGATGGCCGGCTTGGCCTTGGTCAGCGGCGTGTCAATCGCTTTGAGGCGCGTGACCACGCGTTCCACATTGCCGTCGACCACGGCGGCCGGAAGGTCGAAGGCGATGGCCGCAATTGCCGCCGACGTATAGTCGCCGATGCCGGGCAAGGCGCGCAATGCGTCGAGATCGGCGGGGAACGCGCCGCCATGGTCGGCCATGATTGCGTCGGCGCATTTCTTCAGGTTGCGCGCCCGCGAATAATAGCCGAGCCCGGCCCAGGCCTTGAGAATGTCTTCCTCGTCCGCCGCCGCAAGCGCGGCGATCGTCGGCCACCGGGCGGTGAAGGCGTAAAAATAGCTTCGTACCGCCGCGACGGTCGTCTGCTGCAGCATGATCTCCGACAGCCAGACCCGGTATGGGTCTGGACGGATACCTTTTGTTCGGTCGCGCGGGCTCACCCGCCAGGGCAGGTCACGAGCGTGATTGTCGTACCAGGCAAGCAGCTTTTTGGCGGGAGCGGAATCGCGGGACGGCATGGCCGCACATAGGCTGCCGTCCACAACAAGGGCAAGATCGATCCTGCATGCTTCAAGCGCGCGGGCAGACCTGATAACGTCGCGCCATGGCCAAATCTGCAGCCAATTTCGTCAACGCCGTCCTCGACCCGGTACTTGCCAAGCGCGCCGGGCTGTCGATTGCGCTGATCGATGCGTGGCCGGAGATCGCCGGCGCGCAGATCGCCGAGACGTCCTGCCCGCTCAAAATCGACTGGCCGCGCCGACGCCATGAAGATGATGCGTTCGAGCCCGGCGTTCTCGTGGTGGCGGCCGAGGCCATGGCCGCGCTTCACATCCAGCACCAGACCGGCGAGATCGTGGGGCGCATCAACGCCTTCATGGGGTTCGACGCGATTTGCCGGGTGAGGCTCGTGCAAAAGCAACTGGCCGAACCGCCCAAGCCCCGCCGCAAGGCGCGGCCGCTGACCGCCGATGAGGCCGAACGCATCGAACGCATGGCGCAGGGCTTTGACGATGAAGGGCTGCGCGATGCGGTGCGCCGGCTGGGATGCAGCGTCCTGTCGGAAAAGTCCGGCACCTAGGCGCGACAGTTCGCACCGATGACAGTGCGGCGCGGCGCACTATCTCGGCATTATGGCTATCATCGATCAGACATCGGGTATTGAAGCGTCGGCCCCCATGCCGGCCATCGACGTTTTCTATGACGGCGGGTGTCCCGTCTGCCGCATCGAAGTCGGCTATTACCGCAGGATCGACCGGGCCGGGGCCGTGCGCTGGATCGACATCGAGTCGTTGACCGATGCGGAATTGCCGGCAGGCAAGACGCGCGACGCGCTGCTCGGACGGTTTCACGTCCGCGATCAGGCCGATGGCGGCTGGCATGTGGGCGTCGATGCCTTTGCGCGCATCTGGCGCGTTTTGCCGGTCTGGCGGCGCTTTGCGTTCGTGTTTTCGGTTCCCGGGCTTCGCCAACTGGCCGAAATCGGCTATCGCGGTTTCCTGCGCTGGCAGCGTTGGCATCGGGCCCGCCGCGCCGGTTGAGGAGAGACCGTGGCCAAAGACGCCCCCCGACCCTTCTGGGAGACCAAGACGCTCACGGAGATGACGGCGCGGGAATGGGAAAGCCTGTGCGATGGCTGCGGCAAATGCTGCATGTCCAAGCTGATCGACGAGGACACCGACGAGATCCTCTACACGACGGTTGCCTGCAGGCTGTTCGACGCCGCCTCGTGCCGCTGCACGGACTATGAGAACCGGCAGGCAAAGGTGGCGGACTGCGTGCGCCTGACGCCCGACAATGTCGGCGAGATCGTCTGGCTTCCGGGCACCTGCGCCTATCGGCTGGTGGCGGAGGGCCGGCCTCTCTACGACTGGCACCCGCTTGTCTCGGGCGATCCGATGAGCGTGCACGAGGCGGGCATTTCCGTTTTCGGCCGGGTGACGGCCCGAGAGCAGGACATGGCCCATGACGGCGAATATCTTGACCATCTGGTCGGCGGGGAACTGTGAGGTCGGCCGTTGCGTTTCGGCTGTGGGCCGATAGGTTCGGCCGGCATAGACATTTGCGGGGGCAGCTTTGAGCCAGAACGAGACACGGGCGCTGATCGAGCGCTACTTCGACGCTTTCAACGCCAGCGACTATGAGTCCATGGCCGATCTGCTGCACGAGGATGTCGCCCACGACATCAATCAGGGCGGCCGCGAGATCGGCCGCGATGCGTTTCGCCGGTTCAACGCGATGATGTCGCGGCATTACCGCGAGACGCTGCGCGACATCGAAATCATGGTCTCCGAAAGCGGCGTGCGCGCCGCCGCCGAATTCACCGTCGACGGCACCTATGTTGCCACTGCCGACGGTCTTCCGCCGGCCAGCGGCCAAGGCTATTCGTTGCCGGCCGGCATTTTCTTCGAGGTCGACGATGGCCGCATCAGCCGCGTGACGACCTACTACAATCACAAGGACTGGATCGCGCAGGTTTCATGACGGATCGGGCGAAGGTCCGTCCGCTGGCGCGGAACGAGATCGTATCGCGTCTGGACGATCTGGCGCGGTTGCGGATCACCGTCTTCCGCGCCTTTCCTTACCTTTATGATGGCGACATGGATTATGAGCGCCGCTACCTCGCCACCTATCTCGAGGCAGATGGCGCCTTCGTTGCCGGCGCATTCGACGGCGACGAACTGGTCGGCGCCGCAACGGCGGCGCCGCTCGGCGAGCACAAGGCCGAATTCGCCGAACCGTTTGCCGCGCGCGGGCTCGATCCGGACGATTTCTTCTATTTCGGCGAATCGGTCCTTCTGGCCGATTATCGCGGCCAGGGCGTCGGCGTCGGATTTTTCGAACTGCGCGAGAGCGAGGCACGGCGGCAGGGCTTCACGAAATGCCTGTTTTCGGCGGTCGTGCGTCCGGCGAACCATCCGCTGCGTCCGGCCGGTTACGTCCCGCTCGACGGCTTCTGGCGCAACCGCGGGTATGTGCGGCTCGACGGCCTGTCCACGGCATATGGCTGGAAGGACATTGGCGAGACCGCCGAAACCGAAAAGCCGATGGAGTATTGGGTCAAGGCGCTCGCCTGATTCACGCAGATGTGTGTTCGCGTCAGAAGATGCGATTTGAACGTGATCGATCGTTTTGACAGTTTGGCGGCAACGCAGGGCTCAACCGATGGAGATCGCCATGACCCGCCATATCGTTCGCGGCAAGGTCAAGACCGCAACCGCCAATCTGGACCGTCGCGCGTTTCTGGCGCTCGGCGCCGGCGCGGTGGCAGCCGCGCTGATCGCGGGGTCTGCCCGCAAGGCCTGGGCAGGCAAGGTCAATCTGGACGGCGGCGCCGCGATCCTGGGGCATGACCCGGTCGCCTATTTCACGCAAGGCGCGGCGGTGATGGGCGATCCCTCCATCACCGCGACCCATGAGGGCGCGACTTATCAGTTTGCCTCAGCCGAAAACCGCGACGCCTTTGCCGCCGATCCCGACCGCTACGCACCGCAATATGGCGGCTATTGCGCCTATGCGGTCGCCAACGGCTACACCGCCAAGATCGACCCCGAAGCCTTCACCGTGGTCGACGACAAGCTCTATCTGAACTTCTCCAAGGGCGTGCGCAGCCGCTGGGAACGCGATATCCCCGGCAACATCACCAAGGGCGACGACAACTGGCCGGGCCTTTCGGCCGGCTGACGTTCTCGACGCGGCCTATTGGGCCAGTTCGAACGTCACATTGACGCTGACGCGGTAGGTGTTTTCGCCTGCCGCGACCGGCACGGGCGCTGCGTCGGCCGCCATCTCCATCATCGCGGCGCGGGCAACCGGCATCGGCCTTGGCTCGGACGACTGCTCGGAGATCGACAGGATGCGGCCGAGCCCGATGCCGGCCGCTTCGGTCAGCGTCTCGGCCTTGCCCATCGCCGCTTTCATCGCCTTGGTCCGCGCCTCGGTGATGGCTGCGGACGGGTCGTCATTGGTGAAGCTGATGCCGCCGCCCTGATTAACGCCCAGCGTCACCGACTGGTCCAGAATGGCGCCGAGCCTGTCGAGATCGCGCACGCGCACGGTGAGCGAGTTCGAGACCTGATAGCCGACGATCCGCGGCGCCGGGCGGATGCCGTCCTTCGGCTCGGGATAGACGTAGCGCGGCTGGATGTTGAAGTTCGATGTCTGCAGGTCACGCTCGGCGATGCCTTCGGCCTGCATGGCCGCCAGCACCTCGGCCATCGCTTCGGTGTTGGCATCGAGCGCTTCGCGCGCCGTGTCCGCTTCGCGCAGAAGCGTCAGCCCGATCACCGCCATGTCCGGCGCAATATCCGCTGTTCCGGTGGCCGATACGGTGATTTGCGGCGTGATGTCGGTGTCGGCCGCGATTGCGTGCCCGGCGGCGGCGGTCAGCGCGGTTGCCGCGAACGCGGCGGCAATGGGTGAGGTGCGAATGGGTTTCAAAGCGATCATCCTTGAGCAGAGGTCCCGTCATCCCGGGCAATGGCCGACAAATGGGCAGACAATATGGTGTGCGCCCGTTTCTCCGACACCGCTTGCCCGGCTGGGACCTTTCGGATACGCACGGTCCGGGTGGGGCCTGTAGCTCAATTGGTTAGAGCCGGCGGCTCATAACCGCTTGGTTGGGGGTTCGAGTCCCTCCAGGCCCACCACTATCTGCCGGACTGATTCACGCTCTCGGCTGCGCCTCGAACGATCAGGCCGGTTTGGTTCCGGGTTCGAAGAATGTCTCTCACCCTCCACCATTCCTCCGAAGATTTCCAGAGGGGGCGCCCGGTCTTACCACGGCCCGTGATGGGTGCCGTCCTCGTCGGTGCGCTCAAAGCCGTGCGCGCCGAAATAGTCCCGCTGGCCCTGGATCATGTTGGCCGTCGAGCGCGATGTCGCCATCATGTCGAACCAGTTGAGCGCCGCCGAAAGCGACGGCACCGGCAGCCCGTGACCATTTGCGGCCGTGACGGTCTTGCGCAAGCCCGGCACGTGGCGCTCCATCAGATCGGCGAAGAACGGTGCCATCAAAAGGCTCGTATCGGGCGCCTGTTCGAGCGCGGTCGCCATGTCGTCCAGCATCGCCGAGCGGATGATGCAACCCGCCCGCCAGACACGCGCGACGTCAGCGAGGCGCAGGTCCCAGCCATTGTCCCGGGCGCCATCGGCCAGCATCGCAAAGCCCTGCGCATAGCAGACGATCTTGCCGGCGATCAGCGCGCTTTCAAGGTCGGTGTCGGTCACCGCACCGTCCGGCAGGGGCCGCGCCGGCTCGCCGAAACGGTCTGCGCCGCGCTGCCGTTCCTCGAGCCGCGCCGAGACGTTGCGCGCGGTCACCGCCGCATCGATCACCGGCACCGGCGTGCCCAGTTCCTGCGCTTCGATCGCCGTCCAGCGGCCCGTTCCCTTCTGTCCGGCCCGGTCGACGATCATGTCGATCATCGGATTTCCGGTCTTGGGGTCGGTGGCCTTGAGAACGGCGGCGCTGATCTCGATGAGATAGGAGCGCAGCGGTCCGTCGTTCCACCGGGCGAAGGTCTCGGACATCGCGGCCGGCGTCCGGCCCATGCCGTCGCGCATGATGCCATGGGCTTCGGCGATCATCTGCATGTCGGCATATTCGATGCCGTTATGGACCATCTTGACGAAGTGCCCGGCGCCGGCCGCGCCGAGCAGCGCCGCACAGGGCTCGTCCTCGTAGGTCGCCGCGATCGCCGTCAGCACCGGCGCTGCGCGTTCCCACGCCTCCTCTGAGCCGCCGGCCATCAGCGACGGGCCATGCCGCGCACCATCCTCGCCGCCCGACACGCCAAGCCCGATGAAACGCCTGCCGAGCGCTTCGACCGCAGCGGCGCGCCGTTCGCTGTCGTGAAAGCTCGAATTGCCGCCATCGATGATCAGGTCGCCCTCGTCCAGCAAGGGCAGCAGCGCGGCGATCTGGTCATCGACCGGCTGGCCTGCAGGCACCATCAGCAGGATCGCGCGCGGCGCCTTCATCGCGGCAACCAGATCGTCCAGCGTCTTGGCCGGCGTCAGCCGCCCGGAAAGATCGCCCCCATTGGCGACAAGCGTGTCGATACGTTCCGGCGAACGGTTGTGGACCGCGACACCAAACCCGTTTTCGGCGATGTTGAGCGCCAGGGCGGCGCCCATCGTGCCGAGGCCGATGACGGCGAATTCGGGTTGGCTCATCATACTTCTCCGTTTGCCGGATAGTTCGCGGGGGTTACTTCGCGAACGCCCGCAGATCGAACGTCTCGTCGGCGACCATGTCCGGCGTCAGCGCCTTGCCGTCAGCGAGGATCTTGCGGCTCATCGCATAGGTCGCTGCATCGTTCAGGCAATCGACGGCGAGGAACGTCTCGCCGGCGAAATAGAAGTGCGAGACGCTGCCTTCGCGCTTGCCGGGCCGGACGACCACACGGTCATAGCCCCGGTTGAAGCCGGCGATCTGCAGCTTCATGTCGTACTGGTCCGACCAGAACCAGGGGTGCGGCTCATAGGCGAGATCCTGACCCATGATGTTGGCCGCGACGATGCCGGCCTGATCGTGCGCGTTCTGCACCGATTCGAGCCGCGTCGGCATGTGTCCGAATGGAAAAACGGTGCAGTCTCCGCAGGCATAGATGGCCGGATCGGACGTGCGGGCCCGGTCGTCGACCGTGACCCCGACCGCCACGTCGAGGCCGGCGCTCTGGGCAAGCTCGGCATTGGGAACGATGCCGATGCCGACCACCACCAGATCGCAGGGCAGGGACGTGCCGTCATCCAGTTCGACTGCTGCCGCCGCGCCGTCGGCGTTCCCGGCGATGCGCGCGATCTGCGTGTTCTCCAGGACGCTCACGCCATGGCCTTCGTGAAGCGCTCGGAACGCGTCGGCGGTTTCGCGGCAGGCCACGCGCTGCAGGATGCGCGGTGCGGCCTCGACCACCGTCACCGCCATGCCCTTCTTCGATGCTTCTGCGGCCGCCTCCAGCCCGATATAGCCGCCGCCGATGACGATGAGCCGCTTGCCGTCGGCCATCTTGGCCATCAGCGCGTCGGCGTCGGGCAGATCGCGCATCGTGTGCACATTGCCGAGTCGACCGCCGATCTCGGCGGGCAGTCGCCGCGCGCGCGCCCCCGTCGCAAGAACCAGCGCATCATAGCCGAACCGCGCATCGTCTTCGGTGACCACCTCTTTTGCCTGGCGGTCGATGCCGATGACGCGCGTCGAAAGATGCGCGTCGATCTTCTGATCGCGGTACCAGTCTTCGGGGCGAAGCTTCAGCCGCTCAAGGCTCATCTCGCCGGACATGTAGGCCTTGGAAAGGGGCGGCCGCTGATAGGGAAGGGTCGTCTCTTCGCTCAAAAGCGTGATCGAGCCGCCGAACCCGTGCTTGCGCAGATCGTCGGCAACCGCGACCGCGGCATGGCTGCCGCCCACGATGACAACACGCTCGACCAAAGACTGTCCCCCGAAACGAAAAGCGGCACCAATGATGCCGCCTGTCTAACCGCAATGATGGTCGAATGGCGATGGGTTTTTCAGACGCGCTGCGTCAACCCGCCTCGGCCTCGCCGACGAACGCCTTTTCCAGCACATAGTGGCCGGGCTTGTTGTTGGCGCCTTCTTCCATGCCGGCGGCTTCGCACAATTCCTTGATCTCGAGGTTGAGGCCCATCGAGCCGCAAATCATCACGCGGTCGTCTTCGATGCTCCATGCCGGCACGCCGAGATCGTCAAACAGTTCGCCCGAACGGATCTTGTCGGTCACGCGGCCGGTCTTGGGGCTCTCCTCGCGTGTCGTCGTCGGATAGTAGACGAGCTTGCCGTCGACCATCTCGCCGATCAGCGGATCGTTGACGAGGTTGTCGACCAGTTCGGCGCCGTAGACCAGTTCGTCGCGGGTACGGCAGGTATGGGTCAGGATCACCTGGTCGAATTTTTCATAGACTTCCGGATCGCGGATCAGCGAGGCAAACGGGGCGATGCCCGTGCCGGTCGCCAGCATGTAGAGACGTTTGCCCGGCAGTAGCGCATCGATGACGAGCGTGCCCACCGGCTTGGTCTTCAATATGACCTGATCGCCCACTTGGATCTTCTGAAGGCGCGATGTCAGCGGGCCGTCCGGCACCTTGATCGAATAGAATTCGAGTTCCTCGTCCCAGGAGGGCGAGGCGATCGAATAGGCGCGCAGGATCGGTTTGCCATTGTCGCCGGGCAATCCGATCATCACGAACTCGCCCGATCGGAAGCGCAGCGATTGCGGCCGCGTGAGCCGGAAGGCGAACAGCCGGTCGGTGTAATGGCGCACCCACGTCACGGTCTGCCCGTCCTTGAGGGCGACCGGCTGCGCACCGCCGGCGATGGGCGTCATCTCGTTCATTGTCATGGGCTCCAGTTAGGCGACCTGGGCCGCTTGATGCAACCGTCGTTGATAGGTCGCATTGATCCGCGTCAACCGGGCGAGCCACTGCGCTTCGGGCTGCCGTGCGGCCAGACCCTCGCCGATCGCCACCGCATCGAAGCCGCATCGGCGTGCGTGGACATACTGGTCGGCGATGACATGACCCTGCGCGACCAGCCGTCCGGTAAAGCCCAGCCGGCGCAATTGCATGGCCAGCGAAAATCCGCGCCCGTCGGCGAACGACGGAAAGCCGATGATGATCGCATCGAGCACCTTGAAGTGCGGCGCGACCGCATGCGCATCGATGTCATTGTCGGCGACAAGACCGATCGATGCCGGGCGGTTGGCGGGAAGGCCCGCTTGAAGGTCAGCCAGCGACACCTCGCCATAGGTGCCGGCCATCAGCCGTTCGGCGCGGTCGTCGGGCGCAAACCCGGCGTCGGTGACGATGATCATGGCGTTCCTCTCTTCAGGCATTGGGCGATGGTCCGCGCACGATCGCGCCGTCGACGATGTGAATGCCGCATTCGGTCTTGTCGCGGCCGCGCCAGCGGCCGGCACGCGCATCCTCGCCCGGCTTGACGGGCGAGGTGCACACCGCGCAGCCGATCGACGGATACCCTTGACCGACAAGCGGATGCGGCGGCAGGTCGAAGGCTTCAGCATAGGCGGCCAGATCGTCCGGCGACCACAGGGCCAGCGGGTTGAGCTTGGTCTTGCCGTTGGCCGCTTGTTCGACCGGTTCGATGTCCGACCGGGTCAGCGCCTGATGCCGCTTTCGGCCGGTGATCCAGCCATCGAACCCTTCGAGCGCCGCATCGAGCACCTGCGTCTTGCGCAGATCGCAGCAGGCGTCCGGATCGGTCAGGTGAAGCCGGCCCCAAATGTCGGTAACGCGCACAGCCTCCCGCGCCGGGCGGATCGTCCGCACATCGGTCAGGCCGAGCCGAGACGCCAGCTCGTCGCGGTAGGCCAGCGTTTCGGCGAACAGCATGCCCGTGTCGATGAACAGCACCGGCGCCGTCCGGTCGACGCTCGCGATCAGGTGCAAGAGCACGGCCGACTCGGCGCCGAACGAGGAAACGGCGGCAACGTCGCCGAACCTTCGGTCGATGAGCGCTTCGCGCAACAGGTCGAGCGTTGCGCCCTGCGTGTCAGGCGGCGCGGGCGCTGTCGCGTCGGTGGTCATAGATGGCGTCCTTGAAGGGTTGTGCGCCAAGACGCCGATAGGCGTCCAGGAACGTTTCTTCACCGGTGTGGCGCAAGTCCAGATAGGTGTCGATGATCGCTTCGATCGCCGGGATCAGGTCTTCGGCGGCAAAGCCGGGGCCCGTCCGCTCGCCGATCGTCGCCGTCTCGGTGCCGTCGCCGCCAAGCGTGATCTGGTAGTTTTCCACGCCTGCCTTGTCGAGGCCCAGAATGCCGATATGGCCGACATGGTGATGGCCACAGGCATTGATGCAGCCGGAAATCTTGATCTTCAGCGGGCCGATGTCGCGTTCGAGCTTGAGCGCGTCGAAATGGGTCGCGATCTCCTGGGCGACCGGGATCGACCGGGCCGTCGCCAGCGCGCAATAGTCCATGCCGGGGCAGGCGATGATGTCCGACAAGAGCCCGATATTGGCGGTCGCCAGCCCAGCCTTGTTCAGTTCGGCGTGGACGGCCGGAATGTCGGCCTTTCGCACGTGCGGCAGGATGATGTTCTGCTCGTGGGAAACGCGCAGTTCGTCGTGGCCGTAGCGCTCGGCGATGTCGGCCAGAACGCGCATCTGTTCGGCTGAGGCATCGCCCGGCGTGCCGCCGACCGGCTTCAGCGACACCGAAACGATGCCGTAGGCCGGGTTCCTGTGCTCGCTCACATTGGTCTCGACGAAGGAGCGGAACACCGGATCGTCCGCCTGTGCGCTGTCGAAGACGAGCGACTGGGTGTTGTCGAAGTCCGGCGGCGCGAACGCCGCCTCGATGCGTGCGACAAGGTCCGCCGGCGGGGCCTGGAACAGCGCCTTTTGCTCGGCGAACGCTTCCTCGATCAGCGCCTTGATCTCCTCGGTTCCGGTTTCGTGGACGAGGATCTTGATGCGCGCCTTGTACTTGTTGTCCCGCCGGCCGGCGAGATTGTAGACCCTGAGGATCGCTTCCAGATAGGGCAGCAGGTCCGCCTTCGGCACGAAATCGCGGACGGTCTTGCCGATCATCGGCGTCCGGCCAAGCCCGCCACCGACGATCACCTCATAGCCGGGCTCGCCCGCGTCGTTGCGCACCATGCGCAGGCCGATGTCGTGCGCCTTCGTCACCGCCCGGTCGTTGGGGCTGCCGGTGATGGCGATCTTGAACTTGCGCGGCAGGAACTGGAATTCGGGATGGTCGGTCGACCATTGCCGCAGCAGTTCCGCCGTCGGGCGCGGGTCTTCGATCTCGTCCGCCGCGGCGCCGGCGAAATGGTCGGCGGTGACGTTCCTTATGCAATTGCCCGAGGTCTGGATGGCGTGCATTTCGACATCGGCGAGCGCGTCCAGAATATCGGGTACATCTTTCAGCTTGGGCCAGTTGAACTGGATGTTCTGGCGCGTGGTGAAGTGACCATAGCCCTTGTCCCAGCGCTCGGCGATCATGGCCAGCTGACGCATCTGCCGGGAATTGAGCGTGCCGTAGGGGATTGCGACGCGCAGCATGTAGGCGTGCAGTTGCAGATACAGACCGTTCATTAGCCGCAGCGGCTTGAACTCGTCCTCGGTGAGCGAACCGTCGATGCGGCGCTCGACCTGTTCGCGAAAATCGGCCACGCGTGCCCGCACGAAATCGGCGTCGAAATCGTCATAGCGGTACATGTCAGACCTCCGCCTGTTTGCCGTGGAAATGGTTGGAGGGGCCGCGCGTGCGGAACGCCTCGCGGAAATGTACGGGCTGCGGCCGTCCGTCGGGCCCGATTACCGCATCGGCAAGATAAGCGCCGACGATCTGGCCGGATTGCGCCTGGGCTACGGCGAGCAGCCGCTGCGCCTCGTCCGGATCGTGCGCCACGGCGGCGTCGCCATGCAGACGCGTCCAGCCGCCTTCGCCGGTCAGATAGATCACGTCGCCCTCGAACAAATCGTTCGCGGTGACGATCTGCTTGTGTTTCCGGCGCCCCATCAGACGGCCTCCGCTTCATGGTGCATGTCGGCAATGTCAGCGACTGCGGAGGCCGCGCCGCGTGGCGCGATTCCGTAGAGCAGAATGGCCGGGCCGGTGATACCGGCCTGCCTGAGACGCTCGGGCAGCGTGCCAAGGGTTGCGGCGACGACGCGTTGGTCGGCGCGCGAGGCGTTCTCGACCACTGTCACCGGCGTTTCCGCATCCGCACCATGCATCAGCAGCCGCCCGCGCAAGAACGATGCAGCCTTGATGCCCATATAGATCGCCGCCGCCTCGCCGGGCCGGGCCAGCGCGCGCCAGTCGTGATCGGCAAAGCCTTCCGCGTCATGGCCGGTGATGATGCGCAGCGACGCGTTGCGACCGCGCCGCGTCAGCGACCGGCCGATCGATGCCGCCGCCGCCGATGCGGAAGTAATGCCCGGCACGATCTGGAAGCCGACGCCCGCTCGATCGAGCGCGTCCAGTTCCTCCTCGAGGCGTCCGAACACGGCCGGATCGCCGGACTTGAGCCGCACGACATGGGCGCCCCTGTTTGCATGATCGATCATCAGCGCGTTGATGTCGTCCTGCTTCCAGGCGTCTCCGAAGCCCTTCTTGCCGGTCTCGACGACGATCGCCTCACGCCGCGCCAGTTCGATGACCGGCTGCGGCACAAGCTTGTCGTGCAGGACGACATCGGCCTCGTGCAGCGCGTTGCGGGCCTTCAGCGTCAAGAGCTCGGGATCGCCGGGACCGGCGCCGACGAAAGTGACAAAGCCCGGCCGGTGCCGCGTTTCGATCCCGTCGGTCAGAAGCGTTTCCAGCGTCTTGCGCACGGCCTGTTCGCCGCCCGCCTTGAGGGCGCGGTCGCCGGCGCCGGAATAGAACTTCGTCCAGAAAGCGCGGCGTTTCCTGGCGTCTCCCAGCATGTCGGCGCGCGCTCGAAAGGCCTGGCCGATCCGGGCCAGGACGCCGAGCGAAGCGGGCAGGCGTTCTTCGAGATCGGCCTTGATCTTGCGCGCCAGCACCGGCGCCGCGCCCTCGGTGCCGATTGCCACGGTTACCGGATCGCGGTCGACGATGGCCGGGGTGATGAACTGCGAATCGTCGAGATTGTCGACGATGTTGACCAGCGCTCCGGCGGCGTGGCCGATGGCTGCCGCGCGCGCGTCCTCGGCGGCATCGTCGTTGGCCGCATAGAAGAGGCGGGCGCAGAGCGCGTCGCCGGTCTCGACGGGGCGCTCTGTCAGCGTGATACGGCCTTCTTCGGCCCATTGCCGGACGAGCGGTTCGGGATCGGCACCGAAAACCGAAATTCGTGCCCGGGTCTTCAACAGAAGACGCAGCTTGGCAATGGCGGTTTCACCCGCGCCGGACACGACCACGCGGCGGCCGTCGACATTCACAAAAACCGGAAAATGGCGCATGTACCCACCTCTTGGAACGAGATGCCATTTTAGGTGCGATTGAATCCCGTCAGAAGAACGCCATTCCCAACTCCAACCCTTACGGAGAAAAATTTGTTCTGGCCGGTGGGCCGCGTCCCGGGTCCGGCCGGATTGATCCGTGTCAAGGACCGGCGCGGTTCCGGTTGCGACAATCACACCACTTTGGAAGCGTTCCAATCAGTGGCGCGCTGGTTTATATGGGCAGGAAACACGGGCACGAACGCGAATGCGAAGGTGCCATGCGAGGACGAAGATGACCATCACGCCGATCACCGCGCCAAGCCAGGAACCAATTCAGGGCCAGCTGGATTTTGACCGGTTTTTTGCCGACAAGCTCTCCGGTTTGCACGATGGAGGCAACTACCGTGTTTTTGCGGAGCTTGAGCGCCAGCGCGGGTGTTTTCCGCGTGCGACGCGGCACCGCGGGGACGGCTCGACCCACGATGTGACGGTATGGTGCTCGAACGACTATCTGGGCATGGGCCAGCATCCGGACGTGGTTTCGGCAATGCACGAGGCGATCGACAAATGCGGCACGGGCGCCGGCGGCACGCGCAACATTTCGGGCACCAATCATGGCCATGTGAAGCTCGAAGAGGAACTGGCGGACCTGCACGGCAAACAGGCCGCGCTGATCTTCACCTCGGGCTATGTCTCCAACTGGGCCGCGCTCGGCACGCTTCTGGCGAAGATCCCCGGCATCATCTGCTACACCGACGCGCTCAACCATGCCTCGATGATCGAGGGGATACGGCACTCGCGCTGCGAGAAGCGCATCTTCAGGCACAATGACTGGAAGGATCTTGATCGTCTGATGTCCCAGGACGATCCGGCCGCGCCCAAGCTGGTCGCCTTCGAGAGCGTCTATTCGATGGATGGCGACATCGCGCCGATCGAGAAGATCTGCGATGTGGCCGACAGGCATGGCGCGCTGAAATATATCGACGAAGTGCATGCGGTGGGCATGTACGGCCCGCGCGGCGGCGGCGTTGCCGAACGCGAAGGGCTGATGGACCGGATCGACGTCATCGAGGGGACGCTGGGCAAGGCGTTCGGCGTGATGGGCGGCTACATCACCGGCTCGAAGAACCTTGTCGATTTCGTGCGCAGTTTTGCCTCGGGCTTCATCTTCACGACGGCCTTGCCGCCGGCGCTGGCGGCGGGCGCGGTCGCCTCGATCCGGCATCTGAAGGCCCATGACGACAAGCGCCTTGCGCATCAGGAGGCTGTGAGGAAGGTGCGCGCCGCGCTCGACCGTCAGGGCATTCCGCACATGGCCAATCCGAGCCACATCGTGCCGGTGATGGTGGGCGATGCGGCCAAGTGCAAATGGATCTCGGACATCCTTCTGGACGATTACGGCATCTATGTGCAGCCGATCAACTATCCGACGGTGCCGGTGGGCACCGAGCGGCTGCGCATCACGCCGACGCCGTTCCACACCGATGCCGACATCGCACACCTGTCGAGCGCCCTGTGCGACCTGTGGAGCCAGTGCGCGCTGGCACGCGCCGTGGCGTAGGGGCGCAAGGCGTCAGCCGGCCTCCAACTCCGCCAGAACCTCCTCGGTATGCTCGCCCAGCCCCGGCGATGGGCGGTCGGCGCAGGCCGCGATACCATCAAGCATCACAGGCATGCGCACCGACGGGATCGCATTGCCTGACGCATCGGGCAGATCGACTCGCATCGCGCGGGCGACGATCTGCGGGTCGGCGAATGCGTCGGCAATCGAATTGATCGGTCCGGTCGGCACGTTGGCGGTTTCGCAGGCGGCAACCAGATCGTCACGCTGCCATCGGCGGGTCTTCTCCGAAAGCAGCCCTGTCAGCGCCGCGCGGTTCTCCACCCGGGCCGCATTGGTCGCAAAGCGCGGATCGGCCGGCAACGCCTCAAGCTCCAGCAGAGCGCAGATGCGGGCGAACTGGCCGTCATTGCCCACCGCGATGATGATGTGCCCGTCGGCGGTTTCGATCACCTGGTAGGGAGCGATGTTGGGATGCGCATTGCCGAGCCGGCGCGGCGCTTTTCCGGTGGCCAGGAAGTTCATGTTCTGGTTGGCCATGGCGGCCAGCATCACATCCATCAGCGCCATGTCGATATGGCAGCCCCTGCCGGTCTTCAGCGCCCGGATCAGCGCCGCCTCGATCGCCGCAACCGCATAGATGCCGGTGAACACGTCGGCGATGGCAACGCCCGCCTTCATCGGCTGGCCGGCCGGCTCTCCGGTGACCGACATGAAGCCGGCCATTCCCTGGATGATGAAATCGTAGCCGGGCCGGTCCTTGTAGGGGCCGGTCTGTCCGAAACCGGTGATCGAGCAGGTCACAAGTTTTGGGTTGATCGCCGCAAGGCTGGCATGATCGAGCCCGTACTTGGCCAGACCGCCAACCTTGAAATTCTCGATCACGACATCGGCCGTCGCCGCAAGGCGGCGAATGACGGCTTGCCCGTCATCGGTCTTGAAGTCGACGGCGACCGAGCGCTTGCCGCGGTTGGTGGCATGAAAATAGGCGGCCGACAACGGCTTGCCGTCCGCGCCGGTGATGAAGGGCGGTCCCCATCCGCGCGTCTCGTCGCCGCCGTCCGGGTGTTCGATCTTGATGACATCGGCACCCAGATCGGACAGCATCTGGCCTGCCCACGGGCCGGCCAGCACGCGGGCCAGTTCGATCACGCGGATGCCCGCGAGCGGCCGTTCGGCGGCAATTGATTTTGTCATGTCCTGCCGTTGATTTCAGACCCTCTGACGGAGCTTGCGCGATTGAAGACGCTTTTCCGCCAACAGCTTGCGCTGGTAACGGCCCTGCACGATTTCGACAAGCACCATGGTGACGAGAACGAAGTAGAAGGTCGTCTTGCTCATCGCCTCGACGGTGAAGCCGAAGAAGGACAGATGCGCCAGATGGCCGCCTTCCGTGGTCAGAAGAATGCCCACCAGCAGCAGAACGAAAAGGCCGACCACTTCGTACATCCGGTTGCGGTTGAGGAAGTCGGCGACGGTTTCGGCCATCAGCACCATCAGCGCGCCTGACACGATGATGGCAGTTGTCATGACGGCGAAATTGTCGGTCAGCGCGACGGCGGACAAAACCGTGTCGAAGGAGAAGACGACGTTCATCGCGGTGATCCAGAACAGCGCGCGCATCGGCGAGGCGTTTGCCGCCCGTTCGGCCGCGTGCCCGATATCGTCGATCGCCAGAAGGTGGAAGATCTCGCGCATCGCCGTGTAGATGAGGAACACGCCACCGGCCAGGACGATCAGCGCATGGCCGGAAATCTCACCCTCGATGAAGGGCGGGATGGAGATGGTCGCGAACGGTTCCTGGAACGCCTGGATCAGTTGCAGGACCACGAACAGCAGGACGATGCGCAGCACGATGGCAAGGATGATGCCCAGCCTGCGAATGCGCTCCTCATGCTCCTCTCCCGCCTTTTTCGCCTCCAGCGAGATGTAGAGAAGATTGTCGAAACCCAGAACTGTCTCCAGCGCCGTCAGCACAAGGAGGGTCGTCAGGTTCTCGATCGTGAAAAGCCCTTGCAGCAGTTCCATGGCGCACCCCTTTCCGATGGAAGTGGGTCTGCCCTACCAGAGCTTTCGGGGTGCGTCACCCTGCCCGCAGTCGCCGGTCCACGATGATGTAGAACAGCGCGGTCAGCAGCGCAATGAAGGCCGCGCTCATATAGACGCCGCCAATGCCGCCCAGCGGATCGATCAGCAGCACGAACGGCGCGGCCAGAAACTGCGCCATGAATACCGACATCGTCATCAGGCCTGCTGCCTGACCGCGCATGGCCGGCGGCACGCGGGAATAAAGCCAAGTGGTCGCGTTCGGCAGCACGATGCCCGACGCGCAGCCGACCAGCACCATCAGCCCGAACACCACCGGCAAGGGCGGCTGCAGCGACAGCGTGGCGAAACCTGCCGACGCCAACAGAAATGCAAGCGAGGCCAGAAGCGGTGGCGGTGCCATCGCCCGGATACGTCCGAAGACAAGCGCTACGATGCCGCTTGAAAAGGTCAGGAGCGCGATCGCGCTGCCGGCGAGTGCGGCGCTGTCGAGGCCCATGTCGCGCAGCATGAATGGCAGTTTCAGCGGTATGGTGAAATATGTGAAGAAATTGGCGAAGGCGGCAACGCAGATCATCGCCGTGAACGCCCAGGGGAAACGCCCTTTTGGCGCCCGCGTCTCGGGCATCTTGTCCGCTGGCGGCCCACAAGGCACCCATGCGAGGATGAACGGAATCAGGAGCAGCGGCGCAAGATAGACGGCGAACGGCCCACGCCAGTGCAGATCGGCCAGAAATCCGCCGGCCATGATGAAGCTCATGCCGCCAAAGCTCATCGCCGCGGCCTGATAGCCCAGAATGCGCCCGCGTTCGGCATCGTCGAACAGGTCGGCAATCAAGGCCATCGCCGAGGTCATGATCGCGCCGACGGCGACGCCCAGGAACAGGCGGCCGAATGTGATCAGGCCGATCGTGTCGAGATAGAGACCGGACGAACCGGCGACCACGTAGACAACGATGCCGGTCAGCAACACCCGGCGCTTGTGTGTCCGGTCGGCGAGAAGGCCGGCGAGCGGCGCGGCGATGGCGATCGCCAGCCCCGGTACGGTCAGGATCAGAGGCACCAGCGCCGCTCCGCCCGGTTGCGTTTCGAAATGGGCGGCGATGCCCGGCAGGGAGGGCGCGATCGTCGCGCCGGCCATGACGGTGAGCGTCGCGCACAGCAAGAGGATGACGAGTGCGGGAATCCGCGCCGCCATCCCCCCGGTCGTGTCCGGATCAGGCGATGCGCTCATCGAGCCACATCACGAGCTGGGAAATCGCTTCATCCGCGATGCTGCTGTTCAGTGTCTCGTGGGGCGTGTCGGGATGGACCGTCGTGGTGACATCGGCGAAGCCGGCCTTGCGCAGGCGTTCGGCCTGCGCGGTCACGGCCTTGCCGCGATCGGTTGCGGGATCCCTGTCGCCGCCGACGAGATGAAACGGAAGCGCGCGCGCCGACGGCGATGCATCGCCAACCTCGCCACCGGCAAAGATCATCGAGAACACGTCCTGCCACATGCCGACCGATGCGTTCCAGCCGCACAAGGGATCGGCGATATATGCGTCCACTTCGGCATCGATGTCGCTCAGCCAGTCGAAATCGGTTCGCCGGTTCGGCACCGCCCTGGCCCATTGCGCGAAGGTGAGCTTCGGCAGCAATCGCGAGGGCACATCGTTGCCCAGCCGCAGACGCTCCCATTTGAGGATCAGTTGCGCTGCACGGCCGGCGAGACCGCCCGAAAAATTGGCGTTCCAGACGGCTGCGCCGGACAGCCCCTCCGGATGGCGCAACGCGTAGTTCATCGTGATCAGTCCGCCCATCGAATGGCCGAAGATGAAGATCGGGATCGATCCATGACGATCGCGAATGCGCGCGTGCACGGCGCCCACATCGCCGAGCACCTTGGCGACTCCGTCGCCTTGAGTGGAAAAACTGCCGGGCGGCGCGTTTGGCGCCGTCGTCGCGCCATGGCCGCGATGGTCGTGGGCGTAGACAGCGATGCCTTTCGCTGACAGCGCGTGTGCGAAACGCGCGTAGCGCGCGGCATGTTCGGCAAGGCCGTGGTTGATCTGCACGACCGCGCGGACATCGTCCGTCGCCGGCTGATGGTAGACGTGCAGACTGGACCCTGTTGGCGAAGCCAGCTCGAACTGATCGGCGAAGTCGGTTGTCATGGCGCGCACATGGACGGGCGCGGCCGGCTGCGTCAAGTGAAAGGAACCATGCGCCTCAGTAGCGCCAGGCCCGGTCTTCGGTCGCCGCCACGATCGCCTCGGCCAGTTCGGCGTAGCCGCGGCAGTCGCGCCCGCAGCGCGTCTCGATGGCATCGAGTTGGGCGATGGCGCCGGCGCGGTCGCCATCAAGCAGCAGCGCCTGACCCATATAGGAGCGGGCCAGCGTGTAGTTCGGGTCGAGCGCGATGGCGCGGCGATAGTGAGTTATGCCGGCCTGTAGGTCGCCGGCATTGCGTGTCGCATAGCCCAGATAGTTGAGCACGTCAGGCCGGTTCTGGTCCTTGATCATGCCCAGAACCGTGACCGCTTCCTTGAACCGGCCCAGATAGGCCAGCGCACGGCCGTTTTCGAAGAGCGCGTCATCGTCGAGGCTTTGCTGGTCCGCGGGCACGCACTCGTTCTTGCCGCGATCCCAGACTTCGCCGTTGTTGCATTGGCGCACCGCGTCGTTCGAAGCGTCGTCGTCGCCGCCGCCGACGGCAAGGGCCGGCGCCGTCAGCACGAACGCGGACAGGAAGATGGCGGCAAAGAGCTTGCGGTGCATGACGGACTCCCTTCGGTTGCCGACAATGTCGGACTTCGGGTCGGAACGTCGAGCCCTTCGCGCAATGAACACGCGAATGTGATGCCGCACCGCAGCCGGGCTGGCGCCGGCAAGACGGTTGCAAGCTCCCGGCCGTTCGGCCAATTTGCGCCGGCGGGAAGGGGGAGAAGCGGTGACCGAGCCGGACATCAGCGAGGAATTGCCGGGAGGCCGGCCGGACGGCGAACCGGAGTATCGCTATCTTCCAAGGCGGAGCTTCCCTTTCGGCCTCGTCGTCTTCGTGCTCGGCTTTGTCTGCGGCATTCCCATCGCCATGTTCGCGCCTTCCATGGTCGCCGACTACGGCCAGCTCGTCATCACGGTGATTTTGTCGGTGCTGTTCGCGCTGGCGCTGATCCTGTCGGTCGTGTTCGCGCTGCGCGACCGCATCTGGCGCTGGCTGTTCCGGCGCAGCGAGATCGAACTGAGCCGCTTTGCCGGCCCACTGAGCGATGTCGCCAAGAGCGCTGCCGAAGGCAAGGTCGATGCGGCCACCGACGCGGCGCGCACCTTCGCCGAGATCGCGCTGGCGCGCTATGCCTGGGTGTCGACGCGGCGCTGGCTGATCGGTTCGATCACCGGGCTGATTGCATCGATCGCGGCGCTTGCCGGCTCGGCCTTGTTGTTCGAGCAGAACCGGCTCTTGCGCGCGCAGTCGATGCTTCTGGCCGAGCAGAACACCCGTATCGACGACCAGACCGAATTGTTGCGCGCGCAGGCGCGCCTGTCCGACACGCAAACCCAGCTCGCAGAGGCCGAGCGCAGCGCCCAGGTCGGCCCCGAAGTGATCGAGATCGGCGCGCTGATCGGCGGCGAGCGGCAGGCCTATCTGGAGGCCGGCAACGACATTGACGATTTCGGCCTGGCCGATCTGTCCACGTCCGTGCGCAGCCGCATCGTCGCCGCGACGCTCGTCGCCCGGCCCTATCTTTACCTGCGGCCGCGCCAGGCCAATCCGCTCGACGACAATTCGCTCACCATGAAGGCGCTCAGCCGGCGGCAGGACGCGCTGATCGCGCCGGACATGCTGGCCGACTTCGATGCGGACAATGAGACCACCGAACTGATCGATTCCCCGCTCAGCCCCGAGCGCGGCGATCTCCTCTCGATGCTGGTCGACAATTCGATCCTCGACACCGAACTGCTCAGCTTCGTCGGCGCCGATTTCAGTTTTGCCGAAGTGAGACGCGAAGTGCTGCCCGGCGTGTCGATGCGCCATGCGCGGCTTTCATTTGCCGACTTCACCCTGGTGCGCCTTGTCGGCTGCCGGTTCGGAGCCGCAAAGCTCGAACATGCGGTGTTCGAAAAGGCGGTGGTGCGCGGCTCGGACTTCTCCAGCATCGCCGCCTCCGACGTGGAGCTTCCCTTCTCGGGCGAGGGCGTCGATCTGGTGCCGACCTTCCTGACCGGCGCCATGTTCACCGATGCGGTGATCATCGATACGGCATTCCGGCGCATTCAGGCAATCGCGCCGTCCTTTTCCGGTTCCGTTGTGGCGGCGGTCGATTTCACCGGCGCCGGCCTGAACGCGGCCGAGTTCCGCGATGCCATCATCATGGACAGCGTCTTCGACGGTGCCGAACTGCGCTCGGTCGATCTGGAAGGCGCGATCGTTTTCGACCTGGGCTTCGTGCAGGCGCTGGCGCAGGCCGCCGCGCCGGGCACCTTCGTTGCCGAGCGCTGGTCGCTTGAGCCTTTGTCTGCCGCAGAACTGGCGGAACATCCGCGCTACGACGCGATGACCGTCTATCTGCCGGAAGTGGCCCATGCCGGGCGGCAGGCGTTCCGCATTGTCCGAAACCAGGGGCAATAAGACCGGCCCGCGCGCCGATTGCCCTTGATGGCCGTTTCGCCTAAGGAACCGCAAATTCCACCCATCATCAGACGGGAGCGCGCGCGTGGCACGCCAGTTCATCTATCACATGTCCGGCCTCAACAAGGCCTATGGCTCCAAGAAGGTTCTCGAGAACATCCACCTGTCCTTCTACCCGGACGCCAAGATCGGCATACTGGGTCCGAACGGCGCCGGTAAATCCACGGTTCTGCGCATCATGGCGGGGCTCGACACCGAGTTCACCGGCGAAGCCTGGCTGGCCGAGGGCGCAACGCGCGGCTACCTGCCGCAGGAGCCGCAGCTCGACGAAACCAAGACCGTGATGGAGAACGTCATGGAGGGCGTCGCCGACAAGAAGGCGATCCTCGACCGCTACAACGAACTGATGATGAACTATTCCGACGAGACCGCCGAGGAAGGCGCCAAACTCCAGGACGTCATCGACAGCCAGAACCTTTGGGATCTCGACAGCCAGGTCGAAATGGCGATGGACGCGCTGCGCTGCCCGCCCGGCGACAGCGAGGTGGTCCATTTGTCCGGCGGCGAAAAGCGCCGCGTCGCGCTGTGCCAATTGCTGCTGCGCCAGCCCGATCTGCTGCTGCTGGACGAGCCGACCAACCATCTGGATGCCGAGACCATCGCCTGGCTCGAAAAGCATCTGCGCGAATATCCCGGCTCGGTCCTGATGATCACCCACGACCGCTACTTCCTCGACAATGTGACCGGCTGGATCCTCGAACTCGATCGCGGCCGCGGCATTCCCTATGAGGGCAACTACACCGCCTATCTGGAGGCCAAGGCCAAGCGCATGGCGCAGGAGGGCCGCGAGGAGGCCTCGCGCCAGAAGGCGCTGGCCCGCGAGGCCGAGTGGATTTCCGCCTCGCCCAAGGCCCGGCAGGCCAAGTCCAAGGCCCGCATCAAGGCCTATGACGAACTGGTCAAATCGGCCAATGACCGCCGTCCCGGAGACGCGCAGATCATCATCCCGGCCGGCGAGCGTCTCGGCAACACGGTGATCGAGGCCGAGGGTCTGACCAAGGGCTATGACGACCGCCTGCTGATCGACGATCTGGACTTCAAGCTGCCGCCGGGCGGCATTGTCGGCGTGATCGGGCCGAACGGCGCCGGCAAGTCGACGCTCTTCCGCATGATCACCGGGCAGGAAAAGCCCGACAGTGGCCGGATCACCGTCGGTGACACGGTGAACCTGTCCTATGTCGACCAGAGCCGAGATGCGCTCGATCCCGACAAGACAGTCTGGGAGGAGATCTCCGGCGGCAACGACATCATCAAGCTTGGTCCGCACGAGATGAATTCGCGCGCCTATTGCGGCGCCTTCAACTTCAAGGGCGGCGACCAGCAGCAGAAGGTCGGCACGCTGTCGGGCGGCCAGCGCAACCGTGTCCATCTGGCCAAGATGCTGAAAGAGGGCGGCAATGTGCTGCTGCTCGACGAGCCGACCAACGACCTCGATACCGAAACGCTGGCAGCGCTCGAAGAGGCGCTGGAAAACTTCGCCGGCTGCGCCGTCGTCATCAGCCACGACCGCATGTTCCTCGACCGCCTCGCCACGCACATATTGTCGTTCGAAGGCGACAGCCATGTCGAATGGTTCGAGGGCAATTTCGAGGATTATGAGCAGGACAAGATCAGGCGGCTCGGCCCCGAAAGCGTCAATCCGAAGCGGGTGACGTATAAGCGCCTGACGCGGTAAAGGCGATTGGGCCGTGTTTGAGCGATTGAAAGATGCCGGCTTCGACGTGCTGACGCTTCACCACGCTGAGGCCATCATGATGGGAGATTTCCCCGAGGCTGTTGACGAGTTGGAAGAGGCATTGCTGGCGCTGTCGCTTCCGGTTCTTGAGATAGTTGGCAGCGGCGGTGGTGAAACAAAACTGACTCAACGTCTTCGACGCGACTTGGCTGGCAAAGGGTGGCTAAAGCGCAACATTGAGATCAAGAAGATCGTCCGCTGGGACGAGGGCGACGAAGGCCGAGAGGTCGCCTCGCTTTCTCATGAGATTGATCATGTGAAGTCGTTCGGCTCAGACGGTCGCACGTTCGCTCTAGAGATAGAATGGAACAACAAGGACCCCTTCTTCGACCGCGATCTGGAAAACTTCAAGCGGCTGCATGCTGAAGGCGCGATTTCAATAGCGGGCCTGATAACGCGGGGGGCGTCGCTCCATGCAAATATGCGGGGTATCATTGGCCGTTTCGCTGACGAAAACCAAATCACAGATTTTGCCACTTTGGATGCATTCGGCTATTCGCCAACGCGGCGACAGCGCGAGAACATAACGGCCCGCGCCGAGAGGTCCGGCAGCTTTCGCAATGCCTGGGTGGATTGGTTCGTCGCCGACAAATTTGGCGAGGCGACGACCCATTGGCGAAAACTGCAGGACCGTGTGCTGCGCGGTGTCGGCAACCCATGTCCTCTGGTTCTTATCGGTATCCCGGACTCGGTGGTCAGTTTTGACTATTCGGCCGCCTCGACCGACGAGTTGTAGGCATAGGTTTTCCAGGTCGGCTTGTAATCGTCGTCGGCCTGATCACCCCAGTAAGTCCATCCAGGACGCGTTCCGCGTGCAAACAGTTCCAGATAGGGGCCGGGTGAGCAGTCCTCGATCACGTCATATTGCTCGTCCGGCTTGCGGGAATGCTCCCGCTTGCGGGTTTGGATCATGTTGACCTGACTGCGGGCAGGCGGCAGCGTGCGAGCATTCTTTCCGCGAACACCGAACAGAATGATCTCGGTCACGTTGCGGAAATAGAAGCCGACTCCACGACCGTCGGAGCCCCCATCCTTGCGCACCTTATGCCAGACGATGTTGGACTTGTACTGGAAACCCCAAGCTTGCATGACCTGCAGTCCTTCGGGCAGCAATGCGTTTGGCACCCAGAGATAAAGGTGGGCCGTGTGCTCGGCCACATCTGAAACCGGCAGAGCACAGATGTCATCAAGCGTCATGGTCCCGTAGCGCGAAAGGCGCCTGTGTTCGGGAGCCACCTTCCCGGTCCTGTTCTGAAAGCGCCAAGGCGGATCCGCGAGAATTGTACTGAACGTGTCGCCACCCGTACGCATCAAAAGGTCCTGCCCGGCGCTTCTCGTTTCGACATTCATTGCTGAACTCCCCAAAAGAACAAAAGCAGAACCAAGCGTGCAAGTCAAGCTAGGCCGATTCGGTTGCGCGAGTCTGTAAGCGGCGGCCATTGTGCCCAGCTTAGCGCAGACGACTGCAATGTCAGTTGGAGAATGGAGACAAAAAAGCCGGACCGCTGGGAGGAGGTAGCGGTCCGGCTCAATGAGAGTTGCAGAAGCGGGAGGAGGTGCTCCTGCAAAACACATTCAGGTAACGGTCGGGAGGAGGTGACCGCGTTCCTGATGAGAGGAATATGGCCCCCGCCCCCGATGCATTCAATTGCATTTTGTGCATTGCACATATGCAAAACTGCATGGCTGATGCGGCAATCGGTAGCAAACAGGCGCCTCAAGCCGCCTTTTTCACCAATAGCGCGAGGAATGCGCCCCAAAAACGGGCAGCCGGCCCATTTGGGCTCTCGGTCTATGTGCAGTGCACCCGCCACCGGTACGATCGTGGAGCGCCTAAAACTCCCAGCCGCGCGCCTTGGCGAACAGGAAATCGCGAAACGCCTGCAGCTTGGCCGATGAGCGCATCGATTCGGCATAGGCGAAATAGGTGTCGAACGAGGGCAGGGCGACGCCTTCGACCACACGCACCAGTCCCGTGTCACGCTCGACCGCATAGTCGGGCAGCATGGCGATGCCGACCCCGCGCTGCACCGCCCGCTTGATCGACATGATCGAGTTGATCTCCAGCACGGCCGGGCGCGGCTCGCCATCCTCGCGGCCCAGCGTCAGCAGCGAATTGAGCTCCTGCAGATAGTCCGGCGCCGGCTCGCCAAAGGTGATGATCCGGTGATCGTCGAGATCGTCAACGGTGGCCGGCGTGCCGAACCGGGCGAGATAGCCGGGCGAGGCATAGATGTGGAAATGGACGATGAACAGCCGGCGCTGGATCAGGTCCGGCTGTTGCGGCTGGCGAAGGCGGATGGCGCAGTCGGCCTGGCGCAGATTGAGATCCAGTTCCTCGTTCGACAGGACCAGCTGAACCTTGATGTCGGGATAAAGCTCGAGGAATTCCTGCACCCGGTAGGTCAGCCAGCCCGAGCCCAGTCCGACGGTGGTTGTTATGCGCAAGGTGCCCGACGGTTTGTCGGTCGTGTCGACGAGCCGCGCCTTGACGTTTTCGAGCTGCAGATAGACGTCGTGCGCGGTGCGGAACAGAAGTTCGCCCTGCTCGGTCAGCACCAGGCCGCGCGCATGCCGGTTGAAGAGCGGTGCGCCGATATCGCTTTCAAGGGCCGAGACCTGCCGGCTGACAGCCGATTGCGAAATGTGCAGCTTTTCGCCGGCCTGCGTGAACGAGCCGGCCTGCGCCGCGGCGTGAAAGACCCGCAATTTGTCCCAGTCGAGCGGCATTGCCGGACCTTCTTGCGAACTTGCCGGCGCACCGGCCCGGCTATCCTACCACAAGGGCCTATTCGGCCGCTTCCATCTGCGCTTCCTGCGCGGCGAGGTATTTTTCGGCCTCCAGAGCCGCCATGCAGCCGAGCCCTGCGGCTGTCACGGCCTGGCGATAGATGTCGTCGGTGACGTCGCCCGCCGCATAAACGCCCGGCATCGATGTGGCCGTCGAATCGGGCGCCGTCCAAAGATAGCCGTTCGGCTTCTGCCTGAGCTTGCCTGCAAACAGTTCGACCGCCGGCGCATGGCCGATGGCGATGAAGACGCCTTCGGCCGCTAGTTCGGTGACCGCTCCGGTGTGCACATTCTTCAGCCGCACGCCGGTCACCGCGGCGGGCAGCGCCGGGTTGAACTTTGCGCCGACGATCTCCTCGAGTGTGCTGTCCCAGACGACTTCGATATTGTCTTTCCTGAACAGCCGGTCCTGCATGATCTTTTCGGCGCGCAATTCGTCGCGCCGGTGCACCAGCGTCACGGACTTGGCGAGGTTCGACAGATACAGCGCTTCCTCGACCGCGGTGTTGCCGCCGCCGACCACCACCACATCCTTGCCGCGGAAAAAGAAGCCGTCGCAGGTCGCGCAGGCCGAAACGCCATAGCCCATATAGGTCTGCTCGCTCTCGATGCCGAGCCATTTGGCCTGGGCGCCGGTCGCGATGATCAGCGCATCGCCGGTATAGACGGTGCCGCTGTCGCCGACGGCGCGGAACGGGCGCACGTCGAGATCGACCTCGGTGATCACGTCATGGCGGATGTCGGCGCCCACATGCTCGGCCTGAAGGCGCATCTGCTCCATCATCCACGGCCCTTCGACGGCCTCGGCATAGCCCGGATAGTTTTCCACCTCGCTGGTGATCATCAGCTGGCCGCCCTGCTGCAGGCCTGCAACCATGACCGGCTTGAGCATGGCGCGCGCCGCATAGATGGCCGCAGTGTAGCCGGCCGGTCCCGAACCGATGATCAGGACGGGTGAATGGATGGTCTCGGTCATGGCAGTCTCGATCTTTCCTGTCGGTTCGGCATCAGGCCCCGGCGTCGTGTCCCCTGTGGCGGCCCCAACGCGGTCGGTTGAACAATGCAGCGCACCGACCTAGTGTCTCGTCCATAGCTAGGATCGGACGGTCCCGCTGTTCAAGACCCGCTGATCGGCCGCCGACCCGCGCGACGGTTCGGCGACCATTCTTAGCGCAGTTGGCACATCGAACGAACGACAAAAATGCCGATCTCACAAATTCCCGATTCGGTGACCTGCGTTTTGACGAGTTGCGGGCGGTTCGACCTTCTGAGCGTGACGCTCGACAGTTTCCTTGCCTACCATCGGCCCGCGCGCTTCATCATCGCCGAGGATTCGGCTGACGCCGCGTTCGCCGACCGCGTCCGCGAGCGCTATCCGCAGGTTGAGGTCCGGCTCAATGAACCCCGGCTCGGTCAGCACCGGTCGATCGACAGCGCCTATGGCGATGTGGCAACGCCCTTCATCTTCCACATGGAAGACGATTTCCGCTTCGACGGGCCGGTCGATGCCGCCGATGCGGTCGCGTTGGCCGCTTCCGATCCGAAGATCTCCAGCGTCTGCTTTCGCCGCTTCGACACGCTCAAGCTGCGTCACCGCATGTTCGCCAAACGCTTCACGCACGGCCCACACACCTATGCCCGCATGGAGCGCGCCCACCGCGACTGGTACGGCTTTTCGTTCAATCCGGGCATTGTGCGCCGTGAGTTCTGGATCGAGGCCGGGCCCTATGCGGATCATCGCAACGAGCGGACGATTTCGCGCGCAATGAAGGACCGTGGCTTTGGCGTCGTCTTTCAGTTGCCCGGCGTCGCCATCCATATCGGGTCGGGACGCAGCGTCATGGATCCGGCCCGCGCGGGCGAAAACCGCCGCATCGGCCGCCGCTGGTTCCGTCGCCCGCCCACCGCATGAGCGTCGAAACAGGCCTCAGCCGTCACCGAACCACTGCCTCCAGCCTGGCGTCCGGGCGGTGAGCACATCCTCGATCGTCTGGCCGGCAAACTCTTTGCGCATCCGGCGCGCGCGGTCGCGCAGCAGACGGCGCTTGTCGTCGAACGGCGCCAGCAGGCTGTCGACAAAGGCGGGACGCGTGTTTGCTGCCGCAGTGGCAAGATCGACCGCGTCCGATGCCTGGCGCTTCTTCTGCTTGCGCGCGAACCGGCTCTGCGGATTGTCGCCGAGTTCGTAATTGGCAAACCCGCCGCCGCGCTTGAGGTATTTCAGGTGCCAGTAGGTGAAACCGCGGAACCGGCGTCGCTGGGAACCGTGGCGGAAGGTCTCGAACCGCTCGTCCTTGACGAAGAAATTTTCCGGCGTCAGCCGGACGAACCAGTGATCGCCATTGCCGCACATGGTCTCCTCGGCGGGCAGGGCGAGCCCGCCGTCGGCATTGCGCGCCAGATTGAGCCCCGAGTAGCAGAAGGTTTCGCGGCTGAGCGACGGCGCGGAACGGGCTTCTTTCGCAAGCGCGCCCATCTGGTCGCGCATCGCGACATGGTCGTCGTCGAGCTTGGTGACGATCTGCCGCGTGGTGCGCGCCAGCGCGAAATTGGAATAGTTCACCACACTGGCCGGCGAATCCGGTGGCGTCTGCACATGTCCATCGGTCCCGGGCGGAAAGACGCGGTCGGCATAATGGAAGACACGCAGTTTCGGCCCGTGGCGCTGCGCGAGCCGGGCCAATATCTGCGGCGTTGCATCGCTGCACTGATTGTAGACCGCGACGATCTCGTCGAAATGGCCGATATGGCTTTCGATCGCAGCTTCCGTGAAGTCCTCGCCATTGCGGATGCGCATGAAGGCGCTGATGCCGGGCTCTCTTTGTCCGATCTTCAGATCGGCCGGGCCGAAGACGTAGCCGGAGACGGTCTCTGTCATGGCTGGCCGGCCTCGCGAACGAACCTGGTCAGACGAACTTGACCGCGTCGATCTCGTAGCCGCGCGCGCCGCCGGGCGCCTGCACCTCAACGGAATCGCCCACCGTCTTGCCGATCAGCGCGCGGGCGATCGGCGAGGAGATCGAGATCTTGCCCGCTTTGACGTCCGCCTCCTGGTCGCCGACGATCTGGTAGATCTTCTCTTCCTCGGTGTCTTCGTCGATCAGCGTGACCGTGGCGCCGAAACGCACCGTGTCGCCGGTCATTGCGCTGACATCGATCACCTCGGCACGCGAGATCAGGCCCTCGAGTTCGGAGACCCGGCCTTCATTATGGCCCTGGGCCTCCTTGGCGGCGTGATACTCGGCGTTCTCCGACAAATCGCCGTGGGCACGGGCTTCGGCAATCGCCTCGATGATGCGCGGACGTTCCTCTTGGGTGCGCCAGCGGAATTCCTCCTGCAACTGCGCATAGCCCTCACGTGTCATCGGCACCTTGTTCATCGCGCGTTCCCCATGCTTGCAGCGCACCGCCAAAAGCGGAACGTTATCAAATAAAAGCGGCCCGCCAAGCACAAAGCTGGCGAACCGCCGAAATTCTCGGCGTTCTCAATAGGGCAAAAGATGCCCGATTGTAAGTGGCGTTGGATGCCGTTGCCGTTGCATGCTGGCCCGCACCCTGTGACGCAATTCCGGTTCGGCGCCATGACCACCCTTCGAATGGCAAGCTTCAATCTTTTCAATTACGCCGTTCCCGGCATCTTCTGGCATGAGCGCGAGGGCGGCCTGACCTATGAAGAGGACCAATGGGACAGCAAGCGGCGCTGGATCGCCGAGACACTCGCGGTCATCGACGCCGACATTGTCGCTTTCCAGGAGGTCGTTTCCGTCGAGGATTTGCGGTCGCTTGTGGTGCAGGCCGGCTACCCGCATTTCGCCAGTGTCACCGAGCCGCGCTTCCTGAAGAACGATGCGGATGTGTTCGTCAATTCGACGGTCGCGATCGCCTCGCGCCATCGGATTGCGTCGGCCCAGGAGATCAAGACGTTCGACCGGATCATCGACCAGACGCTCCTTGACCGGGCGGCGACCTATTCGCGGCGGCCGCTGCGTTGCGTGATCGATTGCCCGGACCTTGGCCCGACCGTCGTCTATTCCGCGCACTTCAAGTCGCAAGGCGCCCTGTTCAACGATGAGATCGTCGATGTGATCGAGGACTGGGACACCCGCATCGACACCTTCTTCGTCGAACGCATGTTTGCCGGCATCGATCAGGTGTCGAAACGGGCGGCCGAAGCGGGTGCCCTTTATCTGCAGGTGCGCGAGGATCTGAAGGCAGACACCGAAGCGCCGGTGGTGATTCTCGGCGATCTGAACGAAGGACCGCGATCGCACACGCTGTCGATCCTGACGCAGGCCGATCCGATCTTTGCGGTCGGCAGCACGTTGTGGACTGACGTGCCCGATGCGCACCGGTTTCGCCGGTACACGCATCGGCTTTATGACGCCTATGCCTTGCCGCCGCACGCCGAGCTTGAGCGGCCCGTCACCTACCATGCCAACAAGCGCGCCAGCATTCTCGACTACGCCATCGTCTCAAACGGGTTGAACCCCGCCAATCCGCGCCACCGCGGTGCGGTCGTGCGCCATGAGGTCTTCGATGCGCATTTCGATCTGGACCAGCCGCGCCGCCTGACGTCGGATCATGCGCCGGTCATCGTGACGATCGAACCACGGAAGGACGAGCCGGCTCAGCCGTGATAGGCCTGCAGCGGTTTAACGCCCAACTCGCCACGTGCGAGCGCCGCGATGGCTTCGCCCGCGGCGACCGCGCCGGCGATCGTGGTGAAATAGGGCAGCTTGTTTTCGAGCGCCGCCCGGCGCAGCGACTTTGAATCCGACAGCGCCTTCTTGCCCTCGGTCGTGTTGATCACAAGCTGGACCTGCCGGTTGCGGATGGCGTCCTCGATATGCGGCCGGCCTTCGAGCACCTTGTTGATCTTGGTTGCTTTGACGCCGCTGTCGGCGAGAAAACGTTGCGTGCCGCCCGTCGCAAGCACCGAGAAGCCGAGTTTTTCGAACAGTTTCGCAGTGTCCAGAATGCGCGCCTTGTCGCCATCGCGCACCGAGATGAAGACCGCGCCTGTCTTCGGAAGCTCTGTTCCCACGCCCAGTTGCGCCTTGGCGAACGCCACGGCGAAATCGTCGTCGAGCCCCATCACTTCGCCGGTCGAGCGCATTTCCGGGCCGAGCAGCGTGTCGACGCCGGGGAATTTGGAGAAAGGGAACACCGCTTCCTTGACCGCGATGTGCGAGATCGCGCCGCTGTCGACAAGCGTGCCGTAATGGCCGGATGCGTCGGTCAGTGTCTCGCCGGCCATGATGCGCGCGGCGATCTTGGCGATCGGCCGGCCGACCGCTTTTGCAACGAACGGCACGGTGCGCGAGGCGCGCGGATTGACTTCGAGAACATAGACCGTGCCGTCGAGAATGGCGAACTGCACATTCATCAGTCCGCCGACATTGAGCGCGCGTGCCAGCACCTCAGATTGCCGCTCCAGTTCGGCAACGGTTTCTGCAGACAGCGAGTGGACCGGCAGCGAACAGGCGCTGTCGCCCGAATGGATGCCGGCCTCCTCGATATGCTCCATCACGCCTGCCACATGGACATTGTCGCCGTCGCACAGGCAATCCACATCGACCTCGATCGCGCCGGCCAGATAGGTGTCGAACAGCAGCGGATTGGTGCCCAGAAGCGTGTTGATCTGCCCCGTCTTGTCGTTGGGATAGCGCGCCTTGATGTCCTCGGGGATCAGTTCGGGCACCGTGCCGAGCAGGTAGGAATCGAGCGCCTGATCGTCGCGGACGATCTGCATCGCCCGCCCGCCGAGCACATAGGATGGCCGCACCACCAGCGGGAATCCGAGCTTTGTCGCCACCAGCCGCGCTTGTTCGACCGAATAGGCGATGCCGTTCTCGGGCTGGGTCAGATCGTGCTTGATCAGGAGTTTCTGGAACCGGTCGCGGTCCTCGGCCAGATCGATCGCGTCCGGCGAGGTGCCGAGGATCGGAATGCCCTCGGCTTCGAGCGCGTTGGCAAGCTTCAGCGGCGTCTGGCCGCCGAACTGCACGATCACGCCGTGCAGCGTGCCGGCGCTTTTTTCGACCGACAGGATTTCGAGCACGTCCTCGACCGTCAGCGGCTCGAAATAGAGCCGGTCCGACGTGTCGTAGTCGGTCGACACCGTCTCGGGGTTGCAGTTGACCATGATCGCTTCATAGCCGGCCTCGGCCAGCGCGAAGGCGGCGTGACAGCAGCAATAGTCGAACTCGATACCCTGGCCGATCCGGTTCGGACCGCCGCCCAGGATCACCACCTTCTTGCGGTCGGACACACCGGCTTCGGAGCGCGGTGCGCCGGCAAACGGCGTCTCATAGGTCGAGTACATGTAGGCGGTCGGCGAGGCGAACTCCGCCGCGCAGGTGTCGATGCGCTTGTAGACGGGATGCACGTCGAGCGCCTGGCGATGGGCGCGCACGGTCATCTCGTCCGCTGCCGTCAGGGTTGCAAGGCGCTGGTCGGAAAAGCCCATCGCCTTGAGCATGCGCATGTTGGCCGCATCGTCCGGAAGGCCATGGGCCCGCACGCGCGCCTCGGTGCCGACGATCGCCTCGAGCTGACGCAGGAACCACATGTCGATCTTGCAGGCCGCGTGAATCTCTTCGAGCGAGAAGCCAAGGCGCATCGCCTGCGCCACCATGCGCAACCTGTCCGGCGTCGGCGTGCCCAGCGCGGCGCGGATCGCATTCTTGTCGTCGCCCTCGCCAATGCCCGGAATCTCGATCTCGTCGAGCCCTGTCAGCCCTGTTTCAAGGCCGCGTAGCGCTTTCTGCAGCGATTCGGCGAATGTGCGCCCGATCGCCATCACTTCTCCCACCGATTTCATGGCGGTCGTCAGAAGCGGTTCGGCGCCGGGAAACTTCTCGAAGGCAAAGCGCGGGATCTTGGTGACCACATAATCGATCGACGGTTCGAACGAGGCCGGCGTCGCGCCGCCCGTAATGTCGTTTTCCAGTTCGTCCAGCGTGTAGCCGACGGCCAGTTTCGCGGCGACCTTGGCGATCGGAAAGCCGGTGGCTTTGGACGCCAGCGCCGAGGAGCGCGACACGCGCGGGTTCATCTCGATGACGACCAGGCGCCCAGTGTCCGGATTGACGGCGAACTGGACGTTCGAGCCGCCGGTCTCGACCCCGATCTCGCGCAACACCGCGATCGAGGCGTTGCGCATGATCTGGTATTCCTTGTCGGTCAGCGTCAGCGCCGGCGCGACCGTGATCGAGTCGCCCGTGTGCACGCCCATCGGATCGACATTTTCGATGGAACAGACGATGATGCAGTTGTCGTCCCGGTCGCGGACGACCTCCATCTCATATTCCTTCCAGCCAAGCACGCTCTCATCGATCAGCACCTCGGTGGTCGGCGATGCATCGAGACCGCGTTCGACGATCTCGAAAAACTCGGACCGGTTGTAGGCGATGCCGCCGCCGGTTCCGCCCAGCGTGAAGGATGGGCGTATGATCGCCGGCAGGCCGACCTCGTCCAGCGCCTGGGCGGCGAGGCCCATGGCGTGTGTCATGTATCGCTGTTTGCGGTCCGAGGTACCGTCGCGCCATTCAAGTTCCAGCGCGTCGAGCGCCGCATCCAGTTCCTTGCCGGACAGCGTATCACGAAGCTTCTGCCGGCGCGCCTCGTGCGCCTTGCGGTCTTCTTCCTTGATCGCCGAGGCGTTGACCAGCACCGAGCGTGGGCTTTCAAGGCCGATCCGGTCCATCGCTTCGCGGAACAGCTTGCGGTCCTCGGCCTTGTCGATGGCTTCGGGCTTGGCGCCGATCATCTCGACATCGTGCTTGTCCAGAACGCCCATGGCCTTCAGCGAAAGCGCGGTGTTGAGAGCGGTCTGCCCGCCCATGGTCGGCAGCAGCACCATTGTCTCGTCGGGGCGTTCGGTGCGCTCCTTTTCGATGATCTTGGCGACGACCTCGGGCGTGATCGGCTCGATATAGGTCGCGTCCGCCAGATCCGGGTCGGTCATGATCGTTGCCGGGTTCGAGTTGACCAGGACGATCCGGTAGCCCTCCTGCTTGAGCGCCTTGCAGGCCTGGGTTCCCGAATAGTCGAACTCGCACGCCTGGCCGATGATGATCGGCCCCGCGCCGATGATCAGTACGGTGTCGATATCGGTGCGTTTGGGCATGGGGTCTTCGGTCTCTTTTTGCACGCAAACGCCGGTCGGAAAGGCCGGCCGGCGCGCAGTTGGGCTGTTCGTTTGTGGCTGAACCGGGGCTATAGGGGATTACGCGCGGTGGCGAAAGGGCTATTGGCGCGAATTCAGACGTTCGATCGCGCTCGCGGGAAGCGACTGCGCTGCGATCAGATCGTTCCAGTCGGTGACAATCAGCCGCGCCAGGCCCGGATCGCGCTTTTCGGCTCGCGTCAGGGCGCGCCGGGCCATCGCCGTGTAGTTGGCCTGACCGTTGCGATAACCGCCGGCGCCGCCCAGCTGAACCGCCCAGTAGCCGATGAACGAGGACACCTGGCCCCTTGCGGTCGGCAGATCGGTCTCCGTGTCTCGGCCGAGCACCTGGATTGCCTCGCGGAAGATGCGATCGGCGGCGGCACGGTCCAAAAGACCCGTGGCGTAGATCAGATCGTGGACGATGGCGGCCTGGGCATACTGGCCCCAATTGCCGATCACGCCCCAGAACAGCCGCGGCACGCTGGCGCCGTCCGAGCAGAACCCGGCCGGCACGATGATGTGTTCGGGATCGTGGGGACCGGTCAGGCCGAAGGCAAAGCTGCGGATGACCACGCGTATGGGGCGCATCCGCTCCAGCCGGCCGACATCGGCCGTGTAGAGCGGCGCCGTGAAGCGCAAGGGCGAAGCGCCTGTCGGAATGGCGGCGGACATGGCGTTTGACCGGGTTTGATCCGAATTCAACTTGCTCGCGCAGAACAATTGCGCAACAAGACCGTACAGTCAAAGGGAGAAGACGATGCGTTGGCGAGGGCGCCGCCAAAGCAGCAACATCGACGACCGCCGCGGGCGCGGCAGGCGACGATCGCCTGCGGGCGGAGGCGGAATTCGCATCCCCGTTTCGGGCCGCCGCGGCGGGTTGGGCGGTCTCGTCCTCATCGTCGTCATCGTTGTCGTCGCCGGTGCGCTGGGCATCGATCCGGTGCGTCTTCTCGGCGGCGGGCCGGCCACCGTCAGCGCGCCGCCGACGCAATCACCGGCCCGCGATGATGCCACAACGCAGTTCGTCGCAACGGTGCTCGCCGAGACCGAAGATGTATGGAACGCGATCTTTGCCGAGGCGGGCGGCGATTATCCGGAACCGACGCTGGTCCTGTTCGAGGGACAGGTGCGTTCGGCATGCGGTTTTGCCGGCGCGGCATCAGGCCCGTTCTACTGTCCGGCGGACTCCCGGCTCTACATCGACCTGCAATTCTTCGACGAACTGGCGCGGCGGTTCAATGCCTCCGGCGATTTCGCGCAGGCCTATGTGATCGCCCATGAAGTGGGACATCACGTGCAGAACGTCATCGGTGTTCTGCCGGAGTTCAACCGAATGCGCCGGCAAATGAGCCGTACGGAGGCCAACGCCATGTCCGTGCGCGTCGAGTTGCAGGCCGATTGCTTCGCCGGTGTCTGGGGCTACCACACCGCTCAGCGCGGACTTCTGGAGCGCGGCGATCTTCGGGAGGCGCTGAACGCGGCCACCCAGATCGGCGACGACACGATCCAGCGGCGCACGCAGGGCTTCATCGTTCCCGAAAGCTTCTCTCACGGCACCGCCGAACAGCGCCGGACCTGGTTTGCGCGCGGCTTCGAGACGGGCCGGCTCGACGCGTGCGATACGTTCAACGCACGGGTTTGAACGGAGGGCGATCAGGCGCCCGCCATGGCCGTGAGCATCTGACGCGAGTCTTCGTTCGCCGGAAAGAACAGCTCCAGCTTCCAGTCGGCCAGCGCGATGTCCTCGGCGGACCCGAACTGGCTGATGGCCGAAAACAGCGACAGCGTGCCGTCGCCCAGCCGGAAACGGATCGGCACGAACGGCGGCATGGTGCCATCGACGGGCATGTCCCGTCCGGCAATGATTGTCTCCAGCCGGTCGGCAGCCTCCGACAGCACCGCGTCACCTCCGAAATGCAACGCCTCGGTGCGCAGGCGAAGCACCATGTGCCGCGCCACGTCCTGCCAGTTCTCGATCAGTGCCTCCAGGCGCGCCGGGTCGCCGAACAGCGACAGCATGTCGGCGCCGGCATCAATGCCCGCGGCGGAGAGCATCATTGCGGCGGGCGCATTGGCGCGGACGATGTTCCAGTGTCGGTCGAGCACGATCGCGGGGAAGGGCGCGTGGCGCTCGAGCATCCATGTCACGGCCTGCTCGACGGGCTGCATCGCCTCTTCGTCCAGCGTTCGCGCCCGATAGGCCGGTGCGAACCCGGCTGCGTTCAAGAGCGCGTTGCGGTCCGTGTGCGGCACGTGCAGGAACTCGGCCAGGTGGATGACCATCGACCGGCTCGGTCGCGCCCGCCCGGTCTCCAGAAAGCAGATGTGGCGTGCTGAAACGTCTGATGCGAGCGCCAGGTCAAGCTGGCTGAGCCGGCGTGTGTTGCGCCACACGCGCAGCATCGATCCGAATTGCCGCTCACCGGTCTGATCGCCCGCCATCTGTCCCATGATATGCCCCGCCATCGCCGCAACCGTGTCCAGCCTAGCCAGATGCGGGCCGCTGGTCACTTACCCGGCAGGTAATTGCGGAACGGCTGACCACGCTCCTATTGCTGGCCCATCGCAGCAAAGGAGGCGTACATGACTGTTCATACGGGTATCCTGAAGGCCGGAGCCGTCATTCTCATGGCGTTCGGCGTCCTTTTCACCATGGCCGCCTGGCCGCCACTGGCCGGTCTGATCCGATTTCTGGTCGATTTGTTCGCCTGGCCGCTCGACGGCGCCCAGACGCTTGCCGCCAGCGAAACCCGGCTCGCACTGGCCATCGGCGGCGGAGTGATGGCCGGCTGGGGCATGACGATCTGGCTGGTTGCCACGCGGCTGGCCGAGCGGGAACCCGGTCTGGTGCGGACGCTTGTCCTGCTCCCGGTGGTCGTCTGGTTCGTGCTCGACTCGCTTGGCTCGATTGCCGCTGGCGTGCCGGTCAACGCGGTGTTCAACGTCACGTTCCTGGTGCTGTTCATGGCGGCGTTTCGCATCCGCGGCGCTCAACGTCAGCCGGCCAACTGATCAAGGCCCGCAAAGCGCTGGCGTCCCGTGGGGTTCAATCCTTCGGGCCGCCGCTTCGCACCAGTTCGACAGGTGTGCGCATGATGATTTCGCGGTGCGGGAACGGGATTGCGATGCCGGCTTCCTTGAACGCATCCCACAATGCGATCAGGACCGCGCCGCGAATGTTGGTCAGCCCGCCCTGCGGATCGGTGATCCAGAACCGCAGCTTGAAGTCGAGCGATGAAGCGCCGAAAGCGGTCATCCAGCAGACCGGCTTTTTCTCCTCGACGACCCGGTCGACCGCGCTTGCCGCATCGACAGCGATCCGGATGACCTCATGCGGATCGCTGTCGTAGGAGACGCCGAAATCGACATCGAGCCGGATGAAATTGTCCGAGTACGACCAGTTGACGACCTGCTGCGTGATGAAATCCTCGTTCGGGATCAGATATTCCCGTCCGTCACGGGTGATCACCGAAACGAAACGTCCGCGCAATTCCCTGATCCAGCCGAACGTGTCGCCGAGCTCGATCGTGTCGCCCGGCTTGATCGACTTGTCGACCAGGATGATGACGCCCGAAATGAAGTTGGACACAACCTTCTGCAGGCCGAATCCGATGCCGACGCCGACGGCGCCTGAAAAGATCGTCAGCGCCGTCAGGTCGATGCCGACGGCGTTGAGCGCGATGACGCCGGCAAGCACCGTCAGCGCGATATGCACCGTTTTGCCGGCCAGGACCTTGAAGGAGGGCGACAGATCGGCGGACGCCGAAATCCGGTTCTCGAAGAAGCGTCCCGCCAGATGCGCGGCCCACAACAGGACCGCCGTGACAGCGATCGTGCGGATGACGAGCAGAGCTGAAAGCCGGAAGTCTCCCAGATTGATCGCCAGATTGTCGAGCGCCTCGGTGACCGGACCGCGCATGCCCAGCACGCCGGTGGCGACATAGAGGAAGACGCACAACGCCACGAAACGGGCCAGCACCCGGTTGCGGATGATCCGCGTCAGAACCGACGCCGCCAGCCAGGTGAAGCCGAGCACCAGCGCCAGCGAGAGGATGTAGCCGCGGCTCGGCCACGTGGTCGCCAGCAGGATTTCCCGCGCGACCGCGACGAAAACAAGGAACAGCACCCACTCGGTCCTGCGCATGAAGGCGGAAATGACGCGCAGCAGGCGCGGGTTGCCCTTGATTTTCCGGGCACGTTCTTCGAGCACCGGCTCGATCCGCAGCGAGAGCAGATAGGCCAGGGCGAAGCAGCCGGCGACGATCAGCAACTGGTATACTGTCCATGGCTGCGCGACATAGCGCGACAGCCAGATCACGGTCTCACCGGCCTCTGTGGCCAGGGCGTTGATATCGAACGATCCCATCACCCCAGATTAGCGCAAAGCGGAGCGGAGGAAAGCCGCGGTTGCGCCGGTTCGTTAAGCGGGCGTTTGCGGCGGCGTTGGTCGCAGGTGGTCCGGCCTCAGCGTTCGGCGAGCGCCGGCTTGCCCTGTCGTTCTCGAACCAGATTGGCAAAGCGCTGGAAAAGATAGTGGCTGTCCTGCGGACCCGGCGAGGCCTCGGGATGATGCTGCACCGAAAAGACCGGCTTGCCATCGACCGAGAGGCCACAGTTGGAGCCGTCAAACAGCGACACATGGGTCCCGGTGACGCCGTCGGGCAGCGACGCGCCGTCCACGGCAAAACCATGGTTCATCGAGACGATCTCCACCTTGCCGGTGGTATGGTCCTTGACCGGATGGTTCGCGCCGTGATGGCCCTGGTGCATCTTGACGGTCTTGGCGCCCAGCGCCAGCGCCAGCATCTGATGCCCCAGGCAGATACCGAAAAGCGGAATGCCGCTTTCGGCCAGTTCCCGGATCACCGGAACCGCATAGGCGCCGGTAGCTGCCGGATCGCCCGGACCGTTGGACAGGAATATGCCGTCGGGCGCGTGTGCCAGCACCTCTTCGGCCGTTGCGGTTGCCGGCAGTACCGTCACCTTTGCCCCGAGCCCGGCCATGAGCCGCAATATGTTGCGCTTGACGCCATAATCGATGGCGACGATGTGCATGTCGGTTTCGCCGGCCTCGCCATGGCCTTCGTCCCAGACCCAGGGCGTTTCGGACCAGCTCGATGTCTGGCCCGATGTGACCTCCTTGGCAAGGTCCAGGCCGACCAGGCCGCCCCAGCCGGCCGCGCGCGCCTTCAGCGCGTCCAGATCGAAGTCGCCGGAAGGCGAATGGGCGATCACCGCGTTGGGCACGCCATGCTCGCGAATGTGCGCGGTGAGCGCGCGCGTGTCGATGCCGGCGAGAGCGATGATGCCGCGCGCCTTCAGCCAGGCGTCCAGATGCTCGGCCGCCCGATAGTTCGAGGGATCGGTGATCGGCGCCTTGAAGACCGCACCCACGGCACCGGCCCGCCGCGCCGGCGTCAGGTCCTCGATGTCCTCGCCGTTCGCGCCGATATTGCCGATGTGCGGAAACGTGAACGTGACGATCTGGCCGGCATAGGACGGATCGGTCAATATTTCCTGATAGCCGGTCAGCGCGGTGTTGAAGCACAGTTCCGCCTCGGTTTCGCCCGTGGCGCCGAAACCCTGTCCCTCGAGCACTGTCCCGTCGGCCAGGACCAGGACGGCGGTGGCGCGCGGCTTCGACCAGGGCGCGGGCGTGCTTTGCGCTTCGGCAATGGTTGACATGATCGTGACACTCTTGTTTGGGGGCGCGGGCGGCGACCGCTTGTCGCCGGCGGAGGCAAACACCATATTGGTTCCGAACGCAACCGCCGGCGCTTCGACACCAAGGGTGACCTTTGGGCACCTGGCATTGGAATGTCAGCTGCCGGTGGAGCAGGAAGGCAGTTGCCTAAAATGTGGACTGTCGGGAAAACCGTTTTTAATCAAAGCTTTGAAGTTGATGTTGCGGACTTGCATGGGGCATGCCGCGCGGCTATCCTTCACGAAGCTTTACCAGGAGTTCGACATGCGTGAAGCCATTCATGCGGCGCTGAAAGAAGCTCAGAATTCACAGGACAAATGCCGGATATCGGTGCTTCGTCTGGTTTTGGCGGCGGTCAAGGATCGCGACATCGCCAATCGGAATGCGGGCAAGGATCCGGTCTCAGACAAGGAGATTGTCGGCATCCTTTCGAAGATGATCAGCCAGCGCAAGGCGTCGGCGGCTGACTACGAGCAGGGCGGACGTCTCGAACTGGCCGATCAGGAGCGCTACGAATCGAAGGTCATCGCCGAGTTCCTGCCGGCACAGATGTGCGAGGACGAAGTCAAGCAGGCCTGTGCCGCCGTCGTCGAGGATACCGGCGCCGCCGGCCTGCGCGACATGGGCAAGTGCATGAACACGCTCAAGCAGAAGTTTCCCGGTCAGATGGATTTCTCCAAGGCCTCCGGCATCGTCCGCGGCATGCTGCGCTGAGACCCGAACGGGTTATCCACACACCGCCCGCATCTTTCCACACGGCCTGATCCGCGATGACGGATGGCGCGGTGCGTGCTAACGCTGGTCCCGTCTTGGTGCGTTGACCGAAAGCCGGCAGAACGATGCGATTCTCGCAATCCTTTCTCGATGAAGTCCGCGACCGATTGCCGATCTCCGAGGTGGTCGGCACGCGCGTGACATGGGACAAGCGCAAGACCAATACCTCGCGCGGCGACTGGTGGGCGTGCTGCCCGTTCCATGGCGAAAAGACGCCGAGCTTCCATTGCGAAGACAAGAAGGGCCGCTATCACTGCTTCGGCTGCGGCGTTTCGGGCGACCATTTCCGCTTTCTGACCGAACTGGACGGGATGAGCTTTCCCGAAGCGGTCGAGCGGGTCGCCTCGATGGCCGGCATCGCCCTGCCGGCGCCCGATCCGGAGGCCGAAAAGCGCGAGCGCCAGCGCGCGACGCTTTATGATGTGGCCGAGGCCGCCGCCAAATTCTTCGAGACACAGCTTCAGTTGCAGCCCGGCGCGGCAGCGCGCGCCTATTTGCGCGACCGGGGCCTGACACCGCAGACGATCGGCAAGTTCCGCCTCGGCTATGCGCCGGGCAGCCGCAACGCGCTCAAGGAACATCTGGCGCAGGGCGGCGCCACCACGGAGCAGATCGAAGCTTGTGGTCTTGTCGTTCATGGCGACGACATCGCCGTCTCCTACGACCGGTTCCGCGACCGCATCATCTTCCCGATCGAGGACGCGCAGGGCCGCGTGATCGCCTTTGGCGGTCGCGCCATGTCGGCGGACGTCCCGGCGAAATATCTCAACTCGCCCGAGGGGCCGCTCTTTCACAAGTCCGACGTGCTCTACAATTTCCGCCGTGCCCGGCAGACGACCGCAAGGGGCGGCACGCTGGTTGCGGTCGAGGGCTATATGGACGTGATCGCCCTCGATCAGGCCGGCTTTTCCAACGCGGTCGCGCCGCTTGGCACGGCGCTGACCGAGAGCCAGCTTGCCAAGATCTGGCGCGTCGCCAACGAGCCTGTCCTGTGCTTTGACGGCGATCAGGCGGGCCTGCGCGCCGCATACCGGTCGCTCGATCTGGCGCTGCCGGAACTCAAGCCCGGCAAATCGGTGCGCTTTGCGCTGCTGCCCGACGGCAAGGACCCCGACGATCTGATCAAGGCCGATGGCGCCGCCGCCTTCGACGCCGTTCTGGCGCAGGCCAGAAGCGCGGCCGACCTGCTCTGGCTGCGCGAGACCGGAGGCAAGTCGTTCGATACGCCTGAACGGCGTGCGCAGTTGGAATCGGCGCTGCGCGAGGCTGCCGGCCGCATAGGCGATGAAAGCGTGCGCCGACATTACTCCCAGGACATGCGCGAGCGCGCGAACGCGTTCTTCGGCGTGCCGTCTGCAAGGGGCAATGACGGCGCGTTCGGCGGCAAGGGCCGGACGTCCGGCAAGCTGCCGCGTGGACGGATCGCCGTTTCAGAACGGTTGTCACGCTCGCGCATTGTTGCGCCAAGAACGCTGAAAGGCGTGGTGCCGCTGCGCGAAGCGGCGCTCTTGAGCGCGGTGATGTGCCATCCCGACCTGATCGGCGAGCATTTTGATGCCTTCACGGCGCTGGAACTGGAGAGCGCTGAACTGGCCGCCCTGCGTGGCGCCATCCTCGAAGCCCATGCCGAGACCGGTGCACGCGACCGCGAGACGTTGCTGGCGCACGCCGCCTGCACCTCGCACGCCGGCGCCATTGAAGCCGTCGACAATGCCATAAGGCGCGCCCGCCTGTGGGTGTTTACCGGCGAGGCCGCCTTCGACGACGCGCGCCATGCCTTCGATCAGGCGCTGCGCCTGCATGCCCGTGCACGCGGCCTTTCCCGCGAACTGCGCGCCGCCGAGGCCGCGCTTGCCGAGGACCCGACCGAGACCAATTACAACCGTCTTGTCTCGGTCCAGGGGCAGGTACGCCGCGAGCATGGGCTCGATGCGCTGATCGAGGGGTTCGGCCTGTCGTCCGGCCGCCCGGTCAAGAGTTTCTGACCGCCGAAACGACGATTTTTTCCCGGCCCGCAGGTTGACGGACGAAAAAAACCCGGGAATCACATCTTTTGGCGCCGATTGGGCATGCACGCGGGATTGGAATCGCGCCGACGATGACTATCTCATCGGTCTGACATGGAATTCAGCGGGTTTCGGGGACGGCTGAACGTTTACGGTTAATCGACGATTAAGCACGATCATCTAGCTGGTGAGACCGCATGGGTACCCCGCGACCCCGGTGAAGTGCGACGGCGATTGACACGGCGATGGCGCCGGCGGGCCGCCATCTTGGAGCAGTGACATCAATGGCGACAAAAGAAAAAGAAAACACCGAAGCTGAAGCGCCGGCCGAAGGCGGACCCGATGGACCGCTGCTGGACCTCAGCGCGGACAGCGTCAAGAAGCTGATCCGAACCGCCAAGAAGCGCGGCTATGTGACGATGGACGAGTTGAACGCCGTGCTGCCGTCGCAGGAGGTCACCTCCGAGCAGATCGAGGACACAATGGCTATGCTGTCCGACATGGGCATCAATGTCGTCGAGGATGACGAGGCCGAGCAGAACGACGACGACGAGGCCTCCACATCGACCGAAGTGGCCACGTCATCGGGCACGGCGGTTTCGACCACGACCAAGAAGAAGGAACCCACCGACCGGACCGACGATCCGGTCCGCATGTATCTGCGCGAGATGGGTGCCGTCGAACTTCTGTCGCGCGAAGGCGAGATCGCCATCGCCAAACGCATCGAGGCCGGCCGCGAGACGATGATCGCCGGCCTGTGCGAAAGCCCGCTCACCTTCCAGGCGATCATCATCTGGCGCGACGAGTTGCTGGAGGAGAATATCCTCCTGCGCGACATTATCGATCTGGAAGCGACCTATGCGGGCCCGGAGGCCAAGCAGGCGCCGAAGGTTCCCACGCCCGAGGAGATCGAGCAGGCCCGGAAAGAGCGCGAGGAAAAGGAACGCGCCCTGCGCCAGCCGCGCCGCCATGACGACATCACCGATGTCGGCGGCGAGGGCCAGGAAGAAGAGGACGACGAAGAGGACGAGGTCAACCTGTCGCTGGCGGCCATGGAGGCCGAACTGCGCGAGGACGTCATGGCCTCGTTCGACAAGATCGCCTCGATCTACGCCAAGCTGCGCAAGCTGCAGGACCAGCAGGTCGAGAACGCGCTCGCCGACGGCGAGACGCTGACCACGTCGCAGAAGCGCCGCTACAAGCAGCTCCAGGACGAACTGATCGAGCAGGTCAAGCTGCTGTCGCTCAACAATCAGCGTATCGACGCGCTGGTCGAACAGCTTTATGCGATCAACAAGCGGCTGATGCAGAACGAGGGCAAGCTGCTGCGGCTGGCCGAAAGCTATGGCGTCGGCCGCGAGGAGTTCCTCAAGCAGTATCAGGGCACCGAGCTCGACCCCAACTGGCTGTCCAATGTCGCGTCCCTTGGCTCGCCCGCCTGGTCCGAATTCGCGGGCAAGGACCGCCGCAAGATCGAGGAACTGCGCGCCGAGATCCAGGAACTGGCGACCGAGACCGGCATTTCGATCCCCGAATTCCGCCGCATCGTCAATCAGGTCCAGAAGGGCGAGCGCGAGGCCCGTATCGCCAAGAAGGAAATGGTCGAGGCGAACCTCCGGCTCGTCATCTCGATCGCCAAGAAATACACCAACCGCGGGCTGCAATTCCTCGACCTGATCCAGGAAGGCAATATCGGCCTGATGAAGGCGGTCGACAAGTTCGAGTACCGCCGCGGCTACAAGTTCTCGACCTATGCGACCTGGTGGATCCGGCAGGCGATCACCCGCTCGATCGCCGACCAGGCGCGCACCATCCGCATCCCCGTGCACATGATCGAGACGATCAACAAGATCGTGCGCACCAGCCGCCAGATGCTGCATGAGATCGGCCGCGAGCCGACCCCCGAGGAATTGTCCGAAAAGCTCGCCATGCCGCTCGAAAAGGTGCGCAAGGTCCTCAAGATCGCCAAGGAGCCGATCAGCCTCGAAACGCCGGTCGGCGACGAGGAGGATTCGCATCTGGGCGATTTCATCGAGGACAAGGGCGCCGTGCTGCCGATCGACGCGGCGATCCAGGCCAATCTGCGCGAGACGACGACCCGCGTGCTTGCCTCGCTGACCCCGCGCGAGGAACGCGTTCTTCGCATGCGCTTCGGCATCGGCATGAACACCGACCACACGCTGGAGGAAGTCGGCCAGCAATTCTCGGTCACGCGCGAACGCATCCGCCAGATCGAGGCCAAGGCGCTTCGAAAGCTCAAGCACCCCAGCCGCTCACGCAAGCTGCGCAGCTTCCTGGATCAGTAGCGATCAAAGCCCGGCCCCAGCGCCGGGCTTTTTGTTTGCCCGTCCCGGTTTGACGGGCGTCAAGGCGTCCGGCGCCCCAGTGTGCCAGTCTCCCTGTCCGGGAGGATGATGCGATGGAAAAGACCGACTTCAAGAAGACGCTGAAACATCTCTACCGGCCCTCGGCGAAGGATTTCGCGCTCGTGGAAGTGCCGGCGATGCGCTTTGTCATGGTCGACGGGTTCGGCAACCCGAACACCGCGCCGGCCTACAAACGCGCGGTCGAATGGCTCTATTCGGTCAGTCACGCTGAAATTCGCCTCCAAGAAACAGCTTGAACGCGACTATGGCGTGCTGCCGCTCGAGGGGCTGTGGTGGGCCGAGGACATGGATGCGTTCACCGCTGGCGACAAGGACAAATGGTCATGGACGGCGATGATCATGCAGCCGGACTGGATTACCGACGCCATGTTCGCCGCCGCCGTCGACAAGGCGCGCGGCAAGCTGGGCGATCCGCCCGAAAGCCTTCGGCTCGAGATCTTTGACGAGGGATTGAGCGTCCAGATCATGCACATCGGCCCCTATGATGCCGAAGGACCGACCATCGCGAGGCTGCATCAGCAGTTCATCCCGCAGAACGGGCTGACCGAGAACGGCCATCACCACGAGATTTACCTGTCCGACCCCCGCCGCGTCGCCCCCGAAAAGCTCAAGACGATCATCCGCCAGCCGGTGAAGCGGGTGTGACAAGGCAAGCGCCGAGGCCCGAAGTGACAGTTTCCCGCCGTTCCGCTATCTTCTGCGCATGAACATCCGCGTCACCCATGCTGCCGAGGGACTTGCGCGCCGTGCGTTCACGGTGAGCGAGGTCGTTCGCATGGTCGAGGCCGGTGTTCTTGGCCGGGACGAGCGGTTCGAGCTGATCGGCGGGGAGATCGTGCCCATGTCGCCCAAGGGAATCCGCCACGAGCATCTCAAGCAATGGCTGAACGAGCGGCTCATCAAGGGCTTGCCGGACCATTTGCAGACCATTCCCGAAACGACGCTCTACTTCTCCGAAGACACCTTCATCGAGCCCGATTTCGTGGTCTATCCGGCCGAGAGTGGCTTGGAGAAGCTCTCGCCCGAGACCTGCCTTCTGGCCATCGAGTTGGCCGATTCCTCGCTTGTCTACGACCTTGGCCGCAAGGCGCGGCTCTATGCCGAGTTCGCGATCTCCGAACTGTGGGTCTTCGATGTCAACGCCATGAAGGTCACGGTGCATCGCCAACCGGGCGATGGCCAGTATCGCTCGGTTGAAGGATACGGCTTCGACACGGTGCTGGTGGCCGAACGCATCGACGGCTACGAGCTCGATCTGTCGGGATACCGGCAAGCCTAGGGTCCTGGCCCTAGAAGGCTTCAGGCAACCGCCAGTCGATCGGCTCCAGTCCGTTCGCTTCCAGGAACGCATTGGCCTGCGAGAACGGTTTCGAGCCGAAGAAGCCGTTATGGGCCGAAAGCGGCGAAGGGTGCGGCGCTTTCAGCACAAGATGCTTGGAGCGGTCGACGAACGCCGCCTTCTTCTGCGCATAGGAGCCCCAGAGGATGAAGACGGCCGCCTGGTCGCGCGCGTCCACAAGCCGGATCACCGCATCGGTGAACCGCTCCCAGCCGCGCCCGCGATGCGAGGCGGCCTGGTGCGCTTCCACCGTCAGCACGGCATTGAGCAGCAGCACGCCCTGTTTCGCCCAATGCTCGAGATGGCCGTGGCTGGCGGGCGCAATGCCCAGATCCGTCTCCATCTCCTTGTAGATGTTGACCAGCGAGGGCGGGATGCGCACGCCAGGCCGTACCGAAAAGCAAAGCCCGTGCGCCTGGCCGGGCCCATGATAGGGGTCCTGGCCCAGAATGACGATCTTGACGCGATCGAGCGGCGTTGCGTCGAGCGCATGAAACCACTCGCCGCCGGGCGGAAAGATGCGCTTGCCCGCGGCCTTTTCGGCGACAAGAAACTGCCGCAGATCGGCCATGTAGGAGCTGTCGAACTCCGCCTGCAGCGGCGCCAGCCAGCTTTCATGCAGTTTGACCATTGTCGGACACCGGTTGAGATCGCCATAGTGCCGCGACAAGCGCCTGACCGCCAAGCAGTGCGACGCGCGCGCGATGGTCATCCACAGGAACGCAAAGGGGAGGGCCGAACCATGCCGCTGGAAACACTGACGATCCGCACGAACGGTCAGGGCCTTTACGAGTTCACCCAGGATACCTTGCGCTTCGTCCGTGCCCATGCCGCAGCCGACGCGGTGCTGACCATCTTCGTGCGGCACACCTCGTGTTCATTGCTGATCCAGGAAAACGCCGATCCGGACGTGCAGCGCGATCTGAACGCGTTCTTCGCAAGGCTCGTGCCGCCATCCGACGACGCGTCGATGAACTATATCGTGCACACCGCCGAAGGGCCGGACGACATGCCGGCCCACATCAAGGCGGCGATGATGCCGACCTCGCTGTCTATCCCGGTTGATAAGGGCCGGCTTCTCCTGGGCACCTGGCAGGGGCTCTATTTGTTCGAACACCGCACCCAGCCGCACAGCCGGCAGATCGTAATCCACCTGACGGCATAAGACTTTCACGCAATGCGCGGCACGCCCGGCTCGCCATAGGCGCATTCGAGCGCCGACCGGTCCCAGCCGGCCAGATCGGCTGCCGCGCGATAAGTCGAATCGAGAAAGGCCATCAGCGCCGCATCCGGGTCGGGCGCCGCGCGCACGGCAGCATAGGCCAAAACGAACTCGGACAATTGGTCGTGCCAGTACGCCGCATCCGGTTCGACCGACGCATCGGAAAAGCCGTCCGGGGTTGGATAGGCGTAAGAAAAGAACATGGCCTCATCGATGCCGTTGCCGCCGGGCCAGAACCCGGCCGAAGAGACTTCATGCGAATAGGCTTCGCGCGTGACCGTGTCCGGCAGGGCAGGGAATCCGCCCGGGTGAGCCGGCGCCGTGCGCCCCGAAAACCGCGTCACGGCAAGATCGAAACTGCCCCAGAAGAAATGCACCGGCGACACCTTGCCCAGAAAACCGGAGCGGAACCGCGTGAAGACGCGATCTATGTCGACCATGGCCTGCCAGAACGCGGTCGCATGCTCCGGCGCGTAGTCGCCGGCTTCGGTCTGCGCGGCGAACGGGATCGGATCGGGCACCTCGTTCGGACTGCCATGGAACCGCGTCGGCGCCCCGGCCCGCTCCAGCGCCGCGATGAAGGCCTCGTGGAATTCGGCCACCGACATCGGCACGAGTTCAACCGTTTCGCGTGCGCCGGACGTGCTCAGCACATCGAGCCGATGATCGAGGAAGTCGAACCGCACCTCGAACCCGGCGTCCGCGGTCGGGACCAGCGACGTCGTCAGCCCGCGCGCATCCACGTAGAGCGGCACCTGCCAGGAATGGTTCACCCAGGGCGTGTTGGCCAGGCGGAACTTGCCGACGATCTGTGTCCACATGTGCAGGCTTTGCCCGGTTGCGGCAAAGGCAGGATAGTCGAGTGCGGGCCAGTTCGGCATGCGCGTGTCTCCGGTCTTGAACGAACATCACGATAGCGCGACCGGTGACGATGCGGCAGGGTGCCATCGGTAACGCATATGTTATCGGCGCTGCGAAAACGCGGCGAGATGTGCCATGTTGGCACCCGATTCGTCGGGCTATAGCGTTGCGTACCATGTTCAAAGGAGAGCTCTCGATGGCCGACCCGTTCCTTCCGACCCGCCGCTCGACCCTGCGCGTGCTGGCCGGAGTTCCCGTAGCTCTTGTCGCATTGCCATCGCTTGCCTGGGCCCAGGAGGCGCCGGCCGCGCAAGGCGAGGTCGACATGGACAAGCTGCTCGAGCCCGGCCCGCTTCCGGAGATGACCAAGGGCGATCCCGATGCGCCGGTCACGATCGTCGAATATGCGTCGATGACCTGCGGCCATTGCGCCAATTTCCACAATGACACCTGGCCGGTTATCAAGGAAAGATACGTCGACACGGGTCAGGCCCGTCTGGTGCTGCGCGAATTTCCGTTCGACCCGCGCGCCGCGGCAGCCTTCATGCTGGCGCGCTGTGCGCCCAACGACGGCTACTTTCCGATGATCGACGTGCTGTTTGAGCAGCAGGGCATCTGGGCGCGTGCGGAAAATGCGCGTGCACCGCTGGAAAACATCGCCAAACTGGCCGGTTTTACACAAGAGACCTTCGAAGCCTGCTTGACCGATCAGCAGCTTCTGAATGATGTGAATGCGATCCGCACGCGCGGGGCCGAAGAATTCGGCGTCAACGCGACCCCGACCTTCTTCATCAACGGTAGCAAATATACCGGAGCGCTCTCGGTTGAAGAGATGTCGGCCATCATCGATCAGCTTCTCTGAACGCCGGCTTCGGTCGGCGCGAAGGCGCGCGCATCGCGGGAGGGCCCGCCTTGCGCTTTGACAAGCTCCGCCTGACCGGCTTCAAATCCTTCGTCGAACCGACCGAATTCATCATTGAAGGCGGGCTGACAGGCGTTGTCGGCCCCAACGGTTGCGGCAAGTCCAACCTTGTCGAGGCGCTGCGCTGGGTCATGGGCGAAAGCTCATACAAGAACATGCGCGCCTCGGGGATGGACGATGTCATCTTCTCGGGTTCGGCCACGCGCCCGTCGCGCAACATGGCTGAAGTGTCGCTGTTCCTCGACAATTCGGGCCGCACCGCGCCGGCAGCCTTCAATGGCGATGACAGCCTTCAGGTGACCCGACGGATCGAGCGCGAAGCCGGTTCGGCCTACAAGATCAATGGCCGCGACGCCCGCGCCCGCGACGTGCAGCTTCTGTTCGCCGACCAGTCCACCGGCGCGCGCTCGCCGTCCATGGTCGGCCAGGGCCGGATCGGTGAACTGATCCAGGCCAAGCCGCAGGCCCGCCGCGCGCTTCTGGAGGAGGCGGCCGGCATCTCCGGCCTGCACTCACGCCGCCACGAGGCGGAACTGCGCCTGCGCGCCGCCGAAACCAATCTCGAACGGCTCGACGATGTCGTTGCCGAACTGGAAACGCAGATCGACAGCCTCAAGCGGCAGGCACGGCAGGCCAACCGGTTCCGCACGTTATCGCGCGACATTCGCGCCGCCGAGGCGACGCTGCTGCATCTCAAATGGGTGCAGGCCAAGTCCGCCGAGGCAGAGGCGCAGTCGGCATTGTCCGAAGCGACGGCGGAAGTCGCCGAACGGGCACAGGCCCAGATGGAAGCGGCGCGGCTGCAGGCGGTCGCGCAAAAGGCGTTGCCCGGACTGCGTGAAGCCGAGGCCGCCGCAGCCGCCGCTTTCCAGCGTCTGACGATCGCCCGCGACCAGCTCGACGCGGAGGCCGAGCGGCTCGCCGCGCGCAAGCGCGAATACGAACAGCGGCTCGATCAGCTCGCTGCCGACATGGCGCGCGAGACGCGGCTGACCGAGGAAAATGCCGGCATGCTCGCCGCGCTCGATGCCGAAAGTGACAGGCTGAACGAGGCCGAAGCCGGCGAGGAAGCGCGCGAAGCCTCGCTTGCCGAAAAGGTCGAAACGGCCCGTCTGGCGCTGGAGCAAAGCGAAGGCGCGCTGGCGCGGGCCACCGAGTCGCGGGCGGAAACGGCAGCCCTTCGTGTGCAACTTGAACGCCGCATCCGCGAAAGCGCCGAACGCCGCGACCGGCTCGACCGGGATCGCGCCGCTGCCGAGACCGAATTGTCCTCGCTGTCCGACCGGATTGCGGCATTGGCCGATCCGGCGGAGAAGCAGGCGGGCGTTGAAGCCGCCGACGCGGCAGTCGCAGATGCCGAGCAGCGGGCGTCGGAGGCGGAAAAGATCGTGCAGGCCGCGCGGGCTGCCGAGACCGCGCTCCGGCCGGATCTGGCCTCCGCACGTGATGCGCTTGGCGCGCTCGAGGCCGAGGCGCGGACCATCGCCAAACTGCTCAATGCCGGCGATGCCGGCCTGTTCCGGGGCGTCATCGAGGCGCTGGACGTGGACAAGGGGTTCGAGACCGCGTTGGGCGCCGCGCTCGGCGATGAACTGGATGCCCCGCTCGATCCCGGTGCGCCCGCCCATTGGGCGGGTGCCGAGCTCGGTCCTGACGATCCGGCGCTGCCCGCCGGCTGCACGCCGCTTGGCAGCCATGTGCGCGGCGCCCCCGCGCTGGCACGACGGCTGGCGCAGATCGGTGTCGTTACCGGGGATGCCGAGGGTGAAGCGCTCGCCGCGCGCCTGGCGCCGGGCCAGCGGCTTGTGACGCGCGATGGCGCGCTGTGGCGCTGGGACGGCTATCGCGCCGCTGCCGATGCACCCACCGCCGCCGCACAGCGCCTGTCGCAGAAGAATAGGTTGGCCGAACTCGAACGGGAGATCGCAGCCGCCCGGACCCACCATGATGCGGTCAAAGGCCGGATCGCCGACGCGGAAACAGCCACCGCCACCGCCGTCGATGCCGAGCGCGCGGCGCGCAATGCGGTTCGCGCCGCGCAGGACGAGGCGCGTTCGGCGCGCGAGGCGCTGGCAGCCGCCGAACGCGCCGCCGGAGACCTGACGCGCCGCCGCGCGGTGGTGGAAGAGAGCCTGCAGCATCTGGCATCGGACCGCGACGAAGCCGTCGGAACGCTGGGCGAAGCTGAGCGCGCCCTGGCCGCCGAGCCCGATGTCTCGGGCCTCGACGCCGAGATCGGCCGCATCCAGGCGACCGTTGCGGAGGGACGCGCGGCGTTGGCCGAGGCGCGTACCGAACATGGCGGCGTCGCACGCGACCGGCAGGCGCGGCACCAGCGGCTCACCGCGATCGAGCGTGAGCGTGCGAGCTGGATTGCCCGGGCAAAAAGTGCCGAGACCCAGATCGCAGCGCTGGCCCAGCGCGACGCCGACACCCGGAAGGCGCTGAACGATATCGCCGAGACGCCCGACGAGCAGGCGGCCAAGCGGCGCGAGCTTGTGCGGCGGATCGAGCAGGCCGAACAGCAACGCGCCCGCGCCGGCGACGCCTTGGCGAAGGCGGAAGGCGATGCCGCGACCGCCGACAAGGCGGCGGCCGAGGCTATTGCCACGCTTTCGGAAGGGCGCGAACGCCGTGCCCGCGCCGAGGAACGGCTGGCCGCCGCTGCCGAACGCCGGAAGGATGCCGAAACGCGCATCACCGAGGCGCTCGATTGCGCCCCGCACGAGGCGTTTGCCGCCGCCGGCCTTTCCGCGGACGAACCCTTGCCCGAGATGGAGCCGCTCGAACGCCGGCTTGAGCGGCTGAAGGTGGAGCGCGAGCGTCTGGGTGCGGTCAATCTGCGTGCCGAGGAGGAGCAGACCGAACTGTCCGAGCGGCACCAGGCGCTGACCGGCGAGCGCGACGACGTGATTGCGGCAATTGCCGAGCTGCGGTCGGCCATTTCTTCGCTCAACAAGGAGGGCCGCGAACGGCTGATCGCCGCCTTCGATGTGGTCCAGGACCATTTCACGCGCCTGTTCACGCATCTGTTCGGCGGCGGCACGGCAGAACTGCAACTGGTCGAGAGCGACGATCCGCTGGAAGCCGGTCTCGAGATCATGGCCCGTCCGCCGGGCAAGAAGCCGCAGACGATGACGCTCCTGTCGGGCGGCGAGCAGGCGCTGACCGCCATGGCGCTGATCTTCGCTGTCTTCCTGACCAATCCCGCGCCGATCTGCGTGCTCGACGAGGTCGATGCGCCGCTCGACGACCACAATGTCGAGCGCTTCTGCGACCTGATGGACGAGATGGCCGCGCAGACCGACACGCGCTTTGTCCTGATCACCCACAATCCGATCACCATGGCGCGGATGAATCGTCTGTTCGGCGTGACCATGGCCGAGCAGGGCGTCAGCCAGCTCGTCTCGGTCGATCTGACCGCCGCCGAGGAACTGCGCGAGGCCAGTTGACCGGCCGGTTGGGTCGGCCTTCGTGCGCACCCAAAAGACACATGGCGCTCGATGGTGCGATGCGGTAACAAGGCGCTCCGAAAGGGGGAGCCGCTTGGACACGCGCGTGGCACACGATCTGGTTTACAGCTTTGCTCCCGGCCGCGTTCCGCCGGAGGGGATCGGCGAGGATGTGCTCGGCGGCAAGGGCGCCAACCTTGCCGAAATGAGCCGCGTCGGCCTTCCGGTCCCGCCCGGGTTCACCATCACCACCGAAGTCTGCCGGGACTATCTCGCGGCAGGTCGCCGCTTTCCCGACGGCCTGAAAACGCAGGTCGAAAACGCACTGGCCGAAACCGCCGCGCTGCTCGGCAAGACGTTCGGCTCCGGTCCGGACCCGTTCCTCGTTTCGGTCCGCTCGGGCGCGCGTGTCTCCATGCCGGGCATGATGGACACGATCCTCAATCTCGGCCTCAACGACGATACCGTCGAGGCGCTGGCCGGGCGCACCGGCGACGCGCGCTTCGCCTATGACTGCTATCGCCGCTTCATCCAGATGTATGCGACCGTCGTCATCGGCGTCGAGGACGGCGTGTTCGAGGAGCTTCTGGACGCGGCGCGCGACAAGGCCGGTGTCGGGCGCGACAATGAACTTGACGCCGATGCGCTGCGCGCGCTTGTCGATGCCTACAAGGCGGCGATCATCGGCGACATGGACGAACCGTTCCCGCAGGATGTGCACGCCCAGCTCTGGGGCGCGATCGGCGCTGTCTTCGAAAGCTGGAAAAATCCGCGCGCCGTGACGTTCCGCGCGCTGCACGCCATTCCCGACGACTGGGGCACCGCCGTCACGGTGCAGGCGATGGTGTTCGGAAACTCGGGCACAAACTCGGCGACAGGGGTCGCCTTCACGCGCCACCCCTCGACGGGCGAAAAGCGTGTGTTCGGCGAATATCTGGTCAATGCGCAGGGAGAAGACGTCGTCGCCGGCATCCGCACGCCCGACCCGCTGCTGCCCACCGGTCATCATGACGGTCACGCCATGAGCGAACGCATGCCCGAGGCGTTCGAGCGACTCAACGCGCTCGGCGAACGGCTCGAAGCCCATTTCGGCGACATGCAGGACATCGAGTTCACCGTCGATGACGGCACGCTGTGGCTGTTGCAGACGCGCAAGGGCAAGCGCACCGCCGATGCCGCCATCCGGATCGCCGTCGAACTGGCCGGCGAAGGGACGATCAGCCGCGAGGACGCGATCCTGCATGTCGATCCCGCCCTTCTGGACATGCTGCTTCACCCCAGCGTCGATCCCGACGCCAAGCGGCAGGTCTTTGCGCGCGGTCTGCCGGCTTCGCCGGGCGCGGCGGCGGGCATGGTCGTGTTTTCGTCGACGGCGGCCGAGGCGGCAAAGGCCGACGGCAAGCCGGTGATCCTCGTCCGGCCCGAGACCAGCCCCGACGACATTCACGGCATGGTGGCCGCCGAGGGCATCGTTACGACGCGCGGCGGCATGACCTCGCACGCCGCCGTGGTTGCGCGCGGCATGGGCAAACCCTGCATCACCGCCGCATCCATGGTGCGCATCGACCCGGCGCGACGGACGATGCGCGCAGGCGCCATCACCGTCCGCGAAGGCGATTTTCTGACACTCGACGGTGCCGCCGGCGAGGTGCTGCTCGGCGAACTGCCCATGGTCCAGCGTCCGCTGTCCGGCGATTTCGCCACGCTCATGGAATGGGCCGATTCGATCCGCCGCATGCGCGTGCGCGCCAATGCCGACGCCCTGAACGATGCCGAGGTTGCGCGCGGCTTCGGCGCCGAGGGCATCGGGCTCGTGCGGACCGAGAACGTGTTCCTCGAAGGCGACGGCCTTCAGGTGATGCGCGAGACCATCATGGCACCCGACGAGCGCAGCCGCCGGCTCGTTCTGGACCGTCTGCTGCCGATCCATCGCGACACGTTCGTGGCGCTGTTTGAGAAGATGGCCGGTCTTCCGGTTTCCATCCGTCTGCTCGATCCGCCGCTGCAGGAGTTCCTGCCCAACGACGATGAAGAACTTGGCCGGGTGGCCGAAGAGATGGGCATGGCCGTCGATGATTTGCGCCGCCGCGCCGACGAGTTGCACGAGATCAACCCGATGCTCGGCAATCGCGGCGCCCGCCTGGCGATCTGCTATCCGGAGATTGCCGAAATGCAGACCCGCGCCATCATCGAAGCGGCTATCATCGCCGGCGAACGGAGCGGCGCGCCGGTCGTCCCCGAAATCGTCGTCCCTCTGGTCGCCTATTATGCCGAGTTGCGCCACCTGCGCGAGCGCATCGACGCGATCGCCGCCGATGCCAAGAGCCGGCATGACAGCGACATCCGCCATCTTGTGGGGTGTATCATCGAATTGCCGCGCGCGGCGATCCGCGCCGATCTGATCGCCGGCGCCGCCGATTTCTTCTCCTTCGGCACCAACGATCTGACCCAGACGACGCTGGGCATCTCGCGCGACGATGCCTCGCATTTCCTGACGCGATACCTCGAGGAAGGGATCATCGAACGCGATCCGTTCATCAATCTGGACCGCGAAGGCGTCGGCGAGATCATCCGCATGGCGGTCGACAAGGGGCGCGCTGCCCATCCCGGCATCGTCATGGCGATCACGGGCGAACATGGCGGCGACCCCGAATCCATCGCGTTTTGCGAGGAAATCGGGCTCGACTATGTCTCTTGCTCGCCCTATCGCGTCCCCGTCGCGCGTCTTGCGGCGGCGCAGGCGGCGATCCGCGCCAACCGCGGAACGCTTTGATCTTCAGGGCGTCACCGAGCCGTCTCGATCAGATCGTACCAGGCCAGCGCGACGGCGGCGCCATGGTCAAGGCAGGTGCATTGTGCGCTGACGGCAACAGCCGCGCCGTCACGATCGAGCGTGACGAAGGCAAATTGGGGCGAGGCGTCGTCGGCCTCCTGCCAGGCGGCGGCCGCCACGCGCTGGGCGTCGGGATCGTCGAACACCGGCAGGTTGAACAGGAAGGTCAGCCCGCATGCGGCGCAGGCGGCGCGCACGCTGGACTCGAATCCCTCGGACACGATGTCCGCCGATGCCATCGCTAGTTCGAACTCGATCTGCTTGAGCGAGATGGCGCGCGCGACCGCGTCGCCGGTTTCGGCGCGTGCCGATAGGGTTGCAGTCATCGGGTACCTCCTGCCGCACGCCCCGCAGCCGGGATCAGACTTGCCGCGCTGCGCGGCCATTGTGCGGCAAACGGCACGCCCGCCTTTAACTTTGCGCGACAAGGCGGTAACGCTGCGTGAAAGCCGGTCGGGCATCGGCGCACGGATTGAGAGCCAGCCATGCTGCTGACAGCGACATTGCCGAGCCGCAGGCCATCGCGCTCCGCGCGATGGGCTCTCAACCTGGCGGTGTTCCTGCCGGTCCTGGCCGGGCTTTCCATTCTGGCCCATCGCGGCACGCTGATCGACACGCCCACTCTGCTTGTCCTTGTGGCGCTGTGCGGCTTGCTGTGCCTTTTGGGGCTGTTGCTGTTCGCCTTTGGCCTGCGCAGCCTGTGGGTGCATGGAACCCGCGGCGGCCGCCGTCTGTCATGGGCTCTTTTTCTCTTGATGCCGTTCGTCGTCCTTTATGCGATTGCCGCACTCGCATGGGCTCTGCGGCCCGCCTTATCGGACGTCTCGACGGACCTGATCGATCCGCCGGTCTTTGCCTCCGAGCGGCGTGCCCATGGCACCGGGGCGCCGGCCGTGGTCGCCGGCCGCCTGCACGATGGCTATCCCGAACTGCTCGGAACAAGGTTCAAGGCACCGCTCGACGCCACCGACGGCGTCGTCACCGAAGTCGCCGAAACCCTTGGCTGGCAGCGGGTTCGCGGCCGCGGCCGGATCGGCGCCGATGACGAACTGTTCGTCGAATATGCCTACAAGACGCCTGTGCTGAACATGCCGGTGCAGATCGTGGTCCGGACGACGGACGAGGGCGAGACGACCTTCGTCGACGTACGCGCGCGCATGCCGCATCTGCGGCACGATCTCGGCATCAGTGCGGGCATCGTCCGTCGCTTTCTCGCCGATGTCGACTATGAGATGATCGGGATTGCCGAGCCCTGACCGGCCCGCTCACGCCGGCTCAAAGTCTCCGCCGATGGCCGGCGGTCCGTCGGTGCGCACGAGCTCCCGCGCCACCATGTCTTCCAGATGGGCAAGAACGGACAGGCCGGCAGCGCCGTGCAGGCGCGGGTCGGTGTCCCGGTAGATGTTGGCCACCATGGCCGGGATCGTCCGGTCGCCGGCGCGCAGACGTTCAAGGATCGCCCGTTCGCGCATCTTGCGGTGCGTCTTGAGCCCGCGCACGAAGGGGGCCGGGTTGTCGATCGCCCCGCCATGACCGGGCAGATAGAGACGGTCCGTGTCCCCGCGCCGGGCCATTGCGTCAAGCGACGCCATATAGTCGCTCATCGCTCCGTCCGGGGGCGCGACGATCGACGTCGCCCAGCCCATGATGTGGTCGCCCGTAAAAACCGTGCCGGTGCCCGAAAGCGCAAATGCCAGATGGTTCGCCGCATGGCCCGGTGTCGCAATCGTTTCCAGCCGCCAGCCGTCGCCTTCGACGGTTTCGCCATGCTTCAGTGTCCGGTCCGGCACATGCTCGCGGTCGGCCGCCGCATCGAGCGGATTGATCTCGCCGATATGCAGGTCGCGGGCGGCGTGATGGACGGCCGCACCGACGATCGCCGCGCCGGTCAGATCGCGCAGCTTGCGTGAAAGGGGCGAATGGTCGGCATGCGTATGGGTGATGACGATATGGCTGACAGGGCGGCCATCGATGGCCCGGAGAAGCGCTTGCAGATGTTCCGGATCGTCCGGACCGGGATCGATGACCGCAAGCGTCTCGGCGCCGATCAGATAGCTGTTGGTGCCGCGAAAGGTGAAGGCGGAGGGATTGTTGGCGGTGATGCGCGCCACGCCGGCGGTCACCGGAACCGCCTCGCCATAGTGCGGTTCGAAACCCAGCGAAAAGGAAGGGGATTGGCTCACGCGCGGCGCTTTGCTGTTGTCGCCTTTCGGCAGGTCGTGCGGGTCGTCCTATACGACCGATCGGCGCGGCGCGAAAGTGCGGTGCAAAAGCCGGGCGGAAACCGGCGACGCTTTTTCGGGTGCCGCCTTGCGCTCGCCTTCAACCAAAGTACACATTGTCCGTCAGACGATCCGGCAACCGAACCAACCCGGTGCCGGCGCGAGGAGCACATATGACGACCCACACCGCCTTTGTTCTCAACGGGCAGCCTGTGGCCACCGAGGTCCGGCCCGATACGACCGTGCTCGACCTGCTGCGCGATCATCTGGGCCGCAAGGGCACAAAGGAAGGCTGCGCCGAGGGCGATTGCGGTGCGTGCACGATTCTGTTCAGGCGTGGCGGTGATGCAGAAGCGCCGATGCTGGCCGCCAATTCCTGCATCATGTCGGTGGCGCAGATCGATGGCGGCGAGATCGTCACCGTCGAGGGGCTGGCCGGCGAGGGTGCCGTGCTCAACGCCGTGCAGGACGAGATGGCCAAGAACGGGTCTTCTCAGTGCGGCTTCTGCACGCCTGGCATCGCCGTGGCGTTGACGGGCCTTCTGGCGCGCAATCCCGACCCCGACGAGGGCGCGATCCACGACGCTCTGGCGGGCAATCTTTGCCGCTGCACGGGGTACCGGCCAATCGTCGATGCGGCGAAGGCCGCTGCCGCGCGCGTTCGCATCGAACCGGCGCCGGCGGTCGATGAGAACCTTGTGACGTCGCACACCGATGCGGGCGGCGCGACGGCTCACAGGCCGCGCGATCTGCGGGGCCTGCTGATGCTGCGGCGTGACCACCCCGATGCGGTACTGCTCGCCGGCGGAACAGATCTGGGCGTACCGCTGGCCGGTTACGAAACCCGTTGGCCGGAAACGATCACCACCGGCCATGTCGCCGAGCTGCGCCGCATCGAAACCGATGACGATCACTGGACGTTCGGCGCGGCGATCACGTGGGAAGAGGTGCTCGATGCAGTCGGCCAGGACTATCCCTCCTTCGCCACGCTCATCCGCCGTTTCGGCTCGACGCAGATCCGGTCCATGGGCACGATTGGCGGCAATATCGGCACCGCCAGCCCGATCGGTGACGGCCCGCCCGCACTGATCGCGCTCGGCGCGACCATCACGCTCGTTTCGCTTGAAGACGGAGAGCGGACGATGCCGCTCGAGAACTTCTTTCTCGATTACCGCAAGACCCAGCTGCGTGCCGATGAAGTGATCGCAAGCGTCACCGTGCCGCGCGCGAAGGTCGGTGAAACCATGCGGACCTACAAGATCTCCAAGCGCTATGACCAGGACATCTCGACGGTGTGCGGCGCCTATTGGCTTGCGATGGACAACGGAACAGTTGCCGATATCCGCATCGCCTATGGCGGCATGGCGGCAATCCCCACACGCGCGCCGAACGCCGAAGCCGCCTTGCGCGGCAAGGTCTTGACGCCTGAAACCGCGCGCGAGGCCGGAAAAGCGCTGGCTGCGGACTTCAAACCCTTGACCGACTGGCGCGGCTCGGCCGTCTACCGGCAGCGCGTCGCCGCGAACCTGATCGAACGGCTGGCCCGCGATGTGGCCGGCGAAACCGTGGAGGTGATGGCGCTGTGAACGAGCACGTCCAGCCGGTCCACCGAGCCGTCGTCGGCAAGGGCATCGCCCATGACAGCGCGAAGAAACACGTCAGCGGCCAGGCCGTCTATATCGATGACATGGCCGACATGCCCGGCACGCTCCATGCCGCGCTGATCCTGTCGCCGGTGGCGAAGGGCACGCTCAACGGCGTCGATGCATCCGAGGCGGCCGCGATGGACGGTGTTGTCGCGATCGTCACCGCTGGCGACATACCCGGCCACAATGACATCGCGCCGATCCTTTCGGGTGAGCCGATGTTCGCGGACGGCGCGCTCGATTACATCGGCATGCCCGTTGGCGCCGTGGCCGCCGAAACCTTCGAGCAGGCGGTGCGCGCCGCGCATGCCGTGCAATTCGATCTGACGGAAGAGACGCCCGTACTTGACATCGAAGAGGCCCATGCGCGCGGCGATCACGTCATCGCGCCGCAGCGGCTGGCCTCCGGCGATGTCGATGCTGCGCTCGAAAAGGCCGACCGCATCGTCGAAGGCCGGCTGGAGATCGGCGGGCAGGATCACTTCTATCTCGAAACCCAGATCGCCTATGCCATTCCGGGCGAGGATGGCGACATGACCGTCCATTCCTCGACCCAGCACCCCACCGAGGTGCAGCACCATGTGGCGCATGTTCTGGGCGGCTTTGCGAACGCCGTCGACGTGCAGGTGCGGCGCATGGGCGGCGGCTTTGGCGGCAAGGAAAGCCAGGCGACGATCATCGCCTGCGCGGCCGCGCTGTTGGCGCGCAAGACCGGCAGGCCGGTCAGGATGCGGCTGAAGCGGTCCGCCGACATGTCGGCGACGGGAAAACGCCACGACATGGTGTCGAAATGGCGGATCGGCGTGACCGATGAGGGCCGCATCGTCGGCGCCGATGTCGAATATCTCGCGCGCGCCGGCAACACCGCGGATCTGACCGGACCCGTGATCACGCGGTCGCTGACCCACACCGACAATGCCTATCATTTCCCTGCCGCGCGCTTTGTCGGCCATGCCTGCAAGACAAACACGGTCTCCAACACCGCCTTTCGCGGCTTTGGCGGGCCGCAAGGGGTGATCACCTCAGAGGCGATGATCGACCAGATCGCGCGTGAACTGGAGATGGACCCAAACCGCGTCCGCGCCATCAACTATTACGGGCCGGATACCGGCGAGACGACGCCATACGGCCAGCCTGTCGAGCAGAACCGGCTCGTCGAAGTCACCGATCTGGTGCTGCAATCGGCGCAATGGCAGCACCGCCGCGCCGAGATCGATGCGCACAACGCCACCGATCCGGTGATCCGGCGCGGCCTGGCGATGATGCCGGTCAAGTTCGGCATTTCCTTCAACCTGCCCTCGCTCAACCAGGCGGGCGCGCTGGTCCATGTCTATCAGGACGGTTCGGTGCATCTGAACCATGGCGGCACCGAGATGGGGCAGGGCCTGTTCGTCAAGGTCGCCCAGGTCGTCGCCGAGGTTTTCCAGCTCGACATCGAGGCGGTCAAGATCACCGCGACGCACACCGGCAAGGTGCCCAACACGTCGCCGACCGCCGCATCGACCGGCTCGGATTTGAACGGCATGGCCGCCTTCAAGGCCGCGACCGCCATCCGCGATCGCATGACGCCGGTCGCGGCCAGGCACTTCGATGTGCCCCAAGACGAGATCGTCTTCCGCGAAGGCCGGGTGCATGCCGGAAACAGGTCGATTTCCTTTGCCGAACTGGCGCGGATGAGCTGGGCCGAGCGCGTCTCGCTGTCCGAGGCCGGCCATTATGCGACGCCGAAAATCCACTGGGACGGCAAGGCGATGAAGGGCCGGCCGTTCTTCTATTTCACCTATGGCGCGGCGGTCGCCGAAGTCGCCATCGACACGCTGACCGGCGAGAACCGTTGCCTGCGCGCCGACATATTGCAGGATTGCGGCGCCTCGCTGAACACCGCCATCGATCTCGGCCAGATCGAGGGCGCTTTCGTCCAGGGCATGGGCTGGCTGACCTGCGAGGAGTTGTGGTGGGACGACAAGGGCCGGCTTCGCACGGTCGGCCCATCGACCTACAAGATCCCCGGCTCGCGCGATGTGCCGCCGGATTTCAACGTCGCGATCCTCGAAAGCGCGCCGAACGCAGAGGAAACCGTCTTCCGCTCCAAAGCCGTCGGCGAACCGCCGCTGATGCTGGCCGTCTCGGTCTGGCTGGCGCTGAGAGACGCGGTCGCCTCCTGCGGCGAGCCGGGACTGTCGCCCAACCTGCGGACGCCGGCAACGCCGGAGGCGGTGCTCGACGCCATCGACGATATCCGGGCGCGGTCGGCGTAACGCATCCGATGACCGGTCCGGAAGAATATTTCTCCGAAGGCCGGCCGGTTAGACGTTCAGACTTCGCCACGGCGCCGACAAGCGTCTACCCATTGCGTCACCTGACGGAACGCGATGGGCATTTGCCAATCAACCACCATGAGCACGATCATGCTGACATCGCTGATACCCACCGTCCGCCGCGCCGGCCGCGCGGCGCTTGAGGTCTATTCGGGCGACATCGAGGTGCGCCGCAAGGCCGATTGCACACCTGTGACCGAAGCCGACATCGCCGTCGACGAGATCGTCGTCTCGGCCTTGCAAAAGGCCTATCCGGCGATCCCGGTCGTCAGCGAGGAGCGCGTGGCCAGTCTCGAAGCGGCGCGCGGCGCCCATCGTTTCTTTCTGGTCGACCCGATCGACGGCACCAAGGAGTTCATCCGCAGGACCGGCGAATTCACGATCAACATCGCCTTGGTCGAAGGCGGCGTTCCGGTGGCCGGCATCGTCCATGCGCCGGCGCTTGGGCGCCTGTTCATCGCCGAACCGGGCGCGAATGCCGAGGAACTGTGCGAGCGCGACATACGCACCGCGCTCAAGGTGCGCCCGTGCGGCGACGACAGCGACCTGGTGGCGCTTGCGAGCCGGTTTCACGATTCCGCCGCGACGCGCGCCTTCCTGCGAGACCATGCGATCGAAAGCTGCATCACCGCCGGCTCGTCGCTCAAATTCTGTGTGCTGGCCGCGGGCAAGGCTGACATCTATCCGCGCTTCGGCCCGACCATGGAGTGGGACACCGCTGCCGGCCATGCGGTACTCGCTGCCGCAGGCGGCGAAGTGGTGACCGCCGACGGCCAGCCGCTCGCCTACGGCAAACCCGGATACCGCAACCCCGATTTCATCGCCTCGTCGCCCGGAGCGCGCGCACGCTGCATGGGTAAATCCGCCGGCACCGGCACCTGACACCGAAGGAAACCGCCATGTCGACCCTGACGCATCTTGACCGTCTGGAAGCCGAAGCCATCCACATCATGCGTGAAGTGGTGGCCGAGGCGGAAAACCCGGTCATGCTCTATTCGATCGGCAAGGATTCGGCGGTGATGCTGCATCTGGCGCAAAAAGCGTTCTATCCGGCGCCGCCGCCCTTTCCCCTGATGCACATCGATACGACCTGGAAATTTCGCGAGATGATCGCGTTCCGCGACCGGATTCCGGACGAGACCGGCATGGAGCTGATCGTCCACACCAATCAGGAAGGGTTGGCGCAGGGCATCAATCCGTTCACCCACGGCTCGTCGGTACACACCGATGTGATGAAGACGCAGGCCCTGCGCCAGGCGCTCGATCTGCACAGGTTCGACGTGGCCTTCGGCGGCGCGCGGCGCGACGAGGAAAAATCCCGCGCCAAGGAGCGCGTCTTCTCGTTCCGCACCGCCGACCATCGCTGGGACCCCAAGAACCAGCGGCCCGAGCCGTGGAAGCTCTACAATCCCCGAAAGCGACCGGGCGAATCGATCCGCGTCTTTCCGTTGTCCAACTGGACCGAGCTCGACATTTGGCAATACATCCACCGCGAGGGGATCGAACTGGTGCCGCTTTACTTCGCCGCGCCCCGGCCCGTGGTCCAGCGCGATGGTATGCTGATCATGGTCGATGACGAGCGTATCCCGCTGCATCCCAACGAAGTGCCGCAGACCAGACATGTCCGCTTCCGCACGCTCGGCTGCTACCCCTTGACCGGCGCCGTCGAGAGCGAGGCGACGAGCCTGCTCGACATCATCCAGGAAATGCTGCTGGCGACGACATCCGAACGGCAGGGCCGGGCCATCGATCATGACCAATCGGCATCCATGGAGAAGAAGAAGCAGGAAGGCTATTTCTGATGGCCCACTATGCATCCGATCTGGCGGCCGATGACATTGCGGCCTACCTGAAATCGCACGAACAGAAATCGCTCCTGCGCTTCCTGACCTGCGGCAGCGTGGATGACGGCAAGTCGACGCTGATCGGCCGGCTGCTCTATGAATCCAAGCTCGTTTTCGAGGACCAGCTCGACGCGCTCTATGCGGATTCGCGCAAGTCGGGCACGCAGGGCAACCGGCTCGATCTGGCGCTCCTGGTCGACGGGCTGGCCTCCGAACGCGAACAGGGCATCACGATCGATGTCGCCTACCGCTTCTTTTCGACCGAAAAGCGCAAATTCATCGTCGCCGATACGCCGGGCCATGAGCAATATACGCGCAACATGGCGACCGGCGCTTCCACCGCCGATCTGGCGATCATTCTGGTCGATGCGCGCAAGGGCATCCTGACCCAGACGCGCCGCCACTCCTTCATCGTTTCGCGTCTGGGCATCCGCAACATCGTCGTCGCCGTCAACAAGATGGATCTCGTCGATTATGACGCGGCCGTCTTCCGCCGGATCGAGCGCGAATACCGCCTGCTCGCGCGTGCGCTGGGCACCGAGCCCGATATCACGGCGATCCCCATCTCGGCGCTTGAAGGCGACAATGTCATCGAACCCGGCGCTTCCATGCCCTGGTATGACGGTCCAACGCTGATGGACCATCTCGAACAGGTTGAGATCGGCGGCGACCGGTCCGACAAGCCGTTCCGGCTGCCTGTCCAGTGGGTCAACCGTCCGAACCTCGATTTCCGCGGCTTTGCCGGCCAGATTGCCGGCGGCTTCGTCGGTGTGGGCGATCCGGTCACGGTCCTGCCCTCCGGTCGGCAGAGCACGGTGACCGGTGTCATTGGCGCCAATGACGATGCGCAGGGCGCCGTCGCGGGCCAGTCGGTGACGCTGACGCTGGCCGACGAGATCGACGTCTCGCGCGGCGACATGATCGTCGGCACGGGCGCGCCGGCGCAGACCGGCGACCGGTTCGAGGCGACGATCATCTGGATGGCGGACGAGAAGATGTTCCCGGGCCGCGCCTACCAGATCAAGACCGGCAGCGGCACCGCGCAGGCAACGCTCGGCCCGCCCAAACACCGCGTGGACATCAACACGCTCGCTGAGGAACCCGCGCGGGACCTGGCTCTGAATGAAATCGGCGTATGCCCGGTCACGCTCGACCGGACGATCGCGTTCGACCCCTATGACGACAATCGCGAGACCGGCGGTTTCATCCTGATCGACAAGCTGACCAATGCGACCGTCGGCATGGGCATGATCCATCATGCGCTCAACCGGTCCGACAACATCCACTGGCAGGCCACCGACATCGGCAAAATCGAACGGGCACAGATGAAGGGCCAGCGCCCTTGCGTCGTCTGGTTCACCGGCCTTTCGGGATCGGGCAAGTCGACGATCGCCAATCTTGTCGAGAAGAAACTCGCCGCCAACCAGGCGCACACCATGCTGCTCGACGGCGACAATGTGCGGCACGGGCTGAACAAGGATCTGGGCTTTTCCGATGCCGACCGCGTCGAGAACATCCGCCGGGTCGCCGAGGTCGCGCGGCTGATGACCGAAGCGGGCCTCATCACGCTCGTCTCCTTCATTTCGCCGTTCCGCGCCGAGCGGCGGCTGGCGCGCGACCTGGTGCCCGATGGCGAATTCTTCCTCGTTCATATCGACACGCCGTTGGAGGTCGCCGAACAGCGCGACCCCAAGGGGCTCTACAAGAAGGCCCGTGCCGGCCGGATTCCGAACTTCACCGGCATCGGCTCTGCCTATGAGCGGCCCGAAAAGCCGGATCTGCGCATCGATACGTCCGCGCTGAGCGCCGACGAGGCGGCCAACCGGGTGATCGGCGAACTGGTGGCGCGGGGAATTGTTCCGGGGTGAAAAGCCGGTCCTAGGCGTTTCGGCGAACTTGCTTTATCGCGCCCGCTTGGCGAACAATGCGCCAAACGGGAGTTGTAATGCAGTTCAAACCGCCCAATGTCGCCTTGACCGGCCTTGCCGCCGAGCTGCGCCGGCGCGCCGAGGATGGCAATCCGATCCGTATCGGCATGGTCGGCACCGGCGAGATGGGCACCGACATCTTCACGCAGGTTGCGATGATGGACGGCATCGAGATCGCCACCGTCATGGAGCGCACGCCCGGCAGGGCCGAGCAGGGCGCGACGCTCGCCTATGGCGAGGCGGGCCGCACGCAGGCGGTCTCCAGCCACGATGCGGCATCGGCTGCCATCGAGGCTGGCAGGATCGCCGTCACCGACGATCTCGATCTGGCCCTGTCGCATGATCTGGTCGATGTGGTGATCGACGCGACGGGCGTGCCCGAAGCCGGCGCCGATATCGGCATGCGCACGATCGGCTTCGGCAAGCACCTGATCATGATGAATGTCGAATGCGACGTCTGCATAGGGCCTTACCTCAAGCATGAGGCTGACAAGGCGGGCGTCGTCTACACGCTGGGCGCCGGCGACGAACCCTCCTCCTGCATGGAGATCATCGAGTTCGTCACCGCCATGGGCCATTCGGTGGTCTCGGCTGGAAAGGGCAAGAACAACCCGCTCAATGTCGATGCGGTGCCGGACGATCTTCAGGAAGAAGCCGATCGACGGAACATGAATGTCCGGATGCTGGTCGAGTTCGTCGACGGCTCAAAGACGATGGTGGAGATGGCGGCCATCGCCAACGCGACCGGTCTCGTGCCTGACGTGCCCGGCATGCACGGTCCGCGCGCCACGGTCGACCAGTTGGCATCGGTGCTGATCCCCCAAGCCGATGGCGGCGTCCTGTCGAAGCCCGGATGCGTCGATTACTCGATAGGCAAGGGCGTGTCGCCGGGCGTCTTCGTCGTGATCAAGGCCGAACACCCGCGCATTCACGAGCGCATGGCCGATCTGAAGATGGGCGAGGGGCCTTACTTCACCTTCCATCGGCCCTATCATCTGACCTCGCTGGAAGTGCCGCTGACCGCCGCGCGCATCATGCTGCACGGCAGGCCGGACATGGTGCCGCTGGAAACGCCGGTCGCCGAAGTCTGCGCGGTTGCCAAGCGGGACATCGCGGCCGGTGAGACGCTCGGCGCGGTTGGCCAGTACTGCTATCGGTCCTTCACGATGAACGCTACCGACGCGCGATCGGCGCGCGCCATCCCGTGCGGACTTCTGGAAAAGGGCAGGGCGCTCAGGCCGATCGCCAAGGGTGATCTTCTGACCTGGGACAACGCCATGCCCAAATCCGGATCGATGATCGCCGACCTGCGCGCCCTTCAGGATGCGATGATTTGGGGCGCGGCGCCGGCGCAGGCCGTGCCCGCCGAATAAGGCGCGCCAAATGGGCGCATCGCCGATCGACACAGCCCGGTTGGCCTGAATGGCGCCTGCCGTTAGACGTTCCAGAAAGCGAACTCCGGCGTGCCGGGGTGGCAATGGCTTGCGTCGGCCACATTGCGCTGTAAAGCAGGCTCGCTGCCTGGTTATGCCGGTATTCATTGACACGGAGCCGGACACGAGTGACAATTCAAGTTGACACTTTTTTGTGTCATATGTTGTTGCATCGTTGCCTTAACGGCATACGAGACCCTGCGGGAGGCAGACTGCATGAGTATGGGACCCGATACCCCGCTTCTGGATACGGTCCGCACGCCGGCGGACCTGCGTACCCTTTCCGACGACCAACTGCCGCAGCTCGCAGAAGAACTGCGCGCCGAGTTGATCGATGCGGTCAGCCAGACCGGCGGTCATCTGGGCGCTGGCCTGGGCGTCGTCGAACTGACAATCGCCATCCATCACGTCTTCAACACGCCGCATGACCGGCTGATCTGGGATGTCGGCCACCAGTGCTATCCGCACAAGATCCTGACCGGCCGCCGCGACCGCATTCGCACGCTGCGCAAGGAAAACGGCCTGTCCGGTTTCACCAAGCGCGCCGAGAGCGAGTATGACCCGTTCGGCGCGGCCCATTCCTCGACCTCGATTTCTGCCGGCCTCGGCATGGTGGAAGCGGCGCGCCTGCAGGGAATCGAGCGCAACGTGGTCTCGGTCATCGGCGACGGGTCGATGTCGGCGGGCATGGCCTATGAGGCGATGAACAATGCCGGCCACATGGATGCGCGGCAGATCGTCATCCTCAACGACAACGATATGTCGATAGCCCCGCCGACCGGCGCGATGAGCGCCTATCTGGCGCGGCTGGTGTCCGGTCGCACCTATATCTCCCTGCGCGAAGCGGCCAAGCAGCTTTCCAAGCGCATGCCCAAATTCATCCAGGACAAGGCGCGCAAGACCGAGGAGTACACCCGCGCCTTCTTCTCCGGCGGCACGCTCTTCGAGGAGCTGGGCTTCTTCTATGTCGGGCCGATCGACGGCCACAATCTGGACCATCTGCTTCCGGTCCTGCGCAATGCGCGCGATGCCGGCGTCGGCCCGATCCTGATCCACGCCATCACGCAAAAGGGCAAGGGCTACGCCCCCGCCGAGGCCGCCGCCGACAAGTATCACGGCGTCGCAAAGTTCGACGTGATTACCGGCGCACAGGCCAAGGCCAAGCCGAACGCGCCCAGCTACACCAAGGTGTTCGGCCAGTCGCTCATTCAGGAAGCGGAAACGGACGACAAGGTCGTCGCGATCACCGCGGCGATGCCTTCGGGCACCGGCGTCGACATTTTCGGCGACGCCTTCCCCGGGCGGACATATGATGTCGGCATTGCCGAACAGCATGCCGTGACCTTCGCCGCCGGTCTGGCCGCCGACGGCATGAAGCCGTTCTGCGCCATCTATTCGACCTTCCTGCAGCGCGCCTACGATCAGGTCGTGCACGATGTGGCGATCCAGAAGCTGCCGGTGCGGTTTCCGATCGACAGGGCGGGCTTCGTCGGCTCCGACGGTCAGACCCATGCCGGTTCGTTCGATATCGCTTACCTTGGCTGCCTGCCGGGCATGGTGATCATGGCCGCCGGCGACGAGGCCGAGCTCAAGCACATGGTCCGGACTGCGACGGCCTATGACGAGGGGCCGCTGGCCTTCCGCTATCCGCGCGGCGAAGGCGTCGGCGTGGATATGCCCGAGCGCGGCGAGGTTTTGGAGATCGGCCGTGGCCGCATCGTCCGCGAAGGCGGCAAGGTGGCGATCCTGTCGCTGGGCGGACGCCTGAAGGAGGCGTTGCTCGCCGCCGAGCAGCTTGGTTCCTTCGGCCTGCCGGCAACCGTGGCCGACGCGCGCTTTGCCAAGCCGCTCGATGCCGAACTGATCGGCCAGCTTGCCCGCAACCACGAGCTTCTCATCACGGTCGAGGAAGGCTCGGTGGGCGGGTTTGGTTCGTTCGTGGCCCAGCACCTGTTCGATCAGGGGCTTCTGGACAACGGCTTGAAGTACCGGTCGCTGTTCCTGCCGGACCGTTTCGTCGACCAGGCCTCACCCGACCGCATGTACGCCCAGTCGGGCCTCGATGCCGATGGCATCGTCAAGGCCGTGTTCGGCGCGCTGGGGCGGCAGGAGGCCGAGCAAACAGGCGCGATCATCGCCTGAGTCAACGGGAGATTCGATCGCTCGCAACCCGATTTGTTCCGTGCGAATGCGGCGGCCCGGGGCTATAGAACCGGCGCCCGGCGCGGTTGGAATCCGCCTGAGACGCGATATCGGAGTGTAGCGCAGCCTGGTAGCGCACCTCGTTCGGGACGCCTTGGTCTCCATAGAAAAAGTTCATACACTGTAGCAGGTTAGACGATTGTGCCATGCTTATGGTGGCGTTCGCGTGGGAATATGCGCGTCGAGTTGACCGCCTCGCTCGACCGCATTTGGTCTGCACGTGGCGGCAGGGCAAACGTTGCCGAAGTGCCATCTATGTTCTCCTTTGTGACACGTTACGTGATCAAGAGAGCGGCACAATCCCGTGACAGGTCCATGTGCAAGCGAGGCCCGGAGCCTCGCCGATCTGGCGATCAATATCGTGGGCGATGGCCGATGGCGTTCGACGCGGCGGCCCGGCTGCAGACGGTCAGGGCACGGCGATTTTCAAAAGATATCGCATGACCGCATAGAAGGCGCCGATGAGGATGATGCCGTTGAGCGCGTGAAGCGCCGCCGCCTTTGCGGCCATCGGTTCACGGCGTGCGGCGAGGGTGATGGCGAGCATCCCCAGCGCCGAGGTGATCACGAAGCCCAATGGCTTCAGCAGGACGGCCCATGCGAACAGCGTGATCACGGCGTAGGCAAACCGCTTCCATTCGGTTGGCGGCGCGGTCTGCCGATTTGCGGGCCGCATGAAGCCGAGCGCGAGGATCGCCGTGGCGCCGGCAATCAGCACGATGGCCGCGGTCACCGGGAACACGGCACCAAGGTCCGACATGGTGCGCGCTTCGTAGAGCGCGTAGGCACCGAAGGTCAGGGCAATGGCTGCTGCGATGATGTCGGGTGCGGAGATGCCTACCGGCCGATTGGGAGAGGCGCTCATGGCGTTGCGCCTTTCTCTTGCATGCGCCCTCGTCGCCAGTTCACGAGCGCCGGGGAGGCAAGTGTCAAGACAATCATGAAGATGATCGCCAGAGACAGGGGGCGCCCGAAGAACATCGCCGGAATGCTGCCTTGCGCGCCGCCTATCAGCCAGGCCTGGACGAACCCGGCTTCGGCGATGGGGCCGAGGATGAGGCCCAGGACGATGGGCGATGCCTCAAAGCCGACGCGGGCTATCAGCCATCCGAAAACGCCCAGCACAACCATGATGACGACATGGACGGTGTTGGACTCGATGGCGAACGAGCCGATGACCGTGAGCAGGGCAATGGAGGGCGCCAGCACCGTCTTCGGGACCGAGACGATCAGCCGGAACGCGTAGCGGCCGATGATCAAGCCGGTCGGCAGCATGAACAGCGTGCCGATGATCAGGCCGAAGACGAATGTGTAGACGATGTCGGCCTGTTGCGTGAAGAGTTGAGGCCCGGTGCGTATGCCCTGCACCAGCAGAGCGCCCAGAATGATCGCGTCCGGCGGCGTTCCGGGAATGCCGAGAACCAGGGTTGGGATGAAGCCGCCGCCGACGGTCGCCGAGTTCGCCGCTTCCGATGCGATGACGCCATCGGTGGCGCCGTGCCCGAAATCTTCCGGCTTCTTCGAGGTGCGCTTGGCTTCGGAGTAGGCGATCAGACCGGCGACCGAGCCGCCGGCAGCCGGCAGGATGCCGACGGCCGTGCCGAGCACGGCAGAGCGGAAGAGATTGAATTTCGACCGCAGCATGAGGCCGACGGCCTCGGTGAACCGGAAGCCCGAAACCGCCTCGGCCCTGCGCTCGAGATGCGCCTCCTTCTTGATCACCAGATCGATCAGCACGGGAATGCAGTAAAGGCCGATGAGGGCGGGAATGACGGGAATCCCGCCAAGGAGCTGCGTCTGGCCGAAAGTGAAGCGGACGTCGCCGCCGACGACGGCGGACCCGACGCAAGACAGGATCAGGCCGATGGCGCCGCCCACGAGCCCCTTGACGGTGTTCCCCCGCGACAGTGTCGCGATCAGAGAAAGGCCGAAGATTGCGAGCCAGAAGTACTCGACCGGACCGAATGCGAGCGCGACCTGCGACAGGGGCGGGGCAAGCAGCAGCAGGGCGAGCGCACCGACCATGCCGCCGACGACCGAGCCCAGGCACGAAAGTGTCACCGCCAGGTCGCCGTCGCCGCGCTTGGCCATGGGAAAACCGTCCATTGAGGTGGCGATGGCGGCGGGTGTTCCCGGCGTGTTGACGAGGATCGCCGAATAGGCGCCGCCATAGATCGCGCCGGTGTACACCGCACCCAGAGCAATCAGCCCCGAGGCCGGGTCCATGGTGAAGGTGAAGGGGACCAGAACGGCCACCGCCATGGTGGCCGACAGACCCGGAAGCGCCCCGATGAACGTCCCGGCGATGACGCCGAACAGGGCAAGCGCCAGGTTGAACGGGGTTATCGCATTCAGAAGGGCATCGATCACGGAGACGCTCCGGGTCCGGGGAGTGCGGGGTCAGTTCGATGCGCGAAGCTGCTCGATGCCGCCTGCATAGTCGGCCTTGCGGTCAGCCAGCCACTGATCGATCTCCCCTGTTGGGATATCGACCGGTACGTATCCGTTTACGATCAACTGCTGCCGGAATTCCGGAACGGCGTTGATCTCGCCGATGATGTCCGAAAGGCGCTGGCGCACCTCCTGCGGCGCGTCCTTGGGCAGGGTGACGCCGCGATAGGCCCCGCCAACGAAATCGAAGCCCAGCTCGTTGAACGTGGGCACGTCAGGATAGGCCTCGATCCGCTCGGGTGTCGCCACGGCGAGGACACGCACCTCGTCGCCGGCCTTGATGCCCTGGGTGGTGTAGGTCATCGCCGCCTTGATCTGACCGCCCAGAACAGCCGCCATTGCCGGGGCCGACCCCTTGAAGGGAATATAGGTGGTCTTGGCGCCGGTCATCTGGTCGAAGCGCACGGCCGCCAGATGGTTGGCGGAGTTTGTACCAGAACCGCCGAACGTCACGGTGCCGGGATTGGCGGTCGCGTCGTCGATGAGATCCTGCAGCGTCTGGTAGGGGCTGTCGGCCCGCACGACGATCGCGTCGGGCGTGTAGTGGAAGATGTAGGCCGGCGCGACATCCTCGGTCTGGTAGCCGACATCCTTCATCGCCGGCTGCAGGATGGCGTGCGGGAAGTTGACGTTCATGATGGTGTAGCCGTCGGGCTCGAAGCCGTTCAGCTGCGCCCATGCCGTCGCCCCGCCCGCGCCCGGCTTGTACTGGATCACGACATCCTGACCGGTGATGCCCTTGAAGTGCTGCTCCTGAAACCGTGCGGTCACATCGGATTCGCCGCCCGGATTGTAGGGAATGATGTAGGTGACCGGGCGTTCGGGATAGTCGGCCTGGGCCGGCGCGACCGCCGCGGCCAGGCCAAGCGCGGTCAGCGCAATAAGGCTTCTTCGTGCAATCATGATTTCCTCCCATCACTGATTTCGGCGAAAGCCGTGGCAAAACGCTACGCGAAGGCGGAAAGGCGATTGAGAAGAAATCAATTATAAATATTATTGATGGCCGTCGGGGAGAGGAGGGCCCATGGAGTTCAAGCAAGCGCGGATATTCGTCGCCGTCGCCGAGGAACTGCATTTCGGCAGGGCCGCCGAGCGCCTGCACATGGCTCAGCCCGCCCTGTCCGCCCAGATCAAGCATCTGGAAGCCGAACTGGGCCTGAAGCTCTTCGAGCGCACGACCCGGCGGGTTTCGCTTACGCGGGCCGGCGAGGCGTTCCTGCCCGAGGCCAAGGCCGCCATCGCGCAGGCCGAGGCGGCGGTCGCGGCGGCGCGGGCGATGGCCGGAGAGCATGATCTTCTGAAAATCGGCGGGGTCGATTCGGCAACAGCAGGATTGCTGCCGCGCATCGTCCGGCGCTTTCGCAATCGAAACTCCGCGGTCGAGCTGAAGATCTTCGAGCTGCTGTCGGCGCCCGCCCTGCATGATCTGGCCAACCGCTCGCTGGACATCGGCTTCGTGCGCATCCGGCCAAAGCAGGACCATCTCGCATCGGCATTCGTTTTTACCGAGCCGGTGGTCGCGGTTCTGCCCTCCGACCATGCGCTCGCTGGAGAAAAAGCGGTCGCCGCGGGCGAACTCGGCGGGGAACCGCTGGTTATCCCCTCGCGCTCGCACCGGCCCATCCTGTTCGACGTCATCCATGACTATCTGCGCGGGCACGGCGTCGAGCCCAACATTCGCCAGGAGGCCAATGAACGCCACATGATCATCTCGATGGTAGCGGCGGGGCTTGGCATTTCACTGGTGCCGGAGTGGGTGAGCCAGTTCAAGCGGGACGATGTCGTCTACCTGCCTTTGGCCGATGGCGGCCCGAGCGTTGATGTTCATATCGCCTGGCGGCAGAACGACCCCATGGACGTCGTGCACGAGTTCGTGCGTTGCGTGCTCGAGCCGGATTGATCGGCGAAAATTAATAATCATACGGATTGGACTTGAACGAACCGGGGCCGCCTTATCTCACCATGTTCGACGGTTTCACGCAGTTTCAAACCCAGGTCGGCGATGTGGTATTGCGCGGTGTCGCCGGCGGCTCGGGTCCGGCCGTGCTCCTGCTGCACGGTTATCCCCAGACCCATGTGATGTGGCACAAGGTTGCGCCCGTGCTTGCGCGCCGGTTCACCGTGGTTGCCGCCGACCTTCGCGGCTACGGCAAGTCGTCCAAGCCGCCCAGCGTGGCGGATCATTCGACCTATTCGAAACGGTCCATGGCAAACGACATGGTGTCGCTCATGGACCGGCTGGGACACGGTCGGTTTTGCGTCGCCGGGCACGATCGTGGCGGCCGTGTCGCCCACCGGTTGGCGGCGGATCACGGGGACCGGGTGGAACGCCTGGCGGTGCTCGACATCGCGCCGACACGGGAAATGTATGCCAACACCAGTGATGGCTTTGCCCGCGCCTACTGGCACTGGTACTTCCTGATCCAGCCCGCACCGTTTCCGGAACGCATGATCCTTGCCGACACCGATGCCTATTGGCGAAAGAAGTGCGGAAGCGGCAGCGCGGGCATGGCGCCGTTCACCCAGGCGGCGCTGGACGATTATCTGAGCTGTTTCGGCGATCCGGAGACAGTGCGCGCGAGCTGCGAGGATTATCGCGCCGCGGCAACCATCGACATCGACCATGACAATGCCGATGACGGGCGCAAGCTTGAGTGCCCGCTACTCGCGCTGTGGGGCACCAACGGCGTGATAGAGCAGCACTTCGATTGCCTGGCGCTGTGGCGGAGAAGGGCGAAAGACGTACGCGGCCAGGCGATCCCCGGCGGTCACTATCTGGCCGAGGAATGCCCCGACATGGTGGCCGACCACCTGATCAGTTTCATGAGCGAGGAAAGCGTCCATGGCGCAGCATAAGCGGTACTCCATTGCCACGATCCCCGGAGACGGGATCGGCAAGGAGGTGATTCCGGTCGGCCAGCGCGCCGCCGAGGCGGTTGCCGCAAAGCACGGTTTTGCGCTTGAGTGGACCCGTTTCGACTGGTCGTGCGAGCGATATGAGAAGACCGGCCGCATGATGCCCGAAGACGGCATCGAGCAGGTCAAGGCGCATGACGCGATCTATCTGGGCGCGGTAGGCTGGCGGGGGGTGCCGGACCACGTGTCGCTGTGGGGGCTTCTCATCCCGCTGCGCCGCGAACTGGACCAGTATGCCAATGTGCGTCCCGTGCGCCTGTTGCGCGGTGTTTCGTCACCGCTCGCCAACCGGAGGCCCGAGGAGATCGATTTCATCGTGGTGCGCGAGAATGTCGAGGGCGAATATTCGGAGATCGGCGGCCGGCTCTATCGCGGCACGGCGGACGAGGTTGCGGTGCAGGAAGCGGTCTTCACCCGCCGCGGCGTCGACCGCATCATGGACTACGCGTTCACCCTCGCACGCGGACGCAAGCGCAAGCACGTCGCGTCGGCCACGAAGTCAAACGGCATCGTACACACCATGCCGTTCTGGGACGAGCGCTTCGAAGCGGCGAAGAAACGCTTCCCCGACGTTGAAACAGCGCAATATCACATCGACATTCTCACCGCGCACTTCGTTCAGCACCCCGACTGGTTCGATGTCGTCGTCGGCTCCAACCTGTTCGGAGACATCCTGTCCGATCTGGGACCGGCGGTGGCCGGGTCGATCGGCATCGCGCCCGCCGCCAACATCAATCCCGAGGGCGCCTATCCATCGATGTTCGAGCCTGTCCACGGTTCGGCGCCCGATATCGCAGGACAGGGCATTGCCAATCCCGTCGCCGCCGTATGGACGGCCGCGCTGATGCTTGACCATCTCGGCGAGGTACAGGCGGCAAGAGCACTCGAGGAGGCGATCGAGATATCGCTGGAGAGGCCGCAGTCCCGCACCCGCGATCTGGGCGGAACGGCGGACACGAAAGCGAGCGAGGCCGCCATTCTGGACGCCATCCATTCGCTCTGAAAGGCCGCTCTGCCGCTGGGCGGCCGGGCAGGGGAGATCGCCCGGCCACTGTCGCGATGCCGCCGGCCTACTGAGGCTGCAGCGAGTCAGCCGTTCCCTGGATGAACGCCACAAGGTTGGCAACGTCTTCGGCCGTCAGCTTGTCCGCGAAGCTTGGCATTCCCCGGTCGACACCTATGCCCTCCAGGACCCAGGCTTCAGCATCCATCAGCGTGCCGGCGTCGGAATATCCCAGATTGGGAATCGCTCCGCCATTGTTGACGCCCGGCACGCCGTGACAGAACAGGCAGTTGGAGACATATGTCGCAAGCCCCGCCGAAATGTGCTCGGGGTCATAGGGCACGCCGGAGACCAGTTCGGTGCGCATGGACATCTCCGCCTCCGGCATCTGCGCATCGGCGCCGACGCGGAAGGTGAAGACCCTGCCGGCGCCCACGCGGTCGGTCGCCCGCTGCATCAGGCCGTAGACGCCGCCCCATCCGACGGCAATCGTGACATACTGCTCGCCTTCATGCTCCCAGGTGTTGGGGGCGGCCACGACGCCCGAGGTCACCGGGACCTGCCAAAGGAGGGCGCCATCGGTGGCATTGTAGGCGATGAAGCGGCCATCGGCGGTGCCCTGGAACACCAGGTTTCCGGCCGTGGTCAGCGTGCCGCCGTTCCATGGGCTGACATATTCGGCGCGCCAGACCTCGCGCTGCTCGACCGGGTCCCAAGCCAGAAGATGACCGAACGGGGTCGCTTCGGGTGCCACGACGTTGAACAGATAGCCAAGGTTCCAGCCGACACCCGACATGGTCGACATCGGCCGGTGGCTATTGAGTTCCCAGTTGGGATCGGTGGCCTGCACCAGCGGTACGCCCTGGGCCGGAATGTAGACCAGACCGGTGTCCGGATTGTAGCTCATCGGGTGCCAGTTATGTGCGCCATAGGCCGACGGCACGGTTTCGAAGGGTTCGTCCTTGGACCGCGCGGCGGGGTTTTCGATCGGCCGGCCATCTTCGCCATAGGCCGTCGCCCAGGTCGTTTCCACGAACGGCTCGGCCGAAATGAACTCGCCGGTGACCCGATCGATCACGTAGAAGAAGCCGTTCTTGGGAGCCTGCATGAGGACCTGGCGCATCTCGCCGCCGATCTCAAGATCGGCCAGGATGATGTGCTGGGTCGAGGTGTAGTCCCAGGTGTCGCCGGGCGTGTTCTGGTAATGCCAGACATATTCGCCCGTGTCGGGGTTCAGTGCGACGATCGACGCCAGGAACAGGTTGTCGCCGCCCGCCGGGCTCCTCAGATGCTGGTTCCAGGGGCTGCCATTGCCGGTGCCGATGTAAAGCAGGTTCAGGTCGGGGTCGTAGGCCATGGCATCCCAGACCGTACCGCCGCCGCCGGCTTCCCAATAATTGGCCGACGGGTCCCAGGTTTCGGCGGCCATCTCCATGGCCTCGTTCTCGAACGGCTCGGACGGATCGCCCGGCACGGTGTACCACCGCCAGTTTTCCTCGCCGGTTTCCGCATCATAGGCGGTGATATAGCCGCGCACGCCGAATTCGGCGCCGCCATTGCCGATGATCACCTTGCCGTTGATCACCCTTGGCGCGCCGGTGATGGTGTAGGACATGTCGCGGTTTTCGATCGTGTCGACCCGCCAGACCCGCTCACCGGTCGCCGCATCGATGGCGTGCAGATAGCCGTCGAAGGCGCCGACATAGACCTTGCCGTCATAGACGGCGACACCACGGTTCACCACATCGCAGCAGCCGCGCTTGCCGAAGTCGCCCGGGACCTCGGGATCATAGACCCAGAGCGGCTCTCCGGTCACCGCATCGAGCGCATGGACGATCGACCATGAGGCCGTCACATACATCACGCCATCGACGACGATGGGCGTGGATTGCACGCCGCGGTCCGAATTAAGGCTGTAGGACCATTGCAGGCCCAGTTCGCCGACATTTTCCGTGTCGATGGCGTCGAGCTGGGAGTACCGGGTTTCGGCGTAGTTCAGTCCGTAATTCAGCCAGTTCCGGTCGTGGGCGTCATTGGCGATGATCGCCTCGGTATCGATCGCGCCCACGGCGGCGCGCACCTCATCCTCCGTGATGGTTTGCGCCAAAGCCGGGGTGGCCGCCATCAGGACCGCCCCTACAAGTGAATATCGCAGCATGTCTTCCTCCTCCTTATTGTCCCCGGCCCCGGTTCGCCCGGGTTCCGGAGCTCTATCCCGGGTCGGCCGGTTCCAGTTCCTCCACCATTTGCTGGCGCATGATGAACTTCTGGGGTTTTCCGGTTACGGTCATGGGCAGCGTGGCCTTGATCCGGACATGGGCCGGCACCTTGAAATGGGCGATGGACTGGCGGCAAAAGGCGCCCACATCCTCCTCGGAGAGCATCGCGCCCGCACGCGGGACGACCCATGCGCAGACCAGCTCTCCCAGGTGCGGATCGGGAATGCCGAAGACCTGTGCCTGGGCAATGTCCGGATGGGTGTACAAAAACGCCTCGACCTCGCTCGGGTAGACGTTTTCGCCGCCGCGCAGGATCATGTCCTTGACCCTACCGGTTATGCGGCAGTAGCCCTCGGCATCGATCGTCGCCAGATCGCCGGTGTGCATCCACCCGTCGATGAGGACCTCGGCCGTGCGATCGTCATCATCCCAGTAGCCCTGCATGACCGAGTATCCGCGCGTGAGAAGCTCGCCCTGCACGCCGGGCTGCACCGTGCGGCCGTCGGCATCGATGACCTTGCATTCCACATGGGGGTGGATTCGCCCGACCGTGCTGACGCGCTTGTCGATGGGATCGTCGGTGTCGGACTGGAACGAGACGGGCGAGGTCTCCGTCATGCCGTAGGCGATCGTCACCTGTTCCATGTTCATCTTCGACTGAACCTGCTTCATCACCTCGATCGGGCACGAGGCGCCGGCCATGATGCCCGTGCGCAGATGGCTCAGATCGTACCGGTCGAGATCGGGCACGCCGAGCTCGGCGACGAACATGGTCGGCACGCCGTAAAGCGCCGTGCAGCGCTCGGCCGAGATGGTCGCCAGGGTTTCCTCGGGGTCGAAGCCTTCGCCCGGAACAACCATTGCCGCGCCCTTGGTGACGCATCCCAGCGTGCCCATGACCATGCCGAAGCAATGGTAGAACGGCACCGGAATGCATAACCGGTCGTCGGCGCCAAGGCCGAGCGTGGACGTGACGTTGGCGGCGTTGTTGACGATGTTGCGATGGCTGAGGCAGGCGCCTTTGGGCCGTCCCGTGGTTCCCGACGTGAACTGGATGTTGATCGGGTCGGTATTGCGGATGCCGGCGCCGATCTGGTCAAGGTCGGCTTGCGCGGTGTCGTCACCCATGCCGCAGACGGCATCAAAGCCGAACATGCCGGCCGGCGTTGTCCCGCCAATGGCGACGACCCTTTTGAGTTCCGGCAGGCCGGCGGCCGACAGTTTGCCCGGCTCGGAGGTAGCCAGTTCGGGGGCGAGTTCGTTGAGCATCGCGACGTAGTCGGACGTCTTGAAGCGAGGTGCGGTGATGAGCGTGCTGCACCCGACCTTGTTGAGCGCATATTCCAGCTCGTAGGGGCGATAGGCCGGATTGACGCAGACCAGGATGGCGCCGATCCGCGCAGTGGCGAACTGGGTCAGCAGCCAGGCGCTGTTGTTCGGTGACCAGATGCCGACACGGTCGCCCTTTCGCACACCCAGCCGCAGCAGTCCGCCGGCAAGCCTGTCGACCCGGCGCGCGAATTCGGCATAGGTCCAGCGCACGCCTTCGGCATGGAAAATGGCGGCCTCCCGGTGGCCATGTTCGGCAGCCGTGCCGGCCAGAAGTTCCGGTATTGTCAGTTCGAGAAGCGGCGGCGCGGACGGGCCGCGCACGTGGGCCATGCCCTCAATTGGCGTGCGGTCTGCCACCTTGATGTCCTTTCCTCCCATGCCCGCACCAGATGCCGGCTGAACCGGGCGGCTGCGCGCCCGGCCCGTCGCGGTGCCGTTCAGGCTTGTGCGCGGGCGACGTTGATCACCTGCATTTGGGTGTATTCCGCCAGCCCTTCGACAGACTGCTCAACACCAAGGCCGGAGCCCTTGAACCCGGCCATGGGAATATGGGGTCCGATATTGAGCTGCTGGTTGACCCAGACCGTTCCGGTTTCGATCCGTCCGGCGATATCGGTGGCGGCCTCGACATCGGCGGAGTGGACGGCACCGCCCAGGCCATAGTCGGACGCATTTGCGCGGGTCACGACATCGTCGACGTCGCTGAAGGATATGACAGGCAGGATCGGGCCGAACTGCTCCTCATCCACGATCCTCTGGCCGTCGGTCACATCGCGCACGATCGTCGGCTCGACGAAGTAACCCTTGCCGTCGCGGGTGCGCCCGCCGGCGATGACGGTGCCGCTCCTCCTTGCGTCTTCGAGATAGTCCTTCACCTTCTCGAACTGCTTCTTGTTCTGGATCGGTCCGATGGTCGTGCCCTGCTGCAGACCGTCGCCCACCACGGCCTGCCCGGCGATCTCGGACAGAGCGCCGCAGAATTCGTCATAAATGTCCTCGTGCACATAGGCGCGCTTGACGGCCAGGCAGACCTGACCGGCATTCAGAAACGCACCGCCGAACACCTTCTCGGCGGTGGCTCGAACATCGACATCGGGCATGATGATGGACGGGTCGTTGCCGCCCATTTCCAGGGTGACGCGCTTCATCGAGTTGGCTGCCGCCGCCATGATCCGCTTGCCCGTCTCCGACGAACCGGTGAAGCCGATCTTTGAAATGCCCGGATGACTGGACATTTGCGGACCCAGATCGTCGTCGCCGGTTATGATGTTGACCAGGCCCGGCGGGAAGATGTCGGCGCAGATCTCCGCCAGCTTCAGCGCGGCAACCGGTGTTGTCGGGGCGGGCTTCAGCACGATCGCGTTTCCTGCCATGAGTGCCGGGCCGATCTTCCAGCAGCACAAAAGCAGCGGGAAGTTCCAGGCGATGATGCCGCCGACGACGCCGAGGGGCTTGTGCCGGGTCTCGATGAAGAACTCGTCGTCGTCCTGAATAACCCGATCGGGCAGTTGCAGAGTGGCGGTATGAGCCAAGTAACCGACGCTCCATTGCACTTCGCCGACCGCCTCGGGTAGCGGTTTGCCCTGTTCCAGCGTTATCAGGCGCGCAAGCGCCGATTCATTGTCGGCGATTGCCGCCGACAACGCCTCGACCCTGGCCCGGCGATCTGCCATCGGCGTGGCCTCCCAGGCCTTCTGGGCCTGCGTGGCGGCCGCCACGGCTTCGTCGAGCTGGGCGCGGCTCGCGCGGGGTACGCGCGCGAACGGCTCCTCCGTTGCGGGGTTTATGACATCGAGCATGTTGTCGCCGGAGACAAGACGCCCGCCAATGAGCATGGAATAGTCCATCAGTTCCTCCCGTATCGTGGCGTGGCCACTTTTTCGGGAAATCTGACAGGCCGATGCGCCCGCGCCTACCGCGCCAGGAAGATCACGCCATGGACCTGTCTCGCATTGAGACAATTGCGCGCGCTATCTGTCGATGTTCAGCTCTTTCATCCGCCTGTAGAGCGTGGCGCGCCCGATTCCGAGTTGTCGCGCGGCGGCCGAAACATTGCCTGACGATCGCGCCAGCGCCCGGAGAATGGCCGAGCGCTGGACCTGCGCGATATCGCGGCCACCCGGCCTGCCCAGAAGATCGGCCGCAGGATGCGTCGCGACCGGGCCTTCCAGGTCAAGGCCGAACGCAAGCCGCGCCGCCCGGGTCGCTCCCACGACCAGATCGTCATTGTCGACGGCAAGCAGCGTCGCGCCATTGCCCTGAGCCATGTCCGCGACCACGATGCGCGCTTCGGGAAAACGGGCGTGGAAGTACATTGTCTCGATCCGTCGTGCGGTCTGCACGAGCACATCGGCCAGCAGGAGATTGGTTGCGCGGGTATGATCGGCCCGCGCTGTGCTGATATCGAGCGCGCCGACAACCTCTCCAAGCGCCCCGAAAATGGGCGCGCCAATGCAGCTTATGCCGGTGCTGCGGGCGAAGAAGTGTTCCTCCCGGTCAATGATTACGGGGCGCAGCTCGGCAAGGCAGGTCCCCATTCCGTTGGTTCCCTCGATCTCTTCCGAACAGATCGCCCCTGGCACCAGCCCCACGGTTCGAAAGTCGACCTCGTCGCCCGCCTGGCAGCGATGGTCGATCACCACGCCGGCCCGATCGGTCAGATAGAGCCCACAGCCTCCGGCGCCGACCAGCCGAAACAGCCGGTCGAGTTCGGACTCGGCGATGGAAAGAAATGTGCTGTTCTCGGCCCGGACTTGCTTGAGCGAAGCGCCGTCGAGCCGGCGAACCCTTTTGTCGTTGGCTGGATCGAGCCCATGCGTCACCATCGACCGGAACCAGGATGCGGCGACGCTTGAGCGCGCCACGGCCGACGCCGAAAGCGCCTGCGTCGTCACCCGTTCGACATGAGAGCCGTGATCGGCCATTTGCTCCTCCTGCGCCGTCCGCAGCTTTTACGTTCAGGATGGCGGAGCCTGGTTGGCACCATCCTTATCACTCAGAAGTCGTCGCCTGAAACAGCTTTGACAGGACTTGCTCGAACACGACGCGTTCCTGTGGCGAGATGTGCGCCATCATGCGCTCTTCGACAAGACGGGCTTCCGGCGCGATGGCTTGGGTGATCTGTGTCCCTTTCTCCGTCAGGGTGATGATAACCTTGCGCTTGTCGGCGGGGTCCTGCGTCACCGAGATCAGCCCCAGGTCAGATAGGCGCGTCTGTGCCCGGCTGACGCGTGCGGGATCCATCGCCGTGTGCTGCACCAGGAACTGCGATGAGACCGGCGCATGATAGTTCAGCGTTGCCAGGATGCGCCATTCAGGAATGTGCAAATTGAAGCCCGTTTCGATAAGGCGCGCGATCGCCTGGCTGACGCGGTTGGCGACGACCGCCAGTTGAAACGGCATGAACGCGTCAAGCCGGATGTCTTCGTTGTCAGGCTCCGGTTCGGCAAGCGTCTCGTTGGGCGCGTCCATCGGCATGTTTTGCTCAGTTCTTGATCAGGCGTGGGATCGGGCTTTGCCGGCAATCTGTCGCGGCCCGGGCGCTTCGGCAAGCCCCATGGCCCTTGCGGCTGCGGCAAACGACCCGGAAGGATCGCAGACGTCGAAGTGAATGGCGGTCATGCCGAATGCGCGCGCACCCTCCACATTGCGGGCCTGGTCATCGACGAAGACAAAGGCACGGGCAGGTTCACCAAACGCGTGCATCGCCCGCTCGAACGCGGCCGGATCGGGTTTGAGCGGGCCACCGTCAGATGCATCGATGATGTGCGTCATCTGATCCATGATCGGCAGTTCACTCCGCCATGTGGGACCGAAGAACAGCGCCAGCTCGTTGCTGAGTATGCCGGCCTTCAATCCGGCGGCGGCGACCTGTCGAACCAATGCAGCGGCTTCGGGCCGGACGACCTGCGTGGCCGACATGCCCTGTCGCGCCTTCTGCATCAGCGTCATCGGCTTCCAGCCGGCTTCACCAGCCAAGGCCCCAACCTCGCGGGCGCGCCTTTCCCAGTAATTGCGCTCGGTGATCTCGTCGCGCTGCATGGCCCGCCAAAGCGGGTCGGTCTCGGGCGCCAGAGGTCCGCGCCAGGTGAGGGTACCCGGTGGCAGGCCAAGCACATTCTCGGTGTGCGCGTGGGTCTCAAAGAGCGTGCGCGAGATCACCGCGCCAAAGTCGAGCAGCAAGATGTGCGGCAAACCGGTCTTGGGCGGCCCTGGCTCCATCGGTGTCATCATGCGGCCTTTCGGATGCGCACCACGCCCTCGGTGCCGTTGACGGTCACCTGATCGCCCGTGCTGATGGCACTGGTTGCGATGCCAGTGCCGACAACACAGGGGAGGCCATATTCGCGGCTGACGATGGAGGCATGGGTCAGCGTGCCGCCATTGTCGCACACACAGCCGCCGATCTTGGTAAAGGCTGGTGTCCAGCTGGGTGCGGTGCCCTCGCAGACCAGGATCTCGCCGGGCTTGAGCAGATGCAGCTCATCGGCGTTGTGCATGACCCGCGCCGAACCGGTCACCTCACCCTTGGACGCCGGTATGCCGCGTAACTCCTCGGCCGCGCCGCCATGCTTCTGGGCGTCCAGGAAGTGTTTGTGCAGGCCCACAATCTCGATCAGGATCGGATCACTGACCGCGTCAGGCACCGTGCCGACGACCTTGGGCATCGCCTTGCGGCGATCGTACCAATGCTCGTAATAGGCCCGGCGATCCTTGACGACTGGCTTGAGCGCGGCCCAGCTCGTGTCGCCGCGCGCCAGTTCGACCAGTTCGGTGTGGAACAGGAAGCAGCCATCCTCGCGATCGTCCGCACCGGCTTTTTCGGCGATGGCCAGCGCCGCCAGACGCAGCGGGATGGTCGCCTGCATGTCGATCACCACATTGTGGTCTTCGTTCCACCAGGAGAAATTGGCCTGTCGGCAGCTTGCGAGCGCTTGGCCGAATGCCTCGCGCTCGGCGGTCGACAGTTTGGCGCATGCATTCGCCACCGCTTCGTCGCGTTCGGCCGCCGCCGCCGAGAGCCCGCCATCGAAATCGTGGGCATCGTCCTTCTGCAGGAAGGTTTCCAGAAGGCCGACAACGGGTTGTTCGTCCTCGATCCACGGCTTTTCGCGCGGATCGGCGATGCCGGCCGTCCGCCAGCCCCACCGGTCGAGGAACGCGCGATATTTGGCGAGCCAGGCGCCGCCATTGGGGCCAGCGGATTCCATCGCGGCCCGCATCTGCGCGGGCGAGCCGGCGACATGCGCCTGAACGCCCAGTTCGCGTGCCGCATGGGCGAGTTCCCACAAGGCAATGTCGGTTTCGACGATCTTCGTCTTTTCGCCCTGCAGGAACTTCGCGATCTCGCCGGGAGCGATCTTCAGTTCCGAACACAGGCCGTAAAAGCCCGCATAGTTGGCGAGAAGCGGGTACATCAGGCCGAAATGCACGCACCATGCAAACTTCTGGAACGCCCGGGCGTCGGCCGCAAACCGGGCCAGTTCCGGCAGGCTCGCCGCGCTCGTATCAAAGGTCTTGAAGTGCTCGAAGCCGGCGGTGAGTTCGGCCTCGCGCCGGGCCCAGATCGTATTGAAGTCGCCAAGGATGCCGCCCAGCTCGTTGCCGATACGCAAGCCCCGGAACCCCGGTTCCCATGCGCTTTTCAACGGCGATTCACCACCGAACACATGCGTGCCGCCGAAGCGGACGGCCAAGCCGTTCGACGGGGGAAGGGGCAGCGTGGTCGCGGAGAGCTGGGTGCCATAGGCATAGCCATCCTCAAAGAAGCACATGCCGAGTGGAGTGGTGCCGTTCGGCCAGTGAAAATCGAGAAACCAGAATCGCTCTACATCCTCGGCGCGAAACTTCGACACGGGTTCGGCGATCCAGGGGCTGTCGAAGAAGCGCGGTTCGAAGCCCGGATAGCCGGGGTCGTTGACGAACTCATCGATCGGTATGACGGTGGACATGGTCTTCTCCCTTGCGCAGCTTCTCAGGCCGCTTCGACGGACAGATACAGATCGCGGATAGCATCGGGCCGGTCGCGGAAGGCGCTGGCGTGATCGCGCGCGATGATCGCACCGCGCGACAGCACGGCCACCTCGTCGGCGATCTCGAGCGCCATGTGGGTGTATTGCTCGATCAGCAAGACGCCGATCCCTGATTGCGCGATCCGGGTCATCAGCGGGATCAGGCGCTTAACGATGACAGGCGCCAGGCCGAACGACATCTCGTCGGCCAAGATGAACTGCGGCCGGCCCATCAGCGCTTGCGCAAGCGACAGCATTTGCTGCTGGCCGCCAGACAGATTGCCGGCATGCAGCGCGAGTTTCTCCTTCAACTCCGGAAAGATTGCCAACGCCTCCTCGAAGGCGCGGCGCCCCTCGCTGGCGGGCAGAAAGGTCGCTGCAGCGTGCAAGTTATCGGCGACCGAAAGACCCCTGAGCACGCGGTGGCCCTCGGGAACCGCGGCAACGCCGAGCTTGCGGATCGCCTGCGGCCGTTTGCCCACCAGTGGCTCAGTGCCAAGCCGGATGGTTCCTTTGGATGGCGTGAGTTCGCCGGCGATCGTTGAAACAAGTGTCGATTTGCCGGCGCCGTTGGGACCAAGCAGGGCCATGATGCTGGCAGGCTCAACAGTCAGGTCGATGCCGCGCAGCACCTCCTGCGCGCCGCGGCGCACGGTCAGCTTCTCGACGAAGAGCGCGGTCTCGTTCATGCCGCCCGCGCCTCCGCGTCATCATCTTCGAACTCGCCGAGATAGGCAGCGCGGACCTTCGGGTCTGCGAGCACGGTGTCGGTGTCGCCGCTTGCGACCAGATGGCCGAAATCGAGCACGGCGACTTGATCGCACAGGCCGGCGATCAGATCGATATCATGGTCGATGATCAATATGCGGGTGCCGGCGCGCGATAGCCCCCGCAAAAGGTCGATCAGGCGCGTGCGTTCGGCAGCCGCCAGACCGGCTGCCGGCTCGTCCAGCATGATCAGTTTGGGGCCGGTGACCAGGCACCGCCCGATCTCCGTCATCCGTAGGTCGAACCCGTCAAGATGCGCGCCAAGGCGGCGGGCGTGTCCGGCCAAGCCCACCCGCTCCAGCGTTTCGGCGAGGCGCGTTGCCGCTTCGGCGCGCGGGACCTGCAGACTGTCGAGCGCCACCTGGATGTTCTCGGACGCGGTCAGATCGTCGGCCACTTGCGGGGTTTGGAATGCGCGGGTCACGCCCCACCCAAGACGCTGTCCCGCAGCAAGCGCGCCAATATCTTTGCCGAACAGGCGCACCGTGCCGGCGGAAGGTCGGACAAGGCCGGAGAGCACATTGAGCAGCGTCGTCTTGCCGGCCCCGTTGGGGCCGATCAGCCCGACGATCTGACCGTCAAGGGTCAGCGACAGCCGGTCGATCGGCTTGACGCCTCCAAATGTCACGGTGAGCGCATCGATGTCGATCATCGGTCGACTCCTGAAAAGCGGTTCTGAATGGCCGATGTCAGATCGTGCAGTTGGCCCGCAATGCCGCGCGGTGCGCTGACGATGGCGTGGATCAGGGCCAGGCCGAAAATCGTGATCGCGATGTCGCCATCGACGCCCCAGCTGTCGAGGATCGCCGGGAACACCCGATACAGAAAACCTGCGATCAGCGCTGCGGCGAGCGACCAGGGACCCGCGATGATGACAAGGCCGTAGAGTAGAAGCGACTGGACTGGATCGAAGGACCGGCCGTCCAGCTGTCCGATGGAACCGGCCAGCAAACAGCCACCGACACCGGCCAGTGCACCGGCCAGGCCAAACGCCTTGGCCCGGGCGACGCCGATCCTGACGCCCGCGGCATGGGCGACCGCGTCGCCCGCCCGGATCATCGCCCAAGCGCGGCCCACCGCGGACTTGGTGACGATGTGCGTGGCGGTGAACGCGGCCGCTGCAATGGCGAGCGCATAGAGGAAGTAGGCCAGATCGCTTGCGGCGATGGCCGGGCGCGCCATCAGTGGGCGTTCGGCGGAGCCGTCGATGCGGCCCCAAAAGCCGCTACCGCCGTCCGGAAACCCGATCGAGGAGACAACGACATGGAAGCCGGCTGCGAACATCAAGGTGATGAGCGCGTAGATCAGACCGCGATGCTTGAGCGCGGGCAGGCCGAGCAACACGCCCGCAGCGCCGGTACAAAGCGCCGCGAGCACCAGCACGATCTCAAACGGCAGGCCCGTGGCATGGGCCAGGCGCAAGCCGAACCAGCCGCCGACACCCATCATCGCGATGCCTGCCAGCGAGACGAAACCAAGCCGCGCATGCAGCAGCGCCACGCCCTGCGCGGCGATCGCCACCGCAATCATCGAGGTGAAGTTCTTGATCCAGTACGAGCCGAGGAACGGCACGATCAGCGCCATGAGAAAGAACGCGGTGATCAGCCCGCCATGTTGACTGGCGGCTGCGGCGAGAAATCCGCGCGGCGCCGCATGAGGCAGGGGCGTGCGGCTCGTCTCGGACATCGCCATCAGCTTCCCCTCGTTGTCTGAAAGGTGCGCGCCGGCAGCAGAACCAGAACCGCGATGGCGACAATGAAGGGAACGAGCGACCGGTAGGGCGCAACATCCTGAAACGGTGTGGCGATCGCCTCGAGTACGCCGATTGCGAGGCCACCGGCCAGCGTCAGCCACAGCGAGCGCAATTGACCGAGGATCGCGGCTGCGATGGAGGGCACGACCATGAAGGTCAACACGCCCGGTTCCAGCCGCACGAGGCTGCCCAGAAGGATACCGATCGTGCCGGCCAGAACGCCGGTGGCGGTCCAGGCGATCAGGGTCACCCGCTCAACGTCGATGCCGATCAGCGCGCTCAGGTCCCGGCCATCGGCAAGAGCCCGCATCTGCAGACCCAGACGTGTCCTGGCGAGCAGCAGCGATATGCCGATCGCGGTCATTACACACAGCGCCAGCGCAACGACACGGACGCCGGTAACGCGGACGCCGAACAGTTCGGTGTTGAGCGCGCTCAACGGCAGGCGGAGCCGGCGTGGCGTATCGCCCCAAATGAAGTACATCAGCCCGAGCAGAGCGAGCGCAAGCCCGAGCGTTGCCACCGCCTTGATCACGTTCGAACGCCGGGCGACGCGCGCCGACACGAACGCCCCATAGCCGGCTGAAATCGCGGTGGCGGCGGCGACACCGCACAGCGCGGCCAACGCAATCGGCGTGCCCCATGCGTGGGCCTGCCAGGCCGTCATGGCCGAAGCGGCGCCGATGGCGCCAAGGGCGAAATTGAGTTCGCCCGTGGCGCGGAACAGGACGACCAGCCCCATGCCCGCCAGCGCATAGACGCTGCCGAGCGCAAGTCCGGTGACAAGAAAGGGTGTCAGGTCAGGCATGGGTCCGGTCGTTGCTCTGGGCCGTCAGCTGCGGATGTCGGCGAGTTCGGGATCGTCGGAGACGAAACAATCGCGCGAGGTTTCCCAGCCATCGGCGGTCATGGTCACCATGCGGCCGGCCTGGTTGGCATTGTGCCGGTCGCCGGGTCCGAACGACCACGCACCACACAGAAGATCAGAGTCCACCGCCTCCATGGTCTGAAGGGCTTCCAGCACGCTTTGACGGGTGATGTCGCCGTCGATGCCGCGCAGCACCCCCGTTATGATCTTGGCGGCCAGATAGCCGCCCTGGCTGAAGCTGTCGCGCGGATCGGAGGCGTTGCCATATTCGTCCATGATCGACAGCCACGCCGTATTATCGACGCCGTCGCTGTCGAGCGTGTTGAACTCGATATGCGCCTTGATCGCGCCGGCCCAGTAGTCGCCGACAGCTGCCGGGAACGCGGTGTCATAGATCGAGGTCGGCCCGAGCCAGATCGCTTCCTCGCGCAGGTCCTGATCCTCGGCAGCGTTGAAGATCGGGATGGCGGCCGGCGCCGGTTCGGCGACGATGATCGCGTCGGCGCCCATCGCCATGGCCTGCAGGACCAGCGAGGTCGGATCGAGTGTCGCCGGATCGTGCAGCACATTGTGCGTCTCAACGCCCTTGTCGGCGCCCCAGGCCGCCAGCCCTTCGCAGAACCAACCGCCGACATTGGGAATGTTCGGTGCCATGCAGACGAACGAACGGGCACCCTGGTTTTCATAGGCATCGATCGCCGCACCGAGGGTCGATAGGCGTGGGCCCATGTTCATCGGCGCGATGTTGGAAGAGAAGAAGCATTCGCGCGGCACGCCGACACCCGCGATCACGCCGATGCCATTGTCGGCATAGAATCTGGCGTTGGTGCCGCATTCGATGAAGGAGGTCGAACCGGCCATGGCGACGACGCCCTCGTCATTGACCAGCTTGGCGGCGGCGTTGGCGGCGTTTTCGGGGTTCCAGGCATCGTCCTCGACGAGATATTCAACCGGTCGCCCGTTGATGCCGCCATTGGCGTTGACGCAGTCGAAGAAGGCGGCGGCCGATTTGGACGCTGAGGAAAAGTCGGCGGGTCCGGTCTGGCCGACGATCGCGCCGATCTTGATCGGTTCGCCTGTGGCGGGTTCGCCGCTGCCGCAAGCCTCGTTGGCCGCGGCGGGCGGGGTCATCGCCAGAGAGAAGCCGCAGGCGAGCGCGGCCAGCGTCAAGGGCAAAGCATGTTTCATGGTTTCGGTCCTCCCAACGGTCCGTTTGTTTTCAGTGTCGTGTCGCGGCGTCCTGCCGGATCATGTCGGCTGCCTTTTCGGCGATCATGATGGTGGGTGCGTTGGTGTTGCCCGAAACGATCTCGGGCATGATCGAGGCGTCGACGATGCGGAGGCCCTCGACGCCGCGCACCTTCAATCGCGGGTCGACCACCGCACGCGGGCCGGTGCCCATCGCGCAGGTGCCGACCGGGTGATAGACCGAACGCGCATGCTCCCGGATGAAGGCGGTCAGCTCTGCATCGTTGGTCACGCCATCTCCGGGCAGGATTTCGCTGAGCCCGTGCGGCGCGAACGGCTGCTGCCTGAGGATGTCGCGGGCGATCTTGACGCCGCGCATCAGCAGTTGCATGTCGTCTTCCTCGCGCAGCAGCCCCAAGTCGATGACCGGCCGCGCCGAAGGGTCCGCTGCGTTCAGCGTCACGGCGCCACGGCTCTTGGGACGCAGAACGCCGGTGTGCAGCGACACGCCATGGCCGTACTCCAGCATCCGTCCGCGATGGCTCTTGCGGCCTGGAATGAAATGGAACTGGATGTCGGGACGCTCGACGTCCGGCTGCGACCGGACGAAGCCGCCGGCTTCGACCATGTTGGAGGCCAGCATGCCGCGCCGCGCGACGAGATAGCGCAACCCTTCATAGAAGAGCTTGGGCGCCGCGCCGGCAGACAGGCCATAGGGCGTTCGGCTCCGGCTCTTGCAGATGACCAAGCAATCGACATGGTCGTGCAGATTGGCGCCGACGCCGGGCAGGTCATGCTTGACCGCGATGCCTGCGGCCGTCAGGTCGGCGCCGGGGCCGATGCCCGAACGCATGAGGATTTCCGGCGAGCCGATGGCCCCGGCCGAAAGGATCACTTCACGATCTGCCCCAATCGCACGCTCATTGCCATCGCCGTCGCGCACGCGCACGCCCGCGACCCGATCGTTGGACCATTCGAGCGCGGCCACCTGGCTGCTGGTGACGACGCGCAGATTGGCGCGGCCGCGCGCCGGCTCGAGAAACGCGTGCGCTGTCGAATGGCGCCGTCCGCCTTCTTGCGTCACCTGATAGATGCCGACGCCTTCCTGGCCGGCGCCGTTGAAGTCGCGATTTGGGCGGAACTGCAACTGGCCCGCAGCCTCGATGAACACCGTGTCCATCGGGTTTGGATCAGCGAGATCGGTGACCGACAGGGGGCCGGACTTGCCGTGATGGACGCCGTTGAGATCCGGCGCCCGATTGTTCTCCGACTTGATGAAATAGGGCAGAACCGACTCATAGTCCCAACCGGTACAGCCGGCCTCGGCCCAACGGTCATAATCCTCGCGCTGGCCGCGAATGTAGATCATGCCGTTGATGGCCGACGAACCGCCCAGAACCCGGCCGCGTGGGATCGACACCGAACGACCGCCTAATCCGTGCTGGGGCGCCGATGCGTAGAGCCAGTTGTGGCGGGTATTCTTGGCCAGCCATATCAGGCCGAGCGGCATGGCGATGAACGGATGGGTGTCCTTCGGCCCGGCTTCGATGAGACAGACAGTCGAGCGGGGGTCTTCCGACAAGCGGGACGCCAGAACCGCGCCCGCAGAGCCGGCGCCTACGATCACATAGTCGAACCGGTCGCCGGAAGCCGTCACCGTGCCACCCCGAAACCGTATTTCGTCGCATAATCCAGATTGTTCCAGGCCGGGGCGGGCGCCTCGGCCTCAAGCGTGGTCACCGGCCTGACCTGGACGAGGACCGGCGGTTCGCCGGGACGCCAGTGGCGGGGGATGACCCATTCGACATCCACCGGCTCGCCCATTTGCTTTTCGACGTCACGCACCGCGCGGGCGATGGTGTCGACCTCATGGTCGCCGAGCACGCGGGCTTTTCGGAATCGGGCGGGTGCCGGCTCTTCGACAACCAGCCGGGTCTGCGGATCAAAGACCGAGACAATCGTCTTGTCGGCGGTCACATAGTCGAGGATGCGCAAGTCCGCCTTGTCGACAGCCGCACGGTCCGGCGTGACCACGCCCTGGACGACCGATTCGCCAAAGCCCCAATTGCCCTCGATCGTGATGCGGTCGCGTTTGCCGGTCAGCGGATCGACCGAAAAGGCGACGCCCGCAGAGCGCGCATCCGCCAGTTCCAGCACCACAACCGCCATCGGCGCGTCATGGCGAAGGCCCTTCTTCAGCCGGTAAAGGATCGCGCGTTCGTTGAACAGGCTGGCCCAGACCTTCTTTACGTGGTTTAGCAGGGCCTCGTGGCCTGCGACGCCCAAATAGGTCTCGAACTGGCCGGCAAAGCTGGCATCCTTGGCATCTTCGCCAATGGCGGACGATCGCACGGCGACCTTGAGGCGAAGCGTGCCCGACTGAAAACATAGAGCGTCATAGGCATCGCAGATGAGCTGCGCCAGATGGCCGGGCAGACTGGCATCGGCGATCATCGCGACAATGTCGGCCGAACCGGCGCGGATGGCCGCTTCGTCGCTTACGTCAACGCGCGCCAGTCTGTCACCGATGGCGTCATGGAGTTGCGTCGCCTGCAGGAAGTCGGAGAAGGCTGCGGCCGTGACCGTGAAGCCGTTCGGCACCGAAGCGCCCATGGCCGTCAACTCGTACAGCCGCCGCCCCTTGCCGCCGACGTCGGACTCCTCGGACGGCTGCCGGATGTCGGCGACAAACGGTTTCGCTTGCCGGTTTGACCTGGCCTTGACGTGCATCGATATCCTCCCAAAGTCGAACCTACTCAATTTCATTCCATTTGCAACAAAAATATTTCATTTGATGCGAAATCGAGTTGCGTGCGGCTTCCTGCCTGTTATGCAAGGTAAGCAGGGAGCGACTGTCGGAAAGGTGGGGAGGAATGATGCTGGACATGGCACAGATTGAGGCGTTGCGCGCCGCCCCGGTTGCCGATCGGGATCATCTGGTCGATGGACGGTCCTTTTCCCCGACGTCCGGTCAGCGCCTCGACGTGGAAACGCCGATCGACGGGTCGGTCCTGACCACGATGGCACGCGGCGACGCGACCGATGTCGAGGCGGCCGTTAGCGCGGCCAGGCGCGCCTTTGCCGACCGGCGGTGGCGCGGCCTGCCGGCGGCGCGGCGCAAGGCGATCATGGCGCGGTGGGCCGACCTGATCGAGGCGGAACTGCTGGAATTGACGGTGCTGGGCGTGCGCGACAACGGTACCGAGATCGCCATGGCGATCAAGGCCGAGGCCGCCTCGGCGGCGGCCACCATCCGCTATTATGGCGAGGCAATCGACAAGATGAGCGGCGAGATCGCGCCGACGCCCGACAACCGGTTGGGCCTGGTGCATCGCGAACCCGTCGGCGTTGTTGGCGCGATCGTGCCGTGGAACTTTCCGCTCATGATCGGGGCGTGGAAACTGGCGCCGGCCATCGCGGCGGGCAATTCGGTCGTGCTCAAGCCCGCCGAAACGGCCTCGCTCGCCCTACTGCGTCTGGCTGAGCTCGCGCACGAGGCGGGACTGCCCGATGGCGTGCTCAATGTCGTGACCGGGTTGGGCGGCGAAGCCGGCGCGGCGCTCGCCGCGTCAAGCGATGTGGACGTGCTCGTCTTCACCGGTTCGGGCGCCACCGGCCGGAAACTGCTTCAAGCGTCGGCCGAGTCCAATCTCAAGCGGGTCTATCTGGAACTCGGCGGCAAATCGCCCAACATCGTCTTTGCCGATGCGCCGGACCTCGAGACGGCAGCCGAGGCTGCCGTCAATGCGGTCTTCCGCAACAGCGGCCAGGTCTGTGTCGCCGGTTCGCGGTTGCTGGTCGAGCGTTCGATCCACGAGGAATTCATCGAGAGGCTGCGTTCACGAGCCGACCGTATGCGCGTCGGCGATCCGCTCGATCCCGTGACACAGATCGGCGCAGTCAACAGCCAGTCCCAGCTTCACGCCAATCTAAAAGCCGTGGCGCAGGCACAGGAAGACGGCGCCCGCGTCATTGGCGGCGGACAACGGCTGCTCGAATCCAGCGGCGGCTACTACATGCAGCCGACGATCATTGCTGACGTTGCTCTGGCCCACCGGCTGTTTCAGCGTGAGGTGTTCGGGCCGGTCCTAGCAGTCACGACGTTCGATGGCGAGGCGGAGGCGGTGGCCCTGGCGAATGCGGGTCCGTACGGTCTGGCGTCGGGCGTGTGGACCGCCGATCTTGCGCGCGCGCACCGCATGGTCATGGCGATCAAGGCGGGCGTCGTTCACGTCAACACCTATGGCGGCACGGACATCACGGTGCCTATGGGCGGGCAGAAGCAATCCGGCAACGGCTATGACCGCTCGCTGCACGCGCTCGACAAATTCCAGAACCTTAAAACCGCCTGGATCGCCATCGATTGATCCATTGCCTCGAGCCGGACCAAGGGCTCAGCGTAAACGGTTGCCCGTTCAACGGTTCATTTCGATACGAATCTTGTGCATGTTTGACCCATCAAGTGGCGGTCACGCTTTCGCGCAACGGCGGCGCGCCGGCAAAGCGCTGCCTGTCTTTCCTCGCCGCGCAGGTGAACCGGCACGATCCGGATCTTCTCTTCCGCCATACATTGTCTGCTCGCGGTCGGGCAGGTGTCTTTGTTGATGTTCTCCGTCGGCTCTTTGTGCGTTTCTGGTTTCTGTCTCATCGTCACTCCTTGACGGGCCAAGACGAGCGAGAAATCCTCCGTTGTCCGTTAGGCCGAGACCGTCTCATTGGTGCTGAAGTCTGATATCGTCGTGACCGGCGCATGGACTCGCCTCGAAAAGCATGCTCCGTCTTCACTTGCCAGACCGCCGCTTGGAGCTTTGCGCATTTTCGTGGCACTTGGGGCCGTTTGTTCACTTGCTGTTTCGAAATGACTCCGCTAGAAGGCGCCCGAAACCCGTGTGTTTCAAGGGCCGGAGTGTAGCGCAGCCTGGTAGCGCACCTCGTTCGGGACGAGGGGGTCGCAGGTTCAAATCCTGCCACTCCGACCATTTCTCGGTCAGACTTTGATGGAAGTGACACCGTCCGCGCGGACGCCGGCGATTGCCGGTTGCCGCCGCCCCCTTTTTGCGTCTATCCCGGAGAGGCCCGGCATCACGCCAATCCATCCTCCGGAGCTGCCATGAAACCCGTCGCGGACCTGACCCCCAACACGTTCGCCTTCGAGACGACGCCGCTCGTCAAGCCGACCGGCTTCCGCGAATACGATGCGCGCTGGTGGTTCGGCCATCCATCGTCCGACAAGGCACCCGAAATCAACCTGATGGGCATTCAGGCGCTCGGCATGGGGCTCGGCACGCTGATCCGCCGCCGCGGTGCCGGTCCGAAGATTGTCGTCGGCCACGATTTCCGCAGCTATTCCATGACGATCAAGCTGGGATTGACGCAAGGGCTCATGGCCGCCGGCGCCGAGATCAAGGATATCGGCCTGGCCCTGTCGCCGATGGCCTATTTCGCCCAGTTCGAGCTGGACGTGCCGTCCGTGGCAATGGTCACCGCCTCGCACAATGAAAACGGCTGGACCGGCGTGAAGATGGGCTGCGACCGCCCGCTGACTTTCGGCCCCGACGAGATGGGCCAGTTGCGCGATATCGTGCTCGGCGGCGATTTCGACCTGACCGGCGGCGCCTACGAGTTTGTCGACGGGTTTCGCGAGACCTATCTCGACGATCTCGTCGACGGCCACACGATCTCGCGCAAGCTCAAGGTCGTGGCCGCATGCGGCAATGGCACGGCCGGGGCGTTTGCGCCCGAAGCGCTCGAACGGATCGGCTGCGAGGTGATCCCGCTCGACGCCGAACTCGACCACACCTTCCCGCGCTACAATCCCAATCCCGAAGACATGAAGATGCTGCACGCGATCCGTGACGCCGTGCTCGAGCATGGCGCAGATGTCGGGCTCGGCTTTGACGGTGACGGCGACCGCTGCGGCGTCGTCGACAATGAGGGCAACGAGATCTTCGCCGACAAGGTGGGCGTGATGCTCGCCCGCGACATCTCCGCCCAGCACGACAACTCCGTCTTTGTCGCGGACGTGAAATCGACGGGGCTCTACGCCACCGATCCGGTCCTGAAGGAGCAGGGCGCAAAGACCGACTACTGGAAGACCGGCCACTCCTACATCAAGCGCCGGGTGACGGAGCTTGGCGCCATTGCTGGGTTTGAAAAATCCGGCCACTTCTTCTTCGGCCCGCCGATCGGCCGGGGCTATGATGACGGCATCGTCACCGCAATCGCCGTTTGCGAGATGCTCGACCGCAACCCCGAAAAGTCGATGGCCGATCTCTATCGCGCGCTGCCGCTCACCTATGGCTCGCCCACCATGTCGCCCCACTGCGACGATGAGGTGAAGTACGAGGTGATCGACCGTGTCGTGAAGCGGTTTGAAAAGATGCAGGCCGATGGCGGAAAGGTCGCCGGGCACCCGATCGCCGACCTTGTCACCGTCAATGGCGTGCGGGTCGTTGCCGACGACGGCACATGGGGGCTGGTCAGGGCCTCGTCCAACAAGCCCGAACTGGTCGTCGTCGTCGAAAGCCCGGTCTCCGAGCAGCGCAAGATCGACATGTTCCACGCGGTCGATGCGGTGCTGCGCGAGAACCCCGAAGTCGGCGAATACAATCAGACGCTCTGATCAGAGCGCCAGGCCGACCCGGCCGATGCCCGGCAGTTTCAGCGCCGGGCGCATGACATCGATGCCGATCGCCTGACCCAGCAGGTGAACCTCAAACCCAGATCGCAGACCGGCCGACAGACCGGCGAGGCCGTGCAAGGACAGATGCAGGTCACGCGCGTCGCGATCGACTGCGGCGCGGGGGCCGGCGCCCAGATAGTCGCGCCCCACCGCGTGTGGCGGCAGGACGGCGCCGATCTCCGGCACCGCGCGCAAGACGTGGGCGACGAACGTGTTCGAATTCGGCCCCGGCCATGTGCGGTAATCGCCGCGTCCGGCGTGCGGGTAGCGCGCGATGGCGCTTTCGATCGCGGGGATCAGACTGGCCGCTTCATGGCCTCGGATCGCACGGATGATGAAGGGCCGGTTGGAATACCAGCGTGCATCGGCGGTATAGGCATTGCGGCGGACGGGCATGCCCCAGCCCACCTTGTCATAGCGCGTATAGGCCGCAGCGCCCGCGCGCTTGTAGACCAGCCAGCTGTGCACCGAAACCGCGCCCTTGAGCCCGCCGGTGCGTGCCGCCATCACATAGACCGCTGCATCGCTGTTGCGTCCCGGATCGGGCAGGGTGTCCGTGCCCGACCAGTCGGCTTCGTGCCAGCTCTGGGGGCGGTCCACGGTCATCCACCAGGCGGTGGCCGTGCCGATCGGCAGAAAGAAGAGCAGTGCCAGGCAGGCGAGGAATATTCGCATCGGTCTCTTGTGCGTCCGTGTTTGAGGGCATAGTGCGCGGCAATGGGGTGAAAATGCGGTGGCGCCGGGAGCGCGTTCGGGAGGCACTATGGCAAATCCGGTAATCGCCGAAGTCACGCGCGGCAGCCGCGTCGAGAGCGTTCATCGCGGACGCATCGTCGCCGTCGATGCCGATGAAGGCGTGTTGTTCGCTATCGGCGATGTCGACACGCCGGTCTACCCGCGTTCAGCCCTCAAGCTGATGCAGGCGTTGCCGCTTGTTGAAAGCGGTGCGGCCGACGCGTTCGGCTTCGGCGACCGGGAACTGGCGCTGGCCTGCGCGTCCCATTCGTCCGAACCGGCCCATGTCGATATGGCCCGCGCGATGCTGTCCAAAGCGGGCCTGACGCAGGACGATTTGCAATGCGGCGCCCACTGGCCGCTGTTCGGATCCGGCGAGATGGTGGCATTGGCGCGGTCCGGCGAAGAGCCGACGCGCGCGCACAACAATTGCTCGGGCAAACATGCCGGCTTTCTGTGCACCTGCGTTCACCAGGGGTTTGATACGGGCGACTATCTTGCGGACGCCAACGGCGTGCAGCGCCAGGTGCGCGCGACGATCGAACAGTTGACCGGCGCAACGCTCGACTTTGACCGGTGCGGCCTCGACGGCTGCTCGGCGCCCACTTATGCGCTGCCGCTTGTCGCATTTGCGCGCGGCTTTGCGCGGCTGGCGACGGGCAACGGGCTGGAGTCCGCACGCGCCAAGGCGGCGCGGCGGCTGATGGCGGCGTGCGTGGCCGAACCGCTGATGGTGGCCGGCACGGGGCGTTTCTGCACCGACCTGATGGATGCCTGTGAGGGCCGGGTCTACGTGAAGACCGGAGCGGAGGGCGTCTATGTGGGCACGGTGCCGGAAGAAGGCATCGCGCTGGCACTCAAATGCGACGATGGCGCGACACGGGCCGCTGAGGTGGCCATGGCGGCGGCGCTTGTGCGGGCGCTCGGGCCGGACCACGATCTGACGGCGTCGATTGCATCGTTCGCTGTTCGGCCGGTGCGCGACTGGAACGGGCTTCAGGTGGGAGAGTTGCGCGCTGTTGAGCCAGATTGATCAGGCCAGCCGGTTGTCGGCGAGGATGATGTTTTCCGGCACGCCACGGCGCGCGCCCAGCAACTCACCGGTCGTCAGGTCTGCCCAGCGATGGGCGCGGATGGCGCCTTGCCGCGCGCCAATCACATTGGCGCTGACGAGCACCGTGCCAGCGCCCGGTGCTTCCGAGATGCCGATGCCGATCCGTGCGTCGCGAATGACATTCGACGACAGAACGCAATCGCGCAGATAGGGTCCCCAGCCGGCATTGATGCCGAACCGGGCGACGCCCTCGATCATGTTGCCTGTGACCGTCGTATCGGCTTCCACAGCGATGCCGGTGCCGAAACCGGGCGCGTCAGGCTCATAAGGCCCGGTGGCGACGATGTTCCGGATGATGTTGCCCGATACGGTCGCCGCGCGTCCGCCGTCGTTGAAGTTGGTCACCGAGATGCCGTTGGCTGCACCATCGATGAAGTTGCGCGCCACGATGGCATTCTCGAACCCGAACTCGGAGTAGATCGCCGTCTCACCGATCGCGCGGCAATTGTTGTCGACGATCTGCAGGTTCCGCGCCGCATTGCCGCGCACCGCCGAAAAGGCGGCGCCTTCGATCCGGTTGCCGCTGACCAGCACATTGTCGGCACGGAACAGGTTGATCGCATTGCCCCACTGGCCGGTGCCGCCGCTGACCGCGCCGATATTGGTGATGCGGTTGCCGACGATCATCGTGCCGTCATCGCCTTCGGCCCAGCGATGGATGATGACACCGCCATCGGCACAGGCATCGACCCGGTTGCCGCGCACCGTCAATCCCGTGCTTTCGACCGCATAGATGCCGAAGCGCGCCGCGCCCGAAATGGAGCAATCGGCAATCCGGCCGCCGCAGCGTTCAAGATGGATGCCGTCCCGCCCGGCGCCGCGCACCGTCAGATCGTCCAGCGTCACATCGGGCACGCCGCGCAGATCGATAAGCCCGTCGACGCCGGCACCGGTCCAGCGATTGACGCCGTCGACGACGAGGTTTGAAAGGCGCACCTGCCGCAGATCATGGCCGGACAGGAAATGTCCGTCGCCGCCATAGACCAACTCGGTGCGTCCCGGCACACCGGAAATCAGCGCACCTTCGGGAAGCTTGATGTTGGAGATCACATAGGTGCCGGCCGGCAGGAACACCGGAATGCCGCGCCGTGCGGTTTCGTCCAGCATGCGCTGGAACGCGGCCGACTGGTTGTCGAGCGCGCCGGGGCGGACATCATAGTCGAGCGCGCTGACCGAACCGCGCAACTCGGCCAGCGTCACCGCCGGTTGGCGCGATTGTGCCGATGCGGAACGGCTGACGGCCAGCGCGGCCAAGCCTGTTCCAAAATGGGTCAGAAACCGGCGTCTGTGCATGTCTGTCCTCCATTGCGAGGATCAGGTGCACGCACGATGCCAAAACGCCCCGGCATCCCTGTCCGGGGCGCTTTCTGCCGTGCTCCAAAGCGTCAGACGAACTGGCTGAGCCCGGGAATCGCGCTGATGACTTCATCGACAGGGCCGTCGCCGGCCTTTTCCCTGGCGAACGAGATGGTCTCCTTGGAAATGCCGGAGATTTCGCCCATGCCGAGCCCGAGCCCCATCAGCGACGAGCCAAGACCCATCACGCCGCCGCCCATCATGCCGCCGAGCATTCCGCCGCCGCCGCCACCGGCATTGTCGATCAGATCCTGCGCGCCGGGCATTGCGGCCAGCATCTCGGCGATCTTGTCCTGCGGGCCTTCCTTCTGCAGAAATCCGAGGATCATGCCGACGGCGCTCTGCGCCTTGCCGGCGTCGATGCCGACGCTGTCCGTAATGCGGGAAATCAGGTCTTCCATGAGTGCCTCCGGCCGAAAAATTTTGACGTTTACGTCATAGGCAGAACCGCCGGCGCAATTCAAGGGCGCAGACACGCCATCGCGCGAAATTCGCCTGACGCCATTGTCCGCCGGCGGGCCGCCAACTATAGCAGGGCAGGGGATGCAGCAGACGGGACGCCTTAAATGACCGCACCGGAAGAGATTTTCGTCGGCACCAGCCGCAAGCCAGACGACAGCATCGAGGCCAAACAGTTCCTCAAGCTGAAATACGCCAACCGGCACGGGCTGATCACCGGCGCAACCGGAACGGGCAAGACCGTGACGTTGCAGATCCTGGCCGAGGGCTTTTCCAATGCCGGCGTTCCGGTCTTCTGCGCCGACGTGAAGGGCGACCTCTCGGGCATCGCCGCGATGGGCGAAGCCAAGGACTTTCTCCTCAAGCGCGCCGAGACGATCGGGCTCGATCCGTACGAGTTCCAGGAATTCCCGGCGATCTTCTGGGACCTGTTAGGCGAGAAGGGCCATCCCATCCGCACGACGATCTCGGAGATGGGACCGTTGCTCCTGTCGCGGCTGATGGACTGCTCGGACAGCCAGGAGGGCGTCATCAACATCGCCTTCCGCATCGCCGACGAGGAGGGTCTGCTGCTGCTCGACCTGAAGGACTTCCGGGCGCTTTTGTCCAACATGTCCGAGCGTTCCAAGGAACTGTCGCACAAATATGGCAGCGTGAACCGCCAGTCGATCGGCGCGATCCAGCGCAAGCTCCTCGTGCTCGAACAGCAGCGCGCCGATCTTTTCTTCGGCGAGCCGGCGCTGCGTATCGCCGACATCATGCGCACGACCCCGGACGGGCGCGGCGCCATCAATGTGCTGGCCGCAGACCAGCTGATGATGAATCCGCGCCTATATGCGACGTTCCTGCTCTGGCTCCTGTCGGAACTGTTCGAGGAACTGCCCGAAGTCGGAGATTCCGACCGGCCGCGCCTGGTCTTCTTCTTCGATGAGGCACATCTTCTGTTCGACGAGGCGCCGAAAATTCTGGTCGAAAGAGTGGAACAGGTGGTCCGGCTGATACGGTCCAAGGGCGTCGGCGTCTTCTTCGTCACGCAGAACCCGCTCGACGTGCCGGAAACGGTGCTGTCGCAACTGGGCAACCGCATCCAGCATGCATTGCGCGCCTACACGCCGCGGGAGCAGCGCGCGGTCAAGACGGCGGCCGACACCTTCCGGCCCAATCCCGACTTCGACAGTTTCAAGGTGATTACCCAACTCGGCGTCGGCGAGGCGCTGGTCTCGACGCTCGAGAAGAAGGGCGTGCCGGGTATCGTTCAGCGCACGCTGATCCGTCCGCCGTCCTCGCGTCTGGGCCCGCTTGAGGATGGCGAGCGCGCGGATGTCGTCAGGCAGAGCCCGATCATGGGCCAGTACGACGAAACGCTGGACCGGGATTCGGCCTTCGAGATGCTGGCGCGCCGCGCACAGGAGGAAGCCCGCGCGGAAGAGGAAGCGCGCCGGCGCGAGGAAGAGGAAGAGCGCCGCGAAGAGGAGGAGGAGAGGCGTGAACGCGAGCGCGAACGCAGCGCGCGGTCGCAGTGGCGCCTGCCGGACTATGACGATGATGACGGCTATTCCGGTCGCCGCCGGTCGAGCCGCAGTTCAAAATCGCGCAGCCGCCGAAGTTCCGGCCGGCGCCGCAGCTACAAGCGCCAGACCGTCACCGAAGCGGCGGTCAAATCTGTCGTGCGCAGCGTCTCGACGCAGCTTGGCCGTGCGATCGCTCGTGGCATCCTCGGCGGCATCAAGCGCGGCTTTTGACTGGCTGGAGCTGATCTTTCGCCAACAAAAAAGGAGCGCCGCCAGCGCCCCCTTCTTCTTGTCGGCCTTGCCGTGAGCGGTCAGCGCACGACGATCGGCGTACCTTCCGGAACACGGCTGTAAAGGTCGATCACGTCCTGGTTCATCAGCCGCACGCAGCCCGATGAAACTGATTGGCCGATCGATGTCCATTGCGGGTTGCCATGCAGCCGGTAGAGCGTGTCCTTGCCGTCCTGATAGATGTAGAGCGCGCGGGCACCGAGCGGATTGGTGATGCCCGGATCCATCCCGCCTTCCCATACATTGTCGCCGTCTTTGTCGCTGGCGCGATAGCGCTCCAGTTCAGGTTCGCGATCGATCATCTCATCAGGGGGAAACCATCTTGGCCAACGCCGGCGCGCGCCGACCTCCGCCCGTCCCGACCATTCAAATCCCGCGCGACCCAAGCCGACGCCGTAACGGATCGCATTGCCATTTCCGAGCGCCAGAAAAAGGAAATGTTGCCGGGTATCGACGACAACGGTTCCCGGCGCTTCGCGTGTCGTGTCCCGCACAACTTGCCGCAGATAACGTTCCGGCACGCGCTCATAGGGGATGGCCGGAATGGTGAAGCCGCCATCCCGTTTGGTGGCGTACATTTCCTCGAACGGGGGAAAGCGCGGTTCGGGTCCGAACGGCATCGTGCCGGTGCGCAGGGGCGACTGGCTACGCGGTGGTGCAAGCGTAATTGGCGGCGCGGCGCTTTCCGGCGGCGGCGTCTGGGTGCATGCGGCGGTCGCCGCCAAGGGTGCCAGGGCCGAAAGACCGAGAAATTGCCTGCGAGATGTACGAATCATGACGGACCCCATGATGAAAAACCCCGCTCTCTGCTACGGCAGCGTTCGCCGGTTGGGAAGTTGCCGGCACTCCGAAACGCCTCTGCTTCACGGCTCTGTGAGCGCTTTTGCCGCCTTTGGCTCACAGCGTTGCAAAGCTGCAACATATTGCCGCTTACAATTCGTCGAGCGAACCGATGACCCGTTTGGGCGCATATTTCGCATATTCGTCCGGCGCGCCGCTGCGATTGATCCAGACCGGATGAAAACCGAACTTGCAGGCGCCTGCGATGTCCCATCGGTTGGATGAGACGAACACGATCTTTTTCGGCTTGGCGTCCCAGGCGTCGGTCACCATCCGGTAGGTTTCAGGCGCGGTCTTGAACACCTTGACCGCATCGACGGAGAATGTGTCGTCTATCAATGTGTCGAGCTTTGCCGAGCGGATGGCCGCCGTCACCATCTCCGGCGAGCCGTTGGAAAGGATCGCCGTGCGCGCCCCGTCGCGCCGCAGCCGCTCGAGTGTCGGGCTGACGTCTGCATAGGCATCGAGTGTCCAATAGGCATCGAGAAGGGCCGATCGCAGCGCATCGTTGCCGACACCGTGCAGCGCCAGCGCGTAATCGAGTGCTTCTTCGGTCAGCCGCCAGAAGTCCGAATAGCTGCCCATCAGCCCGCGCACCCAGGAATATTCGAGCTGCTTGGTCCGCCAGGTCGCCGACACCGCCTCCCATCGATCGCCCAGTGCCCTGGCATGGGCGCGCATCGCCGCATGGACGTCGAACAGGGTTCCATAGGCGTCGAACACGTAGCCGGTGGGGGTCATCTTGATCCGTCGCGTTGCAGGCGGACGCATCATCGTGCAATCGCCGGCCCCGTCAAGTCGTCCGCGTTGACGCAATAGCCAAAACCGGTCAATGCGTAAGCGAGACGAAGGGAGCGACCCATGGCGACGATACCACCGGCGCAAAGCCAGACCTGGACCCATGTCGATGGCGACTGGCATGAGGGCAATGTGCCGATCATGGGTGCGCGAACACATGCGGTATGGCTTGGGTCGTCCGTGTTCGACGGCGCGCGCTGGTTCGAGGGCGTTGCGCCGGACCTCGATCTGCATTGCCAGCGCGTCAACGCATCGGCGCTGGCGCTCGGTCTTCAGCCGACCATGGAGCCGGACGCCATGGCGGCGTTGACCATGGAGGGCATCAGGAAGTTCGACGGCAACACCGCCGTCTATATTCGCCCGACCTATTGGGCCGAGCATGGCGGCTACATGTCGGTGCCCGCCGATCCCGCATCGACGCGCTTTGCCCTTTGCCTGTTCGAGGCGCCGATGATCGCTCCCCAGGGCTTTTCGGTCACCGTCTCGCCGTTCCGGCGTCCGACGATCGAGACCATGCCGACCAACGCCAAGGCCGGCTGTCTCTACCCCAACAATGGCCGCGCGATCATGGAAGCGCGCGCGCGCGGTTTCGACAATTGCCTGGTGCGGGACATGCTCGGAAATGTGTGCGAAACGGCGACCTCCAACGTCTTCCTGGTCAAGGACGGGCAGGTGATGACGCCGGCGCCCAACCGTACCTTCCTGTCCGGAATCACACGCAACCGCATCATCGATCTCCTGTGGCAATATGGCTTCAAGACCGCCGAAAGGGCGTTGACGGTCGAGGACTTCATGGATGCCGACGAGATCTTTTCGACCGGGAACCACTCCAAGGTCGTGCCCGTTGTGCAGATCGAGGATCGCGAGTTGCAGCCCGGACCGGTGGGCAAGAAAGCACGCGAACTCTACTGGGAATGGGCGCACGGCTGATCGCCGGGCGCACCCTTCCCGAGGTCGAAATCGGCAGTCGTCCGCTTGCCGAATTCGGTCTTGAAGTCTACATCAGCGGTCAGGATTTGCGCGCCATCCGGACCCGTCCCGCGCAAGTCCGATCATCCGACGGAGAGGACCCCGACCATGGCTTTTGAACTTCCCGACCTTCCCTATGATTACGACGCGCTCGCGCCCTACATGTCGCGCGAAACGCTCGAATTCCATCACGACAAGCACCACCAAGCCTACGTAACCAAAGGCAACGAACTGGCTGCAGAAGCGGGCATGGACGGGCTTTCTCTCGAGGAAATCGTCAAGCAGTCGCATGGCAAGAACCCGGGCCTGTTCAACAATGCCGGCCAGCATTACAATCACATCCACTTCTGGAAATGGATGAAGAAGGGCGGTGGCGGCACGTCGCTGCCGGGCAAGCTGCAGAGCGCGATCGACAGCGATCTGGGCGGCTATGACAAGTTCAAGGCCGATTTCGTCGCCGCCGGCGTTGGCCAGTTCGGGTCGGGCTGGGCCTGGATCGCCGTCAAGGACGGAAAACTTGAAATCATGAAAACGCCGAACGGCGAGAACCCGCTGGTCCATGGCGCGCAGCCGATCCTCGGCGTAGATGTGTGGGAGCATTCCTACTATATCGACTACCGCAACGCCCGGCCGAAATATCTCGAAGCCTTCATCGACAACCTCATCAACTGGGACCATGTCCTTGAAATGTATGAAGCTGCGACGAGCTGACCGGACAAAAGCCGGCCTGAATGCCTGAATGATGTGAAGCCCGGCCGCTGTGCCGGGTTTTTCGTTACGAACTGTTCACAATAACGCGTCTTGATTTTCGCTCTCCGGTTGCATCTTCTTCTTTGCGATGCGGGCTTCGGCTCGCCGCAAAAAGCATCCGGAGGAAAACAGATGTTGCTGAGAACCTTGACGATCGCCGCGACCATGTTGGCCACTGGCGCGACGGTGTCGATCGCGCAGGACGATCCGATCGCCGAACGCCAGGAGACCATGAAGACGATGGGCCGTTCGATGCGCGTGCTGGTTCCGATGGCGCGCGGTCAGGCGGATTACGATGCGGAGGCGGCGCTCGCTGCTTTCGTCCAGATGAACGATGCGGCGCAAAATTATGGCGATCTGTTTCCCGAAGGCTCGGAAACGGGCGGTGACACGCGCGCCAAACCGGAGATCTGGTCCGATCGTGAGGGCTTCGATGCCGCCGTGGCCGCCTTCAAGGACGACCTCGCCATGGCGGTTTCGGCCGACATCGGCAGCCTCGACGCGTTCCGTCCGGTGTTCGGCGCCGTTGCGCAGAATTGCGGCGACTGCCACGAAGACTATCAGGTTCCCGAGAACTGATCGTCCGAAGGCTCTTGGCTCCGATCTTGCCGGCGGTGCCTGGAGCCCGCCGGCAAACAGCTTTTTGTGAGGCACGGTGCGTCGTCTGACGATTTGGATGGTCTTGATTGCCACGGCGGGCGTGGCTGCGTTCTGGCTGCTGTCCGCGCCCGTTCGGCTTGCTGCAACCGATCTGGCTGTCTTCGAAGCGCACGAACCCGATCTCGCCAACGGCGAGAACCTCTTCTGGGCGGGCGGCTGTGCATCCTGTCATGCAGCGCCCGATGGCGAAGGCGACGCCCGTTCAATCCTGTCCGGTGGTCTGGCTCTCGAAAGCCCTTATGGCGTGTTCGGCGTTCCGGGCATTTCGCCCGATCCCGATACCGGCATTGGCGGCTGGTCCTTTTACGATTTCGCCAATGCGATGAAGCGCGGCGTGGCTCCGGACGGGCGCCACTATTATCCATCCTTCCCCTATGCGTCCTATGCGAAGATGCCGCTGACGGACCTCGCCGACCTCTGGGCCTATCTGAAGACCCTGCCGGTTCCCGACAGCGCAGCCGAGATACCCCAAACGCAACTTTCCTTTCCTTTCAATATGCGCCGCGGCATCGGCCTTTGGAAACGCGTCTATCTGGAAGAGGCTCCGGTCGTCGCCGACGATGCGCTGGGCGATGACCCCGTTCTGACGCGCGGCCGCTATCTGGTCGAAGGTCCGGGCCATTGCGGCGAGTGCCACACGCCGCGAAACATCGGGTTGGCCATGGACGGTTCGCGCTGGCTCGCCGGTGCGCCCAATCCCGAAGGCGAGGGGCGCGTGCCCAACATTACCGGGCATGCCGACGGTTTGGCGGGCTGGACCGCGGACGACATCGCCTACGGCCTCGAATCGGGCTTCACGCCGGCGTTCGATTCGATGGGCGGTTCGATGGCTTCAGTCGTCAAGAACCTCGCCAACGCGGCCGCCGAAGACCGCGCGGCCATCGCGGCCTACCTCAAGGCGATTCCCGAGATACCTGACGGGTGAGGGGCCGTATCAGCCCGCCTTGCCCACGGTCTTGAGCGCGAACGCATAGACCTCGGCGATCTCCTCGAGCCGCGAGAAGCGTCCCGACGCGCCGCCATGGCCAGCGCCCATATTGGTCTTCAGCATGACAGGCGCGTCCGATGTCGAATGGTCGCGCAGCTTCGCCACCCATTTGGCCGGTTCCCAATAGGTCACGCGCGGGTCGGTGAGCCCGGCGACGGCAAGCACGGGCGGGTAGGGCAGGGCGCCCACATTGTCATAGGGACTATAGGCGGCGATGGTCTGGTAATCGGATTCCGATGCGATCGGATTGCCCCATTCGGGCCATTCGGGCGGCGTCAGCGGCAGCGTGTCGTCGAGCATCGTCGTCAGCACATCGACGAACGGCACTTCCGCGATGATGGCGCCGAACGCCTCGGGCGCCATGTTCATGACGGCGCCCATCAGCAGGCCGCCCGCCGAACCGCCCTGCGCGACGATCCTGTCGGGCGCGGTATAGCCTTCATCGGCGAGATGCCTTGCGACGGCAACGAAATCCTTGAACGTATTGGTCTTCGCCTCTCGCTTGCCGTCTTCATACCAGGCAAAGCCCTTGTCCTTGCCGCCGCGAATGTGGGCGATGGCATAGACAAACCCCCGGTCCACCAGCGACAGGCAGTTGGTGTTGAAGGAAGCGGGGATGGTGATGCCGTAGGAGCCGTAGCCATAGAGCAGACAAGGCGCGGAACCGTCGAGCGGCGTCCCGGCCTTCATCACCAGCGACACCGGTACCAGTGCCCCGTCATGCGATGTCACCTGAAGCCGCCGTGTCACATAGGCGTCCGGATCGTGGCCGCTCGGCACTTCCTGTGTCTTCAGAAGCGTGCGTTCACCGGTCGTCATATTGTAGTCGAAAACCTGGCTGGGCGTCGTCATCGACGAATAGGTGAAGCGGATGACGTCCGTGTCATATTCATACGAGCCCTGTAGCCCCAACGCATAGGCCTCCTCGTCAAAGGCGATGTGATGCACCTCGCCGGACTGGCGGTCCATGATCGCGATGCGCGGCAGGCCGTCCTCGCGCTCCAGCCAGACCAGATGACGCGCGTAGGCCTGATGGCTGAGGATCAGCCGCCCGGGCTGATGCGGCACGATTTCGGACCAGTTCGCCTTTTGCGGCGCATCGACCGGTGCCGTCGCGATCTTGAAGTCCTTGGCGCCGTCGGCATTGGTCAGGATGAAGAAGACTTCGCCGCCTTCCTCCAGCTCATATTCGATGCCCTGGACGCGCGGCTCGACCATGACCGGCGCCGCGGCCGGATCGCCGGCTTTCAACAGTCGGAACTCGCTGGTTTCGTGGTCGTGAATGTTGATGAAGACGAAATCGTTGAGGCGGCTCTGGCCGACGCCCATGAAGAAGCCCGGATCGGTTTCTTCATAGATCAGCCGGTCTTCGGCCTGTGTCGTCCCAAGCCGGTGATAGAAGAGTTTGGACGGGCGGTGGTTCTCGTCCATCCGCGTATAGAAGAAGCCTTCCGCCCCGGCATCGAAAACGCCGCCGCCGGACGTGTCTTCGACGGTGTCGTCAAGATCGTCGAGCGTTGCCAGATCGCGGACGCGGCAGGTGAAATATTCCGAACCTTTGTCGTCAAAGGCCCACAAGAGCTTGCCGTGATCGGCCGAATGGTCGGCGCCGCCGAGCCGGAAATAGTCCTTGCCGTCCGCCTCCTTGTCGCCGTCGAGCAGGATCGCGCGCTCGCCGTCGGGGGTCTTGCGCGGGACGCGGTAGAAGCGCGGCTGCTGCCCGCCGGTCTTGTATGACGATCCGTATGCCCACGGCCCGTCCGGCGCCGGCACGCTTTCATCGTCTTCCTTGATGCGTCCCTTCATCTCGGCGAACAGCGTCTTCTGCAGCTCTTCCGTGTCGGCCATCAACACTTTCTGATAGGCGTTCTCGGCCTCCAGATGATCGCGAATATCACTGGCCAGCACGGAGGGGTCCTTGAACACAGCCTGCCAATTGTCCGCACGCAGCCAGGCATAATCGTCATTGCGGGTAATCCCGTGCCGCGTGTCGGCGATGGGGCGTTTTTCTGCTGCCGGTGGTGTCATATCGGTCTGAAAGGGCATATCGGTCCGAAAGGGATTGGGCATGGTGGGTCCGCTGTGCTTTTGTCGCGCTTCTAGGTACGCTGCCGCGCGGTGATTGCAATCGCGCCGGAAAGAAATTCGTTCGGGAGGTGAGCCGATGGCTTTGACGTTTTACACAAACCCGATGAGCCGCGCCCAGATCGCCCGCTGGGCGCTTCACGAGGTCGGTGCCGATTACCAGGAGCGCATTCTGGGCTTCGGCGCCGAGATGAAGAGCGCCGACTATCTGGCGGTCAATCCGATGGGCAAGGTCCCGGCCATTGTTCATGACGACACCATTGTCACCGAGGCGGCCGCTATCTGTCTCTATCTGACCGAGGCTTTCCCGGAGGCGGGTCTTGCGCCACAGACGCGAACCGAGAAGGCCGACTGCTATCGCTGGATGTTTTTTGCGGCCGGTCCCGTCGAACAGGCCATTACGTCGCACGCCATGAAATGGGACGAGGGCCTGGACGCCAAAAAATCGGCAACGCTCGGTTTCGGCACCTACGATGCCGTTGTCCACACGCTGTCCGCTTTCCTGGAAGGCCGCGACTATGTGTGCGGCGGTCGCTTCACGGCAGCCGATCTCTATGTCGGCGCACAGGTAGACTGGGGTCTGCAATTCGGCACGATGCCATCCACGCCGGCTTTCGAAACCTATGCCGCACGGCTGCGGGAGCGTTCCGCCTACAAGGCCGCCAGGAAAATCGACGCTGATGTAATCGCGGCAATGCAGGCGGAGACCAGCACTTGACCGGCGCGTCGCACCCAGATCGACCGATCGTTGTCCGCGCTTCAGCGACACCATGTGCCGTGCCGCGGCCAAACAGTTTTGCCGCAGCGCGGGGGCGCAAACGGCCCGGTTGTGTGCGAAAATCGGTAAAATCGGACGGGCATGATCTTGCCTAGCCATCACTTCCCGCCTAAATCCGGCGCAAATAACAACAATCACGCCGCTTTTTTGTCCCGCGCAGAAAAGACAACCTACGCCAAGACCTCATGGATCTGACGTTTCTCGCCTTTTTTGCGCCCTTCATCGCGGCCGCGTTTGCACCTGTTCTGGTCAGGCTTCTTGGTCACAATGCCGCCTGGGTCCTGGCCCTGGTTCCTGCGCTCATCTTCGTCCACTTTGCCGGCTTTCTGCCCCAAGTGGCCGAGGGCGGCAGGGTGACGGGCGGCGTTCAGTGGATTCCGTCCTTCAACGTCAATTTCTCCTGGCTGATCGACGGCCTGTCCCTGACCTTTGCCCTTTTGATCTCGGGCATCGGCACGCTGATCGTTCTTTATGCGGGCGGCTACATGAAGGGCCATCCGCAGCAGGGCCGGTTCCTCTGCTTCATCCTGATGTTCATGGGCGCGATGCAGGGGCTGGTCCTGTCGGACTCCTTCTTCATGTTCTTCGTGTTTTGGGAGCTGACCTCGATCACCTCGTTCCTGCTGATCGGGTTCAACCACAATGCCGAGCGCTCGCGCCGCGCTGCGATGCAGGCGCTGGTTGTCACCGGCGGCGGCGGGCTGATCCTGCTGGCAGGTCTCATCTTCCTGTGGAACATGACAGGCGTCAGCGAGTTCTCGCTGCTCCTGGGCACCGGCGATCTGGTTCGCGAGAGCCCGTTCTATCTGGCGGCCCTGATCCTTGTTCTGGGTGGCGCGTTCACCAAGTCTGCGCAGTTTCCGCTGCATTTCTGGTTGCCCAACGCGATGGAGGCGCCGACGCCCGTGTCGGCCTATCTGCACTCGGCGACCATGGTCAAAGCCGGCGTCTACCTTCTGATGCGGCTCAATCCGGTGCTTGGCGACACGATTGCCTGGGAAACCATTTTGCCGCTGTTCGGCGGCGCGACGCTGCTTGTGGGCACCTTCCTTGCCGTGCGCCAGACCGACCTCAAGCTGATGCTCGCCTATACGACCGTGGCCTCGCTCGGCCTTCTGGTCATGCTCACCGGCTTCGGCACCGAAAAGGCGATCGAAGGCGCGGTCCTCTATCTGGTCGCGCATTCGCTGTTCAAGGGTGCGCTGTTCATGGTGGCCGGCAATGTCGACCACGAGGCCGGCACCCGCGACGTGACCAGGCTCGGCGGACTTTTGGCGGCCATGCCGATCACCTTCGGCGCCGCGATCCTGTCGGCCTTCTCGATGGCCGGCCTGCCGCCCTTCGTCGGGTTCCTCGCAAAGGAGGAGATTTATTACGGCATCGCCGCGTCCGATCCCTGGTCGATCTTCATCACCACCGTTGCGATCGTCGGCAATGCGCTGATGTTGGTGATCGGCTTTGCCGTCGCCGTCAAACCGTTCCTCGGCCCCAAGGTCGAAACGCCCAAATCCGCGCACGAGGCGCCGCTTTTGATGTATGCCGGGCCGGTTTTGCTGGCCGCGCTGAGCCTTGCTGCCGCCCTCTGGTCGGGTCTGTTCCACCAGTTCATTTCAAGCCCGATGGCATCGGCTGTCGCCGGTGCGCCGCTTGAGATCACCATCTCCATCATCCCCAAGCCCGGCATCGCGCTGACGCTGTCGATCGTCACCATTGCAATCGGCGCCATACTCTATTTCGGACTGGCCCGTCTGCGCGCTGCAATGGCGGCCTCGCTCGAGGCGATCGGCTGGGGTCCCGACCAAGGGTTCGACCAGTTCATGCGCGGGCTGGTTCGCCTGTCTGTCGTTCTGACGCGCACGCTGCAGAACGGCCGCATGGAATTCTACATGACGGCGACCTTCGTGCTGCTGGCCCTGTGGCTGTTCCGGACCATGTTCGTCGCCGACGAGTGGCCCGCGGTTCCGGCCTTCCCGGTCCTGTCGATCTATGAGTGGGTCACCGTTTCCATCATCGCTATCGGCCTGATTGCGGTCGTGCGTGCCAAGAACCGCCTGACGGCGATCGTCTCGCTCGGTATTCAGGGTTTCGCCGTCGCGATCCTGTTCATGCTGATGGGCGCGCCGGACCTGTCCTTCACCCAGTTCATGGTCGAGACGCTGACCGTGGTCATCCTGGCGCTTGCCATGACGCGGCTGCGCCTGTCGCCGCAGGATCATCGCTCCGCCGGCCAGACGGTGCTCGACGGCACCATCGCCATCGCCTGCGGCGTTGCGCTGACCTTCATCCTGCTGCAGATCCTGCAGACGCCGTTCGACCGGACGCTGACCGAGTTCTTCAATCTCTACTCCTATTCGCTCGCCCAGGGCCGCAATATCGTCAACGTGATCCTCGTCGACTTCCGCGGGGTGGATACGTTCGGCGAGATCGGCGTCGTCATGGTGGCCGGATTGGCGATTCTCGCCCTTCTGCGGATCGTGCCCAAGCGGTCGCTGGGCAGCGCGCCGGCGCCGCGCGTGCCCGCGCCCGAACCCGTCGCCGTGGGCAAGGAGTGAGCCGATGCGCACCTTGATCTTCCGGGCAACCGCTCCGTACCTGACCGCGCTGATGCTGCTCTATTCGATCTTCGTCCTGTTGCGCGGGCACAACGAACCCGGTGGCGGCTTTATCGGCGGACTGATCGCCGCATCGGCGCTGGCCATCTACGGCATCGCTTGCGGCGTTTCGCCGGTGCGGCGCGCGATCCGCTATCATCCGATGGCGATTTCCGGGTTTGGCCTGTTCCTTGGTGCGATCGCCGGGATGTTCTCGCTGTTTGCCGGCGTGCCCTACATGACAGGTCTTTGGATCTACCCGACCGTTTTCGGCGTTGAACTGAAGCTTTCCACGACGCTGATCTTCGACATCGGCGTCTATCTGGTCGTGCTCGGTGCCATCACCTCCATCGCGCTCGCGTTGGAAGAAAAGGAGCGCGACTGATGGAAACCGCCGTTGCGGTCCTGACCGGCCTTTATTTTGCGGTCTCGATCTATCTGATGCTGTCGCGGCACATCATCCGCATCCTGCTGGGCACCGTAACCCTGTCGACCGGTGCGAACCTGACGATCTTCGCAATGGGACGCATCACACGGGAAGTGCCGCCGATCATCCCCAGCGGCCTTTATCTGCCGGCCGAGGGCGCCGCCAACGCGCTGCCGCAGGCGCTTGTCCTGACCGCGATCGTGATCGCCTTTTCCCTGTTCGCCTTCCTGCTCGTGCTCGTCATGCGCTCCTATCAGGAGCTTGGCACCGACGACACGTACGCCATGCGCGACGCTGAACCCGAGGGCGAGCCGCTGCCGCCGCTCGGCTACTGAATTCAAGGACACCCGACCCGATGGCCGCCGCCGAAAGACCTGCGATCGACCCAGCCGACGCCTTCGTCATGGAGGCGCCCGCACTTGCCGACTGGCTGATCGTGATGCCGCTCGTCATCGGCTTCATCTTCGCCGCGCTTTGCCTGATGACCCGCAAGGACACCAGACGGCAGCCGGCGATTGCGATCACCGGACTTGTCCTGATCCTGCTGTGTGTCGTCGGCCTTTTCGTCCATGTGCTCGTCAACGGCACGGTCGTGATGGCCATGGGGCGCTGGCTGCCGCCCTTCGGCATCGCATTCGTTGCCGACATGCTGGGCGCGACGCTTGCGCTGATCAGCGGCATTGTCGGGTTGGCGACCGGCATCTACGCCTTGCGCGAGGCCGACAACACCGAACGGCGCTACGGCTTCTACCCGTTCCTTCTGATGATGTTGTCGGGCGTGATCTGCGCCTTCCTGACGGGCGACATCTTCAACCTCTATGTCTGGTTCGAAGTGCTGCTGCTCGGCTCGTTCGGCCTCCTGATCCTGGGTTCGAGGCGTGACCAGCTCGACGGCGCGACCAAGTACGCGTTTTTGAACCTGGTTGCGACGACGCTGTTCCTGATCGCCGTGGCCTATGTCTACGGCCTGTTCGGAACGCTCAACATGGCCGACATCGCGCGCAAGGCGGCCGTGATGGACGAGGTCGGGCCGCGCCTGACGATCGCCGCGCTGTTCTTCTTTGCCTTTGCGATGAAGGCGGCCGCGTTCCCGCTCAACTTCTGGCTGCCGGCCTCCTATCACACGCCGCGGCTGGCGGTCGGCGCGATCTTTGCCGGTCTCCTGACCAAGGTTGGCGTCTATGCGCTGCTGCGCATTCTTCTGACGATCTTTCCGGCCGACCGCGACGATCTGGCCGTGGCGATCGCCGTCGTTGCCGCCGCATCGATGCTGCTCGGCGCGATTGGTGCGCTCGCCCAGACCGACATGCGCCGCGTTCTGGGTTATCTGGTGATTTCCGGGATCGGCATCATGCTGGCCGGCCTGGCGCTCGGCAGTGCAACGGGCCTGTCGGGGACGGCATTCTACACCGCCCATTCGATGGTCGTCATGACCGCGCTTTATCTCTTGGTCGGCATTGTCGGCGCGGCGGCCGGCACGTTCGATCTTCATCGCGCAGGCGGTCTTTATGCAACCGCACCCTGGCTGGCGGTCGTCGCGCTGGTCTTGGCCTTTTCCGTCTCGGGCCTGCCGCCCTTTTCCGGCCTCTGGCCGAAGATTTTTCTGGTCAAGGCTTCGATCGACGTCGGCGCCTGGTGGCTGGCCGCCGCCATCCTTCTGTCCGGCTTCCTGACCACGATCGCCATTGTGCGGCTGTTCGCTTTCGCCTTCTGGCGCCCCGCCCATCCCGACATGCGGTCGCTGTCGCTTGCCGAAGTGCCGGTGGCGCGGCTGGGCCTGCCGGTCCTGGCCGGCCTGTGCGGCCTGACCGTCATCGCAGGCCTTTACCCCGAACCGTTCATCCAGGTGTCCGACCGGATCGCGTTCGAATTGATGAACCCGGCTGGCTATATTGACGCGGTCTACGCGCCGATGCCGGCCGCAGCGGAAGGAGCCGTGCAGTGAACCTGTTTCTCGCCAACATCCTTCTCGCCCTGTCCTGGGCGGCCGTCTCCGGCAGCTTCGCGCTGATCAACATCCTGTTCGGATTTGCGCTCGGCGCATTGGCGTTGACCATCATCCAGGAACAGGTCGGCTCGGTCGGCTATCTGTCGCGGCTTTACCGCATCATCTCGCTGCTGCTGCTGTTCGTCTACGAACTGATCCTGTCGGCCACGCGTGTGGCCATTCTTGTGCTGTCGCCGAACATGAAGCTGAAACCGGGCATTCTGGCCTATCCGCTCAAGGTCGACCGCGATCTGGAAATCACGGTTCTGGCCAATCTGATCACGCTGACGCCGGGCACGCTGTCGGTGGATGTCTCCGCCGATCGCAAGACGCTCTACATCCATGCGCTGGATTGTTCGGACCCCGACAGCATACGCGCCGACATCGCCGACGGCTTCGAGCGCAAGATATTGGAGGCCTTCCGCTGATGGGTGCCGCCGAGTTTCTCGACTGGTCGGTGCAGATCGCCTTGGTGATTCTCAGCCTGGCGTTCCTGGGTACCGTGTTCAAGGTGATCCGCGGGCCGACGCTGCCCGACCGGATTCTTGCGCTCGACATGCTGGTGGCGACCGCCATCGGCTTTATAGCGGCCATCGGCATCAAGACGGGTTTCACGCTTTACGTCGATATCGCGATCACGCTGGGCCTTGTCGGTTTTCTGGCGACGGTTGCGTTTGCCCGGTTCGTTCTGACCCGTGGCCGCAGCGAGAACGATGGGCCGAGCGAAGACGACGACATGACGCAGGACGCGGTGATCATGCCCGATGCCGCGCAATTTTCCGAAATTGGCGAGGCGAAGAAGAAATGACTGAATTGGCTCCAATTATTGCCGGTCTACTTGTTCTCGTCGGATCGTTCTTTGCGCTGGTTGCGGTGATCGGTCTCTGGCGGCTGCCTGATATCTACACGCGGTCCCACGCGGCCTCGAAAACCGGCACGCTGGGCTCGGGTCTGGTGCTGATCGCGCTCGCCGTTCATGCGGGCGACGCGGGCACGACGAGCCGGGCACTCGCAGGCGTGGTCTTCTTCCTGTTGACCGCGCCGATCGCCGCGCACCTTCTGGCGCGCGCGGCATACGCTGTGGGCTATCCGCTGACCAAGGACAGTGTGCGCGACGATCTGGCGAATCGCGATTGATGCCCGGAAGGTTCTGCAACCAAGGGTCGAATCAATACAATTGAACAACCTTTGGTGAAAGGTCGTGCCAGTCAATATGTCAATTCTTACGGTGCAAATACATAAATGTGTTTGGATGACGCCAAGAAACGTTTGCATATTCGCTTAAATCATGAGAGGCCGTATCTTACGGGTGAGACTATATCAATAACAAGAACGAGGACTCCCTTGGATAACGATCAAAGACCTCACACAGACAACAACCTGCTGGTCGAACTGACCGCCGAAGTGGTTTCGGCTTATGTGGGCAACAATCCGGTTTCCGCATCCGACCTTCCTTCGTTGATCTCCCAGGTGCATTCGGCGCTTGGCAAGACGGGCGATGGCACCGAAAGCGGTCCGGCCGAAAAGCCCGTGCCGGCGGTGAACCCCAAGCGCTCAGTCACGCGCGACTACATCGTGTGCCTGGAAGACGGCAAGAAGTTCAAGTCGCTCAAGCGTCATCTCATGAGCCACTATGGCCTGACGCCGGAAGAGTACCGCGAGAAGTGGGGCCTTGCGCCCGACTATCCGATGGTTGCTCCGGCTTATGCCGAACAGCGTTCACGGCTGGCGCGCGAAATGGGTCTCGGCCGCAAGCCGGGTGCCAAAGTCAAGAAAAAGTAGCGCGCCAGGCGATGTGTCGGGTGGTCGTCCGAATGCTCGGATGACTGTCCGCCAGCGCGTTGCAGGCTGATCACGTACCGTGCCCATGACGGCGGGCTTCGATGTACGCCGCCACCATGTCGCGCACCGTTTTCAGGACAATATGGCGGTTCAGGTCGTATGACCAATGCCGGCCAAGACCCTTGTTGCGCTCGCGTATCAGGCGGCGGTCGAGCGCGCGCAGATGCTCGCCCAGCTCAACCGGACTGGCATCATCCAGATCCCGGTGCCGCACACCGATAACCCGGTACATCATCCAGTCCGCTTCGCCTGCCACCGGCGAAGTGTTTCCCGAACCGGCATTGTTCTGCACCGTCATGATCCCACCCGAGGCAAAAGAGTGGGTCACGATAAGAGGGCGCCGGAGACGTTCGATAAGTCGCCCCCGAACGTGCCGAGCCGATTTGGAAAACAAAGCGCAATCAACAATTTGTATTGCCCAGGTAAAATTTCCTATCAAACCTTGTCTGCATCAATATAAGAATTTATTCCTCAATATGGAGGTGATGATGCAAGGCTTGGAGCATGCCGGGGCCATTCAGTTCAGACGGGTATTCGCCGAGGCGGACGAGGTCGACTGGCCGTGTCCGGAAGACCATGACGTCACACACGCCTGCTCCACCCTGGCCGGTTCGCCCGCTGGCGAGGAGGCCGTTGCCGTCTGCGATGGCCTGATCGATCTGATCGCGGTTCTGTTCTCGGTCAGCGGACGTCATTTGCGGTCGCCGAAACGACACGGACGCGCCATTGCCCGCGTGCGCCAGATTGGCATGTACATCGCCCACACCACGCTGGGAATGCGCATGGTGGACGTGGCGACCGGCTTTGGACGCAACAAGAGCACGGTCATGTACGCCTGTCATCTGGTTGAGGACATGCGCGACGATCTCGAGTTCAACCAGATCGTCGCTCGCGTCGAGCAGATCGTTCGGGCCGCCTTCCATCTCGGGACATCGCGGGACGTCGGCAATGGCCGGTAACAGTCTTGCCAGGCGCGCCATGCGGCTGCTTGGCGCGCTTGACCGGCACGGGGCGGTTCCGGTTACCGATGGCGGCGCCGGGACCTGTGTGCTGCATCTGACCGATATCCGCGCCGTGCGCTGTCCCGCCGCGCAGTTTGAGGCGATGGTTCGCAAGGGTTGGCTCGATCTCTCCGCATGTCCTTCCACGGGGCGGACGCTGGCGTCGGTCAGTAACGATGGTCTTACCTGGCGCAAGCGGACGATGGCCGGCGGCGATTTCGCAGGCCAGCACCGGCAGGTCACGAGCACCGCAATCGACGGCCAATCGGGCCTCATCCGCAACAACGCCGAATCACCACTTGCGCGATTGGCGCGGCCCGGCGGTTCGCGGGGCGGAGCATGGCTTGAGCAGAGCCATCTGCTGGCGGGCGAACGATTGCGCTCCGACTTCGAGTTCGGTCAATTGGCAGCGTCCGTTTCCGTTTCGTGGGATCCGGCCCGCACCGTACGCGATGGCGGCGGCGCAAAAGGGCGGCAGGATCTGTCCGACCGTGCGCTTGATGCTCGCGCCCGGTTCAATCGCGCGCTTGACGCTGTCGGTCCCGAACTGGCCGGGCTTCTGGCGGATGTGTGCTGTTTTCTCAAGGGACTTGAGCAGGTGGAACTGGAGCGCAAATGGCCGCGCCGTTCGGCAAAGGTCGTGCTCAGAACGGCGCTTGAGGCTCTGGACAGGCACTACAATCCGCCACCGCCGGATGCGCCGCGACGCATGCGGCACTGGGGCGGGTCGGATTACCGCCCGCCCATGTGACCGGTGCGCCCCGCGCTCAGGCCGCGGCCATGCCGGCTGCCTCCGCCTTCATGCGTTCGACCATGGACCGAAGTCCGTTCGCACGCTGCGGCGTCAGGTGGCTGTCCAGGCCGATGCGCTTGAACAGGGCCTCGGCATCGAACGCAACGATGTCGTGCGACGGCTTTCCGGACAGCGCGCTGATCATGATCGCCACGAGACCGCGAACGATGTGGGCATCCGAGTCGCCGCGAAAGTGCAGCGTTTCGCCCTCGCCGGGCTCGGCGACGACCCAAACCTGGCTGACGCAGCCATTGACCTTGTTTGCGGCGGTTTTCTCGCTGTCGTCCATATCGGGCAGTTCGCGTCCGAGCTCGATGACATAGCGGTACTTGTCCTCCCAATCGTCAAGGAGGTCGAAATCGTCGATGATCGTATCGATGGCACGTGTCATTGCGGACCCGGATGCGGACTTGGCTGCGTCCTACATATGGCCGTTGCCGACCAGCCTCAAGGGGCCGCTCGGCGCGCCAGGCTGTCCGGTGTCAGGCGCCTTCCTGGGGCGACTGCGCGGCTTCATCGCCCGCTTGCGCCCGCTCGATGAAGCCCGCCGCGATGACAAGCCCCTGATGCGCACGCGCCAGCGCAGCATCGGCGAGCGCCCGGCCGCTCTCGCAAAGCGCGGGTTGCCGCGTGCACAGCGAACCCATGTCTTCGGCCACCGCGCCGGCGAAGCGCGCCGCGTGGATCGATGTCTGGGCGTTCGTTCCGGCGTCGGCTGCGGCAATCGTGCCCGCTTCGTCTGCCGGAACAAGGCTCGGCAAGATCATCAGGCCCAGAAAGCCCCACACGGTCATTTTGAACGCAAAGCGGATCATCTCGTCGTCCCCGAAAGCGATTGTCCCGCAGACATTGTCGTCGAGAGCCGTGAAACGCTCGTGCCGGACCGCAGCTCGAATTTCGACAAATTCCGATAAAATGCCATTCATCTCGAAAAGTGGCGTGGGGTCAAAGGTTTGACGCCGATATCCATCCGTTAACCATATCCGTCAATTGGCAGGGGCTCGACCCTCAATCGACTTTGTCCGGCGTTCTTGCGGGCTCCGGTTTATCCATTCGTAAACGGTGGCATGGGAGTGTCGGTCTGCCGTTGGGATTTGCGGTTGGGTGTTTGAGTATCGTGTTGCGTTTTCTCGAAAACAGTCCCGTCGACGACTGGGGTTGGGCTGCATCGGGTGGCCGCTTTGGCCGCCGGCTGATTGCTGCGCTGCTGGCTGCGGCCGTTTCCGGCGCCGCTGGAGGGCTGGTCCTGGCGGCGGCGTTCGGCAATGGCGATGCGCCATTGTCCCTGACCGTTGCGGCAATACTGTCGTCGTCGCTCTTTGCCTTGGGCGCCGTTTGGGCTGCCCGGGCGGCGATCGCTGTCAGGCAACCAGGCGGCGGCCCGCAAGCCAAGCCGGCATCGCCCGATAGCGTCGCGTCGAAACCGGCCTTGGCCCGGGCCGTTCACATCGACGAAAAGACGGTCGTTCGCAGGCGCTTTGACTTTCCCGACCGCATGGCCGGGCCACTGGCCGCCGGTGACCGCATGCTTGACCGCATCCATGTCGGTGATCGTGTCGCCTTCCTGCGCGCCGTGTCGCGCGCCTGTGTGCGCGATGCGGCCCCTGTGGGCCTCACCCTTCGCTTCGACCGCAGCGGCGCCGGCGATCGTCAGTCGCTGGAGCCGGCCGCTGTGATCCTGTCGCCGGATGCTTCGGGCGGGGTGCAGCTTCTGATCGCCTGCGATGTCGAACAGACGGCATTGAAAACGCAAACCGCGGCCGACCCCGAAGGCAGCCGCCTTGCCATGGTCAGCCACGAGTTGCGCACGCCGCTCAACGCGATCATCGGATTTGCCGATCTGGTTCGCGGCGATACGCTGGGTACCCTGCCGCCCGACCGTCAGCGCGATTATGCCGACCTGATCCATGATGCGGCCACCCACCTTCTTTCGGTCGTCAACGCCATGCTCGACGTTTCGAAGATCGGTGCGGGCCGATACGCGATCAATCGTGAAGCCTTCGATCTCGAGCGCACCGTTCGCGACGTGGCGAAAATGATCGCTCCGCGCGCCCAAGCCAGGGGCGTCCACGTCAATCTCCACATGGAGAAGACGGGCGCTCCCGCCCATGCCGACCGGCGCGCGGTCCGTCAGATCGTCACCAATCTGCTGACCAACGCGGTCAAGTTCACGCCTGAAAATGGCTGCGTGACGATCGATGCCGAGACGTCGCCCGATGCGCTCGTTCTGCGGGTTTCGGACACCGGGATCGGCATCGCGCCCGAGGACATCGACCAGCTGGGCCGGCCGTTTTCCCAGATCGACAATTCCTACACACGGCAATGCGAGGGAACAGGGCTCGGACTGTCTCTCGTCAAGGGCCTGGCAGCATTGCATGGCGGCACGATGCAAATCGAGAGCGCTCCGGAGATCGGCACGTGCGTGACCGTGATCCTGCCTCATGTCACCGCCGAAGCCGCGGCCAGCGGGAACACGGATGACCGGATCACCCCGCTAAGGCCGTCAAGCCCGGATCCGAACGAAGACAATGACAAGGAGATCGCCGATGCGCCGCGACTATTTGGCTGACATGGATGATCGTGACAGTGTGCTTGGCGAGCTGACGCACGGGCTGTGGCGCCTTGCCGTCCGGAATCGTCGGCCTGTTCTTGCCGGGCTCGGCGTTTTCGGCGTGGTCTCCTACGCCAGCATCAATGCGCTTTATCTGCAGGACGGCGCGCATCCCTCGGCTTTTTTCGAGACCCGCGATACGCTGACGGACAGACGCCACGCGCTTCGCAGTGACGAACGCACCACGGACGGCGGATCGCCGGAGCCATCGTCGGTCACCCGCATCGTTTTCAATGAAGATCCCTCCGACACGTCGGTGCCCGGCGCCGTTCCGCTGGCACGGCCGAGCGAGCGGGTGGCCGATTCCGCGACTGTCGAGCAGGTCGTGGCCGCACCACAAATCACGTCCACACAGCAGGACCCGACGGCCGAACTCCAGCAGATGCTGGCAGAGCTTGGCTTTTACGACGCAGCCGTCGATGGCATTGCCGGACCACGCACGCAAGCCGCCATCGAGGCCTACAAGACGAGCGTCGGCCTGCGCGGCATCGACCTGTCGGCCGACGAATTGCTGACCAGCCTGCGCAACAACATGATGGTCACCGCTGCGATCCCGCGTCCGCGGCCGGCCGCGCCGGCTCCGCAGATCGGAACCCCACCGGTGAGCGCGCCGGCGGCGCAGGAGCACAACAGGGTGCAGGACGCCGCGCTGGCGCCCGTCGCCGATCCGGACGTTTTGCGGGTCCAGGCGGGACTGAAGGCATTCGGCAACGACGATATCCGCGTCGATGGCGTCGCCGGAGAGCAGACCCGCATGGCGGTTCGCGAGTTCCAGGCTTTGTTTCGGATGCCGGTCACGGGCGAAATCGACACCGCGCTGCTCGACAAGATGGTCGCGGTCGGCCTGATCGATTAAAGGCCGGTCGATGGCACCGCGCGTCACATCGGAAATCTTCGTCGGTGCGCTTTTGCGCACGGCCCGCGCCGGTGGCGCGTTCGGCTATGTGGCACGGCGCGGCAACGCCCAGGCAGGCGCTGTCGTAATCGTGCTGGCCGATCATGCAAGCGGTTCCTATGACGTTTACCAGAGTGCGCCGCCCGGCCCGGACACGCCCGATTTGGCGGATGAAGGGCGCCGGTTCGTGCTGTCCCGCAAGCTCGAAGGCGACGAGGCCCTGCGTCAGTTCTCCGAAAGCGAAGCCCGCTTCGATCCCGATTTCTGGCTTGTCGAGATCGAGAACTGGAACAGGCCGGTGGACGGCCTGATCGCGCTTGCGGTTGAGGGCTAGCCTGCGCTGTCAGGCGGCGCCCTTGTCCGCAACCGGTGCCGGTTCGATCTGCGAATTGGCCGCCTGTTGCCCCGCCACAAGCGATTCCAGTTCTTCGAGTTGCCACCGCCGGACACGGTCGGCCGCATCGTGAAGGCCGACTGCGTCGTAGGCGGAGCGGAACCTGCGTTGTACGCCGGTATCGTTGGCCAAATCCGGTGCGAGACCCTGAAAGACGGACATGGCCTGCTCGCCATCGAAGCCCATGAAACGCAAGGCAAAAAGCAGATTGCGCGACGTCGGATCGTCGCACAGGATGCGCGCGCTGGTCATGGAAAGCCCGGTACAGTCCGCCAGAGCGGTTTCGAACAGCGACCGCGATTGTTCGCCGGCCAGAACCGCGATCTGGCTGAGCGCGCCGGCGTCCAGACGCTGGGTCGGACCGCTGCGCTTATGCCCATTGGCGGAGCGTTGAGCCGTTTGCGGGGTTTGGCGCAATTCAAGCGCGCGATCGACGGCCGGATCGTCAAGCCCGCGCAGCGCGGCGCGCACGGGACCCGACAGGTCTGGCCGGCGCGCGATGGCGCGTACGCGCGGACCGGCACGGTAGCTGCCGATCATCGTCAACAACATGCGATCGTCGACCGCCGGCGTCCTGGCAACGAAAGGTGCCGCGATCGCTTCGTCGCTGTCGCAGAAGAAATGCACGATCTCCAGCGGAGTTGTGGCCAACGGTGCGAAAATCGCGGCGATCGCGCGCCGGTCGTCCGCGGAGACCAGATCGATGTTCTCCAGAATGTGCTTCTGGATGCGCATGCAATCTTCGGTGGAAGGATTGCTCAGCCGCGCGAACTGATCGGCGTTCTCGATGAGCATCCTGGCTAGGCGTTGGTTCTGCATGCAAGCAAAGCTAGCGCGCAAGCGTTAGCAATGCGTTAACCATAAGCACGCAACCTTGGGTTACTCGCCATCGGACACGAAAAGGGGTTCCCATGGCCGACATCGTTGCAATGGCCTCCTACCGGGCGGCGTATGAACGGCTGCAATCGAAGCGCCGGTCCGATCTTCTGGCGAAAACCGGCCCGGCAACACTGCTGCTGTTCACGGGCGTTCGTCGCGAGCCGATCGGCGGCAAGGCCTCGTCCGGCGCCAAAGGCAAAGACCGATCTGCCCGCCGTCGCGCAAAGGCGCCCGCAACCGATCACTGAGATTGCCGGGCCAGCGGCGTCAGAACTCCAGCGATCGGCATTCCAACGCATCGGCAAAGCGCGCGCTGATGCCGGTCCACGTCTCGTCCGGCACAAACACCCGCACCACCGCAAATCCGCGCGGATCGTCTGCGGGCGCTATGATCGCGCCGGCCAGTTCGGTGGGCGTGCTCTGTCGGACAAAGCGCAACTGCGAGGCGTTCAGAACCGCCAGATCCAGGCGCTGACCGGCCGCCAGCCGGTCGTTGGCGGAAAAAAAGCCGGTCCCCAAACTGTCGTAGAGATTGACCGTCCAAAGCGGAACACGCCCGGTTGACCGCAGGTGCGCGGCGCCATCGGCCAGATCGTACCGGCAAACGATCGTTTCAAAAAAGGGGTCGGTTCCGTGCACCCCGCTTCCGAACGCGGCATCGGCCGTTCTGGTCGGCAACCGATATGGACGGTTTTCCTCGGTTTGTCCGGCAATCTGGTTCCAGGGCGTGTTTGCGGACACAAGCGGCAGCAGGAAAACGATGACCAGGTGCACAACGGCCGCCCCGACCAGACCGACCAGGGTTGCATAAAGGAACCGCGTCAAGACTGGCACCTCACACGCCGCACGTCCGGCATCGAGAAATCGATCAGGCCCGTGCTTGTCGCGATGGCCGTATCGTAGAGCGCCAGGACGAACCGAACCGGTCCTTCGTGATCCAGATGTAACCAGTTGCCGGGTTCCGCCTCGTCGGACACCAAAATGCGGATGCTGCCATCGGGATCGTGCAGGATTGCCCGGTTGTGGGTTCGGGCCGACAATCCTTCGGGGGCCTCCAGTGTCCGGCCGTTCTGGTCGACGGTCCGAAGCGTCCAAAGCCGGCTGGCGGGCAGACGGCCTTCTATGACATAGCTGCAGGTACCCACGATCATTGCACCTTCTGAATCGCGGGCTGCGCTGAACGCCAGACCTTCGGCCGCACCGAGCGCAATTCCCCCATTGCGGGCGGCATGAGCGCGCGCGTAGGGATCGGCGTCTTGCGAGCCGGCGCGCGGATAACCCGTCCACTGGCCTATGGACAGGGCGGAAAAACCGGCGAACCGATCGGTGATCGCCCATGCGCTGTAGCTGCCCAAGGCGAATGCAAGGCCCAGCACATAGGCGACGGTCAGGATTGTGCGCATCATTGGACGGACGTCGGGAGTCTGGCGGGAGCTGCGGGCTGTGTCGGAACGAAAAAGCCCATCCTGGCGCGCGTTGTTGCGCCGCGCCCGCGCTGTGCATCGGCCCGTCGCTGCATGTCAACGCGACCGCGCGGCAAGCTGCTGCGGATCAGAGGACAGCGGTGCCACGCTGCCCAGCCTGTCCTCCAGCGCGATCAGGAACCGGACGGCTTCTTCGGACAAGGCCAGCCGTCGCAATGGCAGAGACTCAACACCCTCTTCGGTTGCGATTGCCGGTTCTTCCTCGGCCACCGGACGGATCGAGTCCTCGACGCCGGGAAGCGGCACAAGGTCCACATCGCGGTGTGCATAGGACATGATGCGCTGCCATGTCATGGCGGGAAGACGGCCGCCGGTCAGCCGGTTGGTCGGCGTATAATCGTCATTGCCGTACCATACCGCCGCGGTGAAATTGCCGGTGTAGCCGACAAACCAGGCGTCGCGGTAGGCTTGCGTCGTTCCCGTTTTGCCGGCGACCTTGATCCCGTCGAGCGCCGCACGTCGTCCGGTGCCCCACTCGGTCACATTGACCAGCATCCGGTTCAGCATCTCGGCTTTGTCGGCGTCGAGGACGCGCGTTCCCTCGATGGTTGTGCGCCGGCGGTCATAGATGATTTCGCCCGACACGCTCTTGATTTGGGTGAAGGCGTGGCGGGTACCGGCAATGCCGCCGCTGGCCAGCGTCAGATAACCCGTCGCCTGGTCCATGACCGTCATCCCCGCCGTGCCCAGCACCATTGTGTGATGGCTGATGATGTTCGATTCGACGCCCATCTTCGCCGCCATGTCCACGATCGGTTTGGTTCCGCCCAGATGGTCGCGCGCGATACGGACCGGAACCGTGTTGATCGAGCGGGCCAGGGCGGTCGCCAGTGTGACCCGTCCGGCAAAGGAGCGGTTGTAGTTCTGCGGCGACCATCCGCGCCAGGTTATCGGCTGGTCGGCGATGACGGTGGCGTCGGTAAGTCCCGCGTCGATGGCCGCCGCGTAGACATAGGTCTTGAACGACGAGCCGGCTTGACGCTCCGCCGCAGTCGCCCGGTTGAACTGGCTCACCCCGTAGTCGCGTCCGCCGACAAGGGCGCGGACCGCGCCATTGGCCTCGATCAGCACCACCGCGGCTTCGCCGACATTGTAATCCTGCCCATGCTTGCGCAGAAAGAATTGCACGGACTCTTCCGAAGCTCGCTGCAACTCCGAATCGATCGTCGTCCGCACCACCACGGACCGGGACGGCAGGTTCTCGGCGATGATGAAGTTCTTGACCTCCTCGAATGCCCAATCGAGGAAGTAATCCGGGCTTTCGGCATTGTTGCGCAGCACGACGTCGGCCGGCTCGCGCCGTGCGCCGGTGACCTGGCCTTCGGTCATGAAATCGGCCTGGACGATGTTGGTCAGCACCTCGTTCGCCCGGCCGCGTGCAGCCGGCAGGTTGATGTGCGGTGCAAAGCGCGCCGGCGCCTTGAACAGGCCCGCGAGCATCGCCGCCTCGGCCAGATTGACGTCACGCACATCCTTGTCGAAGTAGAACTTCGCCGCAGCGCCCACGCCAAACGTGCCGCCGCCCATATAGGCGCGGTCGAGATAGAGCTTGAGGATCTCCTCCTTGCTCAGATTGGCCTCCAGCCACAGCGCAAGGAATGCCTCCTTTATCTTGCGTTCCAGCGTCCGCTCATTGCTCAGGAACAGGTTTTTGGCGAGCTGCTGGGTGATCGTCGAACCGCCCTGCACGACAGAGTTGGCGCGTACGTTTTCCGTCATCGCGCGCACAAGCCCCATCGCATCGATGCCGAAATGATCGAAGAAGCGCCGGTCCTCCGTGGCCAGAACCGCCTTCACCAGATGATCGGGCAGATCCTCCACCGGCACCGCATCGGTGTGCAGAATACCGCGCTGGCCGATCTCGCGGCCGTACCGGTCAAGGAAGGTGACGGCGAACTGGTCCTGGTTGCGCCAGTCCTGCGCCACTTCGCGCGAGGACGGGATGGCCAAAGCCAGAAGCGCGATCAGGCCGAGCATGCCCAGCGTCATCGCATCTCCGGCCGCCTCGAAGAACACACGGCGAAACCCGCGCGGGCGGAACCTGCGGAAGAAGATCGTGATGTCTTCCCAGGTCTGGGCCGCCCTGAAACCGGAATTGTAGATGGCCGAATCGATCCACGCGTCAATTTCCAGAAGGAATGACGACTTCTTGTGCGGCCTCTTGTTTCGGCCGTCGTCTGGCAGGTTCAGATCATCCATGTCGCAAAATGCGCGCTGCGCTGCCGGCCTTGCCGGCGCCCGGCCCCATTCATGCCAACTCGCAGAGCCCGCACCCCACAGGCTCCTGATCCTGTCTTGCCGCATTTCGCCATGTCCGGCAATGGCCCGCCCGTGTTTGGCGTTAACGACCGGCGCCGGTTCCGGCGTTCCCGGCCGGGTCCAGCGCGCCTTCGCGGGCACCGTGATAGTATTGCGTTGCAACCATCAGGCCTTTGAGCGGGCGCAGCGGTAGAACGCAGAACGCCAGCAGCAGGGGAAACGTCAAAAGCGCGTTGAGCCAATAGGGCGCGCCGACGGCGACCTCCATCCAGATCGCGAACGCGACCACCGGGATGCAGGCGAACGTGATGACGAAGAAGGCGGGCCCGTCCGCCGGATCGGCGAAGTCGTAGTCGAGACCGCACACCTCACAATGATCGGCCAACGCGAGGAAGCCCGAAAACAATCGGCCCCGGCCGCAGCGCGGGCATTTGCCCACGAGCCCGGTGTGCTGCGGTTTGATCGGCGGGTAATCGGTGGCAGTGCGCGCGTCGGAAGAGGTCGACATGGAAGGTCCGTTCAAAAAAATGCTCGATGATAGGAATATTTTCTTGACACCGTGACGGTGCCGGCGTAGGGTAGTGGCATAATCACAAAATTGGGTCGACACGGCGCTTCGTCGCATGACGAGGGCTGGATCGTTGGCCCATTGTGGGTTTTCAAGAGAGGTTTGCGATGGTTTCCGGATCGGGCCGCCAAGGCGCGGCGCCGTACATCGCCCTGCCGTCCCGTGTGTTTGAGGCGCTGGAGGCGCAGCTTGAGGTGCAGGCCGAGCGCGTGATCGCGCTGGGTGAGCAGAGCGTGGGCGTCGACAGGCCGTTTCTGGATGCCGTTCCGGCTTTGACCAAGGCGGCCGAGAGGTTTGGCGACCTCAAGGCTTTATGCGGTGACGCGGATGGCGAGACGCCTGAAGACGAACTGGCGGAACTGCGCGCCTTTTTTGAGGCGATCGACAAACGGATCGACGAGCTTGCCCATGAACGTGCCGCCGCGATGGTGGCTGACGACACCGTCGCGACATGTCCGGCGTGTGGCGCTCAGATGCGGACTTCTGGCCCTGCGGGAGGCGCAGACCCCGCCCCGTGACCGCAACTGGTCGACATGGCTTTTGCTGGGCGGGCGCGGATCGGGCAAGACGCGCGCCGGCGCCGAATGGGTGCATGGTCTTGCCAGCGCTGCCCGTCCGTTCGGCGACGGCATATCGGCGCCGATCGCCTTGATAGGCGAAACGATCGCCGATGTGCGCGATGTGATGATCGAGGGGCCGGCCGGCATTTTGCGTTCGGCGCTCTATAACCGGCCGGTCTACGAGGCAACGCGGCGCCGGCTGGTCTGGCCCACGGGCGCGGTGGCGCAGGTTTTTTCTGCGCATGATCCGGGCAGTTTGCGCGGGCCGCAATTCGCGGCCGCCTGGTGCGATGAGCTGGTCAAATGGCCCTATCCCGGCGAGTGCTGGGACATGCTGCAATTCGGCCTGCGCCTGGGCGACTGGCCGCGCCTGGCGGTGACGACAACGCCGAGGCCGCTCAAGCTTCTGGCGCGCATCATGGATGATGCCGCAACCGTCACCGTCCGGATGAGAACCGCCGACAATGCCGCCAATCTGGCGCGTGGCTTCCTGAACACGATGCAGGCGCGCTATGGCGGCACGCGGCTTGGACGGCAGGAACTCGATGCCGAAATCCTCGGCGAACGCGATGGTGCGCTCTGGACACGCGACCTGCTCGAGCGGAGCAGGTCAGCCGGCCGCGACGACCATCGGCGGATCGTCGTTGCCGTCGATCCTCCGGCCAGTGCGAAAGCGACTTCGGATGCGTGCGGCATCGTCATTGCCGGCCTCACCGATGAGGGCGTGGTCGACGTCATCGCCGATCACAGCATTGGCGCGGCGACGCCGCGCCAATGGGCTGGCCGGGCGGTTGCGGCCTACCACGCCGCAGGCGCCGACATCATGGTCGCCGAAGTCAACCAGGGCGGCGACATGGTCAAGAGCGTGATCGGCATGGTCGATCCGACCGTCAATGTCAGTCCGGTGCGGGCGACGCGCGCCAAATGGCTGCGCGCCGAACCGGTGGCCGCGCTCTATGAACAGGGCCGTGTGCGCCATGTGGGCGTGTTGGCAGAACTGGAAGACGAGATGTGCGATTTCGGGCTGGACGGGCTTTCTTCGGGCCGCTCTCCCGACCGGCTCGACGCGCTGGTCTGGGCGATCGGCGAACTGGTTTCCGGTGCGCGCGGCCGTCCGCGCGTCCGCGCGATCGTGTGAACAACGGAAGAACCGATGAACAGGGTCAAGACCATGCTCGGTCGATGGCGGGCACGCGCAAACGCCGCCGACACGCATCCGGCGGGCAACACTGTGCCTGAACACAAGTCGGCCATCGCGCAGGGCTTTGTCGCCATGCACACCATGCTCGATGCCGGCTGGACGCATGCCTCCTTCTCCGCCCTGGCACGCGAAGGGTTCATGCGCAATCCGATCGTGCACCGGTGTGTGCGGATGGTGTCGGAGGCCGCTGCCGCCGTCCCCTGGAGCGTGCAGGAAGGCGACCGCGACCTTGCCGAACATCCGCTTGTGGACACGCTCGAACGCCCCAATCTCGGCCAGTCGCGAACCGCATTGGCCGAGACGCTGTTCGGCAACCTGCTTCTGTCAGGCAATGCCTATCTGGAACGCGTCGAGGCGGCCGACGGCCGGATGCGGCTGCATGCGATCCGGCCCGACCGCGTGCGGATCGAGCATGACGAGCGCGGATGGCCGGCCCGCTGCATCATCGAAGGTGCCGACGGAGCGCGCACGATCGGCATGGACGATGACGGCCGCGCGCCGGCTGTCGTGCATCTGTCGCTCTACAATCCGCTCAGCGAGACCGATGGATTCGCTCCGCTCGAGGCCGCGCTGATGGCGCTCGACGTCCACAATGCCGCCGCCCAATGGAACAAGGCGCTGCTCGACAATGCGGCGCGGCCATCGGGCGCTCTGATCTACGCGCCGGGCGACGGCTCGACCCTGACGGCCGAGCAATATGACCAGCTCAAGCGCGAACTTGCCGACGGCTATTCGGGCGCGCTCAATGCGGGCCGCCCGCTGCTGCTCGAAGGCGGGCTTGACTGGAAGGCGATGGGCCTGACGCCGCGCGACATGGACTTCATCGAAGCCAAGAACTCGGCCAGCCGCGACATCGCGCTCGCCTTCGGCGTGCCGCCGATGCTCCTGGGCATTCCCGGCGACAACACCTATTCCAACTATCAGGAGGCACAGCGCGCCTTCTACCGCCTGACGGTTCTGCCGCTGGTCCGCCGGACGGTCGAAGCGCTCTCGGGCTGGCTGGCGCCTCTCTATCCGGGGCGCATGCGGATTGGCATTGATCTCGACCGGGTCGAAGGGCTGGCGGCCGAGCGCGACGCGCTATGGGCGCGGCTCGAAGCGGCCTCCTTCCTGACGGACACCGAAAAACGTGAAGCGGTCGGCTATGCGCCGACGCCGACACGGAACGGCTGACCATCATGACCGACATCAACCCGGCGGGCACGGTGTGGCTCGCCAAGCTGGCCGGCGCGATCGCCGGCTCGGCGATCTCGCTCGCCTATCTGTTTCCGCGCTCGCGCCGCGAGGCCGCGTTGCGGTTTATGACCGGCGTGACCGGCGGTGTCGTCTTCGGCACCACGGCCGGCGTCGCGGTCGCCGAACGCCTGGCGATCGCGGACGTGCTCAGCGAGTTCGAAACCGTACTGATGGGCGCCGCGCTTGCCTCGGTCAGTATCTGGTGGGCGATGGGTCTGGCGATCCGCTTTGCCGACCGCGGCGGCAGCCCGAAAGGAAAAAACGGCACAAGGAAGCCCGATGATCCCTCTTGATCGCAAATTCGCCGCGACCGAACTGGGCGATGTCGATGAGACAGGCACGTTCACCGGCTATGCGTCCGTGTTCGGCGCGGTCGATCTGGGTCAGGAAGTGGTCGCCGCCGGCGCGTTCACGAAATCGCTGGCCGAAAGGGGCGCCGGCGGCATCCGCATGCTGTTCCAGCACAATCCCGACGAGCCGATCGGCCACTGGCTGTCGGTCGAGGAGGATGCGCACGGCCTGAAGGTTTGTGGCCGGATCAGCACCGAAGTCGCGCGGGGCCGCGAGGTGCTGGCGCTGATGCAGGCGGGCGGTCTCGACGGCCTGTCGATCGGCTTCAAGACGGTGCGTGCCAAGACCGATGCAGCCACCGGCGCACGCCACATTCTCGAAGCCGATCTCTGGGAGATTTCCGTCGTCACCTTCCCGATGTTGCCCGAGGCACGGGTGGCGGCCGTCAAGGCCGCGCCGACCCTGCCGACGGTTCGGGACTTCGAACGTTGGCTCGTGCGCGATGCCGGGCTGACCAGACGGCAGGCCCGCACGGTCATCACCAAGGGGTTTGCCGCATTGGATCGCGGGCGGGAAGCCGCGTCCGGAACCGGTGCGCAGGACGGCCTTGTGCTTGCGAGCACCATCCGCCGTGCCGCCGATCATCTCACACTCAAGACCAAGGAACTGCGATCATGAGCACCCTCCAAACGTGCCGCATGGCTCCGGCGCGAAAGGCCGCCTCGGCCGCGCCGGCCATGCCCGCGGCCAAACCCATGCCCGTCTCCCATGCACAGGATGTCGCCGAGGCGTTCGACGATTTCATGCGGGCCTTCGACGCGTTCAAGCAGGCCAATGACGAACGTCTGCGCGAGTTGGAGAGCCAGCTCGGCGAGGATCCGGTCTCCGCCGACAAGGTGGACCGCATCAACCAGGCGGTTGACGAGCAAAAGCGAGTGCTTGAACGGCTGGTCGCCAAGGCCGCGCGGCCGGCAGCCGGCGGCGGCTTCGCCTTTGCTGGCGCGAGCGAACACAAGGCCGCTTTCGAGCGCTATGTGCGCGGCGGCGACGAAACCGGCCTGCGGCGTCTCGAAGCCAAGGCCATGTCCTATGGTTCGGGTCCCGACGGCGGTTTTCTCGTGCCGCCCGAGACCGAGACGGCCATCGCAGCCCGCTTGCGCGATTTGTCGCCTGTTCGCGCGCTGGCGACCGTGCGCCAGGTCACCGGCGCGGTGCTGAAAAAGCCGTTCGCCGTCAGCGGCCCTGCGGTCGGCTGGGTCGGCGAAACCGATGCGCGTCCCGAGACGGCGGCGGGAACGCTGGCCGAACTGCAGTTTCCAACGATGGAACTCTACGCCATGCCGGCGGCGACCGCGACCCTGCTCGAGGACAGCGCCGTCGACATCGACCAGTGGATTTCCGCCGAGGTCGAGGCGGCATTCGCAGAGCAGGAAGGAACGGCCTTCGTCAATGGCGACGGCGTCAACAAGCCGCGCGGCCTTCTCGACTACACCATGGTCGACGAGAGTGCGTGGAGCTGGGGCAATCTCGGCTATGTTCCAACCGGCACGGCCGGCGATCTGCCTGCCGACGACGCGACCGGCGTGCTGCTCGACACGGTGTTCACGCTCAAGGCCGGCTATCGGCAGAACGCATCCTGGCTGATGAGCCGCAAGACCCAGGCCGCCATCCGCAAGCTCAAGGATGCGGACGGAAACTATGTCTGGCAGCCTCCGGCAACGGCGGAGCAGAAGCCTTCCCTGATGGGCTTTTCGGTGCACGAATCCGAAGACATGCCGGCCATCGCCACAGACGCGCCTGCCATCGCCTTCGGCGATTTCGCGCGCGGCTATCTGGTGGTCGACCGGCGCGGCGTCTCGGTGCTGCGCGATCCCTATTCGGCCAAACCCTACGTGCTCTTCTACACCACCAAGCGCGTCGGAGGCGGCATCCAGGACTTCGATGCCATCAAGCTGATCCGGTTCGGCGTGAGCTGATAGGCGCGGCCTCGTCCCCCGCGCTTCACGCCGCAGCGGACGGCCCGGTCCGCCTCCCTGCCGGGCCGTTCGCATCCATTTCGCAAAGGACAAACAATGGTTCTGATGCCCATCGGCACGCCGGCCGTTCCGCCGGTGACGCTTGCGGACGCCAAGGCGCATCTGCGCGTCACCCATGAAGGAGAAGACACGCTGATCGCCGAACTGGTCGATGCCGCCGCGCGTTTTATCGCCGACGATACGGGCCTCGCCCTGATCGACCAGACTTGGCGTCTTTCGCTGTCCGAGGCGCCGGCGGCGCCCGTTTCGCTGCCGCGCCATCCCGTTGCCGCGATCGTTGCGGTCACAGTCTACGACCCGGACGGCGATCCGAACGTTCTGGAGGGCAGCGCCTACCGGCTCGACACGATGCGGCGGCCGGCCACCTTGACCTTCGAGCCGGGATCCCTGTCGGCCTCCATGACCGGCGTCGAGATCGACTTCCGCGCCGGCTTCGGACCCGCGGGACCCGATGTGCCCGACACGCTGCGCCGCGCGATCCTGACCCTCGTCGCCCATTGGTACGAATTCCGGGGCAGCTACGGACCGAGCGAGCAGCCCGTTTCGGTTCCGATGGCCTATTCGCGCCTGGTGCGCGCCTGGCGCCGGATCGGCATCTGACCATGGCGCCGCAATCAATCGATCCTGGCCGGCTGCGCGTCCGTTTTGCGCTCGAAGAATGGGCGTCGGCGCCCGACGGGCGGGGCGGCTTCACCGACATGTGGACCCATGTCGCCCACGTCTGGGGCATGGTCGCCTCGTCACGCGCCACCGATCCGCTGCGCGCCGGCGCCGGAGAGCAGGTGACCGAGCGCACCATCGTGCTGCGCGCCGATCCCCGCGTCCGGCCTGCCATGGGTCTTGTGGCGGGCAGCGACCGTTTCGTCATCCAGACGGTGCACGACGAAGACATGGGCGGGCGCCATCTGCGCTGCATCGCGACCAGCGAGGTGCCGCAGTGAAGACCGCCATCAGGACCACGGTCGACGATCTGGTCGGCGCTCTGCGCAAGGCGGTTCTGGCGCGCGCCGACGAACGCGCCACGCGGCTTGCCGACGAGGCGTCAACCAATGGCCGCGCTCCAGCTAAGAATGAGGACAAGCGGTCATGACCGGCGATCTTCACGCCTGGCTCCTCGACCGGCTGTCGAACGATGCCGCGCTCGTGGCCGATCTCGGCGATCCGCCGCGCGTCTTCGACAGGCCGCCGCCGCGTCGCGCCTTGCCCAGCGTCTATGTCGGCCGGATCGAGGTGGCGGACTGGAGCACCGACGATGCGCGCGGGCAGGCGGTGTCCGTCGTCATTCACGCCTATGCGCGCGGTCCCGGCCGAACCGATATCGACCGGATCGTTGCCGGCATCGAGAGCACGCTGACCGATGCGGTCCCGGCGACAGCCCAGTCCACACGGATCGTGCTGGCAACGCCGGTCGCCATATCGACAGCCTATGAGCGCGGACAGGCCGCCTTCCACGCAACGCTGCGGTTGCGTTTCCTGTGCGCGGCGGCCGGTGCGTGATCCGGAACAACCCGACATCCGAAACGGAGACCTCCCATGACCGCCCAGCGTGGCAAGGACATCCTTTTGAAATTCTTCGACGACGGTCAGCAGGCGTTCGTCTCCGTGGCGGGACTGCGCACCAAGCGGATCGCTTTCAATGCGCAGACCGTCGACATCACCGACACGGAGTCGGCCGGCCGGTGGCGCGAGCTTCTGGGCGGTGCGGGCGTGCGGCGCGCCTCCATTTCCGGATCAGGCATCTTCAAGGATGCGGCGTCCGATGCGCTTGTCCGGCAAGCCTTCTTCGATGGCACGATCGATCAGTGGGAGATCGTGATCCCCGATTTCGGAGCGATCTCGGGCGCGTTCGCGATCACCGCGCTCGACTATGCCGGAAACCATGATGGTGAGGTGACGTTCGAAACGGCTCTTGAATCCGCCGGCGAACTGACCTTCGGAGCATTGTGATGCTGGTCAATCGCAGACGCGGCGAGATTGTCGCCAATCTGGGCGGCAAGGACCGTTGCCTGTGTCTGACGCTCGGAGCGTTGGCAAAACTCGAAAGCGCCTTTGCCGTCGGAGATCTGGGCGCTCTTGGCGAGCGTTTTTCGTCCGGCCGGCTGTCGGCGCGTGACCTGTTGACCATCATCCATGCGGGCCTTGAAGGCGGTGGCCACACATTCACGCTCGACGATGTGGCCGAGATGCAGGCCGAAGGCGGGCTGGCCGGATATGCGGCGATCGTCAGCGAATTGCTGGCTGCGACCTTTGGCCCGGCCGAGGAAAACTGATCGATGCGGCGCGCCTTTCCCTGGAACGACGCCATCGTGTTCGGGCTTGGCATCATGCGGCTTGCGCCGCAGGCGTTCTGGGCGATGACACCACGCGAACTCGCGGCGGCCATGTCGGTTGCACACGGCGCCGGGACCTTGGCGCCATCGCGCCGCACACTTGAGGATTTGCTGTCGGCATTTCCCGATAGCGGCACCTCCGAGCTGGGACCGAACCACCATGGATGAAGAACTGATCGTCACTGTCGATGCCGACACGACAGGGCTCGAAACCGCGCTCGCGACGCTCAAGAACGAAGCCGAGAGCTTCGGCCAGACGATGACCGGCGCATTGAGCGACATCGTCATCAAGGGCAAGTCGGTGGAGGACGTTCTGCGCGGCATCGCCATGAGCATGTCGCGCAACGCACTCAACCGGGGCCTGGCGCCGCTGCAGTCCATGTTCGACGGTTTCGGCCGATCGGTTCTCGGCGGGTTACTGGGCGCGGCAAAGCCGTTTGCCGCGGGCGGGGTCGCATCGACCGGTCTTTTTGCAGGCGGAGGCGGGGTTCTGGCTGCACCGGCCTATTTCCCGCACGGCAACGGATTTGGTGTTGCGGGAGAGGCCGGTGCCGAGGCCATCCTGCCGCTCAGACGCGGTGCGGACGGCCGTCTGGGTGTCGCCGCGGGCGGACCGAGCGAGGCCCCCGCGCAGGTCGTCGTCAACATTTCGACACCCGACGTAAGGGGCTTCGAGCGCTCCCGGTCCCAGGTCAGCGCGGCGCTCACCCGCGCCGTGATGCGCGGCCGGCGCAGCGTCTGAGGAGCGGGCCATGGCCGATTTTCACGATGTCGCATTCCTTCCGCGCCTGCCTTTCGGCATCAATGTCGCCAGCCGCCGGCACATCGATGTCGTCGCCCTGTCTTCGGGTCACGAGATCCGCAACAGCCGGACCGCCGAGACGATGCGGCAATATACGATCCCTGTCGGCACGCGTCCGATGGCCGAAATCCGCGCCATCCTGACGTTCTTCGAGGCGCGTGGCGGGCCGTTGCATGCCTTCCGGTTCCGCGATCCGGTCGAACCTTCGACCGGACCCGATGGCGGCGTTCCCGATGCATCGGACGTACATCTGGGCACGGGCGACGGCGCGCTAACGCAATTTCAGCTCACGACCGCGAGCGGCCGCGTCATCCGCAAGCCCGAGCCGTCAAGCGTGGTCATGGCCCTCGACGGATCCGTCATCGATCCCGGTTCGGTTTCGGTCGATGCGGCGACGGGCATCGTCACTCTTTCGGCCGCTCCGGCCCCCGGCGTCGCCCTCACCGGCGGCTGCCTGTTCGATGTACCGGTGCGTTTTGAGAACCAATCGCTGCAGATCACGCGCGCCGACCCCGACGCGGGCGCGCTCGACGACCTGGTCCTGACCGAGGTGATCGCGTGAGAACCCTGCATCCCGATCTTCAGACCCATCTGGAAAACGATGCCACCACGGTCTGTCTGGCGTGGATCGTCCGGCGAACCGACGGCGCCTCGCTCGGCTTCACCGACCATGACCGGCCGCTGATGATTGCCGGCACGCTGTGCGAGCCGCAGACGGGGTTCACCGCCGGCGCGGCCGAGGCGTCGATGGGTCTGGGTGGCGACATCTCGGATGTTTCGGGCGCCTTGTCATCATCGGCAGTCTCGGAAACCGACATCGAACGCGGCGCATATGACGGCGCCGATGTCGCGCTCTATCTGGTCAACTGGGAAGCGCCGGAAACGGCAAGCCTGCTGCGCCGTTTCCATGTCGGAGAGATCACGCGCGAGGGCCGGGCCTTTCGGGTCGAATTGCGCAGTCTGTCGGCGACGCTCGACCAGCCGCGCGGCCGCTTCTTCACCCGCCATTGCGATGCCGGGCTCGGCGATGCACGCTGCGGTTTTGCACTGTCAGCCACGCCGGGATACAGCGCCTCGGGCACCGTTTCGGGCGGCGACGGCGCCCGCTCGATCGACCTGGCCGGGATCGGCGTTCACCCGGACCGCTGGTTCGACCATGGCGTGTTGCGGTTCGATGGCGGCGTCCGCGCCGGCGACATGCTTTCCGTCTCAGCGGCCAGCCTGTCCGATGCATCGATCATGCGCATTCTGCTGCGCGAACCGGTCGGCGTGTCGCCCGCGACAGGCGACCCGGTGACGCTGTTCGCCGGCTGCGACAAGACGTTCGCGACGTGCAAGGCCAAGTTCTCCAACCAGCTCAATTTTCAGGGGTTCCCGCACATGCCCGGCGACGACCGGGCGCTCAGCTATGTTCATTCCGACGCCGTGTTCGATGGCGGGCCCCTTGTCCCCTGATCCGCTGCGCATGGCGATCGTTGCGGCCGCGCGCCGCTGGATCGGCACGCCTTATCGCCACCAGGCGGCCCGGCGCGGCGTCGGCTGCGATTGCCTTGGGCTCGTCGCCGGTGTCTGGGCCGATGTCTATGGTGCGATGCCTGACTACGACCGCTCCTATTCGGCCGATTGGGCTGAGAGCGCCGGTGCCGGAGAACCGCTGCTCGGCGCCTGCAAGGCCCGCTGCAGCGCTGTCTTTGTCGGGGACGAACAAGCTGGCGATCTTCTCGTCTTCCGATGGTCGCCCCACGTCGCCGCCAAGCACCTGGCGATTATGGCGGGGCCGGCGATGATGATCCATGCGCGCGAGCGCCACGCGGTTTGCGAAACCGCGCTGACGGGCTGGTGGCAAAGGCGTCTGGCGGCGGTGTTCGCATTTCCCTTTCACGGCGATTTTTCGGCAGCGCGCTGATGGCGACGCTTCTGCTTCAGGCCGCCGGCGGGTTGCTGGGCGGCGCATTCGGCACGTTCGGCGCCACAGTGGGCACCGCTGCAGGTGCCCTCGCTGGCTACTGGATCGACCAGCGTCTGTTCGGCGCCAGCCAGCATGCCGAGGGACCGCGCCTGACCGAACAGCGGCCGATGACGGCCGAGGAGGGTGTCCCGGTAGCCCGCGCCTATGGCCATGTGCGGCTCGCCGGCACGGTCATCTGGGCAACGCGTTTCGAGGAGGAGACGACGACCGAACGCCAGGGCGGCAAGGGCGGTCCGAAGGTCACGACCACCACCTACAGCTATTTCGGCAATGTCGCGGTGGCCCTGTGCGAAGGGCCGGTTGCCATGGTCAAGCGCGTCTGGGCGGACGGCCGCGAAATCGACCTGACTGAAATCACCGTACGCGTCCACACCGGTGAAGCCGGACAGACGGCCGACCCATTGCTTGAGGTAAAGCAGGGCGCGGACAACACCCCCGCCTACAGGAATATCGCCTATCTGGTCTTTGAGCGCTTTCCGCTCGAGGATTTCGGCAATCGCATTCCGCAGATCGAAGCCGAAGTGATCCGGCCGGTCGGCGAACTCGAGAAGGGGTTGACCGCCGTCTCGGTCATTCCCGGCGCGACCGAGCACGGCCTTTCGCCAAGCTCCGCCATCAGCCAGCTTGGTCCGGGCGAAACGGTCGAACACAATCGCCACATCCTTTATGCGGGCAATGACTGGTCGGCCTCGATCGATGAATTGCAGGCGATCTGCCCGAACCTGAAGCATGTCTCGCTCATCGTCACATGGTTCGGTGACGATCTGCGCGCTGGCGACTGTTCGCTCAGGCCCGGCGTCACACAACGCCAGATGGGCGAGGAAAGCCCGCTTTGGAAGGTCAGCGGTCTGAGCCGCCAGAGCGCCGATTCTCGTCTGGTCAGCCGGGTCGAGGGCCGCCCCGCCTATGGCGGAACGCCGACTGACGCCTCCGTCATCGAAGCCATTCGCGATCTGAAGGCGCGCGGCCTTTCGGTCATGCTGCATCCCTTCATCATGATGGATGTTCCGCAGGACAACGCGCTGCCCGACCCTTATGACGGTGCGGTGCAGGCGCCCTATCCCTGGCGCGGCCGGATCACCTGTTTTCCCGGCCCCGCACAGGCGGGCAGCGCGGACGGGACGGCGACGGCGCAAAGCCAGGTTGCAGCATTCGTCGGCGCCACGCAGCCCGCTGATCTGGCGGTGAGCGGCGAGATGGTGGTTCCCGGCCCCGGCGCCGATTGGGGCTATCGGCGCCTCGTCCTGCACATGGCTCGCCTCGCACAGATCGCTGGCGGCGTCGATGCCATGCTGATCGGCAGCGAGTTGCGCGGCCTGACATGGCTGCGCAATGCGTCCAACCAGTTTCCGTTCGTCGATGCGCTGCGCCAACTGGCAAGTGACGTTCGTGCGATACTCGGGCCGGGCTGCAAGCTGAGCTATGGCGCCGACTGGTCGGAATATTTCGGCTATCATCCGGCCGACGGCTCGGGCGATGTCTTCTATCATCTCGATCCGCTCTGGGCGGCGCCCGAGATCGATGCGGTGGGCATTGACAATTACATGCCTCTGTCCGACTGGCGCGCGGCCGATGCGTTTTCCGACCAGGGCAACCCCGATGGCATGCGCGCCGACAATGACGCGGCTGCGATGCAGTCGGTGATCGCGGCGGGCGAGGGTTTCGACTGGTACTATGCGAGCGATGCCGGCCGTGCGGACCGCATGCGTTCGCCGATTACCGACGGAGCCCATGGCAAGCCATGGGTCTATCGCTACAAGGATCTGGTCTCCTGGTGGTCGAACGTTCACGTCGACCGGCGTGGCGGCGCCGAGACCGGGCCGCAATCGCCGTGGGTGCCCTATGGCAAGCCGATCTGGATGACCGAGACTGGATGCCCCGCCGTCGATGCGGGCGCCAATCAACCCAATGTCTTCCCCGATCCCAAGTCGAGCGAAAGTGCACGGCCGCACCATTCGGCCGGCACGCGCGGCGACGGGGTCCAGCGGGCCTTCCTGACGGCGCATCAAAGGCACTGGGTCCAGGTGGGCGCGCCAGCGAACCCCGTCGCCCCCGGCACATCGGTGCCGATGGTCGATCCCGAACGGCAGTACATTTGGGCTTGGGACGCCCGGCCCTATCCCGAGTTTCCGCGCAATGGCACCATCTGGGGCGACGGGCCGAACTGGCTGACCGGACACTGGATCAATGGGCGCCTCGGCTGCGCCCCGCTCGCGGGACTGATCGGCGCCATCTTCGCAGATCACGGCCTGCCGGCGCCCGATGTCGAGGCCGTCAGGGGCGTTGTGCAGGGCATGACGGTGCTGACGCCCGGCAGCATCCGCCAGACGCTCGAACCGCTTGTCGATGCGTTCGGGCTGGTTGTAACGGACACGGGCGACGCCCAGGCACCGCTGATCCGGATCGCCGACCCCGACTATCGACCGGTCGCGGTTCCTCGCGCGCAGCTTTGTCTGGGCAAGGAGCATGGCGACCGCACGCTGATATCGGGGCAAGCCGATGAATTGCCCTCCGAGGTGGTGCTCCGCTATCGCGACGCGCTGACCGACTACCGCACCCAATCGGCACGTTCGCGCCGGCGGGATGGGCCGTCCGCCATGCTGATTGACGCCAATCTGCCTTGTACGCTGCATCCCGAAGGCGCGCTCGCCGTCGCGAACGCGATGCTGGATCGTCTCTGGTTTGGCCGCGACACGCTGAAATTCCATCTGCCGCTGCGCTTTGCGGGCCTTGAACCGGGCGATGTCGTCGCCTTTGACGACAATCCGCGCGGCCATTGGCGCATCACTGCGATCGATCTGACGGACCGTCTTGAGATCACGGCACGCTCCATCGTCCGGTCGCTGTCACCGGCAATGCCGCCGGCGTTTTCCGTCCACTCCGCGTCACCTGAAGCATCGGGCAGGTTTGGCGGGCCGCCGGAAACGGTTCTGCTCGACTTACCCATGCTCGATCAAACGACCGTCGAGAACAATCACCGGATCGCTGTACACGCCGTGCCTGATCGTCCGCACGCGGTGCTGTCATCGCCGGGCGCCGACGGGTTCGAACTGCGCCAGACGGTTGCCGGCAACGCGATCATGGGCACGCTGCTGACACCGTTGTCGCCCGGCCCGCCGGGCCGGTATGACCGTGCCAGCACGGTTCATGCCCGCCTGTTCGGTGGCGAGTTTTCGTCCGTAACCCGGGAACTTTTGCTGGCCGGGCGCAACGCACTGGCGGTCGAGATCACAGGCGGTCTGTTCGAGGTGCTCCAGTTCCGCTTCGCGGAAGAAGTGGCGCCCGGCGAGTGGCGTCTTTGGGAGCTTCTGCGCGGTCAGGCCGGAACCGACGATGCCGCGGCTGCCGGCGCGCCGGCGGGCGGCCGGATCGTCTTTCTGGACCGTCGCGTCCCGCCTTCGGGGCTCACCGCCGCAGAGGCCGGCCGAACGCTCAACTGGCGGATCGGCCCCGCCGGCAGGACGTTTTCCTCGCGTTACTTCACAGTCTTGACGGCAATCGCCGGAACGCGGGCCTTGCTGCCGCTCTCGCCGGTTCATCCCCGCGCTCATCTTATGCCGGACGGCGCGGTCCAATTGTCGTGGATCCGCAGGAGCCGGATCGGCGGCGATGTGGCGATCGGCGGCTCAACTCCGCTCGGCGAGGAGCGCGAGCTTTATCGCGTCACGCTGTTCGATGGCAGCGGGGCGCCAATCCATACCGCTGAGCCCGACGCGTCTTCACTGACGCTTTCGCCAGCCGGCATCGTCTCGATCTTCGGTTCCGTACCGGACGCGATCGACGCCGAGATCAGGCAAGTCAGCGCCCGTGTCGGCGACGGCCTGGCGATGCGCACGATCCTGCATTTGACCCCCAATTGATCATCCCACCTGAAAGGATCCGACATGACCGGAAGCAAACCCTGGTATCTTTCTCGCACGATCTGGGCGGCGATCGTCTCCATTGCCGCCAGCGGCGGCGCGGCTCTCGGCCTGCCGGTCGAGGCGGCCGCGCGCGAGGGCCTGACCGACGCGGTGCTGCAATTAGTCTCGGCTGCCGCCGGCGCCGTCGCGATCTTCGGGCGGATCGGCGCGACCACGCAAATCCGTTAGCGAAACTGGCCGGTTCCATTCAGTTTGCATTCATCTGACACCCCTTATAGAGGGGCCATGATGTTCAGGAATGCACTCACATTCGGCGCGCTGATGGTTGGACTGGCACTTGCCGGCCCGGCTCATGCCAGCGACACGGTCGAAGTGGCAAGCGAAAGCTGTTTTGCCCTCGGCCAGAATCTGGCGGCCCGGCAGGGCGCGACGCTGGTGGGCGCCGAGGCGGCGCAGCAGAACGGCCAGAACGGGTGTCGGGTGGTGCTGCTCTATCAGGGCCAAGGCGGAGAGCGCCCGCGCCGTGAGGAGATTTTTGTTGCGCAGTGAGTGTCGTGATAAAAGGCACAGCACCGCGCCGTGCCTGACTTAGAGTGGGCGGCAATCAACGGGAGCCGGTCCGATGCGCATCTTGGTTGTCGAGGACGACGCCGATCTCAATCGCCAGATCAAGGATTCGCTGGAAGACGCCGGCTATGTGGTCGATAGCGCGGCCGACGGCGAGGAAGGCCATTTCCTGGGCGACACCGAACCCTATGACTGCGTCGTTCTCGACATCGGGCTGCCGCTGATGGACGGCATTTCGGTGCTCCAGCGCTGGCGTGATGATGGTCGGGCGATGCCGGTCCTGATCCTGACGGCCCGCGATCGCTGGAACGACAAGGTTGCCGGCATCGATGCGGGCGCCGACGACTACGTCACCAAGCCGTTCCACATCGAGGAAGTGCTGGCCCGCGTTCGGGCGCTGATCCGCCGCGCGTCCGGACATGCGACGTCCGAACTGGTGTGCGGGCCGCTGGTCCTCGACACCAAGACATCCAAGGCGATGGTCGACGGCAAGATGCTCAAGCTCACCTCGCACGAGTTCCGGCTTTTGTCCTACCTTATCCACCACAAGTCTGCGGTCGTCTCCCGCACTGAACTCACCGAGCATCTCTACGATCAGGATTTCGATCGCGATTCCAACACGGTCGAGGTCTTTGTCGGCCGCCTGCGCCGCAAACTGGGATGCGACCTCATCGAGACCGTGCGCGGGCTCGGATACCGCTTGCGCGATCCTGACGACGAACAGGCCGGAACGCCTGCAGCCGGCTGAGCGCCGTGAAAGGATCGTTGCGCAACCGGGTGATCGCGCTGTCCACTGTATGGACGGTGCTCGCCGTCGCGTTGCTGGGCTGGCTGCTGGTCACGCAGTATCGGCTCAATGCCGAACGCGGCTTTGCCGACCTGCAACAGGCGCAGTTGTTCAGCCTGATCGCCGCGTTCCGCATCGCCGATGACGGTACGCTGACCGGCACGCCCAATCTGGGCGACCGGAGCTTTCGCGAAGCGGCGTCTGGGTGGTACTGGCAGGTGGCCGTGGTCGGCTCGGACGCGCCGGCACGGCAGTCGGTTTCGCTTGGAGGACAGTTCCTCACCGGCCCTTCGCTGGCCGAAGTTCCCTATGACGAACAATTCACCCGGACGTTCGAAACCGAAGGTCCGGCGGGCAATCGGCTGCGCGTGTTGGAGGCCGAAGTCCAGATCGGCCCCGCCGGAGAGATCGCCTTCTTCCAGCTTGCCGGCAACCAGAGCGAGTTCGATGCGGCCATCGCCGCACTGGGGCAGAACATTGCGCTCCTGCTGACGCTGTTCGGAGCCGGGCTCGTGGCGATCAATGGTGCGATCATCGTGTTTGGCATGCGGCCGCTCAACCGCGTGCGGGAGGCATTGCGCGCCATCCACGCGGGCGAGGAACACGCGCTGGCGGGTCGCTATCCCGACGAGATCCAGCCGATGGTGGATGAGATGAACATGCTCATCGACAACAATCGCAGGGTCGTCGAGCGCGCGCGGACGCAGGTCGGCAATCTGGCCCATTCGCTGAAGACGCCGGTTTCGGTTCTGAAAAACGAGGCGGATCGGGGCGAGCCCGTCGATCCGCGTCTGGTTGCCGACCAGGCCGACGCCATGAAGGCTCAGGTGGAGCACTATCTTCATCGCGCGCGCATTGCCGCCCAGACCGGAGGCACCGCCTTCCGGACCGATATCGCCGAGACGCTGGGGCGGTTGGTCAAGGTCATGCGCAAGCTCAATCCCGACAAGTCGATCGCCCTCGAGCTGCCGGCCGCCCCGCCAGCATTCGCCGGCGAGAAGGAGGACTTCGAGGAGATATGCGGGAACCTTCTCGAAAATGCCTGCAAATGGGCGGATGAACGCATTCGGGTCGGCCTCACCAATACGCCGGGAGATGACCGGTCGTTCACAATCTCCGTCGATGATGACGGGCCGGGCATTGCCGCCGGGCAGCGCACTCAGGCGCTCAGGCGCGGTCAACGTCTCGACGAAACCAAGCCGGGTACCGGTCTCGGTCTTTCCATCGTCGTCGAAACGGTGGAGGCCTACAAGGGCCATGTGAGCCTCGGTGAAAGCGAGATGGGCGGCCTGCGCGTCACGCTGATCCTGCCTCGGGCACGTACAGCGCCATGAATCTGCCTGTTGCCGCGGCGATCAATGCCCCGTAAATGCGGGCGACCGGAACCAACCGAAGGCGGACAGAACGATGGCCGGCGTGGCGCGCACCCTGACGAGACTTGTCCTTGTGGGCGGATTGTCGCTGGGCCTCGGCGGATGTGTCAGCCTGGGCGGAAGTCCGGCTCTTCCCTTGACGCCCGGCTCGGGCGGCGGCGGTGCGGCAGTTCCGGCTGCCAGCCTCCTCGAACCGCTGGCCGGTGGCCTTGTCGGTCGTATCGAGGCTCCGCGCCTGTCCCGCGCCGACCGCATCGCCGCGCTTCAAAGCGAATATCGCGCGCTTGAATACACCGCGCCCGGCGATCTGGTGACCTGGCAGGGGCGCTCCGGCGGCCTTGCGGGGCAGGTTGTCGCCTCCCAGCCCTACCGCGTCGGCTCGCAGGATTGCCGGCAATACACCCATACCGTCACTACCGGAGCGGTGACCCCCTCGGTCGTCCGCGGCACCGCCTGTCGCAACCCCGACGGCAGCTGGACCCTTCTTTCCTGACGCAACCGATGTGCCGGTGCACCTTTGTCGCAGCCGGTTTTGCTTGGAAACACCGCGCTCTGGCGATATCTGGTCACCATGGTTTTCTGGCTGACAGTGCTGGCGCTCACCGCCGCGGCAATCGTGATCGGCTTCCGGCCGATGCTGCGCGGCAGTGGATCGGCCGACCTCAATCGCGCCGAGGACCATGAGCACGACATTGCCGTCTACCGCCACCAACTCGAAGAACTGGCCGGCGAGGAAGCGCGCGGTTCGATCTCGCCGGTCGAGGCGGCGCAGGCGCGCAACGAGATATCGCGGCGCATCCTCGCCGTCGAGGACCGGATGTCACCGGTCGGAACGGCGGGCAAACCGGCGCGCGCGCCGCGCTCTGGCCTGGCGATGCTGGGTCTGTTCGCGCTGGTCTTTGTCCCCGGCCTGACGCTGATCATCTATACCGGCATCGGTTCGCCGGGGTATGAGTCGCAACCCTTGGCGATGCGGCTCGAAGCGATGCGCGATGTTGCGGCCATGCGCAGCCAGACCCAAGACCAGTTGCGGGACCTTGTCGTGCGCGCCGAGGATCATCTGCGCGACAATCCCGATGACGGCCGCGGATGGGACGTGCTGGCGCCGGTCTATTTCCGCCTCGGCGAGGTGGGAAAATCCGAAACCGCCTATCGCAACGCGATCCGCCTTCTGGGTGAAACGCCACAGCGGCTTTCGGGCCTTGGAGAAACGATGGTCACTGCCGCTGGCGGCATCGTCACCGCCGACGCGTCGGCGCTTTTCGAGCGGGCACTGGACACCAATCCCGCTGACGCCCGCGCCCGATTCTTCGTCGGATTGGCCGACGTGCAGATCGGCCAATATGAGGACGCTCGCGCGGCATGGACGTCGCTGGCCGCCGATGAGGGCGCCGACATGGCCTGGCGAGCCGTCGCGCAACAGAGCCTTGGGCGGCTCGACGAGACGGCGCCTGTCGCGGAGACTTCAGGCCGTCCGCCGGTGCTCGACGAAGCGACGATCGAGCAGATGCAGAATATGAGCGCCGATGAGCGCGGCTCGGTGATCGAAGCCATGGTGGCCTCGCTCGACGAGCGGCTGCGTGCCCAGCCCGACGATCTGGAGGGTTGGAAGCGCCTCATTCGCGCCCGGATTGTCCTTGATCAAGACGATGGCCTGCGTGACGCGCTAGAACGTGCCCGCAGCGCTTATGATGGCCGGCCCGAGGAGCTCGAGAGCCTGCGCGCTTTCGCCCAGGGCCTTGGGGTGGACTTGGAGGAATACTGGCCGTGACCCGCAAGCAGAAGCGCTTTGCCGTCATCTTCTCCGCGCTCGCCGTTCTGGGCGGTGCGGTGGCCTTGGTCCTGACCGGGCTCAGCGAGCAGGTCACCTTTTTCCGCACGCCGACGGACATCGTCTCGACGGCGAGCGCATCCGAAAACGAGGGCCGGCTGCGGCTCGGCGGGCTCGTCGTGATGGGCTCGGTGGAGACGCTCGACGATGCCGCGGTTCGCTTCGCCATCGAAGACGCAAATCACGCGGTAACGGTGCGTTATGCCGGCATTCTGCCGGACCTGTTCCGGGAAGGACAGGGAATCGTCGCCGAAGGCACGCTTCAACCGGACGGCACGTTCCGGGCCGACACGGTGCTTGCCAAACATGACGAAACCTACATGCCGCGCGAAGTCGCCGACGCGCTCAAGGAACAGGGCGTCTGGAAGGGCGAAGCGTCCGGTGAAACCCCGGCAAGCAGCGATTATTAGGGAGTGACGGACATGATCGTCGAACTGGGCCATTACGCGCTCGTTCTGGGACTGGCGCTGTCGCTGGCTCAGATGATCGTGCCGATGATCGGCCTGCGCACCAACAATGCGCGCATGCTTGCCGTCGCGCCGTCGCTGACGGTGGCCACCTTCCTCGTCGTCGCGGTCTCGTTTGCAGCGCTGACCTGGGCCTATGTTACGTCCGACTTCTCGGTTCGCAACGTCTGGGCCAACTCGTTCTCCGACAAACCGTTGCTTTTCAAGATAACCGGCGTCTGGGGCAATCACGAAGGCTCGATGCTCCTGTGGATACTGACGCTGGCGCTGTTCGGCGCGCTGGTCGCCTTCTTCGGCGGCAATCTTCCCTCGCGCCTCAAGGCGGCGGTGCTCTCCGTGCAGGGCTCGGTGACGGTCGCTTTCGCGCTGTTCATCCTGTTGACGTCCAACCCGTTCGAGCGTCTGTCGCCGCCGCCGCTCGAAGGGCGCGATCTCAACCCGATCCTTCAGGACATTGGCCTGGCGATCCATCCGCCGCTCCTTTATCTCGGATATGTCGGCTTTTCCATCTGCTTCTCCTTTGCCGTTGCGGCGTTGATCGAAGGCCGCATCGACGCGGCCTGGGCGCGCTGGGTGCGGCCGTGGACGCTTGTGTCCTGGGTGTTCCTGACCGCAGGCATTTCGATGGGCTCCTACTGGGCCTATTACGAACTGGGCTGGGGCGGCTGGTGGTTCTGGGATCCGGTCGAAAACGCCTCCTTCATGCCGTGGCTGATCGGCACCGCGCTGCTCCATTCCGCGCTGGTGATGGAAAAGCGCGAGGCGATGAAGGTCTGGACCATCCTGCTCGCCATCCTCGCCTTTTCCTTCTCCCTTCTCGGCACGTTCCTCGTCCGCTCGGGCGTTCTGACCTCGGTGCATTCGTTCGCCACCGATCCTCAGCGCGGCCTGTTCATCCTGATGATTCTGGTCTTCTTCATCGGAGGATCGCTGATCCTGTTCGCGCTGCGCGCCGGAACCCTGCGCAATGGCGGCATGTTCCATCCCGTCAGCCGCGAAGGGGCGCTGGTTCTCAACAACCTCTTCCTGACGACGGCGACCGCGACCGTGCTTGTCGGCACGCTCTATCCGCTTCTGGTGGAAGCGGTCTCCGGCGAGAAGATCTCGGTCGGCGCGCCCTATTTCAACTACACCTTTATCCCCTTGATGATCCCGCTCCTGATGGCCGTGCCGTTCGGACCGCTTCTGGCATGGAAGCGCGGCAATCTGGCCGCCGCCGCCGAACGGCTCTGGCTGACCGCCGCCATATCCCTGGTGGCCGCGCTCGCCATCGCATGGCTGATCTATGACGCGCCGGTCCTGTCCGCCTTTGCCTACGCGCTCGCCTTCTGGCTGATTGTCGGCTCGTTCGCCGATGTCTGGCAGAAGGCCGGGTTCGTCAAGAATGGCTGGTCGACCGGCTGGGCACGCCTCAAGGGCCTGCCGCGCGCCAGTTGGGGAACCGCGCTCGCACATGCCGGGCTCGGTATCACGACGCTCGGCATTGTCGGCGTGACCACGCTCGAGGACGAGACCGTGCTGCGCATGACGCCGGGCGAGACGACGAGCTTTGCCGGGTATGATGTCGAGTTCAATTCGCTGACGCCGGGCAAGGGTCCCAATTTCACCTATGACAAGGGCGTCTTCACGATCAGCCGCGACGGCCGGGTGATCGGAACGGTCGAGCCGGAAAAGCGTGTCTATGTCGCAAGCCGGATGCCGACGACCGAAGCGGGCATTCAGACTGTCGGCCTGTTCAGCCAGTATTATCTGGCGCTGGGCGATGCCGTCGAAGGGTCCGAGGACATCGTGGTGCGCATCTGGTGGAAACCGTGGGTGACGCTGATCTGGTACGGCACGGTCGTCATGGTCGCTGCGGGCCTTATCTCTCTTTCCGACCGGCGCCTTCGGATCGGTGCACCGGTTGCCGCACGCCGCAGGCGTCAAGAGGCGTTGGCCGCCGCAAGGGCGGAGCCGGCCGAATGAGGCGTCTTGTTGCAACGCTCGCGCTGATCGCGGCCTTGGGCGCGGCGCCGGCCCATGCCGTCAATCCCGACGAGATCCTCGACGATCCGGCGCTTGAGGACCGCGCACGCGATATCTCGGCCGGCCTGCGCTGCATGGTCTGTCAGAACCAGTCGATCGATGATTCCGACGCCGAGTTGGCGCGCGATCTGCGCGTCCTGGTCCGCGACCGTCTCGTCGCCGGCGACACCAACGACGAGGTGGTCGCCTATGTGGTCGATCGCTATGGCGAGTTCGTTCTGCTCCGGCCGACCTTTTCGGCCCGCAACGCGCTCCTTTGGGGCACGCCGATCATCATGTTGCTGCTGGGCGGCACCGCCGCCTTCCTGTTCGGGCGCCGGCACAGCCGGTCACGCGCCGGTGAGGCGCTGACCGCCGAGGAACAAGCCCGTGTCGCAAAGATTTTAGATGAAGGTGAGCGCAACGACGGCTAGGTAGTCCCCAACCATGAGGGGAAGTCGCCATGCCTGTCGAAAAACGCACCTTTAGGTCCCGTGACGGGCACATGCTTGCCGCGCGGTTCGACAGACCCGAGGGGCCGGTGCGCGGCAACGCTCTGTTCGCCCACTGCTTCACCTGCACCAAGGACATCGTCGCCGCCCGCCGCATCGCGGCCAACCTGGCGCGGCTCGGGGTGGCGGTGTTGCGCTTCGACTTCACCGGCCTCGGCTCCTCCGAAGGCGAGTTCGCCAACACCTCCTTTGTTTCCAACGTGGACGACCTCATCGCCGCCGCCGATCATCTGCGCGAAAGCGGCGAAGCGCCCATGCTGTTGATCGGCCATTCGCTTGGCGGCGCGGCCGTTCTGGCCGCGGCGGGCGACATTCCCGAGGTCAAGGGCGTGGTGACCATCGGCGCCCCGGCCGATGCCGAACATGTCCTTCACAATTTCGAAGCCAGCATCGAGGAAATCGAGCGCGAAGGGTCCGCCGAGGTCACGCTGGCCGGGCGCAAGTTCCGCATCGGCAAGGGGTTTGTCGATGCCGCGCGCGAAACCGCCCTGACCGACCGGATCGCCACGCTGCGCGCGTCGCTGCTTGTCATGCATTCGCCGATCGACGAGACGGTCGGCATCGACAATGCCACGCGCATCTTCACGGCGGCCAAACACCCAAAAAGTTTCGTGTCTCTGGACAAGGCCGACCATCTGCTGTCGGGCGCGGACGACGCGGAGTTCGCCGCCGAAGTCATTGCCGGTTGGGCGTCGCGCCTTCTTCCCAGGGACGAGCCTCAGGGCATCGAGGCGATCGAGCATGTCCGCGTCACCGAAACCCGCGCCAGCAAATTCCAGAACATTGTCCAGGCCGGCACGCACCGCTTCTTCGCCGACGAGCCGCCATCCGTGGGCGGTACCGACACCGGGCCAACCCCTTACGATTTCCTGTCGGCCGCACTCGGCGCCTGCACGTCGATGACGCTGCGCATGTATGCCAGCTTCAAGAAGCTCGATCTGGGCACCGTGACCGTCGATGTCAGCCACGCCAAGGTGCATGCCGACGATTGCGCCGATTGCACCGAGGAATCGCGCGCCAATGGCGGCAAGATCGACCGGTTCGAGCGGGTGATCACGGTCGATGGCAACGTCCCGGAAGAACTGGCCGGTAAGCTTGAGGAAATCGCCAACAAATGCCCGGTGCACAAGACGCTGGAAGGCAACGCGACGGTCGTGACCAGGGTGGAGGCGGGGCGGGGCTGACATCCCGTCCGCCGACACGGTGCTCACACGCCCGTGACCCAACCTTACCGATTTTTCATCTGACGGACATGTTTGCGCAATCTTCGGCTTCCTAGATTGGGTCCCAAGGCGCCGTCGCGCCATGCTTGGAATTCAAGAGGATGGAAAACCGATGAAGAAGTCCCGTTTTGCCACCGTCATCGTCGCTGCTGCCGTCGTTGGCGCCGGCTTTGCCGGATACGGCACCGCCCAATTCGCAAACCCCGCTTATGCCGAGGCCGTTCGGCTGGAGGCACCCGTCGCCGCGCCCGGTTTTGCAGATGTGGTCGATGCCGTCTCGCCGGCCGTCGTCTCGGTGCGCGTGCGCAGCCGCATCGACAATGTGTCCGACCGTTCGCCGCGCGGTTTCGACTATCGCGGCAGCCCCTTCGAGGACCTGCCCGAAAGCCATCCCTTCCGCCGGTTCTTCGACCGCGAATTCGGTGGCCGCGAATTCGGTGGCCGCGATTTCGAGAACCGCCGGTTCGGCGAGCGCCAGCCCGAACGCCCGCGCCGCGCCCGTCCTGTCAGCCAGGGTTCGGGTTTCTTCATCTCCGGCGACGGTTTCATCGTCACCAACAATCACGTCATTGAAAACGGCGAAGAGTTCACCGTCATCATGAATGACGGCACCGAGCTGGACGCCGAACTGATCGGCGCCGATCCGCGCACGGATCTGGCCGTCCTGAAGGTTGATGACGACCGCGACTTCACCTATGTCACCTTTGGCGACGACAATGCGACGCGCGTTGGCGACTGGGTGGTCGCGGTCGGCAATCCGTTCGGCCTTGGCGGCACGGTCACCGCGGGAATTGTCTCCGCTCGCGGCCGCGACATCGGCGCCGGCCCCTATGACGACTTCCTGCAGATCGATGCGGCCGTCAACCGCGGCAATTCCGGCGGGCCGACCTTCAATCTTGCCGGCGAAGTGGTCGGCGTTAACACGGCGATCTTTTCGCCGTCGGGCGGCAATGTCGGCATAGCGTTTGCCGTGCCTGCCTCGGTCGCAAGCGACGTGGTTGCCGAACTGATGGAGGATGGCGATGTCGAGCGCGGCTGGCTCGGTGTGCGCATTCAGCCGGTGACCGACGAGATCGCCGAGTCGCTCGGTCTGGCCGACGCGTCGGGCGCCATCGTCGCCGACCCCGAAGAAGGCGCGCCGGCTGATCGCGCCGGTATCCGTGCCGGTGACGTAATCACCGCGGTCAATGGCGATGCCATCGACGGGCCGCGCGATCTGTCGCGCGCCATTGCCGGCTTCGATCCGGGCACCGAGGTGACGATCACCGTCCAGCGCAACGGCGACAGCCGCGACCTGGCGGTCGAACTGGGCGAACTGCCTTCGCTCCAGACCTTCGCCGCCGCCCGCTCAGACACAACGCCCGACGAGGTCGAGCCGTCCTCGATGGACGATCTCGGCCTGACGGTGGTGCCGGCCGATGACGGCGAAGGCGTGCTGATCACCTCCGTCGAGCCCGACAGCCCGGCCTTCCAGTCCGGCATCCGCCCCGGTGACATCATCCGTGAGGTCAACAACCAGCCAGTGGCATCGGCTGCCGACATCGAGCAGCGCGTCGCTGAAATCGCCGAACGCGGCCGCGCGGCCGCGCTTCTGCGCCTTGAAGGCGAAGACGCCAGCCGGTTCGTCGCCGTGCCGCTGCCCCGCGGCTGACCGGTCAACCAGTTCCTGTCCGGGCCCTCCATGTCATCCCCTCCGGACGGGTCAAACGGCGGCGGGCCTTCCCCCCTCGCGCCCGCCGCCGCCCTTTTAGGATTACGCCGTGCCTGCTAAGACCCAGCCCATGAAAGTGCTGATCATCGAGGACGACCGGCAGGCCGCATCCTATCTGAAGAAAGCGCTGACCGAGGCCGGCCATACCGCCGATGTCGCCCATGACGGCGACGATGGATACGCCATGGCCAATGGCGGTGCCTATGATGCGCTGATCGTCGACCGGATGCTGCCGAAACGCGACGGCTTGTCGATCGTCTCGCAATTGCGCACCGAAGAAGACCGCACGCCCGCGCTGATCCTGTCCGCCTTGGGCGAGGTCGACGACCGGGTCACGGGTCTGCGCGCCGGCGGTGATGATTATCTGACCAAGCCCTACGCCTTCTCCGAGCTGCTGGCCCGTCTTGAAGTGTTGCAGAGACGCTCGCAGAATGGCGACGGCGACACCGGCTACAAGGTGGCCGATCTCGAACTCGACCGCTTGTCGCGCCGCGTGTCGCGTGCCGGTCAGGAAATCACCCTGCAACCGCGCGAATTCCGCCTGCTCGAATATCTCATGCGCAATGCCGGTCGCGTGGTAACCCGCACGATGCTGCTCGAACATGTCTGGGACTATCATTTCGACCCCCAGACCAATGTGATCGACGTGCACGTCTCGCGGCTGCGCAGCAAGATCGAGAAGGGTTTTGACAAGCCGCTGCTGCACACGGTGCGCGGTGCGGGCTACGTCATGCGCGACTGATGTCCCAGGTGCGCACCCGCCGGCGCTTTGGCGCCGTTTTCCAGACCACGGCGGTGCGCCTTTCGGCGCTCTATCTGCTGCTGTTCAGTGTCTGCGCGATTGTCCTGATCTTCTACATGACGTCGCTCGCCGCAGGCTTCTTCATGAGCGAGACGCGGCAGGCGATCGAGCAGGAGGTCCGCAGTCTCGACCGGGTCTACCAGCGCGGCGGCATGCGCGGGCTCGTCGTCGCGATCGACCGGCGCTCGCGCGCGCCGGGCGCCTTCGTCTATCTGGTGGCCGATCAGACCGGCCGTATCCTCGCCGGCAATGTCCGGTCGCTCGAGCCGGGCGTGCTCGACAAGCAGGGCTGGACGCCGCGGCCTTTTGCCTACGAAAAATTCCGCCCGCGCGCGGTCGGGGACCGCAGCCCGCACGCGATCGCCAACATCTTCCGCTTCGATAACGGGATGAGCGTGCTGGTCGGCCGCGATCTTGGCGAACCGGAGCGGTTTCGCGTCATCGTCCAGCGCTCCTTGATGTTTGCCCTGGGCCTGATGGCACTCGGCGGGTTTCTCATCTGGTTCTTCATCGGACGCCGGGCGCTCAAGCGCATCGATGCCGTGTCGGCAGCCAGTGCCGGCATCGTGGCCGGCGATCTCAGCCGAAGGCTGCCGGTCTCGCGCGCAAATGACGAGTTCGACCGCCTCGCTGGCAGCCTCAACGCGATGCTGGGACGGATCGAGACGCTCAATGACGGACTGCGCGAAGTCTCCGACTCGATCGCCCACGATCTGAAAACGCCGCTGACCCGCCTGCGCAACCGGGCCGAGGACGCGCTGCGCAAAAAGCCGACCGAAGCCGGCTACCGCGACGCTCTCGAAGACATGATCGCCGAGGCCGATCAGCTGATCCGCGTGTTCAACGCCATGCTGCAGATTTCGCGCGTCGAGGCCGGCTACACCAAATTCACGCCCGAGCCGGTCGATCTGGCCGCCGTCGCCGACGAACTGGCCGAACTCTACGCGCCGCTCGTCGAGGATGCGGGCGGCCATCTGGAAAACACGGTGGCGGGGCCGCTCGTCGCCGCCGGCAGCCGCGAACTTGTCGGTCAGGCGGTGACCAACCTTCTCGACAACGCGATCAAGTACGGGCTGACCGAGGCGGGTGGAACCGTCGTCCTGAAGGGGCGGGCGGAAAAGGCCGCCGGCCGGGTCGAACTGCTGGTCTGTGACGGCGGCAAGGGAATTGCGCCGGACGACCGCGAACGCGCCGTGCGCCGTTTCGAGCGGCTCGACGAGAGCCGCACCGAACCCGGCTCGGGGCTCGGTCTGTCGCTGGTCGACGCGATCATGCGCCAGCATGGCGGCGCCTTGCGGCTCGAGGACAATGGTCCTGGCCTCTGTGCCGTCCTGTCCTTTCCCGCTTCGGGCTGACACACGCCATCTGACGACCGCTTTGCCTTGTCGGCCTTACGGGTTAGGTGTGTGCCGTCATCGAGGGGAGAAGCGCGTGTCCACGGCAAGGGAAGACCAGACCGGTAAACGCGATTGGCGCTCCATTGCGGTCGTCGATGGGGGGGCGGCCGAGACCTGCCGCGCCACGCTGATCGAAGCCGCCGAACGCGCAGGCGCGGACCGCCTTCGCGAGGCGCTCGGATCCAGCGACCCGTGGGGCGGCTTTCTGGTCGCCGTTGCGACCCATGCGCCGTTTCTCGCCGCCGCCATGGCGCGGAACGCCGCGACGCTGGACGCGCTCGATCCGTACCGGCTCGACAAGGCGATCGGCGAAACGGTCGCCGCGCTCGATGAACTCGCCCGGTCGGCATCGCCGCCGGACCTGTCCGAACAGGAGCTCTCGCGCCGGTTGCGTGATCTGAAGAGCCGGGCACACCTTCTGATCGCGCTCGGCGACCTTTGCGGTGTGCATACGGTCGAGCAGACGACCGGCCATCTGTCCGCTCTGGCCGAGGCGGCGCTGAACGCGGCGCTCAATTGGCTGCTTCGCGATCTGGCCCGCCAGAACAAGCTGGAACTGGCCGACCCAGGCGATCCGGGCAGGGGCTCGGGCGTGATCGTGCTCGGCATGGGCAAGTTGGGCGCCGGCGAACTCAACTATTCCTCCGACATCGATCTGATCGTCTTCTTCGAGCATGAGCCCGAGGGTCTGACCTGGGTCGATCCCTATGAGGCCGGAGCCAATCTCTCCAAGATGCTGCGGCGGCTGATCCGCATCATGCAGGAGCGCACCGGCGACGGCTACGTCTTCCGGACGGACTTGCGTCTGCGGCCCGATCCCGGCGCGATGCCGCTGGCCATCTCCGTCGATGCCGCGCTCACCTATTATGAGGGCAGGGGCCAGAACTGGGAGCGCGCGGCGCTGATCAAGGCGCGGCCCGTCGCCGGCGACAGGGCTGCGGGCGAGGCGTTCCTTGCCCAGCTCACTCCCTTCATCTGGCGCAAATATCTCGATTATGCGGCTATCGCCGATGTCCAGTCGATCAAGCGCCAGATCCATGCTCACAAGGGCCACGGCGCCATCGCCATCGAGGGCCATAACGTCAAGCTCGGACGCGGCGGCATCCGCGAGATCGAGTTCTTCGTCCAGACCCAGCAACTGATCGCCGGCGGCCGCGCGCCGCACCTGCGCGACCGGCGCACGCTCGAAATGCTGCGGCGCTTTGCCGATGATGGCTGGATCACCGCCGACGCGCGCGATGAGCTGACCGATGCCTATCGCTTCCTGCGCCGCGTCGAGCATGTCGTCCAGATGATCGGCGACGAGCAGACCCACACGCTGCCCGTCATCCATGAGGGCATGGCTGCGGTCGCCGCCCTGATGGGCTTTGAGGAGACCGACGCATTCCGTCTTGCGCTGCGCGAGCGTCTGGTGACCGTCGAGCGCCATTTCGGCGATCTATTCCAGGAAGGCGAAACGCTGGCTGCGGCGGCGGGCAATCTTTCCTTCACCGGCGAAGACCCCGATCCGGACACGCTCACGACCCTGTCGCAGCTCGGCTTCACCCGCCCGGCGGACATGTGGTCGGTGATCAGAAGCTGGCATTTCGGCCGCTATGGCGCGGTCCAGTCGCAAAAGGCGCGCGAGCGGCTGACCGGGATCACGCCCGCCCTGCTGGAGGCCTTCGCCGCCACCGGCCAGCCGGATGACGCGCTGTTGCGTTTCGACGCGTTTCTCAAGGGGCTTCCCACGGGCATTCAACTCTTCTCGATGCTGCATTCCAACCGCCACCTTCTGTCGCTGCTGTTGACCATCCTGTCGGCGGCCCCGCGGCTGTCGGAAATCATCACGAAGCGCCCGCTGGTGTTCGACGGCATGCTGGACCCCGCCTTTTACGAGGGCTTGCCCGACCGCGAGGAGCTGGCTTCGAGCCTCGGCGACTTCCTCGGCGACGCCCGGCACTATGAGGACCGCCTCGACCGGCTGCGCATCTTCGCCGCCGAGCAACGCTTCCTTGTCGGCGTACGATTTTTGACCGGTGCGGCCAAGGCCGAGCAGATGGGCGAGGCGCTGACCAACATCGCCGATCTCGCCATCGCCGAAGCGTTGGATGCGGCACGCCGCGAAGTGGCGCGGCGGCACGGTCATGTACCGGGCGGCGAGTGCTGCGTTCTGGCGCTCGGCCGGCTGGGGTCCCACGAGATGACGGCCGGCAGCGATGTCGATCTCATCCTGCTCTACGACCATCCCGAAGGGATCGACGCCAGCGACGGCGACAAGGAACTCGCGCCGACGCAGTACTACGCCCGGCTCACCCAGCGCCTGATTGCGGCCCTTTCCGCCCCGACCAGCGAAGGCGTCCTCTATGAGGTCGACTTCCGGCTGCGGCCGTCGGGCAACAAGGGACCTCTGGCCACCTCGCTGCGTGCGTTCTCGCACTATCAGCGATCCGAGGCCTGGACGTGGGAGCATATGGCACTGACGCGCGCCCGCGTCGTGACGGGAGACGAGGGGTTGAGTGCGCGGGTCCAAGAGGAGTTGCACGCCATCCTGGCCCTTCCGAGCGATGCCGACGCGGTTCGCGCGGACGTTCTTGCCATGCGCGCAAGGCTTTTGCGGGACAAGCCGCCGCGCGGCGAATGGGACCTCAAACGCGTCTCCGGCGGCATCACCGACATCGATTTTCTCGCCCAGTACTGGCGGCTGACGGCCTTACCAAAGCTTAATTTGAACGGCGCCCGCGCGACCGCTATTTTCAGTGTGCTTGACGATGCGGTGATCGGCGGGCGGCAAAGAGAGGATCTGGTGTCCGCCGCCCATGATTACGCAACGGTCGGCCACATGCTGCGGCTGTGCACGTCCGAGGCCTTCGACCCCGAACAGGCACCCCGTGGTCTCGTGGAGGCCCTGTGCTCGAAGTTCCATGTGCCGGCGATCGGCCATGTCGAGGCGCGTCTGAAAAGCCATCGCGAGCGGGTGGAAGCCATTTTCCACGACGTGATCGGTGAACCGGTGCCGGAGGCGTGACGGGAAGCATGCCGGCGGCCTTGCATCGCGGGATGACGAACGATGCAAAGGTATACGTCAATGACTCTCTTCAGAAAAATCAACATTGCCCTTCTCGCAGCCGTGGTGACCGTAACCGGGGCAGGTATAGCCCTTGCTGACGATCGCGGCGGCAAACGCGGTGAAATGCGCTTCGAGCGGCTCGACGCCGACAGCGACGGTTCGGTCACGTTTGCGGAGTTCTCCCGCCCGATGATGGAGCGCTTCAACGAAGCCGATGCCGACGGCGACGGGACGATCAGTGCCACCGAACTGGAAGAGGCGCTTGAAAGCCGCCGCGCCGAGCGTCGCGCCAGCCACATGATCGAACGGTTCGACATTGACGGCGACGAGCGCGTCTCGGCCGACGAGATCGTCAACCGCCAGGAAAAGATGTTCGCGCTGATGGATCGCGACGATTCGGGCGTCATTACCGAAGACGAACTGCCGCGCCGCTTTGCCGGCGGCAAGCGCCGCGGCGACTGATCGGCCGATCAGGCCTGACCGGGCGCGGCATCGTCCGCGTCCGGTTGCCCGTCTTCATCGACCGGCAGACGGACCACAACGATCGTCCCGTGACCCGGCCGCGACCGGATGGTCACCGTGCCGCCATGCAGCTCGACCAGCGACTTGGAGATCGCCAGGCCAAGGCCTGACCCGCCATGGTTCTTGGAGAACTGGTTGGCGACCTGCTCGAACGGCCGCCCCAGCCGCTTGAGCGCATCGGGCGGAATGCCGCAGCCATCGTCGGCAATGAGAATCCGTGCCCTTGCGCCGTCGACTTTCGCCCGAATGCGGATGCTGCCGTCCTGATCGGTGAACTTGACCGCATTGGTCAGAAGATTGATCAGAATCTGCTTCATTGCCCGCCGGTCGGCATGGATGTGCATTGCCGGCGCCACGCCTTCCTCGATCGTGATCGACTTCGCCTTGGCCTGCAGTGACACCATCTGCACGACCTCGCCGATCAGCGGCGCCAGATCGGTGTCCTGCCGGTCGAGAATGACACGGCCCGCCTCAATCTTCGACATTTCCAGAATGTCGTCGATGACGTTGAGCAGGAACGCGCCGCTGTCGTGGATGTCGGCGATGTATTCGTCATACCGTTCCGAACCCAGCGGACCGAACATGCGTTGCTGCATCATCTCCGAAAAGCCGATGATCGCGTTGAGCGGCGTGCGCAATTCGTGGCTGACATTGGCCAGGAACTCGGTCTTGGCCTGATTGGCCGCTTCCGCCCGGTCCTTGGCGTCGAGGAACTTGTGGTTGATCTCCTCGAGCGCGTGCGCCTTTTCCTGCTCGGCCTGGCGGGCGATCGACAGGTCCTGGATGGTTGCCATCAGCCGTCGCTCGGAATCGGTCAGTCGTTCTTCCTGCAGCTTGAGCTGGGTGATGTCCGCACCGACTGAAATTGTTCCACCGGCCGGGGTCGGCCGCTCGTTGATCTGCAGCCAGCGTCCGTCCTCGATCTGGCGTTCGAGCGTCACGGCGCCGTCGCCCGCCTGCGGAATGCGCCGCTCGGTCACCGGCTCGCGCATCAGCGCCCGGATTTCCGCCCGCTTCATGCCGGTGCGGATCGAGCCCTCGCCCAGTCCGTTGATTTCCATGAACTTTCGGTTGCAAAGGACGAGCCTGTCCTGCTTGTCCCACAGCGCGAAGCTCTCCGATGTGCTCTCGATGGCGGCCTTCAGGTTCTGGCTGGCGATCTGCGACAGTTCCGTCAGGCGGTGCTGCTCGGTCATGTCGACGGCGATGCCGATCAGATGATTGCCATGGCCGGGATGTTCGGCCAGTTCGGTGCGGATGCGCAGGCGTACATAATGGCCTTCGGCGTGCCGCATGCGCAGGATGCGATCGACGCCCTTGATCTCCATCGCCGCGGCCCGTTCGGCGAGATCGAACAGGTCCGCATCCTCGGGGTGCACGAGCTTGGACACCTCGCCAAACGACAGGACGTCGTTGACGGGCGCATAGCCCAGAAGATCGAACATGGATCGCGACCAGTAGATGCGGCCGCGCGCCAGATCCCAATCCCACAGGCCGCAATGGCCGCGCGACAGCGCCAGATCCATGCGCTTGTGGGTTTCGCAATAGACCTGGTCGGCCTCGTGTGCACGCGCCACCTGCCCGAAATAGGCATAGAGCAGGATGAGAAGGATCGACGACATGGCGACGAAAAGCGCCACGTTCATCGAAGCGCGCTGCCGCCACGGCGTGTAGATCGCGCCGGTCGGCTGCAGGGCGAGGATGACGAAACCGTCGGCGTCCGAGACTTTCGACGCGGCGGCGAGGCAAGGCTTGTCGCCGAGCATGACGGTCTGCACGCCTGCATCCTGACCGAACATCGTCAGCGGCTGCACCCCGTCGAGCCGACTCGCAAGACGGTCGCCGATCATGTCGGTCGTTCCGCCGCGCTGGCTGATCACCGTGCCGCCGGCGTCCGCGACGATGAACATGCGGCCGGTGGAGAGTGCCTCGGCCGGCAAGGCGCGCGACAGGATGCGGTCGAAATCGGCCGCGCCATGTGGCGCAAACCCGTTACGCTCGGCTTCGCGCACCGCAGCGGCGCCGGTGTCGGCCAGCAGCGACAGCATGATCCGGGCCGACTGGCCTGCCTGTTCGCGGTCGTTCATCAGAGCCATCGCGCGGGCGCTGAAGACAATCGCAAGGAAGACGAGGATCAGGACCGGGATCGAGCGCTTCAGCCATGGTTCGAGCGCGAGGAGGCGCTGAAAGGCCGGTTCAGCGAGAAAGCGCGCGAGGCCGGTCATGCCCCCCGGTTCTGCCTTGCTGGTCTCGCTGACTGCCACGTGCTCTCCCTCCGACAGTTCGACACTGCCGGCCCCCGACGGATTCTTGCCGATTGTTCCTGAAACGCGACACGCCCACTCGAACTGCCGAATCGCAGACAATGAATCAAAACCGATTCGGCCTGTCCACAGCCGTTAACGATTTTTTTACCCCGCCATTTCGGGGGTCAGGCCAGCGTGCGGTCGATAATGTCGGCCAGATCGCGTGAGACGCGGTCGCCTCGTCGCAGCGACTCGATGGCCGTTTTTGCGCGCTGGCGCCGGCCCGGCTCGAGGTTTCGCCAGGCCCGCATCGCCGTCATCAGGCGCGCGGCAACCTGCGGGTTCTTCGCATCGATCCGCCCGATCGCCGCGCACAAGAGCTCGTAGCCCTTGCCGTCGGCGCGGTTGAAGGCGACCGGATTGCCGGTGGCGAACGCGCCGATCAGCGAGCGCAGCCGGTTGGGATTGTCCCAGGAAAAGCCGGGCGCTTTGGTCAGCGCCTGCACGGTTTCCACCGTCTCGGCGCGCGGAACCGTCGCCTGGATGGTGAACCATTTGTCGAGCACGATCGGCTCGGCGCGGAACGCGGTCCGAAACGCTTCGAGCGCCTGCGCGGCGGCTTCGCTTTCGGGTGCAAGATGGGTCAGCACCATCAACGCATGGGCGCGATCGGTCATGTTGTCGGCTTCGGCGAGAGCCTGTTCGGCCAGATCGGTGCTGCGCGCGGCATGGCACAGCATGGTCAGGGCCACATTGCGCAATGCGCGGCGGCCGGCCCCCTCGGCGCCCGGGTCATAGGCGTTGCGCGGCTGCAGTTCGTGATAGATGCGGGCAAACACGCGCTCGCAGGCCTTTGCCAGGTGCTCGGTGACGCCGCGCCGCGCCTTGTTGATCGCATCCGGATCGATGTCGCGGCCGATCTCGCGGGCAATGTCGGTTTCGGCCGGCAGCGTCAGGCAAAGAGCGCGGTAGGCATTGTCGAACGTCCCATCGCCGGCAACGGCCGAAAAGATATCGACAAGCGCATCGCTCGCCGCGGCCGGATCCCCCGCCGAGACGGCCCGCGTCGCCTTGATCAGGTCTTCCATCGCCAGGCTGTTGAGCGCTTCCCAGCGTGAGAACGGATCGCTGTCATGGCGTGCGAGAAAAAACCGGTCGCGCGTGGGCGCCTGCGGCACCCGCGTCACCGGCGCGGAAAATCCGCGCAGCACCGACAGGACCGGTTCCTCGGCGACGCCGGTAAAGACGATTTCGTGCTTCGGTTCGGTGATCACCAGAACTCCGTCCTCGCCCTCTTGCTGCATCGTCCGGGCGCCGCTCACCGCGTCATGGTCGAGTGTCGAGCCGTTCTTGCCTGCGAGCGCGAAGGCGATCGGGATGACCATCGGTGCGTTCGGCGTGCCGGCAACCGGCGGCTTCAGGCTCTGGTTGACGGTTACCGCGAATGTCCGCGCCGTCCGGTCGTAGCGCGTCGTGATCGCCAGATTGGGCGTGCCGGGCTGATCGTACCAGAGCGCGAACTGCGTCAGGTCCGTCTGCGCCGCTTCGGCAAAGCAGGCCAGGAACTGTTCGATGGTCGCCGCCTCTCCGTCATGGCGCTGGAAATAGAGATCCATGCCGGCGGCAAAGCCCTTGGCGCCCAGCAGCGTGCGCAGCATTCGCACGATCTCGGCGCCCTTCTCGTAGACGGTTGCCGTGTAGAAATTGTTGATCTCGCGATAGGTGCGCGGCCGCACGGGATGCGCAAGCGGGCCCGAATCCTCGGGAAACTGATGCGCCCGCAAGAGCCGCACATCGCCGATCCGCTTGACCGGACGCGAACGCATGTCGGCGGAGAACTCCTGGTCGCGATAGACCGTCAGTCCTTCCTTCAGGCAAAGCTGGAACCAGTCGCGGCAGGTGATGCGGTTGCCCGTCCAGTTGTGGAAATACTCATGCGCGATGATCGCCTCGATCGACGCATAGTCCTGGTCGGTCGCGGTACGCGGATCGGCCAGCACATATTTGTCGTTGAAGATGTTGAGGCCCTTGTTCTCCATCGCGCCCATGTTGAAATCGGACACGGCGACGATCTGGAAGATGTCGAGATCATATTCGAGACCGAAACGCTCTTCGTCCCAGCGCATCGACCGCTTGAGCGCATCCATCGCATAAGCGGCGCGCGGCTCCTTGCCGTGTTCGACATAGATCTTCAGCGTGACCAGACGTCCCGATGCCGTCGTGAATTCGTCCTCCACCACGCCAAGATTGCCGGCAAAAAGCGCGAACAGGTAGGACGGCTTGGGGTGCGGGTCGTGCCAGACCGCATAGTGGCGGCCATCGCCCAGATCGCCGTTCTCGACGGGATTGCCGTTCGACAGGAGCAATGGCACGTCCTTGCGGTCCGCTTCGATCCGCACCGCGTAGACCGACAGGACGTCCGGCCGGTCGAGGAAATAGGTGATGCGGCGGAAACCTTCGGCCTCGCATTGCGTGCAGTAATTGCCGCCGGTGCGGTAGAGCCCCATCAACTGGGTGTTCGCGGTCGGATCGACGACCGTCTCGATCTCCAGCGTGAACGTCTCGGACGCCGGGGGCGCGTTGACGACGAGCGCGTCGGCGGTTGCGCTGACGGCGTTGTCGCCCGCGTCTGCGCCGTCGATCCGCGCGCCGACGAATGTCAGCCCGTCGCCGTCCAGTGTCAGCGGCGTGCCGGGCGCGACGCCGGCCCGCCGCCGCATCTGCAGCTTCGCCGTGACGCGCGTCCGGGTCGGGTCGAGGCGGAACACCAGGTCGGTCTTGTCGATCAGATAGTCGCTTGGCCGATAATCGCCCAGCCTGATGACCTGTCCGGTTTCGGTTCGCATCGCCTCTTGCCCTTCGTTACCATCCCGACCGCCAAAGCGCCCGTTTACACGATCGCATCCGGGCCGTCATGGGCAATTGCGCGCGGGTGCGGTGGCCTTGCATTCGTCTGCCGGCGGGTTCATTGAAGCCCATGTGACCGGCCCGGCAGCATCTCCCGCACCCGAACAGAACCCGCTCCTCGGCATCGCCCTGAAGGTGGCCTCGGTCTGCGCCTTCATGGCGATGGCGACCGCCATCAAGATTGCCGGGCAGTTGCCGCCCGGCCAGATCGTCTTCTTCCGATCCTTCTTCGCCATCCTGCCGATCGTCGCCTATCTGCTGGTCACGCGGCAGTTCACGGATGCCTGGTACACGGACCGCCCGTTGAGCCATGTGCTGCGCGGTCTGGTCGGGGTGAGCGCGATGGGCCTTGGATTTTTTGGCCTGACCCGCCTGCCGCTGCCAGATGCCATCGCGATCGGCTATGCGCGGCCGCTGCTCACGGTCGTGCTCGGCGCCCTGATTCTCGGCGAGGTCGTCCGCCGCTATCGCTGGAGCGCCGTCATCATCGGGCTGGTCGGCGTCATGATCATCTCCTGGCCCAATCTGCAACTGCTGCGCGGCGGCGGCGATGCCGGCCAGGCCGCCGGGGCGCTTGCCACTTTCCTGTCGGCCTGCCTTGCCGCCTTCGCTTTCGTACTCGTGCGCCGGCTGGTCGATACCGAGAAGACCGCGACGATCGTGCTGTACTTCTCGATCACGGCCAGCGTACTCGCGCTGTTCTCGATCCCGTTCGGCTGGAGCGCGCTCACCGCAGTCCAGACGTCGGCTCTGGTCGCCGCCGGCTTCTGTGGGGGTCTGGGGCAGATCCTCCTCACTCAGAGCTATCGCTACGCGGAAACATCGACGATCGCGCCCTTCGAATACACGTCGGTCGTGCTGTCGATCGTCATCGGAATCGCGCTGTTCGCCGAATATCCGACGGCCGCCACACTGGTCGGCTCGGCCATCGTCGTCGCCTCGGGCATTTTCATCATCTATCGCGAGCACCGGCTGGGCCTCGAACGCGGCAAGGCGCGGCCGGTAACCCCGCCGCACGGCTGAGCAGAAAAACCTCCTCCTGGGATGTCAGCGTCGAAGGACGTGGCCGTGTTGTTCACTCCTCGTCCGAGCGCGGATCGAGCGTGAACATCTCGGGCGTCTGGCTGCGGGTCACCGGCACATAGGTGTAGTCGGTCATCTCGTCGGCCGGCACCGCTTCGCGCTGGGTGATGCGCCAGGCCGCGTATCCGCCGAAGATGGCGAATGCGACCGCCAGCGAGAGAAAAAAGCCGCCCGGCCCGAGGCTGACGATCAGAAAGCCCGACAGGACCGGCCCGATCATCGCGCCGGCCCCGTTGACCACCAGAAGCCCCGACGAGATTTCAACGAACTCGCTGGGTTCGGCATAATCGTTGGCATGGGCGACGACCAGCGAATAGATCGGAAACAGAACCGCTCCGAGGATGAACACGGTGATGAAAATGCCCGGTGCCGACGCGGCGCCCGGTACGATCTGGTAGGCGATGGCGCAGCCGACACCGACAATGCCGGCGAAGATCATCACATAGCGCCGGTCCATGCGGTCCGACGCGCGGCCCAGCGGCAACTGGAAGACCGCGCCGGAAATCATCGCCAGCGCAAGCATCAGCGGGATCTGGTTGCCCGACAGGCCGGTCTGTTCGGCGAACACCGGCGCCTGGAAGTTCCATATGCCGGCGATGATGCCGGTCATCAGCATGCCGACCATCGCGGCGGGCGAATTGCGGTAGAGCTTGCGCAGATCCAGCGTCACCTGCGTCAGCGGCTGCGGCGAAACGGCGTTGGAAAGTCCGGTGGGGATCACCGCCATGGCGTAAAGAAGGGCGGCGATGATGAACAGCGTCGTCGTCGCCGGATCGCCGAGCAACACCATGAACTGGCCGGCCATCATGCCGACCATGTTCATGATCATGTAGAATGAGAAGATTTGGCCGCGCGACTCGTTGGTGGCTTTTTCGTTCAGCCAGCTTTCCACCACCATGTAGGCTCCGGCGAGCGCAAAGCCCGCCACGCCGCGAAACGCGATCCACGCCAGCGGATGAACGATCAGCGCATGGAACAGGAGCGACATGGCGAGCAGCGTCGCCAGCACCGCATAGACGCGCACATGGCCGACCCGGCGCACCATGCGCGGCACGATCACGCAGCCGGCGGTAAAGCACAGCGCATAGCCAAAGCCGATCCAGCCGATGATGACCGGGCTCCAGCCCTCCAGCCCCGCGCGCAGCGGCAGCGTGATGCCGGTCAGCCCGCTGCCGGCGAGCAGGAAGAATGTCGAGAGCATCAGCCCCGTGACCGGAACGATGTTACGCAGCATGGATGGCTCCCAGGGCTTCCGGCCGGACTGACATATTCAAGGTAATCGAGCGCGATGCCGAAGGCGCGTCCGCCGGCGACACGGTTTTGCGAAGGGGCGCCGTTAGGCCGTGTTGCCGTCTCCTGTCAAACGCTTTTTCAGCGCCAGGAGATCGAGCCATGCCATGCGCTTGAAGCGCGGTTGCTCGCGCAGGAAGGCGGGGTCGAACAGCGCCGTCACCGGAACAGCGCCGGCACCGAAATCGGTCTCGGCCCACGTGCCGCGCAACTGCATGATCGTCTTTTTCGAGCCGTGCAGTTGCTGGCTGGCCGCGTTGCCGAGCGCGACGATCAGGCGCGGCCTCGCGAGGGCGATCTGCCGATGCAAGAGCGGCGCGCAGATCTTCATGTGCAGCGGCGTCGGCCGCTCGCCGCCCGGCACGGTCCAGGGCACGCAAAAGCCGGCATAGATGTCGGCCTTGCTGTCGAGCCCGATCGCCGCCAGCATCTTGCCCAGAAGGATGCCGTCGATCCCGGAAAAGGCCTCGGCGTTCTTGTCGTCGTCGCGAGACGGCGCCGCGCCGACCAGCATCACGTGAGCGCCGCGTGTGCCGCCCTCAAAGATGGTGCTGCGCGCGCTGCGCTTGAGATTGCAGCCTTCGAAGGCCTCGACCGCGGCCCGCAGCGCGTCCAGATCGGCTGCGCCGGCGGCCGTTTGCTGCGCAAGGCCGACCGCCTCACCGTCGGGTATGCGGGCCGCTGGCGCCGGGGCCGTTACGCCTTCCGCTGCCGCCGGCGGATTGGGCGCCGGCGTCGTCGGCGCTGTGCGCGGTTGCTGCTCCGGCGCGGCGAACCGGTCCGATGGCTCGGCGTCGAGCGCGAAGTCGAGCCCGCTTTCGGCATAAAAGCGCAGCAGTTGCTCAAGTTCGTCGCGGGTCGGTTCGGCGGTCGCGGTCATGGCCCTGTGTCGCAGACGGCGCGGCGCGGCGCAACGTCACGATGCGGGGATGCGCGGGTCGAACCGGATGTAGAACAGCCGCGCCGGCGTCAGATCGGTGATCAGGAAGCGGAACCGCACCGTTTCGCCCGGATCGACGAATCCGTCCTGGAACAGGATCCGGTCAAACGGCTCGAAATCCAGACGGCTGTCGGCGAAGCGGTCCGAAACGACGCTGTAATTGCCGGTGCGGCGCTGGTCGAACGACAGCCCGTCGCCATAGACGCTGGCCTGGCCCAGCATCTCCTGCAGCTCGAACTCCGCGCCGATCCACGGCAGGCCCGAAATGTTCTGTGCCGTGATGTCGAAATGCAGCGTTCCGGTCGCGTGGGTTTTGGGATGGGCGAACGGGTTGATCGGCTTGGTGGCGCGGATGACGAGCGTCGAAGCCGTTGCGGCGAAGACCTGCTGGTCGATGCGGATCGGATCGGTCCGGGTGCCGAGCCCGGACAGGGCGATGATGCGAAAGCCGCCCAGCGTATCGGAAAAATCGTAGCCTGCCGTCAGCTCCGGCGGTTCGGCACGGACAGCGATATTCTGTCCGGATGCGGCGCCGCCCGTCGCGATGAACAGCGCCGCCGCCATTCCCGCCTTTGCAATCATCGATCCGCTTGCCGCCATGCGGACAAGATAGCGCGGTTGGCCGGGCCCGCAACGGCGAAGCCCGATTTGAACTTGCGCCGGCGAGCCTATCCATGCCTAATCGGACAAAAACGGCGGGAGGATCGGGCCATGAAGACGCGTGCGGCGGTCGCATTCGAGGCGGCAAAACCCCTTGAAATCGTTGAAGTCGATCTGGAGGGTCCCCGCGAAGGCGAGGTGCTGGTGGAGGTCAAGGCGACCGGCATCTGCCACACCGACGAATTCACCCTGTCTGGCGCCGATCCGGAAGGCGCATTCCCCGCAATTCTCGGCCATGAGGGCGCGGGCATCGTCGTCGAGACCGGCCCGGGCGTCACATCGGTCGAGGTCGGCGACCATGTCATCCCGCTCTATACGCCCGAATGCCGCGAGTGCGAGTACTGCCTGAACCCCAAGACCAATCTGTGCCAGAAGATCCGCTCGACCCAGGGGCAGGGCGTGATGCCGGACGGCACTTCGCGCTTTTCCTACAAGGGCGAGAAACTGTTGCACTATATGGGCTGCTCGACCTTTTCGAACTACACGGTCCTGCCCGAGATCGCGCTGGCCAAGGTGCGCAAGGACGCGCCCTTCGACAAGATCTGCTACATCGGCTGTGGCGTGACCACCGGCATCGGCGCGGTCATGTTCACCGCAAAGGTGGAACCCAATTCGACCGCCGTCGTGTTCGGCCTGGGCGGCATCGGGCTGAACGTCATCCAGGGCCTCAAGCTCGTCGGCGCACGCCAGATCGTCGGCGTCGACATGAACCCTGCCAAGGAGGCGATCGCGCGCCAGTTCGGCATGACCGACTTCGTCAACCCCAAGGATGTTTCCGGTGATCTGACCGGCTATCTGGTCGAACTGACCGGCGGCGGCGCGGACTATTCGTTCGAATGCATCGGCAATGTCGACGTGATGCGAACGGCGCTGGAATGCTGCCACAAGGGCTGGGGCACCTCGGTGATCATCGGCGTCGCGCCGGCGGGCGCCGAGATTTCGACCCGGCCGTTCCAGCTCGTGACCGGCCGCAACTGGCGCGGCTCGGCCTTCGGCGGCGCGAGGGGCCGCACCGACGTGCCGCGCATCGTCGATATGTACATGGAGGGCCGCATCGATATCGACTCGCTGATCACCCACACCATGCCGCTCGAAGACATCAACAAGGGCTTCGACCTGATGCATGCGGGCGAGAGCATCCGCTCGGTGGTGCTGTATTGATGCAGGAGGCGCTGCGCCACAAATCGTTCGGCGGCTGGCTGACGGTCCACGATCACGACAGCGCGGTCACCAACTGCACCATGCGTTTTGCGGTCTATACGCCGCCGCAGGCCGCCGACGGCCCGGTGCCGGTCTTGTGGTATCTGTCGGGGCTGACCTGCACCTGGCAGAACGTCAACGAAAAGTCCGGCATCCAGCGCCATGCGGCCGAACACGGCATGATGGTGGCGTTTCCGGACACCTCGCCGCGCGGCGAGGGAGTGGCCGACGACGAAGCCTACGATCTGGGGCAGGGCGCCGGCTTCTATCTGACCGCGACCGAGGACCCTTGGGCGCGGCATTTCCGCATGGACCGCTACATCGCCGAGGAACTGCCGGCGCTTGTTGCCGATCGTTTTCCGGCAGCCGACATGAACCGGCAGGGCATTTTCGGCCATTCCATGGGCGGGCACGGCGCGCTGACGCTGCATCTGAAGCATCCCGAACGCTATCGGTCCGTGTCCGCCTTCGCGCCGATCGTGGCGCCGAGCAAGGTGCCATGGGGGCAAAAGGCGTTTGCGACCTATCTGGGCGCCGACCGGTCGGCATGGCAGGCTTATGACGCCACCGAACTGGTCGCCCGACAACGGTCAAAGGCGCACATCCTGATCGACCAGGGCGCCGCCGACCAGTTCCTGGCCGAGCAGTTGCGGCCCGAACTCTTCGCAGAAGCCTGCCGCCATGCCGGCCAGCAACTGACGCTCAACATGCGCGACGGCTACGACCATTCCTACTATTTCGTTGGCACGTTCATGGCCGACCATTTCGCCCATCATGCGTCCGTGCTGAAGCGCTGACGTCGAGGCCGGGGAAAACCGATGAAAGCGGCGCTTCTGGAACGGTTCGACGGCCCGTTGACTGTGACGTCCGTGCCCGATCCGGTGTGCCCGGCCGATGGCACGATCGTCGCCGTGCGTGCCTGCGGCGTCTGCCGATCCGATCATCACGCCTGGAAAGGGCTCGATCCGGACGTCGCCCTGCCGCATGTGATGGGCCATGAATTTGCCGGCCAGATCGTCGAGGTCGGCCCGCAATGCCGCCATTTCCGGGTCGGCGACCGGGTCACCGCGCCGTTCATATTGAGCTGCGGTCATTGCACAGATTGTCAGGCCGGCCGGCCAACGGTCTGCGCTGATCAGGAGGGCATCGGTTTCACGGTCTGGGGCGCGTTCGCCGAGCGCATCGCGATCAGTGCTGCCGATTTCAACCTTGTGCATCTGCCCGACGCGATAGATTTCGTGCCCGCTGCCGGCATGGGCTGCCGCGTCACGACAGCGTGGCGCGCCCTCACCGACCGGGCGCAACTGGCGCCCGGCGAGTGGCTGGTCGTGCATGGCGCGGGCGGCGTCGGCCTGTCGGCCACTATCATCGCCGGCGCGCTCGGCGCGCGGGTCCTCGCCGTCGATATCAGCGACGATGCCCTCACCAAGGCCACCGAGCTGGGCGCCAATGCGGTCCTGAACGTGTCAGGTATCGACGATGTGGGCGAAGCGGTGCGCGATCTGACCGGTGGCGGCGCGCATGTGTCGATCGATGCGCTCGGCAGCGGCCTCACCTTCACAAACTCCCTCAGGTCGCTGCGCAAGCTAGGCCGGCACGTTCAGGTGGGCATGCCGGTCGGCAGTCATGCGACCGTGCCGCTTCCGCTGCTCGAACTGGTCTATGCGCGGCAATTGACGCTGCATGGCACGCGCGGTCTCGGCGCGCGCCAGTTCGCGCCGCTGATGGACATGATTGCCGGTGGCCGCCTCGACCCCGCGCCGCTCGTAACCCGCACGATCCCATTGTCGACGGCCGGCGCCGCGCTCGCCGAGATGGATGGCGGCCAGCCGGCCGGGGTCACGGTGATCGATCTGGCGCTCGGCTGAGCGCTTGACCCCTCACATGTTCGGGTAGACCGGGCCTTCGCCGCCCTGCGGCACCGTCCAGTTGATGTTCTGGTTGGGGTCCTTGATGTCGCAGGTCTTGCAGTGCACGCAGTTCTGCGCGTTGATCTGGAACCGCACCGCATCGTCCGGTTGGCGCTCGGCACCATCGCCGATCGTGTCGCCATCGGCATTGAGCCACTCATAGACGCCGGCCGGGCAATAACGCCAGGACGGGCCGGCATAATCGGCATATTCGGAGCGCTTCTGCAGCCCGTCATCGGCGACCTTGAGATGGATCGGCTGGTCTTCCTCGTGATTGGTGTTGGACAGGAACACCGATGACAGGCGGTCGAACGTGATCTCGCCGTCGGGCTTGGGATAGGCGATCGGCTTGTGCCTGGAAGCCGGCTCGAGCGCCTCATGGTCGGCCTTGCCGTGACCAAGCGTTCCAAGCGGCGACCAGCCGCCGGTCAGCTGGTTGATCCACATGTCGATGCCGCCAATGCCGACGCCGACCATGGTGCCGAAGCGCGACCAGAGCGGCTTGACGTTGCGCACCTTTTTGAGGTCATCGCCGATCGGGCTGCCGCGCCAGTCGGCCTCATAGGCATCGAGCGCATCGTCGTTGGCGCGGCCTTTGGACAGCGCCTCGGCGGTTTTGTCGGCCGCCAGCATGCCCGACAGCATCGCATTGTGGCTGCCCTTGATACGCGGCACGTTGACGAAGCCGGCGGAGCAGCCGATCAGCGCGCCGCCCGGGAACGAGACCTTGGGCACCGATTGCCAGCCGCCCTCGGTGATGGCGCGCGCCCCGTAGGAGATGCGCTTGGCGCCCTCGAACGTCTCGCGGATCATCGGGTGCGTCTTGAAGCGCTGGAACTCCTCGAACGGCTTGAGATAGGGGTTCTTGTAGTTCAGGTGGACGACGAAGCCGACGGCCACCAGATTGTCCTCGAGGTGATAAAGGAACGAGCCGCCCCCCGTCCGGTTGCCGAGCGGCCAGCCGAACGAATGCTGGACGAGGCCGGGCCAGTGCTTGGCCGGATCGACCTGCCAGAGCTCTTTCAGGCCGATGCCGTACTTGCCGGGCTGCTTGCCCTCATCAAGCGAGAACTTCGCGATCAGCTGCTTGGCGAGCGAACCGCGCACGCCTTCGCCGATCAGGACATATTTGCCGTGCAGTTCCATGCCGCGCGCGAACATCGCCGTCGGCTCGCCGTCGCGGCCGATGCCCATGTCGCCGGTGGCGACGCCCTTGACCGCGCCATTGTCGTCGAAGATCAGCTCGGCGGCGGCAAAGCCTGGATAGATTTCAACGCCGAGCGCCTCGGCGCGGCCGGCCAGCCAGCGGCACACATTGCCCAGAGAAGCGATGTAGTTGCCATGGTTGTTCATCAGCGGCGGCATCATGAAGTTGGGCAGGCGCATGCCGCCCGCCGGCCCCAGATAGAGGAAATGGTCGTCGGTGACCGGCGTCTTGAGCGGCTGGTCCGGATCGTCGCGCCAGTCGGGGATCAGCGTGTCGAGGCCGACCGGATCGATCACCGCGCCCGACAATATGTGCGCGCCCACTTCGGCGCCCTTTTCGAGGACGACGACGGAAATGTTCTCGTCGATCTGCTTGAGCCGGATCGCGGCCGCAAGCCCCGCGGGCCCCGCGCCGACGATGACGACATCGAACTCCATCGACTCCCGCGGTTCGTTCCTGGGATCGTCCGCCCCGTTGGCTTCGCTCATCATTGTCCTCCGGTGACGCGTGCCGTCCCGCATCGGCTGCGGGCCGCGTCCTGTTGTTGTCAGTCCGCCGGCAGTTAGCCCGCGCGCGCCCGACCTATCAAGATGCGTCGACGCCGCAACGCTTCGGCGCAGTGCCTTTCCCGTAATTTACTTTGACGTAAACGTCAATAATTCGGCATTCGACAACCGTGCCTTGTCGGTCGCAGCGGAAGCCTCAAGGCGCCGCATGCCGAGATGCGGGCGCCAATCCCATGACCCTTCCAGGCACCGTTTCGGCAAGCTCGGCATCGCACCTCAGGATGATGGGAACTGGCGGCGAGCCTCGAAAGGGGCAAGCCCATGCGCCATGGTTCTTGAAGACGCGGCCGGTTGCCTTGGCGTGGTCGACAAAGGCCCGCGTTTGTCATTGGGCACGGCGGCGACAAATCCGTGGACATAGGCCATGGCGCGTCGTCCCGATGCGATCTCTTTCCGAAACAGCCTATGCGTCGTGCATAATGGCCACAAGACCAGCGGCAAAACCGAGCGGCCAGCAGACGCTCACGCCCGCTCGTCCTTGGGCGAGCCCATCACCACATAGGTCGTGATCGAGCGGACCTGCGGAATTGCGCCGAGCACATCGGCGTGGAACCGCTTGTAGGCGGCGATGTCGGCCACCTCGACGCGCAGCAGATATTCGATCAGCCCCGTCACATTGTGGCATTCGCGCACCTCGGGCACATGCGCCACCGCGCGCTCGAACGCGTCCTGGGCGGCCTTGGAATGGTCGGCCAGCCCGATGCCGACATAGGCGGTGAACGCCTGGCCCAGCTTCGACCGGTCGATCACCGCCCGGTATCCGCCGATCACGCCGGACCTTTCGAGCTCCTGGACGCGGCGCAGGCAGGCCGAGGGCGACAGATTCACCCGCGCAGCCAGATCGATGTTGCTGATCCGCCCGTCCGCCGAAAGAACGCGCAATATTTCTTCGCTTTTTGCGTCGACTGCCTTCATCGATTGCGCATATAGCCGGAAATGGCTCAATAAAGAAAGCACATTGCGCGCCAACTGGGCGCATGATTGTGCGATGAACGCCGAACTGCTCGCCGCCTTTGCCACCTTCGCCTTCGTCTCGTCGGTCACGCCGGGGCCCAACAATCTGATGCTTCTGGCGTCGGGCGCCAATTTCGGGCTGGTGCGGACCATCCCGCACATGCTGGGCATCGGCATCGGCTTCACCGTGATGATCGTTCTGGTCGGCGTCGGGCTGATGCAGGTCTTCGATGCCGTGCCGGCCAGCTACACGATCCTCAAGATCGTCTCGGTCGCCTATCTGCTCTGGCTGGCCTTCAAGATCGCCAATGCCGGTGCGCCGCAAGGGGGCGAGACGCAGGGCACACCGATGACGTTCCTGCAGGCTGCCGCTTTCCAGTGGGTCAATCCCAAGGCCTGGACGATGGCGCTGACGGCGATCACGATCTACGCGCCGGACCGCAGCCTGTCGGCGATCGTGCTGGTCGCGCTGGTCTTCGGCGTGATCAACCTGCCGACCGTCAGCACCTGGACGCTGATCGGCCAGCAGATGCAGCGCTTCCTGACCGATGCGCGGCGCCTGCGCGCCTTCAACTGGACCATGGCGGCACTGCTGGTGGCTTCGCTCTGGCCGGTGCTTGCCGGTTAGCGGTCGTCGTCCGCCTGATCGTCTTCGTCGGCGCGCGGGTTCATCGCGAGCGTTTCGGGCGTCGAGAAGCGCGCGGTCGGCATGCGCACATAGGCTCTGCGGATGGCGGCGGCCGCGCGCTGACGGATGCGCCAGATCGTAAAGCCGATAAGCATCGTGTGGGCCGCCGCGATCGTCATGAAAAGACCCTCGGGTCCGGCAAAGCCCATCACGCCGCCCGCGATCAGCGGCCCCGCGATCGAACCGATGCCGAACAGCAGCAGCAGCCCGCCCGACGTGCGCAGGAAGTCGTCCGCCGCCGCATGGTCGTTGGCGTGGCTGACCAGCAGCGGATACATGGTGTGGATGAACGCACCGAACAGGCCGGCTCCGATCAGGATCGGCATGGCGTCCCGGGGCGCCGCGACGATGAAATAGACAGAGGTCGCAACGGCCAGAACGCCCACGGCGATGAGCACATGGCGGCGGTCGGTCTTGTCGGACGCATAGCCGACCGGCACCTGCGCCACCGCGCCAGCAATCAGGGTCGCCGACAGGAAGATGGCGATGGCGGTCACGCTCATGCCGATCGCGTTGCCATAGACGGCGGCCAGCGTGCCGAACGCCGAGTTGGCCATGCCGACGAGCACGATGCCGACGACGGCGACCGGCGAATTGCGCCACAATTTGGGAATATCGAGTGACACTTCGGTCAGCGGCTTTGGCTGCTGCGAGGCGTAAAGCGCCGTTGGGATCATCGCGAGCGCATAGAAGACGGCGCCGAGCACGAAGAATGTCTCCGCACCGGTGTCGCCGAGCGGCAGCACCATCTGGCCGATGGTGGTCGCGGTCAGGTTGACCATCGCATAGATGCCGAAAACGCGGCCGCGGCTGTCGGGGCCGGAACGCTCGTTCAGCCAGCTCTCCATGATCTGCTGGGCGCCGGCAAAGCAGAAGCCCGACAGCGCCCTGAGAGGAATCCATGCGGCCGGATGCATCAGCAACAGGGAAAGCAGGATCGCCACGCTTGCCAGCGCCGTCATCGCGCCGAACGAGCGGATATGGCCGACGCGCTTGACCGTGCGCGGCACGATCAGGCAGCCGAGCACGAAGCCGACCGCCCATCCCGTGCCCAGAAGCCCGAGCGAAAACGCCGAGAACCCTTCCTGAGCGCCGCGCACCGGCAGGATCAGCCCGTTGACGCCGCCGGCGAACATCAGCGCCGATGCGCCGATCAGGAGCGGAGCGGTGGATTTGGGCAGGAGTGGCATCAATTTCCTTTTGCCATCGTCTTGCCAGAACAGGGTGGACGAAAAACCAAGATCCCGTCGATGACGGGCTATGGTGCGGTGGCGCTGCATTGGCCGGCACGACAGACACCATAACCAAGAGATTTGCCAGATCTACCGCTTGTTTTGACTGCTCGCGCCACCTGTCGGCCGAACTCCCAAGGCCGAACGGGGCTCGCCCGACAGTCGATTGGCAGTCGGAACTCGATGACAATAAAAACGAATCAACGGACAAGTTTTGGTGGAATTTTTGGTTGTCATATCTGCTTGATTTTAGGGATAATCATCGATCAATTTGCCAATCGATCAATTTTGTATATCATATTAATTTCGTTTATTTCTATCCGGGAGGGTGCCGATGTCTGAAGAGAGTATCAAGAGAGTGCTCGGTGTAGCGGATTATGACGCCTACTGGATAGGCAAGTCATTATTGGTTCGGCTGACAGCGCGCGGTTTGCTGCCCTGCTTCAACTACACCGCACAATTGGAGCAGCGCCCCGAACGCGTCTCACCGCCCAACTGGAACATGGTCTTCTATACGCCGGATGTTTGCATGACGGCCCTTCGTCCCTTCGAGGTAAGCGTGGTGATGTCCAATGTCGGTGGTGCCTCTTCACTGAGGGTTTTTGATGCAACGGGCGAGAACGAAGTGAAGATCCGCCACGAGTCCGACCGGGAGCAGACGACCAATCTGCAATCCGCGTTGGAGAAGGACCAGTTCGTGGTCCATGCCAGAGTGCCGAAGGGGGCTTCAGGCCACCATGGGTGCATCGTGGTTCCGGCCGACATGGTTGTATCCGCCATCTACTATCGGGCATACGGGCCGGCATCGAAAGCCGACTGCGATGCGTTCGTGGCCAAGAACTGTGATGTATCGATCACCGCCGGAGGGGAAATCCCTTGGCCGATGCTGACCGACGAACAGTGAGGTGCTTGCTTCAAACGGCCGCTGGCGCCAGCCCGGGTCCGTGAAAAGCCGTTTCGGATCAGATACCAAAACCCCCTACTGAAACGCCGTCTCCGAAAAGCTGCGCAGTTTCCGCGAATGCAGCCGTTCGGGCGGCATCTGCGCCAGCTTCTCCATCGCCTTGATGCCGATGATCAGATGCTGGTTGACCTGCGTGCGGTAGAACTCGGTCGCCATGCCCGGCAGCTTGAGTTCGCCATGCAGCGGCTTGTCGGAGACGCACAAAAGCGTGCCGTAGGGCACGCGGAAGCGGAAGCCGTTGGCGGCGATCGTCGCCGATTCCATGTCGAGTGCAATCGAGCGTGACTGCGACAGCCGTTTGACCGGCCCGCGCTGGTCGCGCAGCTCCCAGTTGCGGTTGTCGATCGTGGCGACCGTGCCCGTGCGCATGATGCGTTTGAGATCGTAGCCCGAAAGGCCTGTCACCTCCGCCACCGCCTGTTCCAGCGCGACCTGAACCTCGGCCAGCGGCGGCACCGGCACGGACAGCGGCAGATCGTCGTCCAGCACCGAATCCTCGCGCACATAGGCATGCGCCAGCACATAATCGCCCAGCTGCTGCGTGTTGCGCAGGCCCGCGCAATGGCCGAGCATCAGCCAGGCATGCGGGCGCAGTACCGCGATATGGTCGGTGATCGTCTTGGCGTTGGACGGGCCGACGCCGATATTGACCATGGTGATGCCGGTGCGGTCCGGCCGCGTCAAATGATAGGTCGGCATTTGCGGCAGGCGCGATGGCGGTGCGCCGCTCTCCGGCTCGGCCGCGCCGGCGCGCGTCACCACATTGCCCGGCTCGACGAAACTCTCATATCCGGAATTGGTGTCGGCGATCTGCTCGCGCGCAAAGGCGCAGAACTCGTCGATGTAGAACTGGTAGTTGGTAAAAAGGACGAAGTTCTGGAAATGCCACGGGCTTGTCGCGGTGTAATGCGACAACCGGTGCAGCGAATAATCGACGCGCTGGGCGGTGAACGGGGCAAGCGGCGAGGGCTGGCCGGGCGCCGGTTCGAAGTCGCCGTTGGCGATGTCGTCATTGGTCACGTTCAGGTCCGGTACGTCGAACACGTCGCGCAGCGGACGCGCCAGCTGGTCGGCCTTGGCGCCATCGACATGGGTGCCTTCCAGGAACGCGAAGTGCAGCGGGATCGGCGTGCCCGACTCCGACACCTCGACCGCCACACTATGGTTCTTCAGCAAGAGCCCGATCTGCGTTTCCAGATAGCTGCCGAACAGGTCGGGTCGGGTCACGGTGGTCGCGTAATGGCCCGGCTGGGCCAGATGGCCGTAGGCGAGCCGCGAATCCACCTGATTGTAGCTGGCCGTCCTGACCGAGAGCTGCGGATAATAGGCGCGCACGCGCCCCTCCAGATCGCCCTTGTCGGTCATCTCGGAAAACGCGTCGCGGATAAAGGCCGTGTTGCGCTCGTAAAGCGCGCGCAAGGCGGCAACCGCCTCGGCGGGATCGGTGTAGAAGGTGGGGCGCTCGGGCGGCGGGGTCAGAAACCCGGCACTGTCCTGGCCGGCCATGGGGTGTGATTCGTCTGTTCTCTTGTCCATGCACAATCATATACGGCCAGATCATTGCGCGCAAAAGACGCAACGCGGCGATCTCTGGCCCGGTCGCGTCACGGCCGCATCAGGCTGACATAGAGGACGAAACCCACGCCGTTTCCCTTGCGGGCGCCTTCGTCCGCCTGGGCGGCGGCGAAGCCGGCCAGCGGGCCGATGAACAAGGTGGCCAGAAGCGCGGCGCGTCCGAAGGCGCGAACAGTCTGAAAACGGCGGCGGTTTGTTGTGTGCATGGTCATGATCGGCCCCTGACGAGTTACTGGCGCGGGATGGCGCACACGCGCGGGCGCTCGAAGACGCACGGCACGGTCGATTGAATTTTCCAGGAATAGGCCGGCCCGCTGCTCTGCTCGATCAGGCTGATCAGCGCGAACGCGAAGATCATGGCGATCAGGCAGATGATGATGAAGCGTCGTGCGAGCATCGGCTGTGTCCCTTTCCTGCCGCACACATTAGACAGGGGGCACTGAACCGGCGCTGAGGTCGCCATTCATATGGCGTTCAGGGTCGTTAACGCGGCTTGCGCTTGGCGCCCGCGCGCCTATGTGCGAGAGCGACAGCACCGGAGGAGCCCATGCCGCAACAGACCGCACCGATCGAGCTTTACTATTGGCCGACGCCCAATGGCTGGAAGATATCGATCATGCTTGAGGAGCTCGGCGTGCCCTATCAGGTGCGCTTCATCGACATCGGCAAGGGCGACCAGTTCGCGCCGGACTTTCTGAAAATCGCGCCCAACAACCGCATGCCGGCCATCATCGACCCGGAAGGTCCGGGCGGCGAGCCGATCTCGGTGTTCGAGTCCGGCGCGATCCTGCAATATCTGGGCCGCAAGTTCGACCAGTTCTATCCCGCCGATCCGCGCGCGCGGACCGCCGTCGACGAGTGGCTGTTCTGGCAGATGGGCGGGCTGGGGCCGATGGCCGGTCAGGCGCATCATTTCCGCCAATATGCGCCCGAACAGGTGCCCTACGCGATCGACCGCTATACCAATGAGGTCAACAGGCTCTACGGTGTGATGAACAGGCGCCTTGCCGACCGCGAGTTCCTCGCCGGCGACTATTCAATCGCCGACATGGCGTGCATCGGCTGGGTCCTGCCCTACGAACGGCAGGGCCAGGATCTGGACGAGTTCCCCAACCTCAAGCGCTGGTTCGACACGATGAATGCGCGGCCGGCGGTCGAGCGCGGCCTGGCGGTCGGACGCGAAAAGCGCGAGCAAACCAATCTGCGCGACGACAAGGAGGCGCAGAAGGTGCTGTTCGGCCAGCGCGCGCGCTGACCCGGAGACCTCCCCTGTCTGTTCGGGGAGGTCGTGTGGCCGGGTTTACTGGCGCTGCCAGTCTTCGCCGCGGCAGATGGCGCCGCCCAGAATGCAGCCCTGCAGCTTCATCGTGTTGCCGCTGATACGTGCCTTGCCGCGATAGGTCTTGCCTTCGGCGAGGTCGGTGATCTGGCCGTTATAGCTGCTGCCCGAACCCGACAGCGTGCCGATCGACTGGCCGGCATATTCGCCGTTGCGCACCGTGCCGCAGAAGCTCGATCCGCACGGGGCGAAATTGACGAGCGTTCCGGTGCTGGGGCGCAGCCAGGTGCCGACAATGGCGTCGGCAAGAGCGGGCGTTGCGGTCATGGTGACGGCGACCGCCAGCGCAAGCAGAGATGTCTTCATGAGGTTCCTCCCAATCATGCACGGTTCAAGGACCGTTCGCGTGCACTATTATTGACGCACACGTAAAAGTAAACGGGTTTTGACGGGAGTCGGTAGCGTTCCGGCGGGCGGATCGGTCGCTTCATGGACCGGCAAAAACCGCGTCCCTCCCGCATCGACCCGCTGCCACGGTTAGCGATTGCTTTCCGCGCCAACTGTGAACGATGTGTGAAAATCCCCGGTTTGCCAAGCAAAATCAGCTACTTGACATGTTAACGCGCAATTGAATTTACCCCCTGTTTTTGTTTCGTTTGCGCGCCATTAAGGACACTTGTTTGCCAGCCGTTGAAGCCTTGCCGGCATCCTCCACCCATCAAAACGCCGGGACGACAAAGCGCTCGGGGACGAAACAGGGACACGCAATAGGGGGTCGACATGGCACGCCTTGAAATGGAAAACGCCGACTTTGCCGGGATGGGCGCCGGCGCCAATGCAGACATCTTGTTCGAGATGGGCCTGGCTTGCGCGACGGGCCGCAATGGCGACGCCGATCTGGTTGCCGCGCACAAATGGTTCAACATCGCGGCCATCAAGGGCTCGCCGCGAGCCGGCGCCCTGCGCGCCGAGATCGCCGAAACCATGAACAAGGCCGAACTGGCCAAGGCGCTGCGCGAAGCGCGTGAGTGGATGACCCGCCATTGAGCGGTGGTGCCGGCCCGACGGCCGGCTTCGAAAAGACATCGGCGGGTGGGGCACCGGTTTGCGGGGGGCAAGCGACCGGTCGCAACGGGGTACCGCTGACAAGCCGCGCGCTCTTGGGGTGTGAGCGCGCGGCCTTTTTCGTTTCGGCGGTGTCCGTGTGCGCCGTCAGTTCACGCCGACATAGCGGCCCGGCTTGTGGTTGACACCCAGGATCAGGTTGAACATTACCGCGCCGGCCACCGACCACACGATGCCCTGCCATCCGATGACGAGCGCGGCGCCGGCCAGGATCAGCGCGTCAATGCCGAGCTGGACATAGCCGGCGCGCATGCCGCGCGCCGATTGCAGCCAGTAGACCAGGATGTTGATGCCGCCGAGTCCCGCGCCGTGGCGGAACAGCGCCAGAAGCCCCAGCCCGATCATGATCCCGCCGATCAGCGCGGCAAACCCCGGCTCCAGCGTCTCGATGGTGATCAGAACCGGGTAGTAGCGTACCAGAACGCTCATCAGCGCGATGGCGCAGAACGTCTTGATCACGAACCGCCAGCCCATGCCGCGTACGGCCAGCGCGTAAAACGGCAGGTTGAGCGCAAAGAACAGGGCGGAGAAATCGAGCCCGGTCGCATAGGAGATGGTCAGCGCGATGCCGGCAACGCCGGAAACGACCAGTTCGGCCTGCTGGAACAGAAAGACGCCGAACGAGACCAGCGCCACGCCGATCGAAATGGCGAAGATGTCCTCGGGCAGCGTGTGCCGGCTGGGCCGGATCATGATCATCGCCTGGCGGTCGGCTTCATCCGTGCCGTCGCCGTCCGGCTCCTGATGTGTATCGGTCACGCTGTCAGCATCCATGCTCGTGCTCGCCGAAGCCGGCCTTGAACCAAGCCCTCGCCGATTTGCCGTTTGCGATCAAGCATCGCCGCGCGCTTGGGCAAGCGCTATCGGCAGCGTCGTGGCGAAATGCGCCAGCTCTTCAGGCCGGCCGACGCTGACGCGGATACACCGGTCGAGCACCGGCGCCATCGGTTTGCGGACAAAAACGCCGCCATCCATCAGCCCCTTCAGAACCGCCATGGCATGGTTGCCGTCGCGGCCGCAATCGAGCGTTACGAAATTGGTTGCCGAGGGCAGGGCGGTGAGCCCGTTGTCGCCCCCGATCCGCGCGATCTCGTCGCGGGCCGCCGCGATCTTGCCCAGCGTGCCGGCCAGCCAGTCGCGGTCGCCCAGCGAGGCGAGGGCGGCGGCCTGCGCCATCACGTTGACGCCGAAATGATCGCGCACCTTGTCGAACGGGGCGATCAGCGCCTGGGTGCCGAACGCATAGCCGCAGCGCAGGCCCGCCAGCCCATAGGCTTTCGAAAAAGTGCGCAGCCGGATCAGGTTGGGCCGTGCGGTATCGACGGGCGGCAGCGTGCCCGCCGGCGCTGTCTCGCCATAGGCTTCGTCCAAAACGATCAGCGTTCGTTCGGGCACGGCATCGCAGAACGCGTCGATCGCGGCGGCGTCCCACCATGTCCCCATCGGATTGTCCGGGTTGGAGACATAGACGATCGCCGCGTTTTCGGCGCGCGCCGTGGCGGCGAGCGCATCGAGGTCTTCCCGGTCGTCGCGATAGGGCACGGTCGCCAGCCGACGGCCATAGCCAGCCACATGATAGTTGAAGGTCGGATAGGCGCCGAGCGAGGTGACGACCGCATCGCCCTCGCGCGCGAAGATTCGCACGATAAGCCCGAGAAGGCCGTCAATGCCCGGCCCGACGACGATCTCCTCCATGGCGACGCCGAGACGGGTTGCCAGCGCCTCGCGCAGCGCCCAGCTTTCGGGGTCCGGATAGTTCCGGACCGCCTCGCGCGCCGCCCGGGCCATCGCCGCGGTCGCCGCCGGCGCCGCGCCGAAATTGCCCTCATTGGCGCCCAGCCGCGCCTCAAATGCCATGCCGGTCTCGCGCTCGGTGCGCTCGGGCGCAACGAAAGGGATCGTCGCCGGCAGGGCATCGACGAGCGGATTGGGGCGTGGCGGCATGAACGGCGCTCCTGGGGGTCGGGTGGCGCCGCTGATAGCAGATTTTTGCGTTTCGGTAAGCGGGCGTTGCGCGGCTTGGAACGCATCCGTCGGCGCTCCGTCACCACCTGTCCTTTGAGCCCGAAAGGCGGGGCGAGGGCGCCCGACAGGACCGACCGCGTCGGATTTGGCCAGCACCCGCCGGTTTGATCCTGCCGCGCGCCGTGGCAGGCCGCACGAAACTGCATCGGTGGCGGTTGCAAAATCGCCGGAAATCCTCGAAAACGCCCGAACGGAGAGGTGGCCGAGTGGTCGAAGGCGCTCCCCTGCTAAGGGAGTAGGCGGCAAAACCGTCTCGAGGGTTCGAATCCCTTCCTCTCCGCCATTTTCCTCAGAATCGTCGCCTCACAACTGTCTGATAGTAGGGTGGAATTCGGCGTTTTCGCGCTGACGGCGGTGTTTGGTCCGCTTGATTTGCTGCACATTTTGCTACACAATTTGCTGCACAGATGGAGGACTTATCCGCCATGAGCATCGCGAAACGAGGCCGTCTCTACCACCTCCGCCGCCGCGTGCCGCGCCGGTATCGGGGTATCGAGCCGCGCGAAACCGTCTGGATCAGCCTGCATACCGACTCGGAGACCATCGCTCGGAGCAAGGCGGATCGGGCGTGGAGCCAGATGATCGAGGCTTGGGAGGCGCGGCTGGCCGGGAACAGCGCGGATGCGGAGGCCCGCTACGAGGCCGCGCGTAATCTGGCCCGGACGCGCGGGTTTCGGTACCTCGATGCGGGGGCCGTCGCCAGGCTTCCGGTCGAGGAAGTTGTCGAGCGCGTCGAGGCGATCCCGGCCCCGGCGAACCAACCCGATGCCATCGAGGCCGCCGCTCTTCTCGGCACTGTCCCTGAGCCGCGCATTACAGTCAGCAAAGCTCTGGAACTGTATTGGGGGCTTGCCAAAGAGAAGACACTCGGAAAGAGCGAGGACCAGTTGCGGCGATGGGAGGCTCCGCGCAAGAAGGCGGTGAAGAACTTCGTTGCGGTCGTCGGCGACAAGGAGATCGCCAATATCACCCGTGACGACATGCTGGACTTCCGGCAACACTGGCTCGACCGGATCGAAGCCGGCCAAGTAACGGCGAACTCGGCGAACAAGGACCTAATCCACCTGGGCGACGTGTTGAAGACCGTCAACACGATGAAGCGCCTTGGCCTGTCGCTGCCGCTGGGCGAGTTGTCCTTCAAGGAGGGCGAGAAGCAGACACGCCCGCCTTTCAGTGAAGACTGGATCAGGGCGCGCCTGCTCGCCCCAGGTGCACTGGACGGGTTGAACGGTCAAGCCCGCGCGCTGCTGCTCGGGATGATCAACACGGGCTACCGGCCCTCCGAAGGCGCGGCGCTGACGGCCGACACCATCCGGCTGGATTGCCACGTGCCGCACATATCCATTGAACCCGAGGGACGGCAATTGAAGTCGCACTATGCCCGCCGCGTGATCCCACTGACCGGGGTCTCGCTCGAGGCCTTCAAGTTGTATCCTCAGGGCTTTCCGCGCTACCGCAACCGGGCCACGCTGAGCGCGGTCGTGAACAAGTTCCTCCGCGCCAATGGCCTGCTCGAGACACCGCGCCACTCGATGTACTCCCTGCGACACTCTTTCGAAGACCGGATGCTCGCCGCCGGGATCGACGAACGCATCCGCCGCGACCTCTTCGGTCACCGGCTCGACCGCGAGCGATACGGCAAGGGCGCGTCGCTGGAGCATGTCGCCAAGCTTGTCGCCCGCATCGCCTTCTGAGCCAAGAGCGCTCGCGCCCGGCGCTGCGCTTCTGACATCCGGCTCTCCTCCTTCACGGCTGCGGCCAACTCCGCTTCCAACCGCTCGAAGACCGGCGCGAAGGCCGGGTCCTCCGCGACCAGACCTGCGACCTTCAAGAGCGCCGCCTCGATCCGTGCGGTCGCGACCGACTGAGTCGGGCGAGTGCGTCTTGGTGAAGGGCGAGACGATGTCATGCTTGGAAGCATGCGACCGCGCATTCGGCTTGTGCAGGGCGCGCGGCCGCGCCTCGCAAAGCGGCCTGTTACAGCGTGCAAATCGGACGGGGCGCTTGCTCGCCCTTGGGCCGATCCTGGCCATCGATACCGTGACTTAGGCTCTCGTAACTGGATCACTTCGGACAGCCTCACCCGGTCTGCATGTTTGGGCCTTAGGGAGAGCGTCAAATGCCCGCTTGGGAGGGCCGTGAAGGACGACATGAGAGATGGCAAGATAAAGCGAGTTCCTCGCTGGTCGGGCCGGTGGCCCTAAGTTTTTGTCTGCACATTGGTTTTTGGGCTCTGTCGCGGTTGCTGCGCGGATATCGTGCGGCAGGCTTCGACACTTCCTTCAATAAATTCAACGCTCTTTCCTGCCACGCCACGCCGCAACTCAGAAGCAAGCTACGCCATAGCCTGTCTTTGCACGCCACGTTGCGATGACCCTCGAACGCCCCTTGATCCGTCCCAATACGACCCCCAATCGTCTCTCCATGACCCGTGACGAGACCGACTTCCGCATCCGCCCCGGCAAGCCCCGGGACCATCAGCCGGGGCCCCCGCGTGTGCGCCGCAAGCCGCAGGGGTTTCTCGCCCAAGTGCACCAGGCCGTGCGCCGCGCGGGTGGCGATCCGAACCGGCTGGCCGGAAAGGGAAAGGCGAGCGGACGATTCAACGCGCGCGGTCGGGGTGCGAAGGTAGCGGTCGAATTGAAAGCCAGGAACCCGTGGTCGCGCGGCCCGGATGGGACCCGGACGCGCGCCCGGCGGGTGACGGTGAAGGCGCGGATCGTGAAGCTGAACCCGCAGCGCGGCGCGGCGCGCGGGCGGACCTTCGTCGGCGCCAAAGCGGTGGACGCGCATCTGCGCTACCTCGAACGTGATGGTGTCACGCGGGACGGCGAGCGGGGCCAGGTCTATTCCGCCACTGAGGATGCCGCCGACGGCCGCGACTTCCTCGACCGAGGTCGCGAGGATCGCCACCAGTTCCGCTTCATCGTCTCCGCCGAGGACGGCGTCGACCTCTCCGACCTGCGCCAGACAACCCGTGATCTGATGGCCCGGATGGAGGCCGACCTGCAGACGCGGCTCGATTGGATTGCTGTCGATCACTACAACACCGGGCATCCGCACACGCACATTCTGGTCCGCGGCGTGACCGACCAGGGGAAGATCCTGAACATCGCGGGCGACTACATCGCGCATGGCATCCGCGAACGGGCGAGCGAAATCGTGACGCTGGAACTGGGTCGGCAGACCGAGCTGGAGGTGACCGACCAGCTGCGCCGAGAGGTGGAGGCGGACCGCTTCACCCGTCTCGACCGGATGCTGATCGCGGAACAGGAGTCCGCCAACGAGTTCGCTGATCTCCGCCCGGATCACGACACGCTGGAGACCATGAAGCGCAACCGCGCGTTGCTGATCGCCCGTGCCCGGCGGCTCGAGAAGATGGGTCTGGCAACAGAAGTACGGCCCGGCGAATGGCACATCTCCGACCGTGCCGAAGGCACATTGCGCGCATTGAGCGAGCGCGAGGACATCATCAAGTCGATGCATCGGGCGCTCGAAGGCAACGACCTCGATGATGCGCGCGGCATCGCCCAACTCGCCGTTCACCGCGACAAGCTGCGCGAACGGATCACAGGCCGGGTGCTGGCGCGCGACCTCGCCGGCGACGGAAATTGCGACCGGGTGCAGCTGGTCATCGACGGCACGGACGGGCGCGTGCACCAGGTTGAGCTCCGCGCCGAGCGCTGCGACGGCATCACCCGCGGCATGATCGTCGCTGCCGTGCCACCACCGACCGAACCCCGCGCTGCCGATCGTAACATCCGCGCCGCCACCGGCATTGACGGAACCTACGACCCGTCGCGGCACATCGAGATCGCCCGAGCAGAGAAGATCACGCCCGACCCGGAGCGCTTCGTCGCCGCCCACGTCCGCCGCCTCGAGGCCCTGCGCCGCGCCGGGATCGTGGAACGTTGGGGCGAGGATCATTGGAAGGTGCCGCAGGACCTGCCCGAGCATGGGCTGGCCTATGATCGAAAAGGGCACGGCTCTGGTGCGCGTCTGGAGCTGCTCTCCCCAATCGGGCTGGACAAGCAGGTCACCCATGACGGCGCAACCTGGCTCGACAAGGAACTGATGCGACAGGGCAGCCTTAATCTGCGAGAGGCAGGCTTCGGCTTAGAGACGAAGCGGGCCATGGACCGCCGCAAGCAGGTCCTCGTCCAACGCGGCGATGCGCAAGACCTCGGCCAAGGCCGCATCCGCGCCCCGCGCGACCTCGTGCAACGACTGCAAGCACGCGAGATCGACCGGGTCGGCCACGCCATGGCAGCGGAGCGTGGCCGCGACTGGATCCCCGTCAAAGCCGGCAGCCGCTTCGGCGGAGAACTCGTCGGCAGCACACAACTCCCCAGCGGCCGCTTCGCCATGATCGACAGCGGCTTGGGCTTCAGCCTCGTCCCCTGGAACGACGCACTCGGGCGACGGATCGGCCAGCAGATCGGGGGTGTCGGGCTGCCGAGTGGTGGTGTGGAGTGGACGTTTGGGCGGAAGCGTGGCTTGGGGTTATGATTATCCACTTTCATGGGAGAGCACGGAACAGTAGAGGCGCGCTCTAGCTGGGCACCCAGTCTGGATACAAATTCCTTGCAGCAGGCGGTCATCAGCGTCGAGCAGGTAAGCACTTGAAAGCAGACAACTCTTTCGCATGACCCTTGTTGTACGCTGTATTGCTAAGTAGCAATATGAGTCTGGGAACCTATCCTAGCCGAACGCGTTCAGACTCGTATTTTCCGATCCAACCAAGAATTTGGTCGTCTCCCAAGTCCTGATATGACTGCCTAAGACGAGTGAGAGCATCATCGAATTGATCGGTGTCACCGCTTACCTGCGCTAAAGCCAGAGTAGCGCGGCAAAGACTCTCGTAATTATACTTGTCGTCGGGTCGCCTACTGAGCGATTTCATGGCTTTAGAAGCAGCAGTCGACAGAAGGTTAAGGCGGTCCTCATCCTCCAGAAAGCTCTGGTTGGCAGCCTTCTCAATGTTCAAAAGAACGTCGTACCTATGAATGACGGAGTCATTTATCCGCATATCTCTCGCTTCAGCGATTGCCAAATCCGCAGGTCCAAACTCCTTCGTGCGAACCAAATTCCTGATAAGTCGATGGCGCGGCACTCGCTCGCCCGGCACAACTTCGGTAAGCAACCTATACATCTCAGTTTGATCTTTGGGCGGCAGGGATTCAATTCCTATATCCGAATTGCACAGTTGTGCGCAAAACTGCCTTTCGATTGCGCTGGCCGGATTGATCGATTCGATAATCCTCTTTAAAAAAGCCTTTCTTCTCGCAAAGGAGAACTTACTTCCGGCTATGATGCTTGATATCCGGGGATGTCGAGTCGACCACTGATAGATGCCCCCTATTCTATCGTCCCGTTCAGATTCAAATATGACCCCCTCGAGATAATCTAACAAGTCACTAATTTCAGCAGCTTGAACATCGCAAAGTCGCAGAACCATTTGCCGATGAACGTGTCGGCCAGCAGCCTCAAGAAACGATACTGTCTCGTAGATACTGCGAATATCGGACCTAATCGCCTTCGGTTGATTTCGGCCTAATTGATCGAATTCCTTAAGAACAATTTCGTCGAGAGATCGTACTTCGAAAAGATACTTGAGAGAGACAAATAAATCTGATCTTGCCTTTCGAGAAACCATTCTTGCTATATCCGAGTGGTTCATAGACTGCACATCTTGAGACAGTAGTCTCGATAGTTCTGGTAAATTTCGAACATGACTCGCTATCGAATTGATATCGGTTGGCGTGAGGCGCGAAAGGTCATGTAGAACTGCATTCTTAACCAAGGCCGGAGACTTTGTCCGGTAAGTCCAAATTGACGGGTGATATGTTAGCACCACAGAAAGGGAGCGCTCTTTACCATCACCGATGTGGGTTGCCAGTTGATTGATAGCAAATTGGCTCGCATTTGGCTCGTCAAAAAAGACGCATGCAGTCTCACCATTCTGGAAGTGCTCACGTTCGATGTCGCGCCAGGTTGGAAAATCTACTCCGACACTAGCTTTATGCTCATAGCAAATAAGTCCCTTATCCGAGAGCGCGGACATAGCAAGTCTGGCGGCGCTAGTCTTACCCGATCCGCTGGGTCCAACTATCACATGAACAGAAGCAGAGCTGTTCTCTGAGATCTGCTGCTTAATCTCGTTCGCTACTGAGCGTTCAAATGCGAGTCCTTCTTGGATATCTGAATATGTCACAGCGGAACCCGAAACCAGCTTGCTTAGATCGCCCCTTCTGCCCCTCTCGTCCAATGGATCGATTGCTGAAATCGCTGCAGAAACACGGTGTCTAGAAACGTTGCTTACAGGACTGAATATGCTTACTGAATTTGGATCTTCATCGACCGATGATAGTGCCAATAGGAGTCTGTCTAGGTCTCCAAATGCAACACTCAAACCCCTATTCTGCCACCTCAGTGCCTCGATCTCATCTTCCTCATACAGGAGTAGATAGAGCTTACCTGGACAGTTTTGCTGGCTCGTGAGTTCAATTGCTCGCTCAACGTATTCTTTGATATTTGAGTCAGACATTGAGTAGCCGACAAATACAAAGTTCGATGTCGCCAGGGATTGTTCAAAGAATTTAAACCCAATCTGACGATAGCGACCATAAGTGGAGTAGTCTTCATCAGTCAAAATCATTCCATGGCTTAAGCCATCTGCACGGTCCTCGGTAATGCAGCCGTGCAACTTAAACAGCATAGTATTGTACTGGCGCTCATCAAAAGCGTAATCCTTGTTGGACCTGATAACCGGCAAGTCTATGGAAGCCTGATGGTACGCTCGTTCAACAAGAAGATCATAGTTCGTCGTGAAAATTCGGGAAAAGTTGAAGTTTGGTACTTGCGCCACTGTTTTTGATGGATGTAAGGGTTCGATCTTTGACCTGAGAAAATCTATCAAGGGCTTGCGGCCGAACTTTAGTTCGACGCGACCCGCAATGTCCGCAAGGTCACGCTCCTTGTCTCCTTTGAAGAAGTTTTGCGTAAGCTCGGCGGCTAAGGCCGCGCCAGACGGAGCGCCAGATGGTATGCTCGACCCTGCACCGAGGAAAAGCGTGGTCGGCAGTGAAGATTTCGAAATCTCAGAAGCTATTGACTGTACCGTATGCAAACTGTTCTCCCCGTGCGTGTTCGTGCTAACTATCACTGCCGCATTCGGCTATGCTAGCTTCATGATACGCGTCAGTGAAGCTTAAGCGCGAGTCGGCGACGATAAAGACGGGTGGTCTCCTTCGGGAAGTACCGGCAACTGCTCTTCCGGGGTCTTACGTGCGTGGTGAGTACCAAGTCAAAAGCGCGGTGCAGAGCTCCACTGTGACTCTTGCTGAACTGTCTTGCGTTCGAAGAGCGTCTCTTGCCCAATCCGACAATCCATAGGACGGTTATGCGTCTTTCTAGTTCGGCAGTTACGAGGGGCACTGCCATTTTCTGCTACACACTTTGCTGCACAATCCGCAACACTCGAAAATCCCCCGTCCAGCAAAATCAATCACTTAAGCTTCTGATAAACAACAACTTTCGGACTTCGTCTCCGCCATTGTTTCGCTCACGCCAAGCTCACTGCGTTCGCTGGCTCCGCGGGGGCGGCCTGACCGGCCGGCGCACGGTCGTGCGCTTGCGGAGGCCGGGTTCGAAGTTTCTCCCGAACTCTCCGCCTCAGCCGCAGGCGGCATCGCTGCATCGCGCGAACCGGTGGATCGCGGCGCTTGGCTGCCGCGCAATCCGCTCGACAGTGCAGGCGCGTCCCGCGGCGCGGTCGCGATCTTCCGCTTCGCGCCGGCAACCGGGTCCGTCGATCTCCATCAAACGTCCCGGATCGGGGGCTGCGTTGTCTGTGTTGCGTGACGCCGATGTTTGCATGGCGAAACCGATTGCCAGATTTCGATCCAAGACATATCATACCTTTTAAATACCAGTGAGCGGCGATTGACCGAAGACATGCCTCAAGATGGGTTCCGCGACGATGTGACGGGCAGGGATGATCGCCGGCATCGCCGCGGCGCATTTTCCTTCCACTGCAGCCTGTCCGGCGATGCCGGCTCGACAGCCGCCCTCCACAGTTTCCGCCGCCAGCCGGCGGGCTCCATCTTCCCGCAGCACCTGGCGCCGCCGGCCCAAAGCGCTGCCGCCTGACCAAGGAGACGTCCAACATGCAGCCTGCCTGGGCAATCGGCCTGATGACCGGCACCGTTCTCGACGGGTTCATCGACATCGCAATGATCAAGACCGACGGCGAGACGATCGATGCGTTCGGTCCATGGGAACTGGCGCCCTATCCGACCGACATACGCTCGTTGCTGCGAGAGACCTTCCAGGCGGCCCTGCAATGGCGGTTTTCCGGCCCGGATCCGGAGATCTTCCGCGAGGCCGAGATCGCCCTGACCCGGGCGCAGTCGGAGGCGGTCAATCGCTTCCTGGCCAAACATGGCTACCAGGCGGCGGACATCGCGGCGGTCGGCTTTCATGGCCAGACCGTTCTGCATGCGGCGCCCGAGAACGGCCATCGCGGCCGCACCCGGCAGCTTGGCGACGGCGCGATGATGGCCTCGATCATCGGTACCGACGTCGTCTACGACTTCCGTTCGGCCGACATGGAGGCCGGCGGCCAGGGCGCGCCCCTGTCCGCCATCTATCACAAGGCCATGCTGCGCAAGATCGACGCGCGCAACGACACGGCGATCCTCAATCTGGGCGGTGTCGCCAACATCACCTGGTGCGACGGCGACGAGATGATGGCGTTTGACACCGGGCCGGCCAATGCGCCGGTCAATGACTGGGTCTCGGCCCATTCTGGCGCCGACATGGATGTCGACGGCAGGATCGCCGCTGCCGGCTCGGTCGACGAGGACCGGCTAAAGAGCCTGTTGGAGCACCCTTATCTTTCGGCGGCGTTCCCCAAATCGCTGGACCGGTTCGATTTTCTGGCGTCGATGGCCGACGGGCTGGGCCTTGAGGACGGTGCGGCGACGCTCACCGCCTTCACCGCCGGTTCGGTCGGCAAGGGGCTGGATCTGCTGCCCAAGCGGCCCACGCGGATCATCGTGTGCGGCGGCGGGCGCAAAAACCCCACCATGATGCGCGAAATGGCCAAACGCACCGGATGCGAGATCCTCCTGGCCGAGGATGTCGGCCTGCGCGGCGATGCCGTCGAGGCCGAGTGCTTTGCGTTTCTGGCGATCCGTTCGATGCGCCAGATGCCCTACAGCTACCCGCTGACGACGGGCGTCAAGGCGCCGCAGACGGGCGGAAAACTGGCAAGCCACGTGGCGGCAGGCTGAACCGGCCGTCCGACGGGTGCATTTGCCCCGTCCGACGATCCCGTGCGCCGGATCAGCTTTGGCGCAGCCGCGGATCGAGATTGTCGCGCAGCGCGTCGCCGAACAGGTTCAGCGCGAAGGCGACGATCAGAATGGCGAGCCCGGAGAAAATCGCCGCCCAGGGCGCAAGAAACAGGAAGTTGCGGCCCTCCGACAGCATCATGCCGAGCGATGGCACCGGCGGCTGTGTCCCCAGCCCGAGAAACGACAGGGACGCTTCGACCAGGATCGCCGAGGACAACAGAAGGCTGACCTGGACGAGGATCACGCTCGCAAGGTTGGGCAGGATGTGGAAGACGATGATGCGCAGGTCCGACGCGCCGATCGACCGCGCGCTGAGCACATAGTCGCTCGATGCGACCACCAGTGCGGGCGCGCGCAGCAAACGGGCGAATATGGGCGTGTAGACGATGGCGATCGCCGCCGCCGTCGGAAAACTGCCCGGTCCCAGCAGCGCGATCACGCCGATCGCCAGCAGCATGACCGGAAACGCGAACAGCACGTCCATCAGCCGCATGATGACCCGTTCCGTCCAGCCGCGATAATAGGCCGCCAGCAGCCCCAGAATGCTGCCGAAGACGAGGGCCACACCGACAGCCCCCGCCGAGATGGCAAGAGATGCGCGCAGGCCGTGCATGATCCGGGATAACAGATCGCGGCCCAGCTGGTCGGTGCCCAGCCAGTGCGCCGCCGAAGGGCCCTTCAGGCGCTGGATGATGTCCTGTTCGAGCGGATCGTAGGGCGCGATCCAAGGCGCCGCCACGGCCACGATCGTGATGAGAATGATCATGCCGAGCGACAGATTGTAAAGGCTCGGCTCGGGCAGGGTGAACCGCCGCGCCGGATGGGTTGGCACGGGCTGCTCGGCCGGACGTTCGATGGTGCCGCCGCTCATTCCGTGATCCTCGGGTCGATCAGCGTGTAGACGATGTCGACCAGGAAGTTGATCAGCACGAAGCTGCACGTCACCAGCAGGATTGCTGCCTGCAGCAGCGGGTAGTTGCGCTCGGCGATGGCGCCGAGGATCAGGCGGCCGAGACCGGGAATGGCGAACACCTGTTCGATCACGATCGCGCCGCTCAGAAGATAGCCCGCCATGATGCCGACGCTGGTCACGAACGGGATGATGGCGTTGCGCAGCGCGTGGCGATAGAGGATGCGGCGCGCCGGCACGCCCTTGGCGCGGGCGGTGCGGATATAGTCCTGTTGCATGGCTTCGAGCAGCGTCGAGCGCAAAAGGCGCGCCAGGTTTGCCATGATCGGCAGGCTCAGCGCGAAGGCGGGCAATATCAGGCGTTGTATGTTGCCGATCGGATCGGTCGTGAACGGCACATAGCCCAGCATCTGGAGGCTCGGCGCCACCGTCGACAGCACCAGGATCATGATGATCCCCAGCCAGAAGGGCGGCACCGTCAGCCCGATGACCGAGCCCGCCTGGACAAAGGCTTCGCCGCGCCTGCCCCTTATGTTGGCCATCAGGATGCCGAGGGGAATGGCGAGAACGATCGCCGTCAGAAGCGCCAGCAGGGTGAGCTGCAGGGTCGGCCAAACATGGTGGCCGATCTCCTCGATCACCGGCCTGCCCGTCCAGATCGACACGCCGAAATCGCCGCGCAGCACATTCGACACCCAGACGAAATATTGCTCGTGGATCGGCAGGTCGAGGCCCAGCCGGGTGCGGATGGCAGCAATCCGTTCCGGCGTCACCTCGGCATTGGCGCCGAGCATGATGGCGACGGCGTCTCCGGGGATCATGCGGATGAAGCCGAAGACGAGAATGGAGACGCCGAAAATGACGATCGCCAGATCGATCAGCCGGTCACGCAGTCGTTTCAGCAACACCATGGACTGTCATCATACCGCAAAGGCGGAGCGGGCGGCCTTGGCGGAACGTGTGCACCGTTCCGCCAATCCGTCCGTACTCGTTATTCGGTGACCGACGTGCCGCCCAGCGACCGCATCGAACGGGTGGGGCTGATCGAATAGCCGTCCACATTGTCGCGCATCGCCGTGTAGAGCTGGCCGTAGGTCAGGAAAGCGGCCGGACCCTGGCAGGCCAGTTCCCGCTGCGCGTCCGCATAGATCTCCTGCCGTTTGGCGGTATCGGTCTCCTCGCGTCCGGCATCGAGCAGGGCATCGAGGGTTTCGTTCGAATATTTGAACACGTTGGTCGAGCCGCCTGTGCGGAAGGTGCGGTAGAAATAATCGTCGGGCTCGATCGTCCCCGAATTGAGGGACACGAACATGTCGAACTCCGAATTCCGCCAGTTCTGGACGAACTGACCGATCTCGGGAATGTCGAGCTCGAGATCGATGCCGATCGCCGCCAATTGCTGCTGGACCACCTGGGCGATACCCTTGGTGCTGTCGCGCGGCAGCACCAGCAGCGTCGCCTCGATCGGCGTTTCGATACCGGCTTCCTCCAACAGCGCTCTGGCCTTGTCCGCGGACGGGGTGAAGCAGCCGAACTCTTCGAGCGGCAGGGCGTAGTTGGTCAGCGCCGGCGACAGCGGGCCGCCTGGCACGCCGGCCCCGAACAGGGCGGCGGCGACGATGTCGTCGCGGTTGATCGCGTAGTTGATCGCTTCGCGGACCTTGGCGTTGTCGAAGGGCGGACGCGAGACGTTGATGCCGATCAGCGAATAGGCCAGTTCCAGCGTCTCCTCCAACTGGACGCCGCCGGCGCCCTGGAACTGCTGGGCCATCACGCCGTCAATGTTGGGCAGCATCTGGTACTGGCCCGAATTCAGGCCGACCTGGCGCGTCGCCGCTTCCGGCACGATGTTGAAGACCACGCCCTCCAGCGCCGGCCGTTCCTCGTCCCAATAGTCCGCATTGGCCTCCAGCGTGATGGCGACATCGGGTTGCCAGGAGACGAACTTGAACGGGCCGGTGCCGTCGGGCGCCCTTTGCAGCGAGTCCGTGTCGTCTTCATACTTGGCCGGCACGATGGCGATCGAGGTCAGCGAGGACAGGAGCGGTGCAGAAGGTGCCGAAAGGTTGAGAACCACGGTGCTGTCATCGGGTGTCTCGATGCTGTCGACCGCGGCAAGACGGCTGGCGAGCGGTGAACCGGTGTTTTCGGCAAGCACGCGATTGAGGCTGGCGACCACATCCGCCGACGTCATCGCATCGCCGCCATGGAAGGTCACCCCCTCGCGCAGGGTGAAGGTATAGGTCGTCTTGTCGTCGGAAATCTGCCATTCCGAAGCCAGGCCCGGAACGATGTTCAGATCGTTGTCCAGCGCCGTCAGCCCTTCATAGATGGTGCCATCGATGATCTGGAATGAGGAAAACGCTGTGACGATGTGCGGATCGAGACCGGACGGCGATTGCTCGACGGCCACTTGCAGCGGCGCCGACAATGCCGGACCGGAAACGACGGCCGCCACGGCCACGCCGCATGTCAATGTGAAGGTGCGAAGGCTTTTCATGATATGACGTTCTCCCAAGACGGTTTCGCTCCCAAGGCTGTATCGGTGGCTGCGCCTTTGTTGACATTCCCTGGCCAAGCTGGTGACATAGTCCACCTCAATACCATTTCTTACCTCGTCAGCATTGTCAATGTAACCAATAACGTACGAGTTGGAATCAGATAGCGGCTGAGGCCGCTCTGTCCCACCCGTTCCGGAGCCTACGTTCTCGTGCAGCATAGTTCAAACGCCGACGGCCAGGACCAGCCGCTTCTGGCGATAGAAGACCTCCATCTGTCGACCCGCTCGGCGGTGCTGGTGGAAGGCATCAGTCTGACCGTCAACAGGGGCGAAATGGTCGGTCTCCTGGGCGAATCGGGATGCGGAAAGACGATCACCGCCCTGTCGGTCCTCGGCCTGCTGCCGAAACATGCCGTCAAGGTGTCGCGCGGCCGCATCCTCTTCGAGCAGACCAACATGGCCGATCTTGACGAGACGGAACTGAACCGCATTCGCGGGAACCGCATGGCAATGATCTTCCAGGAGCCGATGACCTCGCTCAATCCGATCATGACCATCGGAGCGCAGATCGGCGAAGCGCTGGAAATCCATCGCAAGATGGCCGGCCGAGAGCGCAAGGCGGAGGTCAAGCGGCTGTTGGGCCTTGTGGGCCTGCCCAGCGAAGACGCGCAGTTGCAGCGCTATCCCTTCCAACTGTCCGGCGGCCAGAGACAGCGCGTGATGATCGCGATTGCGCTGGCTTGCGAGCCGGCCCTCCTGATCGCCGACGAGCCGACGACCGCACTCGACGTGACCATCCAGGCGCAGATTCTCGACCTGATCGCCGAGATGCGCAAACGTTTCGGCATGGCCTGCGTGATGGTCACGCACGACCTCGGTGTGATCGCGGAAACCTGCGACCGGGCGGTGGTCATGTATGCCGGCAGGATTGCAGAGGAGGGGCCGGTCGACGACCTGTTCGGCAATCCGATCCACCGCTACACGGAGGCGCTCATCGGGACCATTCCCGCAGCCAATCCGCCGGGATCGCGCCTGCCGGCGATACCGGGCGCGGTGCCGCCGCCGGGGGAACGGCCGAAAGGCTGCGCGTTTGCCGGACGCTGCAATTTTGCGATCGACGTTTGCGCGACAGAAACGCCGCCCGAGGTGCGCCGCGGCGCCCACGCCGGCTATTGCTGGAACCCGGCATCATGAGCCCGCTCCTGTCCGTGCGCGATCTGGTCAAGCACTATCCAACCGGCTCCGGCGGCAGGGTGCTGGCGCTCGACGGCATTTCCTTCGACCTCGATGCAGGTGAAATTCTGGGCATCGTCGGCGAATCGGGCTGCGGCAAGAGCACGCTCGGCCGCACCATCATGCGTCTGGACGATCCGACCAGCGGCGAGATCATCTATGGCGGCCGCGACATCGCAACGATCGGCAAGCGCGATCTCAAACAGGCGCGGCGCGACATCCAGATGGTCTTCCAGGATCCGTTCGGCTCGCTCAATCCGCGCCACACAGTCGGCACCATCGTCGGCGAGCCGCTGATCGTGCATGGGATCGCCAACCGTCGGGAGCGCATTGCCGAATTGCTCGATCTGGTCGGCCTTCCCAAAAGCGCGATGGAGCGTCTGCCGCACCAGTTTTCCGGAGGCCAGCGGCAACGCATAGCCATCGCCCGCGCGCTGGCGATCAGCCCCAAGATCATCGTCGCCGACGAGGCCGTCTCGGCGCTCGATGTCTCGATCCAGTCGCAAATCATCAATCTGCTGGCCAAGCTGCGTGCCGAACTCGGGCTTTCCATCATCTTCATCAGCCACGACCTGTCGGTCGTCCGCCATGTCAGCGACCGGATCGGCGTGATGTATTTCGGCAAGCTGGTCGAGTACGGGCCCTCGCAGTCCATCTTCGAAGCGCCGCGCCATCCTTACACGCGGGCGCTGCTGTCGGCTGTGCCGCGCATTCCCGGACGCGAACTGGCGCAATCGGCCGTGCCCGAACGGATCGTCCTGACCGGCGATGTGCCCAACATCGCGCACCGGCCCGAAGGTTGCCTGTTTCATCCCCGCTGTTACTGGAAACAGCCCGACTGCGATCGCACGAGTCCCGACCTGCGCGTTCTGGAGGGCGACGATTTCCCGGCGCGCACATGCGCCTGCCATTTCGCCGACGACCCGGCGGTGACGACGCCGAACTGACGCGCCGTCAAGGCGCCGACCCCGTTTGCCGGCCCTATGGGTCGGGTTCGCCGGCCATATGGACCTGGGCGATATCGAGGCTGTCGTGCAGGGCAACGATGTCCGCGCGCGCGCCGGGCCGCAGCGAGCCGATCGTCTCGAGCCCGAGCATGCTTGCCGGCACCGACGTGGCCATGCGCAGGGCGTCGACCATGGCGACGCCGCACTCGCGCACGGAAAAGCGGATGGCGGATATCATGTCCAGATCGGAGCCGGCGAGCGTGCCGTCTTCGATGGTCAGGCGCCCGCCCTTGCGGTGGACGATACGGCCGTTCAACTCGAACGTGTCGGAGGGGTCGCCGACCGAGGACATCGCATCGGTGACCAGCGTCAGCCGGGTCTTCGGGCCCGCCGCGAAAACCATCGACAGGACCGACGGGTGAACATGGTGGCCGTCGGCGATCAGCCCGCAATAGATATCCGGGTTTTCGAGCGCGGCCCCGATCAGGCCCGGCTGACGGTGGTGCAGCGGCTCCATGGCGTTGAAAAGATGCGTGACTGCGCGCGCCCCCGCCGAGAAATAGCGCCGGGCCGTGTCGTGATCCGTCGCCGTATGGCCAAGGCTGACGATCGTTCCTGCCTGTGCAAGCGCGGCGACATCGTCGACCGTGGCGTTTTCCGGGGCGACCGTCGCAACGATCCGGCCCAGATCCCGGCGACGGAGCAAAGCCAAATCGTCCCGCTCCATGGGCCGGATGAAGCGCGGATCGTGGACGCCTTTCCGCGCAACCGAGATATGCGGGCCCTCGAAGTGAATGCCGACAATGCCCGGTGCGCCCTGTTGCGTCGCCTCGGCGGCGGCTGCGGCCGCGGCCTTTGTGACCGCCGGCTCATCGGTGATCACGGTCGGCAGCAGGGCGGTCGTCCCGAAACGCCGGTGGGCGTCGGCGATCCGTGCAAGACCTTCGGGACTGGGATTGTCGTTGAACAGGACGCCGCCGCCGCCATTGACCTGCCAATCGACAAATCCCGGCGACAGCCATTCAGCCTCCGTGTCGACGATCCGGCTGCGCGCCGGCGTATCGGCCAGCGGGGCCAGACCCTTGACCCTGCCGTCCTCGACGACCAGCTGGCGGTCGCGATGGACGACCGATCCGTCGAAAATCGCGCTTGCCCTGAAAACGGTCGGCCCGCTCATATCGTCTCGGTGACCTTTTTGAGCAGTTTGGGCGAATCCGGATCGAGACCGAGATCGAAGGCGAACCGCTCCGCGAAAACATAGAAGGTCGTGATCTGGCTGATGCAGTCGAGCATCGGGTGCGGAGCCGCGGCGCATGGCAGGTAGGAAACGCCCGGCAGGTCCAGCGGCCGGTCGCCGGCGGGATCGGCGACGAAAACGGCAATGCCCATTTCGGCCATGCGTCGGACCGCGTCGATCAGGCCCTGCCGCGCCTCGTCGCGGCTGAGGAAGACGAGCGCTGCCAGGCCGCTGGCCGCCAACTGGATGGGACCGTGCAGCACCTCGGCGGAACTGTAGCTCTCCGCGTGTTTTTCGCACGTCTCCTTCAGCTTGAGCGCGGCTTCCTGGGCGATGGCAAGTCCCGGCCCGCGCCCGATGACGTAAAGCGAGTGAACGGGCTTCAACCGTGTGACCAGATCGCGCCAGTCGCAACCGATGGCCCGGTCCAGTGCGCCCGGCAGATCCGCCAGTGCGGCAAGCAGACCGTCGTCCCGGCTGACATGCGCCGTCAGCGCGGCGATGGCGGTCTGCGACATGACGAAGGATTTGGTCGCCGCGACGGACTTCTCCGGTCCCGAGGCAACCGGCATCAGGCAGTCGGCACCTTCTGCCAAAGGGCTGTCAAGCGTGTTGACCAGCGCCAGGTTCAGGGCCCGCTGATCGCCGGCCATCTTCTGGAACGCCACCAGGTCGGGGCTTTTGCCGGATTGCGAGATCGAAAGGCACGCGGCGCGATCAAGACGCAATTCGCGTTCGTAGACCGAGGCGATCGAGGGCCCGACCGAGGCGACCGGTATGCCGGTCTTCAGCTCGAACAGATATTTGAAATAAAGCGCGGCATTGTCCGACGAGCCGCGCGCCATGGTGACGACGAGGGCCGGATCGAACGCCGCGATCCGGTCGGCACAGCCTTCGTAGGTGGCCAGATGGTCGTGCATCTGTTGAGCGACGAGGGCGGGAATGGCCCGCGTTTCCTGCTGCATCAGGCTTGTCATCAGCGTTTGCCCTGCATGGTCTTTGGCCGTGCGCCGGGAAGCGTCAGCTCTGCGATGAAATCGTAGCGGTCACCCCGATAGTAGGAGCGGGTGAACTCGATCACCCGGCCGCTTTGCAGACGCGACAGGCGCTCGATGTGGAGCGCTGGCTCGCCTTCCTCGCACTTGAGGAGTTCCGCCTCGAATGCGGGCAGGCGGCAGGCATGCATGCGCTGCAGCGCCTTTTCGGGCAGCGCGCCCTGTGCGGCCAGCGTCTGATAGAGCGAATCCTGCATGTCGTCGATATCGGGCAGAATGCTGGCGGGCACAACGGCCATTTCGATCGCCAGCGGTTCGCCGTCCGCCAGCCGCAGACGATGCAGGCGCGCAACCTTCTCGCCCGGCGAAAGGCCCAGCACCATCGTCTCTTCGGTCGACGGATTGTCGATGGTCTTTTCGATCCAGCGGGCGCTCGGCACATGGCCGAGCGAGTGCATGTCCTCGCTGAACCCGGTCAGGGTCCCGAGCGACTGCTCGATGCGGTCTTCCTCGCTGCTGACATAGGTGCCCGAACCGTGGCGCTGACACAAAAGCCCCTCATTGACGAGCAGTTCGAGGCCTTTGCGCACCGTCACCCGCGACAGGCCGGTCGCGCCGACGATTGTCCGTTCCGAGGGCAGCGCGTCGCCGGCCTTCCAGCTTCCGCTCTCGATCAGGTCGCGAATCCGGTTGGCCAGCTGGATGTAGCGCGGCGTCGGATTGTTCTGGTCGATCGGACCGTAGTCCTGGAATATCTTGTCGATCGTGACTGGATAATCGCTCAAAGCCTACCCCTGTTCCCCGGTATGCGCCGCGGCCGCTTCATGGCCGTTTTGCGTATTGTCCGGTCCTTTCTGCATCGTCACCGGCCGATTGCCGGCCGTCCGGCAAGGATCGCGGCCCCGTCCAGGCTGTCGCCCAGCTGGGGGCTCAATCGGCGGCGCAGATCCGGCGCAAGCCAGCTCTCGATCACGCTCGCCAGCCCGCCGATCAGCGTCAGCCGTTCGGCCCCCCGTTCGAAAAGCGTCCGACCGATGGTCTCGATCGCCGCGGCCGCGTCCTGCATGATGCGCCGGGCCGCCGGATCGCCATCGTCGGCATGGCGGACGACGATCGGCGCAAAGGCTGCGTAGTCGGTTGCAGTCGCCTGATCCATCCATTGGACCGCATTGCCCGGATCGTCGCCGAAACGGCCCATGATCTCGCCGAGCAGCGCGGTCATGGCCATCCGGCCGTCATGGGCCATCATCGCGGCGCGGACGACGCGCAGCCCCAGATAGGCGCCGCTGCCCTCGTCCGATATCGGAAACCCATAGCCGCCGATCTTGATCAACTGCCCCGACAGGCGCGCCAGCCCGCAGCTTCCCGTGCCGACGATGACGATTGCGCCGTCGCGCCCGCCATGCGCGCCAAGGCAGGCGATCTCACCGTCTGTCGCAAAATGCGCCGACGCAAACGGATGCTCCATCGCTTCCAGCGCCTCGCGCGCGCCTTGCCGCGACAGGCCGGCGACGCCGATGCCGGCATGAATGTGTCCCGCGTCCGATCGGCCGATGCCTGCTTCGTCCAGCGCGTTTGAAAAGGCGGTCGAAATCGCCGCCCAGGACGCTTCGACACCGAACCGCGTTGCCGCCGGACCGGCCAGCCCGCCGCCTATCACCTTGCCGTCTGCGGTTTCCAGCCGCGCGCGGCAGCCCGTGCCGCCGCCATCGACCGCCATGAACAGCGCTTCGTCATCGACTTTGGCCGTCGTCATTCGGCGACCCTTTCGATGGCCGCGCCGCACCGGCGCAGCTTGCCTTCAATGTCTTCGAAACCGCGATCGAGATGGTAGACCCGGTGCACGATCGTTTCGCCCTTGGCGACCAGACCGGCCAGCACCAGCGACATGGAGGCGCGCAGATCAGTGGCCATCACCTGGGCGCCGTGCAGTTCGCCGACGCCCGTCACGATGGCGGTCGATCCGTCATGGCGGATGTCGGCGCCCATGCGCTGCAATTCCGGCACATGCATGAACCGCGATTCAAAGACGCGCTCGCGGATCACCGAAACACCGTCGGCAAGGCACATCAGGGCCATGAACTGCGCCTGCAGATCGGTCGGAAAACCCGGAAACGGTTCGGTTGCCACGTCAACGCTCGTCAGCGCGCCGCCGCGCCGGGCGATCAGCCCCCGGTCGGACGGGTAGATGACGATGCCGGCCTGTTCGAGGATCTGGCAGGCAGCGCCCAGATGTTCCAGTCGCGCGCCGATGATCTCCAGTTCACCGCCGGTCATGGCGGCGGCGATCAGATAGCTGGCCGCCTCGATCCGGTCGGGCACGATGGCGTGGCTGACGTCGCTCCAGCTGTCGGTGCCCTGAACCGTGATCTTGTATGTTCCGGCGCCTTCGACCCGCGCGCCCAGGCCGTTGAGGAATGCCGCCAGATCGACGATCTCGGGCTCGCGCGCCGCATTGACGATCTCGGTCTCGCCCCGCGCGCCGGCCGCCGCCATCAGCGCGGTGTGGGTTGCACCCACCGACGCCATAGGCAGCGCGATGCGTGCCCCTCGCAATCCCTCGGGCGCCTGCACGTCATAGATGCCGCCGCCGAAATCGATACGGGCGCCGAGCGCCTCCAACGCGCCAAGGTGCAGATCGACCGGGCGTGTCCCGATGGCGCAGCCGCCCGGCCGCGAAATGCGGGCGCGGCCAAACCGGACGAGAAGCGGCGCCAGCACCAGAAACGAGGCGCGCATCTTGCGCATGATGTCGTAAGGGGCATCGGCGGCACGCAGGGCCTCCGTGGAGAATTCGATGCGTCCATGGACGGGATCGCCGGTCTCGACGCCGCACAAGCCAAGCAGTTTGAGCATGGAGCGGACATCGCCGACATCGGGCAGGTTGGACAGGCGCACCTGGCGGCCGCCGAGCATCGATGCCGCCAGAATGGGAAGCGCGGCATTCTTGGCTCCGGCAACCTGCATCGAGCCCGAAAAGGGGCGACCGCCCGCGATGATCAGCTTGTCCAAATCAACCCCGTCATTTGATCATACCTCTCCATTACCGGATAAATCCAATTATTGTCCACTTCAATCCGGATCGACCGTCCGGCTCCCGCCAACGCATCGCAAACGAGCTGAATGAGGGTTGAATTTCGCCGGTCTTGCAATACAAATCGGAGCCGGCCTTCTGCTAATTGGTCATGTTTTGGTATTATAAGGATTTCCGGCCTTGACCCCGTCACCGAACAGCGAACATCGCCCGAACACCGAAGCGCACGATGTCGATTCGCCGTTTCTGGACAGTTTGGGTGACGGCGCGCTCTTCGACGCGCTGGTGGGCAGCCAGGCCAAGGCGGTCGATGCCGTCAAAGCGGCGCAGACGCAGATCATGGACGCCGTTTCGTCTGCTGCTGCGCGGCTCGAAAAACCGAAGGCGCGTCTTGTCTATTGCGGGGCGGGCACGTCCGGGCGCGTTGCGCTGCTCGATGGTGTCGAACTTAACCCGACATTCAACTGGCCCGATGGGCGGCTTCATATCCTGGTTGCCGGTGGTTCGGCGAGCATCGTCGAGGCGCAGGAGGGCGCCGAAGACGATGAAGCGGCGGCGGCGCGCGCCGTGGACGACCTCGCTCTTGACGAGAACGACGTCGTCATCGGTCTGGCCGCCAGCGGCACGACACCGTTCGTGATCACGGCCTTGAAGGCGGCCAACCAGAGCGGTGCCCTGACCATCGGCATCGCCAACAATGCGCGGACGCCGGTTCTTGTTGAGGCCGATGTGCCGGTGTTTCTGGACACCGGTTCGGAAGCGCTTGCAGGATCGACCCGGCTGGCGGCCGGCACTAGCCAGAAGATTGCGCTCAACATCTTCTCGACCGCTCTGATGGTGCGGCTGGGAAAGGTCTATCGCGGGCGGATGATCGACATGCGCGTCACCAACCGCAAGCTGCGAAGCCGGGCGCTGGGCATCGTGCGCGATATTGTCGGCTGCAGCGAACAGACGGCGCGGGACGCGCTCGAAGCCAGCGATTACGACGTCAAGCGTTCCATTTTGATGGCGCGCGGCGCCGGCCGGGACGAGGCGATCGCGTTGCTCGACAAGCATGGCGGCCGGATCAGGGAGGCGGATCGGGACTGGATGAGCCAGAGCTGATCCTTTGATCACCAACGGTCCGTGGCCGATATGGCGGCTGCCGCTCTTCAGGCCGCGCTCCCTGACGCCGGACGTTGCGCCGCCGAGGCGTTCGGCGACATGCTGCGCGAATATCCGCGCCCGGCGGGATCGATGCGATTGCCGGGTTCATCTATTCGACAGCCATCAACGCCAAGAAGAATGCCGGGAGCAGGCAGGTTCTCGAGCAAGGGCTGGCGGTCCTGAAGGCATCGGTTCTGGCTCTGGTGAACTCCGCGGCTTGACGCGGAGCCGGGCCGTCGCCTTCCGTATCGGCCGTCACACCGAAACGGCGTTGACCAGCGCGTCGCGCGAGACCGCGTCACGGCTGCCGGCAAGCGAAACCGCGCCGCGTTCCATGACGACGAATTCGTCCGCCAGCCCGTAGGCGAAGTCGAAATACTGCTCGACCAGCACGATCGCCATCTGCCCCTGCTGGCGAAGATAGTCGATCACCTTGCCGATCTGCGTGATGATGTTGGGCTGGATGCCCTCGGTCGGCTCGTCCAGCAGCAGCAGCTTGGGCCGCGTCACCAGCGCCCGCCCGATGCTCAATTGCTGCTGCTGGCCGCCGGACAGGTCGCCGCCGCGCCGTCCGTCCATCTCCTTGAGCACGGGGAACAGTTCGTAAATCTCGTCGGGCACCGCCCGTTCGCCGCGCGGCAGGGTCGCAAAGCCGGTCTCGAGATTCTCGCGCACGGTCAGAAGCGGGAAGATGTCGCGCCCCTGCGGCACATAGCCGACGCCTTTGGCGGCGAGCACATGCGCCGGCACCTTGCCGATCGTCTCGCCGTCCAGCGACAGCGCGCCGCCCGAGCGCGGGTGAACGCCGGCGATTGCTTTCAGAAGGCTGGTCTTGCCGACGCCATTGGTGCCCATCACGCAGGTGACGCGGCCGGTTTCGGCGGTGAGCGAGACGCCATTGAGGATTTGCGACTGGCCGTAATGCAGGGTCAGGTCGGAAACGGAAAGCATCGGTTCAGCGTCCCAGATAGACGTCGATCACGTCTTGGTTGGCGGTCACATGGTCGAGCGAGCCTTCGGCCAGAACCGAACCCTCGTGCAGCACCGTCACCTTGCAGCCGAGCCGCCGCACGAACTCCATGTCGTGCTCGACGACGACCACGGCACGGGTTTCGGCGGCGCGTTTGAGAAGTTCGGTCGTGTGCTCGCGTTCGCCCAGCGTCATGCCGGCGGCGGGCTCGTCGACCAGCAGCAGTCTGGGGTCCTGCGCCAGCAGCATGCCGATCTCCAGCCACTGTTTCTGGCCGTGCGCCAGCTCGCCGGCCGGCCGGTCCAGATGATCGGCAAGGCCGACTTCCTCGGCAAGGTCCGCCACCTTGTCGATATCGGTTCGCGCCGCGCGCCATGCCATAACGCCGAACGGGCTGCGGTCGTTTTTCAGCGCCATCATCAGATTGTCGCGGACGCTTTGCTGCTCGAAGACGGTGGGCCGCTGGAACTTTCGACCGATGCCGGCGCGGGCGATTTCGCTCTCGCTCATGCGCAACAGGCTCCTGGGCGGTTCGCCATAATCGACGCGGCCCTCGTCCGGCCGGGTCTTGCCGGTGACGATGTCCATGAAGGTGGTCTTGCCGGCGCCGTTCGGTCCGATGATGGCGCGCAACTCGGCCGGCCCGATCTCGAACGACAGATCGTTGATCGCCCTGAAACCGTCGAACGTGACCGAGACGCCGGCAACTTCGAGAAGACTGCTCATGCCGCCTCGCTTGCTTTTTCCGCCGATTTGGCCGGGGTGGGCGGCGGCGCCGCGATGGCCTGCCGGTCGCGCACCAGCGCATCGACCAGACCGCCAAGGCCTTGCGGTGCGAACAAAGTCACCAGAACGAAGCCGAAGCCGAGCAGCACCAGCCACCAGTCGACCCATTCGATTGTGTAAAAGCCCAGCGGAATGTCCGGCACCTGCCCGGATGTGAACCAGGTGGAAACGAGCGAAACGAGCGCGGCGCCGATCACCGCGCCATAGAGCCGACCGCGCCCGCCGATCGCCACCCAGACGGCCAGATAAATCGAGGCGATCGGTGCGATCTCCGCCGGATTGATGATGCCCGCCTGCGGATAGTAAAGCGCGCCGGCAATGCCCGCGATCACCGCCGTGACGGTGAAGACGACCAGCTTGTAGGCTTCGACGTTGTATCCGAGGAACCGCACCCGCGCCTCGTCGTCGCGGATGCCGCGCACGACATTGCCGAACTTGCCCGACACCATCCAGGCGGCGAACAGATAGCCGGCGCCGAGCGCGAAGGCGGACGCCCACAGGAACCAGACGGAGATGACATCCTGCGAGAGGTTTTCCGCGCCCGGAATGTTCTGCAGGCCCGACAGGCCATTGTTGCCGCGCAGGCCGGAATCGTTCTGGAACAGATAGAGCGACAGCGCGAGCGTCATCGCCTGCGTCAGGATGGAGAGATAGACACCGGTGACGCGGCTGCGGAAGGCCAGCCAGCCGAACACCAGCGCCAGAAGGCCGGGCACAAGAACGACGAGCGCGATCTGGATGATCAGGCTGTCGGCAAACATCCATATCGCCGGGATTTCCGATCCGCCGACCACGCCGAAGATCTGCGATCCGATCGCCTCGCGCACCTCTTCGGGCGTCGGTGGCAGTTGCGCGGCGCCGAGCTGCTCGACGACGATGGACTTGGTGCGCTCATACATGAGCCACATGCCGATCATGTAGCCGCCAAGGCCGAAGAAGGCGAAATGGCCGAGCGAAAGAATGCCGCAGTAACCCCAGACCAGATCCATGGCGATGGCGATCAGGCACAGGCACAGCGTCTTGCCGAGCGTCTTGACGAAGCTGGTCGAGATCAGGCCCACGCCGAAGCCTTCCGACAGGATTGTCGCGCCGACCGTGAACAGGGCCAGAAGCGCGATGAAGACCATCACGGAGGGATGGCGCAGAAGGAAGGTGCGCTCGATCATCTCAGTCTCCCGCCGCGCGGCCCTTGAGGGCGAAGATGCCCTTGGGACGGAACTGGATGAAGATGATGATGAAGATGATCATGTAGGTCTGCGCGGCCAGCGTGTTGGCCGGGTTGAACCATTCGATGATCTTCTGCAGCGAGCCGATCATGCCGGCGCCGGCCAGCGTGCCCCAGATGTTGCCGACCCCGCCGACAACCACGGTCATGAAGCTCTGGACGATGTAGGAGGCGCCAAGTTCCGAGGTGACCTGCGCGTAAAGGCCGATGGCGACACCGGCAATGCCGGCAATGCCCGAGCCGAGGCCGAAGGTCAGCATGTTCACCCGGTCGGGACTGATGCCCATCGAGGCGGCCATGCGCGAATTCTGCGTGACGGCGCGCACTTCGAGCCCGAGCCGCGTGCGGTTGAGGATGAACCACAACAGGACGAAGAAGATGACGGCGAGGGCAAAGATCGCGATCCTTATGTAGCTGATCGAAACCACATCGTTGAGCGACCATGCGCCGTCGAGCCAGCCCGGCGCTGTCAGCGGCCGGGCCTGCGTGCCGAAAATGTTCTTGGCAAGCTGCTGCAGCGCAATCGAGATGCCGAACGTCGCCAGAAGCGTTTCAAGCGGCCGATGCATCAGATGGCGGATCACCAGCCGTTCGAGCGCGACGCCGGCAAGGAAGGCGATTGCGAACGCCAGCGGCAGCGCGATGACGATCGACGCGGTGTAGTTGGGCACGAACTGCTGAACGACGAAGCCCGTATAGGCGCCGATCATGATGAATTCGCCATGCGCCATGTTGATGACGCCCATCACCCCGAAGGTGATGGCAAGGCCGATGGCGGCGAGGAAGTAGATCGAGGCCAGCGAGAGACCGTCGAGACCCAGATCGACGACGCGGTAGGCGCCGACACGGCTTTCGATGGCATTGAGCGTCTGCGCCGCCGCATCGGTGACGGCCTGCGACGGTTCATTGTAGGTCTCGAAGAAGACGTGCTCGTTTACCGCCGCAGCCCGCTCTTCGACGGTCACCGCCGGCGGCACGGTGCCCGACCGGGCCAGCGCCGCATAGGCGGCATCGCGTGCGGCATTGGTGTCGAGCGTCGCAACGGCGATGCCGGCAACCGTGCCATTGTCGATGTTGGCGATCAGCGCCGCGTCGCGCGTCTCCGCATCGACAAGGGCCGGTGCCAGATCGGCGCTGACCAGCATGGCGTAGGCTTCGTCGATGGCGATGTTTACGCCCGGTTCCAGCACGCGGGCGATGTTGGTGTTTTCGGGCAGCGTCTCGGCGGCACGCATGCGCGTCGACAAGAGCGGATTGAGCGTCGCCCGCACATCGACGGCGATGTCGCCCGCAAAGCTTTCGATGGCGTCGACGCGGGCCGCCTCGTCATCGTCGAACGTGGCGGTCAGAAGCCGCTCGAGCCGCGTCTTGCGCGCCAGCAGCGCCGGGTCGGCCTCGCCGTTGATCGACGCGCGCAGGGCCGTCAGGTGCGACGCCTCCGGATCGCGCTCGATGGCGGTCAGGCCGGCGGCGCGCCGTTCGGGATCGGGATCGGAAAGCTGGAACTGGACCAGCGCCGTCGCAATCACGCCGCGCACGCCGGAGTTGGGGCGAAGCTGGCTCATACCGTCCTCGGGGACGTCGCCGAAGAATTCGCCCGTATCGATGTCGATGAGTTTCATCGGGTCGGCGTCTTCATCCTCGACAAGGAAGAACAGCCCGTCCGCGTCCCGCTGAAAAACGACCCGGTCGCGCCAGCGCTCGAGGAAAAGAGGAGCCCGCTCGCTGCCGGTGGCGATGATCGCATCGAGCACCGGTTGCACGGTGCGCCGCGAGGCCCGCTCGATGTCGGCGCGATTGTCCTGAAGGACGGCCTGGATCGGGCCTGTCTGCGCATGGGCCGGGCCGATCGCGCCAAGGCACGCAATCGCAAGGACCACTAGAAGTCTGATCATGATCAGCCCGATACCCCGATGCATGTACCGGAAGGGCCGGCGGCCCTTCCGAACGCTTTTGGAACGTCAGATCAGTAGTTGGATTCGATCTGCACGCAGGTCTCGGTTTCGGTGTTGAACATGCCGCAACCCAGCTCCTGCCAGTTGGAGACGAGCACCGCGCTTTCCGGCAGGAAGTCGGTCCAGGCATCGCCCGGCACTTCCTCGGTCTGGCTGATGATGTCGAACTGGCCGTCCTCGGTGATCTCGCCGATCAGGACGGGCTTGGTCAGGTGGTGGTTGGGCAGCATGGTCGCCGTGCCGCCGGTCAGGTTCGGGAACTCCTGGCCCCACATGGCTTCGCGAACGGCGTCAACGTCGGTGGTGCCGGCTTCGGTAACCGCGTTCACCCACATGTTGAAGCCGATATAGTGCGCCTCCATCGGGTCGTTGGTCACCCGGTCCTCGCCCATCCGTGCCTTCCAGGCGGCCACGAACGCCTCATTGGCCTCGGTGTCGGCGGACTGGAAATAGTTCCACGCGGCCAGATGGCCGACCAGATCGGACGTATCGAGGCCCGACAGCTCTTCTTCGCCCACCGAGAAGGCGACGACCGGAATGTCGTCGGCGGAGATGCCGGCCGCGGCGAGTTCCTTGTAAAAGCCCACATTGGCATCGCCATTGATGGTCGAGATCACGCCGACCTTCTTGCCGTCGGCGCCGAGCGCGACGACATCGGCGACGATCGACGACCAGTCCGAATGGCCGAACGGCGTGTAGTTGACGAAGATATCCTCCTCGGCGATGCCATTGTCCTTCAAATACTGTTCGAGGATGCGGTTGGTCGTGCGCGGATAGACATAATCGGTGCCCAGAAGCGCGAACTTCTCGACGCCAAGCTCCTCGAGGAAATAGTCGGTCGCCGGGATCGCCTGCTGGTTGGGAGCAGCGCCGGTGTAGAAGACGTTCTTCGAGCTTTCCTCGCCCTCATACTGGACCGGGTAGAACATCAGCCCGTTGAGCTCTTCGAGAACCGGCAGGGCCGCCTTGCGGCTGACCGAGGTCCACGATCCGAAGATCACGTCGACTTCCTCGACGGTGAGCAGTTCGCGCGCCTTTTCGGCAAACAGCGGCCAGTCGGAAGCCGGATCGACCACCACCGCTTCCAGTGGCCGGCCGAGCAGGCCGCCCTTTTCGTTCTGGTCGTCGACGAGCATCTCGATCGTGTCTTTCAATGTCGTCTCGGAAATCGCCATCGTTCCGGATAGCGAGTGCAGGACGCCGACCTTGATCGGCTCTTCCTGCGCCTGGGCGGCGCCGATCAGCGCGGTGGTTGCAAGAAGGCATGAGGCGAGCAGAAGGCGGGTGTTGTTGGCGGCTGTGATCATCTTTGACGCTCCGTACGATGAATTCTGACGCAAGGAGCGAAGCAACAGCCGTGCCAAGTGGCGAAAGAGGCCGGCCGGACCTTGATTCCCGGTGCGAGTCGCATGGAAGGCGCCATATGCCGGGCACGCGTTCCCAGCGTCAGAAAATGTCAGGATGCCTAAAAGATGTTCAGTTCTTTTGCGCCGCACAAAAAATGCACACACCGCTTCGAACCTTCCGCAGCGTGACCTTTTTTGGGAAGCGGTGCGGAGCCGGTCAGGCGGCGGCGCTGGTCCGCTGGACCAGAAACCGGTCGGAGATCGGCAGCATGGAAGCGCCGATGGCCCGTGCATTGCTGCCGACGCTGCCGCTGACGATTTCCGGCACGAGGATGCCGTTGGTGTTGCAGCTTTCGATGGCAGCGTTGATCCGTGCGGTCAGGTCGGCCCGGACCCTGGCCGGAAAAGCGCCATCGACGACAATGACGGGGAAATCGAAAACGGCGCAGACGGTGACGATCGCGTCGGCCATGCTTTGCGCCGTCCCGGCCAGCCATTGGGTCAGCTGCGGTTCAAAGCCGCTCCAGTCCTCGGTCTGGCGCCACAGATCGGCTGGATCGATGCCGGCCTCGATCAGCGACCTTTCCAGCGTGAACAAGGAGGCCGTGTCGATCAGCTGGCCGCCATTGCCACGGCGCGGATCGCGCGAGGGCAGGGGGCCGAATGCCGCCGCATTGCCCGTGGCGCCGGTCTGCAGCGCATGATTGAGCACAATGCCGCCGCCAATGAAGAAGCCGACGAAGAAATAGGCGAAGTCACGAATCTCGCGCCCGTCGCCGACCGTCAGTTCGGCCAGGCACGCGCTGGACGCATCGTTGACCAGCATGACGTCGAGGTCGGTCTGCGCCCGCGCGGCCGCGACAAGGTCGAAACCGCGCCATTGCTGCATCTGCGTCGATGGTGCGCCGACGCGGTCCAGCCAATGCCAAAGCTCGAACGGAGACGCCACGCCGATGCCGATGATCCGGTCGCGGATCGCCGGATCGAGGGTCTCGACCAGGGCCGGCAGGCTGTCGGCGAGAAAGGCCATGATGGAATCGGGCGTCGGAAAGGCATGCGTGGTGCGGATCTGCTTGCGGACGATGCCGGTGAAATCCATCAGCGACAGATCGGCGCTGCGCCGGCCGATCCTGAGGCCGACCGAAAATGCGCCATCGGGGTTCAGTGTCATCGGCGTTGAGGGCTGGCCCACCTTGCCGCGTACGCGCTGCGCGCGCATCACCAAACTGTCCTTTTCAAGCTGGCGGATGATGACCGAGATGGTTTGCGCGGACAGGCCGGTCAGCCGCGCGATCTCGGCCTTCGACAGCGCGCCATGACGGCGCAGAAGCGACAGGATCACCCGTTCGTTATGCGCCCGGACACCACTCTGGTTGGCGCCGCTGATCTGCGGTGCCGGACTGGTTGCTGGTTCTGGATTGGTGGATCGAGCGACGGTCAATGCGCCCTCCCAGCGCGCCTGGCAGGTGGGAATAGACCAAATGGGAATTAATAAATCAAGTTGATTTAATTATTGACAGGCTGGTTCGCTTGGTGTCCATTGGCCGCGCTCGTCCATTTGCCGGGCGGGAGGAAAATGTTCGGCGGCATGGCCGCCATGGGAGGAAACATGAAAAAGACGCTTCTTGCCGCATGCGCCGGCGCGCTCGCCGCCACTGCCGCTTTCACCGTGCCGGCCAGCGCCGACGATCACGCGATCGGCGCCTGCCTCATCACCAAGACCGACACCAACCCGTTCTTCGTCAAGATGCGCGAGGGCGCCACGGCCAAGGCCGAGGAACTCGGCATCGATCTCAAATCGTTCGCTGGCAAGATCGATGGCGATCATGAGACCCAGGTCCAGGCCATCGAGACCTGCATTGCCGACGGGGCCAAGGGCATCCTGATCACCGCTTCGGACACATCGTCCATCGTCTCTTCGGTACAGCAGGCGCGTGACGCGGGCCTACTTGTGATCGCGCTCGACACGCCGCTCGATCCGATCGAAGCCGCCGACGCGACGTTCGCCACCGACAACTTCCTCGCCGGCGAACTGATCGGCCAATGGGCCGCGGCAACGCTCGGCGATGCGGCCGCCGACGCCAAGATCGGCATGCTCGATCTGGCCGTCAGCCAGCCGACCGTCGGCGTTTTGCGCGACCAGGGGTTCCTGACCGGCTTCGGCATCGACGTGAAGGACCCCAGCAGATGGGGCGACGAGGACGATCCGCGCATCGTCGGCAACGATGTGACCGCCGGCAACGAGGAGGGTGGCCGCCGCGCCATGGAAAACCTGCTCGCCAAGGATCCGATGATCAATGTCGTCTACACGATCAACGAGCCGGCTGCCGCGGGCGCCTATGAAGCGCTGCGCGCGATCGGCCGCGAGAACGATGTGCTGATCGTGTCCGTCGATGGCGGCTGCCCGGGCGTCCAGAACATCGCCGACGGCGTGATCGGCGCCACCTCGCAGCAATATCCGCTGCTGATGGCATCGCTCGGCATCGAGGCGATCAAGAAATGGGCCGATGAAGGCGTCAAGCCCGAGCCGACCGAGGGCAAGGACTTCTTCGACACGGGCGTCGCGCTCGTCACCGGCGCGCCGGTCGATGGCGTCGAGTCCATCTCGGTCGAAGAGGGCATGAACCTCTGCTGGGGTTGAGCCCCGGCGACATCGGCCGTCAAAACCGCTAACATGACGGACGGGCACCGGCCCGTCCGTTTCGATCCTGCCCAGCGAGCGCCGTCATGAACCCCCAGGATTACGAAGCCGCCGCCTCGACCAGCCCGACGGAGATCGCCTCCTTTGCCGGCCGCGAGCAGACGCCGTTGCAGCGCTTCCAGCATCTGCTGCACCAGAACCCGGCCTTGGTTCCGCTGATCGTCCTGGTGCTGTCGGTCGCCGTCTTCGGCGTGCTGCTGGGCTCGAAATTTTTCTCGCCTTTCGCGCTGACGCTGATCCTGCAGCAGGTGCAGATTGTCGGCATTGTCGGCTGCGCGCAGGCGCTCGTCATCATGACCGCAGGCATCGATTTGTCGGTCGGCGCGATCATGGTCCTGTCCTCGGTCGTGATGGGCCAGTTCACGTTCCGCTACGGCCTGCCGCCTGAGGTCGCCGTTGCCTGCGGGCTGTTGTGCGGCACGCTGTGCGGCTTCATCAACGGCTTTCTCGTGGCCAAGATGAAGCTGCCGCCCTTCATCGTCACGCTCGGCATGTGGCAGATCGTGCTGGCCACAAACTTCCTTTATTCGGCCAACGAGACGATCCGCTCCCAGGAGATCGAGGCGAACGCGCCGCTGCTGCAATTCTTCGGAAACAAGATCGAGATCGGCGGCGCGATCTTCACCTATGGCGTGATCTTCATGGTGCTGCTGACGCTTCTGCTCGCCTATGTGCTGCGCCAGACGGCCTGGGGGCGACACGTCTATGCGGTCGGCGACGACAAGGAGGCGGCCGAATTGTCGGGCGTCGAGGTCGATCGCGTGCTTATCTCGGTCTACGCGCTGGCCGGATTGATCTGCGCGTTCGCCGGCTGGGCGCTGATCGGCCGCATCGGCTCGGTTTCGCCGACATCGGGCCAGCTGACCAACATTGAATCCATCACCGCCGTGGTCATTGGCGGCATCTCGCTGTTCGGAGGGCGGGGATCGATCCTGGGAATGCTGTTCGGCGCGCTGATCGTCGGTGTCTTCACGCTGGGTTTGCGCCTGATGGGCGCCGACGCGCAATGGACCTATCTCCTGATCGGCCTTCTGATCATCGCCGCCGTGACGGTCGACCAGTGGATCAGAAAGGTGTCGGTGTGATGGAACAGCGTGTCGACCCCATCCTCAAGGCCAAGGGTCTGACCAAGCGGTATGGCCGCGTGACCGCGCTCGACGATTGCGACTTCGAACTCTATCCGGGCGAGATCCTCGCTGTGATCGGCGACAATGGCGCCGGCAAGTCGACGCTGATCAAGGCCGTCTCGGGCGCCGTCGCGCCAGATGAGGGCACGGTCTGGCTCGAAGGCAAGCCGGTGCGCTTCCACTCGCCGCTCGATGCGCGCGATGCCGGCATTGAGACCGTCTACCAGACGCTGGCCATGTCGCCTGCCCTGTCGATCACCGACAACATGTTCATGGGCCGCGAACTGCGAAAACCGGGCATCATGGGCAAATGGTTCCGCCAGCTCGACCATCGGGCGATGGAAGCCTTCGCCCGCGAAAAGCTGAACGAACTGGGCCTGATGACCATCCAGAACATCAACCAGGCGGTCGAAACCCTGTCGGGCGGCCAGCGTCAGGGCGTTGCGGTCGCCCGTGCCGCCGCGTTCGGCTCCAAGGTCATCATCCTCGACGAGCCGACGGCCGCGCTTGGCGTCAAGGAAAGCCGCAAGGTGCTTGAACTGATCCAGGACGTCAAAGCGCGCGGCATTCCGATCATCCTGATCTCCCACAACATGCCGCATGTCTTCGAGGTGGCCGACCGTATCCATGTTCACCGGCTCGGGCGCCGCCTGTGCGTGATCGACCCGACAGACCATTCCATGTCCGATGCGGTCGCCTTCATGACAGGCGCCAAGGAACCGCCTGCGTCGGCGCTGGCGGCCTGATGGCCGACACGCGGCTGGACAATCTGGCCCGCGTTCTTGCCGCCGTGCGCGCCCGCCGTGTCCCAGGCCGCAGGCTGATGGTGGCGATTGCCGGCCCGCCCGGATCCGGCAAGTCGACGCTGGCCACGGAACTGGTCGGCGCGCTGAACGAAGGGGGAGGGGGCAGCGCCGCGCTGCTGCCCATGGACGGCTATCATCTCGACAACCGCATTCTCGAACAAAAGGGCCTGCTGGCGCGCAAGGGCGCGCCCGAAACCTTCGACGCGGACGGCTTTTGCCGGATGGTCGCGCTGATCCGCGGTGCCCAAGGCGACGTGGTGCACCCGGTCTTCGACCGCAAAGCCGATCTTGCAATCGCCGGCGCCGCCATCATCGCCCGATCCGTGGAGGTCGTCGTCATCGAGGGTAACTACCTGCTCCTGTGCGACGAGCCCTGGCGCGGCGCGCAGGCGCACTACGACCTGACCGTCTTCGTCGCCCCCGCCATGCCGACCCTTTCCGAGCGCCTGGTCGAACGGTGGCTTGCGCTCGGCCACGACCGCAATGCAGCGATCGGCCGGGCCGAGCGCAACGATCTGCCGAATGCCGGCCTTGTGCTCGAACAGAGCGTCGGCGCCGACATCATCCTGACATGAACCGGCCGGAACGTCCGCTTCGCCGAAGGTTGCGCGCCGGGCAATGTCATGGTTTCCTGCCGGCATGATATCGCTCGATGACATTGTCGGCATGTGCGATCTCAGCGAGGAGGAAATCCTCGCCATTGCCGAGCATGAGCACGTGCCCGAAGGCGTCGCCGCCGCCTATGGCGACTATCTGGCGCACGAGGCGCACGGCTATGAGACGATCGGGCGGATGATCATCGACGATATCCGCGTGGCGCAGGCACGCGGCGACCGCGACCATGTGCGGATGCTGCTGCATGTGCTCCACCATTTCGTCCGCAACCATCCCGAAGCCGCGCCGCATCAGCATCCATGGAGTTCGGTGGCCTGAGTATCGGCGACCCGGCCATGCTGATCGTCGAGGATGCGCGTTCAAGGATTGCCGTGCGGCCGGACATGGGCGCCGGCCTTGCCCGGTTCGACGCCCTGACCGCCGACGGCCCAAAACCGGTGCTCCGGCCGACGGCTGCCGGCGGCAATCACCCCTTCGATCTGGCCTGCAACCTGATGTTGCCGTTCGCCAACCGTATCTCCGGCGGGGGGTTCGGGTTCGACGGCTCGTTTCATCCTGTGCCGCCCAACCTGCCGGACGACGATCCCTGCCCCCTGCACGGCGATGGGCTTCAGAGGGCCTGGTCCGTCGTGGCGCACCAGGCCGACCGCATCGAACTGGCGCTCGACGAGGGAGCCATCGGCCCGTGGCGCTACTCTGCCCGGATCGAATGGCGCCTCGAAGACGGAACCCTGCACGGCACGCTGACCGCGACCAACACCGGAGCGCGTCTGCCGTTCGGCGGCGGTTTCCACCCATGGTTGCCGCGCCTTGATCGTACGACACTGTGCTTCAGGGCCAGCCATGTCTGGCTGTCGGACGCGGCCAACCTGCCGACGAAACGCATGCCAATCGCCGACAGGCCGCAATGGGATTTTTCCAAACCGTCCGCGCTGCCCGACGCTCCGATCGACAACTGCTTTGCCGGCTGGGACGGGCGGGCATGGGTCGCGCAACCGGATCTGGGGATCGATGTCACCGTCAAGGCTCCGCAAAGTATTGACCATGCGATGGTTTTTGCGCCGAGCGTGGACGCGGGCTTTTTCTGTTTCGAGCCGGTCAGCCACGCCGTCGATGCCGTCAACGTGCCCGGTCACCCGGGCATGATCGTGCTGGCGCCCGGCGACGCGATAACACTGTCGATGACGCTCGGCTGGGCGCCGCGCGACCGATGACCCGCCTCAGTCGGCGGGCGCCGGATGCCTCTTGCCGGCGCTTCTGCGACGGCCGGCGGCAGCCGCGCCGGGCATCGTTTTCCCGTTATGCTTGTGCGAATCGGGCCGTTCGTTCTTGGCGTTGACCCGGTCGAGCGCGATCACGCACTGGTCCAGATCGTCGGTGGCCAGATGCGCATAGCGCAGCGTCATCTGGATCGTCTGGTGGCCGAGAAATGTCTGCACCCGGCGCAGGTCGATGCCCGCCTGGACCAGCCGCGACGCGCAGGTGTGGCGCAGCATGTGGGGCACGAATTGCGGATCGTCCTTCAGCCCCATGTCCCGCTTCACGGCGTTCCAGTGATAGAGGAACTTCTGGTAGGCGACGCCGTGAAACGGGCCGCCGGGCTGGCGCCCCTGATCGGCCAGCGCACAGACGGCACGATCGGTCAGCGGAACGGTGCGACTCCGGCCGGATTTGGTGATCCAGAAGGTGGCACGGCCATTGTGGACATCGCCATGTTTCAGGCCGAGCGCTTCGCCGACGCGCGCGCCAGTATCGATCAGGAAAATGCACAGGTTTTTGTAGGATTTGTCGCGTTCTTCAAGTCTAGGTAGCAAAAACCGCTCTTCTTCGCGCGTCAAAAAGCGGACACGCGCGTTTTTCTCCGGCAGTCGAACATAGGATGGAAGTCGAGTAATCAGACCTGCACGCTCCGCTTTCCGAAGTATTTTGTAAAGCGCGGCCAGTTTTCTGTTGATGGTCGCGTTGGAATTTCCCTTTTTACGGTAATACGAAATCAATTGATCGACAAGTCCGTCGTCCAGTTTTTCGATAGAATTTCTCTGGATGACATCGTCAATTTCCAAAAGAAATCTGAAAACGTTTCTCTTGTGATTTCCATCTTCCCACAAGACATTGTGAAAAGACTCGTAGAACGCGAAAACCGATACATGCATATTGATCGCCAATCCCCCTCTGCAACGAGGGAATGAGCAGTTGGTCTTATTGTCAATTCCGGATCAGAAAGAAAAGACGGAATAAAAGTTCTGAAAAGAAAAACCCGGCAGTTGCCTGCCGGGTTTCTTGTAGTTGCTTGTGAAGCGTCGGAGGGACGCTTAGAACGAGCGCTCGAAGCGCACGAAGCCGCCAATTGTGTCTGCTCCGGGACCGTTTTGGTAGACAACTTCCGGCCGGAACTGGAAACCGGGAACGATGTCGTAGTCGACGTTGCCGACAACGGTCCAAAGGTCGCCGGCACCGTTGCCTTCCTGCCATTGTACCGCGGCGTTGACGGACAGGTTGTCGGTCGCCGCGTAGGAGGCACCACCTAGAACGGAGAACGTCTCAGCCGCGGCGGCGCCACGGCGCCATTCGGTATAGGCCGAAGAGTTTTCGCCATACATCAGCATGACGAATGCAGAGAACGGGTCGAAGTCCACGTCGCCACGGATCTTGCCGGCCCAGCCGCCCTGTCCTGCACCGTTGCGGGTGTCGTAGCCGATAACGCCACGAATATTGAAGGCGCCGCCATCGTAACCGGCACCGGCAACGATGTGCGGTACATAGTCGTCGATCCCCCATCCACCGATCCCGGTGGCAAACTGAACGGCATCGGGTGTTCCATCGCCGTTCGCATCAAGTGCCACTTGCGTCCACTGCGTTGTAACGCTGTTGTTGCCCTGTTCGAGCGAGATACCTGCCGAGAACGCGCCGCCAGTGAAGGTATAGCTGATCAGGTTGGTGTCGAACGGGCCGTAAGCGAATGTGTAGTTGGTTGGCGCGCCGTAGCCGGTAAATGTTGAGAAGAACGACTCGTCCTTACCGATGCGCAGGCCGGCCAGATCGATGTAGGCGAAGTTGATTTCGAATTCGCCTGCATTTTCATAGCCGGTGAACACCGGAGTGGCTGCTGCACCGGGGGCCACGACGGTAACTGTGTTGGTGTCCCGCTGCCAACGTGTTTCCACATAGGTGCGGAGCGGACCCAGTTCGGTATCGGCCCAGGTCGAAACGCGGAACGATGCGCGGGCGCGTTTGCGCCAAGTCTCGTTGCCGGTGGCGTCAGTGACGCCCGTTTGCGGCGCATCGCCAAAGCCGATGTCGTAACGGACATAGCCGTGGATGCGCAGGCAGGTTTCGGTGCCCGGGATGTAGAAGAAGCCGGTGCCGGCTGCATCGCAGACGCGGACATATTCGACAACTTCGGGCTCGGGGATGATGATGTCGGCTGCCTGTGCAGTCGACACGGCCATCATCGCCGCGGCCGAGCCAAGAAGAAGGCTCTTGATTTTCATAATTGACCTCCAGTCAAAGTTCGAAACGGGTCTGGGGTGTTCTACAGGACTGCCTGTCCCATCCCCTAACGCAGAAACAGGCAGACCCGCCCGTTTCCTGATCCGTTCATGACCCAACCCATCTGGCCGCGCAACACGCAATTGGGGTCATGCCGGCCCCGTTGCCGCTGATAGGAATGCGATGTTGCACAAATGACACGATTTTGGTCAGGAACTGTTCATCGACTTTAACAGCCGTTAACAATTCGGAAGCGGGCAGCGGGCCGCCGCGAAGACCGGAAAAAGCCGCAAAAGCCTTGCACACCAAGCGTTGCGACGCGATCTGGTCGCGACACGCCGCGCTTTCAGTAGTCGCGTTCGAAGAACAGGCCGATCGACGAATCGCCGCCCGTCGTGGCGCTGCCGCGGGCGGTCACGGAATCGGTGATGTCCAGATTGATGGATGTCTCGGCCCCGTCGGCGCCGGCCTCCACCTCCAGATAGACATTGTCGGAAAGATAACGGCCGGCGCGCACGGCCACGCCGCCCCCTTCGTCCTGGACGACGTCGAGATCGTCGACGCCGAGCGCGCCGCGCAGCCCGCCGGCCAGATCGGACCCGCCGCCGGCGAGCGAAGCGGCGGCGGCGGCCAGTTGCGCCAGTTGCGCCGGCGACAGGCTGCCAATGTCCTCGCCGAACAGGATGCGGGCCAGAATCTCGTCTTCGGGCAGGGAAGGCGAGGACGAAAGCCGCACGTCGAGGTCCGATGCCGGGCCGATGATGGTGACGAACGCCGTCAGATCGCCATTGGAGGTCTGCGCGGTCATGTTGATGAACGGATCGAGATTGCCGGTCAGCGTCACCGCGCCATTGGTGAAGTCGAGCCGCCGCGCCAGCAGGGACAGCCGTCCGCGGATCAGGTTGAAGGCGCCGACGGGCGCGAGCGCATCGAGCGGGCCGGTCACGCGGACCTGCCCGCCCAGTTCCGCGTCAAGGCCGCGGCCGCGCACGAACATCTGGCTGGGCGCATTGATGCGCACATCGAGCCTGTAGGGCGCCGACGGATCGCCGCCATCGGTGCGGGGCATCACCGAAGCGATCCGCTCCAGCGTCGCGCGCGTGCCGGCATCGGGGTCGATATGGCGCACATCGATCAGGTCGGCGTCGCCCGCAAAGGTCTCCGGCACGGTGATCTCGGCGCGGGCGATATCGACCGTGCCGGCGATCGTCGCCCCGCCGCTCAACGGTCCGGTGATGGAGAGGTCCGCGCCAAGATCGGCGGAAAAGAGTTGGCCGTCGGAATAGCGCGCACCGGCGAGCGCCAGCGTCAGATCGGCCGGCAAACCGGCGCCGAGGCCGACCGTGCCCGACAGCGTCAACCCACCGCCGCCGGCAAGGCTTGCCGATGCGTTGCGGATGACGAGGCGGTCGCCTTCGAGCCCCGCCAGCAGGTTGACGCCGGTCAGATCGATGTTGGCACCCGGATCGGTGATCCGGCCGCCGGAAATCGAGACCAGCCCGGACACGGCCGGCCGTGCCAGCGCACCGCCGATGCGGGCATCGAACCGCGCGGTGCCGGAAAGGCGCGTGCCGCGCCCGGCCAGCACGGCATTGACCAGTTCCAGCGGCGCCGCTCCCGACGCGGTGACGTCAAGGGCGCCGCCCGCCAGCGGCACGGTCCCGGAAGCGTCGATCGCCGCGCCCTGACCGTTGCGCGCCGAAAAGCCTGAAACGGCAATCCTTTGCCCGCCGAAACTCCCCGATGTCGTCACCGAGAACGGCGTGACGCCCGCCTGGCGTATCACGGTCGCCGTCAGGCCCTCGCCACCGATCGCAAACGAAGCCCGCGGATCGCCAGGCGTGCCCGTTACCTCAACGCGCCCGCTCAAGGCGCCCGCCGCGCCCAGCCCGGGCTGGACCGTGTTGGCCAGACCGGCCGGCAGACCGTTGAAGACGAGATCGAGGTCCAGCGCTTCGCCGACCGTCCCGCTCGCGGTCACGCGCCCGCCTTCGATGTCCAGCGAAAGGCTCTCTATCCGCGTCGTGCCGCCGTCGATGACGATGCGGGCCGGTGCGGCAAGCCGCGCGTCGCCATAGCGCGTATCGAGGGACAGCGTCGCAAGGCCGATCCGTGTCACATCGCCCAAAGCGGCATTGCCTTCCGTATCCAGGGCCGTCCCGTCCGCCAGCGCGACGTTGGCCTCGAAGGCGAGCGTCTCGGCACCGTTCAAGGGTCGAACTGTGGCCGTGGCGGACCGGATGACGGTGCCGCCAATGTCGACCGATCGCAGCTCCGCTTCGGCCCGGCCCGAGACGGTGCCGAAGAGATCGGAGAGCGCCGCATCGAATTTGCCGCTCATGACCGACACGCCGGCAATCGTAAGCGACCGCACCGCCGCGCTGGCCGTGACATCCTGTTCGCCTTCGCGGGCGGCCAGACCGATGTCGGCGTCCAGCCCGCCGGAAGCTTCGATGAGCGCAAGCGCGGCAAGGCCCGATACGTCGCTTGCATCGACCGTCAGGCTGCCATTGGCCAGACCATCGCCATAAGAGAGGGTTCCGGCCAGCCGCCCCGCGCCCGCCTCAAGCAGCAGATCGCGTACGGAATAAATCGCGCCGTCACGCGTGACCTGCGCCTGGACCTCGACCGGCTGGCCCGCCAGTTCGCCACTTCCGTCCAACCGTCCGGCGACGCGATCCCCGATCGCCTCGCCGGCGAAACCGACCCGCATGCCCGACACCGGCTGGCCCGCCAGGCGGCCGGCCGGCACCAGAAGCGATGCGGTGACGGCATAGGGCCGTTCGGCATCGTCCTCGGGCGGCGCATCCGATGCCGGCGCCGCGGCGCGATCGACCGCGATCTGGATGCCGGCGCTGCCGGACGAGCGCGCATCGACCAGCCCAAGATCGGCAAGCGACAGGGCGCCGCGCAGATCGGCCGTCTCGCTCGCAAGCGTTCCGCTGATTGCCAGCGACAGCTGGTCGTTGGCCGCTTCGAACGCGGAAAAAAAGAGGCCATCGGCCGTCCGGGCAACGCCGCCGCCAAGCGCCAGATCGCCGGCCAGAAGCCGGCCGGCCATGTCGTCGCCCGCCTGCAGGCCGGTCGCACCGCCATCGACGATCATGTCGAAACCGCCGCCGATCAGCGCGACCGTTCCATTGAGCGCCAGTGAGGCCGCGCCGGCCAGATCGCGCCCGGCAAGCGCCGAAAAGGGCGATAGATCGGGCGCATCCAGCACCGATGTGCCGTCGAACGCCCAGCCTTCGACGATACCGGTGCCCTCGACACGCGCCGTGTCGCCGGCAAGCGTCAGGCCGGACAGGGTGAGCGGTTCACCGGCCTGCCATTCACCGCGAACATCGACATTGACCGTGTCGCCAAGCGCCTCGGACAGTGCTGCGTCCGCAGCTTCGAGCGCGCGCGCAGCGCCCGTCAGCGCAAACGAGACCGAGCGGGCGTTCGGATCGGGCAAATCGGCAAGCGTGCCCGAGCCCCCAATGCCGACCGATCCGATCGACAGACCGGGGGTCGCCAGCGCTTCCATGTCCGCTCTGGCGGTCCAGTCGGCGCCGCCATAATCAAGCGTGATGCGGGCGCTGCCGACCGTGACATCGCCCGCGCCGGGCAGCGACACGGGGCCGCCGCCGGGGCGGGCAAGGCGGAAATCGGCACCTAACTCTGCGGGGAAAGCATCGGGCAGCAGGCGCCCGGTGACGCGACCGTTCAGTGCGCCGCTTTCGATCGTGACTTCTTCGATGCGGGTGCCGTCGTCATCATCGAGCAAAAGCCGGCCGGCCAAATCCGTGCGGTCGCCGAAGAATTCGCGCTCGCGCGCCGGCAAGATGTCAGCCAGCGGCCCGCCCAGCGAAAAGGTGAGTTCGGTCGCACCCGCCAGAAAGCCGCGGCGCGTCTCGAGCCGGCCTTCGAGGATGCGCGCGCCATCCACATCGAAGCCAAGATCGATGCCGAGTGCATCGAGCGGACCGCCGCCTGCAAGCGTCAGCGCCACGGGCGGGCGCCCCTGAAGGTTCAGCAGATTGGCGACGACACCGTCATCTGGCTCGCTCAGCAAGACCTGCAGATCGAGGTTTTCGCCTTCGAGCGTTGCGTCGAGATCAAGGCTGCCGCCCGGTCCGTCGAGCCGGTCGATGTCGAGATCGGCGGCCAGATTGCCGCCATCGAGCGAAAGGCTGCCGGCGAGCGAGAGCACCGATTGCAGGCCGAACACGGTCTCGCCAAACGATGCGCGCGGCAGGCTGAGTTCCGCGATCTGGACGGCCACCGGCAATTCGGGCACCGAGAAGCCGCCGGCTTCGGGTTCGGGCAGGCTGTCGTCGGGCAGCGGCGGCCGGACGAAATCGAGCGATGTCGCCGACAATTCGTCGATCACCAGCCGCCCGCGCAACAGCGCCGATCGCTGCCAGACGAGCCGCGGTTCCTCGATGGTCAGCCAGACGCCGTCATCGTCAGAGATGGTGATCCGCTCGAGCCGGACATCGGACGACAGCGACCCCTCGATGCCGATCAGCCTGATCTGCATGTTCGGCGCCGATATCTGCTCTTCGACGAAGCGGATGAAGCCGGAGCGTTCGGCTTCCTCATTGTCCTGCGCCAGGGCGCCCGTCAGCGTCACGCCGAGCAGCGCGACGAGAAGAATGGCGATGCGGGACAGATACGTCATGTCAGAATGCCTGCCCGATGCCGGCATAGATGGCGAACCGGCCATCGCCCGGACGCGGATTGAGCGGCGTTGCGGCATCGAGCCTGAGCGGGCCGAGCCCGGTCTTGTAGCGCAGGCCGAGACCGGCGCCGGCGAGCGGCGTCCGGTCGAAGGCGGGCAGCGAGTCGGTGCCGACCATCGCCGCGTCGATGAAACCGACCACCGAGATCGTGTCGGTAACCCCCTGCCGGATTTCCGCCGATGCCTCGATCAGCGACTTGCCGCCTGTGGTCGTGCTGTCCGCGCCGCCGATCGAGCGATAGGCGAAGCCGCGCACCGATGTGCCGCCGCCGGCGAAGTAGAGCCTGTCGGGCGGCAGGAAGGCCGGCGCGGGACCGATGATCGATCCGGCCGTGACGCGGCCGGCCAGCACCGTGCGGCCACCGTCACCCAGCGCCTGATAGGCGCGGACCTCGCCATCGAACTGAACCGCCGGATTGCCGAACTCCCATTCGTAGAAAGGCGTCGCCGATGCCGAGGCGAAAAAGCCGGCGGTCGAATCGAGCGGATCGTTGCGCGCATCATATTCAAGCCCGGCGCTGCCGCCGACGAGGCCGAGGCGGCGTTTGCCCATCGCATCCTCGAACTCGGCATAATCGACGAACAGGCTGCCCGACCAGGTCAGCCGGTTGGACTGGTAGTGAACGACGCCGACCGACGTTTCGGCGCCGGTTCGGGTATAGCTGTCCAGCACCTCGCGATCGGCGAGCGCGCTGAGCGTGATGTCGGTATCGGGCGTGAAGCGGCCGGGCAGGCCGAGCGTCGCGCCGAGCCGATAGTCGTAATTGCCGGCATTGAAACTGCCGTCGACGCCGGAGACGCCGCCCTCGATGCGCAAACGCTCGGCGCGGCCCCACAGATTGCGGTGTAGCCAGAAGGCTTCGGCGCCGAACCCGTCGAGCGTCGAATAGGTCGCGCCGGCGCCGATGCGGCGCAGCTTGCGTTCCTCGACGGTCACCGCGACGGGCAGCGTGCCGTCCTCCTCCACCTTTTCGGCAGGGTTGACGGTGGCCGCGTTGAAGACACCGAGCCGCCGCAGACGCTCGCGGGCCCGCTCCACGTCGTCGGGATCGTACTCGTCGCCGGGCAGAAGGCCGGTCTGCCGCGCAACGAAGGAGGGGATCATCCGGTCGGTTCCCTCGACGGTGACCGCGCCATAGCTGGCGCGCGGCCCCGGATCGACAACAAGACGGACCCGTAGCGTCCGGTTCGGGTGGTTGGCGACGGCCTCGCGCTCGGCGATGCGCGCTGTGGCATGGCCCTGCTGGCGCCAGCCCTCGACCGCCAATTGTCCGGCCTGGCGCACCGCACCGGCGCGCGCCGGGCTGCCAGTGGCGAATCCGGCTGTCGACGGCGCATCGACGCGATCGCGCGGATCGTCGGAGCGCGGCGGCAGATTGTCGATGGCAAGCGCAGCGAACGTGTAGACCGGACCTGGGCGGACCGAGACGGTGAACACTGCTCCGTCGGCGAAATCGTGGCCCGCCGGCAGGTCGGCCACTTCCCGTCCGTCGGCGCGGATGGAGATCGTGCCGCCATAGCGGGCCTCGTCGTAGAGCGCGGCCTGGATGCGCCGATAGTCGGCGCGTGCGCGCGACAAAAGCCCGGCGGAACCGGCGGCCGGCGCGTTTCGGCCGCCCCACAGCGCCGAGCCGGCCTTGACGGCGGCTTCCACGTCGGCGTCCGCACCCTCGACCGTGAGCGTCACGTCATAGGGTTTGGGATCGATCAGGTCGGGCGCCTCGACCGCGTTGCGGCAGTCGCCGAACAGACAAAGGCCGAACAGTTCAAGGGCACGGGCCTGGGGGACGTGGACGGTCAACGTCAGGGCGAGCGCAACCGACAGCGCGCCGGCGCGGTGCGCAGTTCCTTTCGCAGACAGTCGACCCGACCCGTTACGCAACACCTCGTGCGCGGCCCCTTTGCTCTTCATGCGGCGCCGCATCGAGCCCGCATCGCCACAGGCGGCGTATCCCCCCGCGCCGCTCACCCCGCGTACCTAGCGCGGAACATCGCCAAGCACCAGAAAACATGGCCGGAAACAAGGCAGGCCGCTCGGGTCGACGGCCCTTGGTTAACCACGCGTGAAGACGGGCTTCCCGGACCGGCGCGGTTTTCGTGGTTGACTGGAGGTCAATTATGAAAATCAAGAGCCTTCTTCTTGGCTCGGCCGCGGCGATGATGGCCGTGTCGACTGCACAGGCAGCCGACATCATCATCCCCGAGCCCGAAGTTGTCGAATATGTCCGCGTCTGCGATGCAGCCGGCACCGGCTTCTTCTACATCCCGGGCACCGAAACCTGCCTGCGCATCCACGGCTATGTCCGCTACGACCTGGGCTTTGGTGAGCTGAACCAGGTGACTGCTGCTGACGGTGAGGGCACATGGAACACGCGCGCTCGCGCTTCGTTCCGCGTCTCGACCTGGGCCGACACCGAGTACGGCCCGCTGCGGACCTACGTCGAAACCCGCTGGCAGTATGACACCAACGGTGCTCAGAACCAGCGTGTCGTCAACGGCAACAACCCGGACTGGACGCTTGGCCCGAACGGCTACCGGAACGCAGGCGAGTTCTCGATCAACTTCGCCTACATCGATCTGGCCGGCCTGCGCATCGGTAAGGACGAATCGTTCTTCACCACCTTCACCGGCTACGGCGGCGCGGTCATCAACGATACGACCGCTGGCGGTTATGGTCCGTTCGACACGAACCTGATCAGCTACACCTTCAACAGTGGCGCGTTCTCGGCTGGTGTCTCGCTCGAACAGGGCAGCAGCAACTACTTCACCGACAACACGTTCGGTGGCGTGTACGACGCTCACATCGGTTGGGGCATTGACGACTACGTGCCGCACATCGTTGCCGGTGCTGGTTACGACAGCGGTGCTTTCCAGATCCGCGGTGTTCTGGGTTACGACACGCGCAACAACGTTGTCAGCCCGCAGCTCGGCCTTCTGCGTCAGGGCGGTTGGTCCGGTAAGATCCGTGGTGACGTGTCGTTCGATCCGTTCTCGGCCTTCTTGATGGTCATGTACGGTGAAAACTCCTCGGCTTACACCACTTGGGCCAACGGCCCGGTCACGGCTGAAACGCTGTCGATCATCGGTGGTGCTTCGTTCGACTTCACCGACCAGGCAACCTTCAACACCCAGGTTCAGTGGGCCGAAGGCAACGGCATCGGTGATGAGTGGGCAGTTGCTGCCAACATCAACTACGAGATCACCGACGGCTTCATCGTCCGTCCGGAAGTTGTTTACTACAACAACAACGCCGGCAACGACGTCTTCGGCGGCACGCTGCGCTTCCAGCGCTCGTTCTGATCACCTGACATTCGTCAGTTGAAGGAAAACCCGGCAGGCAACTGCCGGGTTTTTCGTTTTGGGGATCGACCCGGCCGCAGGGCGCAATCGGCCGTCATCCGGCGCACAGAACGCAGGCGATCGGGTGTCTGCTCAGAATTTCAACTTGCCGACGAAGGCCTCGACAGGCGCCAGCGCCCCGGGTGTATGCAGCATCGGCGCGTGGCCCTGGCCCCTGACCGCCGCCGCCGTCAATGACGGGTGAATGGACCGCATGGTCCGCACCGTCTCTTCGGCCAGAAGCGATGAGTTTTCGCCGCGCAGCACCAGAACCGGCACCCGTTTGAGCCCTGCAAACTGCGGCCACATGGTCGGCAGACGTTCTCCCAGATCGATGTCGGTCAATGTGCGCACGAGCGCCGGATCGTGATCGGGTCGGATCTGGCCGTCGATCTCCCGGTAACGGCCGAAGGCTTCGAAGGCCCAGTCTGCGTCCTCAAGGGCGGTGAACGATTTGTCCATCACCGTCTTCTGGATGGCGACCGCGTCCGTCCAATCGCGCGGGCGCGGCATCTTCTTCAGATAGAGCCGGATCTGCGTCAGCCCGGCCCCCTCGATCACCGGCCCGATATCGTTAAGAATGGCGGCGCGGATGGCGCCCGGGCGCATGGCGGTCAGCAGCATGGTCACGATCCCGCCGCGTGAAGTGCCGACGAAGATCGCATGCTCGATGTTCAGTGCCGTCAGGCCGGAAACCACGTCGTCGGCTTCGGTCAGCACATTGTAGTTGCGCCAGTCCTTGTCATGGCCCGACAAGCCGCGTCCGCGGAAGTCGAACGCGTAGACTCGGCGCGGGTTTTTGGCATGGTTGGCGAAATGATGCGCAAGGCCGAGGAAGTCGCGGCTGTTGCGGCTGAGGCCGGGCAGACAGACGACCGGCGCAAGGCCGTTGTCCTTCGGCCCGACGGCGCGCACATGGATGGGCAATCCGTCGCGTGCGGAGAAGTAAAGGCTCTCGCCGGGGTCGAATGGAGGCGGAGTGAAAGGCACCGGAACGATCGTCTGGACAACGGAACTGCTCGCGCGTCTGTAGCCGGTTTTGTGCGGCCGCGAAACCCGTCGCCTGAACTCCGGGTGCCCTTGGTCAGCCCGCGGTCGTCGTCAGATCATGCGCGATCGTCAGCGGCAGGTCGAAGCGCGCCTTGTAGACCGTCATGTTGGCCATGACCTTCTGCACGTAGAGGCGTGTTTCCGGGAAGGGGATCTGTTCGATCCAGTCGATCGTTTCTGCCAGCGGCAGCCCGCGCGGATCGCCGAAGCGGCCGATCCATTCGCGCGCGCGGCCCGAGCCTGCATTGTAGGCGATGAAGGTCAGAACATGCGAACCGCTGAACCGGTCGCGCTGCTCGTCCAGATACTGCGTGCCTAAAAGCGCGTTGAAGGCCGGATCGGCGGTCAGCCGCGCGGCGTTGTAGGCGAGGTCCATGCGCCCGGCCACGTCGCGCGCGGTCGAGGGCAGCAACTGCAGAAGGCCGCGCGCATTGGCGCGCGAAACCGCGTTCGTGTTGAACTCGCTCTCCTGGCGGGCGACCGCATAGACCAGCGCCCGGTCGGAAGCGGACAGAAAACCGTCGGAGGGAATGGCGTCGGCGGGATGGGTGGCCAGGCCCAGATCGTGCCCGTTCCACTGGCCGCGCTTGGCGATCCTCAGACCGATCGCGTGATGGCCCTGCTCGGCGGCATGGCGGGCGAGCGCCGCATAATGCGCCGGCGTGTCGAACCGCTCGGCCAGACCCGTATAGAGCGTTTGCAGGAAGCGCGTCTGGCCGGTTTCGGTCTGGCGCTCGATCGCCAGCAGCACCCGCGATGCGGAGAGGTCGCGCTGTGCCTCTTCGCTGGCCGGTATCGGACCGATGGCGAGCCTTTCATGACCGAGCGCCTGCGCGGCAAGCTGGCCGTAGAAGCTGGTCGGATAAAGCGCCGCGCGCTCGAAATGGGCGCGGGCCATATCCTCGTCGCCCGCCGCGCCGGCAGTCCGGCCGAGCCAGTAGGCGCCGCGCGCGCGCGATGCCGCGCCTTGCGCGATCCGTTCGATCCGCTCGAAATGCGGTCTGGCGCGCGCCGGATCGTTCAGCCCGCGCAGCGCATACCAGCCCGCATGGAAGGCGGCATCGACCTGCGTTGCCGGGCTGCCGCCGCGGTGCTCCGAGACGATTTCATAGGCCTGCTCGACGGCGCCGGCCTCGCGCAGAGAGCGCGACACGATGCGCCGCTCGTTCCACCAGGCATCGGGATTGGTCAGCGCATCGGGATCGGACGGAACCTCGGCCAAGAGCTCTCCGGCTTCCTCCATCCTGTTGGTGCGGCGCAGATGCTCGATGCGCATGTAAAGGCCGGCTTCCGTGTCCAGCAACGCGTCGGGCACATCCGCGATCAGCGCCTCGGCGCCCGGCGCCTCGCGGATCACCGCCGCCCAGGCCTCGTGCAGCCTGTCCATGCCGGCGGCGTCGGCGACGCGCGCGCCGGCGCGAATGCGCTCACGCACCATCATGGCGACATAGCGCGCGCGGTGATCGGCCTGCGTCAGCACACCGTCGAACAGGTCCACAACCTCGCGCTCGATCGACGAAGACAGCACCATGGTCCGCCAATAGGGGACGATCAGATCGCGCGCCTTCGTCTCGCCGCCGGTCCGCAGATGACCCTTGGCCAGCGCATAGGCGGCCTCGAACGTCTCGGGCGGCCTGGCATCGAATGCGGTGCGCAGCTTGATGTTGCCCAGCCACCCGCGCGCCAGCGCCCGCTCATGGTTGCGCGCCAGAAGCTCCTGGCCGGGCCAGTCGTCGAGCCCGCGCATGGCCTTGGCGATCGGGCCGGCGCCAACGGCACGGTCGCCCGATGCGGCCAGGGTCCAGTCGACCAGATCGCGATCGACGGAACCGGCCAGCATCGCGTCGCGCAGGGATTTGGCATCCGCAATGCGGCCCTCGCTGATCGCGGTCAGCGCTTCTCCGAGACGCGCGATCTGCGCATTGTGCTCGGCATTGTCGGCGGCGGGAACGCTGGCGGTGACGATCGGATCGATGCCGCCCGACACCGATGCCTGTTCGGCCAATCGGGTCGGCTGGGTGCCGACCAGCGTCAGCGCGCCGAAACCGGCAAGCGTGACAATGCCCAGGCTCGCCAAACCGGCCATCAGTTTGTGGTTCAGTTCCATCGCGCCCTTGTTGCCGGAGGTCGTGGCAGCATTGCGACGAGGCTCGCCCCGTGCGGTAAACTGATGGTTAACGGGGCGTAAAAGTTGATCGCCTGTAACATGGCAAGGACTGCTTGCCCGTCGCTCGCCCGGGCCTTATGGTGCGGCCCAACCTGAAGCGGGCCCGCTGCGCGACACGCCGTCGCGCGGCTTTTGTTTGTGCCCGCGACCATGAATGTTTGGAGATGTGGCCATGACCGACCGGCCCATGATCGAACGCAGCCGCCTGCGCGGCTCGATGACCGCGCTTGTGACGCCCTTCGACGCCACCGGCGCCCTCGACGAAGCGGCGTTTCGCGCGCTGGTCGACTGGCAGATAGAGGAGGGAACGAAGGGCTTGGTCCCGGTCGGCACGACCGGCGAATCGCCGACGCTGAGCCATGATGAGCACAAGCGCGTGGTCGAGATCTGCACCGAGCAGGCTGCCGGCCGGGCCGCCGTGATCGCAGGCGCGGGGTCCAACAACACGGTCGAGGCGGTCGATTTCGCCCAGCATGCCGAGCAGGCCGGGGCGGACGCGGTCCTCTGCGTGACCCCCTACTACAACAAGCCCAACCAGCGCGGCCTTTATCAGCACTTCGCCGCCATCGCACAGGCGGTCGATGTCCCGATCATCATCTACAACATCCCGCCGCGCTCGGTGATCGACATGACGCCGCGGACCATGGCGCAACTGGCCGCCGATTTCCCCAACATCTGGGGCGTCAAGGATGCCACGGCAAAGCTCGACCGGGTTTCGGAGCAGCGCATGGCGTGCGGCACCGACTTCATCCAGCTTTCCGGCGAGGATGCGACGGCGCTCGGCTTCAACGCCCAGGGCGGCGTCGGCTGCATCTCGGTCACCGCCAATGTGGCGCCGCGCCTGTGCGCCGAATTCCAGGAGGCAATGCTGGCGGGCGACTATGCCGCCGCACTGGACTATCAGGACCGTTTGATGCCGCTTCACAAGGCGCTGTTCGTCGAGGCCGGCGTGTCCGGCGCCAAATACGCGCTGTCCAAGCTTGGCCGCATGCACAATGCGCTGCGTTCGCCCATGGTGCCGGTCGAGGCCGCCAGCGCGGCGTTGATCGACGACGCCATGCGCCATGCCGGCCTCTTGAACTGAGCCGGGCTTCCGCCCAACTCGCAATCATGGCCGTAACCAAGAAAGAAAACACCGCCCGCAAGCTCGTGGCGGAAAACCGCAAGGCGCGCTTCAACTACGAAATCCAGGACGTGGTCGAGGCGGGCCTGATGCTGCGCGGCACCGAGGTCAAGTCGCTGCGCAATGGCGAGGCGAACATTGCCGAAAGCTATGCCAGCTTCGAAGACGGCGAGATGTGGCTGATCAACAGCCACATTCCCGAATATCTGGAGGCGAACCGCTTCAACCACGATCCGCGCCGCCGGCGAAAGCTGCTGCTGAACAAGCGCGAGATCGCCAGGATGGTCAATGCCACCGACCGCGAGGGCATGACGATCGTGCCGCTCAGGCTCTATTTCAACGATCGCGGCCGCGCCAAGCTGGAACTGGCCGTCGCGCGCGGCAAGAAGCTACACGACAAGCGCGAGACCGAAAAGAAGCGCGACTGGAACCGCGAAAAGGCAAGATTGCTGCGGGAGAAGGGGTAGGCGATGGTAAAAGATCCCAATGTGCTGCCCGATGGACTGCCGGTTCCCGAGGACGATGGCGCGGCGGGCCATCTGGCCGGAATGCGGCTGCCCGATATCCGCCTTGCCTCGACGGCCGGCGATCGCGTCGATCTTGCAGCGCTCAACGGCACGGCCGTGCTCTATCTCTATCCCATGACGGGACGGCCTGGCGTGGCTCTGCCGGACGGCTGGGACGGGATTGCGGGCGCGCGCGGCTGCACGCCGCAATCGTGCGCGTTCCGCGATCACTTTTCGGACCTTCAGGCGCTCGGCGTCGATCATCTGTTCGGCATCTCGGCCCAGAACACCGATTATCAGCGCGAGGCGAAAGACCGGTTGCACCTGCCGTTCGACCTTTTGAGCGACGCGGCGGGCGCCTTGCGCGATGCGCTGGACCTGCCGGTCTTCGAGGTCGAAGGCATGGTGCTGCTCAAGCGCATGGCGATCATCGCAAGGGAAGGGGTGATCGAAAACGTCCTCTATCCCGTCTTCCCGCCCGACCGGAACGCTGCCGACGTGATCGACTGGCTGTCCGCTCAGCGGCCCTGAACCATGCCCGCAACGTCGGCGATCACCGCGTCGAACATCGCCTCGGTCAGCCGGCCCGTGTTCATGTTGTAGCGCGAGCAATGATAGCTCGAGACGATGGTCAGACCATTGAGTGCGGTTTGCGCGCCATGGCCGAACGGGTGCGCCGAAACCCTGCCGCCCAAGGCGCGGATGCAAGCGTCATGGGCGATCTTGCCGAGCGTCAGAACGGCTTGCAGCTTGGCGAAACGCGCAAGCGTCGGCTCCAGATAGGCGCGGCAAGCATTGATCTCGGCGGCCACCGGCCGGTTTTCCGGCGGCACGCAGCGCACGGCGTTGGTGATCGCGGTGCCGATCAGATCGACACCCTCGCCGGCGGAACCCGGCCTGTGCCCGCGCGCCAGACCGTGCCGATCAAGGCCGGCGAACAGGGCCTCTCCCGACGCATCCCCGGTGAAGGGCCGGCCGGTCCGGTTGGCGCCGCGCGCGCCCGGCGCAAGCCCGACGATGAGGAGGCGGACGGCGTTTTCGCCTTGCGGCGGCAGCCAGGTGGGCACCGGGCCGTTGTGCCAGTCGGGCTCCTTTGTCCGCCAGGCGGCGATGTGGCCGGAAAGGCGCGGACACAGCACGCAGTCATGGGGCGGGTCGACCGCCGGCGGCGCCGTCACCACCAGAGGCCCGGTCAATCGTCCTCATGCTCGTAATCATCGTCCTGGCCGGCCGGCTGGCGGGGGGCGGACCGCTCGGATGGCGCGCGGCCGATCTCCGCTTCGAGCGTCTTCAGATCGATGAAATGGTCGGCATTGCGGCGCAAATCGTCGGCGATCATCGGCTGCGGCGAGGCCATGGTCGAGACCACCGACACCTTGCAGCCATTGCGCTGCAGCGCGTCGACCAGAACGCGGAAGTCGCCATCGCCCGAAAACAGCACCGCATGGTCGATCGAGCGCGACAGTTCCATCGCATCGATGGTCAGTTCGATATCCATGTTGCCCTTGATCTTGCGGCGTCCGCTGGAATCGGTGAACTCCTTGGCCGGCTTAGTGATCACCTTGTAGCCATTATAATCGAGCCAGTCGATCAGCGGCCGGATCGATGAATATTCCTGATCCTCGATCAGGGCGGTGTAGTAATAGGCGCGCATCAGGTAGCCGCGCTTCTGGAAGTGTTCGAGCATCTTGCGGTAGTCGATGTCAAAGCCAAGTGCCTTGGCGGCCGCGTAAAGGTTGGCGCCATCGATGAACAGGGCGATCTTCTCGCGTTGGTCGAACATGGTCGTTCCTTCTCAAATCGCTGACAGTATGTCCGCGGTTTTTCACGCGCGTGGGGCGAAATCAAGATGTTGTGATGACGCTACGTCAATTCAACGCCGGGAATCCCGAATTCGGGTCGGCATGCCGTTTGGAAGGCCGGGTTTTCGCCGCATTGTTGTGGCCGTTGCCGTGCTTGCCTTGCATCGGGACGCGGTGTATATCCCAGCCAACTCCTCCATGCCCGCAAATACCGCGAAGGAACGCCCATGGCCCGCGTGACCGTCGAAGATTGCATCGACAAAGTAGACAACCGTTTCGACCTCGTCCTTCTTGCCGCTCACCGCGCGCGGCAGGTCTCTCAGGGCGCGCCGATCACGGTCGACCGCGACAATGACAAGAACCCCGTCGTCGCGCTGCGCGAAATCGCCGACCAGACGCTGTCGCCCGGCGATCTCGAAGAAGACTTGATCCATTCGCTGCAAAAGCATGTCGAGGTGGACGAGCCGGAAGCCGAAATTGCCGATGTGGCCGAAACGGCCGATGCGCCGGATGCGCCCGAACAGATCACCTTCGGCGGCGGCGCGATGAGCGAAGAAGAGCTTCTGGCCGGCATCGAGGGTCTTGTCCCGCCGGAAAAGTCCGACGATTGATTACCGGCGATGCCGCCTTTCGCGGCAGCCGTTTGAATGCCTATATTGAGCGCGTGGACGATGTCGTCTGCGCGCTTTTTTCCGTGAGGTCGCCGGCCGATGATGCGGCAATATGAGCTTGTCGAGCGCGTTCAGCGCTACAAGCCGCAGGTCAACGAGGCCCTTCTGAACAAGGCCTATGTCTACGCCATGAAGAAGCATGGCGGGCAGACGCGCGCCTCGGGCGACCCCTATTTCTCGCATCCGCTGGAAGTCGCCGCGATCCTGACCGACATGCACATGGACGAATCGACCATCGCCGTCGCTCTCCTGCACGACACGATCGAGGACACTTCGGCCACCAAGGTCGAGATCGAGGAACTGTTCGGCGAGGACACGGCGCGCCTCGTCGAGGGGCTGACAAAGCTCAAGCGGCTCGATCTGGTTTCAAAGAAGGCTGCCCAGGCGGAAAACCTGCGCAAGCTGCTGCTCGCCATCTCCGAAGATGTGCGCGTCCTTCTGGTCAAGCTCGCCGACCGGCTGCACAATATGCGCACGCTCGACTTCATGCGCGAAGACAAGCGGGCGCGCATCGCCGAGGAGACGATGGATATCTATGCGCCGCTGGCCGGCCGCATGGGCATGCAGGACATGCGCGACGAGCTTGAGGAACTGGCCTTCAAGCACATAAATCCCGAAGCCTATGGCACCGTCTCCGACCGGCTGGCGCAGATCGCCAACCGCCATGCGGGCATGCTCGACGAGATCACCGCAACGCTGCGCGGCCTTCTCGCCGACAACGGTATCCATGCCGATGTCGCAAGCCGTCGCAAGAAGGCCTGGTCCGTCTTCAAGAAGATGGAGAGCAAGGGCCTGTCCTTCGAGCAGCTCTCGGACATTTTCGGCTTCCGCATCATCGTCGGCTCGGTCGATGAGTGCTACCGGGCGCTCGGGGTGGTGCACCGCGAATGGAAAATGGTGCCCGGCCGCTTCAAGGACTACATCTCCACCCCCAAGCAGAACGATTACCGGTCGATCCACACCACCATCGTCGGCCCGTCCAACCAGCGCGTCGAACTTCAGATCCGCACCTGGCACATGCACGAGGTGGCCGAGTATGGCGTCGCGGCCCATGCGATCTACAAGGATCAGGGCGCTGCGTCGGGCGGCGAGGGCAAGCCCAACGGGAAGGGCGGCGGTGCGGCGGCCTTCAAGGACACAAACGCCTATGCCTGGCTGCGCCGTACGATCGAATCGCTGTCGGAGGGTGACCACCCCGAGCAGTTCCTCGAACACACCAAGCTCGAACTGTTCCAGGACCAGGTCTTCTGCTTCACGCCGAAAGGCCGCCTGATCGCGCTGCCGCGCGGGGCGATTCCCGTCGACTTTGCCTATGCGGTACACACCGATGTCGGCGACAGCTGCGTCGGCGCCAAGATCAACGGCCGCATCATGCCGCTGGTCACGCGACTGCAAAATGGCGACGAAGTGGAGATCATCCGCTCCGGCTCGGCTTCGCCGCCCGCAGCCTGGGAAGCGATGGTCAAGACAGGCAAGGCGCGCGCGGCGATCCGGCGGGCGACCCGCGCCGCGGTGCGCAAGCAATATTCGGGCCTTGGCCACCGCATTCTCGAACGGGCGTTCGAGCGCGCCGGCCGGCCGTTCTCGCGCGACATTCTCAACGATGGCCTGGGCCGGCTGGCCCACACCGATGTCGAGGATGTTCTGGCCGCCGTCGGCCGCGGCGAACTGGCATCCGCCCACGTCATCAAGGCCGTGTTCCCCGACTTTCAGGAAGAGAAGCTGTCGGCGCCGGCGAGCGCCGAACTTCTTGGCGAGGGCTGGTTCAATCTCACCGACGCATCCGGGATGATGTTCCGGTTCCCCGACGGCGAAGCGCCCGCCGCCGGCGCCAGAAGCGATGCCGAGCCCCGCGAGCCGGACCGGACGCTGCCGATCCGTGGTGCCGCCGGCGATCTTCCGGTGCGCTTTTCGCCCGAGGGCGCGGTGCCCGGCGACCGTATCGTTGGCATCGCCACACCCGGCAAGGGCATCACCATCTATCCCATCCAGTCGCCGGCGCTTGCCGCCTATGACGACCAGCCGGACCGCTGGGTCGATGTCCGCTGGGACATTGACGAAGCCAACCGGACCCGGTTTCCGGCGCAGATCATCGTCACCGCGATCAACGCGCCCGGCTCGCTGGCCGAGATCGCCCAGGTCATTGCCCGGAACGACGCCAACATCCACACGCTTGCCATGGTGCGCACGGCACCGGATTTCACCGAGATGATCTTCGATCTGGAGGTGTGGGACATCCGCCACCTGACCCGCCTTCTGGGCCAGTTGCGCGAGTCCGAAGCGGTCTCGACCGCCGACCGGGTAAACGGGTAGAAGGGCCAGCGGCGGCAAGCGGGAATCAAAAGAGCACATGAACACCGACGAAGTCCTGTCCATCTTCAAGTCCGCCGGGGCGGTGCTGGAAGGCCATTTCATCCTGACGTCGGGCCTTCATAGCCCGGTTTTCCTCCAGAAGGCCCGCGTCTTCATGCATCCCGACAAGACCGAGATGCTGTGCAGGGCGCTGGCCGAACGCGTGCGTGACGCCGTCGGCGAGCCGGTCGACTATTGCGTCGGGCCGGCAATCGGCGGGCTGATCCCGGCCTATGAGACCGCGCGCCATCTGGGGGCGCCGGCCATCTGGGTCGAGCGCGAGGATGGAAAATTCCGCCTGCGCCGTTTCGAAGTCGAAAAGGGCGCCCGCGTGGTGATCATCGAGGACATTGTGACCACCGGCCTGTCCATCCGCGAGACGGTGGACTGCATGAGGGCGCTCGGCGCCGAGGTGGTTGCGGCTGCCTGCCTGATCGACCGGTCGGCGGGCAAGGCCGACATCGGCGTGCCGCTGATCGCGCTGGCCGAATATGAGGTGCCTGCCTACCCGGCCGATGCGCTGCCGCCCGAACTGGCCGCACTGCCCACCGTCAAGCCGGGCAGCCGGTCGCTTTGATCGTCCGCCGCTTCGGCTCCTTTTGCCGTCACGCTTGAAGCGACCGGCTTGCGGGCGTATCTGATTAAATTGCCCGTTTCGTAACCGGTTCGGGCCTATCATGTCGCAAGGCGCATGGCGCCGCACATGAATGACGGAAACCAGCAATGCTGTTCAAACGCCGCCAGCAAGAAGATCGATTGACGCGCCTGCGCGTCTCGGTGCTGCCGCGGCGCAACTATGCCCGCTCGACCCGTTACTTCGCCAAGCGGGTGCTGCGCATTCGCGCCACGCCCCATGCGATTGCCGCCGGTGTTGCGGCGGGCGCCTTCGCCTCCTTCACGCCGTTGATGGGCTTTCATTTCATCCTGTCCTTCCTCATCGCGTTTCTGGTGCGCGGCTCGATGATCGCCGCCGCCTTCGGCACGGCCGTCGGCAATCCGCTCACCTTTCCGATGATCTGGGCATCGACGCTTGGGCTCGGCCGCTGGATGCTCGGCATCGACGCCAACGGCGCCGACGGCAAGGAGTTCGGCGCGGCTTTTGCCGCAGAGGGCTTTGCCGCCCTCTGGCAGCCCTTCATCAAGCCGATGCTGGTCGGCGGCATTCCGCTCGGCCTCGTCGCCGGTCTTGTTTTCTATCTCTTGACCCGCTTCGGCCTGACGGCGTTCCAGACCCGCCGTGCCGCACGCAAGGCGCAAAAGGCGATCGCCCGGCAGGAAGCGCTGGCCGCCGCGCAATCGCAATGCGAGGCCACCAATGCCCGCGCCGGCGAGCAAGTCCATTCATGATCATCGGGCTTGGCAGCGATCTGATCGACATTCGTCGCGTCGAAAGGACGCTCGAGCGCCATGGCGAGCGCTTCATTGCCCGCGTCTTCACCGATATCGAGCGCCAGCGATCGGAGCGCCGGCGAATGCGGGCCGCCTCCTATGCCAAGCGCTTCGCCGCCAAGGAAGCCTGCGCCAAGGCGCTCGGCACCGGCATTGCGCGCGGCGTCTACTGGCGGGACATGGGCGTGGTGAACCTGCCCAGCGGCAAGCCGACGATGCAGCTGACCAACGGCGCGCATGCGCAGCTCCGAATGCTGCTGCCGCAAGGCCATGAAGCAGCCATACATCTGACGATAACCGACGATTATCCGCTGGCGCAGGCATTCGTCGTCATCGAGGCCGTGCGGCTGCCGGGCGGAGTGCCATCGTGATTGCCGCGCCACGCGCGAAACGCTAAGACCCGCAAAATCCGTTTGTCGCCGTCCGGCGCACACCGATCATCAAGAGCAGGACCATGACCGTGGCAGAAAAGACCGAGAAGAAATCCGGCGGCATCGGCGAGGTGGTTTCGGTGATCGTGCAGGCGCTGATCCTCGCCCTGATCATCCGCACGATCCTGTTCCAGCCCTTTTCCATCCCCTCCGGATCGATGCGCCCGACCCTGTTGGAGGGCGATTATCTGTTCGTCTCCAAGTTCGCCTATGGCTATTCGCGCTATTCGCTGCCGTTTGGACCGGATCTGTTCGAGGGCCGCATTTGGGAAGGCGAACCCGAGCGTGGCGATGTCGCGGTCTTCAAGCTGCCCTCCAATCCGCGCCTCGACTATATCAAGCGGGTGATCGGCCTGCCGGGCGACACGGTGCAGATGCGCGACGGCGCACTGTTCCTCAATGGCGAGCCCGTCGAGCGCGAGGCGATCGGCACCATCGACGATGTCGACATCACCGAACAGCAGCGGCCGGTGCGGGTCTATCGCGAGACGCTGCCAAACGGCGTCAGCTACCGCACGCTTGACGTCACCGAGGGCACGGTCGGCGACGATACGCGCGAATTCGTCGTTCCCGAGGGACACTATTTCGTGCTGGGCGACAACCGAGACAACTCCGCCGACAGCCGTTTCAATGTCGGTTTCGTGCCGGCGGAAAACCTCGTCGGCCGGGCCAACATCATCTTCTTCTCGATCGCCGGCGGCGCCTCGCCGCTGGAAGTCTGGCGCTGGCCGGCGGAATTGCGGCTCGACCGCTTCTTCGCATCGGCGGCGCGATGAGCGGGGCGATGCGCGCGTCTGCAGCGCCGGTTTCGGCCGAGGCGCTGGCGCATCTGCGGACGGTGACCGGTCATGATTTTGCCGATCTGGAGCGTCTTGACCGGGCGCTGACCCATTCGAGTGCCCGCGGGCGCACCGGCCGCGACTATGAGCGGCTCGAATTCCTTGGCGACCGCGTGCTCGGCCTTTGCGTCGCCGAAATGCTGTTTGGCGAGTTCGACGACGCCGACGAGGGCGAACTGTCGGTGCGTCTGAACGCGCTGGTCAATGCCGATACGCTCGCCTCGGTCGCCGACGAACTGGCCCTGACACCGCTGATCCGCACCGGAGCCGACATGGGCAATGTGGGTTCGGCGCGGCTCAAAAGCGTCCGCGCCGACGTCGTCGAATCGCTGATCGCCACCATCTACCTCGATGGCGGGCTCGATGCGGCGCGTGCTTTCGTGCAGCGCTGCTGGGCGCAGCGCGCGCGCCATGTCATGGCGGCCAGGCGCGATGCCAAGACCGAACTGCAGGAATGGGCCCACAAGGCGTTTGCCGAAACCCCGCAATACCGCGTTCTCGAACGGACTGGCCCCGACCACGCGCCGTCGTTCAGTGTCGAGGTTCGCGTCGCCACCCTGCCGCCGGAACGCGCGAGTGGCCCTTCCAAGCGCCAGGCCGAACAAAGTGCGGCGACCGCCATGCTCGTCCGCGAGGGGATCTGGCCGGCCGAGAACGGGGGGCAGGCGTCATGAGCGAGCAAGATCAGATCACCGGCATGCCGAAGGACACAAGCGCCGGTTTCGTCGCCCTGATCGGCGCGCCCAATGCCGGCAAATCGACGCTCGTCAACCGGCTTGTCGGCGCCAAGGTGTCGATCGTGTCGCGCAAGGTGCAGACGACGCGCGCGCCGGTACGCGGCGTTGCGATCGAGGGCGCAAGCCAGATCGTCTTCGTCGATACGCCCGGCATCTTCGCGCCCAAACGCCGACTCGACCGCGCTATGGTCCGCGCGGCCTGGTCCGGCGCGCACGATGCCGATCTGGCGCTCGTCCTGATCGATGCGCGCAAGGGCATCCGCGAGGACGAAGAGGCGATTCTTGCAACGTTGCCCGATGTGAAGACGCCCAAATGGCTGATCCTCAACAAGGTCGACACGATCGATCCGCCCAAGCTGCTGGAACTGACGGAAACGCTCAACGAGCGTGCCGGCTTCGACCAGACCTTCATGATCTCCGCGCTGAACGGTTCGGGCTGCGCCGACCTGCTCGCCGCACTGGCCGAAGCGATGCCGGAAGGACCCTGGCTCTACCCCGAGGACCAGCTTTCGGACCTGCCGATGCGCATGCTCGCCGCCGAGATCACCCGTGAAAAGCTCTATGAGCGGCTGCATCAGGAACTGCCCTACGCATCGACCGTCGAGACCGAGAAATGGGAAGACCGCAAGGACGGCTCGGTTCGCATCGAGCAAGTCGTCTATGTCGAGCGCGACAGCCAGAAGAAGATCGTGCTGGGAAAGGGCGGCGAGACCATCAAGGCGATCTCGATGGCCGCGCGAAAGGAAATCGCCGAGCTGATCGGCCAGCCGGTGCATTTGTTCCTGTTCGTCAAGGTGCGCGAGCGCTGGGGCGACGATCCCGAACGCTATCGCGAGATGGGACTGGACTTTCACGACTAACGACGCATTGTCGGCCCATGGAATGGCGCGACGAGGGCATCATCATCGGTACGCGCAGGCATGGCGAGACCAGCCTGATCGTCGAACTGATGACGCGCGACCACGGCCGCCATCTCGGCCTTGTCCGGGGCGGGCGCTCGCGCAAGAGCCAGCCGGTGCTGCAGCCGGGAAACCGGGTGGAGGCGGTCTGGCGCGCCCGGCTCGACGAGCATCTGGGCACCTATGCGATCGAGCCTTTGGCGCTGCATGCGGCACGCCTGATGGAAAGCGCCTGCGCGATTGCCGGCATCCAGCTTCTGGGCGCCCATTTGCGGCTGCTGCCCGAACGCGATCCCCATGGCGGGCTCTATGAGGCGACCTGCGTTCTCGCCGACCATCTGACCGAACCTGCGCTCGCCGGCCCGCTGATGGTGCGGTTCGAACTGCGGCTGCTCGAGGAACTCGGCTTCGGGCTGACGCTCGACCGTTGCGCCGGATCGGGCGCGACCCACGATCTGGCCTATGTCTCGCCGAAAAGCGGCCAGGCGGTAAACCGGCAGACCGGCGCGCCATGGGCGGAGAAGATGCTGCCGCTGCCATCGTTCCTGACCGCGCGGGAAGGGCGCCAATGCCCGCCCGGGGATCTGGACGATGCGTTCCGCATGACCGGCTATTTTCTGGACCGCGACATCTGGGCCGCGCGCGGCATCGCGCCGCCGGAAAGCCGCACGGGGTTCATTCGTGCCGCACGCAAGGCACTGGCCGAAGCGGCCTGATCACTCGGCGGGTTGGGCCAGCGGGCGATCCACCGCACTTTCCTTGATCGGCCAGTGGACGATGGCCGCGAACAGGCCGAGCGCGACGCCCAGCCACCAGACCGGGTCGTAGGAGCCGAACCGCTCGAACAGGTAGCCGCCCATCCAGACGCCCAGGAACGAGCCGACCTGGTGCGACAGGAAGACGATGCCGCCGAGCATGCCGAGATATTTCGTGCCGAACATGATCGCCACCAGCGCGTTGGTCGGCGGCACGGTCGACAGCCACAAAAGGCCCATGATCACCGAGAAGACGACCACCGACGTGCCCGTTTGCGGCAACAGCAGGAATGCGGTCACGGCGATCGACCGGGCGATATAGATCAGCGCCAGGAAGATCGGTTTGGAGTACTTCTGGCCGATGATGCCCGAGGCCAGCGAGCCGATGATGTTGAAAAAGCCGATGGCGGCGATGCCGATCACCGCATAGCGCGCATCGATGCCGATGTCGGCGATATAGGCGGGAAAATGCGCGGTGATGAAAGCGACCTGAAAGCCGCAGACGAAGAAGCCGGCGGTCAGAAGCAGATAGCTCGAATGGCCGAACGCCTCGCGCAGCGCCGCGCCGATCGACTGGTCGATCTCGGCTTGGCTTGTCCGGCCCGAAGCGGAATTGCCGCGCAGCGGAATGGCGAGCACCGGAACGAGCAGCATCAGTGCTGACATGATCAGCAGCGAATCCTGCCAGCCGAACGCATCGATCAGCGTCTGGCTGATCGGCGCAAACAGGAACATGCCCGCCGAGCCCGCGGCCGTGCCCATGCCGAAGGCGAAAGAGCGCTGCTCGGCGGTGACGTTACGGGCGAACGCCGCCAGAACGATGCCGAACGAGCCCGCCGCGATGCCCATGCCGACGAGTACGCCGCCGCCCATATGCAGGTACCAGAGCGAATCGGGCGTTGCCATCAGGAACAGGCCGGTCGCATACATCAGGCCGGAGAGGGCGAGCACGCGCCATGTGCCGAACCGGTCGGCGATGGCGCCGAAGAAGGGCTGGCCGAGCCCCCACATCAGGTTCTGGATCGCCATGGCAAGGCCAAAATCGGTGCGCGTCCAGCCGGTGTCGGCGAGCATCGGGATCTGGAAGAAACCCATCGCCGAACGCGGGCCGAACGTCAGCGCGGCGATCAGACAGCCGCTCGCGATGATCAGCCAGGGATAGTCCGAGCGTGTGTCCGTCGTGGCTTGTGCTGACATGGATCGATCTCCCGAAACGGCTCGAACAGTACGCTCGGCCAGATTGCAATCCAAACCAATTTTTCTGTCGCGTCAGTGAAGTCCTGCTGAACCGAAAGGCTGGCGATGCCGGCCGAACCGACATAGTGTGCCGCCATGACCGCCGAATTTCTCATCACCTCGATCATCGTCGTCCTGCTGCCCGGAACCGGTGTCCTTTACACGCTGGCCATCGGGCTGGGGCAGGGCGCCCGCGCCTCCGTCTTCGCCGCCATCGGATGCACGCTCGGCATCGTGCCGCACATCATGGCGTCGATCGTCGGTCTCGCGGCCATCCTGCACGCCAGCGCGCTGGCGTTTCAGGCGATAAAATATCTCGGCGTGATCTACCTGTTCTACATGGCGTGGACGATCCTGCGTTCGGGCGGCGCGCTGGACGTGGGCGAAGAGCGCCGGCGCCTGGCGCCGCGCAAGATCGTCACCAGCGGCATCGCGCTGAACGTGCTCAATCCGAAGCTGTCGCTGTTCTTTCTCGCCTTCCTGCCGCAATTCGTGCCGGCGACGGCGACCCATCCGACGCTTCTGATGCTCGGCCTGGCGCTCGTCTTCATGGCGCTGACCTTTATCGTCTTTGTCGGCTATGGCGCGTTCGCGGCGCTGGCACGCGATCAGGTGGTGAACCGTCCGGCCGTCATGCGCTGGATGAAGCGCTCGTTTGCCGCCGCCTTTGCCGCCCTCGGCCTGCGTCTGGCGTTCGCCGAACGCTGACATGGGTAACCCGGCCAGTACAGACCGGGCGGAGCCGCCGCCCGCTTCCGCTCGCGCAAACACCGACCCGCGCCGCGGCCGGATGGTCGCGCTGGGTGCCATGGTCGCAGCAAGTGCCCTGATTGCCGCCACCACGCTGATCGCCAAGGCGCTCGGATTGGGGGCCGGCGGCGAAGCGTTGCACCCGCTGCAGATCAGCGCCGGCCGATTCGCCTTCGCGCTGATCACGCTGTCGTTTTTCGCGCTCTGGCTCCGGCCGGATTTCGCCGGCGCGCGATGGTCGCTCCATGTCGGCAGGTCGGTTTGCGGCTGGGCAGGCGTGACGCTGATGTTCGCTGCCGCCGCGCGCATCCCGCTTGCCGACGCCACCGCGATCAGCTTTCTCAGCCCGCTCGTCACAATGGGCCTGGCCATCGCCTTTCTTGGCGAGCGGATCGGCCGCTGGCGCTGGACGGCGGCGGCGATTTCCGTGTGCGGCGCGATCGTGCTGCTCAGGCCCGGCACGGACGCCTTTCACTTGGCGGCCCTTCTGGCGCTTGGCGCGGCCTTGCTGATGGGCGCCGAAGCCGTCTTCATCAAGCGGCTCAGCGACACCGAACCGCCGCTGCGCATCCTGATCATCAACAATCTGATCGGCACGATGATCGCCGGCACGGCTGCGGCGGCGGTCTGGACCGGCGTCTCTGCGCAGCAATGGCTGCTCCTCGCCATGTTGGGCATCGCGATGGTCAGCGCCCAGGCGCTCTTCATCCAGGCGCTCCGCCGGACCGATGCCAGCTTCGCCGTCCCGCTGTTCTACCTCACGCTGGTGTTCGCGGCGGCCTATGACTTCGCCCTGTTCGGCCAGGGTCTGGCCACTGCAACCGTGATCGGCGCCACGCTGATCGTCGCCGGCGCGGTCGTCATCTCGGTGCGCGGCGACCGGCAGTGAAGCTGCGCCGCCAAGACGTCAGATCTTCGGCAGGCTGACGCGCTTGTGCACCTGCTCGACGCTTTCGACGCGCTCCGAATAGCGATCGGTCAGATAGGCGGAGCGGTCGCGCGTCAGAAGCGTGAACTTCACCAACTCCTCCATCACGTCGACGACACGATTGTAGAAGGCTGACGGCTTCATGCGCCCGTCGTCGTCGAATTCCTGCCAGGCTTTTGCGACCGAGGACTGGTTGGGGATCGTGATCATCCGCATCCAGCGGCCCAGGATCCGCATCTGGTTGACCGCGTTGAAGCTCTGCGATCCGCCGCAGACCTGCATGACGGCCAGTGTGCGACCCTGCGTCGGCCTGATGCCGCCGATCGGCGACAGCGGCAGCCAGTCGATCTGCGTCTTCATAACGCCGCTCATCGCGCCGTGCCGCTCGGGCGAGCACCACACGTGCGCCTCCGACCACAGCGACAGTTGCCGCAACTCCTCGACCTTGGGGTGATCGGCGGAAACATCGTCGACCAGCGGCAGGCCGGACGGGTCAAACACGCGCACCTCGGCGCCCAACCGGTCCAGAATCCGGGCCGCTTCATAGGTCAAAAAGCGCGAAAATGACCGCTCACGCAGCGATCCGTACAACATCAGCACACGCGGCCTGTGCAGCGATGGCGCCATATTGTGGATCGCGTGGAAATCGATCTCGCCGAGTTCGCCGTCGTCGAGATTCGGCATGGAAGGATCGTCGCGCCAGGGGGCGCCATGGTCTTTGGTCATGATGGGCTTTCGTCAGGCCTTGCCGATATCGTCCAATCGCTTCTGCAGCGCCAGCCGGTCGAGGCCGGCGATCGGCAGGCTGGTGAAGACCGAGATACGGCCTTCCAGCATCCGATAAGTGTCGGAGAAGGCAAAATGCCTTTCGGCGTCGGTACCTTCGGCAGCCGCCGGGTCCGGCACGCCCCAATGGGCGCTCATCGGCTGGCCGGGCCAGACCGGGCAGGTCTCCGCGGCCGCCGAATCACACACGGTGAAGACGAAATCCATCTGCGGCGCGCCTGGCTCGGCGAACTCTTCCCAGTTCTTCGAGCGCGCGAAATCGGTGTTGTAATTCAGCGTCTTGAGGAGATCGAGCGTGTAGGGGTGAACCTCGCCCTTGGGTTGGGAACCGGCCGAAAACCCCTTGAACCGGCCTTGGCCGACCCGGTTCATGATGGCCTCGGCGATGATCGACCGGGCGGAGTTGCCGGTGCACAGGAACAGGACATTGAAGGTCTTGTCGGTCATGGCGTGTCCTCAGCAGGCACAAGCGATTTCATCGAGCAGCGGTTGGCACAGCTGCGGGTTGCCGCCGCAACAATCCTCCATCAGGAACCCCAGAAGGCCGCGCATGCCGTCAAAGTCGGCAAAATAGGTGACCGAGCGGCCGTCGCGCTTCGATCGCACCAGCCCCGCGCGGCTCAGAACGGCCAGATTGGCGCTCATCGTGTTCTGCCTGACGGCCAGACGGTCGCCGATGTCGCCAGCGGCCATACCGTCCGCGCCCTGCTTGACGAGCAGGCGGAAGACGTCGAGCCGGGTTTCATGAGCCAGGGCCGCGAGCGCCTCGATCGATCGATGCTTGTCCATATATCGAAAATTCATGATATTTCGATGAATGTCAACCGCCCGTTCCGGATGTCCAATTGCGTTGACGGTGCATGTTGTCCTAGAACCGCGCGGCGCCCACATGAAGGGCATGTCTTTTCTTATCGGGAGGCTCCCATGCGAGCGGAGGCCGAAACCCCCAAGCCGGCACATTCGGGAAACGGCGCCGCCGAGCGTTTCGGCGTCATCGCCCGCCCGCCGCTTGAATGGAACGCCGAAATCGAGCGCGAGACGGCGCATCTTTACGAGCGCGTCGCCCATCACATCCCGAAGATCGAATGGCCGGTCTATGCGCCCTATGTGGCGGCGATCAACCGGCTGAAGAAAGAGCGCAACGCGGCGATCCTGGCGCACAATTACCAGACGCCGGAGATCTTCCATTGCGTCGCCGACATTGTCGGGGACAGCCTGCAACTCGCCAAGGAAGCCACCCAGGTCGATGCCGAGATCATCGTCCAGTGCGGCGTCCATTTCATGGCCGAGACGTCCAAGCTGCTGAACCCGGACAAGACGGTGCTGATCCCGGACATGAAGGCCGGCTGCTCCCTGTCGGAATCGATCACCGGCGCCGATGTGCGCCTTCTGCGCGAACGCTATCCGGGCGTTCCGGTCGTCACCTATGTGAACACGTCCGCCGAGGTGAAGGCCGAGACGGACATTTGCTGCACCTCGTCCAACGCCGTGCAGGTGGTCGAGAGTTTCGGCGCCGACACGGTTCTGTGTATTCCCGACGAATATCTCGCCCAGAATGTCGCCGCCCAGACCGATGTGAAGATCCTGACCTGGAAGGGCCATTGCGAGGTCCATGAGCGGTTCACCGCCGAGGAACTGCAGGCCTATAAGGATGCCGATCCGGAGATCGAGATCATCGCCCATCCCGAATGCCCGGTCGATGTCGTCGAGATGGCCGACTATACGGGCTCGACCGCCGGCATGATCAACTATGTGCGCGACCAGCGTCCGCCCAAGGTGCTGCTGGTCACCGAATGCTCGATGGCGTCCAACATCCAGTCCGAGGTTCCCGAGGTCGAATTCGTCAAGCCGTGCAATCTGTGCCCGCACATGAAGCGCATCACGCTGCCCAAGATCCTCGATGCTCTGTGCGAGATGAAGGAGGAGGTGACGGTCGATCCCGCCATCGCCGCTCGGGCGAGGCGGGCGGTGGAGCGCATGGTGAACCTGAAGAATTGATTTTTTCTGCAAGCATTCGGCGCGGCATACGCCTTCCCTCCACCCTGTATCCCTCCCCTCCAGGGGGAAGGACGACATCAACTCACGGTCTCTTTCCCCGCAGCCCGAGCCAAGCTCTAACACCGCCGCCGAGCGCCGTGCCGACGCTCTCCCTCCCCCTGGAGGGGAGGGATACAGGGTGGGGGGAAGCGAGCCAAAAGGCCGATGAGTTCGGGACAACCGGCGCATGACCGCCCCCATCCTCATCATCGGCGGCGGTCTGGCCGGGCTGTTCTGCGCGCTGAAACTGGCGCCGCGTCCGGTCACCATCCTTGCCGCCGCGCCGATCGGCCGCGGCGCATCGTCGGCCTGGGCGCAGGCGGGCATTGCCGCCGCCGTCTCGCCGGGCGACACGATCGAAAGCCATGTCAACGATACCATCGCCGCCGGCGACGGCATCGTTGACGAGGCGATCATCGCCGGCATGGCGGCGGAAGCGTCGGACCGCGTGCACGATCTTCTGGAATTCGGCGTGCCGTTCGACCGCGATCTGGAAGGCCAGCTCGCCGTCAGCCGCGAAGCGGCGCACAGCCATTCGCGCATCGTGCGCGTCAAGGGCGACATGGCCGGCCGCGCCATCATGCAGGCGCTGGTCGAGGCGATCCGCAAGGCGGCCCATGTGCGCGTTCTCGAAGGCTATGTGGCCGAAGAACTGGTCACCGATGCTGGCCGCGTCACCGGCGTGATCGCGCGCGGCGAGGCGGGGCAGGGCGAACGCGAAACCCTCCGCGCATCCGATGTCATCATGGCGACCGGCGGCGTTGGCCATCTCTACGCGGTGACGACCAACCCGACAGAGGCGCGCGGCGGCGGCATCGGCATGGCCGCGCGCGCCGGCGCCCGCATGGCCGACATGGAGTTCGTGCAGTTCCACCCCACCGCAATCGATGTCGACAAGGACCCCGCACCGCTGGCGACCGAGGCGCTGCGCGGCCATGGCGCGACGCTGGTCAACGGCGCGGGCGAACGTTTCATGGTGCCGCTGCACCCGGACGCCGAGCTGGCGCCGCGCGACGAGGTGGCGCGCGGCATCTTCGCCGAAGTGCAGGCGGGCCGCGGCGCGTTTCTCGATTGCCGCACGGCGATCCACGACTTTGCCGGCGAGTTCCCGACCGTTCACGGTTATTGCGCCGACGCGGGCATCGATCCGGCGACCGACCTGATCCCGGTGACGCCGGCAGCACACTATTTCATGGGCGGCATCTGGACCGACGAGGACGGCCGCACGTCGCTGCCCGGCTTTTGGGCGTGCGGCGAGTGCAGCTCGACCGGCGCCCATGGCGCCAACAGGCTTGCCTCCAATTCGCTTCTGGAGGCGGTGGTGTTCGCCGCGCGCGTCGCCGATGCCTTGAAGGCCGACGGCGGCGATCCGGCACCAGATGACTGGGCTGACAGGTCCGTCGATGCGCCTGATGCGATCACCGAAGGCGATCATGCGGGCATGACAAGGCTGCGCGCCATCATGAGCGCCCATCTGGGCGTTTTGCGCGATGCGGCCGGCATGCGCCAGGCGCTGCGTGCCATCGTTGCGCTGGAAGACGAGACCGAAGATGACACGCGGTTCGCCAACGTGCTGACGACCGCCAAACTGATCGCCATATCGGCGCTCAACCGGACCGAGAGCCGGGGCGGGCATTTCCGCACCGATTTCCCGGACCAGGACCCGAACTGGGCCCGCCGCACGCTGCTGACGCTCGATCAGGCCGAGTCGGCGGTGGAGGATTTTCTAAAGAGTTGACCTTTTCGCCATGCCTTTCGAGGCTCGGCAATCATCGCCCTCATCCTGAGGTGCGAGCGTAGCGAGCCTCGAAGGGCGAGGGCGATGATTGCCTCACACCTCAGGATGAGGTGAAAAGGTCACCCACCATTGGCCGCCAGAGCGTCGGCGACGACCTGTTTGAGCCGCAGGTCCGGCACTTCGGCGAATTCCAGATCGTCCGTGCCCAGATAGGCGGTCTGGTTGATCGCGGTCCAGCCATTGACGGCGACGGTGTAGGTGGCGGTCGGGTCGATATCGAGTTCGGCGGCGTGGACGAAATCGCCCGTGCGCTGGTCGAGCGCGGTCGCCGTGTGCTGGTTGGCCCGTTCCATGATCGCCGCCAGCCGTTCGCCGCCGATGTTCACGGTGCGAAGATCGCCGTCGAACCGGACATAGGCGTTGAAATCGTAGCGGCTGATCTCGCCTGCCTCGAGCCCCGTGCCGAACGTGGTGTGGCCGAGAAAGGCAATGTCCGCGCCGGTCGCCTCGCGTACCGCCTCGGTCGCGAACAGGATGGCATTGGGCAGGTCGAGCGTTTCGGAGACAGAGCCCACGATGGCGCGGTCCTCGTCGGTCAGATGTTCGTTCATGGCGGTGACCACCGCATTGCCGATGTCGCTGTCCGGATCGTCATCGGCGGCAACCGCAACGCCTTCGAAGGTCGTGTCCGCGCCGCCTTGGGCATTGAAGGTCATGGAGCCGATGGTGAACCCGTTCCCCCACGAGCCCGGATGCACATAGGCAAGGCCCGGCTCCGCATGGGTGAAATCCAGATGATCGTGCCCGCCGATCAGCAGCGTGCGCTCGGGAAGGGAGGCGAGCATCGCCTTGTCGGCGGCGACGCCGGCATGGCTGAGAACGATCGCCGCATCGGTTTCGCGCGTCAGCCCGCCCATCAGGCTTTCCGCCCAAGCGACCGGTTGCGGGATGGTCAGCGTCGGGCGGATCGGCGTCCGGTAGGTGAAGATGTTGTCGGTCGCAAGCCCCGCGAGCGCCACGCGCTTGTCGCGCACGCCGATCGAAAGGGCCGCCGGCGCCAGCAGTTCGCCGGTGCGCGCGTCGATGATGTTGCTCATCACATGCACGCCGCGCGCCGTTGCCTCGCGCGTGAAGATGGCCATGTCTTCGAGAACGGCCGTCTCGTGATTGCCGATGTTGAAGAAGACCGGCGCGATCTGGCTGAGCTTGTCGAGCGCCAGCAGGTCCGGCGCGACGCGGCTGCGCAGCGCCACCACATTGCCGCGTTCGAACATGTCGCCATTGATGACGATGATCACCTTGCCGCCCGCTTCGGCGGCGCGGTTGCGCACGGCCGCCACCAGTTGCGGCAGGCGTTTATAGGGCGAGTGCAGGTCCGACAGGATGATCGCGGTCACGTCAGGCTCGTTCTGCGCCAATGCGACGCGCGGTGCGGCGGCAGCGGCGGCGATGGCGGCACCCGCGCGCAGCACGAGACGGCGGGACACGGTGGCGGAAAGGGCGGCCATGGAAACCTCTTGGGCGGTTGGGGAATGCAAGCGGATGCGGCCTGTTTGGCATGGCACGTTGACATTTCCATGACGCCGGGTCTTCGTGGCGCCGCCGCCGGAGACCGCCATGCCCGACATACAATCATATCCCCCCAGCCTGCCCGCCCTGATGGTCGAGGACGCCGTGCGCGCGGCGCTCCTCGAAGACCTCGGCCGGGCCGGCGATATCACGACCGATGCGACGATCGCGCCGGACATGACCGCGCGGGCCGTCATCGCCAGCCGCGAGCACGGGACGATTGCCGGGCTGCCGCTGGCCGAAGCGGCTTTTGCGGCCATCGGAAGCGGTCTTCGGCTCGTCGCGCATGTCGCCGATGGCGACACGGTCGAGCCGGGCACCATTGTCGCCGCCATCAGCGGCAATGCCCGCGTGATCCTGTCGGCGGAGCGTGTCGCGCTCAACTATCTGATGATGCTGTCGGGCATTGCAACGCACACCGCGCGGTTTGCCGCCGCCATCGCCCACACCCACGCCAGGGTGTGCGACACGCGCAAGACCGTGCCCGGCCACCGCACATTGGCCAAGTATGCCGTGCGCTGCGGTGGCGGCAGCAACCACCGGTTCGGTCTCGATGACGCGGTGCTGATCAAGGACAACCATATCGCCGTCTCGGGCGGGGTGGCCGAGGCCGTGCGCAATGCGCGCGCCCATGTCGGCCACACCGTCATGGTCGAGATCGAGGTCGACACGCTCGACCAGTTGCGCGCGGCGCTGCCGGCGGCCCCCGACATCGTGCTGCTCGACAATATGACGCCCGATCTGCTGCGTCAGGCCGTGGCGATCAACCGCTCCCACAATGGTGGCAAGGTCAAGCTGGAAGCCTCTGGCAATGTCGATCTGGATACGGTGGCGGCCATTGCCGAGACCGGCGTCGACTTCATCTCGACGTCGAAGATCACCATGGCCGCGCCAACGCTCGATCTGGGCCTCGACATCGTTCTGGACCGGGATTGAACGACGGCAGGCCCCTTTTGACTCGCCCCCGGTTCTCGGGCACAGTTGACGTAAACGTCAACCAACGGAATGCGTTTGCATGATCTTCGTGGCAACCACCGATGATGGCGGCGAAATCCGCTATGTCGACCGGAAGCGATGGCTCTGGATCATCTCGGTCCTGACACCGTCAGTCCCGGCGATCGGCGCGCTGGCGCTCTGGGCTACCGGCAATCCGGTCTGGGCGCTGCTTCCCGTGCTCGTCTATTACGTCGCAACGCCGCTGATCGACATGGTGGTCGGAAGCGACCCCAACAATCCGCCCGAAGCGGTCGTCGGCGCGCTGTCCGAGGACCAATATTACCGGGCGCTGCTGTTTTTGTCGGTGCCGGTCTTCTGGGCCAGCTTTCTCGTACCGGCAATCGTCGCATCCACCCAGCCCGTGCCGGTCTGGGCGTGGCTGTTGCTCGCCGTCGGTGCGGGCGCCTCGTCCGGCACAGGGCTGACGGTCGCCCATGAACTCGGCCACAAGCCGAACCGTCTCGACCAGTGGGGCGCCAAGATCATGTGTGCGCTGAGCGGCTATGCCCATTTCTGCCTTGAGCACAATCGCGGCCATCACGTGCAGGTGGCAACGCCCGAAGACCGTGCGTCGGGCCGGCTCGGCGAAAGCCTCTACGCATTCGCCGCGCGCGAGATCCCCAGCGTCGTCGCCGAAGGCTGGGCGCTGGAGCGCAAGCGGCTCGAAAAGAAGGGCCTGCCCTTCTGGCACTGGCGCAACGATCTCCTGCAGGGCTACGCCATCGCGCTTGCGGTCGCCGCGCTGCTCGTCGCGTTTCTCGGCTGGATCGTCCTGCCCTTCATCGCGATCAGCCATGCGGTGGCATGGTTCCATCTGTCGATGGCCAACTATGTCGAGCATTACGGCCTCAAGCGCGACCGCAAGCCGAACGGGCGCTACGGGCCGTGCGAACCGCGCCATTCGTGGAACACCAACCACATCGTCTCCAACCTGATGCTGTTCCATCTGCAGCGCCATTCGGACCACCACGCCAATCCGCTCAGGCCCTATCAGGCGCTGCGCAATTTCGACGATCTGCCGCATCTGCCCAGCGGCTATCCCGGCTCGTTCGTGCTGGCGGCCATTCCGCCGCTCTGGCGCAAGGTGATGGACCCCAAGGTCTGCAAGTGGGCCAGGGGCGATGTCGACCGCTGCAATGTCCGCCCGGGCCTGGAAAACGCCTATGCGCTGAAATTTCAGAACTGGCCGGCGTGATCGTCCGACACGGGGAAGACGAACGGTGCGCCCTCGAAACAATCCGCGCCGCGTCCGATGGACCGGATTGCGTCGACCATCGCGCCGCCGCGCCCCAGAACATCGTCGGCAATGGCGACAAGTTTCGGGTTCGGCGTCGCCGTCGATGAACGCAGCCGCAACAGCCGCGCTGCCATCATCGCATCGAGATCGGGATTGAGCGCCAGCGCGATCATGTAGGCGCTGGCCGTCGATCGCGACACGCCTGCAAAGCAGTGGATCAGCATCGGCGCGGTCCGGTCCCAATTGCGGCCGAAGTCGATGATCGCCCGAACATGGTCCTCGGCGGGCGTAACGAGGCCGGGCACATCCCGGAACACGTCGTTCATGGCAAGGCGCAGATGATGGTCAGGCTCCACCGATTCCGGGCGCTGTACGTCCGGATCGCCGCTGATCACCGTCAGCATGTGGCTCGGCGCGTGACGGCGTGCCGTATCGGCAATTCGGGCGAGCGAACAGACGGCGAGATAGGGCATCGCTCAGCCCTTTTCGCCGGGTCGAGCCGGCGGCTGTTCCAGTTCGGCGAACCGCGCCAGAAAGGCGGCCTCGACGGTGGCCGAGGGCTGCGGCGTCAGCGGCAAACCGTCGGCAGTCACCGTGCGCGGCCGGCCGAAATAGGTGCCCGCCTCGGCAATTGTGAAACCGGCGAGCCGCGTCGCCTCGTGAAAGGCGGCGATCATGTCGGCGCGCTTGATCAGTTTCCTGGCGGCGGAAGGTGTTTCGGCTGGCAGGGAAAAGCGCAGATGGATCGCCATGTGCAGCCGGCCTTCGACCGCCTTGTAGTCGCCGCCCATCACGTGCTTGAACGGCGAGATCATGTCTCCGATGACATATTCGGGCGCATCGTGGAGCAGCGCCATCAAGAGCAGCGTCCGGTCCGCATCCGGTTTCAGCCGGCGCACGATCTGCTCGACTGCCAGGCAATGCTGCGCAACCGAAAAGGCATGATCGCCGCGGGTCTGCCCGTTCCAGCGCGCCACGCGCGCGAGCCCGTGCGCGATGTCGCTGATCTCGATGTCGAGCGGCGAGGGGTCGAGCAGATCGAGCCGCCGGCCCGACAGCATGCGCTGCCAGGCGCGCGGCGGAGCGCCGGCCTTGTCAGGCATTGCCGGTGTCCGCCGTGCTCGCCGGCCACCGATAGCTGACGCCCGGCGGCAGATCCGCGCGCACCGCAATATCGCCGGCAAGCACCGGCGCGCCCGTGTCGGCCGCTGTCCTGATCCGGTCGAGACGGACGATCGCCAGAGCGCGGTCGCCGGCCACGGTACCCAGCGTGCCCGCCGGCTTGCCGCCGGCGGTAATCTCCGCCCCGGTCGCAGGCAGCGCTGCGTCGCCCGATACGATCACCACGCGCCGCCGCGCCGTGCCGCGATGCTGCATCCGGCTCACCACCTCCTGGCCGACATAGCAGCCCTTCTTGAAGTCGAGCCCGCCATTCTGGTCGAGCGAGATGTCATGGCCGAACACATCGCCCAGCGCGAAGTCGGTGCCGCTTTCCACGACGCCATTGTCGATGCGCAGACGGTGCCAGTCCCGCTCCGATGCCGCGTCCGCCAGCACCGTGCCCGACGGAACGATGGCGCGGGTCACGGCGGTGGCCGCGAACCGTTGGTCACGCAGGTGCACGCTTGAATCAATCTGCGAACCGCCCGATTCATCGTCCCAGGAAACGGTCACAACCTGTTCATCGCGCACGGAAAAATCGGCCTTGGAGCGCAGCTTGTAGAGCGTCATGCGCTTGAGGAAAGCGTCGGCCTGCGCGCCATCGATATCGATCAGGAAGCCGTCATCGTCACGCGCGACGAGGAAGTCGAACATCACCTTGCCCTGCGGCGTCAGCAGCGCGCCGGGCTGCGCCACGCCCGGCGAAAGTGCCTCGATATCACAGGTCAGCAAATTGTGCAGAAGGTGCGCGGCGTCCTCGCCGGTCACGGCGATCACGGCCCGGCCGGGCAAAACCAGAGACGGCATGTCAGCTTTCCTTGCAAACCGATTGGCCGATACGTAAGCCGATCACACGGCAACGGCAAGACAGCGGGGACAGGCAGATGACACAGACGTTCGACACGGTTCTCAAGGGCGGAACCGTGGTCAATCATGACGGCATCGGCGTGCGCGATGTCGGCATCGCCGACGGCCGCATCGCGGCCATCGGCACGATCGATACCGCCGCAGCCGGCGATGTCATCGACTGCACCGGCCTGCACGTTCTGCCCGGCGTGATCGACAGTCAGGTGCATTTCCGCGAGCCTGGCCTCGAGCACAAGGAGGACTTGGAGACCGGTTCGCGCGCGGCCGTGCTCGGCGGCGTGACGACCGTGTTCGAGATGCCCAACACCAACCCGCTGACCGTCACAGAGGAGGCGCTGGCCGACAAGATCGCGCGCGCCACCGGACGGATGCACTGCGATTTTGCCTTCTGGGTCGGCGGCACGCACGAGAACGCCGGCATCGTCGGCGAACTGGAACGGTTGCCGGGGGCGGCCGGCATCAAGGTGTTCATGGGCTCGTCGACCGGCGATCTCCTCGTCGAGGACGATGAGGGCGTTGCGGCGATCCTGCGCAACACGCGCCGTCGGGCTGCCTTTCATTCCGAGGACGAATACAGGCTGCGCGACCGTGCGGGCGAACGTATCGAGGGCGATCCGTCGTCGCATCCGGTGTGGCGCGATGTCGAGGCGGCGCTCAAATGCACCAAAAGGCTCGTACGGATCGCGCGGGACAACCGCGCGCGCATCCATGTCCTGCATATCTCGACAGCCGAGGAGATCGAGTTCCTCGCGCAGAACAAGGATGTGGCCACCTGCGAGGCGCTGCCCAACCATCTGACCTTCACCGCCGACGACTATGCGGAACGCGGCACGCTGATCCAGATGAACCCGCCGATCCGCGAGGCGCGCCACCGCGACGGGATATGGAAGGGCATCGCGCAGGGCGTGATCGACGTGCTCGGCTCGGACCATGCGCCGCACACGCTGGAAGAAAAGCAAAAGCCCTATCCGGCCTCGCCCTCGGGCATGCCGGGCGTCCAGTATCTGGTCCCCGTCATGCTCGATCATGTCAGCAAGGGCCGGCTCAGCCTGGAACGGTTCGTCGACTTGACCGCGCACGGCCAGCAGCGCCTCTTCGGCATCGCCACCAAGGGGCGCATCGCCAAGGGCTATGATGCCGACTTCACCATCGTCGATCTCAAGCGCAGCGAAACCATCCGGCATGTGGATGCGGGAACCAAGGCGGGCTGGACCGCGTTCGACGGCATGGACGTGACCGGCTGGCCGGTCGGCACGATTGTCCGCGGCGAACGGGTCATGTGGGAGGGCGAGATCGTCACCCCGTCAAAGGGCGAAAAAGTGCTGTTCAACGAGGCACTTCCGGTCTGAAACGGTCGGGCGACCGCTCCTTTCGGTTCATCCTTTGGTTGGTGGCCACCGCCCGGTGCCGCGCCTAGAACTGTCATGTTTGTGACGATGTCGACGGTGGACCGGGGAGAACGATGAGCGAGACGATCTGGCAGATGGAAGAGCAGTTGTGGACCGGGTGCCGCGAACGCCTGAGCGCCGCCATGTCCGGCCTCTGCGTAATGGCATTTCCCGAACCCGTCGGCATGATGCTGGGCGCCCAGCTACAGCAACGGACGGAGCATGTCCCGCGCTGGGACCTCGTCGCCATGACCGATCAGACGACCGCGAGCCCGGCAAGCGGCGTCATCGTGCTTGCCTATCGCGCCGAAGGGCGCCGCCGCGGCTCCGCGCCCTACAGGGCCTTGTGCACATCGACCTATGCCCGAAAAAACGATGACTGGAGCCTGGTCCAGCATCACCAGACCCAGATCCCCTGATCAGTCGCCGGCGACGAAGAACAGCCAGCGGCCCTCGGGGGTGATGCCGGCGCGGAAGAAGATGTAGGAGCCGAAGCCGACCATGTCCTCATAGTCGCCGGCGGTGACCAGCTTGAACAGGTCTACCCGCTCCTCGGGCGTCAGCGAGTCGAGCGGTTTGGCGAAGAAATCGGGCCAGACATAGAGTTCGGCCTCGCCGCCAGCATCGAACCGCGCATAGCCTGCCTCGAAGACCTCCAGCAGGATGGCCAGCATCTCATGGCCTTCCGAATCGCCCGATATCGACTTGAAATAGTCCACCGGATCGCCTTCGACCTCGGCGAGCGACAGCCGGGTCGTGTCCGCGCCGGTGCCGATCAGCGGCCGCAGCCGTTCGGGATCGCCCGACCGGGCCGCCTCCATGATCAGTTCGCGCATTCGCCTGACCGGCGCGGGCAGGAGCGATACGTCGTCGGAAAATTCGACCGTGGTCTCGCTGGCGCCCGCCTGGTTGCGCGCCGGATCGCCGCCGCGCGGGATGGCGGGCGGCGCGGCCAGCGGGTTGTCGGGGTCTTCGGCGCCGATCATCGGCGCAGGAACGGGAATGACACCGGAGGGCGGCGGTGCGATGACATCCTGCGCATTGCTGGCCGCAGCCGGACCGGTCGCCAGAAGCGCCATCGCAGCCAGTGCCGCGACCGTCGCCCGGACGGCTCGGTTTGCCTCGGAGCGGATGTCGGTCGGCACAGCCATTGTCTCCCGGCTTTCGCCGCGTACAGGGGTTCCTATTGCAGCGTGCGCAGCCGGGTGAACTCGCCGGCCACCAGACGCTGGCGAATGTCGTCGATCACCGCCAGTGCGGCATCCTCGCCATTTTCGCCGACGATCTCTTCAAGGGCGGTCGCCATGGCAGCGTCCGCCAGAATATCGGTCTCGATGCCCTCAAGCATGCCATCTGCCCAGATTTCGGACTGCATCTCGCGGGCGGCACGCCGTTTTTCAAGGGCGATCGCATCGTCCAGCGCATCGATCTTCTGTTCTGTTTCCATGATGCAATTCCCGTCTTCTCCGGCACAAGCCCGCCGGTACGCACTGTCCCTATCTAACACACGCCGCCCGTTTGTAATTGCGAAGATCGTACAATCGTTAACGATCGCGCGCTACTGCGCGCCATAGGTGCTCGCAAGGTCAAGCGCCAGCGTCCGCCCTTCCTCGACATAGCGGTCGGCCGACAGCCGCGCCTGGTCGGTGCAGCGCGTGTAGACGCTGTCGAAGCTGCGATAGCCCTTGTTGAAGGCCGCGATGAGCTGGGCGCGCCGCAGCGGTTCCGGCTTTTCGACCGACAGCAATTGTTCCATCTCGTCACGCCAGCGATTGCTCGGCTCCGTGCACAGGTTGCGCAGATAATGGATCGAGCCGAGAACTTCGGCCAGCCTGCCCAGTTTCTCGTCATAGGCCACCGGCTGTGCATTTCCGGCAACCGGAGCGAGCGCCATCATCCACGCCAGTCCGGCCACGACCGCCGGTTTGCTGACACACAATGCGCGCAGCATCGTCAATCCCCTGTTCACCTGTCGCGTCGGTATCTGGCATCCAATTGGGGCACAAACAAGCTTGCAGGTTCTGCCGCCATCACTGGCCGACGATCGTGACACCGGGATGAAAGGCATGGGCAACGAAGGCAAACGTCACATCATAAGGCACGTCGCTCCCCTCGCGCGTGACCAGAACCGTGCCCACATCGCGGCCTTCGGCGATCCGCGTCGTGTCCAGCGCCGATGCGCGGCCGGCGGTCCATACGAAATCCAGCCCGTCGGCTTGCCAGGTGCCGGCCTCAGAGACGGTTTGCATCGTCACGATCAGCGGCTCCTCGTCGCCGCGCGGCACGATGACCACGCGTTCCATCGGCTCGATGCCCTCGGGCAACTGACCGTCATAGAGAAAGGGGCGTGACGTGTCATAGCTGCGGTAAGGGTTGCGGCCGTAATCGCGCATGTTCGGATTGTTGGGCACCAGCACGCGCCCGTTCGGGTTTTCCTCTGAGAACTCGGCCCAGGATTGCAGCCGTGCCGGAACCAGGGTCAGTTCTGCGCCGGTCATCTCGCCGACGATCGCTTCGCCGGTGAATTGCTGCCACCAAGTCTCGGTCTGCCGATCATACATGATCAGGTTGGAATCCTTGAGCTTTCCCGTCGTGCCGAATTCGAGCACCCGGCCGTCCACCGTCCGCTCGAAGACCGGCGCCGAATTGCACAAGGGGCAATAGGTGACCGCAACGGGCGTGCCGCCGACCACATCGTTGACGATCTCGTGCCATGTCAGGATGCGCAGCGGATAGGCGCGCGCGTCTCCGTCGATCGTCAGGCCGACGACGGGCTCCTGCGGTGCAAGGTCGTCATGGCCGGGCACGAACTCGAACACCGGATTGTCGATCGACGGAATGCCGTCGCGCGGCGGCCCGCCGGACAGGATCCGCGCCAGATCGACGGAACTCTTTTCGAAGTCGGTTTTCCAGCCCTCCATAGACCAACGGATCGGATCGGCATGGGCGGGTCTCGCCATCATCATCCCCGACACCAGCAGCAGGGCAAGGGCGGCGATGGGGCCGGCGAAGCGGTCGATACGGGGCATTGGCGGCACCTCGATCAAGTGCGGGATGCCCGAGAGCCTATGGCCCCGCCGCCTTCGGCGCCAATGACACCCGGTCACGATTACGTGGGCTGCCGGTCAAAGGCCGGCAAGGCGCCTCGCTGTCGCAAGTGTCGTTCGCGTCATCGCCAGCCCGTCCATTTCATCGACGGTGACGAAGCGCAGTTCGGCGGCATCGTCGCCGGCCACCGGCGTGCCGGTTGCGGTTCCGGTGAAAACGGTCAGGACGAAATGGTGCTCGGGCGCGCCCCGAAGGTTCTCGTCGCCGATCAGGTCGACCACTTCGGCCACCCTCAGGCTGTCGGGATCGGCCGTCAGCGCCGTTTCCTCGGCCAGTTCGCGCATGGCCGCCTGGCGAATCGTTTCCCCCCAATGGACCCGGCCACCGGGAAAAGCCCAAAGGTCCTGGGCAGGCGGACGGGCGCGCCGCGCCAACAGGAATGCACCGGACTGCTCGTCGCGGATCACCACCGAAACGGCGGCCGCTGGATGGCGCGCATCGGCCATTGTCGTGAAAAGCTCCCCCAATTCGACCGATCGGCATTTGCCACATTGCCGCTCTTGGCGATAGGCTCCGCCGGGGCGGCAAATGGGGTTTCAAATGCGATACTTGGTGGCGGCCGGCGTCTTGGGCGCGGCGATGATGGCGTTGTCGTCCTGCGCGACGCTCAGCGAGGAACAGTGCCAGGTGGTCGACTGGCAGCAATTGGGCGAGTCCGACGGCACGCGCGGGTTTCCCGTCACCTATGTCGGCCAGCATCAGGAAGCCTGCACCAAGCACGGCATCTCGGTCGATGCGGCAAGCTGGCAGACAGGTTGGGAACGCGGCATCCGCACCTATTGCACGCCGGCCAACGGGCTCAATGTGGGCCGTACGGGCGGCATCAACCGCAATGCCTGTCCGGCCGACATGGCGCTGGCCTTCAACGAGGCCTACACCGTCGGCCGCCGGGTTCATGACGCCCGCTCGGAACGCGACTCGGCCCAGCAGGAAATCGACAGGCTGATACGCGAACTGTCCGCCGCGACAGCGGAGGAAGATCGCCGGCGCATCCAGCTCGAGATCGAGCTTGAGCGCAACCGGCTTTCGTCGGCTCAAGGCGATGTCTTCAGCGCCGAGCGCACGGCCGACCTTTACCAGTTCCGCGCCGCCCACGCGCAATGATCGGCTGGCGCGCCCGATGAACGGGGACAGCTGATGTGCGGCCGCCTTGCTCTGACCCATGCTCGCGAAGAGGTTGAACGCTATTTCAGGGTGGCCGAGGTCGAGGACTTCCCCCCGCGCTACAACATCGCGCCAACGCAGCCCCTTTTGGTCGTCACCGCTGCCGAGACGCGTCCGGAGGGCTCGAACCTGCCCGATCGCAACGCGCTTCTGATGCGCTGGGGCTTGCTGCCCGCCTGGGTCAAGGATCCCGAGGACTTCCCGCTTCTGATCAATGCCCGTTCGGAAACCGCGGCGGAAAAGGCCTCGTTCCGCGCGGCGATGCGTCACCGGCGCTGCATCATTCCCGCATCGGGCTTTTACGAATGGGCACGGGACAAGGCGTCCGGCCAGTCGCAGGCCTTTTGGGTGCGGCCGCGCGACGGCGGCCCCGTCGGCTTTGCGGGCTTGCATGAAACATGGATCGGAAAGGATGGCAGCGAGATCGACACGTGCGCGATCATGACGATGGCCGCGCCCGACGATCTGTCCCATATCCACCACCGTGTGCCGGTCGCGCTGCGGCCCGAGCACCATGACCGCTGGCTCGATGTGCGCGGTCAGGGCCCCGCCGACATTGTCGATCTTTTTGCGCCCGACGCGCAGGTGATGTTCGACGCCATCGCGGTGTCCGACAAGGTCAACAAGGTGGCCAATGCCGGCCCCGACGTTCAGGAGCCGGTCGAACCGCGCGCCTTCGCGCTGCCGGGCGCGGCGAAAACGGTTGCAAAAACCGACACTGGCGGCGAAGAGAGCCAACCCAGCCTGTTCTGACCTCTCTGGCGCCTCTGTCCGATGTTTTCCGCCGCTTTCTCCGGATTCCTGCTCGGCGCGACGCTGATCATCGCGATTGGCGCACAGAACGCGTTCATCCTGCGTCAGGGGCTGATGCGCAGCCATGTGTTCATCCTGTGCCTGATCTGCGCACTGTCCGACGCGCTTTTGATCGCCGCCGGCGTCGCCGGGCTCGGTACGCTGATCGCCGCCAACCCGTCCCTGATCACCATCGTGACACTGGGCGGCGCGGCGTTCCTTCTCGTCTATGCGGCGCTGGCGCTGCGCCGCGCCCTGCGGCCGTCAGTCCTTCTGGCCGAGGCGCCGGGTGGCAAGCCGCTGCCGCTCAAGGCGGCGATTGCAACGTGCCTGGCGTTCACCTTCCTCAACCCGCACGTCTATCTGGACACGGTCGTGTTGCTGGGAAGTCTGTCGGGACGGTATGAGGGCGCGGCGCGCGTGGCATTTGGCGGCGGCGCGATGACGGCCAGTTTCGTCTGGTTCTTTTCGCTCGGCTATGGCGCGCGGCTTCTGGCGCCATTGTTCGCAAAGCCCGGCGCATGGCGCGTGCTCGACGTGCTGATTGCGGTGATCATGACGGCGCTCGCCATCGGGCTGCTGGCCAGCCTGGGGGGCTGAACCGCCAGCCGCAAGGCGTGATCTCTGCGCAGGCGCCCCAGGCATCTGCCATTTGCCGCTCCTGGTCCGTGAGAAGCAAATGGCCGAGCACAGTGGAAGATGGGGCGCAAACTCCACCGCGAGATACCCGGCTCCGCCTTGCGCAGAGGCGCCCATGGTAGCCGTTCGTTGCCGATCTTGAACAGGGGATTTTTCGGGGGAGGGCAAAAAAAGCGTCTCAATTGTACCAATGGCAACCACGGATTGCGTGCAAGGCGTCCATCGCTCTCGCGACGCGGGTGGCGGCGTACGGAAGCAAAAATCGCCCGCTTGGGGCCGTTGGGCGCTTGGCATCGCCGTCGCCGGCATGGCAAGAGCGGCGCGCGCGAGGGCGCATGGAAGGATAATCTGAGATGGCCGAAACCGCCGGCAGCACGATCCGCCTCTACAACACGCTGACGCGCGCCAAGGCGCCGTTCACGCCGATCGATCCGGAAAACGTCCGCCTCTATGTGTGCGGACCGACCGTCTATGACTACGCCCATATCGGCAATGCGCGGCCGGTCATCGTCTTCGACGTGTTGTTCCGGCTGCTGCGGCACGTCTATGGCGCCGATCATGTCACCTATGTCCGCAACATTACCGACGTCGAGGACAAGATCAACGCGCGGGCGCTGCGCGACTATCCCGATCTGCCGCTGAACGAGGCGATTCGCGCGGTGACCGAGAAGACCGCCGCCCAGTTCCAGGCCGACGCGCTGGCGCTCGGCTGTCTGCCGCCGACCCATGAGCCGCGCGCCACCGAACATGTCGCCGGCATGATCGCGATGATCAACGACCTGATTGCGCGCGGCCATGCCTATGTCGCAACTGGCGACGAGGGCGCGGAAGTGCTGTTCGATGTGGGCTCGATGCCGGATTATGGCGCTCTTTCGGGGCGCGATCTCGCCGATCAGAAGGCCGGCGCGCGCGTCGCCGTCGCCGATCACAAGCGCGATGCGGCTGATTTCGTGCTGTGGAAGCAGAGCGGATCGAACGAGCCGGGCTGGGATGCAGAGTTCGGCGGCACGCACATTCGCGGCCGCCCGGGTTGGCACATCGAATGCTCGGTGATGAGCGCGCATCATCTGGGCGAGGTGTTCGACATTCATGGCGGCGGCATCGATCTGGTCTTTCCCCATCATGAAAACGAGATCGCCCAGAGCCGCTGCGCCCATGGGACGGCGACCATGGCCAATGTCTGGATGCACAATGGCTTCCTGCAGGTCGAGGGCAGGAAGATGTCGAAGTCGCTCGGCAATTTCGTCACGGTCCATGAACTGCTGGCGACGGAGAAGTTCGGCGGGCGCGCGTGGCCCGGCGAGGTGCTGCGCCTTGCCATGCTGATGACCCATTATCGCGAGCCGATCGATTTTTCGGTCCGGCGGCTGGAGGAGGCGGAAGCGCTTATGGCGCGCCTGTGGCGGCGGGCCGGCGAAGCCATAAGCAATGGCACGCGGCAAGCCGTGATCGATGCGCTGAGCGACGACCTCAACAGTGTCGACGCGATCCACGCCCTCAATGGACTTGCCGGCGAACCGCTTCGCGACGCGCTCGAATTGCTCGGTCTGCCGCCGGCGGCTCCGGTCGGCGACGTCGACCTCGATGCCGTGCAGACGGCCATCGATGCCCGCCTCGCCCTGATTGCCGACAAGAACTGGGCCGAAGCCGACCGCATCCGCGACGAATTGCTTGAACGGGGCATCCAGCTCAAGGACGGCAAGGACCCGGACACCGGCGAACGCGTGACGACATGGGAGGTCAGACGATGAGCGAATCGCTCTCCGGCGGGTGCCAGTGCGGCGCGGTGCGCTACCGCGTCACGTTGCCGCTCAAAGACCCGCATTTGTGTCATTGTCGCATGTGCCAGAAGGCGGTCGGCAACTATTTCGTGCCGTTGGCCAGCGTCGAACGGGCGGCCTTTGAAATCACCCGGGGCGAACCGGCCTGGTTTCACTCATCGGGACCGGTGCGGCGCGGTTTCTGCCGTGACTGTGGCACGCCGCTTCTGTTCGAGACCGTTGGCTTTGACGGCATGACGATCACGCTCGGCTCACTGGACGATCCGGCATCGGTGCCGCCGGTTTCGACCTATGGCGTGGAATCGAGGATGCCGTGGATTGTAGAGGCGGTCGAACGCGACGGCCGCACCACTGAAGAAGAGGAGTATCTCGACGGCCAGCGCGTCCGCGACATCGCCGCAACAAACCGGCAGCATCCCGATCACGACACAGATGTCTGGCCGCCGAGACACGGCCATGGCTGAGCGCAATCCGCAGACGCAGATGCCCAAATGGCTGCTCTACGGGCTGATCGCCAAGGGTATCGCCGTCGTTGCGATCACGCTCGCCGTGCTCTACTACGCCGGGGTTTTCTGAACGAGGCCATCCATGCCCGCCCGCGATCGCATTTATCTGTTCGACACCACTCTCCGTGACGGCCAGCAGACGCCGGCCATCGATTTTTCGGTCGAGGACAAGATCACCATCGCGCGGCTGCTGGACGAGTTCGGCATCGACTATGTCGAGGGCGGCTATCCCGGCGCCAACCCCACCGACACGGCCTTTTTCGAGCGCAAGCGAACCAGCGACGCCGCTTTCGTCGCCTTCGGCATGACCAAACGCGCCGGCGTCTCGGCCTCAAACGACCCCGGCCTTGCCGCGCTGACGGGCGCTGCGGCGGACGCGGTCTGCTTTGTTGCCAAGGCGTGGGACTATCATGTCGATGTGGCGCTCGGCTGCTCGCTCGAGGAAAATCTGGACTCGATCCGCGACTCGGTCGCGGCCGCCATCTCTGCCGGGCGCGAGGCGATGGTCGATTGCGAGCATTTCTTCGACGGCTACAAGGCCAATCCGGACTATGCGCTGGATTGCGCCCGCGCCGCACTTGAGGCTCGCGCGCGCTGGATCGTCCTGTGCGACACCAATGGCGGAACCCAGCCGGGCGAAGTGCGTGCGATCACCCGTGCGGTCATCGAGGCCGGCGTTCCCGGCGACCGGCTTGGCATCCATGCCCATGACGACACCGGTCAGGCGGTCGCCAATTCGCTGGCCGCCATCGATGCGGGCGTGCGGCAGGTGCAGGGCACGCTGAACGGCATCGGCGAACGCTGCGGCAACGCCAATCTGGTCACGCTGATCGCCACGCTGGGGCTGAAGCCGGTCTGGTCGGAGCGCTTCGAGACCGGCATTTCAGGCGAAAACCTGGCCGGGCTGACGCGCCTGTCGCGGTCCTTTGACGAGTTGCTCAACCGGGCGCCGGACGCGCAGGCGCCCTATGTCGGCGCATCGGCCTTTGCCACCAAGGCCGGCATCCACGCCTCGGCCCTGGTCAAGGACCCCAAGACCTACGAGCACGTGCCTGCCGAATGCGTCGGCAACATGCGGCGTGTCATGGTCTCCGACCAGGGCGGCAAGTCCAACTTCATCAACGAGCTCAAGCGGCGCGGCATCGCCGTCGCCAAGGACGATCCGCGCCTCGACACGCTGATTGCCATCGTCAAGGAGCGCGAGGCGGACGGCTATGCCTATGAGGGGGCCGACGCCAGCTTCGAGCTTCTGGCCCGCAGGACGCTCGGCGAAGTGCCGGACTTCTTCGAGGTGGATTCGTTCCGCTGCGTGGTCGAACGCCGCCACAATGCGCGCGGCGCGCTGATCACGCTGTCCGAAGCGGTGGTCAAGCTGACGGTCGATGGCGAGCAGCGCATGTCGGTCGCCGAAGGGCAGGGGCCCGTCAACGCGCTCGATCTGGCGCTGCGCAAGGATCTGGGCAAGTACCAGGGCGAGATCGCCGATCTCGAACTGGTCGACTACAAGGTGCGCATTCTGAACGGCGGCACCGAGGCGATCACCCGCGTCCTGATCGAATCCACCGACATGACCGGCCGGCGCTGGTGGACGGTCGGCGTGTCCGACAACATCATCGATGCCTCCTTCCAGGCGCTGATGGATTCGATCACCTTCAAGCTGATGAAGAACAGGGGCACCGCCGGCCTGATGGCGGCGGAATGAGCGCTGACCGGCAGACTGGCGCCGGTTCGGGCACCGAACCCGCCGCCGGCTTTGCCTTTGCGCTCGGCGCGTTCCTCTTTTGGGGGCTTTTGCCTTTCTACATGAAGGCGGTCGACCATATGCCGGCCTGGGAAGTGGTGGCCCATCGCGTGATCTGGTCTGTGCCGGTGGCGGGCCTTCTTCTGATCCTGATGCGCCGCACCGCCGATCTGCGCGCCGCGCTGCGCGATCCGAAAACCCTTGCGCAGGCGGCGCTGACCGCCGGGCTCATCTCGATCAATTGGGGCGTCTATGTCTGGGCCATCGCCGCCGAACGCACGGTCGAGGCCGCGCTCGGCTATTACATCAACCCGCTTGTCAATGTGCTCCTGGCGACGGTGTTTCTCGGCGAACGGCTTAACCGGCTGCAGGCGCTGGCGGTCGGCTGTGCCGTCATCGCCGTCGCCATCCTGACAATGCGCGCGGGCGGCCTGCCATGGGTGTCGCTGACGCTGGCCTTTTCGTTCGGCCTTTACGCCTTTTTCCGCAAGACATTGCCGGTGGGCGCCTCGCAGGGGTTCATGCTCGAAGTGCTGCTTCTGTCGGTGCCCGGCCTTGCCATCGTCGTCTGGATGACCGCGCAGGGCACCGGCCATTTCGGCCTCACTGGATGGAGCGACATCTGGCTGTTGCTGCTTGCCGGACCGGTCACTGCGATCCCGCTGATCCTCTACGCCAACGGTGCCAAACTGCTGCGCTTCACGACGATCGGCGTGATGCAGTATCTGACGCCGACGCTGATCTTCCTGGTCGCGATCTTCATCTTCGGCGAGCCGTTCTCGTTCTGGCAGCTTGTCGCCTTCGGCTTCATCTGGGGCGCGCTCGCGCTTTACACCCTGTCGCTCTTTCAAAGCGCGCGCGCGGCCGCCCGGATCGTCGGACGCTCGCCGCCCGCCGCCTGATCTATTCCAGACCGAAACAGTTGGCGTAATAGGTGGTCGTTGCCGGCCAGTCCGAGAAGACGCCGACCACGCCGACAGCCTTGTGCAGCACATGCAGCAGGTTGAAGACGTCGCCGTCATTGTCGGTGACCTCGGCCACCGACTGATAGTACCAGCCGCCGCCATGGCGCAGGTTCCCCGAGCGCTCGACGGTCCATGCGATGATGTCGAGACCGGCCGCCTTGGCTTCCTCGGCCCAGACGGACGGAACCATGGCGCCATCACTGTCCACGGTGACGAGAACCCATGTCGGCGGCGCCACATGGTTGACGCCCATGGCCTTCAGTTCTTCCATCGTCTGCGGCCAGGTGGCCGGGTCCATCGGGTCCCATCCTTCGATCGCATAATGGTCGATCAGATAGACCGCCTGCGCGCCGAATTCCGGCTCGTTCTCGATCCAGTAGAGCACATCCTCGAGATTGAACGACTGCGCCCAGACCTCCGAAGCCGGTATTCCGGCGGCCTTGTATTCGTCGATCAGCTTTTGCGCGTAGTCCTGCTGGCTGAACCCGCCGAACGGCATCTCGACCGATGGCGTCTTCAGTTCGGGCGTGAACTTCGCACCGAGCGACGCGAACAGTTCGATCGATTCGGCATGCGTCATCAGCGTTGCGGGATCGGCGGCGTAAAGATCCGTGCGCCAGCCGGCCGTGCCGTCCAGATAGTCCTCGACCGTGGTTGCACTGCGGTTGGCGGCGTCCATCTTGGGCGTCAGGGTGCGGAACTGGTCGAGCGTGATCTCCGACGTGCGGCATTCGGCTCTCGCCGGCTGGCCGTTCGACGCCGGGGTGAACGGTGTAACGCACGTCGCGGCCAGATCGGTGGCCAGAATGTTGGTGGTCGTGTGCAGATCGTTCTGCGCGTGGCGGCAGACCAGTTCCTTGTCCATCGTGAAGGTCACGTCGCATTCAAGAATGCCAGCACCCATGCGCGCGGCGGCCCGGTTCGATTCGACCGTGTGCTCGGGGAACATCAAAGGCGCGCCGCGATGGCCGATCGACCAGTTCGAGCGCGTGAAGGGCCCCGATTGGCAGGCAGCCAGCGCTTCCTTGAGCGCGCCATCGTCCATATTGTCGATCAGGAAGAACGGCCGCGGCCCGAGTTGCACCGGTGTGTCGGCAAATCCGTCGGCGATGGCCGCACCCGTGGCGGCGGCGGCGAGAAGGGCGAGGGCGAGTTGGCGTGGCATGGCGGGCTCCGAAGGTGATGTTCGCCCTCAAAACCACACGTCGATGACATCCGTCTGTCAATGCAACGATGGAAGTCCGGCGGCGGTCAAAGCCTGCCGATCACCGCCGGGTCGCCCTCGGCGCCGTTGGCCGCGGCCAGCAGGGCGGGCACGATTTCGTCCACCGTATCGAGCACCAGCGGCCGGACCCGGTGCCCGGTGTGGATGAAGCCGCTGTCGCGCATGTGATCGAGCAGCGTGGTGAGGGGATTCCAGAAGCCGCCCATATTGGCCAGTACGATCGGCTTGGTGTGCCGGCCGAGCTGCGCCCAGGTCATGATCTCGATGACCTCCTCAAGCGTTCCGATGCCGCCGGGCAGCGTCACGAAGGCGTCCGACCGCTCGAACATGGCGTGTTTGCGCTCATGCATGTCTTCGGTGACGATCAGTTCGTCGAGCGTGCCGAGCGCGTCTTCGGTCGCCTCCTTGTGCATCAGGAACTTTGGAATGATGCCGGTGACCTTGCCGCCATTGTCCATCACGCCGCGCGAAACCGCGCCCATCAGTCCTTTGGTGCCGCCGCCATAGACGAGGCGCAGCCCGGCTGCCGCGATCGCAGCACCGAGCCGGTGGGCCGACCGGCCATAGTCGTCGTCGGTGCCGGGCGAGGAGCCGCTATAAACGCAAATCGATTGAATGTCGGTCATCGCCGATCTGTGGCGCGGGTGCGGGAAAAGGTCAAGCGGGCTGTGCCGGGCCCGCGTTTGCAGCCCCCGGCGAAACGGCCTAGATTGAACGCGTAAGATTCTGCGCACCGATTTGCGGGCGCCGGTGCGTCGTGGAGTGACATGGATGGCACACCCCTATGCGGGACTTTGGCTGTTTGGTGCCCTGACCGCCGGCACGGCGATCGCCTCGACGGCGGCCGTCGTCGATTTCGACGATGTTCGGCAGGCATGGCAGTCGCGCTTCGGCGCGCCCACTGAAACCGTCGCGACCGAGCCTTTGGAGCATCCGGCGCCGCAAACTGCCGGCGATGCCGGCACCCCCACCGAAGACGATACGCAACCGGTCGCCGACGCGGCGCCAGACGAAGTCTCACCGGACGCCGAAACGGGCACCGAGGTCGCGATGGTCGACCGGACGGCCGAACCGCCGACGCTTGGCGATCAGAGCATCTTGCCCGATGTCGCGACGCAACCTGACGAGATGCGGGACAATGGCGATGCAACGCTCGCCGCCGTCGTGCCCCGTTTCGATCTCTTGCGCGCCGAGCCGGACGGATCGCTGGTCATTGCGGGCTCCGGACCGGCCGGCGCGACCATGGAGATCATCGCCGGCAGCCGCACCATCGCGACGGCGACCGCCGGCCCAACGGGTGATTTCGCTGCCGTGCTCGACGAGCCGCTGGCCCCCGGCGACTATCAGATCGTGCTGCGGGCGACCGCGCCCGACGGGCTTGTGGTGACATCGCTCGAAACCGCCGTCGTCGCCATCCCCGAAGCCGGCTCCAACGAGGTTCTTGCGCTGGTCGAGGCGCCGGGCGAGGCATCGCGGCTGATCACCACGCCTGGTCCGCAGACGCCGGTGCTCGAGACCGTAACGCCCGAGCCGGAAACGGCTGCCGCGGCCGAAAGCGACACGCCTTTGACCGATGAGAGCGAGACGGCCGGCGCAACCGAGGAACCCGAAGGCGCGCCTACGGTCGAACTGGCCGCCTTGCCCGACACGGACGAACCGGCCGCCGTCTCCGCGCCGGAGCCAGCGGGCACCGCGCCAGACCTGCGCATCGAGGCCGTCGAAATCGACGGGGCGGAGCTTTTCGTGGCGGGCGCGGCAACCGCCGGAACGCGCCTGCGGCTTTATGCCAACGAGATGCTGCTCGGCGACACGACGTCCAGCGACGGCGGGCGCTTCCTGATTCAGGTGCGCCGTGACCTGCCGGTCGGCGACTACATCATCCGCGCCGATGCCATCGATCCGGTGTCGGGCGACGTGCTCAAGCGCGTCTCCGTGCCGTTCACGCGTCAGGCCGGCGAACGGCTGGCGGCGATTGCCGTCGCGCCCTCGGCGCGCCTGCCTGCCTCACCGCCCACCGTGCCTTTCGACGCGTTGGCGCCTGAGAAGCCGGCGGACGAGACGGCAAGCCTCGATGCGCCATCCGGTTCGGCCGGCGACGAGGCTGCGCAACCCGCCGACCGTGCGACAGGTTCTACAGCCGTGCCGCAGGCACTCGGCGTGCTGCAGGGGCCGCCGCCAATCGACACCGCGCCGGCCGAAATATCCGGCGGACTGGTGCCCACCGGTCAGTCGGTGATCATCCGCCGCGGCGACACGCTGTGGCAGATATCGCGGCGGGTTTACGGCCAGGGCGTCAAATACACGACCATCTATCTGGCGAACGAAGAGCAGATATCCGATCCGGACCGCATCTGGCCGGGCCAGGTGTTCGCCGTGCCGGACGAGGCGCGTGCCGATGCCGAGGACGTGCACCGGCAATTGCGAAGCGCCAACTGACGTTTCGCTGCGGACGGTCCGGTTGAGCCCGCCAGAATCCGCTGGCGCATGCCCTGTTCATCGTTTATCGTCGATTGGCGATGACCAAGTGTGCTCCGGCCCCGGCCCGCGACGATCAGATCTTGGCGCGGCAGCTTGCTGCACTGGCCCATCCCGTGCGGCTGACCATCCTGCGCGCGCTTGCCTGTTCGGAAAGGAGCTGCTGCAAGGATGTGGTCGATCGTCTGCCGCTCGCCCAGTCCACCGTTTCGCAACATCTCAAGGTCCTGGCCGAGGCCGGTCTGGTCAAGGTCGACCGCCGCCGTCCCCATTCCCATTACCGTCTCGACAGGGAGGCGCTTGCGGGGCTGTGTATGCGCCTTTCCGACTTTTCCGGCGAGTGCCTGTCGCCGGCCGATACGATGTCTGCACCCGATTTGAAAGAAACGCCTTTTGTCTGACAAGACCGTCTCCGCCGACAGCGGCGCCACGCTGCGCACAATCCTCAACCTGTGGCCCTATATGTGGCCCGATGGCCGGCCCGACCTGAAGGCCCGCGTCCTGTGGGCGCTGCTTTACCTGCTGCTCGCCAAGCTGGTCCTGATGCTGGTGCCCTTCGGCTTCAAATGGGCGACGGACGCGCTCAATGGCGAACTGACGGCGGCCGACTGGATCCCGGCAGCGCTTTTGGCGCCGATCATGCTGGTCGTCGCCTACAATGTCTTCCGCATCGTCAATGTGGCGTTCAACCAGTTGCGCGACGCGCTGTTCGCCCGTGTCGGCCAGCATGCGGTGCGCCAACTGGCCTACAAGACCTTCGTGCACATGCACGCCCTGTCGCTGCGCTTTCATCTCGAGCGCCGCACCGGCGGCCTGTCGCGCATCATCGAGCGCGGCACCAAGGGCATCGAGGCGATCGTCCGCTTCACCATCCTGAACACCGCCCCGACGATCATCGAGTTCGGCCTGATCGCGATCGTTTTCGGCTTTGCCTATGGCTGGGAGTATGTCGCGGTCACCGCGGCGACGGTTGCCGCCTATTCGGTGTTCACGGTGCGCGCGTCGGACTGGCGCATCCAGATCCGGCGCGACATGAACAATTCGGACACCGACGCCAACACCAAGGCGATCGATTCCCTGCTCAATTTCGAGACGGTGAAATATTTCGGCAACGAGCGGATGGAGGCCGAACGCTACGACCGCTCCATGGCCGGCTACGAGCATTCGGCGACCAAGGTCTGGACGTCGCTCGGCTGGCTCAATTTCGGCCAGGGCGTTATCTTCGGCATCGGCCTTCTGGTGATGATGGCCATGTCGGCGCGCGCCGTCCAGGCCGGCGAGCAGACGATCGGCGACTTCGTCTTCATCAACGCCATGCTGATGCAGCTCTCCGTGCCGCTCAACTTCATCGGCTTCATCTACCGCGAGATCCGGCAGGGGCTGACCGACATCGAGCAGATGTTCGATCTGCTCGATGTCGAAGCGGAGGTGACCGACCGCCCCGATGCCCAGCCTCTCGCCATCGCCGACGGCGCCATCCGCTTCGAGGACGTTCAGTTCGCCTATGACCCCGACCGGCCGATCCTCAAGGGCATTTCGTTCGATGTGCCGGCGGGAAAGACCGTGGCCATTGTCGGCCCTTCCGGCGCCGGCAAGTCGACCATCTCGCGGCTGCTCTTCCGCTTTTACGACGTGCAGGACGGCGCGGTGACGATCGACGGTCAGGATGTGCGCGCGGTCACGCAGGAATCGCTGCGCGCGGCGATCGGCATGGTTCCCCAGGACACGGTCCTTTTCAACGACACGATCGCCTACAACATCCGCTACGGCCGTCCCGATGCGACCGACGAGGAAGTCGAAAAAGCGGCCGAAATGGCGCAGATCGGCCCGTTCATCGAGGGATTGCCGCAGGGGTTCCGGACGATGGTCGGCGAACGCGGCCTGAAATTGTCGGGCGGCGAAAAGCAGCGCGTCGCCATCGCCCGCACGATCCTCAAGGCGCCGCCGATCCTGATCCTCGACGAGGCGACATCGGCGCTCGACACGGCCACCGAACAGGAAATCCAGTCCTCGCTCGATCTGGTTTCCAGGGGCCGGACGACGCTGGTCATCGCGCATCGCCTTTCAACGGTGATCGGCGCCGACGAGATCATCGTGCTGCGCGACGGACAGATCGCCGAAAGGGGTCGCCATGCCGACCTTTTGGGCATTCCCGATGGGCTCTATGCGCAGATGTGGGCGCGCCAGTCCGAGGCGATCGAGGCCGAGGCCCGCTTGCGCGCGGCCCGCGAGGCCGACGAGTTGGGCATCATCGAGCGCAAGGCGCCCGCCGCGCCGGCGGAGTAGGCGTCACACAATGGGCGGCACGCGCGTCTTGCGCGCGCCGTCCGCACGCCATATGTCCGTGCCACAACACCCATTCCGGATGCCGCCATGAGCCTGCTCGACACCGTGACCAAAGCCTTCGTCCCCGTGCGGCGCGAGGGCTGGCCTTTCGTCGGCGCGTTCTTCGCAGCCGCCGTCGTCCTCGGCCTGATCTGGGATCCGCTGTTCTGGATCGGCCTGGCGCTGACCGGCTGGTGCGCATATTTTTTTCGAGATCCGCAACGCGTCACGCCGCTTGACGATGACATCGTCGTCAGCCCCGCCGACGGCGTCGTCTCGGCGATCGGACCGGCCGTGCCGCCTGCCGAACTCGGTCTGGGCGATGCGGAGCGCACGCGCATCTCGGTCTTCATGAACGTCTTTTCGGTGCATGTGAACCGGGCACCCGTGCGCGGCCGGATCACGACGCTCGCCTATAAGCCCGGCAAGTTCCTGAACGCCGATCTCGACAAGGCCAGCCGCGAGAACGAGCGCAACGGCTTTGTCTTCGACAGCCCGCACGGCGCCGTCGCCGCCGTCCAGGTGGCCGGGCTGGTGGCGCGGCGGATCATCTCCTTCTGCGAGGAGGGCGAGGAACTGGGCGCCGGCGAACGGATCGGCCTGATCCGCTTTGGCTCGCGCGTCGATGTCTATCTGCCGCCGGAGGCGACGCCGCAGGTGTTCGCCGGACAGATGGCTGTGGCGGGCGAGACTGTCATCGCCGCCTACGGACGGCCGCGCCCCGCGCCCGTTACGCGGGTCTCCTGACATGTCGATGGACGATGCCTTTCCGCCGTTCGAGCCCGACGGCCCCAAGAACGAGCGCGAAAATGGCGATGAGGCCACACGGCGGCGCCTGCGGGAAGTGCCGCTGCGCTTCGTTCTGCCCAACATCATCACGGTCCTGGCGATCTGCGCCGGTCTGTCCGCGGTGCGCATGGCGTTCGAGCAGCGCTTTGACGCTGCCATCGGGCTGATCCTTCTGGCCGCGGTTCTGGACGGTCTGGACGGGCGCATGGCGCGGCTCGTCAAGGGGACCTCCAGGTTCGGCGCCGAAATGGATTCGCTGGCCGATGCGGTCAATTTCGGCGTCGTCCCGGCACTTGTTCTCTACATCTTCGTGCTCGACGAGGCCGCCCAGTTCGGCTGGATCGCGGCGCTCCTGTACGTCATCGCCTGTACGCTGCGGCTCGCCCGCTTCAACGTGATGGCCGGCGACGTGAACCGGCCCAAATGGCAGCAGGGCTATTTCGTCGGCGTTCCGGCGCCCGGCGCTGCGCTGGTCGTGCTGCTGCCGGTCTATCTGGGCTTTCTGGGGTTCTCGCCCGACTGGTTCACCGCCTCGATGGTCTCGCTCTACACCATCGTCATCGCCTTTCTGATGGTCTCGAACCTGCCCGTCTGGTCGGGCAAGACGCTGGGCGCGCGCATTCCGCGCACCGCCGTCATGCCGCTCATCCTGACGATTGTGCTCTATGTGGCGGCGCTTGCCAATTTCACCTGGCTCACGCTGACTTTTTCCGCGCTCGCCTATTTGGCTTTTTTGCCGTTTTCGCTGCGTCTTTGGCGGCGTCAGGCGCATCGTCATTCGACTTCCGGTTCCGGCCCGAGCCAACCCGGCTGATCCGCCTGAGCAGCGCCATCACCCGTTCCTGCGTCGTCACATAGTCTGTCTTGCCCGAGCCGAGCACGGGTATGTCGTCCATCGGCACGATGTCGGACGGAACCATCAGCTTGGTCATGCCCTCGGCCTGCGTCTTTTCGGCGATGCGCTGCCGGTCGGCGTCCCGGGTGGTTGTCGCAAGCACGATCTTTTCGCCCTTGCGCCGGTCGGCGACCGAAAGCGCGGCGTGCCGGTCGGCCGGCCAGAGCGACTGCACCAGCATCTCGACGGCGCCCAGCGACACCATCTCGCCGCCGATCTTGGCAAAGCGCTTGGCCCGCCCGCGCACCTCGATGAAGCCTTCATGGTCGATATGGACGATGTCGCCCGTGTCGTACCAGCCATCTTCGAGCGGTTGCAGTTCGCCGGGCCGGTCTGCTTTCAGATAGCCCAGCATCACATTCGGGCCCTGCACCCACATGCGGAAGCCGCCCTCGATGCCCTCGACCGGTTCGAGCCGGATCGCGATGCCGGGCAGGGCGCGTCCGACGGTCCCCAGCCGGCTGTGTGTCGCCGAGTTGACCGCGACGACGGGCGAGGCTTCGGTCATGCCGTAGCCTTCCAGAATATGGCAATCGAACCGGCTTCTGTAGACCTCCTCGGTCTCATGCTTGACCGCCTCGGCCCCGGCGACGACGAAGCGCAGAGAGGCGAAGTCGGTGTCCTTGGCGGTGCGCGCATAACCGGCCAGGAAGGTGTCCGTGCCGAACATGATGGTCGGCTGCACGCGAGCCGCCACCTGCGGGATCAGCTTGTAGTGCAGCGGGGAAGGGTAAAGGAACAGCCGCACGCCGTAGAGCAGCGGCAGCACCATGCCGCCGGTCAGGCCGAACGAGTGGAACAGCGGCAGCACGTTGAACAGGCTGTCCTCGACCGAGATGGAAACGCGCGCCTCCGACTGCGCCGCATTGACCACCAGGTTGCGGTGCGACAGGACCACGCCCTTGGGCGAGCCCTCGGTACCCGAGGTGAACAGCACCACCGCCGGTTCGCCGGCCCTGGTCTCCGCGATCGGTCGGGACCACAGCGCTGCGGCCGACAGTTTTTCGGGCAGCGTGACCGTTTCGCGCATTTCTTCCAGCCAGATGATCTTGGTGCCGTTTTCCTCGATCGCGACGACCAGCGGTTGCAGGTCCGCCTTTTCGATGAAGGCGCGTGACGACAGGACCGTGCGGATCTTCGCGGTGTTGATCGCCGAGACCACATTGGCCGGTCCGGCGGTGTAGTTCAGCATCGCCGCCACCCGGCCGGCCGACTGCAGCGCGAAGAAGGTGACCACCGCGCCATTTGCGTTGGGCAGCAGCACGCCCATCACCTCGCCCGGCGCCGACATGGCGGCGAACCGCTTTGCGAGCACGCGCGCGCCGATCAGGACCCGCTTGTAAGCGAGCGCGCCGGTGACCGCGTCCTCGACGATCACCCGGCTTGGCCCGTAGGTGCGTGCCGCCAGAACCAGCGCGCCGAACAGGGTCTGCGCAGGGTCGGTCGATGTGAAGCGCAGTTCGGCCATGCGGTCGAACAGAGCGTTGGCGGGCGTCGTCATGTCCCTTCCGCGCATGGCGACGATCTCGCCAATCGTCGCGGGCGCGAGCGTATGCATGGTCAGGCGCGGGAACCATTGGCGCGGCGCTTTTTCGGCCGGCGTCAAAGAGGACCGCAGGAAGCGGGCATTGCGGACGGTCAGCGGCACGATTTTCGCGCCTGTCTTTCGCGCCAGAAGCGCCACGGCCCGGTAGAGGCGAAACGCGTCGGCATCTGGCTCGACCGCTTCGGGAAAATAGACCGCCAGCCGGCCCTTGCCCTTGAGGTGCCTGACGAGGCGCCGGTTGGCGATCATCCGCTCCTTGTCGAAGATCACCGACTTGGCCAGCGGCCGGCACGCCTCCACCGCCCAATGGCCGGCCGAGGCGGGATCGAGAATGTGCAGCGTATCGTCGGGCAGCGCGGCCAGAAACAGCGCCGCATCGAGCCTGGCCTGCTCGGAAATCGCGTAGATCACCGGCCCTTCGGCCGCGCCCGCCGCGCGGACGGCCCGTGCGTCGAGCCGATGAGACAGCGCGGGCAGGGCAAGCGCCAGCGCCTGCCGCATGCTCACGCCGGTACGGCTTTTTTCTCGCATCGCGAGCCCGCCGAGCAGCGCCGCAAGCACGGCAATCGCGACCAGCGCCCACACCATGTCGGCTCCTCCCGTGATGACCGGCGGCATCAGGCAATCACGTTAGCGCAATGGGAGTTGACGTCAATCGCGCCTGACCGTGGTCTCGGCGAAGCTGGTTCAAAGCGGCGTGGGCAGCGCCGCATCGGTCCACGTGTCGGTCGGCACGTCGAAGATCTTGCCCGTATGGGTCAGATCCTTGGCCGCCATCGGCACGATCTTCGCCGCCGTCTGCGCCGGCGTCGGCAGGCTTTCGGGCTTTTCGCCGGGCACGGCCTGAGCCCGCATCGCGGTCCGCGTCGGGCCGGGATTGACCAGATTGATGCGCATCGGCCCCTTGGCGTTCTCAGCCGCCCAGACCCGCGTCAGCATGTCGATGGCAGCCTTCGATGTCGCATAGCCACCCCAATAGGGTTTGACCTTGTGGGCGACCGACGACGACACGACGATCGCGCGACCGGCCTCGGACAGCCGCAGCAGCGGATCGACCGAGCGGATCATGCGCCAGGTGGCGGTGACGTTGACCGTCATGACCGCTTCGAAATCCTTGGCCTTCATCTGCCCGACGGGCGTCAGCGCGCCCAGGATGCCGGCATTGGCAACCAGAATGTCGAGCTTGCCCCAGCGCTCGGCAATCACCCCGCCCAACCGGTCGATCGCCTCCAGATCCTTGAGATCGAGCGGCACCAGCGTTGCTTCGCCCCCGGCCGCCTTGATCTTGTCGTCCAGTTCCTCGAGCCCGCCGACCGTCCGCGCGACGGCGATCACATGGGCGCCAGCCGCCGCCATCTGCAGAGCGATCTCGTAGCCGATGCCGCGCGAGGCACCCGTCACAAGAGCGAGCTTGCCGGTAAGGTCTGGCGTTGACGTCATGGAGCGTTTTCCGGATCGGGTCAGGCGTTGGGGTTGGCCAGAAGCGACAGTTTGCGCACATTGTCCGGCCCCTCATGGTCGAGCAGCCGTGTCGGATAGGCGCCGGTGAAGCAGGCATCGCAAAAGCGCGGCGCGTCATGATCCCGTCCGGCCTCGCCGACGGCGCGGTAAAGCCCGTCAATGGTCAGGAATTCGAGCGAATCGACGCGGATGAACTGCGCCATTTCGGCGACCGACATGCGCGAGGCGAGCAGTTTCGACGTCTCGGGCGTGTCGACGCCATAATAGCACGACGACATGGTCGGCGGCGACGCAATGCGCATATGCACCTCGCGCGCGCCGGCATCGCGAACCATCTGCACGATCTTCTGGCTGGTCGTGCCGCGCACGATCGAATCGTCGACGAGGACCACCGAGCGCCCTTCGAGCACGGACGGGTTGGCATTGTGCTTGAGCTTGACGCCCATGTGGCGGATCGAGTCCGTCGGCTGGATGAAGGTGCGGCCGACATAATGGTTGCGGATGATACCGAGTTCGAACGGCAGTCCGGCGCCCTGCGCGAAACCGACCGCGGCCGGCACGCCGCTGTCGGGAACCGGCACGACGATATCGGCGCCTACCGGTGCCTCTCGCGCCAGCTCCATGCCGATTCGCTTGCGGACTTCATAGACGTTGCGGCCCTCGACGCGGCTGTCGGGGCGCGAGAAATAGACATATTCGAAGATGCAGAAGCGCGGTTTCTGCTCGCCCCACGGGAAATGGCTCTCAATGCCTTTTTCGGTGATGACGATGACTTCACCCGGCTCGACGTCGCGCACATGACGCGCGCCCATGATGTCCAGCGCGCAGGTCTCCGAGGCGAGGATCCACGACCCGTCGAGATCGCCCAGAACGAGCGGCCTTATGCCGAGCGTATCGCGGCAGCCGATCATCTTCTTGGACGACAGGGCGACCAGAGAAAACGCGCCTTCGAGCTGGCCGACCGCATCGCAGAAGCGGGCGAGCAGATCCTTTTCCTCGCTGGTGGCGACCAGATGCAGAATGGTTTCGGTATCCGAGGTCGACGAGAAGATCGCGCCTTTTCGTTGAAGGTTGCGCTGCACGGTCAGCGCATTGGTGATGTTGCCATTATGGGCGATGGCCAACCCGCCGCCGTCCAGTTCGGCGAACAAAGGCTGGACATTGCGCAGCCCCGCGCCGCCGGTCGTCGCATAGCGCGTATGGCCGATGGAACGGTCGCCGGGCAGACGCGCCAGCACCGACGGCTTGGTGAAATTGTCGCCGATCAGGCCGACATGGCGCTCGACGTGGAACTGCGTGCCGTCGAACGACACGATGCCCGCCGCTTCCTGGCCGCGATGCTGGAGCGCATGCAGGCCGAGCGTCGTGAACGAGGCCGCATCCGCGCGCCCGAAAATGCCGAACACGCCGCATTCGTCGTGGAAATGATCGTCCGTTTCGTCGGCCTCGGCGACGCTGTCGGCGCGATTGGTCATGTGTCGGTGGTTTCGGCGGTTTCGCCGCCGGGCACGACCGCTCCCAGATCGTCCGGCAGCAGGTCGACCAGCGATTGGGCCACCTGGTCGAGGAACGGCTTGGATTTGGCGTTGTCGATCCAGGCAATCTCCTGGTCGCCGACAAAGAAGTTGATGAACCAGATGGCGACGGCGGCGACGATCACGCCCCGTGCGGCGCCGAACACGAAGCCGAGCGACCGGTCGAGCGGGCCGATCCGGCTGTCGATGATCATGTCGGCGATGCGCATGGTGATCAGCGTGACCACGATCAGCGCGATCAGGAAGATCAGACCGGCGGCGACGAGCTGGGCAATCAGTTCGTTGTCGACATAATTCTGCACATAGGGTGTCAGCGTCCGGTAGAACAGGAAGGCGGCCACCGCGGCGGCAACCCATGAGCCGATCGACAGCACTTCGCGGGAAAAGCCGCGCACCATGGCGAGCACGGCCGAAATCAGCACCAGGCCGAGGAACAGTCCGTCAAGAAGCGTGATGGGCATGGTCTGGTGTCTCTTTGCGGGCTGTCGTGTGTGTTTTGTGTGAGCGCAGAGCAGCGGCCTTCAATGTCTTGCCGTGTTCGGCGTGTGTGCTCAAGCCTGCCGGTCCTGGTCGGCTTCGCGCGAAAGCTGTTTTCCACCGGCGATGCGCGCGACAAGGTCCATCAGCGTTTCCATTTCATGCAAACCATCGCGTGCCGTTTCTGCCTCGCCGCCGGCCAGCGGCAGCACCGCTTCGCCAAAGCCCAGCTTCTCGGCTTCCTTGAGCCGGTTTGCGGCATGCGGCACCGGCCGGACGGCACCCGACAGGCTGATTTCGCCGAAATAGACGCTTGTCGCTGACAGGGCAAGCCCGGCCAGCGACGAGACGAGCGCCGCGGCAACGGCAAGGTCCGCCGCCGGCTCCGAAATCCGATAGCCGCCGGCAACATTCAGATAGACATCGTGCTGGCCAAGCCGCACCCCGCAATGGGCCTCCAGCACGGCGATCACCATGGCAAGGCGGGCCGAATCCCAGCCCACCACGGCGCGGCGCGGCGTGCCCAAAGATGTCGGCGCGCACAGCGCCTGGATTTCCACCAGGACCGTCCGCGTGCCCTCCATGGCCGCGAACACCGCCGCGCCCGGCGCCTTGCCCGACCGCTCGCCCAAGAACAGTTCGGACGGGTTGGGCACCTGGCGCAGGCCGCTCTGGCCCATCTCGAAGACGCCGATCTCGTCGGTCGGCCCGAACCGGTTCTTGATCGCGCGCAGGATGCGATACTGGTGTGCGCCATCGCCCTCGAAATGCAGAACGGCATCGACCATGTGTTCGACGACGCGCGGGCCGGCGATCTGGCCGTCCTTGGTCACATGGCCGACGAGCACCACCGCCGCGCCGGTCGATTTGGCATATCGGATCATCGCCTGTGCCGACGCGCGCACCTGCGTCACCGTACCCGGCGCGCTTTCGACGCTTTCGGTCCACAGCGTCTGCACCGAGTCGAGGATAACGAGATCGGGCCGCTTCTCCGAAGCATCGAGCGTCGCGAGGATATCCTCGACATTGGTTTCGGCGGCCAGCTGAACGTCGCTGTCGGCCGCGCCGAGCCGCTGGGCGCGCAGGCGCACCTGCGCCACCGCCTCCTCGCCCGACACATAGATCACCGAATGGCCGGCGCGGGCGAGGGCGGCTGCGGCCTGCATCAGAAGCGTCGACTTGCCGATCCCCGGATCGCCGCCAAGCAAAAGCGCCGAGCCGCGCACGATGCCGCCGCCGGTCACCCGATCCAGCTCGCCGACGCGCGAAATGATGCGCGGCGCGTCCTCGCTTTCTCCGGAGAGCGGCACCAGCGCAACGGGGCGCCCCTTGCGCAGCTTGCGGTTAGGCCCGCCGCCGATCCCCGCGGTGGGGTTTTCCTCGACGATCGTGTTCCATTCGCCGCACGCATCGCACTTGCCCGACCAGCGGGCGTGAACGGTGCCGCAATTCTGGCAGATGAATTGTGTGCGGGGCTTGGCCAAGGTCAGTCTTCTTCCTTGTGCCGATAGTGCCGGGCATAGCGTGGACCGAGGCCGGTCAAGACCTCATAGCCGATCGTGCCGCAGGCGCGCGCCACATCGTCGAGCGGCATGTTCGGCCCGATCAGTTCAATCCAACCTTCGGCAAGGGCGTCGTCGGGCACGCCGGTGACGTCGAAACAGGTCAGGTCCATGGTGACGCGTCCGAGCACCGGTGCGCGATGGCCGCCGACGATGCCGCAAAGGCCCTCGGGCACCGCGTCGCGCAGGGGTACGCCGCTGCCCGACCCCGAGCGGGGATAGCCGTCGGCATAGCCGACCGAGGCGATGGCGATACGGCTGTCGCGCGCAAGACGGTGCGTCGCGCCATAGGAGACGGTCTCTCCCGCCGCCGCCGACCGGACCTGCATGATGCGCGCCTCGAGCGTGACCACCGGCCGCATCGGATTGGCGATGCCGTCGACGGCCTCCCCACCGTAGAGCGCGATACCCGGACGGGTGACCGCAAGGCCGTGCGCGCCGCCAGTGAGCACGCCTGCCGAGTTGGAGAGGCTGGATTCGATGTCTCCAAAAGACGCCATAACCGCCTGAAACGACTCTATTTGGTGCTGGTTCATCGGATGGTCCGACATATCGGCGCAGGCAAAATGGCTCATGACGTGGACGATATCGAGCCTTGAGCGCAGCACATCGTCGCCGGCCAGCGCCAGGGCTTCATCGACCGTCAGGCCCAGCCGGTTCATGCCGGTGTCGATCTGCAGCGCGCATGGCGGACGGTCACCTCCGGCGGCCCAACTCTCAACCTGTTGCAAGCTGGCAAGCACAGGGATGAGCCCGTCTGCGATCATCGCATCGGTGGCGCCGGGCTGAATGCCATTGAGCAGGAAAATGCGGGCCTCCGGCGCAAGCGGCCGGATCGACACCCCTTCGTCCGGCATCGCCGCGAAGAATGTGTCGCATCCCGCGGCGGCGAGCGCCGGAACGACATGTTCGGCACCGAGCCCATAGGCGTCGGCCTTGACGACAGCCGCCGCCCGTCCGGGCCGCGACCGCCGGTCGAGATCGCGCCAGTTGGCGACGATCGCACCAAGATCAATCGTCAGCCGTCCGCCGCGCAGGTCGCCATTGTCCGTCCGCCCCGTCATGCAGGCGCTGATAGACCGTTGACGCACCGGCGCAAAGCGAAACGTCAAGCGCCGGTTGGATAGAAGAACTCTTCGCGCACGATCTTGCCGTCGGCGACATGGTAGACCGCCAGTTCCTTCATCTGGCTGCGCTGGCCGCTGTTCTTGTCGGTCGTGTCCATCTCGAAGATCACGCCGAACCGGTCCTCGCCATGCGGAAAGGGGCCGTCCACATGGGCCGAATGCACCTCGAAATTGGCATCCCACCAGGCGTGCTTGCCCCTTATGCCGTCCAGCCCCTCGGTTACCGCCGAGCCGCCTTCGGGGTTGGCCGCCGCCTCGACCGATACGGCGTCGTTCGCATAGAGATTGTCGAGACACCATGCGGCGTCTCCTTTTCGGCAGTGTTCGACAAGCTGTTCGCCGATCTTCTGTGCCGGATTGGTCATGATGCGCTCCCATATGTTCGCTTTATGTTCCATTCTAGCGCGGCAGGGCGGCGCAGGCAAGACAGGCGGATCGGTTCGCGTGATCTTGAGGAAAGGGCCTGGATGGGCGCGGCGGCGAGCCGCCTATTCGAACCGTTCCGGCAGGTGGCCGCTGTCGGCAAGGTCGAAGAAGCGGGTGAACTCGCCTTGGAAGCCGAGCGCCGCCGTTCCGGTCGGCCCGTGCCGCTGCTTGGCGATGATCACGTCGGCCGTGCCTTCCACCTTGCGCATCTTCTCCTCCCAGGCGAGGTATTCCTCGGTCCTGATGTCGGCGGCGATCTCTTCGGGCGAGCGGCGCGGCTCCTGGTTCTTGACGTAATATTCCTCGCGATAGACGAACAGCACGACATCGGCGTCCTGCTCGATCGAGCCCGATTCGCGCAGGTCCGACAGCTGCGGGCGCTTGTCGTCGCGGCTTTCCACCTGGCGCGAGAGCTGCGACAGGGCAATGATCGGCACGTTCAGCTCTTTGGCCAGCGCTTTCAGGCCCGTTGTGATCTCGGTGATTTCCTGCACGCGGTTCTGGCTCGCCTTGGCCGAGGAGCCGGTCATCAGCTGCACATAGTCGATGATCATCACGTCGAGCCCGCGCTGGCGCTTGAGCCGCCGCGCGCGGGCGGCAAGCTGGGCGATCGAGATGCCGCCCGTCTGGTCGATATAGAGCGGAAGGCGCTGCATCATGTTGGCGCAGCCGACCAGCTTTTCGAAATCGGCCTCGTTGATATCGCCGCGCCGGATTTTGGACGAGGAGATTTCCGTCTGCTCGGAGATGATGCGCGTGGCAAGCTGCTCCGAACTCATCTCGAGTGAGTAGAAACCGACCACGCCGCCATCGACGGCCTTGACCGAGCCGTCCGCCTGCTGCTCGCCGCGAAAGGCGTGCGCGATGTTGAAGGCGATGTTGGTGGCAAGCGACGTCTTGCCCATCCCGGGCCGCCCGGCAAGGATGATCAGGTCCGACGATTGCAGTCCGCCCATGCGCGTATCGAGCGAATGCAGCCCGGTCGCGATGCCCGACAGATGCCCCTCGCGCTGGAAGGCGGCGTTGGCCATGTCGATGGCGGTGCGCACCGCCTCGTTGAACGGTTCGAACCCGCCATCGTACCGGCCGGTCTCGGCCAGTTCGAACAGCCGCCGTTCGGCATCCTCGATCTGGTCCGACGGCGCCATCTCGACCGGCGCGTCATAGGCGATGTTGACCATGTCCTCGCCAATGCCGATCAGCGCCCGGCGGATGGCGAGATCGTAGATCGCCCGGCCATAATCCTCGGCATTGATGATGGTGACGGCCTCGGCTGCCAGCCGCGCCAGATACTGCGCGACGGTCATCTCGCCGATCTTTTCGTCCGCCGGCAGGAAGGTCTTAATGGTGACCGGGTTGGAGGTCTTGCCCAGGCGAATCTGCTCGCCGGCGACCGCGAAGATCCGACGGTGCAGAGGCTCGAGGAAATGCTCCGCCTTCAGGAAATCGGAGACGCGGTAGAACGCATCATTGTTGATCAGGATCGCGCCGAGCAGCGCCTGTTCGGCCTCGATGTTGCCCGGTGCCTCCCGGTAAAGCGCGCCATCGTCCTGCGCGCCCGTGTCGGAGGTCATCTGGAGAGCAGCATCGGCCATCGGGTCGTCTTTCGTTTCAGGTCATCACCTGGGAAGGGCGATCTATAGCGCGTGGCGCGCCGCGGCCAAGCGTCCTTTCGGCAAACCGCCCGTGATTCACACCAACTCACAGGACGCTGACTTTTTCGCCCGCCGGAGCAGCTTTCGCTTGACCATCATCTGGCGGCGAATCGCACCCAGCATACAAAAAACCCGGCGCGCGGGGCACCGGGTTCGGTTCTGTTCGGGCGACCGGACGAGGGCGCCGCCTGCGGCCTCAGGCGGTTGCCTGTTCTTCTTCCTCGGCAGGCGCGGCCTCGGGTGCGGCACCCTCTTCGAACGCGTCGGAATCGATCGGTGCGCCGTCCTCGTCGAAATCGGCCAGCGATTCGAACGCGTCTTCATTGGCGCCGTAGATCGCCTCGGCGGACGACAGGTCCTCGCCGGCGGCCTGCCGCTCGGCTTCGTCGGCCGAACGGGCGACATTGAGCGTGATCCGGGTTTCGACTTCGGGGTGCAGCACGATATCGACTTCATGCATGCCGATCGTCTTGATCGGCTGCTTCAGATCGACCTGGTTGCGGCCGACGCGGAAGCCCTCCTCGGTCAGGAAATCGGCGATGTCGCGGGTCGAGACCGAACCGTAGAGCTGACCGGTTTCGCCGGCCGACCGGACGACGACGAAATCCTTGCCGTCAAGGCCTTCGGCCACTTCCGACGCGGCCGACTTGCGCTCGGCATTGCGCGCTTCGATATGCTCGCGCTCGGCCTCGAACCGTGCCCGGTTGGCATCGTTCGACCTGAGCGCGCGGCCGGTCGGCAGCAGATAGTTGCGGGCGAACCCGTCCTTGACGGTGACTTCGTCGCCAATGGCGCCGAGCTTGGCGATGCGTTCCAGCAAAATGACTTTCATGGTCTTTGTCCTTTGTTCAATGCTGCTGTCAGGTGGAAGCCGGTGGTGTTCCGGTCGGCGGATTGGGTCCGCCGCCGGGGGAGACCGGCATGGGGCGGGCCGTGGCGAGAACGCCCGCAAAAAAGAAGGGAAGGGCGGCGACGAGCGTGATCGCCACGGCGCCATAGACGACGATCATCGCAAAGGGGCGCCAGGGCTGGCCGCGCGTGCGCGCATGGAAGATGGCAAAACCGGCCATGGTGAAACCTCCGGTCAGCGCGCCGGCAAAGGTCGTCGCGGCCAGGCCGAGCGGCCCGGAGACGAAACTGCCGGCGATCGCCACGGCGAGGATCATCGCACCGGCGCGCGGCAGGCGCAGCGCCTCTGGCCAATCGTCTTTCGGACGCCTGAGCCGGCCCGATGCGCGGGTGATCGCAAGCGCCAGATAGAGCGAACCGATCAGGATCATCAGCCACAGCGCCGGCTGCATGAACGGGATCGCCCCGGTCATGAAGGCGAGAAAGCTCTCGCGGCCTTCCGGCGTGAAGGCGAATTCGGGATTGGCCTCCTGCAGCCGGGCGATCATCTCGCCGACCAGTTCGTCGACCAGCGCCGGCCCGTAGCCGATCAAGGCGCCGGCGACGATGAAGGCGCCCGCCGTGATCACCGCGAGACGGACGACGACATCGGAGAGGGGATACCAGGCCAGCTTGCCCGCCGGCCCGCCCACCTCTTCGGCCGGCCGGGCCAGGTTCATCCAGTAGCCCGCCGCCGTCGCCGGCAGGATCGTGGTCATAACGATGTAGACAGCCATCGGCACGTTGGCGAAGGCCGCAATCAGCAGGGCGGAAATGATGGCGCCGCTCACGCCGGCGGCAAAGCCCCAGCCAAGCGTGGCCACCATCAGCGGCACGGCGGACAGGAAATAAAGGATAACGGACAGCCCGGAGCCCGAAACGACGCCAAGGCACAAAAGCGCGGTTGCCGCGCCCGATACCAGGCCGATGCCGATCGTGTTGGCGTTCATGGTCGCTGTCCTGCGCTCCGGCAGTTAGGGACCGGCGCCGGCCCCAACTCGGTTTTCAGTGCACCGGGTCCGCCCCGGCATGGTCTTCGGTCGTCATCCCGGGAGCGTGTCCCGGGACGATGTCGTTGGCGTGGTCGGCGACCTTACTTGGTCACGTAGGGCAGAAGGCCCAGGAAGCGCGCGCGCTTGATGGCTTTTGCCAGTTCGCGCTGCTTCTTCATCGACACCGCGGTGATGCGCGAGGGCACGATCTTGCCGCGTTCGGAGACGTAGCGCTGCAGCAGCTTGACGTCCTTGTAGTCGATCTTCGGCGCGTTGGCGCCCGAGAACGGGCAGGTCTTGCGGCGGCGGTGGAAGGGCCGGCGCGTCGGAAGTTGATTGATATCGACCATTAGCTGCGGCCTCCTTCGCCCCTGTCGCCTCGCGGCCCGCCGTCACGGCGCGGTCCGCCATCGCGGCGCGGACCCCGGTCGCGGTCACGGCGCTCGTCGCGGCGCATCATGGCCGAGGGGCCTTCCTCGAGTTCGTCGACCTTGACGGTCATGTAGCGCAGCACGTCCTCGTGAATGCGCTGCTGGCGCTCCAGTTCGTGGATCGCGGCGGCAGGCGCGTTGACGTTGAGCAGCGTGTAATGCGCCTTGCGGTTCTTCTTGATGCGGAACTGGAGCGATTTCAGCCCCCAGCTTTCCACCTTGTCGACGCTGCCGCCAAGTTCGGACAGAACGCCCTTGAACTGGTCGACGAGTTCCTCGACCTGGTTCGATGAGATGTCCTGGCGCGCCAGGAACACGTGTTCGTAAAGTGGCATTTGATCCTTGCCTTTCGTTTCATTCCAGCCTGTCAGCGGCGAAGCCTCCTGGCCTGTCCGATCCGCGTCAGCGGCACGAAAGGCGAAAGAACTCGACGGGTCGAGAGCGGGATCTTCAGGAGGCGCAGCGCTTGTGCGATGCAAAATGGCTCCCCAATGGAGAGCCATCCCCCGTTCAGCCCCCGGCTGACCGGCTGGCGCTGATATACAGATTTTCGGCCGCCATGCAAGGGGGCGGCCGTCGGAAGGTGCGCCGTCAGCCGTCCGTCCGTGCGAAACCGATCTCGCCGACGACACGGTAGGTTTCTCCATCAATGGGCGCGCTTGCGGTTGTGATCGAGAAGCGATCGTCGCCGATTGTCCACCGCATCTGTACCTTGAAGCGTTCGCCGGTGTCCGGATCGCGCCCCCGGAAGGAGACCGTCATCGTCTGGCCACGGCTGCGTCCGGAGACATTGGCGGCCCCCGCGCCGAACGGGTTCGACCAGCGACCGCTCAGTCTGCCCCCTTCGGCGGTCATCCGGCCCGAAAGGTCGAACCGCCGCCCCGGCGCCGCGCACGTGCCCGAAACCGACAAGCGCCCAAGAGCGTGATCGACCCGGTTGGTCAGGCGGCAGCGCACCCGCTCGCGCGGCGCACCGGGTTCGCGGCTCGCCCATCCCGCACCCGCCCACTTGCCGCCAAGCGACAGAAGGGGTTCGGCCTTCGCCGGCCACGCTAGGCCGACCATCAGGAGCACAAGCAGGGCCGGGCGGATCATCGGCGAAACCATCGTTGTCGCAGAAGCGCGGGCAGGAAGACCAGGTCGGCCAGCAGCGCCGTGATGAAGGTAAGGATCAGCATGGTTCCGAACAGCCGGACCGTGGCGAATGCGCTCAGATAAACGACCAGCAGGCCGACACACAACAGCAGCGTCGTCGCGATCATCGCCCGCCCGGTTCCCTCGAGCGATCGGCGCAGGGCAGCGTCGATGGCATGTCCGTCGCGCCGCTCGCGGTCGAACCGGCTGACGAAGTGGATCGAGTCGTCGACCGCGATCCCGAATGCGACGGTCAGCGCAAGCGCGGCCGTCGGTATCATCCGTCCGCCGTCGATCAGGTGCAGCGCCGCGCCGGCCAACGCCAGCGGCAACAGGTTCGGAAGCAAGAGGGCGATCGCCAGCATCGGCCAGCCAAGCGCGACCGCGACCAGCACCACGGAGGCAAGGCACGCCATGACCAGCCCGATCGACAACTGCTGGATGATGTCGAGCGGTTCGTGGCGCATCAGCACCGGCAGACCGCTGACACGGGCTGCCCCGCTTGCCCGCGCGCTCTGTTCGAACCGGTCGAACCTGGCGAGCGCCGCTTCATCGCGCATCGGGTCTCCGATGGGCACCATCACGCGCGTGGTCTGTCCTTCTTCGGAGGCCAATTGGCGCAGAAGTGCCGGGGGAACGTCGGCGAGGTCTTCAGGTCCCGGCGGCCGTCCCGAAACGCCAAGCTGTGCCGCCAATGTCGCCAGCGAGATGACGGCCAGCTGCGGGTTTTCGGCCTGAAGGCGCTCGGTCGAGGCAACCAGGCTCCGCCAGCCGGATCCGGTTGTCCAGCCGCCCTCGGCCTCGAGATCGAAGTCGACCCAGGCACGGAAGAACCCGCCAAAATCCCGTTCTATGACATCGGATGCGCGGTAGACGGCGCTGTCCTGCGCCAGATTTCCGCGATATGTGAACCAGGGTTCGGTCAGCGACACGGCGAAGGTCGCTGCAAGCCCGATGAAGGCGCCGCAAGCGATGACGACGCGCCCGTGATTGAAGACGAGCCGGCCGAACAGGGGCGGCACGCCGACCGTGCGCCGCCGCCGAAGGCGCGCCGCGGCCCCGGCGGGAACGAACCGCGCAAGAAGGGCATAGCCGACCAGAACGACGAGATAGGCCGATATCGTCGACAGCGCGCCGAGCAGCGCCAGTTCCCGCAAGGGCTCGCTGTCGGCGATGGCGATGGCGGCGAATGCCACGGCGGTGGTGATCGCCGTCAACCCGCAGGCGGGACCGACACGGCCGGCGGTATCGGCGATGCGCTCAGGGGTCGGAGTGGTCGCCGGTGCGTCTTCAAGAAGATGCATGACCAGGTGCACGCTGTCGGCAAGGCCGAGCACCAGCACCAGGACCGGCACGACATTGGTGATCACGGTGATCGGCAGTCCCGTCGCCGCGAATATCCCGAGCGTGACCAGCAGGCCGGCCGCCGCCGGTGCGGCGGTCAGCGCCGCAACGCGCAGATCGCCGAAGATCACCCAGCACATCAGGACACCCAAGAGGCCCCCGGCCACGTTCAGGCGGATCAGGTCGACACGCAGCGCTTCGACGATGTCGACCGCCATCGCCGGTTCGCCGGCGACGGTATAGGCAAGGCCGGGCGCACCGAACGCATCGGTCAGCGCCCCGATCGTCGCGAGCAGCGGGCGCGTCCCTGGGCTGCCGTGGGGCAGGTCTATGGCGACGGCCATCAACAGAGCGGTCCGATCCGGGCTGATCAGCGGCGGCAGCGTGCCGGTGAGTTCCGAAAAGGCCTCGATCCGGGGCTCCAGCGTGTCCGGATCGATCGGTTCGGGCACCATCGGCGCGCCGGGATAGGCCTCGTGGTCGGGCGGAAAGCGCAGCGCGAACGGCGACAGGACGTAGTTGACGCGGCCGGTCAGCTCGAGTTCGAGCGCAAGGTCGCGCATCTGCCGATAGGCATCCGCCGAAAAGCCGGCCGGATGCTCGGCGAGAACGAGGATATCCTGTTCGGCCCCTCTTAGATCTTCGGAAAGGGCGCGATAGTCGCGCGAGACGGCGCTGTCCGATGACAGCGTGCGCACCACATTGTCGTCGAAGCGGAGCTGCGGCAGGACCGCAACTGCGCCGAGCATGATCAGGCTCAGAACGAGCACCGCTCGCACCGGATTTCGCGACGCCCAGACGCCCGGAAACCCCAGGACATCGAAAAGCGCGAGAGGCTGCTTCACGACGGCCCGTGCGCCCAAGCGATGCGTGCCCGCGCGTCCGTCCATGCCGACCAGCGCCAGGCGTGCAGCCATCGTCCCCAGACCGCGATCAGCCCGTTTGGGCTTTGCGCCGCAAGGCGCGAGCCCAGGAGCGGCCCTGCGGTCCGGCGATTGTGATCGCAAAAGGCGACCGCTGCCGCGGCGAAGGACCGGTCGCAAACCGAGCCGAACATCAGCGTTTCGAACACGTCCAGATCCGGCGGCCGGCCATAGCTCAGCCGGTGGTCGGAGACCGTGCGCACGATCGCGTCGCGCAAATCGATGGTCGTGTGGGCGTGCACGCCGGCGACGACGATCCGCCATGCATCGGCCGGTCGGTGCCGCCAGTGCGGACTGCGGCAGGCGTCGAAATAGGGCTTCCAGTGGGCCGAGCAGGGGCCGCGGCCGGCGATGACCGCGCCCACGCGCTCTTCATACAGTGCGAAGAAATGCGGAATCAGGCGGAAGACGATGTCGGCGTCCGGCTGGCCGCTCAGACGATCCAGCCAATGTATGGTCGAGCACCGGTAGAGGCGGGCGAACAGCTCATGCGGCGTGCCATCGAGTGACGCAACGCGTTGGCCGAGCCTGGCAGCGACCGTTTCGGCCGCTGCCTCCGGGAAGGGCGTGGCCCCTCCGGTGATCGCGCGTGTCGGTGCGGCTGCCGTGATCGTCATCCCCGGGCCCCCTGCTCAGCCGAAAAGACTGTATGGGAGGGCCGGGCCCGCGGCAAGCGGCGAGCGGAGGGGGACTGCCGTCAGGTCCAGAACAGCCAGGCCGTGTAGCCGGCATATGTGGCGAGCAACGCAATGCCCCAGACCCGTCCGATCGTCCGGCCGCTCAGCAGGAGCGCGGCGAAAACTGCCGTTGCCAAGCCCATCATGAGGGCGTCGCCGGGCGCGAGCACACCGGCTGCCGGGATCGGCACGACAAGCGCGGTGGCTCCCAGAATGCCGAAGATGTTGAAGATGTTCGAGCCGATGACGTTGCCGATCGCCACGTCGCCCTGGCGGCGGATGGCGGCGACCAGTGTCGTCGCAAGCTCGGGCAGGGACGTTCCGACGGCGACGATCGTCAGCCCGATCACCGCTTCCGATATGCCGAGGCCACGCGCGATGGCGGTCGCCCCGTTGATCAGCATCTCCGCGCCCGCAAACAGCAGGGCCAGACCGCCGACAAGCAGCAATGCGATGACGGGGACGGCGGCCGCGCCTGATCCGGCCACCGGCTGTTCAGTAGCCGCGCCGGCATCGCTGTCCGATCGGACCGCATTTCCCAGATAGACGGCCAGAAGGACCAGAAGACCGAGCCCAATGGCCCGTCCGATCGTGTCGAAGAACAGCAGCCCGGTCGCGGCGAGCCCGGCCACCAGCATGACGATCACGTCGGTTCGGTTTGCCCGGTCGAGCGCGGCAACCGGCGCGATCGCGATGCCGATCCCGGCGATGAGCAGGATGTTGGCGATGTTCGATCCGATGACATTGCCCAGCGCGATCGCCGGCGTTCCGGCCAGTGCCGCGCGCACGGACACCAGCAGTTCGGGCATCGACGTGCCGAAGCCGACCACCACCACGCCGACCACAAACGCGCTGATGCCGAGGCGAAGCGCCGCTGCCACGGCGCCCCGCACCAGCAGTTCGCCGCCCACAAACAAAGCCGCCAGACCTGCGGCAACAAGCAGATAGGAGTTCACAATCAGGTCCATGCCGCGCCAACGACGCAGAAGGCACGTTTCACCGTGCCAACAGGACCGGGCGGCTGGCCTGTCGACGATCAGATGGTGTGTCCGCGGCGGCGCGCAAGGGGCGTCGCCATTGTTCCCGAATGCGAGGCGGAATGGCCAGATAGGCGATCAGCGTGGCCGGGTCGATCATTCGTCGTTTGCCGCATCCCGCTCGCCCGCGATCGCCAGCCGCGCCACCATCCAGCACAGCCAGAGCGTCGGCAGGCCGACCAGTCCGCCGATGACGGCCAGTCCCACCGGCCCGGTGCCGATGGCGGCCGACAGCGCATAGGCCGCGGTTCCGGCGACGGCCAGAATTTCCGCATCGACCAGAATGATGCCGGCGATCGCGGTGAACAGCGCCGACGTCGTCAGCACGGCGGTTTCCCCCGAGGTTTCGGGTCCAATGTCGGTCGTTGATTGGGTGTCGGTCATGAAAGGGCCTTGAGTGTTGGTGCGCGCCGGTTTCCGGCTGGCTGACCGATACTCAAGGCTCTGATTGCGGCATTTGCAAGCCCTGCCTTGGCGGGGTTGCGGCCTGCCTATCGACCGAGCGTGTCGATGACCAGTTCGGCCGCAGCCGCGCCGGAGAATTGCTGCTGGCCGGTGATCAGATTGCCGTCGCGCACCGCGAACGGCTTGAACGGCGAGTTGACGACGAAGTTGGTTCCGTCGAGTTTCCGGGCCTCCTCCTCGATCCAGAACGGCTGGATCTTCTGCCCGACGAAATCGTCGGCGAACTTCTCTTCGGCATCGGCAAAGCCCGTCCATGTCTTGCCGGCAACGAGAAGCGAGCCGTCCGGCAGTTTCGTTTTGAGCAGCACGCAGGTTGCATGGCAGACGATGGCCACCACCTTGTCCGCCTCATGGGCCTTGGCGACGAAGGCGTGCAGGTCGCCATCGTCGATCATGGTGACCATCGGCGATTGGCCGCCGGCAAGAAAGATCGCGTCATAATCCTCAATCGACACATCGGCGATGGACTTGGTGCCCGTGAGCAGCGCGGCATGGGCTGGCGATTTCTTGAAGCCCAGCGAGACGATGTCGTGGGCCGAGTATTGACTGTCATCTTCGGGGTCGGAAAAGCCGTCGGCGGCAAGGTCGCCGCCCTTGGGCGATACGATGTCGACCGTGTAGCCGGCCTCGGTGAACACCCAGTAGGGGTGGGTCAGTTCGGCCCACCAGAAGCCGACCGGCCAGCCCGTGGTCGGCGAGGTGGCGGGGTTGGCGGCGATCATGAGAATGCGTTTTTCGCCGTGTGTGTCGATGGATGCACTCATTGCGCAAGGTCCTTTCAGGAGACGGTTTGGGTCGAGGGATAAATCCACCGCGCCAGTGCGCGGGTCAGGCGGGGCATGATCAGGTAGGTCATCGCCAGCACCTGAAGCGTGACGGTCAGCAGCAGGCGCAAGGCCAGCGGCCAGCCGCCGATGAGCGGGTCGAGAACAAGGTTCAGCGCAAGCACCAGAACAAAGACGACCGCGATCAGGAGCGCCGCCATACGATGAGGCGAGGGCTGCGGCACCACGGTGCCTGGCGGGGGGTCGAACCAGACTTCGAGCCCTGTCATCCGGTCCCAGGCGGCATCGCCATCCACATGCGGCGCAATCTCTTCCAGGTATCGCGCCCGCAGGTCGGAGCGCTCGAAGGCTTCAAGGTTTTCCAGACTGTCGAACCGGAAGACGCTTCTGTACTCGCGCTCGCCCGCCTCGGGCCGATGGAACTCGGCGCCGACATAGCCGGGAAGGTCCTTTGCCTCGGTCGTCAGGCGCTCGAGCCAGTCTTCATAAACCTGCTCGGAGTCGGCCTTGACCCGCCGGCGCGCGATGACTGTGACGGGCTCGCTCATGACGTGCCGGCCCGCTCGACGGCGGCGAAGGCCCAGCTGCGGCCCTTGCCGCGCAGGATCGCCTGGTTGATCCAGACCAGCGCATAAGGCTCCAACAGTCGCGCCCTTGCCAGATCGCCCGCATCGAGCGGCTCGAATCCGAGATCGGTCAGAAGCCCGGCGACCACGGCTTTCGCACCGTCATCGTCGCCGGCCATGAACATGACGGGCGGCATCGCGAAACCGGACGTGTCGGCAATGATCTCCGCGCCCACCTGATTCAGCGTCTTGACGATGTTGGCGCCCGGCAGCCAGTTCGCGACCTGTTCGGCGCCTGATGTTGTGTGGCCGACCGCGAGGCCCATGCCGTCCGGCGTGCGGGCGATCGGGTTCATGCAGTCGATGACGGTCTTGCCGCTCAGGTCTCCGAGCGTCGGCAGTGCGGTTTCAGCCGCAGCCCAGGGCAGGGCGAGCACCACTGTCGATGCCGCCCGCGCTGCATCGCGGGGGTTTTCCCGCCGCACGCCGGGGGCGTCGCCGATGGACGCGCCGTCCGTCGATCGACGGGCCCGGACGCCGAGAACGATGTCGTGACCGGCACGCGCCCACACCGCTGCAAGCGCGCGGCCGACATGGCCGGCGCCGATGATCGCGATTGTCATGAACCGGTTTCCGCTTGGCTTTCCATGTGCGGAGAGATAAAGCGCCACACAGTTCAATGAAAATGAAATCGATCGATGTCTGATATCGATGTAATTGCATTACGCCGCCTCGACATGACATTGCTGCTCGTCTTCCTGTCGATGATGCGCCACCGCAAGGCGGTCTCCGTCGCCCGCGAGATGGGGCTGACGCAGTCGGCGATCAGCCATGCGCTCAAGCGCCTGCGCGATGCGTTCGGCGACCCCCTCTTTCTGCGCCAGCCGCACGGCATGGAGCCGACATCGGTTGCCCTGGCGCTCGAACCGGTGGTGCGCGAGGCGGTGGAGACGCTGGACAAGGCGCTGAAGCCGCCCGCGCCGTTCGAACCGGCGCGCGCCGAAGCCATTGTGCGTATCGCCGCCAACGACAACGAGATCATGACCATGCTGCCGCCGCTTCTGGCGCGGCTGAGCGACAAGGCTCCCGGCTTGCGGGTCGCCGTCCGCAGTCTCGAGCGCAAGGCGGCTCTGGCGGCGTTGGCGCAGGGCGAGATCGATCTTGCCGCCGGCTTCTTCTGGGACCTGCCGTCGGGTTTTGAAGCGAGGTCGCTCTATGGTCAGGGCTATCGTGTGGTTGCCCGGTCCGGACATCCGCTTGTCGGACAGGCGCTCGACCTTGAGACTTATTGCGCCTGCCGCCACCTGGTCGTCTCGCCGTCGGGCGATCTGGAAGGCATCGTCGACGATGTGCTGGCCGGGCAGGGTCGGCGCCGCGATGTCGCCGCTGCTGTGCCGCTCTTCATGCCGGCGCTCGAGACGGCGGCGACCACCGATCTGGTCGCCACGCTTCCCGAAAGGCTCGTCGGCATCTACGCGCACCGCTTCGGGCTCATCGTCCATCGACCGCCATTGTCGCTGCGCGAGATCGTCATCTCGGCGGTCATTCACCGACGCAACGCGGCCAACCCGCTGCATCGCTGGCTGGTTGGCGCGTTCCGCGAACTGTTCGGTGCATCCTGACGCGGCGTCGCGGCCGTTTGGCCTTGACACTCCAGCCCTTCTCCCGCACCAAGCGCGCGCTTTTGACGAGGACCGATCATGACAATTGCCTTCACGTTTCCGGGTCAGGGCTCACAGGCCGTCGGCATGGGCAAGGACCTCGCCGATGCGTTTGCAGAAGCGCGGGCCGTCTTCGAGGAGGTGGATGCGGCGCTGGGCGAAAACCTTTCAAAGACGATGTGGGAAGGGCCGGACGATTCGCTCACCCTGACCGCCAACGCCCAGCCGGCCCTGATGGCCGTCTCGATGGCCGTTGTCCGCGTGCTGGAAGCCCAGGGCTACAAGGTCTGGGAAAAGGCCGCTTTCGTCGCCGGACACTCGTTGGGCGAATACTCCGCCCACGCCGCCGCCGGCACCTTTACCATCGCCGATGCGGCGCGGCTGCTGCGGGTGCGCGGCAACGCCATGCAGGCCGCCGTCCCGGCCGGCGAAGGAGCGATGGCGGCGATCATCGGTCTCGACGATGCGGGCGTGCAGGCAGCCTGCGACGAGGCCGCAGCCCACGGGCCCTGCCAGATCGCCAATGACAATGGCGGCGGGCAGATCGTCATTTCCGGCGGCAGGCAGGCGGTCGAGGCTGCTGCCGACATCGCCAGGGCCAATGGCGCAAAGCTCGCCAAGCTGCTCGCTGTCTCGGCGCCCTTTCATTCATCGCTGATGGCGCCGGCCGCCGATGCCATGGCCGAAGCCTTGGCCAATGTCCGCGTGTCCGAGCCGATGGTGCCCGTCATCGCCAATGTGACGGTGGCGCCCGTGACCGGAGCCGACGCCATCATCGAAACGCTCGTCAAACAGGTCACCGGGCAGGTGCGCTGGCGCGAAACGGTGCAGTGGCTGGCCGCACAGGGCGTCACAAATCTGGTCGAGGCCGGTTCGGGAAAGGTGCTGACCGGGCTGGCGCGCCGCATAGACCGGTCTGTCGATGCCGTTGCCATTTCATCGCCCGCCGATATAGAAGCGTTCCTCGAAAAGAACGCCTGACCAAGAGCCTGAGCGAAACAACGGAACGGGAACTGCCATGATCGATCTGAGCGGCCGCAAGGCGCTGGTGACCGGCGCGTCCGGAGGCATTGGCGAGGCGATTGCCCGCACGCTGCATGCCCAGGGCGCGACCGTGGGTCTGCACGGCACGCGCGAAGAAAGGCTCGAAGCGCTGGCCGGCGAGCTCGGCGGCCGGGTGCAAATCTTTCCCGCCAACCTGTCCGATCGTGCCGCAGTCGATGAACTGGCCAAGAAGGCCGAGGCGGACCTGGAAGGCATCGACATCCTCGTCAACAATGCCGGCATCACCCGTGACGGCCTGTTCGTCCGCATGTCCGACGACGACTGGGACACGGTCATCGAGGTCAACCTGACGGCTGTGTTCCGGCTGACGCGGGCGCTGACCCACCCGATGATGCGCCGTCGCAACGGTCGCATCGTCAACATCTCCTCGGTTGTCGGCGTCACCGGCAATGCCGGCCAGGCGAACTATTGCGCCTCAAAGGCGGGACTGATCGGCTTCACCAAGTCGCTGGCCCAGGAGATTGCCTCGCGCAATGTCACCGTCAATGCCGTCGCGCCGGGCTTCATCGAGAGCGCGATGACCGAAAAACTCAATGAAAAACAGACCGATGCCATTATGGGTGCCATCCCGATGAAGCGCATGGGCACCGGCGCCGAGGTGGCTGCGACGGTGGCGTTTCTCGCCTCCGACGAAGCGTCTTACGTCACCGGCCAGACGCTGCACGTCAATGGCGGCATGGCGATGATCTGAGGGCGCGTTTCGGCATTTGGGCCGTCCACAAACTTCTTTTCGCTCCGCTCTTTCATCTTGATTAGGCTGGCGGGTGCGGATAGTCACGAGCGAACCGAATAGAACCAATCAAGGATTTCCGACATGAGTGATGTTGCAGAGCGGGTCAAGAAGATCGTCGTCGAGCACCTCGGTGTTGACGCAGACAAGGTGACCGAAGGCGCAAGCTTCATCGACGATCTGGGCGCCGACAGCCTCGATACGGTCGAACTCGTGATGGCGTTCGAGGAAGAGTTCGGCGTGGAAATCCCCGATGATGCCGCCGAAACGATCCTGACCGTGGGCGATGCGGTCAAGTTCATCGAAAAAGCCAACGCCTGACCTCAGACGCCCGGTCGTTCGCGCCGGGTGCGTTTCCGATGCAGATGCGCCGTGTTGTCATCACCGGGATCGGCATGGTTTCGCCGCTCGCGGCGGACGCCGAAACCACATGGGCCCGCCTGCTCGAGGGCCGAAGCGCCGCGCGCAAGGTCACCGAGTTCGAGGTCGACGACCTGCCGGCGCAGATTGCCTGCCGTCTGCCGTTCGGCGACGGCAGCGACGGCACCTACAATGCCGACGACTGGATGGAGCCCAAGGAGCAGCGCAAGGTCGATGATTTCATCGTCTATGGCGTTGCCGCGGCCGAACAGGCGCTCGCCGATGCCGACTGGCATCCCGAAAGCGATGAGGACCAGATCGCGACCGGCGTCCTGATCGGATCGGGCATTGGCGGCATCGAGGGCATCGTCGAGACCGGATACGTGCTGCGCGACCGCGGTCCGCGCCGCGTTTCGCCTTTCTTCATTCCCGGCCGGCTGATCAATCTGGTCAGCGGCCATGTCTCGATCCGCCACAAGCTGCGCGGCCCGAACCACTCGGTCGTCACCGCCTGTTCGACCGGCGCGCATGCCATCGGCGATGCCAGCCGCCTGATCGCGCTGGGCGATGCGGACGTGATGGTTGCCGGCGGCACGGAATCGCCGGTCTGCCGGATTTCGCTGGCTGGCTTTGCCGCCTGCAAGGCGCTGTCCACCGGCCGCAACGATGATCCGGCTGCCGCCTCGCGTCCCTATGACCGCGACCGCGACGGGTTCGTCATGGGCGAGGGCGCCGGTGTCGTCGTGCTCGAGGAACTCGAACACGCAAAGGCGCGCGGCGCGAAGATCTACGCCGAAGTGGTCGGCTACGGCCTTTCGGGCGATGCCTATCACATCACCGCTCCGTCCGAGAACGGTGAGGGCGCCGAACGCTGCATGCGCTCCGCGCTCGCCCGCGCCGGCATCGCGCCCGCCGAAATCGACTACATCAACGCCCACGGCACATCGACCATGGCCGATACGATCGAACTGGGTGCCGTTGAGCGGGTTCTGGGCAATGCGGCGGGCAAGGTGTCCATGTCGTCGACCAAGTCGTGCATCGGCCATCTTCTGGGCGCGGCTGGCGCGGTCGAGGCGATCTTCTGCACGCTGGCCATCCGTGATCAGGTCGTGCCGCCGACGATCAATCTCGACAATCCCGATGTGGACACCGCGATCGACCTTGTACCGCATCAAAAACGCCAGCGTCGGGTCGATATCGCCCTGTCCAACTCGTTCGGCTTTGGCGGCACCAACGCCTCGCTGGTCCTGCGCCGCTTCGACGCCTGACGCAGCGCCAAGGTTCCGCAAGGGGCCACCGGTTTTTCGCCACAAAGGCTTTTATTGTGCGCGTCGATACGCCAAACCATGACATTCTGTCGAAGCGACAAGCCAACCCGGCCAAGCCGGAGCGACAGTGTGCGAACCGCCACCATTCGCCATCAGGGGATGCGACGTGAGTGACAAGATCAAGTTCGGGCGCGGGGGCCGCAAGCCGGCTGTGCCGGGCGCCGATCCAGTGGCGCCGGACACCGGTCAGCGGCCCATTCCGCGCTCTCCGGCGCAGGCCCTGCGCCCCGACGGCGGTGTCGAGCCGCCAAAGCGCCGGCGCGCGCGTGCCGCGCGCAGCCAGGTCGTCGTCTTCGCCAATTTCCTGTTCACGCTGCTCATCATGTCGATGGTCGCGCTGGGCGGCGCCTTGTATCTGGGCAAACTGCGCTTCGAGCAGCCCGGGCCGCTTGCGGCCTCGTCGACCTATATGGTCCGCCCCGGTGCCACGCTCATCCAGATCGCCAACGGGCTGGAGCGGCGCGGCATGATCACCAATGCGCGCATTTTCGAGCTGGGCGCGCGCGCCTACGGCAACCAGGACGCCTTCAAGGCCGGCGAGTTCGAGATCACCGCCCGCGCCTCGATGAAGGACATCATGGAGACGATGGTGCAGGGCGTCGCCATCCTGCATCCGTTGACGATCGTCGAGGGCACGACCGTCGCCCAGGCATTCGCGCGGATCGCCGAGAACGAGTTTCTCTCCGGTGACATGCCGTCCGACATGCCGCCCGAGGGCATGCTGATCGCCGACACGCAGAAATTCACGCGCGGCACCGAACGCAGCGACATCATCGCGCGCATGATCGATCAGCAGGAGCGGCTGATTGCGCAGATCTGGGAAAAGCGCGATCCGGATCTGCCGCTGAACGACATCAACGAATTCGTCACCCTGGCATCGATCGTGGAAAAGGAGACCGCGCTTGCCGAGGAGCGCCCGCGTGTCGCCGGGGTCTTCGTCAACCGCCTCGAGCGCGGCATGCGGCTGCAATCCGACCCGACGATCATCTACGGCATTTTCGGCGGTGAGGGGAAACCCGCCGACCGGCCGATCTACCAGTCCGACATCGACAATCCCACACCCTACAACACCTATCAGATCGACGGCCTGCCGCCGGGCCCGATCGCGATTCCCGGCCGCGCATCGCTGGAAGCGGTCGCCAACCCGGCGCAAACGGAAGACCTGTTCTTCGTTGCCGACGGAACCGGCGGACACGCATTTTCCAGGACGCTTGACGAACACAACGCCAATGTGCGCCGATGGCGGCAGATCGAGGCCGAGCGCGAGGCGGCGCGGGAGGCGGCCGAACAGCCCGCCGAGGGCGAGGCCACGCAGAACTGACACGGCAGACGCGCATCGGCCGGCAGGGGGAAGCGATGAGCGAAGCGGACATTCAGTCGATGACCGGATTTGCCACGGCACACCGGACCATCGGCACCGTTCGGGTCAATTGCGACATCCGCTCCGTCAATGGCCGTTCGCTGGACATCAAGCTCCGTGTTCCGCCGGGGCTCGAAGCGCTGGAACCCGTCCTCAAGAAACGGATCGCCGGCCGCGTAGCGCGCGGCAACATCCAGGTTTCGATCGGCGCCGAGGCGCCTGCCGATACGGTGCCGCTTGCCATCGATGCCGGCGCGTTTCGCCATGTGGCCGCGCAGGCAATGGCGCTGTCGGTCGAGACCGGGCTCGCGCCGCCGACCACGGACGGGGTTCTGCAGGTGCGTGGCGTTGTGCTGACCGAGGACGGCACCGCAAGTCTGGCCCCGGACGATAGCGAAGAAATCGGCGCGCTGGTCGATGCCGCGCTTGACGGGCTGATCGCCGCCCGCCGATCGGAAGGCGCGGCGATGGCCGCGCTTGTTGCCGGCCATATCGCGGCGATCGAGGCGCTGGTCGACCGTGCGGCGGACGAGCCCGAAAGCCAGCCGGACGCGATCGGAACGCGCCTTTCGGCACAGCTCGAGCGGCTTCTCGGCGATTCCACGCTGGATTCCGAACGTCTGAACGCCGAAGTGGCGCTGCTTGCCGCCAAGGCTGACGTCACCGAGGAGATCGACCGTCTGAAGGCCCATGTCGCGGCCGCGCGCGATCATCTGGCCAAGGGTGGCCCGATCGGCCGCAAGCTCGATTTTCTGGCCCAGGAGTTCAACCGGGAAGCCAACACGCTGTGCTCGAAATCGGCGTCTTCGGACCTGACCGCCATCGGCCTGGAGCTGAAATCTGTGATCGACCAGTTGCGCGAACAGGTGCAAAACCTGCAATAGACCAAGAAACGGTCACGACGGAGAGGGTGCCGTGGCAGCCATGACAACAGATGACGCGGACGCGGTGAGCGTCCCGATCGCGCGACGCGGCCTGATGCTCGTCCTGTCCTCGCCTTCGGGTGCGGGCAAGTCGACCATCGCACGCAACTTGATGGAGATCGATGCCGGCTTCGAACTGTCTGTATCTGTCACCACCCGCGCGCGCCGGGGCAGCGAGATCGAGGGCGTTCACTATCGCTTCGTCGACGAGCGGACCTTCATGCGCATGCGCGACGATGACGATCTGCTCGAATGGGCCGAAGTGCACGGCAATCATTATGCAACGCCCCGGGCGCCGGTCGAGCAGGCCATGGCAGCCGGCCGCGACATGCTGTTCGACATCGACTGGCAGGGCGCCAAGCAGATGACCCAGAAGATGCGCGCCGATGTGGTCTCGGTGTTCATCCTGCCGCCCTCGATGGCCGAACTGCGCGCCCGGCTGATGCGGCGCGCCGAGGACAGGCCCGACGTGATCGAGCAACGGCTCAAGAACGCCGCCCTCGAGATCGAGCATTGGCGCGAATACGACTATGTGATCGTCAATGACGATCTCGATCGCGCTTTCGAGGCGGTGCGCGCGATCGTCCGCGCCGAACGCCTCAGGCGCGACCGCCGTCCGGGGCTGTTCGATTTCGTCTCGGGCCTTCTGGCGTCGGACTGGCGGGACGGCAGCGCCTCATAGGGCGTTGGCAAGGGCGCAGAATTCGGCGATCGAAAGCGTTTCGGCACGGCGGGTCGCCTCGATGCCCGCGCGGTCGAGCAGGTCCGCGCCGCCGACGGGCTTCAGGCTTTGTCGGAGCATTTTGCGGCGTTGCCCGAACGCATGCCGCGTGACGGTTTCAAGCTTGGCGACATCGCACGCGATCGGCGCGGATTTTGGCGTCAGGTGGACGACCGACGAGGTCACCTTCGGCGGCGGCCGGAACGCCTGCGGCGGCACGTCGAAGCAGATCGCCGCATCGGTCCTCCATCCGGCGAGAACGCCGAGCCTTCCATAGGCCGCTTCGCCCGGGCCCGCGACGATACGCTCGGCGACTTCCCGCTGGAACATCAATGTCATCGATACGTAGAAGGGCGGCCATTGCACCCCGCCGAGCCAGGTCGTCAGCAGCGCCGTGCCGACATTGTAGGGCAGGTTGGCAACGATCGCCGTGGGCCCGTCATCGGCGGCCAGCGCGGCAAAATCCTGTGTCAGCGCGTCCCCTTCGATCACCGTCAGCCGTCCCGGATAATGCGCTTCGATCTCTGCGAGCGCCGGCAGGCACCGCGCATCGCGTTCGATGGCGATCACGTGACGCGTGCCTTCCATCAGAAGCGCCCGTGTCAGCCCGCCCGGTCCGGGCCCGACCTCGATGACCGATGTGTTCGACAGATCGCCCGCCTGCCGCGCGATCTTCGATGTCAGATTGAGGTCGAGCAGGAAGTTCTGTCCCAGCGCCTTTCGGGCGGCGAGCCCATGCGCGTCGATGACATCGCGCAGGGGCGGCAGCCCGTCGATCGCAAACCGGTCGGTCACGCCGGCGCCCGGCCGTTCGCTGCCATCTGCGCCGCCATCGTCAGCGCGGCGATGAAGCTGTCGGGCCGCGCCGCGCCGGTGCCGGCAATGGCGAACGCCGTGCCATGATCGGGCGATGTGCGGATGAAGGGCAGGCCAAGCGTGACGTTGACGCCGAGATCGAAGTCGAGCGCCTTGGCCGGGATCAGGGCCTGATCGTGATACATGCACACCGCAACGTCATATGTCTCGCGCGCCGCGGCGTGGAACATCGTGTCGGCGGGCAGGGGACCGCTCGCGTCGACGCCTTCGGCACGCACCTGATCGACCGCCGGCGCGACGATGGCCGTGTCCTCGGTGCCAAGCGCGCCGTCTTCGCCGGCATGCGGATTGAGCCCGGCGACCGCGATGCGCGGACGGGCAATGCCGAATCTGCGTTTGAGATCGCCGTCGGCAACGCGGATCGTCTCGGCGATCAGATCCGTCGTCAGCGCAACCGGCACATCGGCCAGCGGAATGTGGATCGTGACCGGGATGGTGCGCAGGCGGGGACCTGCGATCATCATCACCGGTCGCACCCGAGTTCCGGTATGCGATGCCGCCAGTTCGGCCAGATATTCGGTGTGGCCCGGATGGGCGAAACCCGCATCATAAAGCGGTTTCTTGGCGATCGGCGCGGTGACGACACCGGATGCCTCACCGGCAACGGTCTGTGCCACCGCCCGGTCGATCGCCTCGATCGTGCCGGCGGCATTTCCGGCAAGCGGCGTTCCCGGCCTCTCCTCCACCCGGTGCGACAGCGGAACGACCGGAAGCGCGTCGGCGAATGTCGCCATCGCCTGCCCCGGTTCGACGATGGTAACCGGGACATCGAAATTCAACATTCGGGCTCTTGCTGCGAGCTGGGCCGGATCGCCAACGCAGAAGAAGGGCGGCAGGTCCGATTCGGCGCGCATCGTCCACGCCGTCAGGATGATGTCCGGCCCGATACCGGACGGCTCGCCACAGCTGACGGCCAGCGGCAGACGCGTTGACGGTGTCGTCATGGGCGGGCCGTGACCACCGCTTCAGCGGCGCTGGATGCGGGCATTCTCGCGCAGTTCCGCCAACAGGCTGGCGCCGGCATCGCCGCCATCGCCTTCAAGTGCTTCGGTCGAGAACTGGAGCTGCGCCACACGGTCGTCGCTGACCTGCCGCGCCCGGCAGACGACGATGAACTCGACGCCGCGTTCGGTGTCCTTGATGTTGGTGGTCTGGCCGGCCCGCAGCCCCTTGATGTCATCGGCCCAGTTGGACGGCAGTTGCAGCTCGAGAATCCGGCCCAGATCGCGCACGGTGACATCGCGCAGGTTTTGCGCCATCGCCAGCGTCTGGTCGCAACTGCTGACGCGGCCGCGCATGCGGTTGGCTTCGGTGCGGCGGGCGGAAAGCTGGCCGCGATTGGCCTCGGGAACCACGAAAATCACCTGCTGGAGGATGTATTCGGTCGATGTCGGCTTCTGGCCGCCTTGCTCCAGCATCCGGGCGACGACATCCTGTTCGCTCATCATCTGGCTCTCGGACCGCGCGCGCAACTGGACGAGCTGGCCCCAGCCGATCTGCAGCCGGATGAACTCCTTGAAATGGTCGGCCGTCACGCCGGCCTGGTTCAGCACCTGCGTAAGCTGGCCGGTGCTCATATTGTTGCGGCTGGCGAAATTGCCGAACGCGCTGCTGACCATCGAGTCCGGGATGTTGATGCCGGCGCGCCGCAGCGCGCTTCGCTTGAGCGCGTCGTCGATCAGCTCGTCGGTTGCCAATTGCCGCACATTGCCGGGCCGCCGTTGCAGCCGAAGAAAAGCGGAGCGGCGGGCGATGTCGTAGCTCGTGACCACCTCGTCATTGACCACGACCTTGATCTCGGAGGCCAAGGCGGGCGAGGGGCCGAGCGCCGTCCCGGCCGGCCCGAGCGGCGCCACTGCTGCGGCAAGGACGACGGCGAACGCCATCAGGCGGTTGCGGTATCGGAAACGGGTCTGAACCATGGCGGGCCTCGGCAAATGTCTTTGGCGGAACGTTCCGGTCTTATCCGACCGGCGGCGTCGATCACAAGTGTGCCCGGGTGCCTGACGCCCTATCGGGGCGAAACGATGACGGCAATCAGAAATCGAGACCGGACGACGTGATCCCGAAATCGCCGAGCGTGCGGGCGGCGAACGTAATGCCGAAGGTGCGCTTCACGGCATCGGCCGTATCGACGGTTTCGGTATAGGAAAGGCCGAATTGGAAGCACTCATCGTCATAGGCAAGCCCGATCGACCGGTTGGTCATGCGATTGTTCGAGATATCGAAGGTCGCCGAACCCAGCACCCGCCAGTATTCGGCGAACCTGAGCGATCCTGATCCGGAGATTTCCTGCCGGTCCGTGTTGAAACCGTAGGTAGGCTGGGCCTTGATCAATGCATAGTTGGCGGCAAGCGCGATCGTGGCGTTGGTGAAGGATATGCCCCCATCGGCACGGCGCAAATCGAAATCGGTCTCGTCGAACCGGGCGTCGGCGCTCGCGGCAAAACCGCTGGCATGCCTGACGCCGGCATGGGCGACATAATCGGACCGGTCGGTTTCGAGGCCCGAATCGGCGCCCGCATTGACCAGATCGGCATCGTCGTAGGGATTGTCGCCGGCCAGATGGAACGATTGTCCGAAGACGCCGGTAGTGCTCCAGCTCTCACCCAGCGTGCCGCTGTAGCGGATGCCGGCATTGGCCCTTATGCCGCCCTCGATCCGGTCATAGCCCGAGAACTTGTCGCGATCGAACAGGGTCGAGGCGTCAAAGACCAGGCTCTGCGCATCCTCGTTGGGCAGCACGACATTGTTGGGCGCATCGGGCCGCACGAACACCTGTCCGATCGGTTCGAACACGTGAGTGGAGCCGGGCGCGGTCACCAGAAGCGGCAGCCGCGCTTCGACGCCGGCGGTTGCCATGCCGCGCCAGTGGGTTCCGTTTGCGGCGAGCGCCGTTCCGGTGGTCTCCATGGTCTGCGACAGCGGTCCTGCGGCATTGATGTCGAGGATTGTGCTGTCGCCCTGGGCGTGCAGGATCGGCGTGACCAGCAAACCGCCCGGAGCGGTGAAGGTGCGTTTCCACTCGGTCTCGGCGGTGAACCGCCAGGAATTGCCGTCTGTGCCGAAGGTCGCGAAATTGTCGTTGGCAGGGCCTGCCGCAAGACGCGTCTCGGCGGTTTCGCGCACGATGCCGCGTGTGTTCACGTTGAACGATAGCTGCCCGCCGGCCACCGGGCGCGACAGCACGTAATTGTAGTCCGTGCTGGGCAGCACATTGGGTTGCTGGGTGTTGCGCCCCCCCGGATCGAGCGTGCTTTCCTGAACGTCGAAATGCATAACGCGCGCGTCGAAGAAGTTTTGTCCGGAAAGGCCGGTCAGCCACGCCTCGTTGCGGACGACCTCGGTGTTGAAACCGGAGATCGAGTAGGTCCGCGCGAAGTTCTTGTCGGACTGGAGCATGCCGTTCCAACCGAACTGCCAGCGCGGGTTGATCGTGAACGCGCCCGACGTTCCGATCATGCCGCGATCGGCATTGAGATTGTCGACCGTGCCGGCGCCGAACGCGCCCGTCCGCTGCTGCTGAATGCCGGCGATCTTGAGGTTGTAGATGCCGTTGTGCAGCCGGTGGCGGAATTCGGCCTCGCCGAGAAAACCTTGACGCGTATAGCCGGTGCCGGTCAGCATCACGTCATAGTTCGGCGCCAGATTGACGAAGAACGGCACCCGGATACCAAAACCCAGCTCTTCGGCAAAGCGAAAGCTCGGTGCGAGGAAGCCGGTCTTGCGCTTGACCGTGGGGTCGGCCGTTGTGAACACCGGCATATAGGCGATCGGAACGCCGAAAAACTCAAACCGTGCATGCTCGAAGCGGACGGTCTTTTCCTCCGCGTTCCAGATCGTGCGCTGGGACTTGATTTGCCAGAGCGGCGGCCTTTCCGGCTGTTCCTCGCACGGCTCGCACGCGGTGTAGATGCCCTGGTTGAACACCGTCACATTGCCGTCGCGGCGCTCGGCGCTCTCGGCCACGAAACGTGTGTTGTCGGGCGTGACCACACGCAGGGAATTCAAAAAGCCCTCGCGGAAATCATCCGTGATGTCGATCTCGTCGGCCACCAGACGCGTGCCGTCCGGCTGCAGGATCTCGACATCGCCGATGGCAACCATCCGGCCGGTCTGCTCGACATAGGTCACCTGGCGGGCGACAAGCCTCGAGCCGTCATAGTCGATGCGCACATCGCCGACGGCAGAAATCGTGCCCGCATCATTGTTATAGACGAGTTCGTCCGCCTGCAGGAGCATCGGCGCGTCCGGGCTGGTCGCGGCCAGTTGGTCGATGCCGGTCTGGGCCGATGCTGGGGACAGGATGGCGGGCATGGCAAGCCCGGCCACGAGCGCGGCCAGCCCGACACCGGCGCACAGGCGTCTTGAGCGCGGTGAGCTGCTGTAGCCGCGCCGACATCCGGTGTGGCGATCGTCCGCCATGTGTGCCCTTCGGTTACGCATTACCCGTCTTCGTGATTGAGAAGATATCCGATCCCGAACAAGATGCCGCCCACCACCGGCAGCCACGCCGCCACGACAGGCGGCATTGCGCCTGCGCTGCCGAACGACTTCGCCAACGCCGTGACGACATAAAGCAGAAAGCCGGCGGTGACACCAGCCACAATCATGCCCGCGGACTGACCGAAGCGGACGAAGCGAAGTGAGACGGTTGCGGCGATCATCGCCATTGCGACCATCAGTGCCGGCAGCGCGACAAGCGAATGATATTGCATGGAAAACGGGGCCGACGGCACGCCGAACGAGCGGGCGGCATCGATCTGGCGTCCCAGCGCATAGATCGGCACCATGTCGGGCGGCACCAGCGCCTGGCGGACGACTTCCCTATGCAGACTTGTGGGAATCGTCATGCGTTCGGCAAGGACGGGCCGCCGCCGCGGCGCGCTGGTCGTCACGTCGGTGATCACCCACTCGCCTTCCGCAAGATGCGCGGAGGCCGCGTCGTGACGGGCGACGACGCGCCCATCCTCGCCAACCTCGATGAACACGGCCTCGTAGAGCGTGATGTCCTGGTTGGCGACCGTTTTGGCGGTAATCAGGATCGACCCGCCATCATCGCGGCTTTGCCGCATCCAGGGCTCCTTGGTGTTGAAGAGCCGGTTCTGGGAACTGCCCTTCCAACTCCCCTCGATCGCCTGGGCCAGGGAGAACCCGTTTGCGGCGAGCGGATTGAGCACAAGCACCCCGGCCAGGCCCACAAACAGGGCCGCGACCCAGGTCGGCGCCAGGAACTGCCAGGCAGACATGCCGGCCGAACGCGCAACGACAAGCTCATATTTGCGGTTCAGCGCGATAAGCGTGGCGATCGTCGCAAACAGCATGACGAACGGAAGCGTGACCTGAAGGATGAACGGGACGCGCATGGCCGACACGCCAAGCGCCTTGAGGGCGGAATAGTCGGCCAGCGCGCCCGTGCGGTTGGACAGTTCGGTAAAATCGACCAGCAGCGCGAGCGCGGCAATGCCGGCCAAGAAATAGAGCACCATGCGCACAAGGCGCATGAACACATAGACCTGAAATGTCCGCCCTGCCACGCCGGTCATGCTTCGTTCAACTGCCTGCGCGCGGTGCGCCGGCGCACGCGCTGCCATCGTTCATTGAGTGTCCCGGCCAACCGCACGGCCGGATCGGGCACCTGCATGACCCAGCCGCGCAGGAACATCAGCGCGGACAGGCCGATACCGGCCATCGGAATCGCATAAAGAAGCCAGAACAGCGTGCCGTCGGTCTTGATCTCATTGTAGGAAAAATAGCTGGCCCAGCGGTAGCCGAGCCCGGCTCCGAACGCCAGCACCAAGGCCATGATGCTGGCCGAGCGGTGCGTGCGCGGCTGTCCGGCGACAACCAGCGCGACCAGGGCGAACAGCACCGGATAGAGCCATTCCGTCATCCGGCGATGAAGTTCGCCGCGTGCCTGTCCTGGCCAGCTTTGCACCCAGGGATCGTTCGGGTCGGGATCGAAGAGGTAACCGGTTTCGCGCTCGTGCAGAAAGTAGTCTATGCCTTCGCCAGCGCTGCCGAACTGCGCCAGATCCAGCGCATAGCTCCTGAACCGGATAATCGAGACCTGTCCGGTCTTGACGTCTTTCCTGTGCAGTTGGCCGTCCTGCAGCACCAGAAGGCTGACGCCCGTGCTTTCATCGACCTGCGCCTGTCGGGCAAACTGGGTCAGATGCATCTCCGCGTCGCGCCGGTCGGCGATCAGCACGCCGTTCAGGCGGCCGCCGGCCTCCTTGCGGTCCACATAGATCGTCAGCCCGTCCTCGATCTGCGTGAAGCGGCCATCCTGGATGAGTGTCGCCAGAAGGTCGGTGCGCATGTCGATCACGACGTCACGCACTGCCCGGTTTGCCCGCGGCTCGACGAAATGGCTGATCAGGAACACCGTCGCCCCGAGCACCAGCGACAGGATGACGATCGGACGGGCGATGGCGAGGCGGCTGATTCCCGAGCCTGCCATCACCGGCATCTCGCTGTCGGCGTTCATCGCGTTGAGCACGTTCACCGCGCCGATCAGCAACCCGAAAGGCAGCGTCAGGGTTATGAATTGCGGCGTCAGCAGTACCATCATCGTCAGGAACGCGCCGATCGAGCCGGCCGAGCCTGTCGCGAAATCGATGCGCGTGATCGCCTGGGTGATCCACACCACCGCCAGGATCGCCGTGAACGCGCTCAGCGCGGCAATGGCGACGCGGCGGAATATGTAACGCTCGACGGTGGTCAACGCTGCGGCCATCCTTTGCGCCGGGTCTCGCGCTCGTGAATCGGGTGCCGGTCCCGGTCGGCACCCCGTCCCGGACCGCGCTTGCGCGGCTCGCCGGTTCCGGCCCAATGTCGCCCGTCAGGGCTAACAATCCGGAAAATCCGACGGTTAATGAACCATTGCGAGACCATCGGGTCCTTGCTATCGCCGCGGGCAGCGCCAAAATCAAGGCTTTCCCCCCGCAACCGATTTCAAGGTTTTGTCATCCCATGTCCATGCTTCCGACAATCACCATTTCCAAACCGGCCCCGATCAAGAAGGGTGCGGCGCTGCTGGTTGCTCCGGAGGGCGCCGATATCGCCGCGCTTGCCGGCGATCTGGATGGGGAAGGCGTGGTCGCCCGCGCCGCCGAGTTGGCGGAGTTCTCCGGCAAGGCCAAGACCGTGCTCGATGTGCTGGCGCCGGCGGGCAGCCCCGCCAGCCGTATCGTCATCATTGGACAGGGCAAGCTCGAGGACGCCTCCGAGCCGGGCTGGATCGCGCTGGGCGGTGCCGCGCGCGGCGCGCTCGCCAAGGAGCCGCTCGTCACAATGATCGCCGGAGAGGACATGGATGCGGCGGTGGTCGCCAGCTTCGCGCAGGGCTATCTGATGCGGGCCTACACATTCGACAAGTACAAGACGGCCAAGAACGGTCAGAACGGAAAGCCGAAGGCACAGAAGCTGACCATCCAGAGCGCCGACGCCGCCGCCGCAAAGACAGCCTGGCGCGATGCCGAAGCCGTCGCGCGCGGCGTGATGCTGGCGCGCGATCTGGTCAACGAGCCGGCCAACATTCTCGGCACCGAGGAATTTGCCGCCCGTGGCGAAGCGCTCGAAGCGCTTGGCGTCGAGACCGATATTCTCGATGAAAAGAAGATGAAGAAGCTCGGCATGGGCGCGCTTCTGGGCGTGGCACAGGGGTCGGTCCGTCCGCCGCGCCTGCTGGTCATGAAATGGAACGGCGGCAAGGCGAAGGACAAGCCGATCGCCTTCGTCGGCAAGGGTGTCGTCTTCGACTCCGGCGGCATTTCCATCAAGCCGGCTGGCGGCATGGAGGACATGAAGGGGGACATGGGCGGCGCGGCGGCGGTCGTCGGCCTGATGCACGCGCTTGCCGCACGCAAAGCTGCGGTCAATGCGATCGGCATTATCGGCCTTGTCGAAAACATGCCCGACGGCAACGCCCAGCGCCCGGGCGACATCGTAACCTCCATGTCGGGCCAGACGATCGAGGTCATCAACACCGACGCGGAGGGCCGCCTGGTGCTGGCGGACGTGCTGACCTATTGCAACCAGACCTTCGAACCGCGCGTGATGATCGATCTGGCGACACTGACAGGCGCGGTGATGGTCGCGCTTGGCCAGCACCATGCCGGGCTCTTCTCGAATGATGACGCGGTTGCCGACGGCCTGACGCGGGCCGGCGCGCAAAGCGGCGAGAAGGTCTGGCGCCTGCCGCTGGGCCCCGACTATGACAAGATGATCGACTCCAAGTTTGCCGACATGAAGAATGTCGGCGGCCGCAATGCCGGCTCGATCACGGCTGCGCAGTTCCTCAAGCGTTTTGTCGGCGACACGCCTTGGGCGCATCTCGACGTCGCCGGCACCGCCATGTCCTCGCCGTCGAACGACTTCAACCGCTCCTGGGGATCGGGCTTCGGCGTGCGCCTGCTCGACCGCTGGGTGCGCGACACTTGCGAAGGCTGAACGGCGCAGCCGGGATCGTGCGATGACCGAGATCACCTTCTATCACCTGACCGAAACGGCGCTCGATGCGGCCTTGCCCGGACTTGTCGAGAAATCGCTGGCGCGCCGCTGGAATGCGATCGTCCAGGTGCCCGATGAGGGCGCGCGCGACGCGGTCGATCAGCTTTTGTGGAGCTATGAACCGGTCTCGTTCCTTCCGCACGGGCGTGACGGCGACGAGCCGGCATCCGATCATCCCGTCTTCGTGACGGCGACCGATGCCAATCCCAACGACGCCGCGATCCGCTTTCTGGTGCGCGGCGCCGAGGCGCCCGCCGATCTGTCGTCGCACGAACGCGTCGCGGTGATGTTCGACGGGCGCGACGACGAGGCCGTGGGCCAGGCGCGCGGGCAGTGGAAAGCGCTGAAGGCGCAGGGCCACGATCTGGCCTATTGGAAACAGACGCCGGAAGGGCGATGGGAAAGGGCGGCCTAGCACGATGACGTTTTTGCGCCGCATCGGCCTGACGACCTTTCTCGCCGGCCTTGCCGGGCTGGTTCTCTATCCGGTCTGGTTCGGCACCTATCACAATGTCGATCTGGGCACCTATCGCATCCATGAGGCGCGCGACGGGTTCCGCACCATCGCCGATGTCTCGCTGTCGCCGGCCGCCATGCCGCTGCGCATCGACATTTCCGGTCGCGGCCGCGTCCCCCCCGGCGGCGCCGAAATGCCGAACCTGACGCTGGTTCTCAACGGCCCGCAAGGCTCTGTCGCCGCAACCGTGTTGGACCTGGACCCGCGCAGCGATGGCGAAATCGCCGCCGACATCGCTCTGGAGCAGCAACTCACCATCGACAGCGGGATCGGCAACGGGCTCCACACCTTTGTCTTTGCCGAGGGCGACCGCCCGGCCGACATGATCGCCTTTCTCGACATGACGCTGACGGGCGCGATCGCGGCGCCCGACCCGCGCGTGCGGCCGGCCTCCTACGGGCTCTTGGGCGCCGGCATCGCGATCATGGCGGTCGGCGGGCGGCGCCGGCGCAAACCGGCGGGCGGCAGGACGGACAATGACGACACACGCGCGAGCACGTCGAACATCGGCCGCCGTGTCCCGCTCGACAAGGCCGGGCGCGAACCTGAAAAGCCGGCGCGGCAGTGGGGGCGCGGCGAGGACAGCTAGCCGGCGCTGATCTCTTCATAGTCGGCCGACAGCGCCAGCCATTTGTCTTCCCACGCCGCCCGCTTCTGCTCGGCCTCTGCACGCTTGCGGGACAGTTCGGCGACGCGCGAACCATCGGCGACCACCTCCGGCTTGAGAAACTCGGCGTCGATCGCTGCGATCACCTTGTCGGCCTTTTCGACAAGCCCTTCCAGTTCGCCGATCCGTTTGCGCATCGGCGCCAATTCGGCCCGCCGGGCCGCGGCCTCCCGCCGTTTTTCCTTGCCGCCGCCCGTTTCGGCCTTGTCGGCGCGCGGCGCCGCGTCGCGCTTGAGGATCAGCGCGCGATACTCGTCCATGTCGCCCTCATAGGGCGTGACCGTGCCGTCCGTGACCAGCCACAGCCGGTCGGCGGACGTCTCGACCAGATGGCGGTCATGGCTGATCAGCATGACGGCGCCTTCATAGGCGTTGAGCGCCTCGGTCAGCGCCGCGCGGCTGTCGATGTCCAGATGGTTGGTCGGCTCGTCGAGGATCAGAAGGTGAGGGGCGTCGTGGGTGGCCAGCGCCAGCGTCAGCCGCGCCCGTTCGCCGCCCGAAAGTTCGGCCGCCGGCGTATCCATCTTGGCCGCCGTCAGCCCGCAATTGGCAACGCGCGCCCGCACTTTGGCTTCGGCCTCGTCGGGAAACGGCGCGCGGAAGTGCTGATAGGCGCTCGCCTTGGGATCGAGATCATCAAGCTGGTGCTGGGCGAACATGGCGACGCGCAGCTTGTCGGCACGGGTGATTTTGCCGCCCTGCGCATCGAGCCGCCCGGCCAGGAGCTTGGCAAAGGTGGACTTGCCGTTGCCGTTGGCGCCCAGAAGCGCGATCCGGTCGTCATGGTCGATCCTGAGGTTGAGGCGGCTCAGTACCGGCCGTCCGGGCTCATATCCGGCGCTTGCGCCTTCAAGAGCGATGATCGGCGATGCCGCCGGCCGCTGCGGTGACGGAAAGCGGATCGGCGCCACATGCTCGTCCACCAGAACCGACGCCTCGCCCATCCGTTCGAGCGCTTTCAGCCGGCTTTGCGCCTGCCGCGCTTTGGATGCCTTGTAGCGGAACCGGTCGACAAAGGCCTGCATGTGCTTGCGCTTGGCGGCCTGCTTTTCGGCCATCTTGGCCGACAGCATCGCCTTTTCGGCGCGTGTCCGCGCGAACCGGTCGTAATTGCCGCGATAGACCGACAGTTTGCGGTGTTCGAGATGCAGGATGGAACTGGCGCAACTGTTCAGAAGATCGCGGTCGTGGCTGATGATCAAAACCGTATGCGGATAACGCTGTATGTAATTTTCCAGCCACAGCGTGCCTTCGAGATCGAGATAGTTTGTCGGCTCGTCCAGCAGCAGCAGGTCCGGCGCGGTGAACAGAACCGATGCGAGCGCCACGCGCATCCGCCACCCGCCAGAGAACGAGGCGCATGGACGCGCCTGCGCCTCGGCATCGAACCCCAGACCCGCCAGGATCGAGGCGGCGCGCGCTTCGGCCGAATGCGCATTGATGTCGGCAAGGCGCGTGTGGATCGCCGCAATCGCGTCCGGATCGGTCTCGGTTTCGGCGGCCGCAAGCAGGCTTGACCGTTCCGTGTCGGCTTCAAGGACCGTTTCGAGCAGCGACCGGTCGGTGCCCGGCGCTTCCTGCGCGACCTGTCCGATGCGCAGGTTCGCGGGCACGGTCACATCGCCGCTCTCGGGCGCGATCTCGCCGGTTATCAGGCGGAACAGGGTCGTCTTGCCGGTGCCGTTGCGACCGACAAAGCCGCACTTGGAGCCGGCGGGCAGGGTGGCTGACGCGCCCTCGAACAGCGCCCGTCCCGCGATCCGGTAGGTCATGTTTGCGATCTGCAGCATGGCCGTCATGTGCCCGAGCGCCGGGACGTGTGCAAGTGTTTGCAAGGTCCTGCATGGCGTCCGATTTCGGGCGCGCAAGCCTTGGCAAGGGCGGTCGCCGGAGCTATAGGGCGCCCAACCTTCCCGATCCTCCCCCAAACACGCTGACAAAGGGTACCACCATGGCCATCGAGCGCACCTTTTCCATGATCAAGCCGGACGCCACCAAGCGCAATCTGACCGGCGCGATCGTCAAGATTTTCGAAGAGAACGGCCTGCGCGTCGTCGCCTCCAAGCGCGTCTGGATGAGCCGCCGGCAGGCCGAAGGGTTCTACGCGGTCCACAAGGAACGCCCCTTCTTCGACGAATTGTGCGATTTCATGTCCTCGGGGCCGACTGTCGTTCAGGTGCTTGAGGGCGAAAACGCCATTGCCAAGAACCGCGAAGTGATGGGCGCGACCAACCCGGCCGATGCCGCCGAAGGCACGATCCGCAAGCTCTACGCCAATTCGATCGGCGAGAACTCGGTGCACGGCTCCGACGCGCCGGAAACCGCCGCCGAGGAAATCGCCTACTGGTTCGCCGAGACCGAAATCGTCGGCTGAACCGAAAGCCGCGCGCTATCAATTGAGGCCGGGCGTTCCAGCGCCCGGCTTTTTCACGCGTCGATGGCCAGCGCCTCGAAACGCGCCCGTGCCGCATCGGGCAGGGGCGTCGATTTGCGGGTTTTCAGATCGGTGAGGACGATGACGCTATGGGCGGTTGCGACGCGCTGGTCACCGGCGAACAGAGCCTGGCCGAGCGTCATCGACGTATTGCCGATGCGCGATACGCCGCTGGCGACCAGAACGTCTCCGGGGAACATCAGTTCACGCTCGAATCGGACGGTCAGTTCGGCGATGACGAACTGCGTGCCCTCGGGCGGCAGGCCGTGTTCGGGATCATAGAGGAACGCGACTCGGCCGCTTTCGAACAGGGTCGCAAACACGGCATTGTTGACATGGCCCTGCATGTCGGTGTCGCCAAAGCGCAGCCTTTCGGTGATCTGATGGGGGTAGGCGGATGGGCTGCGCGGTGGTTCGGCGGCTGTCATTGTCTCTCCGGTCGTGTCGAAAGGCGTGTGCGCACTTGCTCTACAGCAATGCCGGGTGCGACGAAAACGTCATAGGAAAGCCGTTAAGGGCGTTCTAAGGTTTTTCAGTTATCGTCAGTATGTTGAGTTGCGAAGTGGAATGGACGTGAGTGCAGTCGCCTCTGATACCGAGTTTGTCGCCACACGCGGCGCGGACTATCCGGACTATGCGCGCGAGGAGCGCATCGCCGATGGCGCCATCCATGTTCTGGGTGTCGCGGCCAGCCTGATCGGCTTCGCCTTCGTCTACGCCTTTGCCTTCACGACGCTGTCCGTGCCGCTGAATTCCGCGTTGATCGTCTACGGCCTGACGGTGTTTGGCCTGTTCTGCTTTTCGGCAGCCTACCACATGACGCCCTGGCCGGAGACGCGGCCGCTGCTGCGCCGTTTCGACCAGGCCGCCATCTTCCTGAAGATCGCCGGTTCCTACACCCCGGTCGTCGTCCTGATCGGCGGGGGATTGGCCTATTCGCTGCTGGCGATGATCTGGGCTGCCGCGCTGCTGGGTGCGGCGGGCAAGCTGTTTTCCGGCGGCATTCTGGATCGCTACACAGTGCTGCTTTATCTGGCCATGGGTTGGGCGAGCCTGCTGTTGGTCTGGCCGATGTTCGCCACAGTTCCCTTCGTCGATGCCTGGCTGATCGTCGCCGGCGGCCTGATCTATTCGGTCGGTGTGATCTTCCACCAGTGGGACGGGCTGAAATACCAGAACGCGGTTTGGCACGGCTTCGTCCTGTCCGCCTCCGCGTGCCACTTCATCGCCATCGTCCACGCCTCGTTTGCGCTGGGCGCATAGGCGCACAAGCTCTTTCCGCCAATGACTGTCGGCTCTAGCGATCCGCGGCGCCTTGCCAGCGCGCCGTGGCGTCGTCGTCGGCTTCGTTTGCCGCGACCCAGCCGCCAAGGGTGCCGTCGGCGAGATGTTCGCGTTTCCAGAACGGGGCGCTGGTCTTCAGATAGTCCATCATGAAGTCGGCTGCCTCGAACGCAGCCCGCCGGTGCGCGGCAGCGGCGATGACGAGGACGATTCCCTCGCCCGGCCGGATCAGCCCGTGCCGGTGGATCACGGCGAGCGCGTCGAGTGGCCAGCGATCGCACGCCTCGTCGGCGATGCGCCGCATCTGTGCTTCGGCCATGCCCGCATAGTGCTGAAGTTCGAGCGCGGCCAGACGTCCGCCCTCGTTGCGGCACAGGCCCGTGAAGGTGACCAGCGCCCCGATGCCGTTGCTGGCGGCGCTGATCGCCGCACATTCGCGCGCCGCATCGAACGGCTCGGGCTGAACCCGGATGTCGGGCGTTGCGCGCATCGCCGGTTCAGCCCCCGGTCATCGGCGGAAAAAGCGCGATCTCGCGGGCTGTGCCGATGGTATCGGAGGGGTGGATGTGCTCCTGGTTGACCGCCATTCGGATCGCCTGCGCATCGTCGAGCGCCAGCGCGTAATTCTCGCCCAGCCCCTTGAGCCAGGTGATGACCTCGGCGCCGGTGCGCACGTCGTCCGGCAGGTCGAGCCTCTCCTCCTGGACGCCGATGCGCTCGCGCACCCAGGCGAAATAGATGAACTTGACGTTTCGGCTCATTTCACCCTCCCGTCACGTGCCGCATGCCTGAGCGGAAATAGTCCCATCCCGTATAGAGCGTGATCAGCGCGGAAATCCACAGCAGCACCAGCCCCGTTTCCGAGACGAGGGGAATGACCGTATCGCCGGCCGGGCCGGCGAGAAGAAAACCGATGGCAATCAATTGCATGGCGGTTTTCCATTTGGCGAGCCGGCTGACCGGCACCGACACCTTCACCGCGGCGAGGTATTCGCGCAGGCCCGAGACGAGGATCTCGCGGCACAGGATGATGATCGCCGCCCAGAGGGACCAGCCGGCGATCGATCCTTCTGCGGCGAGCAGCAACAGCGCCACCGACACCAGAAGCTTGTCGGCGATCGGATCCAGCATCTTGCCGATGGCCGATCCCTGCTTCCATTTTCGTGCCAGATAACCGTCCAGATAATCGGTGATCGAGGCGATGACGAAGATGGCAAGCGCCCACCAGCGCGCCGCGTTGCTCGCCTGAAAGCTGCCCTCGGCGAAAAAGCACAGCACCATCAGAGGCACGGCAACGATCCGCGCATAGGTCAGAAGGTTCGGGATCGAGAAAGTGTGGGGTGCCGGCGTGTTCGCCATCGGTGAAAAAAGCCCTTCATGGCTTCGGTGGTCACGGCGTCCTAATCAGCATCGCCCGTCCGGAGCGTCAAGCGCGCCGAAACCGGATACCTAGGTGCTGTCATGGAAATGGGCGTAAATCTGGGCTGCGATCGCATCCGAAATGCCCTCGACCTTGGCGATGTCGTCCGCCGAGGCGCGCGCGACCGCCTTGGCGGTGCCGAAATGGTGCAGCAGCGCCCGCTTGCGCGCCGGCCCGATCCCCCCGATCTCGTCGAGCGGGTTGGCCACCATCTCCTTCTTGCGCCGGGCGCGGTGGCTGCCGATGGCGAACCGGTGCGCCTCGTCGCGCAGCCGTTGGGTGAAATAGAGCACCGGATCGCGCGGCGGCAGCGAGAAGTCCTTGCGGCCGGGCATGAAGAACCGTTCGCGGCCCGCATCGCGATCGGGTCCCTTGGCAACACCGATCAGATCGATCTGCTCGGCAATGCCCAGATCGTTGAGGATGCCCTTGACCGCGTTGAGCTGGCCGAGGCCGCCATCGATCAGCAACAGATCCGGCCAGGCCGGCAGCGTGCCGGGGTCTGCCGCGTCCGTGTCGTCGCCATTGTCGTCCCGTTCGGGACCATGCTCCTTGACCAGGCGCGAAAAGCGCCGCTCCATCACCTCGCGCATCATGCCGAAATCGTCGCCCGGGGTCAGTTCTTCCGAGCGGATGTTGAACTTGCGGTACTGGTTCTTCACGAACCCCTCCGGGCCGGCAACGATCATCGCGCCGACCGCGTTCGTGCCCATGATGTGGGAGTTGTCGAAGACCTCGATTCGGCGCGGGACCCGTTCCAGGCCGAACGTTTCGGCGAGCCCCTTCATCAGCTTGGCCTGCGAGGAGGTTTCCGCCAGCCGCCGCCCGAGCGCTTCCTTCGCGTTGGCCAGGGCATGGCCGACCAGTTCTCGCTTTTCGCCGCGCTTGGGCACCAGGATCGACACCTTGCGCGCCGCCCGCAGATTGAGCGCTTCCTCGAGCAGCGCGCTTTCGGCGATCTCGTGCGACAGCAGGATCAGGCGCGGGCAGGGCTTGTCGTCGTAAAACTGCGACAGAAACGCGCCGAGCACATCGCCCGGCTCCATGGACGAATCTGCCTTTGGGAAATAGGCGCGGTTGCCCCAGTTCTGGCCCGTACGGAAGAAGAAGACCTGAACGCAGGTGACGCCGCCCTCTTGGTGGACGGCAAAGACGTCGGCCTCCTCGATGCCTTGCGGGTTGATGCCCTGGTGGCTCTGGATTGCGGTCAGCGCGCCGATCCGGTCGCGATAAACCGCCGCCCGCTCGAAATCGAGGTCCTCGGCTGCTTCCTGCATGGTGCGCGCCATCTGCGATTGCACGGCCCGGCTCTTGCCCGACAGGAACGCCTTGGCCTCGTCGACCAGTTCGGCATAATCGTCCGTCGAAATCTCGCCCGTGCAGGGCGCCGAGCAGCGCTTGATCTGGTAGAGCAGGCACGGCCGCGTCCGGCTCTCATAGACGCTGTCGGTGCAGGTCCGCAAAAGGAACGCCCGCTGCAGCGCGTTGATGGTCCGGCCGACCGCGCCGGCCGAGGCGAACGGGCCGAAATAGTCGGCCTTTTTCGAGCGCGCGCCGCGATGCTTGAACAGGCCCGGCGCCGTATGGTCGGCGGTCAGCATGATGTAGGGAAAGCTCTTGTCGTCGCGCAGGAGAACGTTGAAGCGCGGCCTCAGGCGCTTGATCAGATTGGCTTCGAGCAGCAGCGCTTCGGTCTCGCTGCGTGTGGTCACGAACTCCATCGACGCGGTCTGCGCGATCATCCGCGCGATGCGGTTGGTGTGCCCGCCAAGCCGCGCATAGCTCGTCACCCGGTTCTTCAGCGATTTGGCCTTGCCGACGTAAAGAACGTCGCCGCCCGCATTGAACATGCGATAGACGCCCGGCCGGTTCGGCAGCCGCTTGGCCAGCGCGGTGATCAGGTCGGGACCGGCCAGATCGCTTTCGGTCGCGGTCTGCTGTTCCCAGACCAGATCGCGCGCCAGCGCCTTGCCGGAAACGGCGGCGTCCGCATCGGGCAGGGAATCGGTGTCCGGGGTCTGGTCCATGGCATCTATGTGGGACAGGTCGGCGGCGTGGTTCAAGTCCGCGCCTGTCAGCAGACAATGCCTTGCAGGCGCCGCCTCATTCTCCGGCGGTGGCATCGGGCGTCTGCCATGCCAAATGCTGGCCGCCATCGAGCGCGATCATCTGACCGGTCACAGAGCGCGCCTGCCACAGATAGCGGATCGTCGCGCCGAACTCGGCGAGGTTTGGCCCGTGGCCCAGCGGCACGGAATCGGTCTGTGCGGCGAAGTCGGTATCGCTCTGGCGCGGGTTCTTCAGCGTCGGGCCGGGACCGATCGCATTGACGCGGATGCGCGGCGCCAGCGCCTGCGCCATCGTTTGCGTCGCCGTCCAGAGCGCAGATTTCGACAGCGTATAGGAGAAAAAGCGCGGCGTCGGTTTCCAGACACGCTGGTCGATCATGTTGACCACCAGACCGTGACGGTCGCCGGGAAGCGCTTTTGCAAACGCTCCGGCGAGCAAGACCGGCGCCCGCACGTGCAGGTCGAAATGGGCGTCCCAGATGCCGTCATCTATGGCGCCGACGGCATCATCGAGAAAGACCGATGCATTGTTGACCAGAATATCGATCGGCCGTTCCAGCGCCTCGGCCGCAAGTCCGGCAAGCGCGCGGGCCTGTGCGGCATCGGTCAGGTCGGCCTGCAGCGCGACCGCGCGGCCGCCCAAGGCCGACAGCGATGCGGCAAGGGATCGCGCTTCGGCCATCGAGGAGCTGGCATGGATGGCGACATCGAAGCCGTTGGCGGCAAGGTCGGCAACGATGGCGCGGCCGATCCGCCTGGCGCCGCCCGTCACAAGAACGGCGGGTCTTTTCTTTTTGTGGTCGTGTTCGGCCAAGGGCAGCCTCGCAAGGGTCGTTAGAAGACCACCACGACATAGGCCAGATAGCCCGCAAGCATAGCCGCACCCAGCACTTTGCCGGTCGTGATGCGGGCAAAGCAGATCGTCGCCAGCAGCAGCGAGGTCGCCAGCATCACCCAGTTGTCGCGGATGATGATGTCCGGCGAGACGGGCACGGCGATGACCATGCCGGTGATGCCCATGATCGCTGCGAGGTTGAAGATGTTCGAGCCGATGATGTTGCCGAGCGCGACATCCGCTTCCTTGCGCATGGCCGCCGAAAGCGTCGTGGCCAGCTCCGGCAGCGACGTTCCGATCGCGACGATCGTCAGGCCGATGGCTGCCTCCGAAACGCCGAACGCGGTGGCGATGCCCGACGCGCCGCTGACGGTGAAATGGGCCGCGACCGGCAGGCCGATGATGCCGCCGATCAGGAACACCGCGATCATCGCCGGGCTGTGCGGAGCCTCGCCGATTTCGTCGTGATAGTCGCCGGGCACTTCCTCTTCGTCGGCCTCGGCAATGGCTTGGCGCGCGCGGATCCCCTGCGCGACGATGAAGACGATCAGCCCGCCGAACAGCCCCATCGCCTCCAGTCGGCTGAGCATCCCGTCGCTGATCAGCCACATGAACGCGACCGTGAATGCCAGCATCACGGCGACGTTGCGCGACAGGCCGCGCTGGTTGGCATGGATCGGCGAAAACAGCGCCGGCAGACCCATCACCAGCAGCACATTGGCGATGTTCGAGCCGACCACATTGCCCGTGGCGATATCGGGGACACCGGTCAGCGCCGATTGCAGCGCGACGAACAGTTCGGGCGCCGATGTGCCGAAGGCGACGATCGTCAAGCCGATGATCAGCGCCGGAATGCCGAGGTTTTCCGCCAGCCCGACCGCGCCCTTGACCAGATAGTCGCCGGCAAAGACCAGAAGCACCAGACCGGCAACGAGCATGGCGATGTCAAACAGCATGTCAGGGATCACTGCGCGCGTGAGAGGTGGAGACGCCTATATATGCGCTTGGCCGGCAAATGAAACAGCGCGGCCGGAAAATCGGCACGGCCGGCCTGTGGCACAAATGCAACGCTGCGGAACCGCCACATTTGCGTCACCGAAACTCCCAATTTGCGATGCGGCTTTGCCGCAATTGCACGCCATTTCCCGTCATGGAGCTTGGGGGCACCCATGGGCGGCTCGCGCCGCCGGGACCACGCAGAGTTTTGGAGTTCTGACATGAAAAAGACATCGACGCTTCTGGCGGCCGTTTCGCTGGCCGTCCTGACGAGTGCCGGCGCGGCAATGGCGGCCGATGCCGTCGCCCTTCCGCCCGAGCCGCCGGCAGCCCCGCCGGTTGAATTCACGCCCACCGCCACCTGGTCCGGCTTCTATGCCGGCGCATTCGGCGCCTACAATTTCGGCCAGTTCGACGCCTCCATTGGTGACATCAATGCCGACGGCGCCGCGGGCGGCGCTTTCGCAGGCATCAATTTCCAGGACGGCGCGTTCGTCTACGGTGCCGAGGCCGATCTTGGCTATTCGGGCGCACAGGGCACGCTGGGCGGCGCGCTCGCCGAGCAGGGCGTATTCGGTTCGCTGCGCGCACGCGTCGGCTACTCGTTCGACCCGTTCATGATCTACGCGACCGCCGGTGGCGCGGCCACGCAGGCGAAGGTGACAGCCGGCGTGAACTCCGATGAGAACACCCATCTGGGCTGGACCGCCGGTGTCGGCGCGGACGCCATGCTGACCGACAATGTGTTCGGCCGGCTGGAATACCGCTACACCGACTATCAGGACAAGAATTTCAATCTGGGCGGCACGGTCGTCTCCTCGGGCTTTCAGGAGAACACCATCCGCGCCGGTATCGGCCTGAAGTTCTGATCATCTGCTCTTGTCGACCGAAAGGCCGCGTCCACCGGGCGCGGCCTTTTTCATTGCTTCAGGACGGTTTGAAAACCTCATAGTCCGGAAATGCCTCGGCAAACCGGGCGATGAAACGCCGCAGCCGCGGCCGGCCGCGGCGCCAGTTCAGCTCGGGAAAGCGCAGATCGGCGTAGCCGAGCGCCGCGGCGAGCGCAAAATGCCCGCCATGCAGGCGGCCGCGCAATGCCGGCACTTCCATCTCAAGCCAGTCGAAAGTCCGCTCGGCCTTGCGCGCCTGATAGTCGAGCCAGGGCGTGTGAACCTTTTCCTCGGGTCGCATGCGGCGCTCATAGACCTGCGCCAAAAGCACGTCGCACAGACCGTCCGACGCCGCTTCCAGAATGTCGGCCTTGCGCCTCTTGTCCTTCGGTCTCGGATAGAGCTTGTTGCCGCTCATCCGGTCCAGTTCGCCCATGATCGCCCGGCTGTCGAAGATCGCCGCGCCGTCGTCCAGCACCAGCGTGGGGATCTTGCCCAGCGGGTTGGCGCCCGTCAGTTCGGGCGGCGCTTCGCCGGTTGCGATGATCTTCGGCGTCAGCGCAATGTCGAGCTTGAGCGTGATCTCGAGATACCGCGCGGCCATGCGCACCTTGGCGCTGTAGGGCGAGGCCGGCGAATAAAGAAGAGTTGGCATGGTGGCTCCTTTCACTGGGAGGGCGGCACGACGACGGTCGGCAACGGACAATCGCGGCGATCGACCTCGGGGCAAGCTGCATAGCCGGCCAGATCGCGCGTCAGGCAGATGCGCACGTCGCGCAGGAACCGCCGGTCGCAGGTGACCGCGACCGAGCCGGCCGGCATGCCCGGATTGGCATTGAGGAACGCCTGTTCGACGTCTTCAGGCTCGAGCCGGTCGATCCTCGTGCGATCACGGAACGCATCGGGAATGGCGATCTTGGCAAGGGCGGCGCGGGTGGTGGCGAAATAGTCGGCCTGGCTCAGACCCGAGCAGCTGCCGTGCTTTTTCCACTGGTGCCGGACCAAACCGGTCGACGGCATGATGTCGGCCATCGCCTCGGCCCGGTCCCGTGGCACCGACAGCGGTTCGCCGGTTTCGCAAAACTCCGGCCATCCGCGCTCGAACTGCGGCCACAGGCCATGGACGATGAAGTCGAAATCGGCGCCTTGGCCGCATTGCTGCTTGTTGGCGCGCTCGCCTTCCGATGCGCAATAGCCCGGTGACCATGACAGGGCGAGGACGTAGAAGTCGAAACCCTCGCCGAGCGGAAGCGATGTCGGCGAACCGGTGGACTCAGCCGGCGCGTCGCAGGCGCTCAGAACGGCGGCGGCAAGCAGCACCAGAACGGCAAGAGGGCGCATAATGGCTCAGCGCAGAACGCGGCAGGCCGAATTGTAGACGTTCCAGCGATCGAAGCCGGAGACGCAGAATTCGACGTTCGAACCGATGGAGGCGAACCCGGCGCCGCCCTCGATCAGATACCAGATCTTGCGTTCGCGCCCGTCCGACAGGTGCGCGGTCGCATGGCAGTAGCGCCGGGGAATCGGCCGCGCATCATGCGCATCCTGTGGCAGGTAGCGGTGCTGGTGGACGCCGGTGATGTCGGCGATCGCCAGATCGCCGCGATGGTGCACATGCCGCGCCTGATGGGCAAAACGCGCCTTGATCTTCTTGATCATCGCCGGATCGGCGCATTCGGCGCTCTCGCGCAACGGATAATAGGGTTCGTGCGCCGATGCCTGTGGCATGGCCATTACGAGCGCGACGGCGAGCGCCGCGCATTTCAGCGATAGTTTGATCATCTGCCTGTCCGTGCCTTGCCTGCGCGATGCATAGCAAGCGGGCCCGCCAAGGCCAAGCGCGGCAACGTGCCGACCACGGATTTGTTGTTGCCGTTGCCTCAACTCAACGGTTCGATCCGCCACGCACCGGCGCCCGGCTCCCGTTCCAGCCGCGCCATCAGCCACGGCAGCAGCGTCTCCAGTTCGGACGCCAGCGTGTATGGCGGATTGATGATCGCCATGCCCGAGCCGCGAAACGTCGCATCTGCCGCCGGGGCCGCGACGGCCGTTTCGACGAGCAGCGCGCCCTTGAAGCGCTGGCCGAGACCTGTGCGGAACGCCGCGATCGCTGCCTCATGCTTGATCGGATACCAGGCGAGCAACGTGCCGGTGGCAAAGCGGCGCACGGCCGCCTCGAGCCCGTCCAGCATCATGTCGAACTCATCGCGCGCCTCGAATGGCGGATCGATGATGGCAAGCCCGCGCCGCTCGGGCGGCGGAAGCAACGTCCGGAGCGCCTGCCAGCCATCCATGTGGTTGACGCGTATGCGTTTGGCACGCCCGAAGCGGGCCGCAAGCGCGGCTTGATCGTCCGCATGCAGTTCGTAGAACACGGCTCGGTCCTGCGGGCGCATCATACGGGCGATCAGCGCCGGCGACCCCGGATAGAACCGCGGCGTATCGCCCGCATTCTGCGATTTCACGGCATCGGCAAACGGCGCGAGCAGCGCGCCAACCGCGTCCGGCGCGTCGGCCAAATGCGGCCAGAGCCGGCCGATGCCGTCGTCGGCTTCGCCGGTCCTGGCGGCCTGCTCGCTTTCCAGATCGTAGGAGCCGACGCCCGCATGGGTGTCGAGCACGAAGATCGGCTTGTCCTTGCGCTGCAGATAGGTCAGCGCGCGCGACAGGATGACGTGCTTGACGATGTCGGCGAAATTGCCGGCGTGAAAGGCATGCCGGTAGTTCATCGCGCGGTTTGCCCGATCAGCATCTTCAGCGCTTCGGGATAGAGCCGATGCTCCTCGACCAGAACCCGCGCGGCCAGCGTGTCCGCTGTGTCGCCGGGCAGCACAGGCACGCGCGCCTGCGCGATCACCGGTCCTTCATCCATGCCGGCGGTGACATGGTGCACCGAACAGCCATGCTCTGCATCGCCCGCCGCCAGCGCGCGGGCATGGGTGTCGAGCCCCTTGTGGCGCGGCAGCAGCGAGGGGTGGATGTTGACGATCCGGCCTTGCCATGGCGCCAGGAAGTCGGCGCTCAGAAGGCGCATGAAGCCGGCGAGACACACGAACTCGGTGTCCCAGGCGCGCAACTGGTCACCGATGGCCGTCTCATGGGCGGCCTTGTCGGCAAAATCGGCGCGGGGCAGGGCAGCGGTCGCAATGCCGCGCCGCGCGGCTGTCGCCAGACCGCCAGCGTCGGCCCGGTCAGAAAGAACGCCGGCGATTGTTGCGGGATAGTCGTCTGCCGCGCAGGCATCGGCCAGCGCTTCCATGTTCGATCCGCGCCCGGAGATCAGCACCGCGACGCGGCGTTTGCCGACCTGGCTCACAGGGCCAAGGTCCCGCGATAGCCGACCGCCGGTCCGCGCTCGCGGGGCACCAGCCGGCCAATCTCCATGACGGTCTCGCCCGCATCGGCCAGCGCGGCTGCGACTGCCGGCGCCTTGTCGGCATCGGCCACGACCACCATGCCGACACCGCAATTGAAGGTGCGCAGCATCTCGTCGGTCTGCACGCCGCCTGTCCCGGCCAGCCAGGAAAAGACCGGCGGGACGGCGATGGCACCGAGATCGATTTCGGCCGAAAGCGTCTCGGGCAGCACGCGCGGCAGGTTCTCGGTCAACCCGCCGCCTGTGATATGCGCCAGGGCCGCGACCGCGCCGCTGGAGCGGATCGCCGTCAGAAGCGGTTTTACATAGATGCGCGTCGGCTCCAGCAAGGCCGCGCCCAGCGTCCGGTCGGCGTCGAACGGGGCAGCATCGTCCAACCCGATGCCGGACATCTCGACGATCCGGCGGACCAGCGAAAAGCCGTTGGAGTGAACGCCGGCCGAGGCCAGCCCGAGGACGACATCGCCCGGCTTCATGTCCTGCCTTGGCAAGAGCGTGCCGCGCTCGGCTGCGCCCACGGCAAAGCCTGCCAGATCATAATCGCCGCCGGCATACATGCCCGGCATTTCCGCGGTCTCGCCGCCGATCAGCGCGCATCCGGCCTGTTTGCAGCCCTTGGCGATGCCACTGATAATGGCCGAGCCATGCGCGACATCGAGGGCGCCGGTGGCGAAATAGTCCAGAAAGAACAGCGGCTCGGCGCCCTGAACCACCAGATCGTTGACGCACATGGCCACCAGATCGATGCCGACCGTGTCATGAATGCCGGTTTCGATGGCGAGCTTGAGCTTGGTGCCGACGCCGTCATTGGCCGCCACCAGCACCGGATCGGCGAACCCTGCGGCTTTCAGGTCGAACAGGCCGCCAAATCCGCCGATCGCCCCGTCCGCGCCCGGCCGCGCCGTCGACTTGACCAGCGGCTTGATCGCATCGACCAGCGCATTGCCCGCGTCGATGTCGACGCCCGCATCGGCATAGGTCAGCCCGTTGGGCGCATCGACCTTTTCCGTATCGTTCATTGGCTGCTCTCGTCATCGGCGGTTCGTCTGACCGCGCTCATATGGCATCGGCCCGCGCGATGCCACGCCCGATCCGCCGCGGCCACAGAAAATCGGAGCGTTCCGGCGGCCAAAAACGGCCAGCCGCCGTCTTGGAATGGCCGCGCCGGTCGGCCATATGTGAGCCATGACGCACCATGACCCGCCAGCATCGGCCCTGATGACGGTTCCCAACGCTATAACGCTGGCTCGGATCGCGGCTGTGCCGCTGCTCGGCTGGCTGATGGTGACCGGCCAGTGGATGCCTGCATTCTGGCTGTTCGCCGCCGCCGGCCTTTCCGATGCGGTCGACGGCATCATCGCGCGCTGGTTCAACCAGGGCTCGGTGCTCGGCGCCTGGCTCGATCCGGTCGCCGACAAGGCATTGCTGGTCACCGCCTTCGTGCTTCTCGCCGCAGCCGGACTGGTCCCGTTCTGGCTCGTCGCTCTGGCCGTTTTGCGCGATGTTCTGATCCTTGCCGGCGTCGGGATCGCGCAATGGCGCGGCAAGCCGCTGACCATCCGCCCGATGTTTGTCTCCAAGGCGACCACGGCCGCACAGATCGCGCTGATCACGCTCGTGCTGGGCGCCAATGCCTTTTCCATTGCGGCGAGCCCGGCAATCGCGGCGGTCGTCTGGGCCACCGCTGCCTTGACCTTGGCCTCATTTGCCACCTATGGCGTGGTGTTCGTGCGGCATATGGGGCGAGGCGGATACAGCAGATGAGCGAGCATATCTCAACGCGCACGCTGCGCCGCCAGGCGTTTTTCTGGGTCGGTGCGCTCGTCGTGATGATCGCGTTCCTGTACGTGTTCCGCTCCATCCTTTTGCCGTTCCTGGCCGGCCTTGCGCTGGCCTACTTCCTCGATCCGGTCGCTGACTTCTTCGAGCGCCGCGGCTTGTCGCGGCTGGCCGCGACATCGCTGATCCTGGCGCTGTTCGTGCTGGTGTTCGCGCTGGCCTTGCTGGTGATCGTTCCGGTTCTGGCCAGCCAGCTGGTCGAGTTCATCGACCGCCTGCCGTCCTACCTCGCCCGCATCCGCGAACTTGCCGCCGCGTTGCCGATCGACGCGGGTTGGCTCAACGGTCTTCTCGATCTTGAATCGGGCCAGCTGCCCGCCGGAGTCGACCAGCTTCTGGCGCAGAGCGCCAGCTTCCTGTCCGGCATCGCGCAGGGCATCTGGTCGTCCGGCATGGCGCTATTGAACATTGTCGGCCTGTTCGTGGTGACCCCTGTCGTCGCCTTCTACATGCTGCTCGACTGGGACCGGATGATCGCGCGCATCGATGCCTGCATCCCGCGCGACCATCTGGAGACGGTGCGCGCGATCAGCCGCGATGTCGATGGGGCGATTGCCGGTTTCATTCGCGGGCAGGGAACCGTCTGCCTGATCCTCGGCCTGTTCTATGCGATCGCCCTGACCATCGCCGGCCTCAATTTTGGCCTGCTGATCGGCCTTTTCGCCGGCCTGATCAGTTTCATTCCCTATGTCGGCTCTCTGGTGGGGCTTGTGCTTTCGATCGGCGTTGCGCTGGTGCAGTTCTGGCCGGACTGGATCATGATCCTGGTCATCGCGGCCATCTTCTTTGGCGGCCAGGCCGTCGAAGGCAACATTCTGCAGCCCAAGCTGGTCGGCGACAGCGTCGGCCTGCACCCGGTCTGGCTGATGTTCGCCCTTTTCGCCTTCGGCTCGTTTTTGGGCTTTACCGGCATGCTGATCGCCGTTCCGGCCGCCGCCGCAGTCGGCGTTCTGGTGCGCTTTGCCGTCGGCCGATATCTGGATTCCGACCTGTATGCGGGGTCATCCGAAGATCAGGGCCGATAGCCCGGACGCGATGATGGGACCGTCATGCCCGACCGACAGATGCTGCTTGATCTGGGCCGCGCGCCATCTCTGACGCGCGAGGACCTGATCGTCACCGATGCCAATCGCGACGCGGCGGCGCTGGTCGATCGCTGGCCGGAATGGGCATCGCCCTTTGCGGCGGTCGCAGGCGGCCCGGGCAGCGGCAAGACGCATCTTGCCTCTGTCTGGCGGTCGGTGTCCGGCGCCCATGCGATGGCCGATCCGCGGCGGCCCTCTGCCGCCGACCTCGACGCAGCCCAGGCGGGCACGCCGGTCCTGTGCGACGGGCTGGCACCGGACGGGCTGGATGAGGCGGCCTTCTTCCACCTTCTGAACGCGGTGCGCGGCTCGGGCGGATCGATCCTGATCACCGCTGAGACCGCCCCGTCCGGTTGGGTATTGGCGACACCCGACCTCGCCTCGCGCTTCCGCGCCGCCACCGTCGCCAGTCTGGGCCTGCCCGACGACGATCTGTTGCGCGCGGTGGCCGTCAAACTCTTCGCCGACCGGCAGGTTGCCGTCGATCCGGCGGTGGTCGCCTACCTGCTGCCGCGTCTCGAACGTTCCTTGTCGGCACTCGCCGATATCGTGGTGCGGCTCGACGAGGTGGCGCTGGCCCGCAAAATGTCGATCACGCGGCCGTTGGCCGCCGAAGTGCTGCGCGAGATTTCACAGCAGGATCAGGGCCGGCTGGGCCTTTAAGCATGATCGGCCGAAGCGCTCGCACTGTCACCAAATCGTGGTAATTGTGGACTAGGGCGGAGCGAAACCGCAGCACGGGAATGGCCATGGACAAGACGGACCTTCAGGAGGTCGCCGCCAGTTACGAGAATGAGGGCGAGGTGCACGGCGCACCGACGTCGCCCGTGGCGATGATCGCCCAGGACGACCCTTCGCGCTTCATCAACCGCGAGTTTTCCTGGCTGCAGTTCAACTGGCGCGTTCTGGACGAGGCCCGCAACGAGCGTCAGCCGCTGCTCGAACGCCTCAGGTTCCTGTCGATCTCGGCGGCCAATCTAGACGAGTTCTTCATGGTCCGCGTCGCCGGCCTTGCCGGTCAGGTCCGCGAGGGCGTTTCCGAGCGCTCGGTCGATGGCCGGACGCCGGAAGACCAACTCGACATGGTGCTCGAGGAGATCGCCCGCCTTCAGACCGAACAGCAGGTCGTCCTGTCCGAACTGCGCGAGGAGATGGCGCAGGCCGGCATCGCGATCGTTCGGGCCGAGAGCCTGACCGACGAGGACCGGGAATGGCTGGAGGACGAGTTCCTGCAGACGATCTTTCCGGTTCTGACGCCGCTTTCCATCGACCCGGCGCATCCGTTCCCGTTCATTCCGAATCTGGGCTTTTCGATCGCGCTGCAACTGGTCAACCGCACGACCAAGAAGGTCATGAACGCGCTTCTGCGCCTGCCGACCGCGCTCAAGCGCTTCGTTGCGCTGCCCACCGAGGCGCCGAATTTCCGCTTCATCTCGCTTGAGGACATTGTCGGCCTTTACATCGCCCAGCTTTATCCCGGCTACGAGATACGCGGGCAGGGCACGTTCCGCATCATCCGCGACAGCGATCTGGAGGTCGAGGAAGAGGCCGAAGACTTGGTGCGGTTCTTCGAGAGCGCGCTCAAGCGCCGGCGCCGCGGCCAGGTGATCCGCATCGAGTTCGACCATGAGATGCCGCGAACCCTGAGGGAGTTTGTCGCCCATGAACTGGGCGTGCCGGAGGCGCGGGTCTCCGTTCAGCCCGGCATTCTGGCGCTCACCACCGTCTCGGAGATCGTCAAGGTGCCGCGCGACGATCTGCTCTACGCGCCTTACACCGCGCGTTTTCCCGAGCGTATCCGTGAGCACAATGGCGATTGTCTCGCCGCCATCGGCCAGAAGGACATCCTCGTCCACCATCCCTATGAGAGCTTCGACGTGGTCGTCCAGTTCCTGCGTCAGGCGGCGGCCGACCCGGACGTCATCGCCATCAAGCAGACGCTCTACCGGACCTCGAACGACAGCCCGATCGTCCGCGCGCTGATGGACGCCGCCGAGGCCGGCAAGTCGGTGACCGCGCTTGTCGAGCTCAAGGCCCGCTTTGACGAGGAGGCCAACATCCGCTGGGCGCGCGATCTCGAGCGCGCCGGCGTGCAGGTCGTGTTCGGCTTCGTCGAACTGAAGACCCACGCCAAGATGTCGCTCGTCGTGCGCCGCGAGGAGAACGGGCTGCGTTCCTATGTCCATCTGGGCACGGGCAACTATCATCCCATAACCGCGAAGATCTATACGGACCTGTCCTACTTCACTTGCGATCCGGTTCTGGCCCACGATGTGGCGCAGGTCTTCAACTTCATCACCTCCTATGCCGACCCGCCCGAGGACATGCGTCTTGCCGTCTCGCCCATGCATATGCGCGACCGGCTGGTGGGCCTGATCGAGGCCGAAACGGCTCATGCGAGCGCGGGCCGGCCGGCCGGCATCTGGATGAAGATGAACTCGCTGGTCGACGGCCATCTGATCGACGCGCTCTACGAGGCAAGCGCCGCCGGCGTCGAGATCGATCTTGTGGTGCGCGGCATCTGCTGCCTGCGCCCGCAGGTGCCCGGCCTTTCGGAAAACATTCGCGTCAAGTCGATCGTCGGCCGTTTCCTCGAACACAGCCGCATCTATTGCTTCGGCAATGGCAACGCCCTGCCGTCCGAGGATGCGATCATCTACATGGGTTCGGCCGACCTGATGCCGCGCAATCTCGATCGCCGCGTGGAAACGCTGGTGCCGCTGGAAAACGAGACCGTGCACGAGCAGGTGCTCAGCCAGATCATGCTGGCCAACATGCTCGACAATCAGCAGAGCTACGAGGTGCTCGAAAACGGCCGGTCGCGCCGGATCGAACCGGGGGCGGACGAGGAAGAATTTGACGCGCAGACCTATTTCATGACCAATCCGAGCCTGTCGGGTCGCGGAAAGTCGTTGAAATCTTCCGCGCCGCAATTGATCGCGCACCGCAAACGGGTCCAAACCAAGGCCTGACGCGTTTTGGACCGGGCGGAATGACAGGGCTTTGGTCAATGATTGAAACCGAAGACGCCCAGGGCCGGCTGAAGAATCGCGCGCCTGTCGGCGTCGTCGATATCGGCTCCAATTCGGTTCGCATCGTCATCTATGAGGGCATGGTCCGCGCGCCGGCGGTCCTGTTCAACGAAAAGGTCTCCTGCGGGCTCGGGCGCGGCATCGCGCAGACCGGCCGGATGGACGAGGACGCCGTCGAACGGGCGCTTGCGGCCCTCGCCCGCTATCGCGCGCTCGCCGACCAGGCTCGTGTCGAGACGTTGCATGTGCTGGCGACCGCCGCCGCGCGCGAAGCGGAAAACGGTCCCGACTTCATCGGCCGGGCGCAGGCGATCCTGCGCGCCGAAATCCGCATCCTGACCGGTGCCGAGGAAGCGCGCTATTCGGCCTTCGGCGTGATCTCCGCCTTTCGCGCGCCCGACGGCGTCGCTGGCGATCTGGGCGGCGGCAGCGTCGAGATGGTCGATGTCAGGGATCAGGCGATCGGCGACGGCGTGACGCTGCCGCTCGGCGGCATCCGGCTGCAGGACGCCTCAGGCGGCGATCTGCGCGAGGCCGAGAAGATCGCCCGCAAGCTGATCGCCGGCTCGAAAATGGCCGACGCCTGCAAGGGCCGTGTCTTCTATGCGGTCGGCGGCACCTGGCGTGCCATCGCCAAACTGCACATGGAGGAAACCGGCTATCCGCTGCGCGTCACCCACGGCTATCAGATCACGCCCGATCAGGCGCAGAAGTTCCTGCGCAAGCTTGTCGAGGCCGACCTCGACAAGCTCAAGGGCATTCACATCATTTCCTCGTCGCGCCGGGCGCTGCTGCCTTTCGGCGCGATCGTCCTTCTGGAGATCATCCGCCGCATGAAGCCCTCGGCCATCGCCTTTTCGGCGCTTGGCGTCCGCGAGGGCTATCTGTTCGGCCAGCTCGACGGCGACATGCGCCGGCGCGACGGCCTTCTGGAGGCGGCCGACGAACTGGCGGTGCTGCGCTCGCGCTCGCCGCGCCACGCCCGGGAACTGGCGCGCTGGACTGCCGACAGTTTCGCCGCCTTCGGCATCGATGAGACCGTCGACGAGGCGCGCTATCGCGATGCCGCATGCCGGCTGGCAGACATTGGCTGGCGCGCCCATCCCGACTATCGCTCGGCCCAGTCGCTGGCGATCATCGCCTATTCGAGCTTCATTCAGGTCAGCCATGAGGGCAGGGCCTTCATCGCCCTTGCCAATTACTTCCGCTATGAGGGCCTGAAGAACGAGAGCCTTGCGCCGGAAATCCGGACGCTGACCTCGGAACGCATGTGGCAGCGCGCCAAATGTCTGGGCGCCTTCCTGCGGGTCGCCTACCTCTTCACCGCCGCCATGCCCGGTGTCATCGCCGATCTGCGCTGGCGCAAGACCGACGACGGCACCATGGAGCTTGTCGTTCCGGCAAACCGGGCGGCTCTGGCCGGCGAACGGCCCGAGGCGCGGCTGTCCCAGCTTGGCAAGGTGACAGGCGTCAATGTGGGTCTGGCGATTGGCGATCCGCCGTCAGATCGACGGTCGTTATCCGCCGGTCGCTGAAACCGAGCGAGATCTCGCCCGACAGGAGCCTGAGCGCTTCCGACCCGAACAGTTCCCGCCGCCAGCCGTGCATCGCCGGCACATCCGCGTTTTCGCCGTGCGAGGCGATCTGGTCGAGATGATCGGAGGTGGCGATCACACGCTGCGCGACGTTGTGCTGTTCCGCCGTCAGCTTGAGCAGAACTTTCAAAAGATCGGCTGCGGCACCCGCCCCTTCGGGCGAATTGGGTGGACGCGGAACCTTCGGCAGGTCTTCGCGGTCGAGCGCGGCGACCTCGGCGACGGCGTCGAGAATGGCCGCGCCCGCCGCAGACCGCTCTATGCCCTTGTGGATGGTCCGCAGCCGGGACAGGGCCCGCGCGTCGCGCGGCTGCTGCTGCGCCGCCTCGTAGATGGCATCGTCCTTCAGAACCCGGTTGCGCGGCACGTTGCGCTCGCGCGCCTGGCGCTCTCTCCAGGCCGCCAGCCGCTGCATGACGGCCAGATCGGCGGGCTTGCGCACGCGCATTTTCAGCCGCCTCCAGGCATCCTCGGGCTTGATGTCGTACGTGTCCGGGCTGGTCAGGACGGCCATTTCCTCGGCCACCCAATGGGCGCGCCCGCGCTCCTCGAGCATTTCCGTCAGGCGCTTGTAGACATCGCGCAGATGGGTGACGTCGGCCAGCGCGTAATGAAGCTGCTTGTCGCTCAATGGCCGCAGCGCCCAGTCGGTGAAGCGCGACGTCTTGTCGATATGGGCGCCAGAAACGCGCTTGACGAGCTGGTCATAGGCAATCGCATCGCCGAAGCCCAGCACCATCGCCGCCACCTGCGTGTCGAAGATCGGATGCGGGACATGGCCGCTGAGATTGACGAAGATCTCGATGTCCTGCCGGGCGGCGTGAAACACCTTGATCACGCTTTCATCATCTAAGAGCGCGAACAGCGGCGCGAGGTCGATGCCGTCGGCCATCGGATCGATCAGCACGGCCTCGTCGTCGCTGGCCACCTGGATCAGGCAGAGGACCGGCCAGAATGTCGTCTCGCGTACGAATTCGGTGTCGATGGTGATGTAGTCGTGGGCGGCCATGCGCGCGCAGACCGCTTCGAGCGCCGCCGTCGTGCCGATCGGCTCGGGCGCTGATTCATGGGTGTCCCTCATGGGTGCGGGTCCTTAGCCGAGGTCTCGCCGCTTGTCGAACCGTTTTCGCTGTTGGTTCCGTTGCTGCCGCGCGCCATCCGCGTGAACACGGGCGACGTGCGCAGCAGCCACGAGGACGGGCCGCGCGCATCGGCGGGCACCGGCCCGCGCGCCCGCATGCGCCAGATGGTTGCGGCGATCAGCGCCCCGTGCACGACGCTGGTATAGGTGAACAGAGCGTCGGGGCCGAATGCCTGCACGAAGGCGGACGACGCATAGGGGCCGATCGAGGCGCCCAGCGAGAAGAAGAACATCAGCCCGGCGGCGACCATGACATGTTCGCCGGGCTTGGCGTGATCGTTGGCGTGCGCCGCCGAGAGTGAATAGAGCGGCAGCGCGAAGGCGCCGAACAGGAAGATGCCGAGATAGTTGAGGAGCGGCGAGGTGCCTGCGCCCAGCGACAGGAAAAGGCCGGCGGCAACCGCGCCCGCTGTCGTGACCATCAGCACGGCGCGCCGGTCGTAGCGGTCCGAAAGGTAACCGAGCGGATATTGCAGCACCGCGCCGCCGACAATGCCGACGCTCATGAAGATCGCCACATCGGTGATCGACAGGCCGATTCCCTCCGCATAGAGCGGGCCGATCAGCCGGAACGCGGCATTGGTCGCGCCGATCGTCACGCAGCCGATGCAGGCCAGCGGCGACAGGGTCCAAATGCCCTTGAGATCGAACTTGAACTCCGCCGGCGGCTTGGGGTTGGACCGGTCGGCCAGCGAAACCGGCACCAGCGACAGCGTGATCATCACGCACATCACCGCGAACAGGACAAACCCGTCCGCGCCCAGTGCCGGCAGCAGGAACTGTGCGCCTGTGACCGCGAAAATGTCGACGATGCGGTAGACGGCGAGGACCCGCCCGCGCGTTTCGTTGGCGACGCCGGAATTGATCCAGCTTTCGATCGTCGTGAACAGCCCGGCAAAGCAGAAGCCGACCATGAAGCGGATGATGATCCAGGCGACCGGATCGATGACGATCATCAGGAAAAGCGTGCCCGAAGCGGCGATGGCCGCAAGCGCGGCGAAGGTGCGGATGTGACCGACCGCGTTCAAAAGCCGCGTGATGTAGAGGCAGCCCAGAAGAAAACCGGTGAAATAGGCGGTGCCCATCAGGCCGATCAGCGAAGTGGAAAAGCCCTCCTGCGCGCCGCGAATGGCGATCGCCGTGCCCTGGACGCCGTTGCCGGCAAGCAGGATGCCGGCGGCGATGAAAAGTGGAATGAGCGGGCGAAGCTGCCACATGGGGAGCGATCCGGACGAGCGGGCAAAGGCCGACTTCCCCGTACAGCAACAAATGCCCGCCGCGGCAAGGGCGGTTCTTGACAAAAGCGGGCGCGCATGCGCTTTTCCGCCCGTTTTCCCGACCAGGCGATTGCGTGCGGCATTGGCGCCGCAGCCCTGATCCACAATGAGGCCAGTCATGCACCGTTACCGCAGCCACACCTGTGGCGCCTTGCGCAAATCCGACGCCGGCTCGACCGTCCGGCTTGCGGGCTGGGTTCACCGCGTGCGCGACCATGGCGGCGTGCTGTTCATCGATCTGCGCGACCATTACGGCATCACCCAGATCGTCGCCGACCCCGACAGCCCCTGTTTCGCCAAGGCCGAAACGGTCCGATCCGAATGGGTGCTGCGCATCGACGGCGAGGTCAAGGAACGTGCCGCCGATCTCGTCAATGACGACCTGCCGACCGGCGAGATCGAGCTTTACGCACGGGATCTGGAAGTGCTGTCCAAGGCCGACGAACTGCCGCTGCCGGTGTTCGGCGAACCGGACTATCCCGAGGACATTCGCCTCAAATACCGTTTTCTCGACCTCAGGCGCGACACTCTGCACGCCAACATCATGACGCGCACCAAGGTGATCGCCTCGATGCGCCGGCGCATGGAAGAAGCCGGATTTGCCGAGTTTTCGACGCCGATCCTGACCGCCTCGTCGCCCGAGGGCGCCCGCGACTTTCTGGTCCCCTCGCGCATTCATCCGGGCGAATTCTACGCGCTGCCGCAGGCGCCGCAGATCTACAAGCAGCTGCTGATGGTCTCGGGCTTCGACCGTTATTTCCAGATTGCCCCCTGCTTCCGTGACGAGGACCCGCGCGCGGACCGGCTGCCCGGCGAGTTCTACCAGCTCGACCTGGAGATGAGCTTTGTCGAGCAGGACGATGTGTTCGAGGCGATGGAGCCGGTGATCCGGGGGGTCTTCGAAGAGTTCGCCGACGGCAAGCCGGTGACGCCCGAGTTCCGCCGCATCCCGCATGACGAGGCGATGCTGAAGTACGGCACCGACAAGCCGGACCTGCGCAACCCGATCACCATGGAAGACGTCTCCGAGCACTTTCGCGGCTCGGGCTTCAAGGTGTTCGCCAACATTCTGGCCAACGATGCGCGCGGCGCCGTCTGGGCCATTCCGGCACCAACCGGCGGCAGCCGCGCCTTTTGCGACCGGATGAACTCCTGGGCGCAGGGGCAGGGGCAGCCCGGCCTTGGCTACATATTCTGGCGTGAGGAAGAGAGCCAGGTCGTCGGCGCCGGTCCGATCGCCAAGAACATCGGCCCCGAACGCACCGAAGCGATCCGCCTGCAGCTCGGCCTGAAGGCCGGCGATGCCTGCTTTTTCGCAGCCGGCGATCCGCGCAAGTTCGCCTCCTTTGCCGGCGATGCGCGCACCCGTGCGGGCGAGGAACTCGATCTGGTCGACCGCGACCGGTTCGAACTGGCCTGGATCGTCGATTTCCCGTTCTTCGAGTGGGACGAGGAGGAAAAGCGCGTCGATTTCGGCCACAACCCCTTCACCATGCCGCGCGGCGGCCTGGGCGCGCTGGAGACCGAAGACCCGCTGTCGATCAAGGCATGGCAGTATGATCTGGTCTGCAACGGTTTCGAGATCGCTTCCGGCGGCATCCGCAACCATCTGCCCGAGGTGATGGTCAAGGCGTTCGCCATTGCCGGTCTCGATGGGAAAGTGGTCGAGGAGCGCTTCGGCGGCCTTTACCGGGCGTTCCATTATGGCGCGCCGCCCCATGGCGGCATGGCCGCCGGTGTCGACAGGATCGTCATGCTGCTCGTCGGCGCCAGGAACCTGCGCGAGGTGACGCTGTTCCCGATGAACCAGCAGGCGCAGGACCTGTTGATGGGCGCGCCGGCGGAAGCCAGCCCGGCACAGTTGCGCGAACTCAATTTGCGCATCAATCCGCAGGCGAAAGCGCCCGCCGACTCATAACAATTCCGTCAGGGACACGAACCTGAGCCGGGCGGCGGCAGGCCGCCTGGCCACCGGTCGCCCTTACCGGTTGGCGGTGATCGACACGGCCAGCGTCGAGATCAGCGCTTGTGGCGCACTCATGGCGACAGCCATGATCTGCGCCACCGGCACCGCGCTGGTCGGCTCGGCGGCGATACGCAGCGTCCCCGGATCGTCGAGGAACTGCCCGATCGCGGCCGTCGCCTCGGCGGCAAAGGCAGGATCCTGCAGCTGTGCAAGGCCGATCGGCAGGACGCCCTTGGCCATGGCGATGACATTGGCGCGGTTCATGCCCTGCTGCTCGCCGACGAAATCCAGGATGCGGTTGGTCAGCGAATCGTCCCGGATCTCGATGCTGATCGCGTTGATCTCGATCTGTTGCATCAGTCCGAGCATCGCCATGTTCATCGCTTCCGAATTCTGCTCGGCCATCTGCAACTGCATCTGCTGCATCGCGCCAACCAGTTCAGGCGTGTAGCCGCCAATGTCGAACGTCATTTCAAGCGACGCGGCATCGTCGACGTCGTAGATCATCTCGTCGAGCGCGAGACGGCCGGTGCCGGTGTCCCAAGATCCCTTCGAAGTGACCGTGCCGCGCAGTTCCTCGTAGCCGAGCGCGGCCATGGTTTCGCGGGCCTGTGCCTCGGGCAGCTTGGTCATGTCGGCAACCATGCCGTCCACATTGGCATCGAACGTCATGACGCCGCCCGGCTCGTACCCGTCCATGGTCGTGCTGGCGCCTTCCATCGAGAAGATCGTGCCCTCGGCGTCCGAGATGGCCAGCGCGCCCGCTTGGGCCGATTCGAACAGGCCGGACCGCAGGATCGGATCGGACACTTGCGGGCCGGCAATCAGATAGTCATTGATCTCGCCGCCCTCGAACTCGACCGTCACGCCGTCCGTCGTCTGCGAGATCGGCGCGATGGCGATCCGGTCGACGAGATAGGAACCGCCGTCTGCCTCGGTGACGTTCTCGAGCACATAGTCGCCCAGCGGGAACGGGTCGGTCTCCGGTGTCGCGCGCATCTTCAGGCCGGCAATCGCCACATCGTCACCATTGGTCTGAACACCCGCCGCTTCCAGCTTGATGCCCTGCAGCGCAAACTGCGTCGCCAGTTGCTCGAAGACATCGGCACCGTCGATATCGGCAAGGGCCGGCGGCGCGAATGCGGTCATTGTCAGCGCAATGGCCGATGCGGACAGCAGCGGGCGGGAAAAGATCATCGGTTTATCCTTCATTTGAACCAGAGGTGTGTCCTATCCGATCCCGATCCGGACCGGCTGTGCACAAGCACACACAGACTTGGCATGCGTCAACGCGATCTAAAGGGCGGAATCCAACACCAATATGGCAGCCATCGCGCCGCTTGTCTTTTGTGATGTGACACGGGCCGCAGGGAGGTTCCAACACTTGCCGCAAATCAGCTATAGGAAAAACGGTTGAACCCATGGGCGCACTTACTGAGATGAGCATCTTCCTGTCCGCACGCATCATGCCGGCCCTGCGGCCGGTTACGGTTTGGCTGGTGGCCGTCTTGGCTGTCGCCGTCGTGGCCCTGGCCGCCACGCCGCCGGCAAACGCGATGCGCACCATTGACGGGGTGACCTACTCGCAAGGGCTCAAGCTCGACGTGCACGTGCCGGAAAATGCGCGTCGCGGCCTGTTCGCCCGCAAGCATCCGGTGGTGCTGTACGTGCATGGCGGCGGCTGGGTGAAGGGGGACCGCAAGCGGGTCTTCTCGATGCCGCAATGGCTGACCTCGCGCGGCTACATCTTCGTTGCCATCGACTACCGCAAGGTGCCACGGACCGACATTGACGGCCAGGTGCGCGATGTGGAGGCGGCCATAAGCTGGGTCCGCCGCAACATTCGCCGCTACAATGGCGATCCGAACCGGGTGGTCCTCATGGGGCATTCCGCCGGCGCGCATCTGTCCGCACTCGTTGCAGCGCAGGGCAAGGCCAACGGGCTGCGCGGCGTAATCCCCAACGACGTGCAGGCCTACGATCTTCTGGCCTATGCAACCAAGCGCGGCTCGATCGGCCCGATGTTCGGCACGGCCTTCACCAACGAACCGCCCAACTGGATTCGCTGGTCGCCGGCCACCCATGCCAAGCGCAACGGACGCCTGCCGCCGCACCTGATCCTGTATTCGCGCAGCCAGGGCGAACGGCGCCGTTCGATCTCGATCGGCTATGCGAACCTGCTCAAGGGGCGCGGCACCGACGTGACCGTCTTCCACGGTACCGCCTATTCTCACGGCGCCATCGCGGCCCGGCTCGGCCGGCCGGGCGATCGTGCGACCGCCGCGATCGAGCAGTTTCTGGCACGGGTGACACGCTAGCCCTTGTCGACAGCCCTTTTCGGGTCGGCTACCAATCGGCATCAGCGGTTCGAACGGGAGATTCGCCATGGACACGGTGATGCCGGACATCCACCCCGCCAAGCGCATCGAGGCGCGCGTCGATGGCCTCTTCAAGTCGGCGGGCGACGATTTCGTCACAAGCCCCGTCGAGACGCTGGAACTGACGTTCGAGGGTGTTCCCGGCGATCTGCACGCCGGCATGACGCGGGGGTCAGGCGGTCGCGAACCCTGGTACGAGCGCGGCACCGAAATGCGCAACGAGCGGCAATTGTCGATCGTCGCCCGCGACGAGCTGGAAGCGGTCGCCGCCGACATGGAGCTGCCGATGATCGCCCCCGAATGGATCGGCGCCAACATGACGCTGGCCGGGGTGCCAATGCTGTCCATGCTGCCGGCCTCGACGCTTTTGTTCTTCGAGGGCGGCGCGACGGTCAAGATCGACATGCAGAACGGCCCGTGCCGAGTCGCCGGCGACGCCATCGCCCGCCATGTGGGGCGCGAGGGCGACCAGCATATCGCGCTCGGCTTTCCCAAGATCGCCAAACGCCGCCGCGGCGTCGTCGCCTGGGTGGAAAAGCCGGGTACGGTCCGGATGGGCGAGAGCGTCCGCGTGCAGCTGCCCGAGCAATGGGTTTATCCCGTCTAGCGACGCCGGGAGTCACCTGAGGCGGGATCGCAATGCGCGGGCGGACCCTTGATCCGCTTGCGCCAAGAGGCAGGTCGTCGGATGAAACAGAAGGCAGACCCGGCGCGGGCCGACAGGGTGCCTTTCGCCGTCACGGTCATCGTCTTCACCGTGCTGATGCTGTCGCTGGGCGATGCGCTGATCAAGTTCACCAGCGGCGAGTTCGTGATCTGGCAGATCTTCGTTCTGCGCTCGCTGATCGTGCTGCCGGTTCTGGTTGGCCTTTTGTGGTGGACCGCGCGCGATTCGCTTTCCCTGCCTCCGTCGCTGGGCTGGGCCATAGTGCGCAGTGCCCTGCTGGTCGGAATGTGGATCGCCTATTATCTGGCGCTGCCGAGGCTCGATCTGTCCGTGGCAGCGGCGGTCTACTACACGCTTCCCATCTTCATCACGCTGTTTTCGGCACTTTTTATCGGCGACCGCATCAGTGCGGCAGGGTGGGGCGCGGTCTTTCTGGGCTTTGTCGGCGTGCTCCTGATTTTGCGCCCCGACGCGGGCGACTTCAACCCGTACGCCCTGCTGCCGCTGGTGGCCGCCATATTGTATGCGTTGGCAATGATCCTGACACGGACGCGGTGCCGCGCCGTCCATCCGCTGATGCTGTCCCTGCTTTTGAATGTCACCTTCGTCGTGGCCGGTCTGGTCGCCACGGCGGTGATTGGGCTGTCGGTCGTTGACACGCGAGACGGGTTCCTGCTGGGGCCCTGGGCCGCCATGGGGGCTGGCGAATGGGCTGCCATGGCGCTTCTTGCCTGTGCGATTCTTGTCGGCAGCGTCGGCGCCGCGATCGCCTATCAGAACGCGCCGCCGGCGGTGATCGGGACCTTCGATTTCGGCTATGTGGCCTTTGCGCTGGTCTGGGGATTCGTTTTCTTCGCCGAGGTGCCGGACGTCTGGTCGCTGACCGGTATGGCGCTGATCGTCATTGCCGGCGTGATCGCGCTGCGGCAATAGCCGGCTTATCCGTCCGCGCCGACACCGTCTTCGTCCGCATCGAGGAACCGCGTCGCCTGCCACCGCCGCAGCACCGCATTGACCTCGTCGAGCACGAAAAAGCGCGCCGCATCCCTGTCATAGCCCTCGTCGAGCAACGCGTCATAATCACTGTGCGTGTGCCTGATATGGGTGATGGTGGCGAGCCAGACGGCCCGTTGGGCCGGCAGGCCGCGCATGTGCGGTCGGGCGACCAGCGCCTTGATCGCCAGCGCGTCCTCAAGCGGCATCAGCGGCGCCAGCCTTTCAAGCGCTTGCGAGACGGCGGCCTGGCGCTTTGTCGTCATCGGCATGACCCGGCAGCGGAGCAGGGCACGCAATTTGCCGGCGATGTCGCATTTGCATATTGTCGGCGTCGCCGAAATGATATAAACATATGCTTATGTCTTTTTCGAACGACAATGAAACCCTGTTCGGCGTCGATGCGATGGTCGAGCATCTCAAGTCGGCCGCCGAGCCGAGCCGGCTGCGCATGCTCAAGCTCTTGGCGGAAGCGGATCTGACCGTGTCCGACCTGACCACGATCCTCGGCCAGTCGCAACCGCGCGTGTCGCGGCATCTCAAGCTGCTGCTCGAAGCACGGCTCATCCGGCGGCGCCAGGAAGGGTCCTGGGCGCTGTTCCGGCTGGCCCATGACAGCCCGCAGGGCGCGCTCGCCGCCGACATACTGACGCGCATCGATCCGGCCGATCCCGTTCTGGCGCGCGATGCCGAGCGGCTGGCCGACGTCAAGCGCCGCCGCCGCGACGAAGCGTCGGCCTATTTCTCCGCCAATGCCGAAAGCTGGGATTCGATCCGTTCGCTGCACGTGCCCGAGCGCAAGGTCGAGCAGGCGCTTGTGCGCCTTGCCGGTGACAGGCCGTTCAACGCGATGCTGGACATCGGCACGGGCACCGGTCGCATGCTCGAAGTGTTCGCCCCGCGTTTCCGCTCGGCGGTCGGGATCGACACCAATCGCAACATGCTCAACGTCGCGCGCGCCAATCTCGATGCGGCGGGTCTGGTCAATGCCGAGGTCCGGATGGGCGATGTGTTCAACATGCCCGTCGAGCGCGACGCATTCGATCTGGTGACCATCCATCAGGTGCTGCATTTCCTCGACGACCCTGCCGCGGCGGTGGCCCAGGCCGCGCGCAGTCTTGCGCCCGGCGGGCGTCTGATGATCATCGATTTCGCGCCGCACGATCTCGAGTTCCTGCGCGAGGAGCATCAGCATCACCGGCTCGGCTTCGACACCGAGACCGTCGCCTCATGGTTCGAGGCCGCCGGCCTTGAGAACATACGTGCCGAGGCGCTGCCGTCGGCCAAGAGCGATGGCGACGGCCAACTGACGGTGATGATCTGGTCGGCCGACGATCCGCGCTACGTCATTGCAGATGAAAACGGTCCCGCTCGGGACACAACGGAGGCGGCGTGAAAGCCGCGGCGACATCATGACCGGAAGTGTTTTTTCAAGGACCCAGCGCGTCGCCCTGAACGACGACATCCGTGTGTCTTTCGAATTCTTCCCGCCCAAGAACGAGGCGATGGCGGCAACGCTTGCCGACACGATCGAGAAGCTCGCCCCGCTCAACGCCGATTTCGTCTCGGTGACCTATGGCGCGGGCGGCTCGACGCGCGAGCCGACGCAGCGGACGCTGGCCCATGTGCAAAAGCAGGGCGGCATGGACGCCGCCGCGCACATCACTTGCGTGGGATCGACGCGCGACGAGACCGATGCCGTCATCCGCGAATTCGCCGCGATGGGCATTCGCCGCTTCGTGGCGCTGCGCGGCGACCCGCAGACCGGCATGGGCACTCGCTACGTGCCGCATCCGGGCGGTTACGAGAATGCCGCGCATCTGGTGGCCGGCCTCAAGGCTTTCGGCGACTTCGACATTTCCGTCGCCGCCTATCCCGAAAAGCACCCAGAAAGCCCCGATTTCGCAACCGACATCGACATGCTCAAGCGCAAGGTCGACAATGGCGCGGCGCGCGCGATCACCCAGTTCTTTTTCGACAATGACGGCTATGAGCGCTTCGTCGAGCGTGTGCGGCGCGCCGGCATCTATGTGCCGATCGTGCCCGGTATCCTGCCGATCCACAATTTCCGCGCGGTCTCCAACTTCGCCGGCAGGTGCAAGACGCACATTCCGGCCTGGCTGGCCGAGCGGTTCGAGGGGCTGGAGAACGATCCGCAGACCCATGCGTTGATCGCATCGGCCATCGCCGCCGAACAGGTGCTCGATCTCGTCGATCGCGGCGTGCGCGATTTTCACTTCTACACCATGAACCGGCCCGATCTCGTCTTTGCCGTCTGCCGGCTGATCGGCGTGCGCGAAGAGCATGTCGATGCGGCCGCCTGAGCGCCGTTCACAATTCGCAGACATTGTGTTGCTGAAACCCGATCTTTCGTGAACGGCCAGAGTGGCTATCTCTCCGCCCATCGCCCGCACCCGGCGGGCCTAACGGAGATCAGAGCACGATGGCCCATATTCTTTCTGTCCAGTCGTCCGCGCGGAACGAAGGCTCGCAAAGCCGCGCGCTCAGCGCCGAGCTGATCGATGCGCTCGGTGGCACTTCCGAGCACACGATCGTCGTTCGCGATCTGGCCGAACCGATCCCGCAACTCGACGAGAAATGGCTTGGCGCAAACTGGACGCCGGCCGAAGAGCGCAGCGACGAACAGGCGCGGGCGCTTGCCCTGTCGGACACGCTGATCAGCGAACTCGAAGCCGCCGACACGATCGTCATAGGCGTACCGCTCTACAATTTCTCCGTGCCCGCTGCGCTCAAGGCCTGGATCGACCAGGTCGCCCGCGCCGGACGCACCTTCCGCTACTCCGAGAACGGCCCGCAGGGGCTTCTTGAGGGCAAGCGCGCCTTTGTCGTCGTTGCAAGCGGCGGCGTACCGGTCGACAGCCCCGTCGATTTCGCAACGCCCTATGTGCGCCAGGTGCTCGGTTTCATCGGCATCACGGATGTGACCGTGATCGCCGCCGACCGCCTCGTCCAGAATGCCGATGGAAGCCTCGCTGCCGCGCGCGCGGCGATTGCCGAGGCCGCTGGCGCACGCAACGCAATGGCCGCCTGACATAAGCGGCCCAAACTCTCTGACGATTACGGGCCGTACGCGCGTTTCATCGCGCGTACGGCCGTGTTGTTTTGATTGTGTGGATTTACAGGACGCCGAATACCAGCGCGCCGACAAAGACAAAGGCTGCACACACAAGTACGACGTTCAAAGAGCGTGTCAGATCCATCGGGACCTCCCTCGTGTATTACCCCTTTAGTGTAGGTTCTGTGACGGGCCACGCAACACAAATCGTTGCTGCAATGCAACAGACAAGCGGGAAAAATCTGTCTCCATTTGGCACAACTGCCCGAAATTGCTGGGCGTGCGCGCCTGCTGCCGCTGTGGGAAAACTTTTGTTCCCGCGTGTGGACATCCGTGAAAGATGTCGCATTGACCGGGCCGGTGGCAGGTCTAGTTTCGAGACAGTGATCCTCGGCAATCGCAGGCCCGTCCATGCCCAAACTGATAAGGTTCGTGGTGATAAATTCCGCCATCGGCGTGCTGATCGGCTGGGCCATCGCGGCGGGCCTTCTGTGGATGAACATTTCCGGCCTTGGCGACATGTTCATGCATTCCGACGCCAAGCCGGCGGTCATCGCCCTCTTGTTCATGAGCTTCGGCGTCACGTTCGGCTTTGCCTATCTGGCGACGGCGGTGATGCTGATGCCCACCGCCAAGGACGATTTCGACCGGTTGTAATCGGCTGGTTAGCGCGTTGCCACGTCCAGCCAGTCGCGCCACTGGTTGCGATTGCCGGCAAAGACGTTGATGTCGGTGTCGCCATTGACGCCCGGCACCAGGCCGGTGCCCGTATATTGCCAGAACGCCCAGTCGCGGCCCGGATAGGTCACGCGCGGATGCGCCTTGACAGAGCGTAGCCAGAAGACCTCCTCGTCCATGTGTCCGGCCAGATTGTCCCGGTGGAAATCGACGGTCGTATAGATGATCGGCCGCTTGCCGTAATGGCGCTCCAGCATGTTGAGAAAGATCGTCATCTCGCTGCGCACCGTGTCGGCCGGCGGACGCAGCCGGCAGGTCGGCGACTTGTGGTTCCACTCGACATCGAGCACATGCGGCAGCGCGCCGCGCTCGCGCGGCACGTTGCGGATGAACCAGCGCGCCTGCCGCCTGGCTGACGTGCAGAAATAATAGAAATGATAGGCGCTGCGCGGCATGCCCGCCCGCCGCGAATCGTGCCAGTTGCGCATGAAGGCGTCGTCGAGCATGTCGCCGCCTTCGGTCGCCTTGATGAAGGCGAACTCGATGCCTGCCCGGCGCACCGTGGGCCAGTCGATCACACCCTGCCATTTGGAGACATCGATCCCGTGCACCGGAAAGCCGAACGGCGCGCCGCCTTCCCATTCATGCACCGGATCGCTGTCACCGTAGCGCGGCGTCGCCGCCGCATAGGTGGAATCAAGCGATTGGGTGAGCGCGGAATAGTCGACCTTGGTGCAGCCAGCGGCTGCAACGGCCATGATCGCGGCACAAATGAGCCCGGCCAGTCGCGTCATGAAAACGTCCGTTTGGTTGTCGCCCCGAAAACGGTTTATAGCGCCCAGCCGGGTGAAATCCAGCCTGTGCGCCGCAGTTGACCTTGCAGGCACCACCGTTAAACCTCCGTTAACCATAAATGAAGGCGCAACGCCGATGCGTATCCTCAAAGCCCTCGTTCTGATTGTGGCAGTGCTCGTGGCCGGAGGGTTCGGCTATCTGTTTTTCGCGCCGCCCGACCTCATTCGCGTCGGCGCCAACTATGCGGCCAAGATCGTCTGTTCGAACGTCTTCCTCGCCGGCCGCGATGCGCAGGAGGTGCTGACCGTCGATGTGCAGGCGCCCGGCCATCCGCTGCTGAGGCTGATGCGCGTCGATGTGGACGAAGAGGCTGGCACCGTGCGCACCGGCCTGTTCGGGCTGATCGGCGGCGGGTTGGCGGTGCGCCGGCCGGGGCAGGGCTGTTCGTCGGTGCCCGAGGGCGGCGTGGATCGCCTGATCGAACGGCCGGCACCCAATCGCACAGCGCTCGCCACCGGTTCGATGTGGCCTGCCGGCAGCCAGGTGGAATTGCCGGTGAACGAGGCACTCGATGCCGTTCTTAACGATCCGGCGCTGACGGGCCCGGGCATGCGGGCGATCGTGATCGTCAAGGGCGGTGCGATCATCGGCGAGCGATATGCGGACGGGTTCGCACCCGACACGCCGCTTCTGGGCTGGTCGGTTTCCAAGACCGTGACCGGCGCGCTGATCGGCCGGGCGATCCGCGAGGGGCGGCTCGACCTCGATCAGACGGCCAGCTTCGAGGGCTGGGACGGCGACGGGCGCGGCGGCATCACCCTGCGCGACATGATGGGCATGGCGCCGGACCTTGCGTGGAACGAGGGCTACGGATCGGTCTCCGACGTCACGCGCATGCTCTATCTGGAGCGCGACATGGCCGGTTTCGTCGCCGGCCAGCCGCGCGACGATGATTCGCCCGAAGGTGTCGGCGATGTCTTCGAGTATTCCTCCGGCACCACCGTGCTTCTGTCGCGCCTGTGGCAGGATAGTTTCGACGATCCGGCCGAAGCGGTCTTTTGGCCCTATGCGGCGCTGTTCGACCCGCTCGGCATGACGAGCGCGGTGATGGAAATGGACGCATCGGGCACATTCGTCGGCTCGTCCTACATCTATGCGACCGCGCGCGACTGGGCGCGCTTCGGCCAGTTCATGCTGCAGCGCGGCGTCTGGAACGGACGGTCGCTGCTGCCGGTCGGCTTTGTCGACTGGATGGTGACGGCGCATCCGGCGTCCGATGGCGTCTATGGAAACGGGCAGGTGTGGCTTCGCGCTGCCAATGCCTGGATGGAGGGCGACAATCCGGACCTGCCCACCGACGGCTTTTTCATGAACGGCCATGACGGCCAGTCCGTGTCGGTCATTCCGTCCGAGGATCTGGTCGTCGTCCGGCTGGGGCTGACGCCGACCGATCAGCGCTACAAGGTCGCCTATCTGATCGAGGCGGTGATCGGCGCGCTGGACCCCTAGGGTCAGGACCGCCGCCGAGGTGAGGTCGGCGGCGGCGCGGCTGTTGGCGGAAGAGGGGCCTACCAGCCGAACTGGAACGTCGCGCCGGTTTGGCCGCCGGACTGGCTGACATGGCCGCTCGTGCCTTGGCCGAACTGGAACAGGCCATGGGCGTTGCCGTTGCCGTTCTGCGTCAGCGTGCCTTCATGGCCGTTACCTTCCTGATGGACGATGCCCAGATTGCCCGAACCGTTCTGGATCAGGCCGGCCGCATTGCCGATGCCGTTCTGGGTGATCGAGCCGTTCTTGATGCCGTTGGCGATTGCAAAAAGGCCAAGCCCGGCGCGCATGGCATGTTCGGCATCGGCCGAGCCCGGCGCAATCGAGATCGAGACCGAGCCGCCGGCATGGGCCGGCGCCAGCGGGGCGAGGGTGCCTGCGGCGATGGCGGCGGCAGCGGCAAGGGCGGTAAGGCGGGTGCGGGTCATGGGATAGTCCTCCGATGGGTTTTGCGATGTTGAAGCCACCTTGCAGGCCATCGGCTGAACCGGTCTGGAACCGTCCGTTCATCGGGCGTTAACCAAGTTCCTTAACCCGCCGTAAACGAAAACAGCCCCGCCGATGGGGCGGGGCATTCCTGTTTACGGTGCGAGATGGGTGTCGGTCAGATCACTCCGCCGATCCGTTCGGCGCAGCGGTAGCGCTGGCCGTCCGCCTTGACGTCGAGTTCGACATCATAGGCGCCGCCGGCCGACAGCATCACCATGCCGAGCGTGGTCGGTCCGCTGGGGCCGGCATAAAAGCTCGAGCCCTGCGAGATGTTGGTGCTGCCGCCGCGTCCGACGCTTTTGACTGTGAACGTGTAGGTGCCGTTCACGTCGGTATCGGCATGCATGACGCCCTGAAGGCGCACCATGCCGCGCTGGTCGTCGGCCTGGATTTCGCAGCGCACGGGGTCGGCGTTGGCATTGTCGGTGTCGCTGGCTATGGCCGAGCAGCCGGTGGCCAGCGTTGCCGCCAGAAGTCCGGCGGCTGCCGTGAGACGTTTGTCGGTCATGTCGTTCTCCTTTCGTGGTGCGGGTTGGCCGGAGGAAGCGGTCCGCTCCCCCCGGCGCTCGCGATGGGCGTTTGCGTGCCGTTAGGGGCAGGTCTGGACGAAGGCGGCGACATTGCCGCTGCCGGCCTGGGTGACGTCGGCGTCGCACCCGTTGCCGACCTGGACACCGGCGGCGACGTTGCCGTTGCCGTCCTGGGTCAGGATTGCGTTGTGGTTGTCGCCGAACTGGCCGATGCCGCCGGCATTGCCATGGCCGTTCTGGCTGGTTTCGGCATTGTTGTTCCAGCCGCTTTGGCCGGTTGCGGCGGTGTTGTTGGAGCCGAACTGCTCAATGATCGTGTTGTTGAACACGCCGTCCTGGAAGACGCCGAGCTTGTTGTTCCAGCCGGTCTGGCCGCCGCCGGCGGAATTGCCGAAGCCGAACTGGTCGATGCTGACGTCGTTGGCCATGGCGGGAGCGGCGAAGGCCGAAGCGATGGCAACGGATGCTGCGATGATGAGTTTGCGGGACATGGACGTTCTCCTTTGACTTTGGTTTGCGACGCTCGTTTTCGAGGCGTTAACCATGTCTAGGAGAGGCGGGCGGAACCGCCGCTGAACCGGTCGTTCAGTTTGCGTTCACCATGTTCGGACGGCGGCCCTCGGTCCGGCGCCGGCGGTGAGAAGCCGAAAAGCGGCTGTCAGATCGCGGCGGTCTCCACCACCGTTGCAAGAAGGCGCCGAAGCTCGCCCGCCTCCTTGTCGCCGAGCCCCTGCGTCAGGTCGGCATTGACCGCCTTGACGATCGCGAACATCGCCGGTGCCATATCCAGCGCCTTTTCGGTGGCGTGGATCTGGTGGGCGCGGCGTGAGGAGGGATGGGCGTCGCGCACCAGGAGCCCGTCCGCCTCAAGCCCGTCGATCGCCCGGCTGATCGCATAGGCCGGCATGGCGAACAGCCGCCCGATTTCGGCCTGGGTCATGCGCCCGTGCTCGATGACGGTCATCAGGATTGCGAATTGCTGTAGGGTGAGCCCGTGTTCGGCCAGCCGCGCATTCATTGCGTCGTCAAGCCGTCGCGCCAAGCGCTGTATCATCCATCCCATCGAGTTTTCGCGACTGAGACGCGCGCGCATCGAGATATCCATACTCCGGTTCTTTCAGATTGCGTCAGACTCACAACATTTGCAATTGCAACAGTTGCATATGCATGATAAGAGCTGTCCGTGACTTTAAGCCCGGCGGCGCGGGCTGCCCCCCAAAAGGAAATTCCCATGAAGACAGTTTCGCTTGCCATCGCCGTTTCACTGCTCGGCGCGGCCATGCCGGCCCTGGCCGCGGATGGAACGCCCGGTCGTGATGTGGCCGGTCACCTCGTTCAACGCGGTCGATGAGGATGCCAAGGGCTACGCCCACATGGGCGACATGGAGAAGTTCCGCCAAGGCGTCTTTGCCGGTATGGACTATGACAATGACGACCGCGTGGACTTCGCGGAGTTTTCCGCCTGGGATGTCGGCTTCGAAGAGGCTGCGTTGGAAGAAGGCAAGCCCGAGGCGATCTTCACCGCACGGCGCATTCTGTTCGCCCTGTGGGACCGCAACGGGGATGGCCGGTTGACCCAGTCAGAGCATCGCTTCGCGCTGTCGCAGGATTTTCGCCGCGCCGACATCGATGACGATTCGGTGCTCGATCAGGACGAATATCTGATCGGCTACAGCGTCAATCTCGTCATGCGCGCGGCGATCCGGCCCGACATTGACGTATCCGCACAATAACGCCAACCAAAGACCGGAGGCCATTGCCATGTCCGCACCGACCCAACCGACACGCTATCATCCCTTTTTGGTCACCCTGCACTGGCTGCTGGCGCTGATGATCGGCGTAGCCTTGTTCGCCGGGGGCGTTCTGCTTGCCGAAACGCCCAACTCCGATCCCGACAAGATCTTCATGCTGCGGGCGCACATGTCGATCGGTATCCTGATCCTGCTTCTGATGCTGGTTCGTCTGTTCGTCCGGCTGCGCACCAGCAAACCCGCCCACGCCGCCACGGGCAACCCGATGCTCGACAAGGCCGGCACCTGGACCCATTGGGCCTTCTATCTTTTCGTGATCCTGATGGCCGGCTCCGGAATCGGTATTTCGGTTCTGGCCGGCCTGCCGCCGATCGTCTTCGGCGGATCGGGCGATCCGCTGCCAGCCGATTTCTGGGCTTATCCGCCGCGCTATGCGCACGCTATCATCGGCAATCTTCTGCTGGCGCTGATCGTCCTGCACATCGCTGCCTTCGCCTGGCACCAATGGATCAGGAAGGACGGCCTTTTCCGCCGCATGTGGTTCGGCGACCGTCAGTCTTGACGCTCACGGGGCGGGTCGTGCCGCCCCGTAGCCGCCCGGCGTTGGCGTGGTCACGATCACCGCTTCGCCCTCCGCGACAGACGTCTGGTCGGCATGCTTGAGTTCTTCGAGCGTGCCGTCCAAGCGTCTGATCTCGGTCTTGCCCAGCTGCCCGTCACCGCCGCCGTCCAGCCCCTTGGGCGGCACCGTCCGGTGTGACGAGACAATGGCGCATTCCATTTCCTCGAGAAAGCGCAACACGCGCCGTGTGCCGTCGCCGCCGCGCCAGGCGCCTTTGCCGCCCGAGCCGGGCCGGATCGAGAACTCCTCGACGACGATCGGATAGCGCATTTCGAGAATCTCCGGGTCCGTCATGCGGGTGTTGGTCATGTGCGTGTGCACGCCCGAGGCGCCGGCGAAGGCATGGCCGTCATTCATCACGCCCGCCGGCGATCCCGAACAGATCGTCTCATAGTTCTGGTGGCGCGCATTGCCGTAGGTCAGATTGTTCATCGTGCCCTGGGCATTGGCCAGAGCGCCCAGCGCCTGGAGCAGGCAGTTGGTCACGTGCTGGCTGGTCTCCGTATTGCCGGCAACGACCGCGGCCGGATAGACCGGCTTCAGCATCGACCCGTCGGGGATCACGATCCGGATCGGCTTCAAACAGCCCGCATTCATGGGAATGCCTGCCTCAACCATCAGCCGGAACACATACAGCACCGCCGCCCGCGCCACCGGCTCGGGCGCGTTATAGTTGTTTTTCGCCATCGCCGAGGTGCCGGTGAAGTCGACGGTTGCTTCCCGCTTGTCGTGGTCGACGGAAATCCGCACCCTGATCTGCTGGCCGGTGTCGGTCGGATAGGTCGCCTCGCAATCGGCGAGCCTGTCGATCACCCGCCGCACGCTCTCTTCGGCATTGTCCTGGACGTGCTTCATATAGGCCTGCACGACCGGCAGCGTGAAATGACCGACCATCCGGCGCAGTTCGGCGACGCCCTTTTCGTTGGCCGCCACCTGCGCCACGATGTCGGCAAGGTTTTGCTTGGGATTTCGCGCCGGCCATGCATGGCCGGTCATCAGGTCGATAAAGGCGTCGTCGCGCAGCGTTCCCCGATCGACCAGCTTGAAATTGTCGATCAGCACGCCTTCCTCATCCACATGGGTGGCGCGTGGCGTTGCCGACCCCGGTGCCATCCCGCCGACATCGGCATGGTGGCCGCGCGAAGCGACGAAGAAGAGGATGCCCTTGCCGTCATCATCGAACACCGGCGTCACCACCGTGATGTCCGGCAGGTGCGTTCCGCCATTATAGGGCGCGTTGAGCGCATAAACGTCGCCGGGCCGCATGTCGGGGTTCTGGCGGATGATCGATTCCACCGAGCGGTCCATCGAACCGAGGTGAACAGGCATATGCGGCGCATTGGCGACCAGGGCGCCCGAGGCGTCGAACACCGCGCAGGAGAAATCGAGCCGCTCCTTGATGTTTACCGATGAAGCCGTGTTCTGAAGCGTCACGCCCATCTGTTCGGCGATCGACATGAACAGGTTGTTGAACACTTCCAGCATCACCGGATCGGCATCGGTGCCCACCGGGGCGGCTGTCGTCCGTGCTTCCACGCGGCGCATCACCACCGTGTCTCGCTCGGTGACCTGCGCCTCCCAGCCCGGTTCGACGATGACGGTCTGGTTGGCTTCGACGATGACCGCCGGCCCGGCGACCCGCGCGCCGGGGCCGGCGCCGTCCCTGTCGCGCCGGTAGACACCCGCGTCGCGCCATGCGCCGCCGGTGAACATGCGGCCCTGCTGCGCCGGTCCGGGCCGGTGCTCGGTTGCATCGTGCGCATCCAGCGGCGGTGTGTTGTCGGTCGAATCCTCACCCTCAAGACCCACGGCCTCGACCACCATCGCCCGCCCCGGGCTGATGAAGCCGAATTGCGCCTTGTGGGCCGTTTCGAACGCTGCGCGGGCAGCCACGATGTCGTCGCCGTCGAACGGCACTTCGAGGCTCGTATCGGTTCCGTCATAGCGGATGTGCAGCGTCGCACGGGTGGCGATCGCCTCACGGGAGACGCCCTGGGATTCGAGCTCTTGTTCAACCTCGGCGCCCAACCGATTCAAAAGAGTCTCGATTTCCGGTTTCGTCGCTTCTTCGAGCGGTTTGACAAGTGCATGCTGGCGGGACGCGGATGTCTTCGACAGGCCGATGCCATAGGCCGACAGCAAACCCGACAGCGGATGGATCAGCACGGCGTCCATGCCCAGCGCATCGGCGACCAGACACGCATGCTGCCCGCCGGCGCCGCCGAAGCAGTTCAGCGCATATTCGGTCACGTCATAGCCGCGCTGCACGGAGATCTTCTTGATCGCATTGGCCATGTTTTCGACCGCGATCGTCAGGAACCCTTCGGCCACTTCCTCGGGCGCTCGTCCGTCGCCGATCAGGTCGGCCAGCGCGGCGAACTTGTCGCGCACGATGTCGGCGTCCAGCGGCTCGTCCCGGCCCGGCCCGAAGATCGCCGGAAAGAAGGCAGGGTCGAGCTTGCCGGTCATCACATTGGCGTCGGTCACCGTCAGCGGGCCGCCGCGGCGGTAGCAGGCGGGACCGGGATTGGCGCCGGCGCTGTCGGGGCCGGCCTGAAAGCGCCCATCCTCATATTTGAGGATCGAGCCGCCGCCGGCAGCCACCGTATGGATGTCCATCATCGGCGCGCGGATGCGCACGCCGGCCACTTCGGTCTCGAAGGCGCGTTCATAGTCGCCGGCAAAATGGGCGACGTCGGTGGACGTGCCGCCCATATCAAAGCCGATCACGTGATCGAACCCTTCGGCGCGCGCCGTCTCGACCATGCCGACCACGCCGCCGGCGGGTCCGGACAGGATCGCATCCTTGCCCTGGAAGGTTTCTGCCGCCGTCAGCCCGCCCGACGACATCATGAACTGAAGGCGGGTTTCGGCCTTGTCGGCGCCGATCCCCAGCTGCCCGGCCACCTGGTCCACGTAGCGGCGCAGGATCGGCGACAGATAGGCGTCCACGACGGTCGTGTCGCCGCGTCCGACCAGCTTGGCGAGCGGCGAGACCTCATGGCTGACCGAGACCTGCGCAAAGCCTGTCTGCCGGGCGAGATCGGCCGCCGCCTGCTCATGGGCCGGAAACGCCCAGGCATGCATGAACGCGATGGCGACGGCATCGATGCCCGCTTCGCGAGCCGCCGTCAGCCCCGGCCGCAGCCATTCGGGATCGAGCGCATGCTCGACCGTGCCGTCGGCCAGCACCCGTTCGGGCACTTCGATGACGTTCTCGTAGAGCTGCTCGGGCAGCACGATCTTTTTGGCGAAGATGTCCGGCCGCGCCTGGTAGGCGATGCGCAGCGCGTCGCCGAAACCCTTGGTGATCAGCAACAGCGTCCGGTCGCCCTTGCGCTCGAGCAGCGCGTTGGTGGCGACCGTCGTGCCCATCCGCACCGTGCGCACCAGGCCGGGCGGCAGCGGTGCGCCGGGCTCAAGGTTCAAGAGATCACGAATGCCCTGCACGGCAGCATCGAGATAGGCTTCGGGATTTTCCGAAAGAAGCTTGTGGGCATGCAGCGCGCCGCCCGGATCACGGCCGATCACATCGGTGAAGGTGCCGCCGCGATCGATCCAGAAATCCCACTGCCCAGACATTCTTGGTCCTCCGTTTCGCGTCCAGTCTTGGCGGAAATCGTCGTCAGCGGCAACCGGCGGATGGTCCGGGTTCCGTCGTCGACAGCCGCTCGTTTTGCAGTGCACATTTTTTGAACACAGTTGGCCGCAACCACATCGCGGCCCGGCGCGTTGCTGCCGGATGACTGGTCCAAAAGAGGATGACATCCCATGAAGAAGGCACTCATTTCATCGGTCAGCGTGCTGGCGCTTCTGGCGCTTGCCGCCTGCGGCGAAGACGAGGAAGCGGCTCGCGCGTCCGCCGAAACCGCCGTCGAGCAGGCGGCCAACGAAACCCGGGAAGCAGCAGAAGCAACGGGTGAAGCCGTTGCGGAAACCGCGCAGAATGCCGCAGATGCGGCGTCCGAGGCGGCCCAATCCGCAAGCGAGACGGCATCGCGGCTGGCGGACGACGCCACGCAGGCCGCTGAAGATGCCGCCGACACGGCCGAGCAAATGGCCGACGATGCCGGCGAAGCGGTTCAGCAGGCAGCCGAAGATGCGGGCGCCATGGCCGGCGAAGCCGGTGACGCGCTCCGCGACGCCGCCGGCAATCTCGCCGACGCAGCAAACGAGACAGCCGAAGGCGCGGGCCAAATGCTCGAAAATGCCGCCGAAGGGGCTGGCGAAGCGCTGGAAGGCATTGCGGACACCGCACAAAATGCTCTGGCGGCGGCCGGTCTGGCCGGTCCGCTCGCCGGCACGCGCTGGGTATCGCCCGACAGCGACGCGGCGTTCGTCGCCTTCGATGCCGGCACCGTCTCCGGCAATGGCGGCTGCAACGACTTCACCGGCAGCTATGAGACCGGCGAGGACGGCGCCCTGACGGTCGGCCCGCTGGCGTCGACCAGAAAAGCATGCGAGGCCGAGATCATGACGGCGGAGACTGCGTTCCTTGCGGCGCTGGGCTCGGCGAGCGCTTATTCGGTCGAGGGCGACACGATGACGCTGACCGACGCCTCGGGCAGTCAGCTCATCGCGCTCAGCCGCGCGGCGCAGAACTAACCGATTCGGGCGCGGCGGCCGAACCACACGGTCGCCGCAACCGCGCATGCGAAGATGAGCGTGCGCAGCGTCACGGTCTCGCCCAGAAGCCAGACCGACAGGCCGATGGTCACGAAGATCTGCATGAGCTGGATCTGACCGATGCGCGCGATCCCGCCAAGGGCAAGCCCCGCATTCCAGGCGAAAAATCCCAGAAACATCGAAAAGACGGCGTGATAGCCAAGCGCCAGCGCCGGCACCGGTTCGATGAAGGCGTATTCGGGCTCCCACAGGAACCAGGAGATCGCCAGATTGAACGGCAGGCAGGCGATCAGCACGCGGCAGATCACCTCCCAGCCGGGCATGGATTTCGAGAGCTCGGCCATGACGACATAGCCGAGCGCCGCCGAGATCGCAGACGCCAACAGCCACAGATAGCCCGGATTGGAAAAGTCGCGCACCGCGCCGCCGTCCTGGCCGATGACGAACCAGACGACAAGGACCGAACCCGCAACGGCCCACGCCCAGAACGCGGCGCCGGGCCGTTCGGCTGTCAGGAGCGCTGCGAACATGGCGGTTGCAAGCGGCAGGATGCCCAGAACCACGCCGCCATCGCTGGCCGGTACGCTGACCATGCCGAGCGATGAAAAGGCGGGGAAGCCGAACGTGACCATCGCGCCGGCCAGCAGCAGGCGCCAACTCGGCCGGAAGAGCCGCGTACGTCCGAGGGAAAGCAGAACGATGAGGGAAAGGACGCCTGCGACCACCGCCCGCGCCGAGGCGATGAACAGAGGGCCATAGACTTCGAGCGCAAAGACGGTGGCCGGAAGTGTCGCGCCGAAGATGACAATGCCCACCAGACCGAGCGCAAAGCCAAGCGGCACGTTTCTGTCCTGACTCATCGCTGTGACAAACCGCCTGGGCAAAGACCAGCCGGCCTTGTGTCACGACACCGGAAGGGGCGCAACGCCCTTACATTTGCGCGGCCATTGGACTATCAGGCGGCATGTCGATCTGGGTGCGCATCTCCGACTTCGTCTCCGGCACGGCGGGCCAGGCGCTCGGCGCGCTGGTGGAGCAGGTGCGCACCGTCTTCGAGGGCGATCCGGAAACCCGCGCCCGCGTTGCGTTCTCGGTCGCGATGATCGCGCTGTCGGCCAAGATGGCCAAGGCCGACGGTGTCGTCACCACCTCGGAGGTCGACGCATTCCGGGAGATCTTCGAGATCCCCGACGAGGAGGCAAAGCGCGTCGCCAGCCTCTACAATCTCGCCAAGCAGGATGTTGCGGGCTACCAGAGCTATGCCGCCCAACTGGCCGGCCTGTGCGGATCGGGCCAGCCCGATTGCCCGATGTTGCGCGACATTCTCGACGGCCTGTTCCACATCGCCAAGGCCGATGGCGTCATCCACCAAAAAGAGCTCGAGTTCCTTGCCGACGTGGCGGCCATCTTTGCGATTTCCGACGCCGAGTTCGACCGCATCCGCGCCCGCCATGTCGATGCGGGCGACGCAGACCCCTGGCGGGTTCTGGGCATCGCGCCCGGCACGCCGTTCGACGAGGCGCGGCAACGCTATCGCGAACTGGTCCGCGACAATCATCCCGACACGATGGCCGCGCGCGGTGTGCCGGCCGAGTTCCACGCCATCGCCCATGAGCGCGTCGCGGCGATCAATGCGGCCTGGGATGTCGTCGAACCGGAGTTGAAGCGGGCATGAGCGGGGACGCGGAGCCGACGACGTTTGCGCCTGACCATCCCGGTGCCATCGTACGCCCGTCGCCCAGTTTCGGCGAGCGCCGGGGCCGTGCGGGGCCCTCGCTGATCGTCCTGCACTATACCGGCATGGCAACCGGCGAGGCGGCGGAGAACTGGCTGTGCGCGCCCGAAAGCGAGGTGTCCAGCCACTACCTCGTGCATGAGGATGGCCGCATCGTGCAGATGGTCCGCGAGCAGGATCGCGCCTGGCACGCCGGCCGCTCGTTCTGGAAGGGCACCACCGATGTCAATTCGGCATCGGTCGGCATCGAGATCGTCAATGGCGGCCACGATTTCGGCCTACCCGATTTTCCCGGCGTTCAGATCGCAGCGGTGATCGCGCTGACCCAAGATATCATGGCACGCCATGGCATGGGCAGGGATGTGGTGGTCGCCCATTCCGATGTGGCGCCGGGCCGCAAGCGCGATCCTGGCGAACGGTTTCCCTGGAATGGCTTGGCCGAGCGCGGCGTTGCACTCCATGTCGAGCCGGTACCGGTCGGCGGCGGCCGCTTTCTGGCTCCCGGAGACACGGGTGAGCCTGTCGCGGCGCTGCAGTCCATGCTGGCGCTCTACGGCTTTGATGCAAACGCCGACGGCGTCTTCGGCGAGGCGACACGCATCCAGGTCGAGGCGTTCCAGCGCCGGCACCGCCCGGCACAGGTCGATGGCATTGCCGACATGTCGACCATCGAGACGCTGAACCGCCTCTTGCGACTCTATCCGTCATTCTCTTGACGGACATCGGCGCGCGGATTGTTACCGCCTGTCGCGCAGATTGAATTGCTGCGGCGCACAAGTGCCGCATTCGCCAAGTCTGTCGCCCGTCAAACAGAAATAGACGGGATTTTTTCCATGAATGCAAAGATCGTGGGCCTTTTTGGCCTGATGGTGACGCTCGCGCTCGTTTCGGGGTGCCAGACAACGACGGTGCTCGACGGATCTGGGAGCGGCGATGAAGGCGCCGCCGGCACAGCCTCGATCGAGACGCCCGGGACGACCACGCTGGCGCTGCGCGCAGACAATCCGGTCACCGCGGCCGTGGCTGACGATCGCCCCTTCGCCGCGCTGATCGCCACGCATGCGGCGGCCAACGACGTGCCCGTCGATCTGGCCCATGCGGTGGTCTATTCGGAAAGCAGCTACCGACCGAACGCGCGCGGCGCGGCCGGCGAGATCGGCCTGATGCAAATCCGCCTCGGCACGGCGCGCATGCTCGGCTACACCGGTTCGGCCAAGGGGCTCTATGACCCCGAAACCAATATCCGCTACGGCATGAAATATCTCGGCGGCGCGCACGACCTTGCCGGCGGCTCCACCTGCGGCACGATCCTGCGCTACAATGCCGGTCATGCGGCGCGGCGGATGAATCCGGTCTCCCAGCGCTATTGCAACAAGGTGGCCCGCCTGCTGGACAATTAAAGGGATTTCGACGCTCGCCGCGCAGCAGCCGCCCAGGCGCCGGTACCGCAGCGTAAGCGGACGCTAACTCTTTGATGTCCCTTGATCTTTGCTTGCGCAGGGCATGTCTTGGCCGGCGAACGATCGGCAAATTCGATCCGCACAGCCGGAGGCTCCATTGATTTGGCGGGCGGCTGCCTAGCTATCCCAAGAAGGGTGCGCCGCCGGCGGCCCCGGCCATCGGGAGATCGATCATGGGTGTGTTGCGGGTGGTGATTGCCGGGCTCGGCATCGGCTTTTTCGGACTGATCGTCTGGGCGTCTTTCGCCGCCGATTTCTGGGCGTCGTTCGATGCGATCACCGCCGATCCATGGGGGCTGGTCACGCTCGCCGATCTCTATCTCGGTTTCGTCCTGACGGCGGTCGTGATCGCCGGCTTCGAGCGGGGTTTCCGCGCGGTCCTGTGGATCGTTCCCCTGCCGTTTCTGGGCAACGTCTGGGCGGTTATCTGGTTCGTCGTCCGGCTCCCCGAACTGTACCGCCGGCTCGTCCGCGCGCCCTGACGGGCCGACTTGACGGCGGCACCGTCCATACGTCTAATTGACGCGGCGTTTGTCGCGCGAGTCAGAACATGGACCCTTGGACGAACGCGGCAGTCGTTCGGGGAGGGCGGTAATGACAACGAAAATTTGCATAGCGGACGACCATCCATTGTTCCGAGATGCGATCAAATCGGCGCTGATGGGCCATATCAATGGCGGCCCGGCAACCACCGAGATGATCGAGGCGGGTGATTTCAACGAGGCAATCGCCGTCCTGGACCGGGAGACCGATCTCGATCTTCTGCTGCTCGACCTGACGATGCCCGGCGCCAGCGGGCTCTCGGCTCTGGTCGCGGTGCGCGCTTCTTATCCGGCGGTGCCGGTCGTCGTTGTTTCCGCGAGTGACGATCCCTCGACGGTGCGCCGCGCGCTCGATCTTGGCGCCTCGGGCTTCATCTCCAAATCGGCCACCACAGAGGCCATCCGGTCCAGCGTCCAGACCGTTATCGACGGCGGGATCGCAATGCCGGAAGGCATCGACCTTGGCAGCGAACACGATCCCGAGGTCGAGGACCTGATCGGCCGCATCCGAACGCTTACGCCGCAACAGGCGCGCGTGCTCGGCATGCTGGCCGAGGGACTGCTCAACAAGCAGATCGCCTATGAGCTCGGCGTCTCCGAAGCGACCATCAAGGCGCATGTGTCCGCGGTTCTGCAAAAGCTCAATGTCGACAGCCGCACGCAGGCCGTGATCCGCCTGTCGAAGATCGGCAGCGACATGCTGCGCGGCGACGAAGGCGGTGCCGCACCGGCCTGACCGGCTTCAGCGGGAAGGCGTGGTTCAGCCGAACGTGCCCGTGCGCGGAAAGCCCTTGGGCACCATGCGCCCGGCGCCGGCGCGCACGCCCATCCACTCGGACAGCTCTTCCTTTGTCCGCGTGAAGGTGCGGCCGGAACTGTCCTGCCAGGTCAGGCCGTCTTCGATCGCGAACACCTTGGCGTCCTTTATGCCGCCATCCTTGTAGCGCTGCAGGCGGACACCCTTGCCGCGGCCCATCTCGGGCACCTGGTCGAGCGGGAAGACCAGAAGCTTGCGGTTTTCGCCGACGACGGCCACATGGTCCGGCGTTGCGCCGTCGCCGGCCTCGACGAAGCGACACAGCACCGCCTCGTCCGGCATCTTGACGTTCATGACCTGCTTGCCCTTGCGGGTGTTGGCCGAAACCTCGCTCTCGCCGACGATGAAACCGTTGCCCGCCGATGAGGCGACCAGCAATTTGCGCCCCGGCCTGTGCACGAAAGCGGTCGCGATGTCCGCATCATTGTCCATGTCGACCATCAGCCGGATCGGTTCGCCATGGCCGCGACCGCCGGGCAATTTGTCGACGCCGATCGTGTAGAACTTGCCGGTCGTCGTGAAGACCAGCAGCTTGTCGGTCGTGTGCGCGGGAAAGGCGGTTCTGAGCTGGTCGCCTTCCTTGAAGGTCAGCCCGTCATAGTCGGAAAGGTGACCTTTCATCGCCCGCAGCCAGCCCTTGTCCGAGACGACGACGGTGACCGGTTCCTTTTCGATCATCGCCTGCTGGACCGCTTGCAGATCGATCTCCTGCGCCTCGCTGAAGTCCGTCCGGCGCGCCCCCAGTTCGGTGTCCTTGCCGAACCGGTCGCGCACTTTGCCGATCTCCCAGCCGACGGTCTTCCACTGGGCGTCCTCGGACGCGAGCAGCCGCTCGATCTGATCCTTTTCCTCGGTCAACTGGTCGAACTCCTTGCGGATCTCGACCTCCTCGAGCTTGTTGAGGGCCCGCAGGCGCAGATTGAGGATCGCGTCCGCCTGTACCTCGGTCAGCTCGAACGTCTTGATCAGTTCCTTCTTCGGCTCGTCCTCGAAGCGGACAATGCGGATCACCTCGTCAAGGTTCAGATAGGCGATGAGGAAACCCGACAGCACTTCCAGCCGCTTTTCGATGTTGGCCAGCCTGTGCCTGGAGCGACGGATGAGCACATCGCGCCGGTGATCGAGCCATTCGCGCAGCACGTCGCGCAAGTTCATCACCTTGGGCACGATGCCGCCCGACAGGACGTTCATATTCAGCGGCTGACGGCTTTCCAGATCGGTCAGCTTGAACAGCGATTCCATCAAAAGGTCCGGATCGACCGCGCGCGATTTCGGTTCGAGCACGATGCGCACGTCTTCGGCGCTCTCGTCGCGCACATCGTCGAGCAGCGGCACCTTCCGGGCGATCAGCAGTTCGGCGATCTTCTCGATCAGCTTCGACTTCTGGACCTGGTAGGGGATCTCGGTGACGATGATGCGGTAGCCGCCGCGCCCGGTCTCCTCCTTGTGCCAGCGTGCGCGCACCCGAAAGCCCCCGCGCCCGGTCCTGTAGGCTTCCAGGATCTGGTCGCGCGGCTCGACGATGATGCCGCCGGTCGGAAGGTCGGGCCCCGGCACGAACTCGACCAGCTTTTCGATCGTCGCGTTGGGGAACTTGATCAGGTGCAGCGCCGCCTCGCACAGTTCGGCGGCATTGTGCGGCGGAATGGCCGTCGCCATGCCGACCGCGATGCCCGACGAGCCGTTGGCCAGAAGGTTCGGGAACGCGCCCGGCAGGACGACCGGTTCCTCGTCTTCCTCATTGTAGTTGGGACGGAAATCGACGGAGTCCTCGGTGATACCGTCCAGCAGCAGCGTGCCGACCTCCGTCATCCGCGCTTCGGTGTAGCGGTAGGCGGCGGCGTTGTCCCCGTCGATATTGCCGAAATTGCCTTGGCCGTCGACCAGCGGGTAGCGCACCGAGAAATCCTGGGCGAGCCGCACCAGCGCGTCATAGATGGCCTGGTCGCCATGCGGATGGAAGTTGCCCATCACATCGCCGACGATCTTGGCGCACTTGCGATAGGCGCTCTGCGGATCGAGCTTCAAAAGCCGCATCACGTAGAGGATGCGCCGGTGGACCGGCTTCATGCCGTCGCGCGCATCGGGCAGGGCCCGGTGCATGATCGTCGACAGCGCATAGGCGAGATAACGCTCCTCGAGCGCCGACTTCAGATCGACGGGCTCGATTTCGCGGCCGGGTTCATCGCCGCCGGGCGGCTGGACGGGTTTTGACATGGATTTTGCCTACCGGCTCGGGCGATTCGCGGCAAGCCGACATGAAAAAGCCCCGCGCAGGGCAGGGCTTTCAGCAAACGATGCCGTTCCGGTCACTTCTTGAGAAGGTCGCGAATCTCGGTCAGCAGGACGACGTCCTCGGCCGGCGCGGGCGGTGCCGCTTCGGCTTCTTCTTCCTGCGAGCGTTTCATCTTGTTCACGGCGCGCACCATCAGGAAGATGATGAAGGCCAGGATGACGAAATTGATCACCGCCGTGATGAAGGCGCCATAGGCGAGCACGGCGCCCTGTTCCTTGGCGGCCTCCAGCGATGTGGCTGTTACTTCCGGCGCGAGCGCGACGAAGTAGTTGGAGAAATCCAGCCCGCCGAAAATCGCGCCGACGATCGGCATGATGACGTCGCCGGTCAGCGACGTGACGATTGCGCCGAACGCGGCACCGATGATCACGCCGACGGCGAGATCCATGACATTGCCCTTGGCAATGAACTCCTGAAATTCCTTGAGCATGTGCGCCCCCTTTTTTTGGTCTGCTCGAACGTGCGCGTCGGCGGACCAGTGCCGTCCCGCGCCGGCGGGTCCATACACCATGGCGTCCGATTGTGAAACGCATTATCGTCCGACCGTTGCGGCCGCCTGTTAGACAAGCCGGGTCGGCTCTGCTTGAATGCCGCAAGCGGGGAGTATCGCATGCCGGGCTGGCTGGTCGCGCTTGCGGCGTTCGGATATCTGGCCACTTTGTTTGCCGTTGCCGCCTATGGCGACCGCCGCGCGCGCGCGCTCCCGGTCGGCAGCCCGCGGCCGCTCATCTACGGGTTCAGCCTCGCCGTCTACTGCACGTCCTGGACGTTTTTCGGATCCATCGGCCTCGCCGCAAACAACGGCTTTGAGTTCTTCGCCATCTACCTGGGACCGATCCTCGTGTTCACGCTGGGCTACCGGCTGGTCCGGCGGGTCGTCCATCTGTCCAAATCCGAGCGGATTACCTCGATCGCCGACTTTCTGGGCGCGCGCTACGGCAAATCGATGCATGTGGCAGCGCTCGCCGCCTGCATCGCGGTGATCGGCACGGTCCCCTACATCGCTCTGCAACTGAAGGCGGTCAGCGACGCGGTCACGCTGATGGTCAGCCATTATGACGGCTCGATCGGCGCGCCGTCGACCCTGCCGATCGACGTCTCGCTGGTGGTCGCCATCTCGCTGCTGGCTTTTTCTATCCTGTTCGGCACGCGCCATGCCGATGCCACCGAGCACCAGGACGGGCTGATCACGGCGATTGCCGTTGAATCGATCGTCAAGCTGCTTGTCTTTGTCGGCGTCGGGCTGGTGATCCTGTTCTTCCTGTTCGGCGGGTTCGGCCCGGTGCGCGAGGCGTTTGGCGACAATGCTGCCGTCGCGCGTTCCCTCTCGAACGGCACATCCGGCGAAACATGGCTGGTGATGACGCTTTTGAGCGCTTGCGCGATCCTCATGCTGCCGCGCCAGTTCCACGTGACGGTCGTCGAACACCGGTCCGATGTCGAGCTTCGCCGTGCCCTCTGGCTGTTCCCTGCCTATCTGATCGCCATCAACCTGCTGGTCATGCCGATTGCCGTTTCGGGTCTGATCAATCTGGAGCCCGACGTGCCCGCCGACATGTATCTTCTGGCGCTTCCGCTCGCCGCCGATCAGGACTGGCTGGCGCTGATCACCTTTATCGGCGGGCTTTCGGCGGCCACGGCCATGGTGATCGTTGCCTCGGTCGCGCTGGCCATCATGGTCTCCAACGATCTTGTGCTGCCGGCCCTGTTGTGGCGCTTCAACGCGGCCGCGCGCACGGCGGCGGGCGACTGGTCGCGCATCATCCTGAACATCCGCCGCATCGCCATGGCGCTGATCATCCTGGCCGCCTTCGCCTATTACCGGCAGACCGACCACACCGCCCAACTCGCCTCGATCGGCCTTTTGTCTTTCGCTGCCATCGCCCAGTTCGCGCCGGCCTTCCTGATCGGCCTGATCTGGCGGGGCGCCAATGCGCGCGGCGCGTTCCTTGGCATGCTCGGCGGTTTTCTGGTCTGGGCCTACACGCTGCTGGTGCCCAATCTTGCCGGGGCCGACGCGGCGATCGTGCGCGAAGGCCTGTTCGGCATCGCCATGCTTCGGCCGAGCCAATTGTTCGGCGTCCAGTTCGAACCGCTCGTGCATGGCGTGTTCTGGTCGCTGGCGGTGAACATCGCGCTTCTGGTCGGCGGCTCGCTGTCGCGCACGCCGACGCCGCTCGAACGCATCCAGGCGGTCACCTTCGTGCCACGCGAGGCGCAGCAGTCGATCGGGCTCAAGCGGTTCCGTACGACGACGACGATCGACGAACTGAAGGAGTCGATCGCCCGCTATGTCAGCACCGCGCGCATGGAGCGCGCCTTCGAGGCGTTCGAACTGCGCGAGGGGCGAAAGCTGGTCGGATCGGACACGACCGACATATCGGTCGTCCGCTATGCCGAGCAGGTGCTGGCGAGCGCCATCGGCTCCTCGTCGGCACGGCTCGTCCTGTCGCTGCTGTTCGAAAAGGACGGCGCGTCGTCGCGCGAGACCGTGCGGCTTCTCGATGATGCGTCCGAAGCGCTCCAGCAGAACCGCGATCTTCTGCACAAGGCGCTGGACCAGATGGATCAGGGCATATCGGTGTTCAACAACGAGTACCGGCTGACCAACTGGAACGGCCAGTTCCGCAGGCTGCTCGGACTGCCGCCCGAAATGGGCAATTTCGGCATGCCGCTCAAGTCGATCACCGGCATGCTGGTCGAGGCCGGTCAGATCGATGCCGAGACCGAACGCGAGGTGGTCGAGAACGTCACCCGGTTCCGCAGGGCCTGGCAGCTGGCGCTGGCGCGCAGCGGCCGCATTCTCGAAATCCGCTCCAACCCGATGCCCGATGGCGGGCTGGTGATCACCTATACCGACATCACCGGCCGGGTGGAGGCGGACGAGGCGCTCAAACGCACCAAGGAAAGCCTGGAAATGCGGGTGCGGGCGCGCACCGCCGAACTGACCCGCGTCAACGAGGAACTGGCAGTCGCCCAGCGGAGCGCCGAAGAAGCCAATATCGGCAAGACGCGGTTCCTTGCCGCCGCCGGACACGACATCTCCCAGCCGCTGAACGCGGCCCGGCTCTACACCTCGTCGCTGGTCGAACGGATGGGCGGGCAGGGCGACAGCACCAACCGCGAGATCGCCCACAAGATCGACACGGCGCTGGAATCGGTCGAGCACATTATCGGCGCGGTTCTCGACATTTCGCGGCTTGATGCGGGCGCGCTGACGCCCAATCCGACGCGGTTCCCGGTCGCCGACCTGCTCCAGCAGGTGCAGTCGGACTTCGCGCTGATGGCCAAGGAAAAGGGGCTGGAGCTGACGGTGGTGCGCACCGGCGCCATCATCGAGACCGATCGCAACCTGCTGCGCCGGCTGTTGCAGAACCTGGTCTCCAACGCGATCAAATACACCCATGAGGGCCGCGTCTTGATCGGCGTGCGCCGGCGCAGCCATGACGCGGTCATCTGTGTCTACGACACCGGCATCGGCATTGCGCCAGACAAGGCGACGCGGGTGTTCGAGGAGTTCCAGCGCCTGTCGGACGGTGCGCGCATCGCCAGCGGGCTGGGGCTCGGCCTGTCGATCGTCGACCGTATCTCGCGCGTGTTGAGCCTCGAGGTGACGCTGGAATCGATCCCTGGCGCGGGCACGGCCTTCAAGGTCCCGGTCCCGGTCGTCGATGCCGCCGCGCCTGCGGTAACGGCGAAACCCGCGCCGGCGCAGGCCCGTCGCGCGCTGTTGACCGGCCTGACGATCGCCTGCATCGACAATGAGGAAACCATCCTGTCGGGCATGAGCGTGCTGCTGACGGGCTGGGGGGCGACGGTGATCGCCGCACCGCGCCGCGACATGCTGGCCAGAGCCCTGAACGATCATGGCGCCGACCCGCATGTCATCATCGCCGACTATCATCTCGATGACGGCACCGGCATGGAGGTGATCGCCGACATGCGCGCGCGCTATGGCGATGCGATCACCGCCGTCCTGATCACCACCGACCGGTCCGGCGAACTGCGCGAACAGGCGTCGGCCGCCAATGTCCACCTGCTCAACAAGCCGCTCAAGCCGGCCGCGCTGCGCGCCATGCTGACCCAGGTGCCGATGCCGCGCATCGCCGCCGAATAAGGCGTCGCGACGGAAGTTTCGGCGGCGCCCCTGCCGTTAACCAATCCAATTTTCTCTTTCGCAGTAATTGACCGTTAACGTCGCGGGCCGGCGCGCCGCGCGCGCTGTCGTTTTCCTCGAACCCCGGTGTTCATTCATGCGTGGTCTTGTCGTCGCGGCTGGTCTTTGTGTGCTGTCCGCTCTGGTCCTGTCCGGCTGTTCGGCCTCCTCGGGCGTCGATGCGCTGGAGCTTGCCGGCCCCTCGGGCGAAGTGACGAGTTCGATCACGCCGCGCGCGCCGGTCCCTGGCGCAACGGTCCCGTCCGCCACCGCCTTGGCACCGTCGGCGGTTGCGGTCTCCGAACCGGCCTTCGAGGCGGCTGATGAAGCGCGCGTGACGCCTGCACCGGTCGACGTGGCGCTTGCGCGTCCCGAAAACCCGGCCGGACCCGCCGCACGTCCGGAAAACCGGCGCCGCATATATGCGCCCCGGTTCGGCGATGCCAAGCCGGTCAATTTCGGCCGCGCCTCGCCCGACAAATTCGCTGTTCATGGCGTCGATGTCTCGCACTGGCAGCAGGAGATCGACTGGCCGGCCCTGCGCACCCAGGGCGCCAACTTCGCCTTCATCAAGGCGACGGAGGGCGGCAAGCATGTCGACCGGCTGTTCCGCCGCAACTGGGACGCGGCCCGCGCCGCCGGCATTCCGACCGGCGCCTACCATTTCTTTTTCTGGTGCCGCTCGGCTGCCGAACAGGCCGACTGGTTCATCCGCCATGTGCCCAAACAGCCCGGTGCGCTGCCGCCGGTTCTCGATGTGGAATGGTACGGCAACAAGCGCTCCTGTCCGCGCAAGCCCCCGCGCTCGACCGTGCTCGCCAAGATGCGGGTCTTCTCCGAACGCATCGAAGCCCATTACGGGCAGAAGCCGATCATCTACACGACGCCCGACTTCTACGAGGACAATCTGCGCGGTCAGTTCAAGGACCATGCGTTCTGGCTGCGCTCGGTCGCCGCCCATCCCCGCGAACGTTATCCGAACCGGGGCTTTGCCTTCTGGCAATATTCGGGAACCGGCACGGCGCGCCGCGGCGTCGAAACGCAGATCGATCTGAACGTCTTCAACGGCACCGAAGAGGGCTGGCACAGCTGGCTGGCACAGAACCTGTCCCGTTGAGGCATCGGCGATGAGGTGGCCGTCAACCGAATCCCGTTGACGAAAGCGCCGCTTGGCTGCAACGCAGCGTTCAGCCAATGATGGAACTGTTCGCTTGCCTGCAAGACCTCTCTATGTGATCGAGCACTGGGCCGTGGCGGAGCCTGATGCGGGGCGGCGGCACCTGATCGCCCACGGTCACGATGTGCGCGTGGTCGAGCCATGGCGTGGCGAGACGCTGCCGGTTCTGACCGGCGACGAGGCCGGCGTGATGATCATGGGCGGCCCGCAAATGGTCACTGACCTCGCTGTCTATCCGTACCTTTCGGCGGAATGCGCCCTGATCGAGCAGGCGATGGCAAAGTCGGTGCCGTTGGTCGGCGTTTGCCTGGGCTCGCAACTGATCGCCCATGTTCTGGGCGCATCGGTCGATTTCAACCCCGAGGGGCGCATGGCGATGGGCTTCTACCCGCTGGACGTGACGTCGGCGGGCCGCGACATCTTTGACGGGCCGCTGATGGCGCTCAGCGGCAATCAGCAGGGTTGGACCGTGCCGCCCGGCGCGACGATGCTTTCCCATGGCAACCCGGCGCTGACACCGAACCAAGCGTTTCGCACCGGCGACACGACGATCGGGTTCCAGTTCCACCCCGAAGTGACGCGGACGATCCTCGATCAATGGCAAACCGAGTTCGCCGGCCTCATCGGCCGGTCGGGAACGCAGTCCAAGAGTGAACAGGATGCCGGGTTCGCTCGCCACGATGCGGTGCTCAAGGCTTGGTACTTCGATTTTCTGGACCGGTGGTTTCAAACCCACCTGGCCACATAGGCCACCGTGTCCGGGTCGAACCAGTTGCGCGAATATTCCTCGATCGTGCCGGCATTGCCCCATGAAATGCGCTCGACATGGCCGAGCTGCGCTCCTTGCCGGAACGGACTGTCCGGCGGCGCGAAGTCCGGGCAGGAGGCAACGGACACCCGGTCTTCGACGCGGGCGATCCAGAAACCCAGATTCTGCCGGTAGAACAGATGCATCGACTCGTTGATTGACTCGACATCGAGGTTCGCCGCATGGCGCGCATCGAACCAGATCTCCTCCAGCGCCGCCGGTGTCTCGCCGAGAAAACGCAGCCGTCGGACGCGCCAGGCCGCGGTCGATGCGCTGTCGCCGAGCCGCGGCGCGAAATCCGGATGCGGCATCTTGTCGAGCGACAGGATGCGCGCCGTCGGCAAGCCGGCGCCGTCCTTCAGTTCCAGATGGAAGAATTCGTAGATCGCGCCGGTTTTGGCCTTGGCCCGCACATAGGTCCCCGAACCCTGCCGGCGCTCCAGAAGTCCGCGGGCTTCGAGTTCCGCCAGCGCCTTGCGCAACGTGCCCACCGCCACGCCCAGGCTACCCGCAAGTTCGATCTCCGTGGGCAGCCGGGTCCCGTCGGGCCAGATGCCGGCGGCGATCTCGCGGGTCAGCAGTTCGGAAATCTGGATGTAGAGCGGTAGCGCGCCGCCCCGGACCGGTTTTTCCGCCACTTGAGCGTCCCCCCTGGCGGCGACCATAGGCTGTTGAAAAAGCGCTGTCACCGCTTCAATTCATTCACTATTGATACATATATACGCGGATGCTAGCTGTCTTTGAAATGTGCCGCTCATGCGGTCGAAACTGTCAGTCGGGAGCAATCGTCAATGACCGTCGTGCCGGTAAAGAGCGCCGATCTGGATGCGGCCGAAGTCGCCTGGTTCGCACCCATCTGTTCGGACGATTATCGTTTTCTGGGGGTGCCGGACGGCGAGTTGCGCTCATCGTTCGACCACACAAGCGAGATCGTGCGCGCCGCGGATGAGCTGGGCTATCGCAACATTTTGTGCCCGTCCTCCTATCAGGTCGGCCAGGACACGTGGAGCTTCGTCTCGGCGATGGCGCCGCTGACAGAGAACATCAACATGCTGGCGGCGATCCGCTGCGGCGAGGTGCATCCGGCGATGCTGGCGCGCGCGGTGGCGACCGTCGACCATGTCATGAAGGGCCGGCTGACGCTGAATGTCATCTCGTCCAACCAGCCGGGCGAGGAGGCATCGAGCGAACTGCGCTATCGCCGCTCCACCGAAGTCGTCGAAATCCTGCGGCAGGCCTGGACCCGCGACGAGATCGACTATGAGGGCGAGATCTACCGGCTCAAGGGTCTGAACACCGATCCGGTGCGTCCCTACCAGCAAAATGGCGGCCCGCTTTTGTATTTCGGCGGCTATTCGCCCGATGCGGTCGAATTGTGCGGCCACCATTGCGATGTCTATCTGATGTGGCCCGAGCCCGAGGAACTGCTCGCCGAGCGCATGAAGACCGTCCATGCGCGCGCCGAGGCCCATGGCAGGGTGCTCGATTACGGCCTGCGCGTGCATGTGATCGTGCGCGACACGGAGGCCGAAGCACGCGATTATGCCGACGAACTCGTCTCGCGCCTCGATGACGGCAAGGGCGACGAGATTCGGGGGCGCGCGCTGGATGCCAAGACCTACGGCGTGTCGCTGCAGGCCGCCAATCGCGACAATGCCGATGAGTTCGGCTTCGTCGAGCCGCATCTGTGGACCGGGATCGGACGTGCCCGGTCGGGCTGCGGCGCAGCGCTTGTCGGTTCGGCCGACCAGGTGATGGAGAAGATAGAGCGCTACCGCAAGATGGGCATCCGCGCCTTCATCTTTTCCGGCTATCCGCATCTGGATGAGTGCGTCAATTTCGGGCAGAAGGTCTTGCCGCACTTGCAAACCTGCTCGCTGCCCCATGTTTACGGGCGCGTGCCCGAGCAAACACCCGCCACGCCGCTGGGGGTTGGAGAAAGACGCTGATGGAGACCATCGAATTCGGCCATGGCGTGCCGCCAATGAGCCGGCTCATCTACGGTGTCTGGAGATTGGCCGGCGATCATGACCAGTCGCTGAGCCATGTCGTCGAAAAGGTCGAGGCGTGTCTCGATCAGGGCATCACCACCTTCGATCATGCCGACATCTACGGCGACTATGAATGTGAGGCCATCTTCGGGCGCGCCCTGCATGGCCACACTTCGCTCAAGCAAAAGATGCAGATCGTCACCAAATGCGACATCATGCTGATGTCGCCGGGCAAGTTTCCGCGCCGCCGGGTCAAGCACTATGACACCTCCGCCGCCCACATCCGCGATTCGGTCGACAATTCCCTTGCCAGGATCGGCGTCGATGTCATCGACATGTTGCTGATACACCGGCCCGACCCGCTGATGGACCATCACGAGACGGGCGCCGCGCTCGATGCGCTGGTGGACGAGGGCAAGGTGCGCGGCGTCGGTGTTTCGAACTTCATGCCGTGGGACATCGACCTGCTGCAATCGGCCATGAAGCACCCGCTTCTGACCAACCAGATCGAGATCAGTCTGCTGAACCCGTCCGCTTTCACCGACGGGCAGGTCGCCAAGGCACAGATGGATGGAATGCCGCTGATGGCCTGGTCGCCTCTGGGCGGCGGCGCATTGTTCATGCCCGGCAGCGAGGTGGGCAAGCGCACCATGCCGCGGCTGACCGCAATCGGCGCCGATTTCGGCGTTGCGGCCGAGGCCGTGGCGCTGGCCTGGCTGATGGCGCATCCAGCGCGGATCATGCCGGTCGTGGGCACGAATTCGCTCAAGCGCATCGCCAACATTGCCGATGCGCTCAAGGTCACGCTCGATCGCGAAACCTGGTTCGAGCTGTGGACCCTGGCGCAGGGCAAGGAAGTCCCTTGAGAGGAAAGCCGATGAACGCCGATGCCCACCTCAACCTGACCGCGCTCGAGACGGCCGAGCTCAAGCGGGCGATGGGCTGTTTCGCCACCGGCGTCACCATTGCCGCGACCCACCACGAAGGCGCCGACCACGGCATGACGTGCAACTCGTTCAACACGGTCTCGCTCGATCCGGCGATGGTGCTCTGGTCGATCAGGAAGCAGAGCGCCAGCCGCGCGGCGTTCCTGGAAAGCGGCGGCTACACGATCTCGGTGCTCGGCGCCGGGCAGCGCGACCTTGCCGAGCGCTTCACCCGCGGGCTTCCGCAGGAACGGTTCGATGGTGTCGGCTCGGAAAGGCTGCCGAGCGGCCGGCCGCGCATTGCCGATGCCATTGCCTGGTTCGACTGCGCAATCGAGCACGTATTGAGCGCCGGCGATCACGATGTTCTGGTCGGCCGGGTGCTGTCATTTGCAGCCGCGCCGGACGCGCCGCTGCTTTATGTTCACGGTGACTTCGCCGACGGCTGAACCCGCCGTCCATGGACCCGCAATTGCCACAGCGCATGCGCGCCCAGCGCTCCGATCAGAAGGGCGCCGCCGATCAGCACGGCCGGGCGCGGCGCTTCGGAGAAGATCAGCCAGACCCAGACCGGCGCCAGCACGGTTTCGAGCAGATAGAACATGCTCACCTCGGGCGCGGAGATGTATCTCGGCCCCGTCGCCAGGCACCAATAGGCGATCGGCAGCAGCACCATGCCGTTGAAGACATGCCAGGCCGCATTGTCGACGCGCACCGGCTCGCCGAGCCAGCCGAGCACCGCCAGTCCCAGGACCGTCGGCACGATGCCGCCGATCATCGGCGCAAAGCCGACATCGGCCTTGGCGGCGCGCGACAGCGTGATCACGGCGGCGATGAGCAGCGCGGCGGCCATCGCGCACGCATCGCCGAAAAGGCTGCCGGCCTGCAAACCGTCCGAGACGATGATGCCCACCGCCAGGACCATGACCGCGATCGTCAGAAGCGTCGCGCGCGACGGCCGTTCGCCCAGGAACGTCCACGCCGTCATTGCGGTGAACGCCGGCGTGAACGCGATGATGAAGGCGACATTGGCCGCGCTCGTGTTCTTGACCGCGATCACGAAGGCGACGACGGTCAGCCCGTAGAGCGCCGCGATGACCACGCCTATACGGCCCGGCAGCAGCGTGATCGTGCGGCCGGTCAGCCATTGGGCGATCTGCTTGATCAGGAGCGCGGCGATGAAGGCACTGCCCGCGCGCACCGCCATCGCCGACCAGGCGTCGCCCCCGCCCAGCTTGATCATCGGAATGTCGAAGCTCAGCGCGACGCCGCCGATGGCGGTCAGCAGCAATCCTTTGGCGTGCCGGGTCATCGGGCCAGTTGCGCGGCAGCCCGTCAAGGTGTCAAGCCGCGTCAGCCCTCATGGCGTTCCCAGCCATTGCCGGTCAGGTGCTCCTGGGGCAGAAAGCGCGTCTTATATTCCATCTTCCGCGATCCGGCGACCCAATAGCCCAGATAGACATGGGCGAGTCCCTGCTTTCGGGCCCGCTCGATATGGTCGAGGATCATCCATGTGCCGAGCGACCGGTGGTCCTCGTCCGGGTCGAAGAACGAATAGACCATCGAATAGCCGTCGCTCATCATGTCCGACAGGGCAACGCCGACCAGCGGCCCTTCGCCCTGTCCGGTGACGAAACTGTCCGCGCCGCGCCTGCGATATTCGATGACGCGCGATTTGACATGCGTGTCCTCGACCATCATCGCATAGTCGAGCACGGTCATGTCGCTCATGCCGCCGCCCGAATGGCGCGCATCGAGATAACGGCGGAACAGCGAATATTGCTCGCTGGATGGTTCGGCGGTGTATTCGGTGCCGATCAGATCGCGATTGCGCCGGTTGATGCGCTGCATCGAGCGGGTCGGCCGGAACTCGTCGGCCAGAATGCGCACCGAGATGCAGGCGCGGCACGTTTCGCAGGCCGGACGATAGGCGATGTTCTGGCTGCGGCGGAAGCCGCCCAGCGTCAGAAGATCGTTCATTTCGGAGGCCTTTTCACCCACCAGATGGGTGAAAACCTTGCGCTCGAACTGCCCGTCCAGATAGGGGCACGGCGCCGGCGACGTCAAAAAGAACTGGGGCGCTTTGGCGCTGTGTTTCGTCATCACCCGCAACAGCCGCTGTCGAAAACGCGTCGGTTGCGCCGGATCGCGGAGGCGCGGCGGCGCGTCCGCTCAAGCTACCAAAAAACCGCCGCTACGCAACGGCCAGAAATCGTTCCGTGCGCACCACGGTCGTGCCGAGCGCCAGATCGTGCAGCAGCCGCTTGTGGCGGGTGAACAGGGCCACCAGCACGATAAAGGGCGTCAGGATCACATTGGCTGCCCAGAACAGCACCGCGTGGACGATCGCCGTCATCCAGTCGATCGGCTGGCCGTCATAGCGCACCAGCCGGATGCCGGCCATACGCATGCCGAGCGTGGCCTGTTCGGGACCGCCGACCGTCCAGGCGATGTAGGAAAGGGCGACCAGCGGGGCGAGGACCGCATAGAGCAGCCAGGCGATGCCGAACGTGACGACGCCGAGAAGTCCGACCACAGGCACAGCGAGCGCCACAAGCAGAATGACCAGCGCATAATCGACCGCGAACGCCAGAACACGCCGCGTCCGGACGCCCTCGAAAAGCCGCCAATCGTCGAAACCGGCCGGAGCCGTTGAAATGATCGTATCCGTCTGTGTCATGGTCTTAACATGGCGGTGCGCATCGCCCGCTTCAAGCGATGGCCCTTCATCGGTTCAAGATGCGGGCGACCCGCGGCGCGAAATAGGTCAGGATGCCGTCGCAGCCGGCCCGCTTGAAGGCGGCGAGCTTTTCCATCATCACCCGTTCGCCGTCGATCCAGCCATTGGCGGCGGCCGCCTCGATCATCGCGTATTCGCCCGAAACCTGGTAGGCATAGACGGGCGCACGCAGCTCTGTCTTGATCCGCCAGCACACGTCCAGATAGGGCAGGGCGGGCTTGACCATCAGCATGTCGGCGCCCTCGACAAGATCCTGCTCGGCTTCGCGCAGTGCCTCGTCCGTATTGGCCGGATCCACATAATAGGTCTTCTTGTCGCCCTTCAGCAGTCCGCCCGTGCCGATCGCCTCGCGATAGGGTCCGTAGCAGGCCGAGGCGAACTTGGCCGTATAGGACATGATCGCCACATCCTGATGCCCGGCCGCATCCAGCGCGTCGCGGATCGCGCCGATCCGTCCGTCCATCATGTCCGAGGGCGCGATAATATCGGCGCCGGCGTCCGCCTGCTTGACGGCCGCACGGGCGATGATGTCGACGGTCTCGTCATTGACGATGATGTCGTCGCGCAGCACGCCGTCATGGCCGTGGTCGGTGAACGGATCGAGCGCCGGATCGGTGATGATGCCGATGCCGGGCACCGCCTGCTTGATGGCCGCCGTCACGCGGTTGATGATGTTGTTGGCATCCAGCGCGTGGCTTCCGGTCTGGTCCTTGCGGTCCATGGGGATGTTGGCAAAGGTCGCGATGGCCGGAATGCCCAGCTTGTGCGCCTCTTCGGCGGCGGCGACAGCACGGTCAAGTGTCAGCCGTTCGACACCGGGCATGGCGCCGATGGCCTCGGCCGTATCCTCGCCTTCCATGATGAAGATCGGCCAGATCAGATCGTCGACGCCAAGGCGGGTCTCGCGAACGAGCCGGCGCGCCCAGTCGGCCTTGCGCATCCGGCGCAGGCGCCGGCCGCCGGTGATCTCGTCAACGCTGCGTTTGGGCCCGGTTCCGCTCATCGCTGTTCAACTCCCCCGTTTGGACGTCTGGCGTGTTCGCGGTTTACAACCCGCTTTGCCTTTCGCAAACCATTACGTTAGGCAATTGTCCGTCAGATGTCGGGCCGAACGGGTGGCGCTCCATGGTCATTGCCGAGACGGGATTGCAGCAGCCGCGCAAGGGCGCGGTCGAGCGCGTCTTCGGCTTTTTCCTGCGCATTTTGGCGCTCTACGCTCTGATCTCCGGCCTGGTCTACTGGGCCGGGCTGACGGGGATCGCCGGGGACGGCGCCTGGCGTTTCGATCTCCTGGCGCTGCCCGTACGCATCGTATTCACGACGCTGGCGGTCCTGATGCCGGCCGCCGCGCTGGGTCTTTGGCTGACCACGCGCTGGGGTGTGGTGTTGTGGGTTCTGGCGGCGACCGCCGAGATCGGCGCCTACATGTTCCTTTCAGACATCTTTTCCGGGCGCGCGGGTATCGCCAGCATCAACATGATCGGCCTTGTCGTTCTGATCCTGATGGCCGGAGCCACGCTGATCGAACGGCGGGCGGCGCGTCTGGCCGCCCATTGACGGGTTCAGGCCCGGTCCCGAAACGCTCCAAAGCAAGCGCACGACTTGACTCTCCGTTAAGGACAAAGCCGTTTTGCGCCGCCGCAACACTGCGTTAACGCTCCAAATTAATGAGCATTTTAGCGGCATTGCGTAGGTTGCCCACATCAAAGGCGGGAAACATCGCCGACCAAACCTGTGAGGCAGTCATGATCAACCAGTCCAATATTGTGGGCCAACCGCGCGTGGAATCGGACGCCGATTCCCTCAGGCGTCTTTATCATGAGACGCTGCAGCTTGTGGAAAGGCTGCACCGGCGTCTTCAGGATGTCGTCAAGGACGAGTTCGACCGTTCGGGCCGCGACGACATCAACGCCGTTCAGGCCATTTTGCTGTTCAACATTGGCGACAGCGAACTGACGGCCGGCGAACTGCGGTCCCGCGGCTACTATCTGGGCTCGAACGTGTCCTACAACGTCAAGAAACTGGCGCAGGACGGGTTCATCCACCACAAGAAATCCAAGGCCGACAAGCGCTCGGTGCGTATCTCGCTGACCGAGAAGGGGCGCGAAGTGGCCGACGCGGTCGCTGATCTTTACGAACGTCACATCGTCTCGATCGAAGCGGTGGGCGGCATCGATGCTGACGAGTTCAACCGCATGAACCGGGCCATGCAACGCCTCGACCGCTTCTGGAACGACACGATCCTCTACCGCCTTTGAGGCGCAAGACTGTCGGGGCGCAAGGAAAAGGCCGGGTTTCGTGCCCGGCCTTTGCCGTCTTGTGAAACGAAATCACTCGGCAGGCAGTTTCTGCCTTCCGCGCGCGCGCCGCGGCCGGCCGATCAGTGCCGGCACCCGTTCCATGTAGGCCGCATAGCCCGGTCGGCTGCGCAGCATGTGCTGCTCGGTCAGGGGCATGGACACGCCGGCCATCACCGCCGTCAGGATCGCCGGGCCGGTAAGGGCAATGAGACTGCCCGACACGGCGAACGCGGCGATGCCGAGACCCCACCACAGGATGATCTCGCCGACATAGTTGGGGTGGCGGCTGACGCTCCACAGCCCGTTCCGCACGATGCCGGTCTCCGGTGCGGCCGCGCCAAGCGCCCTCTTGCCGCTCGCCAATTGGATATCTGCAATCCATTCGACGACGAATCCCAGCATAAAGAGCGCCATTCCGGCCCAGAACAGCCCCGCGGACACTGTTTCGGCGCCACCGGCGCGAAACGCCACGTGCAGCGGCGCGGCAATCAGCCACAACAGCACCGCCTGCAGCAGGAACACCTTGAACAGGCTGGCCCACCACCAGCTCGGCCCGCCGCTTTCGCGCATCGCGCGATACCTCCCGTCCTCGCGTACCGCGCCGTGGTGGCGGTGGACGAGGTGACCGGCCAGCCGCGCCGACCAGATGACGACCGCAGCCAGAATGATCCACTGATAGGACGTCGAGACGCCGTGCATGGCGGCATGCACCAGCGCGATGACGGAAAATCCCGGTCCCCAGTAATAGTCGATGACCCCGGCATCCTCGGTCATGACATTAATCAGCCATATTCCTGTGAAAGCCAAACAGCCTATTGCAAGCGTTATGGTCAGGGAGGCATCCATCGAATGGACCTTTCAGACTGTAGGGAACCGACCTACATGGTTTCCTGTTTGTTAAGCGGGCGGGGCTAAAACTCTGGCGCGAGGCGAACCCTTGAGGCGACAGAGACAATTACGCGGGTTGGGCATGAACGGATTTAAATCGACGACGAGGCGCGGATTTTTGCGCGCATCCGGCGCCGCTGGCGCATTGGCGGCAACGGCGGGCGCTGCGGCCGCCCAGTCCTCGATCATGGAGATTTTGCAGTCTTCCGAACGCGGCAACTGGGACGACCAGTTCGATGCGGCTGGTACACGCGTCAGCCGGGTGGCCAACACGCGCGTTCCGATCCTCAGCCAGGAAACCGCATTCCACGTCGAAGGGGCGATCGGCGACTACCAGCGCATCGTCGCCGCCGGCGGCTGGCCCCGCGTCAACGCGACCAAAGCTCTGAAGGTCGGCGTTCAGGACAATTCGGTGCGCGAACTGCGCCGGCGCCTGATCGTGTCCGGCGATCTGCCGCGCAATGCGGGCGACAGCGCCACGTTCGATACATTCCTTGACGGCGCGCTCAAGCGCTTCCAGGCCCGCCATGGCATGACCGCCGACGGCGTTGTCGGCAATTACACGCTCGCCGCGCTCAATGTGAGTGCCCCGGTCAGGCTCGGCCAGCTCGAGACCAATCTGGTGCGCCTGCGTTCCATGTCCGGCTATCTGGGCGACCGCTACGTCATGGTGAACATTCCGGCGGCCTCGATCGAAGCGGTCGAAAACGACCGTGTCGCACTGCGCCACAAGGCGATCGTCGGCAAGACCGACCGGCAGACGCCGATCCTGTCCTCGCGTATCCATGAGGTCATCCTCAATCCCTACTGGACCGCACCCAAGTCGATCATCCGCAAGGATATCATTCCGCTGATGCGTCAGGACCCCACCTATCTGACGCGCAACAAGATCCGCCTGTTCGACGGTCAGGGCAACGAGGTGCCGCCGGAAGCGGTCAACTGGTCGACCGAAGAGGCCGTGGAACTGCGCTTCCGCCAGGATCCCGGCCTCATCAACGCGATGTCGTCGACCAAGATCAATTTCCACAATCCGCATGCCGTCTACATGCACGACACGCCGCAGCAGAGCCTGTTCGGCAAGTTCATGCGGTTTGAATCCTCGGGTTGCGTGCGCGTGCACAACATTCAGGAACTGACCCTGTGGCTCCTGGAATCGACGCCGGGCTGGGATCGCCGCCAGCTTGAACAGGTGGTCGAATCGGGTGTGAACACCGAAATCCCGATCGAGGTTCAGGTGCCGGTCTATTTCGTCTACATTTCGGCATGGGCGTCCGAAGACCGGCTCGTCCATTTCCGCGACGACATCTACAATCGCGACGGTGTGGACGCGCTGCAATTGTCGTCCACCGCACTCTGACGGCGCGCAGCCGAAGCACGAAACCGATCGAGGGGCCCGCGGGCCCCTTTTTCATTGGCGCGGCAATTGTTCACATGACGGCAGCCGATGTCCGTGCGGGACATGACAGGGGCGGGGCGCCATGGTATTGCGCCGCTTTCGGAGCCAAACCCACGCCGAGGACACGCCCATGTCGCAGGACAGCGCCGCCGCCACCGCCTTTGCCGATGCCTTTTTCAGCCAGGATCTGACGGCCCGCGATGCCGGGATCGCCGATGCGATCGGCAAGGAACTGCGCCGCCAGCAGCAGGAGATCGAACTGATCGCCTCGGAAAACATCGTCAGCCGCGCCGTGCTGGAAGCGCAGGGCTCGGTGATGACCAACAAATATGCCGAGGGCTATCCGGGCCGCCGCTACTATGGCGGCTGTCAGTATGTCGATATCGCCGAAAACCTGGCGATCGAGCGGGCGACCGAACTGTTCGGCTGCGGCTTTGCCAACGTCCAGCCCAATTCCGGCAGCCAGGCCAACCAGGCCGTCATGCTCGCGCTGGCAGCGCCGGGCGACACGATCCTCGGCATGAGCCTCGATGCCGGCGGTCACCTGACCCATGGCGCTCGGCCCAACATGTCGGGCAAATGGTTCAACGCGATCCAGTACGGCCTCGATCTGGAAACCGGCCTGATCGATTATGACCAGGTGGCGAAACTGGCCGAAGAGCACAAGCCGCGCCTGATCATTGCCGGCGGTTCGGCCTATTCGCGGATCATCGATTTCGCACGGTTCCGGGAAATCGCAGATTCGGTCGGCGCGCATCTTTGGGTCGACATGGCCCATTTTGCGGGACTGGTCGCGGCGGGCATCCATCCCAGCCCCTTCCCGCATGCCCATGTGGCGACGACGACGACGCACAAGACGTTGCGCGGCCCGCGCGGCGGCATGGTGTTGACCAATGACGAGGCGATCGCCAAGAAGATCAATTCCGCCGTCTTCCCCGGCCTTCAGGGCGGCCCGCTCATGCACGTGATCGCCGCAAAAGCCGTGGCCTTCGGCGAGGCGCTGCAACCCGATTTCCAGGGCTATATGAGTGCGGTGGCCGAAAACGCCAAGGTCTTGGCCCAGACGGTGATCGAGGGCGGCATGCAGATCGTCTCCGGCGGCACCGACACCCATTTGATGCTGGTCGACCTGCGGCCCAAGGGCGTCACCGGCAAGGCGGCAGAGGCCGCTCTCGGCCGGGCGTTCATCACCTGCAACAAAAACGGTGTTCCGAACGATCCCCAAAAGCCGACCATCACCTCGGGCATTCGCCTCGGCACGCCGGCGGCGACCACGCGCGGCTTCGGACCGGCCGAATTCCGCCAGGTCGGCCAGATGATCGTGCGGATCGTCGATGGCCTGGCGCAGGCCGGCGAAGACGGCGACAATTCCGGCATCGAGAGCGCCGTCAAGGAAGACGTGCTCGCCCTGACGGCGCGCTTTCCGATCTACCCGCATCTGAACTGAGGAGCCGAGCGCGTTGCGCTGCCCGTTCTGTCACACCGAAAACACGGCCGTCAAAGACAGCCGTCCCGCCGAGGACGGCACCGTCATCCGCAGGCGCCGCGTCTGCGCCGATTGCGGCGGCCGGTTCACCACCTTCGAGCGGGTCCAGTTGCGCGAACTGTTCGTCGTCAAGAAGAACGGCCGCAAGGTTCCGTTCGACCGCGACAAGCTGGCACGCTCCTTCGAGGTCGCGCTGCGCAAGCGGCCTGTCGACCCCGAACGCGTCGAGCGCGCCGTCTCTGCCATCGTGCGCCAGCTTGAAAGCTCCGGCGAGCAGGACGTCCACGCCGACGAGATCGGCACGATGGTGATGGAAGCGCTCAAGCGCATGGACGAGGTCGCCTTCGTGCGCTTTGCCTCGGTCTACAAGGATTTCCGCGATCCGCAGGACTTCAAGGATCTGCTGGGCGAGATCGCGGGCCCCATTGCCGATGTCGAACCCGATGCCGCCGAGTGACCAAAGCCTGACGGTGGATGACCGCCGGTTTCTCGATGCGGCGTTGCGGCTTGCCCGGCGCCATCTGGGCCAAACGGGAACCAACCCGTCCGTCGCCACGCTGATCGTCAACGACGGCGCCATCGTCGGCCGCGGGATCACGGCCCCTGGCGGGCGGCCCCATGCCGAGACCATCGCGCTGGACGAGGCGGGTGCGGCGGCGCGCGGCGCCACCGCCTATGTCACGCTCGAGCCCTGCGCTCATCATGGCCGCACGCCGCCCTGCGCCGAGGCGCTCGTCTCCGCCGGCGTGACGCGCGTCATCGCCGCCGTCTCGGACCCCGACGACCGCGTGGCGGGCAAAGGCTATGCCATCCTGCGCGCCGCTGGGATCGAGGTTCTGGCCGATTGCGATCCGGTCGGCGCGCGCGACGTGCTGGGCGCCTATCTGACCCGGTCGTCGAAAAAGCGCGCACAGGTGACCCTCAAACTGGCCGTCTCCGCCGACGGCATGGTCGGACGGCACGGCGCAGGTCAGGTCGCAATCACCGGCCCGGTCGCCCGGGCGCAGTCGCACATAATGCGTGCCGAACATGACGCGATTCTCGTCGGCATCGGGACGGTCCTTGAAGACGATCCGGAGCTGACCTGCCGGCTGGAAGGCCTCGAGGACAGATCGCCCCGCCGCATCGTGCTCGACAGCCATGCCCGCCTGCCGGTCGAATCGCGTCTCGTTGCAACGGCGGGGCGGGCGCCGGTCCATGTCGCAACCCTCCATCCGCAGTCCGAACGGGCGCGGGCCCTCGTCGAAAAGGGCGTTCGGATCATCGCCGGCGAAAGCCACGACAGCCGCATCGCGCTGCCCGAACTGCTCGAAGACCTTGCCGCGATCGGTGTCGCGAGCGTCCTCGTCGAGGGCGGGGCAGAGGTTGCAGACGCCTTCCTGCGCGAAGGGCTCGCCGACCGCATCGCGCTTTTTGAAAGCAATGTTGTCGTCGGCGAAGGTGGCATTGCCGCCCCGTTCTCGAGCGGTCGTCTGCCGGACGGATTTGCGATCCGGCGCCGCGCGGTCTATGGCCCCGACCGGTTCATGCTGCTGGAGCGCCAGGACTGATGTTCACTGGTATCGTCACCGACATTGGCGAAGTGGCCGCCGTGACCGACTTGCCCGAGGGCCGGCGGTTTCGCATCGCCACGGCCTATGAGCCGGCGACCATCGACATCGGCGCGTCGATCGCCTGTTCGGGGGTCTGCCTGACCGTGGTCGCACTCCCCGAAGAAGGCGCAAATGCCCGCTGGTTCGAGGTCGAGGCCTGGGAGGAGGCCCTGCGCCTGACGACGGCCGGCGCCTGGGCGACAGGAACACGGCTCAATCTGGAGCGCGCGCTGAAGGCCGGCGACGAATATGGCGGGCACATGGTGTCGGGTCATGTCGATGCGATGGCGACCATTGCCGAAACCAGGCCCGAAGGCGATGCGACGCGCTTCATCATCGAGGCGCCCGAGGCGCTTATGAAGTTCATCGCGCCCAAGGGATCGGTGGCGCTCGACGGCACGTCGCTGACCGTCAATGGCGTCGACGCCAACCGGTTCGACGTCCTGCTGATCCGCCATTCGCTCGACGTCACCACCTGGGGCCAGAGCCGTGCCGGCGACCGGATCAACCTCGAGATCGATCCGATCGCGCGTTATGTCGCGCACTATGCCGACCGTCTTGCGGCTGCCGAAAAAGAGGCGTAGGGCTCCGGCCTGACCTCTTTGAGACCGGTATCCCATGAGCTCTGAAAAAGCGCATCTCCTGATCGTTGAAGCACGGTTTTATGACGACATGTCCGACGCGCTGCTCGCCGGCGCGATCAGCGCCATCGAGGACGCGGGCGCAACCTACGACATCGTCACCGTGCCCGGCGCGCTCGAAGTGCCCGCGGCGATCGCCTTCGCGCAGGACGGCCGGACGCGCTATGACGGCTATGTTGCGCTCGGCATGGTCATTCGCGGCGAAACCTATCATTTCGAGTTGGTCTGCAACGAATCCGCGCGCGGCCTGACCGATCTCGCCGTGAACCACAAGCTCGCCATCGGCAATGGCATCATGACCGTCGAGAACGAGGAGCAGGGCTGGGCCCGCGCCGACAAGACCCGCAAGGACAAGGGCGGCGCTGCAGCGAGAGCCGCGCTGGCCATGATCGCGCTGCGTGCAAGGCTCGACGTGCGATGAACGCCAGCGCCTCCAAAACCAAGGCTGCCAACAAACGCGGCGTGGCGCGCCTCGGCGCGGTGCAGGCGCTCTACCAGATGGACATGTCCGGCGCCGGCGTGCTTGAAACCGCCGCCGAATATGAAACCTTTCGCCTCGGCAAGGAGATCGACGGCTTCCAGTATCGCGACGCCGATCCCGCCTGGTTCCGGGCGATCCTTTCGGGAGTGGTCGCCGAACAGACCCGGATCGATCCGGTTGTCCGCGACGCGCTGACCGAGGACTGGCCGCTGTCGCGCCTCGACGGGACGTTGCGCGCGGTTCTGAGGGCCGGCGCTTGGGAACTGCTCCATCGCAAGGATGTGCCGGTGCCGGTCATCGTCACCGAATATGTCGATGTGGCGCATGCGTTCTTCGACGAGGGCGAGGAGCCGCGCATGGTCAATGCGGTGCTCGACCGCATCGCCCGCCAGCACCGACAACAATAAAAGGACAGGCGCGAGACCGATGACCGCAAGCGCAGCCCAGGACCTTGTGACCGCCAAGCGCACCACGCTGACCATCGCCACCTCGCAGGCGATCGTTGGCGCGGCGGCGCCGGTCGCCATCTCGCTGGGCGGGCTCGCCGGCCATTATCTTCTGGGCGCCGACAAGACGCTGGCGACACTGCCCGTGACAGGCTTCAACATCGGCGTTGCGCTTGGCGCTCTGCCCGCAGCCATGCTGATGCGCGCCGTCGGCCGCCGCAACGGCTTCGTTTCGGGCGCCATGGTCACCGCGCTTGGCGGCGCGATCGCCGCACTCGGCCTGTTCCAAACAAGTTTCATCCTTTTCGCGACCGGACTTCTGGTCATCGGCCTTGGCGGCGCATTCGTCCAGCAATACCGGTTCGCCGCCGCCGACGCGTCTCCCAAGCTGTTCAAGCCCAAGGCGATCTCTTGGGTGCTGGGCGGCGGTGTCTTCGCCGCGATCATCGGGCCGCAGGCGGTCATCCACACCAAGGACATGTTCGCGCCGGTCGAATTCGCCGGCGCCTTCGTGGCGGTCATCGGGCTGGGTCTTCTCGGCGCGGCGATTTTGTCGACGCTCAAGATCAAGGATCACGTCGAGACCGATCCGGCCAACATTCCCACCGGGCCGGAGCGTTCGCTTGGCGCCATCATCGCCCAGCCGCGCTTTGTCGTCGCTTTCGTCTGCGGCGTGACGACCTATGCGCTGATGAGCTTTTTGATGACCGGCGCGCCGCTCGCCATGGTGGGCTGCGGGTTTTCCACCGAAGAAGCAACGCTCGGCATCTCCTGGCATGTCATGGCCATGTTCGCGCCCAGCTTCGTCACGGGCAATCTGATCGCCCGGTTCGGCAAGGAGACGATCGTCGCCACCGGGCTTCTCATCCTGATCGCATGTGGTCTGGTGGCTTTGTCGGGCATTGCGCTCTGGCAGTTCTGGCTGGCGCTGATCCTGCTCGGCGTCGGCTGGAACTTCGGCTTCATCGGCGCCACCGCCATGCTGACCGAAACCTATACGCCCGCCGAAAAGAACAAGGTGCAGGGTGTGCACGATTTCGCCCTTTTCGGCACGGTCGCCTTCGCCTCGCTGATGTCGGGGGCGACGCTCAATCTGTTCGGCGGCCAGGTGGAGCTGGGCTGGGCGGCGCTCAACTGGATCCTGCTGCCGGTCGCCGCGGTCTGCCTGGTCGTCCTTGCGATCTTCGTCCTTCACGATCGCCGCGCCGCCTCGGAGGCCGCCCACCACCCGTGATGCGCACGGCCCGTTTTACAACCATTTGGGAATAGGGCGCCTGGTGCCTTGACCCCCAAACGCCCATTCTGCATAGACGACGCCGATGCGGGCCCGTCCGGGTGCCGCAATTCAGAATTGATCCGATCCGCCGGGGGACCTTGGGCGGAACTTCAGGAGGAAAATCGATGATACTTCTCGCCGTTATTGCCTGCGGCCTTGTATCGATTGTCTATGCGATCTGGGCCACCCAGTCGGTGCTTGCAGCCGACCAGGGCAACGAGCGCATGCAGGAAATCGCCGGCGCGATCCGCGAGGGCGCACAGGCCTATCTGAACCGGCAATACACCACCATCGCCATCGTCGGCGCCGTGGTCTGCGCCATTACCTGGGCGCTTCTGGGCGCAACGGCGGCCATCGGCTTCCTGATCGGCGCGGTGCTTTCGGGCGTCGCCGGCTATATCGGCATGTTCGTGTCGGTCCGCGCCAATGTGCGCACCGCACAGGCCGCCGCCCACTCGCTGTCCGGCGGTCTCGACATCGCCTTCAAGTCGGGCGCGATCACCGGCATGCTGGTGGCCGGCCTCGCGCTGCTCGGCGTTGCGATCTACTACTATGTCCTGACCGACATGATGGGCCTTTCGCCCGAAAGCCGCACCGTCATCGATGCGCTCGTCGCGCTGGGCTTCGGTGCATCGCTGATCTCGATCTTCGCGCGTCTCGGCGGCGGCATCTTCACCAAGGGTGCCGATGTCGGCGGCGATCTGGTCGGCAAGGTCGAAGCGGGCATTCCCGAGGACGATCCGCGCAACCCGGCAACCATCGCCGACAATGTGGGCGACAATGTCGGCGACTGTGCCGGCATGGCCGCCGACCTGTTCGAGACCTATGCGGTGACCGTCGTCGCCACCATGGTGCTTGGCGCGATCTTCTTTGCCGGCACCGACGTGCTGGCTTCGGTCATGCTCTATCCGCTGGCCATCGGCGCCGCGTGCCTTCTGACCTCGATCATCGGTACCTTCTTCGTGCGTCTGGGCACCAACGGCTCGATCATGGGCGCGCTCTACAAGGGCCTGATCGCGACCGGCATCCTCACCGTCTTCGGCCTTGGCGCGGCGACCTCGCTGACCGTCGGCTGGGGCGAGATCGGCGAAGTTGCCGGCAAGACCATCGAGGGCCGGTATCTGTTCTACTGCGGCCTGATCGGTCTCGTCGTCACCGGCCTGATCGTGATCATCACCGAATACTACACCGGCACAAACAAGCGTCCGGTCAACTCGATCAGCCAGGCATCGGTGACCGGCCACGGCACCAACGTCATCCAGGGTCTGGCCGTTTCGCTTGAATCGACCGCGCTGCCGGCCATCGTCATCGTCGCCGGCATCATCTCCACGTTCCAGCTTGGCGGCCTGTTCGGTACCGGCATCGCGGTCACCGTGATGCTCGGCCTCGCCGGCATGATCGTCGCGCTCGACGCGTTCGGTCCGGTCACCGACAATGCTGGCGGCATTGCGGAAATGGCCGGTCTCGACCCGGAAGTGCGCAAGTCCACCGACGCGCTCGATGCGGTCGGCAACACCACCAAGGCCGTCACCAAGGGCTATGCCATCGGTTCGGCCGGCCTCGGCGCGCTGGTGCTGTTTGCAGCCTATTCGAACGATCTGACCTACTTCGTCGCCAATCCGGACACCTACAGCTACTTCTCCGATGTTGGCGAGATCTCGTTCGATCTGTCCAACCCCTATGTCGTTGCCGGCCTTTTGTTCGGCGGCCTGATTCCGTACCTGTTCGGCGGCATCGCGATGACCGCCGTCGGCAGGGCCGGGAGCGCGGTGGTCGAGGAAGTGCGTCGTCAGTTCCGCGAAAAGCCGGGTATCATGGAAGGCACCGAGCGCCCGGACTATGCCCGCGCGGTCGACATGCTGACCAAGGCCGCGATCAAGGAGATGATCGTGCCGTCGCTGCTGCCGGTTCTGGCGCCGCTTGTTGTCTATTTTGGCGTGCTGCTGATCTCGGGCTCGAAAGCCTCGGCCTTTGCCGCGGTCGGCGCGATGCTGCTCGGCGTGATCGTCAACGGCCTGTTCGTCGCCATCTCGATGACCTCGGGCGGCGGCGCCTGGGACAATGCGAAGAAGTCGTTCGAAGACGGCTTCATCGACAAGGACGGCGTCAAGCACGAAAAGGGTTCGGAAGCCCACAAGGCGTCCGTGACCGGCGACACGGTCGGCGATCCCTACAAGGACACCGCCGGCCCGGCCGTCAACCCGGCGATCAAGATCACCAACATCGTCGCACTGCTGCTGCTGGCGGTTCTCGCCCACTAGCGGGCATTGCGACCCGACACGAAAAACCCGCGCGGAGCGATCCGCGCGGGTTTTTCTTTGAATCTGATAGTTGCCCTTGGGGCGACGGCCCGAACCGGCGGCCGCCTACCGCCCGCCGCGCAAGATGGATTCCGCCGAAGGCCCGCCGATCGAGCCGGACAGGATTTGCGCCAGGAACGTCTGGTCGCGGCCGCCGGTCGGCGTCGTGCGTGTGATGAAGTCGAACACGCGGCCATCCTGAAGGCCGTAATCGGCGATCCGCTCGACCGTGCTCTCTTCGTTGAAATAGACCGCCAGAACCCTCTGGTCCACCAGGCGCGGCTTGAGAAACTGCGCGCGCCGCTCACGCGTCTGGGAGATGTAGTAGAACACCTCATTGTCGAACGTCTCGGTCGTGGTCGGCGTGCCGAGCGTCAGCAGCACCTGGTCGCGGCTCGATCCGGGCGGCACCAGCGCCAGCGTCTGTTCGTCGACGACATAGCCCTGCTTGAACGTTTCGGACATGTTGAGCACATCGCTCGTCGACGCATTGCACGCCGACAGGGCCGTTGCCGCAGCCAACACGAGGGCCACGCCGGCAAAAGAGCGGCCATGCGCCTTGAATTTTCGAGCCGTCACATTCATCTCCTTGGCCGTCAATACCCGGCCGCGCTGGAAATCACCCGGTAACCCAGCTATGGCCGCCGTGCAAGCCGTCGGCCGTTCGCCGCCGGAACCCGTTCTGGATAAGCGCATGATTGTGTCACTGTTTCGGCGAAAGGGCCAAAACGCCAACCGGATCATCGTCGACCGGGTGTTCCGGCATGTCGTCGATGCCGCACGGCAGCCGGTTCTCTATGCCGATTGGGGCATCCCCGATACGCCGCTTGGCCGTTATGAATCGCTCGGCCTGCACATGATCGTGCTGCTGCACCGCACGCGCGACAGCAGCGAACCGCTGCAGGCCCTGGCCCAGGATGTGCTCGACGAGTTCTTCAAGGACGTCGATCACTCGATCCGGGAGCTAGGCGTCGGCGACGTCGGCGTTCCCAAGCGCATGAAGAAGCTTGCCCGCATGTTTTATGGCCGCATGGGACCCTACTGGGAGGCGATGGATGCCGGCGATGCCGGGGCGCTGGCAGCCGCCCTCGGCCGCAACATCATGCCTGGCGATGCCGCAACCGCCGATTTCAGGGCCGATGCGATCGCCCGTTACATGCTGGCCGCCGTCAAGGCGCTCGCCGCCCGGGACGATGCGACGCTGCTCACCGGCGATGTGGCCTTCCCCGATGCCGGGGCGGTGGCGTGAGCATGCCCGCTGCCGGCAGTTCGCCGGTTTCCCACGCCATCAACGTGTCCGTGCTTCCTCAAAAGGGGCGCGACGAGACGATCGCAGCCGATGGGGCGCAGTTGGAACAGTTGGCCGCCGCGCACGGTCTGCTGGCTGCCGACAGTTTCAAGGCCACCGTCCATGTCCGGCGGTGGCAGCGTGACGGCGTCCGCCTGACCGGCCGGGTCAGCGCGCGCGTCACCCAGCAATGCGTCGTCTCGCTCGAGCCGGTCGCCGCGACCGTCGAAGCCGAGATCGACGCGATCTATGTGCCCCAGGGTTCGGCGCTGGAAAGGCGCATGGAACCGGGCGAGGGCGGCGATCTGATCATCGATGCCGAGGGGCCGGACCTGCCCGAACCGTTCGAGCCGCCCATGCTCGATATCGGCGCGGTGACCGAGGAATTTTTCGCGCTCGCACTCGATCCCTATCCCCGCGCGCCAGGCGTTGCACCACCTTCCGAAAAGGCCGTCGAGCCGGCCGAAGAGCGGGAAAACCCGTTTGCCGCGCTCAAGGCGTTGCGCCAGAAGGGCGATGGCTAGGAACGCCAAATTGCCGGTTGAGCGGACGATCATTATCGCTATGGTGCCGCACGCTGCGGCCGGCCCCCACGCCGCGCCCGGCCCGGACACGCGCGAAACAGGATGAGCAACACGGTGATAACGGTCTCGGTGGATGCGATGGGCGGCGACCACGGCCCTTCGGTCGTCATCCCTGGCGCGGCGATCTCGCTGTCGCGGCATCCCGGCATGCGCTTCCTGCTGTTCGGCAAGAAGGACGAGATCGAGGCGGCGCTTGCCGGCCATCCCAAACTGCGCGAGGCCAGCACGATCGTTCATTGCGATGTCGCCGTCAAAATGGACGACAAGCCCAGCCAGGCCCTGCGGAACGGGCGCTGGAAGTCGTCCATGTGGAAGGCGATCGAGGCGGTCAAGTCGGGCGAGGCCGATGTGTGCGTTTCGGCGGGAAACACCGGCGCGCTGATGGCCATGTCGCGCTTTTGCCTGCGCACGATGGCCGATATTGAGCGTCCCGCCATCGCCGCCATCTGGCCGACGCTGCGGGGCGAATCGATCGTGCTCGATGTCGGCGCGACCATCGGCGCCAACGCGCTGCAACTGGTCGATTTCTCGGTGATGGGCGCGGCAATGGCGCGCGCATTGATCGAGGTCGAGCGTCCGACCGTCGGCCTGCTCAATGTTGGCGTCGAGGAGATCAAGGGACAGGAAGAGGTCAAGGAAGCCGGGCGCCTCCTGCGTGAGGCCGATCTCGACGGGCTCGACTATCACGGCTTTGTCGAAGGCGACGATCTGGGCCGCGGCACGGTCGATGTCGTCGTCACGGAGGGCTTCTCCGGGAACATCGCGCTGAAGACCGCCGAGGGCACCGCGCGCCAGATCGGCGAATATCTGCGCGCGGCGATGAGCCGGACGCTGATGGCGCGCCTCGGTTACGTTCTGGCGCGCGGCGCCTTCCGTCGTCTCAGCGACCGGATGGACCCGCGCAAGGTCAATGGCGGCGTCTTCCTGGGCCTGAACGGCATCGTCGTCAAAAGCCATGGCGGCACCGACGATGAAGGCTTTGCCGCCGCCGTCGACATGGCCCATGACATGGTGCGCAACGGTCTGGTCGACAAGATCCACCACGACATTCACCTGTTCCACGACGGTCCTGGCCGTGGCGGTCCGGAAGAAGACGGCGAAGACGCTCGGCCCAAGGCAGCACAATGATAAGATCAGCCATCACCGGCGTCGGCTCCGCATTGCCGAAACGGGTCGTTCCGAACACCGAACTCGAGGCCAAGCTCGAAACCTCCGACGCATGGATCAGGCAGCGCACGGGCATCACGCAGCGCTATATCGCCGGCGACGACGAAACCAGCGCGTCTCTGGGAGAAGCCGCTGCGCGCGCGGCGCTCGACGATGCCGGCCGGACCCCCGACGATATCGACCTGATCATCGTCGCCACTTCGACGCCCGACAACACGTTTCCGGCCACGGCCGTCAACATCCAGAACCGGCTTGGCATGCACCATGGCGCCGCGTTCGACATCCAGGCCGTATGCACCGGCTTCATCTACGCGCTGACCACCGCCGACACCTACATCAGGGCCGGACTGGCGCGGCGTGTCCTGGTGATCGGCGCGGAGACGTTCTCGCGCATTCTCGACTGGACCGACCGGCGTACCGCCGTGCTCTTCGGCGATGGCGCCGGCGCCGTTGTCGTCGAGGAGGCCGCCGGCGTCGGGCTGACATCGGACACGGGCATTCTGGCGGCCCATCTGCGTTCGGACGGCCGGCACAAGGACAAGCTCTATGTCGATGGCGGGCCGTCGACGACGGGCACCACCGGCCATCTGCGCATGGAAGGCCGCGAAGTGTTCAAGCACGCGGTCGGCATGATCACCGACGTGATCGAACAATCCTTCGCCACAGCCGGCATTTCGGGCGACCAGATCGACTGGTTCGTGCCGCACCAGGCCAATCGCCGGATCATCGAAGCATCGGCGAAGAAGCTCGGCATTCCCGAAGACAAGGTCGTCATCACGGTCGACCGGCACGGCAACACGTCCGCCGCCTCGGTCCCGTTGGCGCTTTCCGTTGCCGTCGCCGATGGCCGCATCAAGCGCGGCGATCTGGTTCTGCTTGAGGCGATGGGCGGCGGATTCACCTGGGGCGCATTATTGGTGCGCTGGTGACCGCACCTTTCTTCCGCGCTTCGTCTGTTCCTTCCGTCCCGCGGATCACGGGGCATTTGCTTGATTTACAAGGCCTTTGGCGATACGATTTTTTTGGCTCTGATTTTGTGCGCTTCGGAAAGACAGCTTGATGGGGGAGAAAACGGTCACACGGTCTGACCTGACCGAAGCCGTCTACCGCAAGGTGGGCCTGTCACGTACCGAGTCTGCCGCCCTCGTCGAAATGGTCATCAACGAAATTTGCGACGCCGTCGTGCGGGGCGAAACGGTCAAGCTGTCGTCGTTTGCCACCTTTCAGGTGCGCTCCAAGACCGAGCGGATCGGCCGCAATCCCAAGACCGGTGAGGAAGTGCCGATTTCACCGCGTCGCGTGGTGACGTTCAAGGCGTCCAACGTGCTCAAGCAGCGCATCATCGATGGCTACAAGAAACGCCACGGCAAGGGCTGAGGGGCAAATGGCCAGGCCGCCGCTGTCGACAGGTGAAGGACGACCATGACGGACAAGAGCCCCGACGCGTTCCGCACCATTTCCGAAGTCGCCGACGATCTGGACCTGCCGCAGCATGTGCTGCGTTTCTGGGAGACGCGCTTTTCGCAGATCAAGCCGCTCAAACGCGGTGGCGGCCGGCGCTATTACCGGCCGACCGATGTGGACCTGCTGCGCGGCATAAGGCATCTGCTCTATGAGGAAGGCTACACGATCAAGGGTGTGCAGAAGATCCTGCGCGAGAACGGCATCCAGTTCGCCATCGCCATCGGAACGGGCGACATGTCGGCACTCGAGGAGATGACCCGCCGCAATGCCGAAGCGCGCCAGGCCGAGGCGGAAACCGAAGCGGCCGCGCCGCAGGCGGGCGCCGACGCACCGCCTGCCCAGGCCGACGCCGATGTCGTGGTTGGCCATGCACGGCCGCGCGGCCGCGGCCTGTTCGGGCTTGGCGGCAAGGGTGGCGAAAGCGGCGAAGGGGCCGATCTGTCGCGCGACAACCGCACATTGCTCCAGGAAGCCCTGTTCGACCTTCTCGAGTGCAAGCGGCTTCTCGACCAGACGCGGTAGGCGGCCCTTCGATCGCGCATTGAGGGCTTGTGCGCGCCGCTGCGCGCCACTATAGCTCTGCCACGGTCGGAGCGTAGCGCAGCCCGGTAGCGCACTACACTGGGGGTGTAGGGGTCGTGGGTTCGAATCCCGCCGCTCCGACCAGTCTTTTCACTGTCAGATGTGGTCGGTTTCGCGCGCTATGCCGTTGCGTGCCGCAGCGTAAGGCCGACTTCACGCTGATGCCGCGCTTCCAGCGCGATGCAGCCCCAGATCACGCCGAAGATCAGAAACAGGTGCCGCCAGCGGTCGGTGTCAATGACGTTGCCGATCAGGGCGTGCCCGAAAAAGACGATCAGCGCGCACACGAGGATGGGCTGCCATGGCCGGTCGCGGAAGACGATCCTGAGGCCCGCGCCCAGCGTCCAGACGACCAGCGTGACGTAGCTGGCAAAGCCGAGCCAGGAATAGTCGAACAGCGCCTTGAGCCAGATATTGTGGGTGTCGGCGCCGAACCGCTCCCCGAACTCGAGCGGGCCGATGCCGAACGGGTGTTCGGTGGCCTTCATGTAGCCGATCAGATGGTTGGCGAACCGTCCGGACTGGCCGCTGTCATAGTCCTGCAGCCGTGCCCGCTCGATCAGCATCTCGCGCACGGCCTCGATCTGGATGGCGATCAGAAGCGCGATCACCACCGCGACGAAGGCCGTGGCGGCCAATGCCGCGATGCGCAGGCGGAACCGGTGCGAGGGCGATGCAATCAGAAGGAACGCGGTCAGAAGCAGGGCGCACAGGACGAACAGGCCCCAACCGGCGCGCGAGAACGACAGGAAGATCGCAAACGACAGGACGATCAGCATGGGCAGCCGCCACAGCGCGCCTTCGAGCGACCGGGTGAGCACGCCGTGCAGGCAGTAGATCGCGGGCAAGGCGAGGAACGGCGCAAACACGTTCGGATCCTGAAAGGCGCCCATGGCCCGGCCGTAGCGGGTGAACAGGTCGGCGCCAGGCACCAAATTGAAATAGCCGACAATGCCCAAAAGCCCGGTCAGGACGGCGGCCGTGAGATAGCCGTTCATGATGATCTCGGCGCGCCGGCCGTCCGCGGCGATCACGGCGGCAAAGAAGATCGCCGTGAAGGCGAGAAAAAAACCGACGGCGACATACATCGGCGCGTCGCGCCATTCTGTCATCGTCATCATCGAGATGACGCCGCCGATGTTGAACACGATCAGCAGCACCAATAACGGCATGATCGCGGCGGGAAACCTCAGCCCGCACAGCACCCAGATGCCCACAAGCCCGACCATGTAGAGTTCGTAAGGGGCCGGCTCGTTGATGACGAAACCGCTCAGAAAAGCGCCGACCCAAATGGCAAAGGCGGCCAGAAGGCCGCCCAGCACGCGGTTCCTGTCCACCGCCGGAAGGGTGAGGGCCACATCGGTCAATAGGCGTTTTCCGTGTTGAACAGGCTCATCGGCGTCAGGAACAGGATTTTCAGATCGAACAGCAGCGACCAGTTCTCGATGTAATAGAGATCATATTCTGTGCGTTTCTTGATCTTTTCGTCGCTGTCCACTTCGCCGCGCCAGCCATTGATCTGCGCCCAGCCGGTGACGCCGGGCTTGACGCGATGGCGCGCGAAGTAACCATCGACCACTTCACCGTAAAGCTTGTCGCGGGTCTGGGCATGGACGGCGTGGGGGCGCGGGCCGACCAGCGACAGATCGCCCTTGAGCGCGTTGAAGAACTGCGGCAGTTCGTCGATCGACGTCTTGCGGATGATCCGGCCGACCGGCGTGACGCGCGGATCGCCCCTGGTCACCGCGTTGCGCGCGGTGGCGTCCTGCTGGTCCACATACATCGAGCGGAACTTGTAGACGTTGATGATCTCATTGTTGAAGCCGTGCCGCTTCTGCACGAAGATCGCCGGCCCCTTCGAGGTCAGCTTGACGGCGATGGCGGTCGCCAGCATGACCGGCGACAGCACGATGATGCCCACAAGCGAGAAGAAGATGTCGAAGCCGCGCTTTGCGACCCTGTCCCAATCCCGGATCGGCCGGTCGAAAATGTCGAACATCGGCACCTTGCCGATGTAAGAATAGGTGCGCGGTCGGAACCGCAGCCGGTGCGAATGGGCCGAAAGGCGGATGTCGACGGGCAGAACCCACAGCTTCTTGAGCATGTGCAGAACGCGCTTTTCCGCGTCCAGCGGCAGCGAGACGATCAGCATCGAAATGCGCGCGCGGCGCGTGAATTCGACCAGTTCCTCGATGTTTCCCAGCTTGGGATAGCCGGCGACCACCAGCGGAGAGCGTTCATCGTCGCGATCGTCGAAGATGCCGCAGATGCGCACGTCATTGTCCGGTTGGGCTTCCATCGCGCGGATCAGCTTTTCGGCCGGCGTGCCGCCGCCGACGATCACCGCGCGGCGCTCCATGGTGCCATTGCGCGCCCACCGGCGCACGCGCCAGTTGAGCAACAGCCGCGTCAGGAAGAGAAAGACCAGCCCGCCCAGAAACCATGAGCCGAACCAGACGCGCGAATAGTCCTCCGATGCCTTCATGAAGAAGGCGGCCAGCGTCATCACCGCGAACGCTGCGGTCCACATCAGGGCGACGCGCGGAAACCATCGCAGCGTGTTGCGGATCGCGCGGATCTGGTAGGCATCGACGATCTCGGCAAAGACCAGATAAAGCGTGGAACCGGCGAGGATCGCGGCCGGATACTCGACCATCATCGTATAGGGCACGCCGACATAGGCGAGCATGATGGCCGTGGAGATGAGCGCCAGTCCAACGAACTCGCCGACCCGCAGCAGTCCGGTCACCATCGATGGCGACACCGTGTCCTTGCGATACTCGTCGGCGATACGCGCGGCCAGCGAATTGAGTTGGCCATCCTTGACGACCAGCTCGTCACCGATCTGATACGCCCTGACGCTTTCGGGCGTGTAACGCAGGCGCGGATCGATCTCGTTCATCATACTGTCCGTTGGCGATTGCCGCCGGACGCTAGCGCGTTCGGCTTAAGAAACGCTTGATGCGCCGTTGGTCTTCGGGCCGGCCGGCGAACGCTGTATCGCTGCCGGACGGGCGCGCGTCAGCGCCTCGCGATAGGCATTGACGATGCTTTCGGCCATTACAGCGGCGCTGAACCGGGACTTCAGCGTGGTCACGGGCACCATCTGGTTGCCGAGCCAGCCCGGCTGGTCGAGCGACCGGCGCATCGCGTCGGTCAGGGGGACAAGCGCCGGTTCGACCAGCGCAGCGTTGTTCTGGCCCATGATCTCGGGAATGCCGCCGACCTTTGTGGCGATCAGCGGCATGCCGGCGGCGAGCGCTTCGAGGACGATATAGGGCATGGCTTCGGCCCGCGACGGCATGACGACCGTACGGGCAAGGGCAAAGGCGTCCCGCGCGGGCATCGGTTCATGCATCGTGATGGCCCCGGCAAGGCCTTGCGCCCTGATGCGCTCCGCGATCGCTGCCCGATCGGGTCCGGCGCCGACCATCACCGCCCTGACATCATCATGGTCGCCGGAGCGCAGCGCGGCGATCGCGTCCACGAACAGATCCGGCCCCTTCAGCATTCGGATTTCGCCGATGAACAGGAACGCCGCGGCCTGGCTGGCGGGCACTACCGGCTCGAACTCGGCCGATGTCAGTCCGTTATGGACCACTTGCGTCGTGCAGCGCGGCGTGCCGATCTTGGCCGCATAGACCGATCGCTCATAGTCGGCGACGAACAGGATGGTTTCGCAGGCGCGTTCCAGCAAGCGCTCGACGGTGAAATAGAGCTTTCCCTTGCGGCTTTGCGGGTCGAAATGCAGGCTTCCTCCGTGCGGGGAGTAAAGCCGGGCTGGGCGCGCATCGCGATTGGCCAGCGCGCCGATGGCACGCGCATAAACGCCGCCTTTCGCACCGTGGCCATGGACGATGTCGGGTTTCAGCCGCTTGAGCACCGAAAGCGTTGCGCGGGCGCTCGCAATGTCGCCAATGCCGACGGCGCGGGCCATGGCGACCCGGTGCAGGCCGAGCGGCAGGTCGCCGGCCAGCAGTTCCAGCATGGTTTCGTTGTAGCCGTCGGTGCCCGGAACATCGCAGATCAGCCCGACCTGGTGGCCCCGGTCGGCTTGCGCCAGCGCCAGATCGCGGACATGGCGCAGCACGCCGCCCATCGGGGCGCGAAGCACGTGGACGATGCGCAAGCCGGCCGTGTCGGACATGGCCGTCAGCTCCCGTCAGAACAGCCGCTCGCGGACATAGACGGTGTCGCCGGGCAGGATCGGATCGGAGATCAGCACCCGCCCTGTCATCACGCGGCCATTGATATGGCGTGTGATGTCGGCATTGGCCTGGTTGGCGCGCGCCGAAAACCCGCCGGCCGATGCGATCGCGGTCTGCACCGTCATGCCGGGAACATAGGCATATTGGCCGGCCGAACCGACCTCGCCCATGATGAAGACCGGCCGGTACTGGTCGACCTGAACCGAAACGTCCGGATCGCGCAGGAAACCCTGCCGCAGCTTGGCGGCGATCGCGCTTTCCATCTGTTGGACGGTCCTGCCTCGGGCCGGCACGGCGCCGACGAGCGGGAAGGAAATGTAGCCGGACTGGTCGATCGCATAAGAATTGGTCAGATCGACCTGGTCGAACACGGTCACCCGAACGCTGTCGCCGGCATCGAGCGTGTAGGGCTGGCTGATCGCTTCGTGAAACGCCGCCGGCGCGGGGCGGTACCCCGAACAGGCCGCCAGCGAGACGAGGGCGGCGGCTACAAGGCCTGTCGTCAAAAAGGAGCGCAACTGAACACCCATTGGCACATCCAAACGTCGAAAAGCAGAAGTGCGTGTGCACCTCGATCAGACGCCGTTATCGCCCTGTTAGGGTTAATGGCCGGTAAAGCGGCGGGCACGACCATTGCGCGCGCCGAGCGGCGGGGCAGTCGGTTTACCTATCGTCAATCGAGATGAACGAACCCTCAACGGCCGGTTTACGCGGTGGTTACCATAAACCTTTAGAACGGACGGCCAGTACTGCGTATCCGGAGTAATCAAATGGCCGTTTCGTCCTATCAGTCGCGCGACGCCGATATCGATATCGGCCGGCTCTCTGCGGCCGTCTGGCGCGACAAGTGGATCATCCTGATTGGTTCGTTGGTCATCACCGCGCTGGTCGCGGTTGCCCTGATGCTTGCCACCCCGCAATACCGGTCCGACGCGCGTGTGCTCATCGATGCCGGCGAATCCGTCTTCACCCGGCCCGAACGCGACCCGCTCGCCGATCAGACCCGCCTCGACCAGGAAGCGGTGGCCAGCCAGGTCGAAATCATTACATCGACCGATCTTTTGATGCAGGTGGCCGGGGAACTCGATCTGGCTTCCCGCAGCGAATTCAACGACGCCGCGTCCATGTCGGCGTTCGGACGCGGACTGGCGGCCCTGGGGCTTGGCGCCGACCCGTCCGACGTTGCCGGGGAAAAGCGCGTCCTTGATGCGATGCGCGAGCGTCTGACTGTCTTTCCGGTCGAAAACTCGCGGGTGATCGTCATCGGCTTCCGCTCGTCCGATTCGGAGCTTGCCGCACGCGTCCCCAATGCGCTGGCCCGGGCCTATGTGGCGCTTGAAAGCCGCGCCCAGTTGCAGAACACCGGCGCGGCCGCGGACTATCTCGAAAGCGAGATCGGTCCGCTCCAGGACGAGGTGCGCGCCGCAGAAGCGGCCGTTGCCGAGTACCGCGCCGCCAACGGCCTTTTCATGGGCCAGAACAATTCGGTACTTGCGACCCAGCAGCTCGCCGAACTGTCGACGGAACTGTCGCGCGTGCGCGCCGAACGCTCCGCGCTGGAAGCGCGCGTCCGCAGCGTCGAAAGCGCGCTGGACAGCGGCACGTCGGTCGACACGCTTCCCGACGTTATCGCCTCGCCCATCGTCGCCCGGCTGACCGAACAGCGCGCCAATCTGATGGCGCGTCAGGCCGATCTTTCGACGACGCTGTTGCCCGGCCATCCGCGCATGCAGGCCTTGCAATCGCAGATCGGCGGCCTGGAGGCCCAGATACGCGATCAGGCGCGCAACGTGTTGGCCGGCCTGCGCAACGAGGCGAGCATTGCGCGCGGCCGCGAGGAAGAGCTCAATGGCGATTTGAACACGCTCAAGGCCGCGTCCGCCGATGCCAGCGGCAGCGAAGTGGAACTGCGAGCGCTCGAGCGCGAAGCCGCCTCCAAGCGGGCACTGCTCGAAACCTATCTTCTGCGCTACCGCGAAGCCCAGTCGCGCGACCAGGGCGAATATGCGCCAGCCAAGGCGCGGCTGATTTCAAGCGCCACCGTGCCGCTCGAGCCATCCTTCCCGCGCATGGTGCCGATGGTCGGCGCGACACTCTTCGTCTCGCTGGTTCTGATGGTGGTGGTCACGCTGATGCGCGAACTGTTCTCCGGACGTGCGCTGGTGCCCGCGGCCGTTGCCGCGGGGTCCGGGGCAATCCCAACGGCAGATCGCGATGATGCGCCCGTGCTGCGGGACCGTGTCGCTGTCGAGCCGCCGACAGATGTCGATGAGCCGGCTGCCGCGCCGCCGGCCAACGACAATTTCTCGGTCGCCGCCGTTGCGTCCAAGCTGGTGCGCCGGGGTGCCGGCCGCGCTCTGATCGTCAGTCCGGCAGGCGGATCGGGCGCGCACAACACGGTCGCGATCGCCCGCGCGATCGACGCCAGGGGGCTGCGCGCGATCGTGCTCGATCTCAGCGGAACCGGGCTTGCCAGCCGGTTGATGGACGCCGATCCCGCCGATCCGGGCATCACCGACCTGCTGGCGGCCGAGGCTTCCTATTCCGATGTGATCTTCGGCGACGGCGCGTCCGGCGCGCACATCATCGCCGACGGCAATGCCGATCCCGACCGGGCCGTGTCCGGCATCGAACGTCTGCCGATCATCCTCGACGGGCTGTCGTCGGCCTACGATATCGTGCTGGTCGATTGCGGCGCGACCGACGCCGCCGGGCTCAACCGTCTTGTCAGCGCCGACAGCGAGATCGTCCTGTCGGTCGACGCGCAAAGCGGTGAAAGCGCGGTCGATGCGGCCCGCGACCTGTCCGAAGGCGGACATGACGATGTGCTGATCGTCATCGAGGAGGAGGGTGGAATGCCTGACCCCGTCGAACCCGAACCGATGCGCAAGGCCGGATAATGATGGCGGCCTGACGGCCCGCGGTCAGCGCCGGGCCAAAGCCCGGCGCGCCGTCTTGACCGCCGACCAGACCCGGTCGTTGGACTTGATGGCCCGCACGGCGCGGCTGCGGTTGGTCTGCGCGAATGCGCGTGCCTTGCCCGCCAGCGTCAGGCCGATGGTCGTGTCCATGTGAACCGTCTCGATGTCGCACCACGACCGCTTGTAGGGCTCGTCTCCGATCCCGAAATCAAAGATTTCGATGCCGGTTTCGCAGGCATGGGCGATCGCGCTGAAAAAGAGCAGTTCGCCGGGTCTCAACTGGGCATGTTCGGGCTCGAATGAACCGAATTCGACGGTCATCCGATTGGCGTGCCTGGTGCAGCCGATAACCGCGATGATCTCGCCGTCAAGCGTCAGCCCGTGCAGCGTGTGATCGGGCGCCCCGTCGGTGAAAAGATCGAGCAGGAAGGCCTTGATCCGGTCATCGCCGAAAACATTCGCAATTCCGGCCTGGCGAAACCTTTCGGCCTTGAGTGCCAGAAACCTGTCGAGATAGCGCGACACCTGTTCGGTCGGAACCGGATGGAGGAACTCGACCGATCCCTTCGCATCGAGCTTGCGGCGGTAGCTGCGCAACTTCTTGCGCTTGCTCTTGCCGCCATGGGTCTTCAGCACCGTGTCGAGGTCGCCATCGATGGAAAAGGACAATGCGATGTTCGGGCTGGCAACGCTCGATGCGAAGACGAACGGGTTGGCAAGGTTGTGCCATTTTGCCTGCTGGCGCTCGAGAAACAGCGAGTTGGCGGGAATGCCGGCCGCCTTGATGGCCGACAGGATCGCCGTTTCGCCGGCATCCGACAGCGCGGCGATGTCCTCGCGCCGCCCGACGGGGAAATTGCCGTTCGCGTGCCGCCCGCCGCAATAGCCGGCGACACCGTTGTCGCACCGTTCGAGCGGCAGCAGAACCGGACCATGTCCGACAACCGCGAACTTGAGGAACATCGGCGCGCAGCCGGCACTACCGACCCAGGCGGAAAGGAAGGCGGGGTGCTGGTATCCGGTGAACACCATGTCCGGTGTGATCGCTGCCACGGTGGCACGGATGACCTCGATGTCGGTGACGACATCGACCGCAATGCTGGCCGGCGCGGCCTTGGAAACGCGGCGGGGGGCCGCCATATTGGATGTCACGTCAACCATTGAATTAAGCCTCCGCACCCGATCTACGCCAATCGGGTTTCTTTTCCGTTGAGACGGGGCTTGAAAGGCGAACGGCCAAACAGGTTATCCGCTGTCGGTTTCCCTTGGGCGGCGTTCCATCCACGAGATGACGAACATGGCGGGCACCACCCAGAAGACGCCCGAAAAGGCGAAGAAGGCGAGATGCACGTACCACGCGCTTTCGGCCAGACGGTGTGACGCAATGGCCGTGGCGACAAGCGCGTAGATGACGACCAGCGCGACCAAAACCAGCATGCCGATGAATTTCTTGAGACGATAGGGCATGTTCTCTCCCGCGATGGGCTGCCATGTAGCACGACGGTCGCCATTGCCAAGGCCGTCAAGTGATGCCGCCATGCGGCAAAGCGGCACTTGAAAGGCCGAGTCCGATTTGCAATCAGGCGCGCACACTGCGTTTGGTGAAAGACATTCGATGACCGCCGCCACTGATCTCGCCGACACCGTCTCCGTGCCCGCCATGGCAACAGGCCGCGATTCCGAATTGCGCAATAGGGCGCAGGTTCGCGGCTGGCTCTATTTCACCGCGCTCGTGCTTCTCGTGCTGGTCGTTGTCGGCGGGGCGACACGGCTCACCGATTCAGGCCTGTCGATCACCGAATGGGCGCCGATCCACGGCGTCATACCGCCGCTGACAGAAGTTCAATGGCAGGAGGAACTGGAGCGCTACCGGCAGATCCCCGAGTACCAGCTGGTGAACAAGGGCATGTCGATGGCCGAGTTCCAGTTCATCTACTGGTGGGAATGGGGCCATCGTTTCCTTGCGCGCACGCTCGGCCTCGTCTTTGCCGTCCCGCTCGCCTTCTTCTGGCTGGCCGGACGGCTCGACCGGCGACTGAAATGGCCGCTCGTGGGTCTTCTTGCGCTTGGCGGCCTGCAAGGCTTCATCGGCTGGTGGATGGTCTCGTCAGGGCTGACAGAGCGCGTCGATGTCAGCCATTATCGTCTTGCCGTGCATCTGTGCATGGCCGCGCTGATCCTGGGCGGCATCGTCTGGGTGGCGCGCGCCATCGCGCCGCATGCGCCCGATCTCAAGCCGACGGCGAACTCCTCGCTCTGGGCCGGCGTCATCGCCGGTCTGGTCTTCGTCCAGATCTATCTGGGCGCGCTCGTCGCGGGTCTCGATGCGGGCTGGGTCTACAATGAATGGCCGATGATGGGCGAGGGGCTGTTCCCGACCATCATGTGGGAGCCGACGCTGGGCTGGCGCAACTGGGTGGAAAACCCAGCCATCGTCCAGTTCGCCCACCGCACCGGCGCGTATGCGCTGCTGCTGGTGGTGATCGCGCACGCCATCTCCTGCTGGCGCTGGGCGCCGGGCTCGACCCATGCGCGCCGTGCGGCTACGCTGCTTGCGCTGGTGGTCGGCCAGGCGCTGGTCGGCATCGTCACGCTGGTGATGGAAGTGCCGCTTTCCTGGGCGCTGGTCCATCAGGGGCTGGCCTTCTTCGTGCTGGCCTTTGCGGTGGCCCACTGGCGGGCCATGGTCGGCCCCATACCGCTTCTGGACGGCCGGCCGCACCGGCACGCCTGATCAGGCGCCGATCATCAGGTCGAGGTTCTGCACGGCGGCGCCGGACGCGCCCTTGCCGAGATTGTCGAGCGAGGCGATGAGGTTCATCTGCCCGTCGCCCGGCGTGCCGCACACATAGAGCTTCATCCGGTCGGTGCCAGCCATCTCGGTGGCATCGATGCGCACCGTCGCCGCGCTCTGATCCAGTTCGACCACCTCGACGATCGTCTGGCCGGAATAATGGTTTTCCAGCGCTTCATGCACGCGTTCCATCGGCGCATGGTCGTTCATATGCGCCGACAGCAGCGGCACATTGACCAGCATGCCTTGTGCGAACCGGCCCACCGATGGTGTGAAGACGGGCCGGGCGGTCAGGCCCGACCGCTCCATGATCTCGGGCACATGCTTGTGCCGCAGCGGCAGCGCATAGGCAAAGAACGGCGCGGCGATCCGGTCGTCGGCGGCCTGGTCCTCCATCTGCCGGATCATCTGCTTGCCGCCACCCGAATAGCCGGAGACCGCGTTGATGGTCACCGGATAATCCACCGGCAGGATGCCGGCCAAAACGAGCGGCCGCAAAAGCCCGATCGCGCCGGTCGAATAGCAGCCCGGATTGGAGACGAACTGCGCTTCGGCGATGCGGGTTGCCTGGCCCGGTTCGGCCTCGGCAAAGCCGTAGACCCAATCAGGATCGGTGCGGTGCGCGGTCGATGCATCGATGAAGCGCGTGCCGGCGCCATCGGCCAGTCTGACGGCCTCGCGGGCCGCATCGTCGGGCAGACACAAGATCGCAATATCCGCCTCGCGCAACAGCGCGGTGCGCTTGTCCATGTCGCGCCTGTCAGCTTCGGCAAGCGAAAGGAGCGCGATGTCGGACCGCGCCGCAAGCCGGTCGCGGATTTGCAGTCCGGTCGTCCCATGTTCGCCGTCGATGAAGATTGTCGCTGCCATGTCGGTCCCGAAAGTTCTTTGTTTTCAATTCTTTGCCTGCGCTATCGGAATCAGCGTGAAAACACGTTGAATCATGGTGCCAAGCGCTTGAATCAGTCTCTCAACGGCCGGCTTTCCGCGCCGCGAGAAGACCCAGATAATGCATCGCCACCGCCGCACCGGCAATCGCGGTGATATCGGCATGATCATAGGCCGGCGCAACCTCGACGACGTCTGCGCCCACCATTTGGAGGTTCTTGAGGTGCATCAGCGTCGCCAGCATCTTGGCGCTCGACGGCCCTCCGGCGACCGGCGTTCCGGTGCCCGGCGCAAAGGCGGGGTCCAGGCAATCGATGTCGAAGGTGATGTAGGCCTTGCCGCCGCCGACCCGCTCGTAGATCGCCTCGGCGATCTCGACGGCACCCATCTCCTCGACCTGATGGCCATGGAGGATCTCGATCCCGCAATCCTCGGGCGCATGGGTGCGGATGCCGATCTGGATGGATTTGTCCGGATCGATCACGCCGTCCCGAACCGCGCGGCCGACGAACGATCCGTGGTCGATGCGCTGCCCATCGTCGAACCATGTGTCCTGATGGGCGTCGAACTGGACCAGCGCCAAGGGGCCGTGCCTGGCGGCATGGGCCATGAGAAGCGGCCATGTGACGAAATGGTCGCCGCCCAGCGCGAGCAGAAACACGCCCTTGTCGATCACCGCGCGCGCGGCAGCTTCGATGGCGCCCGGCGTCGCGGCGTGATTGCCATAGTCGAGCAAGACATCGCCATGGTCGATCACGGCGAGCGTGTCGAAGAGATCGGCCGAGAACGGGTATTGCGGATCATTGTCCATGATCGCGGAGGCGCGGCGGATCGCCTGCGGGCCGAACCGCGCCCCGGGCCGGTTGGAGACCGCGGCATCGAACGGAATGCCGAGCACGGCGACATCGACGCCGGACAGGTCCTTTGTGTATTTGCGGCGCATGAAGGACAGCGCGCCCGCATAGGTCGGGTCGCTTGCGGCGCCGGTCAGCGGGCCGGGCGTGATGGCATGATCGACAGTCTCGGAAGGCATGGTCGGCTCGTCAAAGCGGTGACACGTCCATCGCGTTCAACAGCTTTCGCGCCCCGTTGGCAACCGATTTGCGCCGATCGTCGCCCAGCGCGCGGGCGCGGATTTCGATGCGCGGGATGATGGCGGCGTCTTGTTTCACCCAGCGCTCCAGCGTCTTCATCGCCATGTTGAGCGCGATCCAGTCGTCTTCTTCGTGCAGGGTGCGGATCAGGATTTCCGTCGCCTCGGCGCGCTGCTCCGGCGTCAGCCGCCTCTGATGTTCGAGAAAGAGTTGCGCCAGCGTCCATTTGGCCGACGGCTGGTCGGTCTGTGCGATCTCGCCGATGAACCGGTCGGCATAGGTCTCGAACCAGTCCGGCCGTTCCTTGAAAACACGCCGGCAGGCATTGGACGTGCGCAGGCGGACGATCTCGTCATCGCTGAAATAGCACTGGTAGAGCTCCTCCATCCGCGAAGGCTTATCGAGCACGATCTCGACCACGTCCAGCGTGCGGCCCAGCGAATTGGGGTGCCCACCTGTGAGCATGTGACGGAACGGTTCCATGGCGAGAACCTAGCGGTGCAACGCGCACAAAAAAAGCGGGGCCGGGGCCCCGCTTCGATCTCTGCTGACACGTTCCGAAAAATCAGCGCTTGGAGAACTGGAAGCTCCGGCGCGCCTTGGCCCGACCATACTTCTTGCGTTCCACCACGCGGCTGTCGCGCGTCAGGAAGCCGCCCTTTTTGAGGATCGAGCGAAGCTCGGGCTCATAATAGGTCAGCGCCTTGGAGATGCCGTGGCGCACCGCGCCGGCCTGGCCGGACAGTCCGCCGCCCTTGACGGTGGCGACGATGTCGTACTGGCCGTTCCGGTTCACCGCGACGACCGGCTGGCGCAGGATCATCTGCAGCACGGGGCGGGCGAAATAGGTGTCCATGTCGCGGTCGTTGACGGTCACCTTGCCGGTGCCGGGCTTCAGCCAGACGCGGGCGACGGCGTCCTTGCGTTTGCCTGTCGCATAGGCGCGGCCATGCTCGTCCAGCTTCTGGACGTGGACGGGCGCTTCGGGCACGGCGGCCGGTGCCGCCTCGGTGCCGGCAACGGCATCGCCCAGTTCTTCAAGCGAAGTCAGATCAGCCATGGGTGTCATGCTCTCTTGTTCTTGGCGTTCATTGCGGCGACGTCGAGCACTTCGGGCTGCTGCGCCTCATGGGGATGTTCGGCGCCGGCATAGACGCGCAAATTCTTCATCTGGCGCCGGCCGAGCGGACCGCGCGGGATCATGCGTTCGACGGCCTTTTCGACGACGCGCTCGGGGAAACGTCCGTCAAGCAGCTGCGCAGCGGTGCGCTCCTTGATGCCGCCCGGATGGCCGGTGTGCCAGTAATATTTCTTGTCGCCGCGCTTGTTGCCGGTGAAGACCACCTTGTCGGCATTGATGACGACCACGTTGTCGCCATCGTCGACATGGGGTGTGAAGCTCGGCTTGTGCTTGCCGCGCAGGCGGTTGGCGACGATCGTGGCGAGGCGGCCGACAACCAGGCCTTCCGCATCGATCATCACCCATTTCTTCTGCACGTCGGCAGGCTTCTGCGAAAAGGTCCGCATGGGAATGTCCTTGGTTCATCGGTCCCGTCGGGCTGTCGCCGTCGGGGCTTTTCTTGTTGCTTGGATTGCCGGCAGAAGACCAGTGATCTTCGGGCAAAAACAAACGCGCGGAGGCTTGCTCCGCACGTCATGGCGGGCATCTAGACGCGTGACATCAAACTGTCAAGCCATATTTCGGGAGCGAACCAAGAAAAGCCCAGCAATTTCAGAAACTTAGAGATAAGGTATTATTTTACCGTATCTTTTCGGCCCGGTGGGATCGAATATGTGGCGGTGGCGTGCGCAACGATGGTGCCTTCTTCATCGGTGATCGTCGCCTCGACCACGGCCAACCGCTTTCCCAGCTTGAGCAGCCGTCCGGTGCAGACGATCGGCCCGGGCGCCGCCTTGTGCATGAAATTGATGTTCAGATTGGTCGTCACCGTGTGCTTGGCGGGCCCGATATGCGCCAGGATCACCATGTAGGCGCACACATCGGCCATCGTGAACAGGGTCGGGCCGGAAACCGTGCCGCCCGGCCGCAAATGCCGCTCCTTCGGTTCGAGCCGCATCGTCGTCGCGCCCGGCTCGACGGATGCGATGTGAAACACCCGCCCGTCCATGTGCACCTGCGGGAAATCGCGCTCGATGAAGGCTTCGAGGTCGGCCACGCTCATGATGGGCTTGTAGGGTGTGTCCGCCATGATCTCCGTCTTGCTCTCTGGTCGCGGCTTGCCGTGGCGGCGCCGCTTTGCGACAAGGGCGCTGTTACCGTTCCGCCGGCAGGGGAGGCAAGGCCCATGAGCGCCACCGTGACATCGTTGAGAAAGCCCGGCGGTCTGGTTCTGGCCGGCACCGAAGGCCCGATCCGCCGCCTTACGCTGAACAGCCCGCCCGCGAACGCGCTGTCCATCGCCATGATGGAGACGCTGCTGGCGTCCCTCAAGGAAGCCGCCGCCGACAAGGACGTCCGCGTTGTCGTGATCCGCTCCGACGAGCGCGTGTTCTGCGCGGGCCATGATCTGAAGGAACTGACCGCCCATCGGGCCGACGCCGACGGCGGAACGGCGTTCTTCAAGAAAACCTTCGATCTGTGCGCCGAACTGATGACGGCCATCGTCCGCCTTCCCAAGCCGGTGATCGCCGAGGTGGACGGACTGGCGACCGCCGCCGGCTGCCAGCTTGTCGCCAGCTGCGATCTGGCGATCTGTACGGACAGTTCGGGCTTCTGCACGCCGGGCGTCAATATCGGCCTGTTCTGCTCGACGCCCATGGTCGCCTTGTCGCGCAACGTCCACCGCAAGCAGGCGATGGAGATGCTGCTGACCGGCGAGACGATCGACGCGTCGACGGCCAGGGAGTTCGGCCTCGTCAACCGGATCGTGCCGCGCGAATATCTGAATCAGGTTGTCACCAAATATGCGCAAGCCATTGCCGAAAAATCGGCTTTCGTCGTGCGCACCGGCAAAGAGGCCTTCTACCGGCAGGCCGAGATGGATCTCGACGCGGCCTATGTCTACACGGCCGAGATCATGGTCGAGAACATGATGGCCGCCGATGCGGAGGAGGGTATCGGCGCGTTCCTGCAGAAGCGCAAGGCGCAATGGACGGACGAGCAATGAGCCGCAGCGAAACCGGCCTTTGCTGGACATGTGAGATGGCTTGCCGGGCGGCATGGCCGGCGGCCATCGAAGTGCGGCACGGAGATTGGACGGCGCGCTATGACGGAAGTCCGATCCGGCGCACCAACTCGCTCAACCCGCTGCCCGGCGCAACAGGGCCCACCCGCGATGTTCGCCAAGCCGCCGAGTCCTTTTATGCCGGTCGTGGGCGCCGGACGGTGATCCGTCTTCTCGATTTTGCCACGTCGGATCAAACGGCTCTTGAGAATGAAGGATATCGCTCTGAGAGCATCACTCGGACGCTCCACGCCCGGCTCAACGCGGATATTGCCGGAATCGGGCCGGACACCACACTGCACGACCATGCCTCAGCGGGCTGGCTTGGCTTGCGGGAAACGCTCAATCCCGATGCTGGCGGCTTCCGCGCCATGCTGCAGCGGATCGAAGCACCACTCTGTTTCGCCGAAACGAAGGTTGATGAGCGGGTTGCGTCCATCGCCTATGGCGTTCGCATCGACGATCTTCTGGTCGTCGAGGCCGTTGCCACCGATCCTGACTTCCGCGGGCGTGGCCTGGCTCGCCAGACCGTCGGTGCGCTGATCAACTGGGCCCGGCGGCAAGGCGCTGGGCAAGCCACGCTGCAGGTTGTCGCCGAAAACGCGCCAGCCCAGGCGCTCTACCGGCGGCTGGGCTTTGACAGGCTGTTGTTCTCATACAGCTACATGTATGCGCCGGAGCAGAACGATACGCAATGAACCACGCACAGAACCATGACGCCTATCCGGACGAACTGATCCGTTCGGTTCTGACCAGCGTCAAGTCCATCGCGGTCGTTGGCGCGTCGCCCAATCCGGCGCGTCCGAGCCATGGCGTGACCGGCTTTCTCGTGCGCAAGGGGTTCACGGTGTTCGCCGTCAATCCCGGTCATGCCGGCAAGACGATCGCCGGCGCGCCGACCGTCGGCGCGCTTGCCGATCTGCCGCAGCCGGTCGACATGATCGATGTGTTCCGCCGCTCGGAACATCTGGGCGCTGTGGTCGATGCGGCGCTCGCCCTCGATCCGCTGCCCAAGGTGATCTGGAGCCAGTTGGGCGTGCGCGACGATATCGCCGCCGCGCGCGCCGAGGCTGCCGGCCTGACCGTCATCCAGGACCGCTGCCCGGCGATCGAGATGCCGCGCCTGGGCCTGTGATCCCGCAAAACCGTTGCGCCAGACGGCTCCGGCCAGCGTTGGCGCAACGCGAAATGGCTCCCACGCGCAAATTTGTTCTTTGCATTCGACCGGCCGCTCGCCGATAACGCCCCGGGACCAACGACAACCGACCATCCGGGAGGCACTTCATCATGGCAGACCACACGCCGGGCTTCGAGACGCTCGCCATTCACGCGGGCGCGCAGCCCGATCCGACCACCAATGCGCGCATCACGCCGATCTATCAGACGACATCGTTCGTCTTCGACAGCGCCGACCATGCGGCACGGCTGTTCGGCCTTCAGGAATTCGGCAACATCTACACCCGCATCATGAACCCGACCAATGCGGTGCTCGAAGAGCGCGTCGCGGCGCTGGAGGGCGGCACCGCGGCGCTGGCGGTGGCATCGGGCCATGCCGCGCAGCTCCTGGTCTTCCACACGCTGATGAATTCCGGCGACAATTTCGTCGCCTCGACGCGCCTTTACGGCGGATCGATCAATCAGTTCGGCCAGGCCTTCAAGAATTTCGACTGGCAGGTCCGCTGGGCGGACATGGACGATGTTTCCACGCTGGAATCGCAGATCGACGACCGCACGCGCGCCGTGTTCGTGGAAAGCATCGCCAACCCCGGCGGCGTGATCACCGATATCGAGGCGGTTGCCAAGGTGGCGCACAAGCACGGCCTGCCGCTGATCGTCGACAACACAATGGCGACGCCATACCTGATCCGGCCGATCGAGCACGGCGCCGATATCGTCGTCCATTCGCTGACCAAGTTCATCGGCGGTCACGGCAACTCCATGGGCGGCATCATCGTCGATGGCGGCACATTCGACTGGTCGGCCTCGGGCAACTATCCGATGCTGTCGGCGCCGCGCGAGGAATATGGCGGCGTGGTGCTGCACGAAGCGCTCGGCAACATCGCCTTTGCCATCGCCTGCCGGGTGTTGGGCCTGCGCGACTTCGGCCCGGCGCTTTCTCCGTTCAACGCTTTCCAGATCCTGACCGGGCTCGAAACGCTGCCGCTGAGAATGCAGCGCCATTGCGACAATGCGCACGAGGTTGCCAAGCACCTCAACAAGCACGATGCCGTCGCCTGGGTCCGTTATGCCGGCCTGAAGGGCGACACCTACAAGGACCTGCAGAAGAAATATGCGCCCAAGGGCGGCGGATCGGTTTTCACCTTCGGCCTGAAGGGCGGCTACGAGGCGGGCGTCAAATTCGTCGAAGGCCTCGAACTGTTCTCGCACCTTGCCAATATCGGCGACACGCGCTCGCTGGTGATCCATCCGGCTTCGACCACCCACCGGCAATTGAGCGACGAGCAGCGTGACGCCGCCGGCGCGGGCAACGATGTGGTGCGCCTGTCGGTCGGCATCGAGAATGTCGATGACATCATCGCCGACATCGACCAGGCGCTGGCCAAGGCCGGCTGACCGGGCATCAGAACCGCTTGTTTAGAGGGCCGCCCATGTGCGGCCCTTTTTGGTTGCGCGTATTGACCTGCCGCAAGGCGGACGGAGCGGCGGGATGCTTTTGTGAACCCAGGAGACGCAGGAAAACGGGAGTGCGCCGATGCGCCATCAGATCATCGCTTTTTCCGCGACCGTGTTGGTGGCGGCAAGCCTGCCCGCGTTTGCCCAGTCCACCGACCCGGCGTGGCTCGATGCCGTCTCCGAGCAGTTGGCGCGAGACCAACAGTGCCAGGTCGAGTATTTCGTCAACATCCGTGAGGGCGAACTCGCCGGACGAAGAACGTTCGAGGCACGTGCCCAATGCCGGGACGGCCGACAGTTCGACGCGGCGCGCACCGAGCCGGAAGCCGAATTCACGCTCAAGATCTGCGAAGTCACGGTCTGCTGATCACCGCCAGCCAAGCACTGCGCGCTCCAGCCCGTGAAAATGGTAGGCGTCGGCATATCGCGGCGTCTCGGCAAAGCAGATGCCCGGCAGCCGCGCGAACAGGACCGACAGCGCTTCCTGCAGTTCGATGCGCGCCAGCGGCGCACCGATGCAGAAGTGAAGACCGGCGCCGAAGGTGACATTGGCCTGACCGGTCCGATACGGGTCGAACCTGTCCGGATCGGCAAAGCGGCGCGGGTCGCGGTTGGCCGCGCCGAGCAGCAGGCCGATCCGGTCGCCCTTCTTCAGCGCGACCATCGTGCCATCGGCTTCCAGTTCCATGTCTTCGAGCGCATAGCGCGTGAACATGTGCAGCGGCGCGTCATGGCGCAGGCACTCCTCTACCGTTGTCGCCGTCGCCTCGGCATCGGCAAAGAGCCCGCGTGGATCAAGCTTCGAAGCCAGGATCGAGCGCATCGCATTGCCGATCTGGTGCACGGTCGCTTCATGACCGGCATTGAGCAGCAGGATCACCGTCGACACCAGTTCGTCCACCGACAGCGTCTCGCCGTCATCTTCCGCAGCGATCAGCGCCGAAAGCAGATCGTCGCCCGGATCGGCGCGCTTTTCGGCGATCCGGGCGCGCAGGAAGCCGGCGAAATCGCGAGCAGCGGTGTTCGCCGCGATCTGGTCGCCCATCGGCGGGTCGAGCACATACATTTTGACGATCGCATGCGACCAGCCGAGCAGTTGCGGCCCGGCTTCCACCGGCACGCCCAGCAGGGTGCAGATCGTTGTCAGCGGGATGGGCGTTGCGTAGGCCGACAGCAATTCGACCTGTCCGTCGGCCTCGAACCCGTCGATCAAAGCATGGCAGAGCGCGTTGATCTGCGGGCGTAGCCGTTCCACCTGCCGCGCGACGAACGCCTTGGTGATCAGCCGCCTCAGCCGCGTATGCGCCGGCGGCTCCAACTCCAGGAGCGAGTGCCGTTCGACGGCGTCGAAATCGGCCAGATGCGCCGGGCGCGGCGGCCAGCCCAGTTCCTCGCGCGTGGCCACATGCAGCACCTGCCGGCCGAACCGCCGGTCGCGCAGGAGCCGATCGACGGTCTCATATCCGGCAAAGCACCAATGCCCGTATTCCTCCCAGAACAAAGCCTGACCATCGGCATGCCAGCGCCCGTAGGCGCGATAGACGTCCTGCACGAAGTGCGGATTGCGCGGGTCGACCGAACGTGCGCGCGGGCCGTTGCGTGGTGGGGTTCCGGCATTCACGATTGCGTGTCCCTGATGGCTTGGTCCGGCCGCGTTCTGCGGCGTTTTCCATCGCCGGGCAACCAATTGGGCGGCCTCTCTTGCGAACCGCCCGGTGCCCGCCCTATCTAGATGGCCAGTTTGACACTGATTCCCGCCGTCCTGCCCGCGTTTGCGCGGCAAAACCCCGAAAAAGGTGACGCATGCCAAGCCCGATCGATACCGTGATGAATCTCGTGCCCATGGTCGTCGAACAGACCAACCGTGGCGAGCGCGCCTATGACATCTTCTCGCGCCTGCTCAAGGAGCGCATCATCTTCATCACCGGCCCGATCGAGGACGGCATGGCGTCGCTGGTCTGCGCGCAGCTTCTGTTCCTCGAGGCCGACAATCCGAAAAAAGAGATCGCCATGTACATCAATTCGCCCGGCGGCGTCGTTACGGCCGGGCTGGCGATCTACGATACGATGCAGTTCATCAAGCCGCCCATTTCCACGCTGTGCACCGGCCAGGCCATGTCGATGGGCTCGTTCCTTCTTGCCGCCGGCGCCAAGGACATGCGCTTTGGCCTGCCCAACGCCAATGTGATGGTGCACCAGCCGTCCGGCGGTTATCAGGGTCAGGCGACCGACATTCTCATCCACGCCGAATTCACCCAGAAGCTGAAGCGCCGCCTGAACGAAATCTATGTCAAGCACACCGGTCAGGATTACGAGACAATCGAAAAGGCGCTCGAGCGCGACAATTTCATGAGCGCCGAGGAAGCCAGGGACTTCGGGCTCATCGACAAGGTGATCACCTCGCGCGAGGCGATGGAGAACGAAGCCAAGGGCGACTGAGCCGATAATGCGCGCCGGGTGCGGCACATTTGCCACGCATTGGTGATTGCTCTGGGCGCGCGACGCGCTAGGGTTCCTGTCCGGAGCGCTTGGCGCGTTAAGGTCTTGTTGACAAAGGCAGCCTTAGCCTTTGATGATTCGGGTGTCGGGTTTGTGTCTTTGCTGCTTGTGTATATGGTGCCGAAGGGTTTTGACCCCGGCGTGGTCTGAGTGCTCCGTGATTGCGCGATCGCCGGCCCGGCCAGGCAGGTGGCCGCCCAGGTTCGGCGCAGGAAAGGATAGACGATGAGCAAGGTTTCCTCGAGCGGTGGCGGCGGCGACGCCAAGAACACGCTCTATTGCTCATTCTGCGGCAAGAGCCAGCACGAGGTCCGCAAGCTGATTGCCGGGCCGACCGTGTTCATCTGCGATGAATGCGTCGAACTGTGCATGGACATCATCCGCGAGGAGAACAAGTCCTCGATATCCAAGTCCAAGGAAGGCGTACCCACGCCGCAGGAGATCCTGGGCGTCCTCGACGACTATGTGATCGGCCAGGAGCGCGCCAAGCGCATCCTTTCGGTTGCCGTCCACAACCACTACAAGCGCCTCGCCCATGCCGAGAAGAACGAGGATGTGGAGCTTGCCAAGTCCAACATCCTGCTCATCGGCCCGACCGGCTGCGGCAAGACGCTGCTCGCCCAGACGCTGGCGCGCATCATCGACGTGCCGTTCACGATGGCCGACGCGACCACGCTGACCGAGGCGGGCTATGTCGGCGAGGATGTCGAGAACATCATTTTGAAGCTGCTCCAGGCGTCCGACTACAATGTCGAGCGCGCCCAGCGCGGCATCGTCTATATCGACGAGATCGACAAGATTTCGCGCAAGTCGGACAATCCCTCGATCACCCGCGACGTGTCGGGCGAGGGCGTCCAGCAGGCGCTTTTGAAGATCATGGAAGGCACGGTCGCCTCGGTGCCGCCGCAGGGCGGACGCAAGCATCCGCAGCAGGAGTTCCTGCAGGTCGATACCGCCAACATCCTGTTCATCTCGGGCGGCGCTTTCGCCGGCCTAGACAAGATCATTTCCGACCGCGGCACCAACACGTCGATCGGATTTGCCGCCACCGTCGAGGCCGCCGACGAGCGCAAGACCGGCGAACTGTTCCGCAAGGTCGAGCCCGAAGACCTGTTGCGCTTCGGGCTGATCCCCGAGTTTGTCGGCCGCCTGCCGGTCTTGGCGACGCTTGAGGATCTCGATGAGGAAGCGCTGGTGCAAATCCTGACCGAGCCCAAGAATGCGCTCGTCAAGCAGTATCAGCGCCTGTTCGAGATGGAAAACGTGCAACTGACGTTCCACGAGGACGCCCTGCGGGCCATCGCCCGGCGCGCCATCGAGCGCAAGACCGGCGCGCGCGGCCTGCGCTCGATCATGGAAACGATCCTGCTCGACACCATGTTTGAGCTTCCGGCGCTGGAAGGCGTTCGCGAAGTCGTGATTTCGGACGAGGTCGTCACCGGCGGCGCGCGGCCGCTCTACATCTATTCCGACAAGGAAGACGAGGCCGAGGCCACCGCCGAGAGCGCGTGACGTTTTAGCCCGGCTGCCGGGGCCACCGGCCAGTGCATGAGTGAATCATCTTTGGGTTTCGCCGTCGCGGCACCATTGTCGCGATTGTGCGAATCTGCGTTCGGCGCGAAGGTGGACATCAGGGCCCGGCCGCAATGGTTGAAATGACGGTCTTCCGGCGCCAGTTAACCACCAGGGCATGACATGCCCGCACCTGCCGCCGGGACTTCGGTACGGCGGCCAATCCGGCATATGGCCGATATCGGCCAAAAGCCTTGAAAGGACGAAACGCATGACAGATGCAAACGAAACGGTGATGGCGGGTGGACCGGACGGGCTTTATGCCGTTCTTCCGCTGCGCGATATCGTCGTTTTCCCGCACATGATCGTGCCGCTCTTTGTCGGGCGGGACAAATCGATCCGTGCGCTTGAAGAGGTGATGGAGAACGATCGGCAGATCCTTCTCGCCACCCAGATGGATGCGGCCGACGACGATCCGTCCACCGATGCGATCTATACGACCGGCACGCTCGCCAACGTGCTGCAGCTTCTCAAGCTGCCCGACAACACGGTCAAGGTGCTTGTCGAGGGTGTAGAGCGCGTCGCCATCGAGCGGTTCTCCGACCGCGAAGACTATATGGAAGCGCAGGCCGTTGCGGTCGATGTACCCGATGAGGACGAGGTCGAAGTCGCAGCCCTCGCCCGTTCGGTGGTGGGCCAGTTCGAAGACTATGTGAAGCTCAACAAGAAGATTTCGCCCGACGTGGTCGGTGCGGTCGGCCAGATCGACGATCATGCCAAGCTGGCCGATACGGTCGCTTCGCATCTCGCCGTCAAGATCGGCGACAAGCAGGAGCTTCTCGAAACGTTGCCCGTCAAGGAGCGGCTGGAAAAGGCGCTCGGCCACATGGAGGCGGAAATTTCCGTCCTTCAGGTGGAAAAGCGCATCCGCAGCCGCGTCAAGCGGCAGATGGAGAAGACCCAGCGCGAATACTATCTCAACGAGCAGATGAAGGCGATCCAGAAGGAGCTGGGCGACGGCGAGGACGGTCAGGGCGAACTGGCCGAACTCGAAGAGCGCATCGAAAAGACCAAGCTCTCCAAGGAAGCGCGCGAAAAGACCGAGGCGGAGTTCAAGAAGCTCAAGCAGATGAGCCCGATGTCGGCCGAGGCCACCGTCGTGCGCAACTATCTGGACTGGATGCTCTCCATTCCCTGGGCCAAGAAGTCCAAGATCAAGTACGATCTGGAGCTGGCCGAAGAGGTGCTCGACACCGACCATTACGGCCTCGAAAAGGTCAAGGAACGGATCGTCGAATATCTCGCCGTGCAGAAGCGCCAGAAGAAGCTCAAGGGGCCGATCCTGTGCCTTGTCGGACCGCCCGGCGTGGGCAAGACCTCGCTCGCCAAGTCGATCGCCAAGGCGACCGGCCGCGAATATGTGCGCATGGCGCTTGGCGGCGTGCGTGACGAAGCGGAAATCCGCGGTCACCGGAGGACCTATATCGGCTCGATGCCCGGCAAGATCATCCAGTCGATGAAGAAGGCCAAGAAGTCCAACCCGCTCTTCCTGCTCGACGAGATCGACAAGATGGGCATGGATTTCCGCGGCGATCCGTCCTCGGCGCTGCTCGAGGTGCTCGATCCGGAACAGAACAACACCTTCATGGACCACTATCTGGAGGTGGAGTACGACCTGTCGAACGTGATGTTCATCACCACGGCCAACACGCTCAACATCCCCGCGCCGCTGATGGACCGGATGGAGATCATCCGCATCGCCGGCTACACCGAGGATGAAAAGGTCGAGATCGTCAACCGGCACCTGATGCCCAAGGCCATCCGCGACAATGCCCTCCAGGAAGGCGAGTTCGAGGTGACCGAGGCGGCCGTGCGGAAGATCGTCAGGCTCTACACCCGCGAGGCGGGCGTCCGTAATCTCGAGCGCGAACTGATGAAGCTCGCCCGCAAGGTCGTCACCGAAATCCTGCGCTCGGACGTCAAGACCGTCCGTGTCGATGAGGACAATCTGGACGACTATCTGGGCGTGCCGAAGTTCCGCTTCGGCGAGATCGACCAGGAGGATCAGGTCGGCGTCGTCACCGGGCTTGCCTGGACCGAGGTGGGCGGCGAACTGCTGACCATCGAGGGCGTCATGATGCCCGGCAAGGGCAAGATGACCGTCACCGGCAACCTCAAGGATGTGATGAAGGAATCGATTTCCGCCGCCGCATCCTATGTCCGGTCGCGGGCGATCGACTTCGGCATCGAGCCGCCCATCTTCGACAAGCGCGACATCCACGTGCACGTGCCCGAGGGCGCAACGCCCAAGGACGGGCCGTCGGCGGGCATTGCCATGGCGACGGCGATCGTCTCGGTGCTGACCGGCATCCCCGTGCGCAAGGATATCGCCATGACCGGCGAGATCACGCTACGGGGAAGGGTGCTGCCGATCGGCGGCCTCAAGGAGAAGCTGCTGGCCGCCGTGCGCGGCGGTATCACCAAGGTGCTGATCCCCCAGGACAATGCCAAGGACCTTGCCGACATTCCGGACAACGTCAAAAGCGTGCTGGAGATCATCCCGGTCGGTCACATCGGCGAGGTTCTGGACCATGCCCTGACATCCAAGCCCGAGCCGATCGAGTGGACCGAAGAGGACGAGAAGATGGCCGCGGCCGCGCTCGCCGCCTCGTCCGGTTCGGCGCCAAGCGTCGCCCACTGAGCCGCACAGGGCCTGCCAGACAATCCGAAAGGCGCCGTTTCGACGGCGCCTTTTTTGATTTGTGCACCTCAAGCGCGTGATTTTGTGTTGAATTCCGCCGATTGCCGATCGTTTGACGCCTAAATGCTTAGGAATCGCCCAGATTCCGGCTAGTGTCGCGCCATCGTGACGATGGGTAAGCGATTCGCGCCCGCGCCGAACAATTCCGAACGAGGGGAGATCACCCATGAACAAGAATGAACTCGCAGCAGCCGTCGCCGACAAGGCCGGCCTTGCCAAGGGCGACGCAGCGTCGGCCGTCGATGCCGTGTTTGCAACCATCACCGAGACCCTGTCGTCGGGCGGCGATGTCCGCGTGCTTGGATTCGGCAATTTCGTCGTCCAGCAGCGCGCCGCCACGACCGGCCGCAACCCGATGACCGGCGCCGCTGTCGATATTCCGGCCAAGCGCGTTCCGAAGTTCTCCGCCGGCAAGGCACTCAAGGAAGCCGTCAACAGCTGACGTGTCTCGCGCCGGCTCAGGCCGGTCGATGCGAAAACGACCAAGCCGTCCGGGCCACCGGGCGGCTTTTTTCGTTGGGGCGGTCGCTGAAACTCCGCCGACCGCTTGACGTTTGGCAGGATAGTGGTGGGCGATGAGAGACTCGAACTCCCGACATCTTCGGTGTAAACGAAGCGCTCTACCAGCTGAGCTAATCGCCCCCTGCGCAACCTTTGTGCGCCGTTCCGATCTAATGGGCGCGGGGCGCACATGCAAGCGCCGTCGCGCGCCCGGCGCGGCCGCCGACAATCGCCTTCCGGACCGCTTGACACCATCGGCCCTTCCACTTAAGTGACCCGAACGCCGGCCATGCCGGCGGCCAGCAAATGCGGGTGTAGCTCAGTTGGTTAGAGTGCCGGCCTGTCACGCCGGAGGTCGCGGGTTCGAGCCCCGTCACTCGCGCCATTTGCTGTCAAAGTCCGGTGGCCTCTATTGATCCGGCCTCCACTTTTCGAACTCCCAAGACACGTTTGTTTCCAAAGCATTTTTCGCGTTGGCTGGGCCGCGCGCCAGCGCGCAGATATCCCAATGTGCCAGGCGAGACCGAGGCGGAAAAAGCGCTAGCGCGAAATCGGTATTGGCCACCCGTCCGCACCCTTGCGCGCGGCTCGGCAAACCGATAACTGCCCCTGCAAGACAAAAAGGGCGTTCGGCTTGTGCCCCGTGCGGCTTTCGGCCATATGGTGCGGCGCGGGAAATCGGGCTAAGACGCCGATAAACGTTCATCGGGGTTTGCACACATGGAAGCCGTCGTCGCCTCCTATCTGCCCATCATCATCTTTCTGCTCGTCTGTATCGGCATCGGCGCGGCGCTTCTGATCGCGCCGTTCATCGTTGCCTATCAGAGCCCGGACCCCGAAAAACTGTCCGCCTATGAATGCGGCTTCAACGCGTTCGACGATGCGCGCATGAAGTTCGACGTGCGTTTCTATCTCGTCGCCATCCTGTTCATCATCTTCGATCTCGAAGTGGCTTTCCTGTTTCCCTGGGCGGTGTCGTTCGGCGAACTGGGCATGTTCGGTTTCTGGTCGATGATGGTGTTTCTGGGCGTTCTGACGGTCGGCTTTATCTATGAATGGCGCAAGGGAGCGCTGGAATGGGATTGAACGACGACCAGACCCTCGTCGCCCCGCAGCCCAAGGGCATCATCGATCCGAAAACCGGCAAGCCGGTCGGCGCGGACGATTCCTTTTTCGGCGAGATTGACAATGAACTGGCCGACAAGGGCTTTCTGGTCACCTCGACCGACGAACTGATCAACTGGGCGCGCACCGGCTCGCTGATGTGGATGACGTTCGGGCTCGCCTGCTGCGCGGTCGAGATGATGCACACATCCATGCCGCGCTACGATGCAGAGCGCTTTGGCGTCGCCCCGCGTGCCTCGCCGCGCCAGTCCGACGTGATGATCGTCGCCGGCACGCTGACCAACAAGATGGCGCCGGCGCTGCGCAAGGTCTACGACCAGATGCCCGAGCCGCGTTACGTCATCTCGATGGGCTCGTGCGCCAATGGCGGCGGCTATTACCACTATTCCTATTCGGTGGTGCGCGGCTGCGACCGCATCGTGCCGGTCGACATTTATGTGCCCGGGTGCCCGCCCACGGCCGAGGCGCTGCTGTACGGCATATTGATGCTGCAGAAGAAAATCCGCCGCACCGGCACGATCGAGCGCTGACGGCGTATCGGCGGCGGCACGACAGGGAAGCCATGCATGGCCACGCTTGAAAATCTAGATGATCTGGCGACTGCCGTTTCCGATGCGTTGGGCGAGATCGGCTACGAGCCGGCGATGGCACACGGCGAACTGACCATCACGGTTGCCATCGAGGACATTGTCGCCGTGCTGACGCGGCTGCGCGACTCGATGCAGACGCGGTTCGTCTCGTTCATCGACATTTCGGGTGCCGACTATCCGGCGCGCGACAAGCGGTTCGACGTGGTCTACCACCTTTTGAGCCCGACGCTGAACCAGCGCCTTCGGGTCAAGCTGATGACCGACGAGGAAACGCCCGTGCCGTCGGTGACCGGCGTTTATCCGGGCGCCAACTGGTTCGAGCGCGAGGCCTACGATCTCTACGGCATCCTGTTCACCGGCCATCCCGACCTGCGGCGCCTTCTGACCGATTACGGTTTCGAGGGCCATCCGCTGCGCAAGGACTTCCCGCTCACCGGTTTTGTCGAGGTGCGCTACGACGACGAGGCCAAGCGCGTCGTCAACGAGCCGGTCAGCCTGCGACAGGAATTCCGCGACTTTGATTTTCTTTCCCCCTGGGAGGGCACAGACTATGTGCTTCCCGGCGACGAGAAGGCCGACGGCAAGTGACCGAACACAACGTCCGCAACTTCAACATCAATTTCGGCCCGCAGCATCCGGCGGCGCACGGCGTTCTGCGCCTGGTGCTGGAACTGGACGGCGAGGTCTGCGAGCGCGTCGATCCCCATATCGGCCTTTTGCATCGCGGCACCGAAAAACTGATCGAGGCCAAGACTTATTTGCAGGCCGTGCCCTATTTCGACCGGCTCGACTATGTCGCGCCGATGAACCAGGAGCACGCTTTCGCGCTCGCCGTCGAACGGCTTCTGGAGATTGAGGTGCCGCGGCGCGGCCAGCTCATCCGCGTCCTTTATTCCGAGATTGGTCGCATCCTGTCGCATCTTCTGAACATCACCACGCAGGCGCTCGATGTCGGTGCACTGACCCCGCCGCTCTGGGGATTTGAAGAGCGCGAAAAGCTGATGATGTTCTATGAGCGGGCCTGCGGCGCGCGCCTGCATGCCGCCTATTTCCGCCCTGGCGGCGTGCATCAGGACCTGCCGCCCGAACTGGTTCAGGACATTGGAGACTGGATCGATCCGTTCCTCAAGGTTGTCGACGAAATCGACGGGCTTCTGACCGAAAACCGCATCTTCAAGCAGCGCAATGTCGATATCGGCGTCGTCGATCTGGACGATGCGTGGGCCTGGGGTTTCTCCGGCGTCATGGTGCGCGGATCGGGCGCCAAATGGGACTTGCGACGCTCGCAGCCCTACGAATGCTACGAGGAAATGGAATTCCAGATCCCGATCGGCAAGAACGGAGACTGTTTCGACCGTTATCTCATCCGCATGGAGGAGATGCGGCAGTCTGCCTCGATCATGCGCCAGTGCGTGGACAAGCTGCAGAGCGCGGACGGGCAGGGCCCCATCTCCAACACCGACGGCAAGATCGTGCCGCCCAAGCGCGGCGAGATGAAGCGCTCGATGGAAGCGCTGATCCACCACTTCAAGCTCTACACCGAGGGATACAAGGTGCCCGAGGGCGAGGTCTATGCGGCGGTCGAGGCGCCCAAGGGCGAGTTCGGCGTCTATCTGGTCTCCGACGGGTCCAACAAGCCCTACCGCTGCAAGCTGCGCGCGCCGGGCTTTGCCCATCTGCAGGCCATGGACTTCATTTGCCGGGGCCACATGCTGGCCGACGTCTCGGCGGTCCTGGGTTCGCTCGACATCGTGTTCGGAGAGGTCGACCGGTGACGGCATTGGTCGCACTGCTGGTGGTCGGCGGGGCAGCCTTCTTTTTCGTCGTGCTGCCCATCGTGGGGCAGGCGTTGAAGCATGCGCGCCCGATGGCCGAGGCCGACATGTTCAATCAAACCGATATGCACAAGAGTGTCATCGGCTTTGGCGCCGCCATCTCCTGGCTTTTTGTCTGGCTTGAGCGGTTCGGCACGCAGCTGTTGAACCTGGCGTCGCGCGTTTGGGGGTTTGTCGGGTTCGTGATGGGCGTCTTGGTCTCGCTGTTCGCGCCCGAAATCAGAGCATTTTTGGGGATTGCCTAATGTCCGTTCGCCGTCTTGCCGAAGACACCGTCCAGCCGGAAGGCTTCAGGTTCGACCGTGCGCGGTCGGCCGAAGCCAAGGTCTGGATCAAGAAATATCCCAAGGGCCGCCAGCAGTCGGCGGTGATCCCTTTGCTGATGCTCGCCCAGGATCAGGAAGGCTGGGTCACCAGGGCATCCATCGAGCACATCGCCGAAATGCTCGACATGCCGCTGATCCGCGTGATGGAGGTTGCCACCTTCTACACCCAGTTCATGCTGCAGCCGGTCGGCACCAGGGCCCATATCCAGGTGTGCGGCACGACGCCGTGCATGCTGCGCGGCGCCGAGGATCTGATGAAGATCTGCCAGCGCAAGATCAACGAGCGGCAGTTCCACCGCAACGCGGACGGCACGCTCTCCTGGGAAGAGGTCGAGTGCCAGGGCGCCTGCGTGAACGCGCCTATGGTGATGATCGGGCGCGATGCCTATGAAGACCTGACGCCGGAACGGCTCGAAGAGATCATCGACGCGTTCGAGGCCGGCAAGGGCGACACGATCACGCCCGGCCCGCAGATCGACCGCGTCTTTGCGGCGCCGGTTACCGGCCTGACCAGCCTTCTCGACGACGTAAAACCGGCCTCGGGCAAGCGCGCGAAGGCATCGGCGAAAGCAGGCGGCAAGGCGTCCAAATCTGCGGGCACGTCCGGTGCCGCAACCAGGACCGGCGCTCGCAAGGTGAGCTCCACCGCCGAAATCGCCAAGACGGCGAGCGCGGTGCGCCCCAAGCGCAAGCCGCCGGCGAAGACCGTCGAGGGCGGCAATTCGACAATGAAGCTGGCCGCCACCGCCTCGGGGCGCGCCAAGCCGCCGGCAAAATCGGCCAAAGCCGCGCCGACCGCCAAGGACGCCGCAACGACCAAGGGCGCCACAACGGATGCCGGCAAAACCGGACTGGACGACAAGAACCGGCCGCCCGTGATCGACAAGCCCGCGCAGCCCGACGATCTGAAGCTGATTTCCGGCGTCGGCCCCAAGCTGGAGGGCACGCTTCATTCGCTGGGCATCTACACGTTCGCGCAGGTTGCAAAGTGGAAGAAGGCCGAACGCGAATGGGTCGACGGCTATCTGAAGTTCAAGGGACGGATCGACCGCGACGACTGGGTCAAACAGGCGAAGGTCTTGGCCAAGGGCGGCGTAGACGAATATGTTCGGGTCTTCGGCAAGAAGCCGCGCTAGGAGTGCATGATGCTCGCTGACAAGGACCGCATTTTCACCAACATTTACGGCCTGCGCGACAAGTCGCTCAAGGGCGCGATGAGCCGTGGACACTGGGACGGCACCAGGGCGCTGATCGACAAGGGCCGCGACTGGGTGATTTCCGAGATGAAGGCTTCGGGCCTGCGCGGCCGCGGCGGCGCCGGTTTCCCGACCGGGCTCAAATGGTCGTTCATGCCCAAGGAAGTGGGCGAACGGCCGCATTACCTTGTCGTCAATGCCGACGAATCCGAGCCCGGCACCTGCAAGGACCGCGAAATCCTGCGCCACGATCCGCACACGCTGATCGAGGGTTGTGTGATCGCCGGTTTCGCCATGAATGCCCATGTCGCCTACATCTATGTGCGCGGCGAGTTCATGCGCGAGCGCGAGGCGCTGCAGGCCGCGATCGACGAGTGCTACGAGGCCGGCCTTCTGGGCAGGAACAACAAGTGCGGCTGGGACATGGACGTCTACGTCCATCATGGCGCCGGCGCGTATATTTGCGGTGAGGAAACCGCGCTTCTCGAGAGCCTAGAAGGCAAGAAGGGCCAGCCGCGCCTGAAGCCGCCGTTCCCGGCCAATGTCGGCCTCTATGGCTGTCCGACGACAGTCAACAATGTGGAGTCAATCGCCGTCGCGCCGACGATCCTGCGGCGCGGTGCCGGCTGGTTCGCCGGGCTTGGCAAGGAAAACAACACCGGCACGAAGCTGTTCTGCATCTCCGGCCACATCAACGCGCCGTGCACGGTCGAAGAGGAAATGTCGATCCCGTTCCGCGAACTGATCGACCGCCATTGCGGCGGCGTTCGCGGCGGGTGGGACAATCTGCTGGCCGTCATTCCCGGTGGCTCGTCGGTGCCGCTGGTCCCGGCCGAGCAGATCATCGATGCGCCGATGGATTTCGACTCGCTTCGCGGGCTGCAATCGGGTCTCGGCACGGCGGCCGTGATTGTGATGGACAAGTCGACCGACATCGTCAAAGCGATCGCGCGGCTCTCCTACTTCTACAAGCACGAGAGCTGCGGCCAGTGCACGCCCTGCCGCGAGGGTACCGGCTGGATGTGGCGGGTGATGGAGCGCATGGTGGTCGGCAACGCCCACAAGCGCGAGATCGACATGCTGCTGGATGTCACCAAGCAGGTGGAAGGCCACACGATCTGCGCTCTGGGTGACGCTGCGGCCTGGCCGATTCAGGGGCTGATCCGGCACTTCAGGCCCGAGATCGAGCGGCGGATCGACGAGTTTTCCCACAATTCGCACCAGACCAGACCGGTTCTGGAGGCGGCGGAGTAGCTTTTTTCCGCGATTTATGCTGCAATGCAACAAATGAGGCCGGACACGCGCCTAATGTCGTGCTGACAGGGCCGCGTGTTTCAGCATAGAAGACGACAATGAGACCGGAACCGGTCCGGCCGTGCGGCGCTTTTGCGGCGACGCGGCAAGAGGAAACACCACGGAACGGCGGACGCAAGCGACTTTGAGGAGAAAACCGATGTCGATGTTTCCGTTCGCAGAGAACATGATCAGCCCGCAGGCGAAGGAAAACCCGTTTCTGGCGCTGATGCCGGGCATGGAGCCGCTGCAGAAGACCACCGAGAGCTTCATGAAAGGTATGGGTGTGTCCAATATGCCCAAGCTTCCGCCCATGCCGTTCTCGCCGATGATGGCGGACGCTGACGCGATCGAAGCCAACATCGAAACGATGATGAAGGCCGTCCCCGGCTTTGAAGGCATGCCCAATCTGGCCACCCACCCGATGGCGGCCATGGCGGCGGGTGCGGCCGTCTCGATGGGCGCGACCAGCCAGATGATGGGCACCATGTTCGGCGCAATGACCGGCATGATGGACAATGCCGTGCGGATGCAGAAGGCAACGCGCGACATCTCGCCCTTCGCGCCGCCGGCGCTCGACGGCGTCAACCCGCTGAAATTCGAATGGTCCTTCGGCACGGGTGAAGCAACCGCCGAAGCCAAGGCGCCGGCTGCCAAGACCGCGGCCACGCCGGCGCCGAAGCGCAAGGCCGAGACGGCCGTCAAGACGGCGGTTGCCGCCAAGGCGAAACCGGCCGCCAAAGCCGCGCCCAAGTCCGGCATGAAGGCCGACGCAACGGCCGCCCCCAAGCCGGTCAAGGCACCCAAGGTGAAGGCCGCCGCGCCGGCGCCCGCAGCCGCGCCCAAGGCGTCCGCCAAGAAAGCCAACGGCACCGCCGAGGCCAAGGCTGCCGAGACATCGGTCGTCCGGCTGGTGCCGTCCGCCGAGCCGGTGGCGTCCGTGCCCGCACGCCCGGGCGGACCCGCATCGGCGGCTGACATCATGCCCGAGGACTTCAAGCAGCCCTCCAAGGCGGAAAAGCCGGCCAAACCGGACGACCTGAAGATGATTGCCGGCGTCGGCCCCAAGCTTGAATCTGTGCTCAACGGCCTTGGCATCTGGACCTTCGGGCAGATCGCCGAGTGGACCGCCAACGAAGTCGCCTGGGTGGATGACTATCTGCAGTTCAAGGGCCGTATCGAACGTGACGACTGGATCGCGCAGGCTGCCGCGCTCGCCGAGGGCGGCCGCGACGAATATGTCAAAAAGTTCGGCAAGGAGCCGCGCTGAGACGGACCCATCGGCCCGGGCGCCCAGGCGTCCGGGCCGGCCCATTGACCGGCCCGCGACAGAAGGCCGGCAGGACACGGAGGAAGGCTCGTGCTTCTGGCCGAGGCCAACATTGCCCGCGCGAAGCATCCGCTCGACGACCCGGCCATGGCCGGCTTCGTGCAACGCCTAGATGCGGTCAACGCGGTTGCCGACCGGTCGCCCGGTTTCGTCTGGCGCTTCCAGGGCGCCGATCTTGCCGCGCTCGGCAGACGCCTGTTCGGCAATCCACGCGTCATCCTGAACCTGAGCGTCTGGCAAACGCCGGCCGACCTCGAACATTATGTGTGGAACACCGTCCACAAGCAGGTCTATCGCCGCAAGGCCGAATGGTTTGATGCGATCGCATCACACCATTTTGCCATGTGGTGGGTGGAGGATGGGCATCGACCTTCGCCTCTGGAGGCGCGCGAACGGCTTGACCATTTGGCCCGGCACGGCAATACGGACCATGCGTTCGACTGGGCGCATCTGCCGCACGGCAAGCTGTGGCAAGACCAGCGCTGCGCGTGAGACAAACGACGGATATGACGGAAAGCTTCCATGGCCCTGATCAAGGTTGACGGCAAGGAAATCGAGGTCCCGGACCACTACACGCTGTTGCAGGCGTGCGAGGAGGCGGGCGCCGAGATTCCGCGCTTTTGCTATCATGAGCGCCTGTCGATCGCCGGCAATTGCCGCATGTGCCTGGTCGAGGTGAAAGGCGGTCCGCCCAAGGCTGCCGCGTCGTGCGCCATGGGCGTTCGCGACCTGCGCCCCGGACCCGAAGGCCAGCCGCCGGAGGTGTTCACCAACACGCCGATGGTCAAGAAGGCCCGCGAAGGCGTGATGGAGTTCCTGCTGATCAACCATCCGCTCGACTGCCCGATCTGCGACCAGGGCGGCGAGTGCGATCTGCAGGATCAGGCGATGGCCTATGGCATCGATTCCTCGCGCTTCCAAGAGAACAAGCGCGCGGTCGAGGACAAATATATCGGCCCGCTCGTCAAGACGATCATGACGCGCTGCATCCACTGCACGCGCTGTGTCCGCTTCACGACCGAAGTCGCCGGCATTTCCGAACTGGGCCTGATCGGCCGTGGCGAGGATGCCGAGATCACCACCTATCTCGAACAGGCCATGACGAGCGAATTGCAGGGCAATGTGATCGATCTGTGCCCGGTCGGCGCGCTGACATCGCGCCCCTATGCGTTCCAGGCCCGTCCGTGGGAACTGACCAAGACCGAGTCGGTCGATGTCATGGACGCGGTCGGCTCGGCCATCCGCGTCGATACGCGCGGCAAGGAAGTCAAGCGCATCATGCCGCGCGTCAACGAAGCGGTGAACGAGGAGTGGATCTCCGACAAGACGCGCTTCATCTGGGACGGGCTGCGCACCCAGCGTCTCGACCGCCCCTATGTGCGCGGCACTGACGGCAAGCTCAAGCCGGCCTCGTGGAGCGAGGCGTTCGGCGCGGTCAAGGCGGCGCTCGACGGCAAGTCCGGCGAAGCGGTCGGCGCCATCGCCGGCGATCTGGCCGGTGTCGAGGAGATGTTCGCGCTCAAGACGCTGATGGAGAGCCTTGGTTCGGCCAACATCGATTGCCGCCAGGACGGTGCCGCACTCGATCCCGCGCGCGGCCGCGCCTCCTACATCTTCAACGCGACCATCGACGGCATCGAGGATGCCGACGCGATCCTGATCGTCGGCGCCAATCCGCGATTTGAAGCGTCGGTGCTCAACGCCCGCATCCGCAAGGCCTGGCGGGCCGCGCCGATCCCGATCGGCGTGATCGGCGACATGGGCGATCTGCGCTACGATTACGAAGCGCTCGGCGCCGGTCCCGAAACGCTCAAGGATCTGGCCGACGGCAACCACAAATTCGCCTCCAGGCTGAAAAAGGCCAAACGCCCGCTGATCATCGTCGGGCAGGGCGCGATCGCGCGCGGCGATGGCGCTGCCATACTCGGACTGGCGGCCAGGCTGGCCGATCAGGTCGGCGCCGTTTCCGAAGACTGGAACGGCTTTTCGGTGCTGCACACGGCGGCGGCACGTGTCGGCGGGCTCGATCTGAGCTTCGTGCCGGGCGAGGGCGGTCTGGACGCCGCCAGGATGGTCACCGACACCGATGTCCTTTTCCTGCTCGGCGCGGACGAACTCGACCTGCGCAAACGCAAAGACGGCGCGACCACCATCTACATCGGCACCCACGGCGACGTCGGCGCACACCATGCCGACATCATCCTGCCGGCTGCCGCCTACACGGAAAAATCGGCCATCTATGTGAACACGGAAGGCCGCGTGCAGGCCACCAACCGCGCCGGGTTCGCGCCGGGCGACGCGCGCGAGGACTGGGCAATCCTGCGCGCCCTGTCCGATGTGCTTGGCCACAGGCTGCCGTTCGATTCGCTTGGCCAGCTGCGCGCCAAGCTTTTCGAGGCGCACCCGCATTTCGCCGATGTCGGCGCCATCGAACCGGGCCTTGCGTCCGATGTTCAGGCCTTGGCCAAAAAGGGTGGGCGCCTTGGCAAATCGGCGTTTGCATCGCCGGTCAAAGACTTCTATCTGACCAACCCGATAGCGCGCGCATCGGCAGTCATGGCCGAATGCTCCTCACTGGCGCGCAAGGGTTTTGCGGAAGCTGCGGAATGAGCGGTGTGACAGCCATGATGGAACGGACCACCGGCCATGTTTGAGACCTACGTGCTTCCCGGCATCCTGATCCTTGTCCATTCGCTGGCGCTGCTGGTGGTGCTGCTCGTTTTCACCGCCTTCATCCTCTATGCCGACCGGAAGATCTGGGCGGCCGTGATGTCGCGCCGCGGCCCCAACGTGGTCGGCCCGTTCGGCCTTCTGCAGTCGTTTGCCGATCTTCTGAAGTTCGTGATCAAGGAACCGATCATCCCGTCGGGCGCCAACAAGGGCATCTTCCTGCTCGCGCCCCTGGTCTCCGCGGTTCTGGCGCTTGCCGCATGGGCGGTGATCCCGGTTCAGCAGGGCTGGGCGGTTGCCAACATCAATGTCGGTATCCTGTTCGTCTTCGCCGTCTCGGCGCTCGAGGTCTACGGCGTGATCATGGCCGGCTGGGCTTCGAACTCAAAATATCCTTTCCTCGGCGCCCTGCGCTCGGCCGCGCAGATGGTGTCCTATGAAGTCTCCATCGGATTCGTCATCGTCACCGTTCTGCTGCTGGTCGGCTCGCTCAACATGACCGACATCGTCCTGTCGCAGCAGGATGGACTTGGCACACGTCTCGGCCTGCCCAACACCTTGCTGGACTGGCACTGGTTGGGCCTGTTCCCGATGTTTGTCATCTTCTTCATCTCGGCGCTGGCCGAGACGAACCGTCCGCCGTTCGATCTTGTCGAGGCCGAATCCGAACTCGTCGCCGGCCACATGATCGAGTACTCCTCGACGCCCTACATGCTTTTCATGCTCGGCGAATACATCGCCATCCTTCTGATGTGCGCGCTGACGGTGATCCTGTTCATGGGCGGATGGCTGCCGCCGTTCGATTTCGCGCCGTTCACATGGCTGCCGGGCGTCTTCTGGTTCATGTTCAAGCTGTGCCTGGTGTTCTTCATGTTCGCCATGGTCAAGACGATCGTGCCGCGTTACCGCTACGACCAGCTCATGCGTCTTGGCTGGAAGGTGTTCCTGCCGATCTCGCTGTTCATGGTGGTGGCCACCGCCGCCTTCCTGAAGCTGACGGGCTGGGCATAAGAAGGGAAGAGAGCAGATGAGCACATTCGCACAAGCCGCCAAGTCGCTGCTTCTGGCCGAATTCGTCAGCGCCTTCTTCCTGGCGATGCGCCGGTTCGTGGCGCCCAAGGCGACGATCAACTACCCGCACGAGAAGGGCAAGCTGAGCCCGCGCTTCCGTGGCGAACATGCGCTGCGCCGCTATCCCAATGGCGAAGAGCGCTGCATCGCCTGCAAACTGTGCGAGGCGATCTGCCCGGCGCAGGCCATCACGATCGAAGCCGGACCGCGCCGCAATGACGGCACGCGGCGCACGGTGCGCTACGACATCGACATGGTCAAATGCATCTATTGCGGCTTCTGCCAGGAAGCCTGCCCCGTCGACGCCATCGTCGAGGGACCCAATTTCGAGTTCGCCACGGAAACCCGTGAGGAACTCTATTACGACAAGGACAAACTGCTGGCCAACGGGGACCGGTGGGAACGCGAGATCGCCCGCAACATGGCGCTCGACGCTCCCTACCGCTAGCCGGCCGGCACAACGACAACAACAGGGCCGACGCGTTCAACCAAATGCGTCTGGTCCCGATAGGCCGGGACTGCTAGAGGGCAGCCGGCAGACCATCGATCGGGGGAACACATGCTGTTGACCGGCATCGCAGCGGCGTTCTTTTACATGTTTGCATTCATTGCAGTCGCCAGCTCCGTCATGGTGGTGGTGGCGCGCAATCCCGTGCATTCGGTGCTCTATCTGATCCTCACCTTTTTCAACGCGTCTGCGCTGTTCGTGCTGACCGGTGCCGAGTTCCTCGGCATGATCCTTCTGGCCGTCTATGTCGGCGCGGTCGCGGTCCTCTTCCTGTTCGTCGTCATGATGCTGGAAGTGAACCGCGTGACGTTCAGGAAGGGCATCGCCGAATATGCGCCCATCGGCGTTCTGGTCGGCGTCGTCATCGCAGCCCAGCTGCTCATCGTGGTCGTCGGCCAGTCTCTGGCGATCGAGCCGTCGGGCACGCCCGCCCTGCCAACACCCGATCCGGCAGCGCGGCCCAACACGGCGGCGCTCGGCGACATCCTCTATACGGACTATGTCTATTTCTTCCAGATCGCGGGGCTCGTGCTTCTGGTCGCCATGATCGGCGCCATCGTGCTGACGCTGCGCGATCCGCGCCCGCACATCAAGCGCCAGAACATTGGCGAGCAGGTCGCCCGCGACCCCGAAAAGGCGGTCGAGCTTGTCGACGTCGAAAGCGGCAAGGGACTTTGAGACCGATCACATGACCATCACCATTGCCCATTATCTGACCGTCTCGGCGCTGATGTTCGTCATCGGCATCTTCGGCATCTTTTTGAACCGCAAGTCCGTCATCGTCATTCTGATGAGCGTCGAGCTGATCCTTCTGGCGGTGAACATCAATTTCGTCGCCTTCTCGGCGCATCTGCAGGATCTGGTCGGCCAGGTCTTCGCGCTGTTCGTCCTGACCGTCGCGGCTGCCGAAGCGGCCATCGGTCTCGCCATACTGGTCGTCTTCTTCCGAAATCGCGGCTCGATCGCCGTCGAAGACGTCAACATGATGAAGGGCTGATCGCACCCATGTATCACGCCATCGTCTTCCTGCCGCTTCTGGGCGCGCTGATTGCCGGCTTCGGCGGCCGCGCGCTGGGTGCCAAGGCCTGCGAATACATCACGTCCGGCTTCCTGGTGATCGCCGCGATCCTGTCCTGGATTGCGCTGATCACGGTCGGCTTTTCGGAGGCCGAGCCGCGCACCGTTCAAGTGATGCGTTTCATCGGTTCGGGCAATCTGGACGTCAACTGGGCGTTCCGCATCGACACGCTGACGGTCGTCATGCTGGTCGTCGTCAACACGGTCTCGTCGCTGGTCCACATCTATTCGATCGGCTACATGCACGACGATCCGCACCGGCCGCGCTTCTTCGCCTATCTGTCGCTGTTCACCTTCGCCATGCTGATGCTGGTGACGGCCGACAATCTGGTCCAGATGTTCTTCGGCTGGGAGGGCGTCGGTCTCGCCTCCTATCTGCTGATCGGCTTCTGGTACAAGAAGGCATCCGCCAACAACGCGGCCATGAAGGCCTTCATCGTTAACAGGGTGGGGGACTTCGGCTTCATCCTGGGCATCTTCGGCGTTTTCGTGTTGTTCGGCTCGGTCAATCTTGACACGATCTTTGCCAATGCCGCCGCCTTCGCGTCCGTCGATGGCGAGGCGTCCGAAGCCGCCCGCGAAGTGCTGTTCCGCTTCCTGTGGATGGACCTGACCGCCGGCGAAGCGCTGACCGTGGTCTGCCTGCTCCTGTTCCTGGGCGCGATGGGCAAGTCCGCCCAGTTCATGCTGCACACCTGGCTGCCCGACGCGATGGAGGGCCCGACGCCCGTCTCCGCGCTGATCCATGCCGCCACAATGGTCACGGCCGGCGTCTTCATGGTCGCACGCCTGTCGCCGATCTTCGAATTCTCGCCCGACGCGCTGACCGTCGTCACCATCGTCGGCGCGATCACGGCCTTCTTTGCGGCAACCGTCGGTCTCGTTCAGAACGATATCAAGCGCGTCATCGCCTATTCGACCTGTTCGCAGCTTGGCTACATGTTCGTCGCGCTGGGCGTCGGCGCCTATGGCGCGGCGATGTTCCACCTGTTCACCCACGCCTTCTTCAAGGCGCTTCTGTTCCTGGGCGCCGGCTCGGTGATCCATGCGGTCTCCGACGAGCAGGACATGCGCAAGATGGGTGGCCTTCGGAAGCACATCCCGATGACCTACTGGATGATGATCATCGGCACGATCGCGCTGACCGGCGTCGGCATTCCGGGCACCTACATCGGCACCGCGGGCTTCTTTTCGAAGGACGCCATCATCGAGAGCGCGTTTGTCGGCCATAATGCGGCGGCGGGCTTTGCCTTCGGCATGCTGCTGATTGCTGCGGTCATGACCTCGTTCTACTCGTGGCGGCTGATCTTCATGACCTTCCACGGCAAGCCGCGCGCCACCGCCGATGTCATGCACCATGTCCATGAATCGCCGCCGGTGATGCTGGTGCCGCTCTACATCCTCGCCGTCGGCGCGCTGCTGTCGGGCTTTTTCTTCTATTCGGCCTTTGTCGGCCACGGCCATCATGAGGGCTGGTACAACGACTTCTTCCGCACCGCTTTGTTCGCCGGTCCGGACAATCACATTCTCGAAGAGTTCCACGAGGTGGCGTTCTGGGTGAAGGCCAGCCCGGCGGTGGCCATGCTGATCGGCCTCGTCACGGCCTGGTACATGTATATCCGCTCGCCCGAAACGCCGGCGGCTCTGGCCCGCCAGCATCGCGGCCTTTACCAGTTCCTGCTCAACAAATGGTACTTTGACGAACTCTACGACTTCCTGTTCGTCAATCCGGCCAAGCGCCTGGGCACCTTCCTTTGGAAGCGTGGCGATGGCTGGCTGATCGACGGTTTCGGACCCAACGGCGTCGCCAAACGCGTCACCGATGTGACCGGCCGCGTGGTCCGTCTGCAGTCGGGATATCTCTACCACTACGCCTTTGCGATGATGATCGGCCTGGCCGCGCTCATCACCTGGATGATGCTCGGAGGAGCCCTGTGATGGCCGGCATGCCGCTGCTTTCGCTCGTCACCTTCCTGCCGCTGGTCGGTGTCCTCGTCATCTTCTTCATCTCCGACGAGACGGAGCTTGGCCTGCGCAACATTCGCATGGTCGCGCTGCTGACGACGGTCTTCACCTTCCTGGTCTCGCTCCTGATCTGGGCCGGATTCGACACGTCCAATCCCGGCTTCCAGTTCGTCGAGGAGGCCGCATGGCTCGGCGGCGGCTTGACCTACCGGATGGGCGTCGACGGCATCTCCATGCTGTTCGTCATCCTGACGACCTTCCTGATGCCGATCTGCATCCTGGCGAGCTGGGACGCGATCAAGGACCGCGTGAAGGCCTACATGCTGGCCTTCCTGATCCTTGAAACGCTGATGATCGGCGTCTTCTGCGCGCTCGACATCGTCCTGTTCTACGTCTTCTTCGAAGGCGGCCTGATCCCGATGTTCATCATCATCGGCGTGTGGGGCGGAAAGCGGCGGGTCTACGCCTCGTTCAAGTTCTTTCTCTACACGCTGCTCGGCTCGGTGCTGATGCTGCTGGCGATCATGGCGATGTACTGGGAGGCCGGCACGACATCGATCCCCGAGCTTCTGGCCCACGATTTCCCGCCGCAAATGCAGTTCTGGCTGTGGCTGGCCTTCTTCGCCTCCTTTGCGGTCAAGATGCCGATGTGGCCGGTGCACACCTGGCTGCCCGACGCCCACGTCGAGGCGCCGACGGCGGGCTCGGTCATCCTGGCGGGTGTTCTTCTGAAGCTCGGCGGCTACGGCTTCATCCGCTTCTCGCTCGCCATGTTCCCGCTCGCCTCGGCCGATCTGGCCTGGCTTGTCTTCGCTCTTTCGGTCATCGCCATCATCTACACCTCGCTGGTCGCGATGATGCAGCAGGACATGAAGAAGCTGATCGCCTATTCGTCGGTCGCTCATATGGGCTTTGTCACAATGGGCATCTTCGCCGCCAATGTGCAGGGCGTCGAAGGCGCGATCTTCCAGATGCTGTCGCACGGCCTTGTCTCCGGCGCGCTATTCCTGTGCGTCGGCATCGTCTACGACCGGCTGCACACGCGCGAAATCGCCGCCTATGGCGGGCTGGTGCACAACATGCCGGCCTACGCGGTCACCTTCATGGTCTTCACCATGGCCAATGTCGGCCTGCCGGGAACGTCCGGCTTTGTCGGCGAATTCCTCACCCTGATGGGCCTGTTCCGGGTCAATACATGGTTCGCGGTCTTTGCGGCCACCGGCGTGATCCTGTCGGCCGGCTATGCGCTGTGGCTCTATCGCCGCGTCATCTTCGGTGCGCTGGAAAAGGAAACGCTCAAATCGCTGCTCGACCTGACGACGCGCGAAAAGGTGCTGCTCTATCCGCTCGTCGTCCTGACCATCTTCTTCGGCGTCTATCCCGCGCCCGTCCTTGACGTGATCGGACCGTCGGTCGAGGCCCTTCTTGTCGATTACAATGCGGCGCTCCAGGCGGCAGCCGCGGCCGGCGATGTCGCCGCGCAGATGAACTGAACGGACCGCTCCCGATGACCGCACAAGAACTCGCACAAAGCCTTGTGATCGCCGCGCCGGAACTGCTCATCGCCATCGGCGCGATGGCGCTTCTGATGGTCGGCGTTTTCGTCCGCAAGGAAAGCGCCAACGCGATCGTCACTTCGCTGACCGTCGCGCTGCTGGTCGCCGCGCTCGGCTGGATGGTGTTCTTCGCGCCCATGGGCCCGGCCTTCGGCGGCGCCTACGTGCACGACGCCTTCACCTTCTTCATGAAGATGCTGGTGCTGATCGGCTCGATCGTGGCGCTGGTCATGTCGGTGGGCTTTGCCCGCGAGGAGAAGTTCGACCGGTTCGAGTTCCCGATCCTGATCGCGCTGTCGACGCTCGGCATGATGCTGATGGTGTCGGCGGACAATCTCCTGTCGCTCTACATGGCGCTCGAACTGCAGTCGCTGGCGCTTTACGTGATTGCCGCCATCAACCGCGACAGCGCCCGGTCGACCGAAGCGGGCCTGAAATACTTCGTCCTCGGCGCGCTTTCCTCCGGCATGATGCTGTACGGCATCTCGCTCATCTACGGCTTCACCGGCCATATCGGTTTTGACGAGATCGCCGCTGCCGTCACCGGCGGAGAGCGTTCGATTGGCGTTCTGTTCGGCCTTGTCTTCCTGCTGACCGGGCTGGCCTTCAAGATCTCCGCCGTGCCGTTCCACATGTGGACGCCCGACGTCTATGAAGGCGCGCCGACGCCGGTGACGGCTTTCTTCGCGGCGGCCCCCAAGATGGCCGCCATGGCGATGCTCGTGCGCGTCGTCATGGACGCTTTCCAGCCCGTGACAGCGGACTGGCAGCAGATCATCGTCTTCATCTCGATTGCCTCGATGGTGCTCGGCGCATTCGCCGCCATCGGCCAGCGCAACATCAAGCGCCTGATGGCCTACTCGTCGATCGGCCATATGGGCTACGCGTTGGTCGGACTTGCCGCCGGCACCGTGGCCGGCGTTCAGGGCGTCATGCTCTATATGGCGATCTATCTGGCGATGACGCTCGGCACGTTCGCCTTCATCCTGGCCATGCGGCGCAAGGACGAAGGCAATGTCGAGCAGATCAGCGATCTGGCCGGCTATGCGTCCAACAACCCGCTGATGGCCGCCATCCTGACCGCGCTGATGTTCTCGCTGGCCGGCATTCCGCCGCTCGCCGGCTTCTGGGGGAAATGGTACGTCTTTCTTGCCGCTGTCGAAGCGGGCCTTTGGCCGCTCGCCATCATCGGCGTTCTCTCCTCCGTGGTCGGCGCCTACTATTATCTGCGCATCGTCAAAATCATGTGGTTCGACGATGCCGAGGGCCGGTTCGTGGCGCCCGCCGGCGAGTTGCGGCTGGTGATGGGCGCCAGCGGCGTGTTCGTTCTGGCCTATATCGTCTTTGGCGGGCCGATTGCCGCCTATGCCGAAGCGGCCGCCCGGACCTTCTTCTGACGCATGTCCGAGACGCTCGTCTTCGAGCCGATCCCCGGTCTGCCCGACTGGCGCGCTGCCCACGTGGCGACCACCGGCTCGACCAACGCCGATCTTGCCGCGCTGGTGCGCGAACGGTCAGCGGGCGAGGGACGCTTGTGGCTCACCGCCGGCGAACAGACGCAAGGGCGCGGCCGGCGTGGCCGGCCCTGGTCGTCGCCGCCGGGCAATCTGTTCGGCTCGCTCGTGCTGGTCGATCCGGCTCCCGTCGATCGGATCGGCTTTTTGCCACTGGTGACGGGTCTGGCCGTGCGTGACGCAGTAGCAGCCGAACTGGGCGAGGGCGGTCCATCCATCGCACTGAAATGGCCGAACGACGTCCTGATCGATGGCGCAAAATGCTGTGGCATCCTGCTTGAAAGCCTGTCGGCGCCGGACGGCACGAACGCCGTCATCATCGGCTGCGGTATCAACGTGACGTCGCACCCCCTTGATACGCCCTATCCGGCGACCCATCTCACCGCTCATCGGCCGGATGCAACGTCGCGGTCGTTGTTTCACCATCTGGCCGGCGCATTCGCCAAAGTCCTCAATGACTGGAATCGCGGCCGGAACACCACAGCGATCCGTGAGCGCTGGCTCGATCACGCGCGGGGCCGCGGACAACCCCTGACCGTCACGCTCGACAATGCGACCCATCAGGGCATCTTCGAGGATATCGACGCGGACGGATATCTGATCTTGCGCCTGCCCGACGGCACGTCCACAACGTTTGCCGCAGGCGATGTCTTCTTCAAACAACCAGGGCGGTAAACGCCGCCCGCGCCGCTTGGCGGCAAAGGAACTACATGACTGAATTGGTATTTGTACCCCTGGGCGGTGTCGGCGAGATCGGCATGAACTTCGCCCTTTACGGCTATGGGCCGAAGGAACGCCGGCAATGGCTGATCGTCGACTGTGGCGTCACCTTTCCGGGTCCTGACCTGCCGGGCGTCGACCTGGTCCTGCCGGACATCCGTTTCATCGAGGCCGAGCGCAAGAACCTCGCCGGCATCGTCATCACCCACGCACACGAGGACCATTACGGCGCGCTGCTCGCGCTGTATGAAAAGCTCTCGCCCGACGGCGCCATGCCTGTTCACATGACGCCGTTCGGCGCCGGCATGCTGGAGGCAAAGGCGCAGGGTGAACATGGCGCGCCGAAAATTCCGGTTGAAATCTACGATGGCGGCCAGCGCTTCACGATCGGCCCGTTCGAGATCGAGGCGATCGCCGTGACCCATTCCATCCCCGAACCGGTATCGCTCGCCATCCGGACGCCGGCGGGCATGGTGCTGCACACCGGCGACTGGAAGAACGACACCGACCCGGCGCTTGGCCCGCTGACCGACGAGCCACGGTTCCGCGCGCTCGGCGACGAAGGCGTGCTGGCGCTGGTCTGCGATTCCACCAACGCGATGCGCGAAGGCGAATCGCCGTCGGAGCGGCAGGTCTCCGAAGGCCTCGCGGAGGTCATCACCAACGCCTCGGGCCGCGTCGCGGTGACGACCTTTTCGTCCAATGTCGGCCGCATCAAGTCGATCGCCGAGGCGGCGCAGACCGCCGGACGCCGCGTGCTGCTGATGGGTCGTTCGATGAAGCGCGTCGTCGATGTCGCGACCGACCTTGGCTACATGGAGGGGCTCGATCCGTTTCTCGGCGAGGACGAGTTCGGCCATATTCCCCGCAACCAGGTCGTGATCATCCTGACCGGCTCGCAGGGCGAGCCGCGTGCGGCGCTGGCCAAGCTCGGCCGCGACGAGATGCGCGATGTGAAGCTGACCGCCGGCGATACGGTCGTCTATTCCTCGCGCACCATCCCCGGAAACGAGAAGGCGATCCTGGAGACCAAGAACCGGCTGATCGACATGGGCATCGAGGTGATCGAGGACACGGACGCGCTGGTGCACGTTTCGGGTCACCCGCGCCGCAACGAACTGCGGCAGATGTACAAATGGACGCGGCCGAAGATCGGTGTCCCGGTCCATGGCGAGGCGGCCCATCTGGCGGCCCACGCCAAACTGATGCGCGAGGAGGGCATTGCCGACGTCATGGACGCGCGCAATGGCGACATGGTGAGGCTGGCACCCGGCGCGCCGGAAACCATCGACGATGTGCCGCACGGACAGATCTTCAAGGACGGCAAGATCATCGGCGACGATGATGCGGTTGGTGTCAATGACCGGCGCCGCCTGTCGTTTGCCGGTCATGTCTCGGTCTCGGTGATCCTCGACCGCAAGCACGAGATCGCCGCCGAGCCGCAGGTCGTCGCGATCGGGTTGCCCCGCGCCGATGCCCATGGCGAGGATCTCGAAGACATCCTGTTCGACGCGGTTGTCGGCGCCGTCGAGAGCATGCCGCGCGGGCGCCGCAAGGACCTCGACGGCGTCGAGGACGCCGTCGGCCGGGCCGTGCGCGCAGCCGCCCGCAATGCCTGGGGCAAAAAGCCGCTCGTGACGGTGCTGGTCGACCGGGTGTAGGGAAGGGCCATGATCGGACGTTTGAACCATGTGGCCATCGCCGTGCCGGATCTGGCGGCAGCGGTGCGCAAATACCGCGACACGCTCGGAGCGACCGTCTCCGAGCCGCAGCCGCTGCCCGAGCACGGCGTGACAGTCGTCTTCGTCGAACTCGACAACACCAAGACCGAACTTCTCGAGCCTTTGGGCGAGGGCTCGCCTGTGGCCGCGTTCATCGAGCGCAATCCGGCCGGCGGCATCCATCACATGTGCTACGAGGTCACCGACATCATCGCCGCTCGCGACCGGCTTTCGGCGCAGGGCGTGCGGGTGCTCGGCGACGGAGAACCGAAGATCGGCGCGCACGGCAATCCGGTGCTGTTTCTGCACCCCAAGGATTTCGACGGCACGCTGATCGAGCTTGAAGAGGTGTCCGGCTGATGGGCTGGCTTTCGGCGGTCGCCATCTTCTTCATCATCTGGTGGGTCACGCTGTTCGCCGTGCTGCCCATCGGCGTGCGCTCGCAGGCCGAGGCCGGCCATGTCGAACCGGGCACGGAAGCCGGCGCGCCGGTCGCGCCGCGCATCGGCTTCAAGCTGTTGCTGACGACCGCCATCGCAATCGCCGTGTTCGCGGTCTTCTATTTTTTGACGGTCGTCATGGGCTGGAGCGTCGACGATCTGCCGCGCATCGTGCCGGACTACAGTTCGCGGGATTGACCGGTGGGCGTTTTCGCGCCGCCACAAGCAAAATGGCAGGACCGAAGTCCTGCCATTTCAAAACGGGTGATTTTCGTCCTCTTCCGCAGGGGAAGCGGCAGCTCCAAGAGCGCCAGAAAATCGGTTCCTCCCAAGACCTTGACCCGTTTCCGACCACGAGCGGCAAGCCGCCCTGCAGTCGAGGCCGGAAGCTAGCAACAGCGATGGCGCTTGTCACCCGTAAATTCAGGCTAACTTTTGATCCAAACGTCATAAATCGCGCCCTTTGCCTCCGTTGCGGACAAATTCGGGCCGCTTTCCCTTGAGCCTTTGCATTCGGTACCGCCCGGTCTAGAAGGTCCGCACGCGGGCCTTACGCTTGACTGATTCCGCGGCTTACATGCCGCCCTGCCTGAAGCCGGAACCTCCATGCGCCTTTCCAGATACTTTCTGCCGATCCTGAAGGAAAACCCCAAGGAAGCCGAGATCGTCTCGCACCGGCTGATGCTGCGCGCCGGCATGATCCGCCAGCAGGCCGCCGGCATCTATTCGTGGCTGCCGCTGGGCAAGAAGGTGCTCGAGCGCATCAACGATATCGTGCGCGAGGAACAGAATCGCGCCGGTGCCGTCGAGATCCTGATGCCGACCATCCAGCCCGCCGATCTGTGGCGTGAAAGCGGGCGTTACGACGATTACGGCCAGGAGATGCTGCGCATTACCGACCGGCACGAGCGCGACATGCTATACGGGCCGACCAACGAGGAGATGGTCACCGACATCTTCCGGTCCTACGTGCGCTCCTACAAGGATTTGCCGCTGAACCTCTACCACATCCAGTGGAAGTTCCGCGACGAGGTGCGTCCGCGCTTCGGCGTCATGCGCGGCCGTGAGTTCCTGATGAAGGATGCCTATTCGTTCGATCTCGATTACGAGGGCGCCAAGGCTGCCTACAATCGCATGTTCGTCGCCTATCTGCGCACCTTCGACCGCCTCGGCCTCAAATCGATCCCGATGCGCGCCGACACGGGTCCGATCGGCGGCGACCTGAGCCACGAATTCATCATCCTGGCCGAGACCGGCGAATCGGAAGTCTTCTGCCAGAAGGCGTTCATGGACATGGGTGTGCCCGGAGAGGATATCGACTTCGGCGACGACGGCGCCATCGCGGCGATCGTCGATCGGTGGACGACGCCCTATGCGGCGACCGACGAGATGCATGACGAGGCCGCATGGGCCGGCATCGCGGAGAGCGACAAGGTCTCCGCGCGCGGCATCGAAGTCGGCCACATCTTCCATTTCGGCACCAAATATTCCGAACCGCTGGGCGCAACCGTGGCCGGCCCCGACGGCAAGGACGTGCCGGTCTCGATGGGCTCCTACGGCATCGGGCCCTCGCGCCTGATCGGGGCTATCATCGAAGCCTCGCACGACGACAATGGCATCGTCTGGCCGAAAAGCGTCGCACCCTTCGGCGCGGTGATCGTCAACATGAAGCCCGGCGATGCCGATTGCGACGACTGGTCGGAACGCGCCTACGGCGCCCTGGTCAATGCCGGCATCGATCCGCTCCTGGACGATACCGACCAGCGACCGGGCGCAAAATTCGCCACCGCCGACCTGATCGGCTTGCCATGGCAGATCGTCATCGGCCCGCGTGGCGTCAAATCCGGTGTGGTCGAACTCAAGGACCGCGCGACCGGCGAAAAGCATGAACTCGATCTCGACGCCGCGATCGCCCGCGTTTCGGAGGCCTGATCGCGGTGCGCGCCACAACGCCTGAAGCGACCGAGACACAAGCGGCCGGCAACGGCCGCACGGACGGATCCGCCGGACCGTTCTCGGCCTTCGAGCGCATGATCGCCTGGCGCTATCTGCGGCCCCGCAAGAAAGAGGCAGCGGTCTCCATCGTCACGATCATCTCGCTGGTCGGCGTGACGCTGGGCGTCGCCGCGCTGATCATCGTCATGGCGGTGATGAACGGCTTCCGCGCCGAACTTCTCGACCGCATCTTGGGGCTGAACGGCCATGTCATCGTGCAGCCGATCGAGCGCCCGCTCGACGACTATGACGCAGTCGCGGCCCGCATCACCGCCGTCGATGGCGTCACGCTGGCCGTGCCGCTGATCGAGGGGCAGACGCTGGCATCGGGCAATGTCGGCGCCGGCACGGGCGCGCTGGTGCGCGGCGTGCGCGCCGAAGACTTTTCGCGCCTTGAATCGATTTCCGGCAATCTGACCGAAGGATCGCTCGTGCCGTTCGCGGCGGGTGAGGGCGTCGTTATCGGCATCCGCATGGCGCGCAATCTCGGCCTGATCGCCGGCGACCGGATCACGCTCGTTTCGCCCGACGGCGATGTGACGCCGTTCGGCACGACCCCGCGCGTCAAATCCTATCCGGTGGCGGCCATCTTCGAGATGGGCATGAGCGAATATGACGGTTCGATCATCTTCATGCCGTTCGAGGAAGCCCAGCTCTATTTCAACTCCGAAGGCGTCGCGCAACTGATCGAGATCTTCATCGACGATCCCGACGCGGTCGACGCCTACCGGCCGCTGATCGAGGAGGCCGGCGACCGGCCGATGTTCCTGGTCGACTGGCGCCAGCGCAACTCAGCGTTCTTCTCGGCGCTGGTGATCGAGCGCAACGCCATGTTCCTGATCCTGTCGATCGTCGTCCTTGTCGCTTCGCTCAACATCATCTCCAGCCTGATCATGCTGGTGAAGGAAAAGGGCAGGGGCATCGCCATCCTGCGCACCATGGGTGCCAGCCAGTCGTCGATCCTGCGCATCTTCATCATGGCCGGCACGGGCGTCGGCGTCGTCGGCACCGCCGCGGGCGTTCTGCTCGGCGTGATGGTATGCTGGAACATTCAGGGCATTCAGCGCTTCATGAACTGGGTGTCCGGCGCCGAGGTCTGGGACCCGACGATCCGCTTCCTCAGTGAGATACCGGCCCGCATGAACCCCGGCGAGACGCTGGCCGTCGTTCTGCTGTCGCTGGCCTTGTCGTTCCTTGCCGCGATCATCCCGGCCCGCCGGGCCGCCAAGCTCGATCCCGTCGAAGCGCTGAGGTACGAGTGATGACGGCGCCGGTGCTGAAACTCGAGGCTGTCGAGCGCGCCTATGAGGAAGCCGGCCATACGCTCGACGTACTGCGCGGCGCCGACCTTTCGCTGAAGCCCGGCGAAATGGTCGCGCTGGTCGCCCCGTCCGGCGCCGGCAAATCGACGCTGCTGCACACCGCCGGCCTGCTGGAGCGGCCCGATGGCGGCGAAGTGTACCTGTCCGGCCAGCCCTGCGGCTCGCTCAGCGACCGCGAGCGCACCGCCCGCCGCCGCAACGACATCGGCTATGTCTACCAGTTCCATCATTTGCTGCCGGAATTCTCGGCGCTCGAGAACGTCATGATCCCGCAAATGATTCGCGGCCTTGCCCGCCGCGAGGCGGAGACGCGGGCGCGCGAACTGCTCGACTATATGCGCATCGGCCCGCGCGCCGCCCACCGGCCCGCCGAGCTGTCGGGCGGCGAGCAGCAGCGCGTCGCCATCGCCCGCGCCGTCGCCAATGCGCCGCTGGTGCTTCTGGCCGACGAGCCGACGGGCAATCTCGATCCCGAGACGTCGTCCTACGTGTTCGAGGCACTCGAAGCCTTGGTGCGCCAGTCCGGGCTGGCGGCGCTGTTCGCCACGCACAACCATACGCTGGCCCGCCGGATGGACCGGATCGTCACCATGGACGAAGGCCGGCTGGTGCCCTTCGCCGCCGCCTGAGCGTCCCGGCACCCTTCACGCTTTGATAACCATCGGACTGCCCCGTGCAGTGGCCACCATTATGGACCCTTTACAAGCGAGCAGAAAGAGAACATGATAAGAACATAAAGGGAATAGGAGTGAATAATGCCGGAACTTGCACGCGATTTTGCCGCCTTCTTTTCGATCGCTTCCTTCGTGGCGACACTCGCCCTGATGATTGGATATCTGTGAGCCGAGCGGCCTGAACATCGGGGATTTCGCCGCACGTCTCTGGACTCTCGCCGGCCCGCAAATGACGATGGATCGTCCGCTTGGCAAAGGCGCGCGATTCCGCGCGGAAGCGGCAGGGAGAAGACGGTTTGGCACCTCAGGACCCAGCGGGCGGCGCATCGCTCATCGAGCCCGGTTTCGTTCATCTGCGCGTCCACTCGGCCTATTCGCTGCTTGAGGGCGCGCTCAAGCTGCCGCGTGTCATCGATTGGGCAAGAGACAATGGCGCCCCGGCCATTGCCGTCACCGACACCGCCAACCTGTTCGGCGCGCTTGAATTCGCGCAGAAGGCTTCGGCAGCCGGCGTCCAGCCCATCATCGGGTGCCAGTTGCCGATCCGGTTCGATGGCGAGGGCGACGATGAGCGCGGGCAGGGACGGGGCGGCAAGGGCATGACGACCGACGCGGCGATCGTGCTGCTGGCGGCCAACGAGACCGGCTACCGCAACCTCGTCGAACTGGTCAGCCGCGCCTATCTCGACGAAGACGATCTCGATTGCGTGCGCATCCATGATGGCTGGCTGGCTCAACGCGCCGAAGGCATCATCTGCCTGACCGGCGGGCCGTCGGGGCCCGTCGGCAGCGCCCTTGCCGACGGGCACCGCAAACTGGCCGAACAGCGTCTCGTCACTTTGAGGACCTTGTTCGGCGACCGGCTTTATGTCGAACTGCAGCGGCACGGATCGTGGGACCGTGCCCTTGAGGCACGGACGGTCGAACTGGCCTACCGCCATCATCTGCCGCTGGTCGCCACCAACGAGGCGTTCTTTCTGAACCGCGCGGACTTCGAGGCCCATGACGCGCTGATCGCCATCGCCGATGGCGCGCTCTTGTCGATGGACGACAGACGCCGATTGGCGCCCGACCATTGGCTCAAGCCGGCGGCTGACATGATCCGGCTGTTTTCGGACCTGCCCGAGGCGACCGCCAACACGGTCGAGATCGCGCGGCGCTGTTCCTGGTTCCCGCGCAAGATCGATCCGATCCTGCCGCGCTTTGCCGCCGTGCCCGACGGCGCGACCGCCGCCGAGGCGGAAAAGGCCGAGGCGGACGAATTGCGCCGGCAGGCGATCGAGGGCCTGAACGCGCGCCTCGAACATCAGGGGATGGCCGATGGCTATACCCGCGAAGACTATGACAAGCGGCTCGATCACGAACTGTCGATCATCGAGGGGATGAAGTTCCCCGGCTACTTCCTGATCGTTGCCGACTTCATCAAATGGGCCAAGGCCAGGGACATTCCCGTCGGTCCGGGCCGCGGCTCGGGCGCGGGTTCGCTCGTTGCATGGGCGCTGACCATCACCGACATCGACCCGTTGCGTTTTTCGCTCCTGTTCGAGCGCTTCCTCAATCCCGATCGCGTGTCGATGCCGGACTTCGACATCGACTTCTGCCAAGAACGGCGTGACGAGGTGATCCGCTACGTCCAGGACAAGTATGGCCGCGATCAGGTCGCCCAGATCATCACGTTCGGAACGCTGCAGGCGCGCGCCGTGCTACGTGACGTGGGTCGCGTGCTGGAGATGCCCTATGGCCAGGTGGACCGGCTGTGCAAGCTCGTGCCCAACAATCCGGCCAATCCGACGACGCTCGCCAAGGCCATAGAGGGCGAAGCCAAGTTCGCCGAAGAGCGCGAGCGCGAACCGATCGTCGGCCAGTTGCTCGACATGTCGCTCAAGCTCGAAGGGCTTTACCGGCACGCCTCGACCCATGCGGCGGGCATCGTCATCGGCGACCGGCCACTGTCGCAACTCGTTCCGCTCTACCGCGATCCGCGCTCGGACATGCCGGTCACCCAGTTCAATATGAAATGGGTCGAGGATGCGGGACTGGTCAAGTTCGACTTTCTCGGTCTGAAGACGCTGACGGTGCTCGAGACGGCGGTGAAGCTGCTGGCGCGGCGCGGTGTGACGATCGACCTGTCGGCGCTGCCGCTCGACGACCGGCCCACCTACGAGATGATGGCGCGCGGCGAGACGGTCGGCGTCTTCCAGGTGGAAAGCCCGGGCATGCGCAAAGCGCTGGTCGGCATGAAGCCGGACCGCATCGAGGACATCATCGCGCTGGTCGCGCTCTACCGGCCCGGCCCGATGGACAACATCCCCACCTACAATGCCCGCAAGCATGGCGACGAACAGATCGCCTCGATCCACGAGAAGATCGACCATCTGGTCGAGGAGACGCAAGGCGTCATCGTTTATCAGGAACAGGTGATGGAGATCGCCCAGGTCCTGGCCGGCTATTCGCTCGGTGAAGCGGACCTTTTGCGCCGTGCCATGGGCAAGAAGATCCGCGCCGAGATGGACAAGCAGCGCGTGCGCTTCGTCGACGGCGCCGTCGAGCGCGGCGTCTCCAGGCCGCAGGCCGACTTCATCTTCGATCTTTTGGCCAAGTTCGCCGATTACGGCTTCAACAAGTCGCACGCGGCCGCGTACGCGATGGTCGCCTACCAGACCGCCTATCTGAAGGCGCATTATCCGGTCGAGTTCCTCGCCGCGTCGATGACCTTCGACATGGCCAACACCGAAAAGCTCAACGATTTCCGGCGCGACGCGCTGCGGCTCGGCATCGAGGTCACGCCGCCATCGGTGCAGACCTCGCACCGGATGTTTGAAGTGGGCGAGAACCGCATCTTCTGGGCGCTGGCGGCGATCAAGGGCGTCGGCGAGGCGGCGGTCGACCACATCGTCGCCGTGCGTCCCGAGGGCGGTTTTGACAGCCTTGAGGATTTCGCCCGGCGCATCGATCCCAGGATCGTCGGCAAGCGCGTCTTCGAGGCGCTGATCGATGCCGGCGCGCTCGATTGTTTCGGCCATGATCGTGCCGCACTTTCCGCCGGGCTCGAAAGGATCATCGGCCTGTCGCAGCGCGTTGCCGAAGAAGCGGCGAGCGGGCAGGGCGACATTTTCGGGTCGATGGAAGCGGTGCAGCCCGAACGGCTGGCGCTACCGACGGATGCGCAATGGTCCGACGCCGAAAAGCTGATGCGCGAACTGCGTGCCATCGGTTTTTACTTCTCCGCCCATCCGCTGGACGCCTACCAGCCGATTCTCGAAAAGATGCGCGTGCAAACGCATGCCGACTTCGCCATCGCGATCAAGCGCGGCGCCGAGGCAGGCCGGCTGGCGGGCACGGTGGCGGCCCGGCAGGTTCGCCGCACACGCACCGGCAACAAGATGGGCATCGTCACCCTGTCCGACGCCACCGGCCAGTATGAGGTGGTGATGTTCTCGGAGATGCTCGACCAGTATGGCGACATGGCCGAGGTCGGAAAGAGTTTCGTCCTGACGGTCACCGTGCGCGAGCGCGAGGACGGCTCGGTCTCGCTGATGCTGACCTCGATGAGCACGCTCGACGAGCAGGCCGGCGCCGATGCGGCCCATGTGCTGCGCGTCTTCATGCGCGATGCGGAACCCGCCAAATCGGTGGCGCGCCATCTGCGCCAGAAGGGGCCGAGCCCGGTTTCGCTGATCCTCATCAAGCCCGATGGTGCGGGTGAGGTCGAGATCGAGCTGCCCGGCCAGTATGTGGTCTCGGGGCCCGTTGCCAGCGCGATCAAATCCGTGCCGGGCGTGGTCGACGTCGAACTTGTCTGAGCCATTCATGGTTCCTCCAATCCGGTTCGCCACCGAACGGCTGGACGTGTCTCCATGGGATGAGCTTCTCGATGACGCCGGGGCACGGCCAGGCTTCGTCGCCACACTGATCGACCTGCTGGCGCCGGAAGTCACCCGCCACCTGCCGCCGGCGTGGCAGATCGAACGCAAGCCCGAAGACATGGATGGCTGGATCGCCGCGCGGCGCGCGGCGAGCGCAGTCGCCTGTGTGAATGAACGCCAAGGCGGCGCGCTTGCCGGCCTGTTGGTGACCAGGCCGGGGTCCGAGGATGATGCGTTGATCGTCGGCTATCTCTTCAGCACCGATTACTGGGGGCGCGGCTATGCGACCGAGCTTGTCCGCGGCGTCGCCGGCTGGGCTGCCCGAAACGGCTACGCGCGCCTCGAGGCGGGCGTCGTCTCCGAAAACGCAGCCTCCGCTGCCGTGCTGGTCAAGACCGGTTTCACACGGGCCGGCGTCACCGGCGATGGCGTGGATGCCTATCGCCTCGACATCGGCTCCGGATGAAGGCCGCGCGCAGCCCTCTCGCGCAGGAATGCAATCATCGCCCTGGTCTTGAGCGGCAGATGCGCGCGGCTCGGATAAATCAGCCAGGCCGCCGTGTCGAAGCTGGTGGCCGTCACCTCATGGTCGGCGAACAGGTCGATGGCGCCTCCCGAAGCGAGCGGCCCGCTGACCAGCCAGTCCGGCACAAGCGCCGGGCCGAGGCCCGCCAGCATGGCATCGGCCATGGCGCGCGGGTTGGAAAAGGAAAGGTTGCCCTTGACGGGCACCTCGATGACGGGGTCGCCGGCGCCTCTCCGGAACAGCCAGCGGTCGCTGAAGGGAGAAAGCGTCAGGCGCAGGCAATCAAGTTTGCCGAGCGCCTGGGGGCGGTCCGGCCGACCGTGGGCATCGATCCAGGACGGGGTCGCGGCAACATGATAGCGCGTGGGCATCAGCCGGGTGCAGATGACATCTGCCTGGACACGCGGGGCAAGGCGAACCGCCAGATCGATCCGCTCTGCGGCGAGATCGGCATTGTCGTCGCTCAGGATCAGTTCAACCGACAGATCGGCAAAACGCGCGCGAATCTCCGCGAGCAGCGGCACAATGACGATCTGGCCGAACGAGACGGACGCGCCGAGCCGCAGGGTGCCCGTAACCGCATCGCCCGCTTCCGAGAGCCGGGCGCGGGCGCCCTCGATCCCATCGACGGCATCTTGTGCCGCCGTCAGGAACAGCCGGCCAGCCTCGGTCAGGGCCAGGCTGCGCGTGCTGCGGTGGAAAAGGCGCGCGCCGAGCTCGGTCTCCAGGCCGGCAACTGCGCGCGACACGGCCGACGGGTCGCAGCCATGCGCCCGCGCTGCCGCCGCAAAGCTGCCGAGCCGTGCCACATCGCAGAAAAGCGTCAGGTTCCGAAGGTCCATTCATGCACATTATGCATGAACCAGGTGCGCCGCCACCGCTTTCGGCAGCCGGCGCCTTGTGGCAGAAAAGCATGGTCACAGGAGACAGGACATGGATCAGCTTGCCAGTCAGACAGCCATCGTAACCGGTGCCTCGCGCGGTATCGGCGAAGCCGCCGCGCGCGAACTGGCCAAGGCGGGCATGAATGTCGTGCTTGCGGCGCGGACGGCCGACGACATCGAACGAGTTGCGGCCGGGATCGCCGAAGATGGCGGCACGGCGCTGGCCCTTGTCTGCGACGTGGCGCGTCACGCCTCGGTCGAAGCGTTGATGGAGCGGACGGTCGAGACTTTTGGCGGCGTCGATGTACTGGTCAACAATGCCGGTGTTATCAATCCCATAGCGCGGCTTGCGGAATCCGATCCTGAAGCGTGGGGCAATGCCGTCGACATCAATCTCAAGGGTGTCTATCACGGTGTTCGCGCGGTCCTGCCGGTCATGGTCGAGAAGGGCTCGGGAACCATCATCAACCTGTCGTCGGGCGCCGCCTACGGTCCGATGGAGGGTTGGAGCCACTACTGCGCGACCAAGGCCGCGGTTCTGATGCTGACCCGGGCGGTTGACAAGGAGTATCGCGACCGGGGCATTCGGGCGGTCGGGCTGAGCCCGGGAACCGTGGCGACGCAGATGCAGGTCGACATCAAGGCATCGGGCATCAATCCGGTCTCGCAGATGGACCCGTCCGTGCACGCGCCGCCCGAATGGATCGGCCGGGCCATCGCCTGGTTGGCGAGCGAGGGGGCCGACAATTATCTCGGCGACGACCTTCAATTGCGCTCAGACGCAGACGCCCGCACCGCAATCGGGCTGCCGCCGGCCGCCTGAGGCAGCCGGCGCTATTGCGGCTTGAGAAGCCGCCGCAGCGAGGCGTCCATCACCTGCAGGAAACGCGAGCGGTCGGCCCTGGTGAACGGCGCCGGCCCGCCGATCTGCTCGCCACCGGCCCTCAGGTCCGCCATGATCGCCCGTGTCGCCACCGCCGCGCCGATCGAATTTTCCGTGAAGGCCGTCCCCTTGGGCGAAAGGGCGGCGGCGCCTGCCTTAAGGCATCGCTCCGCCAGGAGTATGTCGGCGGTGATCACCAGAGCCTGCCCGTGCGCGTGCTCGACGATCCAGTCGTCGGCAGCGTCGAACCCGTCGGAGACGATCACGCGGCTGATCAGCGGATCGTCCGGAATGCGGATGAAGCTGTTGGCAACGATCGTCACCGCAACCGCGTAGCGCTCGGCGACCCGATAAACCTCGTCCTTGACCGGGCAGGCGTCGGCATCGACGAGGATCAGCGGTGCGGGCGGTTCGGGGTCCTGGCTCATGCGCCGCCTTATCGGCCTGCCGGCATCCAGGTGCAACCGCAAACGGGCCCGAGCGGTTCGGCGGCAAACGGGCTCAGCCGTCCCGCTGCGGACGGCCGCGATGACCGGTCCCGAACGTGTAGCCGGTTTCCACGGCGCGATCGCCGAACTTGCCGCGCAACGCGTCGATCGCCCGCTCGGCCTTTGCGCGCCGCGTTGCTTCGATATCGACCAGATCGTCCGGATCGGCGAGTGCGGGATGGGCGAAGTCGGCGACGCCAACGCCCAGAAGCCGGTACTGCGTGCCGTCCAGCTCGTCTTCCAGAAGCGGCAATGCCGCGCGGAAGATGCGGTCGGCCAGTTGCGTCGGATCGGAAAGCTGCCGGTTGCGCGTCTTGGACCGGAATTCGCGGTCCTTGAGCTTGAGCGTCACCGTCTTGCCGGCCAGGCCCTTGGCCTTGAGGCGCGCCGAGACCTTTTCGGTCAGCGACCGCAGCACCGGGACCAGCGTCGCCGCATCCCCGTGATCGTCGTTGAACGTCGTCTCGTGGCTGATCGACTTGGCGCCCCCGCGCGGCTCCACATGGCGCGTATCGTGGCCGCGCGACAGATGAAAAAGCCGTCGGCCCATCACGCCATAGCGCTTCATCAGCGCGGTTTCGTCCATCGACTGCAACTGGCCGATCCGGGTGATGCCGTCCCTTTCCAGCTTTGCGGCGAACGCCTTGCCGACGCCCCAGATCAGCGTCACCTTCTGGCGGGCGAGAAAATCGAGCGCCTCGGCCTCTCCGATCACCGAAAAGCCGCGCGGCTTTTCAAGGTCCGAGGCGACCTTGGCCAGAAACTTGCAATAGGACAGGCCGACGGACACCGAGATGCCGATCTCGTCTTCCACACGCCGCGCAAAGCGTGCCAGCGTGCGTGCGGGCGTGTCCTTGTGAAGGCGTTCGGTGCCCGTCAGGTCGAGAAACGCCTCGTCGATCGAAAGCGGTTCGACCAGCGGCGTCAGCTCTTCCATCATCGCCCGCACCTGCCGGCCGACGGCGGCATATTTCGCCATGTCCGGCTTGATCACCACCGCGTCCGGACACGCCTTCAGCGCCTTGAACATCGGCATGGCCGACTTCACGCCATGGATGCGGGCGATGTAGCAGGCCGTTGAAACGACTCCTCTTTTTCCGCCGCCGATGATGACTGGCCGGTCGCGCAGCTCCGGCCTGTCGCGCTTTTCGACCGCCGCATAGAAGGCGTCGCAATCCACATGGCCGATCGACAGCCGGGACAGTTCGTCATGGCGCGCCATGCGCGGACTGCCGCACGCCAGACAACGGCGCTCGGAACCGGTTGCCGGCGCCAGGCAGTCGCGGCAGAAGGCGCTTGAAACATCGGCTTCATTCATCGCTTGAACATAGCACGAACAGGCGCCGCCGACGAAGGCGCGCAATGGTGTCAGAGGACATCGCCGGGACCAGGCACCGCGCCGCCCGACAGCCGCAGGCCGGCTTCCTGCACCCGGGCCGGGTCCAGCCCGTTATCGTCGCAAAAGCGCATCAGCGTCGGCTCGTGGGCGAGGAGGAAGTCGAGAACGCCGGCAAGAAAGCCCGGTTCGGTGGCCGCTTGCCGGATCTGAACCGGCTCGATGCCGCTCAGCGCGCAGAACCGGCTCATCATCTCGCCGTCGGCGGCAATCCAGGACAGGGCGGCAATGGCGACCGACGCGGCGTCGGCGTTCATCGCGCCATTTTCATCGGTTGCCGGCATCTGCGGTTTTCTCATCGCCGCCTTCGCTCTTTTTCAATCATCTGGCGCTATAGCCAAACGCGGACAAGCCCGGGCACAATGCGCCGCAAGGCGATTCTCGCACCGCCCGACCGCCGGATGGGGATGGACATGGCCAAGACCGTCATGATCGTAGAAGACAATGAGCTCAATATGAAGCTCTTCCGCGATATCATCGAGGCCAGCGGCTATGAGACCGTGCGCACGCGCAACGGCCTGGAGGCGCTCGATCTGGCGCGCGCCCATCGGCCCGACCTGATCCTGATGGACATCCAGTTGCCCGAAGTGTCGGGTCTTGAGGTCACCAAATGGCTCAAGGCTGACGACGACCTGCACACCATTCCGGTGATCGCGGTGACCGCCTTTGCGATGAAGGGCGACGAGGAACGCATCCGCCAGGGCGGGTGCGAGGGCTATATGTCCAAACCGATTTCGGTTCCTAAGTTTATCGAAACGATTAAGTCCTATCTTGGCGAGGCTTGAGCGCACCGCGCTCGCCCGTTCGGGATGGAAGACACATGACCGCACGCATTCTCGTCGTCGACGACAACCAGCTCAATCTGGACCTCCTGAACGCGCGTCTGACGATGGAGTATTACGAGGTGCTGACGGCGATGAACGGCGCCGAGGCGCTGGACACGCTCGAACGCGAGAACATCGACATCGTCCTCCTGGACGTCATGATGCCCGGCATTGACGGGTTCGAGGTCTGCCAGCGGATCAAGGCCAATCCGGCGACGATGGACATTCCGGTCGTCATGGTCACCGCGCTCGACCAGATGGAAGACCGGGTGCGCGGCCTTCAGGCTGGCGCCGACGATTTTCTGACCAAGCCGGTCAACGAGATGCAGCTTCTGGCTCGCGTCAAGAGCCTGGTGCGCCTGAAGATGCTGACCGACGAGCTGCGCCTGCGCGCGCACACAACGCGCGACATCGCGATCGAGGAACTGCTGCGCAATCAGGGCAAGGCCGGCCACGAGCCTGCCGAGGTGTTGCTGATTGACGAGCGCATCTCGGTCTTCGAGCGGTTTTCCGGAATCATGCGCGGTGCGGCCCGGCTGCACCATGTCAACGACCCCAAGGCGGGTGTTCAGGCGGCCGCCGAAGGACGGTTCGACTGCGCAATCATATCCGCCGACTTTTCCGATTTCGATCCGCTGCGCGTCATTTCCCAGCTTCGCTCGCTTGACCGGACACGCTTCCTGCCGATCATCCTGTCCAGCGATATAGAGAACGACACGCTGATTGCCCGCGCGCTCGAACTGGGCGTCAACGATTATGTGGTCCGGCCGGTCGATCCTAACGAGTTCGTCGCGCGCCTGAAGACGCAGGTGCGCCGCAAGGCCTATCATGACGGGCTGCGGTCCAACGTTGCCGAATCGATTGAACTGGCGGTCACCGACGGTCTTACCGGCCTGCACAATCGCCGCTATCTGGACACCCACCTGGAAACGCTCGTGGAACGGGCGCACAAGCGCGGCCGCGCTTTGTCGCTTCTGATCACCGACATCGACCATTTCAAGGCGGTCAACGACACCCATGGCCATGACGGGGGCGATGAGGTGCTGCGCGAGTTCGCGCGCCGGCTGCGCAACCAGGTGCGCGGCATGGACCTGGTGTGCCGCTATGGCGGCGAGGAGTTCGTCATCGTCATGCCGGACACGCCGGCGCTGATGGCCGCCGAGATCGCCGAGCGGCTGCGGTTCGACATCGCGGATACGCCATTCGGGCTGGGCGAGGGCGGCATGGAAATCGCGGTGACGGCATCGCTCGGGGTCGCGACGCTCGACAGCGATGCCGGCGAAACCGCGGCGAACCTGATCAAGAAGGCCGACACCGCGCTCTACGAGGCCAAGGCCGGCGGCCGCAACCGGGTCGTGGCCAAGGCCGCCTGACGCGCACGGGGTTTTCCATCATGGCCCAAGCAAAACCGCCGGGGCAGCGCCGCCGGCGGTTCGCGTGATGCCGCAAGGGCCGATCGGTGAAGGCGGGCGCCTTACTTGATCTTGGCTTCCTTGAACTCGACGTGCTTTTTGGCGACCGGGTCGTACTTCCGCTTGACCATCTTCTCGGTCATGGTGCGGCTGTTCTTCTTGGTCACGTAGTAAAAGCCCGTATCGGCTGTCGATTGCAGCTTGATCTTGATGGTTGTGGCCTTGGCCATGGTCGATGCGCCTTGTGATCGGTACGGTACGGTCGGACAAAAAATAGCCGGCGCGCGCAAAGGGCCGCTCCGGCGTTGCGATGCAGATGACCCATCGGGCCCGGAAAGTCAAGCGCTTGTCCCGGTCAGGGGAACCAGCCGGTCGCCGGATATTCGATGATGCGCCGGCCGTTGCGCACCCGGTAACACGGCACCGGCGGATCGGTTGCGAGCGGCGGATCGTCGGCCAGCCGCGCGGTCGCGATACGCATCACTTCGGCTGTGATCGCATGCAGCCGTTCACCGTGATCCGTGTCGGCGCGGTACCAGCCGATCGCCGACAGTTCGCCGTCTGTTCCTTCGAACCGCACCTGGCCGCGGTCGACGACGGCGAGGAAGAAGCGGGTGTCGTAGCGGCGCACCTGGCCGGGCGGCGTGATCGCCCGCGCAATGTAGCGCAGCGGCGTCAAAAGGGCCCTGCTTTCAAGAACAAGACCGGTTTCCTCCCCGGTCTCGCGCATCGCGCAGGCGGCAAAGGCGGTGGCGCGGCTGTCGCTCGCGCCGGTGCCCAGTTCGTTGCGAAGCCAGGCCATGTCGGCATCGGGGACGACCGGCGGAAGGGGTAAATGGCTGTCGGCCTTTTCCACCCGTCCGCCCGGAAAGACACGGTTGTGCGCCATGAAGACGTGTCCGCCCGATCGCTCGCCCATCAAGAACGCCGGTGCGCCATCCGAAAGGTCCGCCAGAAGCAGCGAAGCGGCGTTGCGCGGACGAAGATGGGGACGGCCGGACATGCGTGCCTTCAGCCGTGCTGTGCCGGATCGATGTCGGGATCGGCGACACCGTCCTCGGTGCCGCCGAATCCGTGCATCCGGTTGGCCCATTGGAGGCCGATCACCGCACCCTTGATCGGCGGGATCAGCGCGAACGCCAGGATCAGGGTGAGGGGAATCCAGACCGCAAAATGCAGCCAGGAAGGCCAGTCGGTGACCCGTTCGACCATCAGAAAGCCCGCAACGACGACATGGCCGACGATGAAGACGTTCAGATAGGCGGGCAGATCGTCGGCGCGATGATGATGCATGGCCTCGCCGCAGGTCGAACACGCATCGACGGATTTGGCATAGGAAGCAAACAGCGCGCCCTCGCCGCATTGCGGGCAGCGGGATTTGAGGCCGCGCCCGATGGCGCGCCACAGCGGCCGCCGCGGCTCGTGTCCGGTGCCGCCGAAAATGTGCGTGTCCATCGTCTGGCTCATCTGGTGTCCGAAGCTCCTATCGGCGTCTGCGGCCCCGGTTGCCGGCCTTGCGCGCCATCTGCTTGCCGCGTCCCTTGTGGCGCGATGTCATCGACATGCCCAGATCGCGCGGTTCGCTCTCCATGTCAAAGCGGATCGCGCCCGCCATCGCCTGCACTTCGGCCAGCCGCACCTCGACGGGATCGCCCAACCGGTAGCCGGCGCCGCTGCGTTCGCCGACCATGGCGTGCAGCGCCTCGTCATGGCGATAATAGTCCTCGCCCAGTTTCGAGGCGGGAATGAACCCGTCCGCGCCCAGCCCGTCAAGGGTGACGAAGAGGCCCGCGCCCGCCATGCCGGAGACGCGCGCATCGAACGTGTCGCCGACACGGTCGGCCAGATGTTCGGCGATCAGCCGGTCGACCGTGTCGCGCTCCGCACTGACCGCGCGGCGCTCGGCCGACGAGATAAGGCCGGCGATCTCGCGCAGCCGGTCGATCTCCATTTCGGGCAGTTCGTCGCCGCCATCGCCAAGGCCCAACGCCCCGATCAGCGCGCGGTGCACGATCAGGTCCGCATAGCGCCGGATCGGTGAGGTGAAATGGGCATAGCGTTTCAGGTTCAGGCCGAAATGGCCGATATTGTCTGGCGAATATTCGGCCTGGCTCTGCGAGCGCAGCACCACGCCATGCACAAGCGGCGAATGGTCCGTGTCCTCGACCCGGGACAGGATCGCGTTGAAGGCGGACGGCCGCAATTGCGCGCCACGGGCCAGCGGAATGTCGAGCGTCTTGAGGAACTCGCGCAGCGCCTCCTGCTTGGCGAGCGCAGGCGCGTCATGGATGCGGAAGACCAGCGCCTGCTTCTTCTTTTCCAGCGTTTCTGCGGCCGCGACATTGGCCTGGATCATGCACTCTTCGATCAGCTTGTGCGCATCGAGCCGGGGCGGGACCACCACCTTGTCGACCGTGCCGTCCTCGGCCAAAAGGATCTTGCGTTCGGGAATGTCCAGTTCGAGCGGCTCGCGGTTTCGCCTGCCTTTCAGCAGGCACGCATAGGCGGCCCAGAGCGGTTTGAGGATCGTGTCCAGGACCGGTTTGGCGATGGCGTCCGGCGCGCCGTCGATGGCCTGCTGCGCCTGTTCGTAGGAGAGTTTGGCGTGGCTCCGCATCATGATGCGGTGGAAGGAGTGGGACTTCTTGTGTCCCGAGGCGTCGAACACCATGCGCACGGCCATGGCCGGCCGGTCTTCCTTCTCCCGCAATGAGCACAGATCGTTGGAGATGCGCTCGGGCAGCATAGGCACGACGCGGTCGGGGAAATAGACCGAGTTGCCGCGCTTTTGCGCTTCCCGGTCGAGCGCCGAGCCGGGCCGGACGAAATGGGCGACATCGGCGATGGCCACGGTGACGATATGGCCGCCCGGATTGGACGGATCGTCGTCCGGCATGCCGTGCACCGCATCGTCATGATCCTTGGCCGTTGCCGGGTCGATCGTGATCAGCGGCACGTCGCGCCAGTCCTCGCGCGGCGGCTCGATCCCGGGCCGTTTCGCCGCCTCGGCTTCGGCCAGCACTTCTTCGGGGAAGATATGCGGGATGCCGTGCGCATGAATGGCGATCATCGACACCGCCTTCTCGCTTTTCAGCGAGCCGATCACCTCGAGCACCTTCCCCTTGGCGAGGCCATGCCGGCCGGAGCGCGTCTCCGAGACCTCGACCAGATCGCCGGGCCTGGCGTCGCCCAGGTCGGCCTTGTCGATTTCCAGTTCGTTTTGCTTGCGCTCGGTCGGCTCGATCCGGTAGCCGCCCTTGTCGGTGCGGCGCACGACGCCGAGGATCGCTGCCTTCTTCCTTTCGAGGCGCTTGATGACGCGGCCCTGATAGCTGCCGTCGCCGGCCTGTTCGCCGATCCGCGTCAGCACGCGGTCGCCGACGCCCGGCAGGATGATCTTCGCGCGGCCCTTTTTCGGCGCAGAGATGGTCACGAGCGGCAGCGCGCCGCGTTCCTCGTCCCATTCGGCCGGCCGCGCGATCAGCCCGCCATCGGCGTCGCGGCCGGTCACTTCGAGCACCATCACCGGGGGCAGGGTGCCGGGCGCCGCAAGGCGCTTGCCGCGTTTTTCGACGAGCCCTTCCTCTTCCAGTTCGCGCAGCACATGTTTCAGCGCCACGCGCGCGTCGCCTTTCAGGCCGAACGCGCGGGCAATGTCGCGCTTGGTCGCCTTTTGCGGATTGTCGCGGATGAAGGCGGCGATCGCCTCGCGCGAGGGCGTGCCCCTGGGTCGGCCGCCTCCGCCGCGCGGCGGTTTACTCATCTGCAGCCGCCGAGGCGGCGGTCTTGGCCTTGCCGGCGGGTTTCTTCTTCGGCGCCGGCTTCTTTTTGGCCGCGGTCTTCTTCTTGGCGCCCGACGGGCCGGCCACCTTCTTGCCCGCCTTTTCGGCGCGCGCGGCGATCAGTTCGACGGCCTTCGCCAAATCGACGCTCATCGGATCGGTGCCCTTGGGGATCGTCGCATTGATCTTGCCGTGCTTCACGTAAGGGCCATAGCGCCCGTCATGCACGGTGATCGGCCCGCCCACTTCAGGGTGTTCTCCCAGTTCATTCAACGCTGCCGGGGCCGACCGTCCGCGCCCGCCGCCCTTGGCGGCTTTTTCGGCGATCACGGTGACGGCATGGTTCAGCCCGATCGTGAAGACGTCCTCGACGCTTTCGAGGTTGGCATAGGTCCCGTCATGCAGGACGAACGGGCCGTAGCGTCCGATGCCGGCCGAGATCATCTTGCCCGTTTCGGGATGCGCGCCGACATCGCGTGGCAGAGCCAGCAGCGCCAGCGCCTTTTCATGATCGATCTCTTCGGGCTTCCAGCCCTTGGGCAGGCTGGAGCGCTTGGCCTCCTTGCCTTCGCCGCGCTGGACGTAAGGCCCGAACCGGCCGGTGCGCAGCGTGATGTCCTCTTCGGTGAACGGGTCCTTGCCGAGCACTTTCGGCCCGTCGGCGAACGCGTCGGCATCGCCATTGCCTTCCTGGCCGAGCTGGCGCGTGAAACTGCATTCGGGATAGTTTGAGCAACCGACGAACGAGCCGAACTTGCCGAGCTTCAGGCTGAGTTTGCCGGTCCCGCATTTGGGGCAGATGCGCGGGTCCGATCCGTCCTCGCGCGCCGGGAAGACGAGCGGTTCGAGCCGCTCGTTGAGCGCGTCGAGCACGTCGGTGATGCGCAATTCCCTGGTCTCATCCACATGGGCCGAGAACTCGCGCCAGAAATCGCGCAACACGTCCTTCCAGGCCAGCTTGCCGTCGGAGATCAGGTCGAGCTTCTCTTCCAGCGAAGCGGTGAAATCGAACTCGACATAGCGCTCGAAGAAATCCTGCAGGAACGCCGTGACGAGCCGTCCCTTGGGTTCAGGCACCAATGCGCGCTTTTCAAGCCGCACATAATCACGGTCCTTCAGGGTCGAGACGGTCGCCGAATAGGTGGACGGCCGGCCGATGCCGATCTCTTCCATCTTCTTGATCAGCGAGGCCTCCGAATAGCGCGGCGGCGGCTCGGTGAAGTGCTGGGTCGCCTCGATCGAGTCGCGTGCGCAAGCCTCGCCCTGCCGCATGGCGGGCAGGCGCTTGTCGTCGTCGCCATTGTCGTCGTCGGCGCGCTTTGAATCGTCCTTGTGCTCTGTATAGGCGGCAAAGAAGCCCTCGAACTGGACCACCGAACCGGTCGCGCGCAGTTGCGCCTGCTTGCCATCGCCTGCCGCGGTGATCTCGACGGTGGTCCGTTCCAGCCGCGCCGACTCCATCTGGCTGGCGATGCCGCGCTTCCAGATCAGATCGTAAAGCTTGAACTGCTCGTCCGTCAGCGTGCTGCGAATGTCGTCCGGCGCGCGGTCGAAATCGGTCGGCCGCACTGCCTCGTGTGCTTCCTGCGCGTTCTTTGCCTTGGAGGAATAGTGCCGGGGCTTGTCGGGCACGAATTCGCCGCCGAACCGGCTGCCGATCGCCGCGCGGGCGCCATCGATGGCTTCTGGCGCCATCTGCACGCCGTCGGTCCGCATATAGGTGATCAGGCCCGCCGTTTCGCTGCCCAAATCGACGCCCTCATAGAGTTTCTGGGCGATCTGCATGGTTCGCGCCGGCGCAAAGCCGAGCTTTGCCGAGGCTGCCTGCTGCAGCGTCGAGGTGGTGAAGGGCGGCGGCGGGTTGCGGCGGACGGGCTTGGCCTCGACCGATGTGACCGAGAAGGCCGATGCCTCGAGCATGGCCTTTATGGTGTTCGCCGTTTCGCCGTCGCGCACGCCCATCTTGGTCAGCTTTTCGCCGTCGAACCCGGTCAGGCGGGCAACGAACGGCGCATCGGCCGCCGTCTTGAGATTGGCCAGGATCGACCAGTATTCCTCGGGCTTGAACTGTTCGATCTCGGTTTCCCGGTCGCAGACAAGACGCAGCGCCACCGACTGCACCCGCCCGGCGGAGCGTGCACCGGGCAGCTTCCGCCAAAGGACGGGAGAGAGCGTGAAGCCGACAAGATAATCGAGCGCGCGCCGCGCCAGATATGCGTCGACCAGCGGCCCGTCGATCTCGCGCGGGTTGGCAATCGCATCGAGCACCGCCGCCTTGGTGATCGCGTTGAAGACGACCCGCTTGACCGGCTTGTCCTTGATCGCCTTTTTCTTGTTGAGCACTTCCAGCACGTGCCAGGAGATCGCCTCGCCCTCGCGGTCGGGGTCGGTCGCGAGAATAAGGCCGTCGGCCGACTTCACGGCGGCGGCGATCTCGTTGAGCCGCTTGTTGGACGCCGTGTCGACCTGCCATGACATGGCGAAGTCTTCGTCGGGCTTGACCGAACCGTCCTTGGCCGGCAGGTCGCGCACATGGCCGAACGAGGCCAGCACCTTGTAGCCGGACCCCAGATATTTGTTGATGGTTTTCGCCTTGGCGGGCGATTCGACGACGACGACTTCCATGGATGATCCATTCCGGAAAAAGGCCAGCGCGCAGGGCGCGGCGGGCATGGACATGGCGGCATGAAGGCGCCGGGTCAAGGGCGGACGCGGCGTTTTGTATCTCCCGACGGCCTGTCGGCGTGCGGGAAAATACACGCTTTACGAGTATAATTTCCGGAGTATCGCTTGTTTTGCAACTTATGGTGATCTATCTTCGCGCCAAGCCGCTTTTTTCTTTCCGCGTCGCGCCAGGAGCATTCAGTGCCAGACAATCATCGCGAAACGCGTGCCGACAGACTTGGCTATATTCAGTCGATGCTCGGTCAATTGCGGACGATGGCCGAGGCCGAGCGTTGCGACCTTCTGACCTACCTGATCGAGATGGCCTATATCGAGGCCAGCGATGCCATGCGCGGCCAGCAGCCGTCACGGGGCGGGGACAAGAAGCGAGACACGGTTGCCTGAATGCCGCTCGATGCGGCCGGCAAGGTCCAGTTCCATGATGATCAGGAACATCTGCGGTGCGCCCAGCCCCGCTTCGACAATCAGTTCATCGACTGCCACCGGGGTCGGTCCCAAAAGGGCCAGCACCTTCTCGCGCGCGTCGTCGTCGGGCGGCAATGCCATCATCGCGGTCAACTCCATGGGCGCTGGCGGCGGCTGGTAGAACTCGGCGGCCGGATCGAGCGGGCTGATCGCTTCGATCACGTCGTCGGCCGACCGTACCAGCGTGGCGCCGTCGCGTATCAGCGTGTTGGTGCCGTGTGCACGCGGATCGAGCGGTGAGCCGGGAACCGCAAGGACGAGCCGCCCCAGTTCTCCGGCCAGCCGCGCCGAAGTCAGCGAGCCGGACCGTGCGGCGGCTTCGACGACCACCAGCGCCATCGACAGGCCGGCGATCACCCGGTTGCGGCGTGGAAAGTCCTTGGCGCGGGGCTGCCAGCCAAACGGCATCTCCGTGATCGAGCAACCCTTGCCCTCCCGCTCGATCCGCGCCAGCAGATCGACGTTCTCGGGCGGGTAGGGCTTGTCGGGGCCGCCGGCCAGGACCGCGATTGTTCCCGTCGCAAGCGCCGCCTCATGCGCCGCACCGTCAATGCCGCGGGCAAGGCCCGAGACGATGGCGTGCCCCTGTTCGCCCAGCTCCGAAGCCAGGCGGCGCGCCATGGTCAGCCCGGCCATCGATGCATTGCGCGACCCGACGATGGCGACAGCCGGCGTCTGCAAGACGCTTGGTTCGCCGGTCACGGTCACCAGCGGCGGTGCCTGGTCGGCAAGACGCAAGAGCGGCGGATAGTCCGGCTCGCCGATGCCGATCAGGCGCGCGCCATGGGCGGCGATGGCCTCCAGCTCGGCCGCAGCTTCCTCTTCGGACGGAATGTGCGGGTGGCGCCGGCGCCCGCCGCGCGTCGACAGTTCCGGCAGCATGGCGAGAGCCTGTTCGGCCGACCCGCAATGGTTGATCAGGTCACGGAAGGTGGCCGGCCCGACATTCTCCGCGCGCCAAAGGCGCAGCCATGCCAGCCTCTGCCGGTCCGACAACACGAAGCGAACCGCCTGCGGCTCGGTATCGGCCTGGCCGTCCTCCGGCACGCCTGGTCTCCCGTCATCCCTTTTGGCCGATCCGGCTCTCGGTGCCCTCGCGCAGCCGCGCAATATTGGCGCGATGCTTGAAGAACACCAGAGCGGTCAGGCCGACATAAAGCCAGCCCAGCATGTTTTCGCCAAGGATGAACAAAGTCAATGTGGTCACGCAGACGCCGACAAGCGCGGCCAGCGACGAATAACGCGTGATGAAAGCCGTCAGCAGCCATCCGGCGGCGAACGGCAACAGAACCATCCAGGAATAGCCCAGCGATATACCGGCGAAGGTCGCAACGCCCTTGCCGCCGCGAAAGCCCAGCCAGACGGGGTAGAGATGGCCGACAAAGGCGCCGAACCCCGCCGCCATCGCCGCCTCGGTGCCGAAGGCCTTGGCGATGAGAACCGGCGCCAGCCCCTTGAGCGCATCGAGCAGCAGGGTCAGCGCGGCAAGGCCCTTGTTGCCGGTGCGCAGCACATTGGTCGCGCCGATATTGCCCGAGCCGATCGATCGTATGTCGCCCAGCCCGGCCAGGCGCGTCAGAATCAGGCCGAACGGGATCGAGCCGCACAGATATCCGCCGACAAGCGCAGCCAAAGCGGTCAGAAGGCTGAATTCACCGATCGTGTCCATCACATCCTCCCGGCGCGGTGCCGATCATGCCGCAAAGACCGTGCGTCCGGCAACGACGGTTCGCACCGAGCGCCCGGTCAGGCGGGCTTCGTCGAAGGCGGTGTTTTTCGACAGCGACCGCAATTGCGCCGCATCGAGAACGAAGGGCTCGTCGATATCGATGACGGCGAAATCCGCCGGCGCACCCGGGCGCAGCGTGCCGGCATCGAGCCCGAGCCGGCGCGCAGGCGCGGTGCTCATCGCCTCGATCAGGCGCGGCAGCGGCACGTCGCCCGAATGATGCAGGCGCAGCGCCGCGCTGAGCAGCGTCTCGAGGCCGACCGCGCCGTCCTCGGCCTCGGCGAAGGGCAGGCGCTTGGTGTCGACATCCTGCGGGTCGTGGTCCGAGCAGATCGTGTCGAGCGTGCCGTCATTGAGAGCGGCAATCATCGCCTGCCGGTCGTCTTCGTGGCGCAGCGGCGGCGACAGTTTGAAGAACGTCCGGTATTCGCCGATATCGTTCTCGTTCAGCGTCAATTGGTTGATCGACACCCCGGCCGTCACGTCAAGCCCGTCGGCCTTGGCCCGGCCGATTGCGTCGGCGGCTGGCGCGCACGAAATCTTCGCCGCATGATAGGCCGCGCCGGTCAGGCGGGCAAGGCGCAGATCGCGGTCGAGCGGCAGGAGTTCGGCTTCGCGCGGGATGCCGGGCAGCCCCAGAAGGCTGGCGAACAGTCCTTCATTCATCACGCCCGCGCCGGCCAGATCGGCGTCGCGCGTGCAATGATCGATCACCGCGTCGAAATCGCGCGCGTAGGTCATCGCGCGCCGCATCACCGCGGCATTGGCGATGGTCTTGCGGCCCTCGGTGAACATGACCGCGCCCGCACCGCGCAGATTGCCCATTTCGGTCATTTCGGCGCCGCCAAGGCCGATGGTGATCGCCGCCGCCGGATGGACACGCACGGCGCCGGTTTCGCGCGCCGTGCGCAGCACGAATTCGACCAGCGCGACATCGTCGATGACCGGGCTCGTGTCCGGCATCATCACGATCGAGGTGACACCGCCCGCCGCCGCCGCTTCGCAGGCCGACGCAATCGTCTCGCGATGCTCGCCGCCCGGTTCGCCGATATGGACGCGGTTGTCGACGAGGCCCGGCACGATGGTCAGCCCGGTGCAGTCGATGCGTGTCGCACCGTCCGGCAATCCCTGGTTGCGCGCGCCCGCACCGCATGCGGCGATCACGCCGTCGGCGACGATCAGCGTGCCGGTCTCGTCGATGCCGCGCGACGGATCGACAATGCGGGCATTGTCATAGACCGATGTTCCCGTGGCGGGCGTCATGGCGCCACCGCCTCGTTCCGGCGCGGATCGAGCAGCGCTTCCATCACCGCCATGCGCACGGCGACGCCCATCTCCACCTGTTCCTCGATCACCGACTGCGGCCCGTCGGCAATCTCCGAGGCGATCTCGACCCCGCGGTTCATCGGCCCCGGATGCATGACCAGACAATCGGGCCTGGCATGGGCGAGCTTGGCCGCATCGAGCCCGTAATGGCGGAAATATTCGCGCACGGACGGCACGAACCCGCCGGCCATGCGCTCGCGCTGAAGGCGCAGCATCATGACGACATCGGCGTCGCGAATGCCGTCCTCCAGCCGGACATGATGTTCGGTGCCCATCTCTGCAATCCCCGCCGGCATCAGCGTCGAGGGTCCGACGGCGCGCACCCGCGCGCCCATCGTGTTCAGGAGGATGATGTTGGAACGGGCGACGCGGCTGTGCAGGATGTCGCCGCAGATCGCCACCGTCAGCCCGTCGAGCCGCCCCTTGTGACGCCGGATCGTCAGCGCATCGAGCAGCGCCTGGGTCGGATGTTCGTGCGCGCCGTCGCCGGCATTGATCACCGCGCAGCCGACCTTGCGGGCAAGCAGCGCGGCGGCGCCGGCAGCGCCGTGACGGATCACCAGAATGTCCGGATGCATGGCGTTCAGCGTCATCGCCGTGTCGATCAGCGTTTCGCCTTTTTTGACCGAGGACGAGGCGACCGCCATGTTCATCACATCGGCGCCGAGCCGCTTGCCGGCCAGTTCGAACGAGGCCTGGGTGCGTGTCGAGGCTTCGAAGAAAAGGTTGATCTGCGTCAGCCCGCGCAGCACGGCCTTCTTCTTTTCGCGCTGGCGCGAGATATCGACGGCTTCGTCGGCCCGGTCGAGCAGGGTTGCGATGTCCGGATAGTTGAGCCCGGCGATCCCCAGAAGGTGCCGGTGGCCGTACAGAGGGTGGTCTGCGGATGCTGTCATGCTGAATGTGCCGCTTAAGCGCAATCGGTGCCGGTCGCAAGCGAGCGGGCGCGCGATCACAGCTTTTTGGGTGCCCATTCGCAGTGTGCGGCCGATGGGCTAGGCTGCAGCCGACAACCGGAATCACCATGCGGGATGCTGCCGTGAACACCTCGCCGACCCATGCCGTCACCAATCAGCCGCCGCCGCGCGCCGGCGGCAACGCCTATCGCGACGATGCGCTGCTTCTGGCCCTGACCAAGGCGATGAGCGGCGAGACGGTGCGCGAACTGGACCAGATCGGCCGCTATGTTCTGGCGCCGGAAGCGCTCGATCTGGCGCGTCTTGCCAACGAATCCCCGCCGCGTTTGAGGACCCATGACCGCCAGGGACGCCGCATCGACCAGGTCGAATTCCATCCTGCCTGGCACGCGCTGATGCGGCGCTCGGTCGGCTGGGGCCTGTCCAGTTCGGTCTGGGAGGAAGGGCCGCGCAAGGCCGGCAATGCCCATGCCACGCGCGGCGCGCGGTTTTTCATGATGGCGGGGCTCGAAACCGGCCATCTGTGCCCGCTCACCATGACCAGTGCCGCCATGGCCGCGCTGATGGTCTCACCGCAGCTTGCGCGCGAATGGGGCCCGCGCCTGATGACCCGCCAATATGACAGCGCCAACCGCGCACCGGTCGAAAAGGCCGGCCTTCTGATCGGCATGGGCATGACCGAAAAACAGGGCGGCAGCGACCTGTCGGATCTTTCGAGCCGCGCCGAACCCGCCGGCAACGGGCTCTACCGGCTGACCGGCCACAAATGGTTCATGTCGGCTCCCATGTGCGATGCCTTCCTGATGCTGGCGCGTACGGCAAACGGCATTTCGTGTTTCCTCGTGCCGCGTTACCTGGCCGGCGGCGAGCGCAACGGCCTTGCCTTCCAGCGCCTCAAGGACAAGCTCGGCAACCGGTCCAACGCGTCGTCCGAGGTCGAGTTTTCCGGCGCGATCGGCCAGCTTGTGGGTGAAGAAGGCCGCGGCATCAGGACGATCCTCGAAATGGTCACGCTGACCCGCCTCGATTGCGCGCTGGCCTCGGCGGGCCTCATGCGGTCGGGTCTCGCCGAAGCCGTTCATCACGCCCGGCATCGCAAGGTGGCCGGCGGCGCGCTCGTCGACAAACCGCTGATGACGCGGGTTCTTGCCGACATGGCACTCGATGTGGCGGCGGCGACGGCCCTGTCGTTCCGGCTGGCGCGCTCGTTCGATGGAGCCGGCGGCGATGCGGCCGAAGGCGCCTTTGCCCGGGCGATGACGCCGGCAATCAAATACTGGGTCTGCAAGACCGCGCCGCCACTCCTCGCCGAGGCGATAGACAGCCTTGGCGGCAACGGCTATGTCGAGGAAGGCATTCTGGCCCGGCATTTTCGCGAGGCTCCCGTCAACGCGATCTGGGAGGGCTCGGGCAACATCATGGCGCTCGACGTCATGCGCGTTCATGCGCGCTCGCCCGAAACGTTCGATGCCATCGTCGACGGCCTGTCTCACGATCTGGGCAAGGCCGGCACGCGCACGATCGAGGTGGTGCGGGCGGCATTGGCGCTGGCCGCGCGCGACGAAGGCGCGGCCCGGATCGCCACCGAACAGCTGGCGCTGGCTGCCGCCGCCGCCGAGTTGCGGCGCCTGGGCATGGGCGCGCTCGCCGATGCGTTTGCCGAGACCCGGCTTGGCGGCGCGTGGCGGGCGACCTACGGCATGCTGGACGCGCGGTTCGACGCGCGCGCGATCCTTGACGCGCTCTATGTCCCGGCCAGTTGAGCGGTGATCGCCAGAACGGCGGGGATCGACAGGAAGGCGATGGCCGTTTGAACGGTTACCGCCGCCGCATAGGCTTCCGCGTCGCCGCCCATCTCGCGCGCCAGCACATAGCCGTTCATCGCCGTCGGCACGGCGGCGCACAGCGCCAGATAGTGCAGCTCGAGACCGTCAATGCCCATCAGGATCGCCAGCCCGATCATCAGCACCGGCAGGACGGCAAGCTTGAGGACGGAGGGTGCGATGACGGCCCATCCGGTCAGCATCCGCACATTGCCCTTCAGGCCGGCGCCGATGGCCAGTAGACCCATGCCGAGGGCGGCACGACCGACCAGATGCAGTGCGTCCATGATCGGGCCGGGCAGGGGAAAGGGCAGCAGCCGGACGATGATCGCCAGCGCCGTGCCGACGATAAGCGGGTTTACGGCGACTTTGCGCAGCGTCGCGCCAAGGCTCGGCTTGGCGTTGGTGAACCATGCGACCACCGAGACCGTCGCCACATTGATCGGGATGATCACCACCGCCATGGCGAGCGCGACCATGGCCGCGCCTTCGGGCGGAAACAGCTTTTCGGCAACGGCGAGCGCGATGAAGCCGTTCCAGCGGATCGATGCCTGAAAGACCGATGAGTAGGTCGGGCGCGACAGGCCCTGCCGGCGCAGCAGCGGCCACAATGCGAGCGCCAGGAACCCCAGAACCGTCACCGCCGCCAGAAGGACGAACATCGCCGTGCCGAGCGACAGTCCGGAAAAGTCGGCGCGCACGATCGTGGTGAACAACAGCACCGGATAAAGGACGTAGAACCCCATCCGGTCGAGTCCGCGCCAGAAGTCTGGCTGGAAAAGGGGCAGGCGTTTCAGGCCGTTGCCGGCGAAGATGAGAATGAAGATCGGTGCGATGGAGGCGAAGATGGCGGCCATGATGGCCGCTCCTTACGCCTCGGTGCCGTTTCCCGCAACGCATGCCGAGTCGCCCCCGAGAGGGTCCGCGGCGCGTTAACCCTAACAAATGGTTTCATTTGTCTGTCGCGTTGCGCTGATCGATAGTGCCATGGGCACAAGCGACGGGCGGAGAGCGGATGCGCTATGTATTTTGGTTCTGGTTTGTGCCCATGGGTTTCCTGTGGAGCTGGTTTTTCCTGTCGTATCACGACATCAGCTTCGGCCTGCGCTTCTTCTCCCGCCAGACCCATGACCTCGTCTTCCTGATCTATGGCCACGTCCTCGGCGTGGAAAAGGATGTCGTCGTCCAGCTTCTGGTCAAGGCGTGCATCGTCGACACGTTCCTGATCATGGGCATCCTCGCCTTCCGGCGCCGGAAGGCGATCCGCGCATGGTGGCAGGAGCGGCAGGCTGGCGGCCCGGCGCCGACGCCCGTCCAAGCGAAGGCGGCTGATCAGATCGTTGCGCCGGCCGAATAGAGCCTGTCCAGAACACCTTGCAGAATGAAGGCGGCCGCGGCCGAATCGATGCGCTCGCCGCGCTTTTTCCGGCTCATGTCCTGGTCGATGAGTGCGCGCTCGGCGGCGACCGTCGACAGCCGCTCGTCCCAGAACGCATGGGGCAGGGCGATCCGGCTCGCCATGTTGCGGGCGAATGCCCGGGTCGATTGCGCGCGCGGGCCTTCGCTTCCATCCATGTTGACCGGCAGGCCCAATATGATCGCCCCCACATTGTCCTTGTCGAGTTGCGCGGCCAGCGCGGTCACGTCCGCGGTGAACTTCTTGCGGCGGATGACGGGCCGGGGATGGGCGAACGAAAGCCCGGCATCAGACACCGCAATGCCGATGGTCTTCGTACCCAGATCGATCGCGGCCAGCGTCTGGCCCTTTTCGAGGCCTTCGGCGATGGCTTCGATGGCGGTTTCCGGCATTTGCGTTCCCGGCGCGATGGACTGTGTCAGGCGCGCTTTCTAGAATGGGCCGGTCCCAATTGCGAGGAGGCAATGCGATGAAGCTCACTTGGTTCGGCCATTCCGCGTTTCGTATCGATCATGGCGATGCCCACATCCTCATCGACCCGTTCCTGTCGGACAATCCGTCATGGGGTGGCGGCTGGGAGGCGGCTGCCGACGGCGCAACCCACGTGCTTTTGACGCACGGCCACGCCGATCATATCGGCGACAGTGTCGCTATCCTCAACGCGAGCGGCGCGATGCTGGTCGCCAATTTCGAGATCTGCCGGTACCTGGTGGGGCAAGGCGCCGACGAGGCGAGCATCAACCCCGGAAACTTTGGCGGAACGGTGGATTGCGGGCCATTCCGGACGTCGTTCGTCCGTGCCGAACATTCCTCGTCCATGCCGACCGGCGACGGTCAGAACGTCTATCTGGGCAATCCGGGCGGCCTGGTGCTCGCCTTCGACGATGCGCCGAGCGTCTATCACATGGGCGACACGGACATCTTCTCCGACATGGCATTGATCGACGAGTTCCACCGCCCGCAGGTGGGGCTTGTGCCGATCGGCGACCGGTTCACCATGGGCGCCTCGGCCGCCGCGCTCGCCTGCCGGCGCTACTTCAACTTCACGACGGTCATTCCGTGCCATTACGGCACGTTTCCCCTTCTCGACCAGACCGCGGACGCGTTTCTCGAAGCGATGGAGGGCGATGCCGAAACGGTGACCGTGCCGGAAATCGGCAAGCCGATCACGCTCTGACGCCGATCGGATACGGAGGACCTCAGGCCCCCGGCGCCCCGTTGCGCCGCCGACCGCGCGCCGTTATAGCGGGGCCAGCACTTTCGATTTCCCGGAGCCATCGATGTCCGTCGATACCGCCACCGTCAAACGTGTCGCCAAGCTCGCGCGCATCCGCGTCAGCGACGATGAAGCTGCCCATCTGGAAGGCGAGCTGAACGCCATTTTGGGCTTTGTCGAGCAATTGTCCCAGGTCGACATCGAAGGCGTCGAGCCGATGACATCGGTGACCGAAATGGCGATGAAGAAGCGCCAGGACGCCGTCACCGACGGCGGCAAGGCCGCCGACATCACCGCCAACGCGCCCAATTCGGAAGACAATTTCTTCCTCGTGCCCAAAGTCGTCGAATAACAGCCATTAGCGGGTTTCCCCGACACATGACCGACCTGACAAGCCTGACCATTGCCGAGGCGCGCGACCGGCTCGCCGCCAAGGATTTCACCGCCCTCGAACTGACCGACGCCTATCTGGCGGCGATCGACGGCGCCAACGGTGCCCTGAACGCCTATGTGGCGACGACCCCCGACCAGGCCCGCCGGATGGCATCCGCCTCCGACGAACGCCGCGCAAGCGGAACAGTCGGCGCGCTCGAGGGCATCCCGCTCGGCGTCAAGGATCTGTTCGCGACCGATGGCGTCCACACCCAGGCCGGCAGTCACATTCTGGACGGCTTCAAGCCGCGCTACGAATCCACCGTCACGGCCAATCTGTGGGCCGACGGCGCGGTCATGCTCGGCAAGCTGAACATGGACGAGTTCGCGATGGGCTCGTCCAACGAGACGTCGTATTACGGCCCCGTTGTCAATCCGTGGCGCGCCAAGGGCTCGAACGTGGATCTGGTGCCCGGCGGCTCGTCCGGCGGCTCGGCCGCCGCCGTCGCCGCCCATCTTTGCGCCGGCGCCACCGCCACCGATACGGGCGGCTCGATCCGCCAGCCGGCCGCCTTCACCGGCACGGTCGGCATCAAGCCGACCTATGGCCGTTGTTCGCGCTGGGGCATTGCCGCTTTCGCGTCCTCGCTCGACCAGGCGGGCCCGATCGCCCGCGACGTGCGCGATGCGGCGATCCTGCTCAAGTCCATGGCCAGCGTCGACGCAAAGGACACGACCAGCGTCGACCGCCCGGTTCCAGACTACGAGGCGGCGCTTGGCGGTTCGGTGAAAGGCATGACGATCGGGATCCCGGCCGAATACCGGATGGACGGCATGCCGCGCGAGATCGAAACGCTCTGGCAGCAAGGCATTGCGTGGCTCAAGGACGCTGGCGCCGAGATCAAGCCGATCTCGCTGCCGCACACCAAATATGCGCTGCCGGCCTATTACATCGTCGCGCCGGCGGAAGCCTCGTCCAATCTGGCACGCTATGACGGCGTCAAATACGGCCTGCGCGTGCCCGGCAAGGACATCGTCGAGATGTACGAGAACACGCGCGCGGAGGGTTTTGGCGCAGAGGTCAAGCGCCGCGTGATGATCGGCACCTATGTGCTGTCAGCGGGCTATTACGACGCCTATTACCTGCGCGCCCAGAAGGTCCGCACGCTGATCAAGCGCGACTTCGAGACGGTCTTCGGCGACGGTGTCGACGCGATCCTGACGCCGGCGACACCGTCGGCGGCCTTCGGCATTGGCGATCAGGACATGGCCGCCGATCCGGTGAAGATGTATCTCAACGACATTTTCACGGTCACGGTGAACATGGCCGGGCTTCCCGGCATCGCCGTGCCGGCCGGGCTCGACGGGCAGGGGCTTCCACTTGGCCTCCAGCTGATCGGCAAGCCGTTCGACGAGGAAACTCTGTTCCGCACCGCGCATGTGATCGAACAGGCGGCGGGGCGCTTTGAACCGGACAAGTGGTGGGGTTGAACCGTCCAGTTGAACCTGAATATAGTGGTCGCCACGCTTTCAATAAAAGTGCGACGGGGCGATGAACAAACAAGAATTGATCGATCAGGTTGCCGCAAGCACGGGTCTTTCCAAGGCTGAAGCAACGGCCGCCGTCGATGCCGTTTTCGCAACCATCGCGCAGGAGATCGCCAGCGGCGACACCGTGCGGGTTCCCGGTTTCGGCAATTTTGGCGTGGCGGACCGGGCTGCCCGCCAGGGGCGCAATCCCGCGACCGGAGAGCCTTTGGCGATCCCGGCCAGGCGGCTGCCGAAGTTCGGGCCGGCCAGGACGCTCAAGGATGCGGTGAACGACGAAAACACCGGCATCATGTCGGTCGGCAAGGGCACGACACCTCCCTGACATCCGCAAGGGTCCGGACATGGATTTCAGCAAGATCGTTGGCCTGTTCGACCGTGAGTTCTTCGTCGGCTATCTCAATCCCGTTCTGATATTCGGGTTTCAGCTGTTCATCATCGGTCAGGTGTTCCAGACCGACCTTTTGTTCGGTCTGGTCGATGGGCTGGACCAGTTGGTGACGGTTGCCGCGGTCGCGCTGATCGCGGTTTCGCTGTCGGTCACGTTGATGATTGCCGGTCCGCTGTCCCTTCTGTTTGTTCAGGGATATGTTCTGGAAGGCGTGACCGACGGCATGGCGCTCATCGCGCGGCACCGTGACCACTATCGCCTGCGGCTGAAGCCGGCGGTGGAGTTCCAGGAGCGCATCGACAAAGCGCGCGCTACCGGCAAGAAGGAGCCCGCACCGGCCGATCCGGCAGGTCATCAGGCGCGCATGCGCGAGGCTGTGGAGAACTATCCCGACAATCCGGGTAACTTCCTGCCCTTCATGTTGGGCAATGTCCTGCGGGCGGGGGAAGTGCATCCGCGCGTTGTCTACGGGCTCGATGCGGTGGGGTCGTGGGAACGTCTCCAACCGCTGCTGCCAGAGGCGATGAGCGCCATCGTCGCCGGCAGCCGGTCGCAGCTTATGTTCTTCGTCAATCTGTTCCTGCTCAGCCTGGTTTCGTTCGTCGCGCTCGTGTGGCTGTGCTTGCGCGCCGGTGACCTGGAGACCGGTTTCGTCGCGATCGCCCTGGCGCTGTTTGGTCTCTGGGCGATCCTGAGGCTGACCCGCCTTGCCGGACGTTCGCACATGCGGTCCGTGGCGGCATGCTACGATCTCTATCGCTCAAAGCTCGCCGATCAGTTGGGCCTCGCCATGCCGCTGAACGCCAGTGAGGAACGGCAGATGTGGATCGACGTCACACGCGTCTTTCAGTACCGCTCCGCCAAGGCGTGGGAGCGTCTCGATGCTTATCGAAAATCGCCGGAGCCTGACAACCAAGACAAGCCGAAGCCCTAGCCGGCGCTCCGAAAAACAGGAGGCCGAATGCGAAACCGCAATCGGCCCCCGGTATCATCTGTCAGCGATTGTCGAGCTGGCTGCGCACGAGGCCAAGCCCGCGCCGCGTGATGCGGTAGGCGCCGCCGTTGAGCGAGCGGATCGCCTTGCGGCGCTTGAGCTTGCGGAACAGGTCGAGATCGAGCCCGGGATAGCGCCACCCCTCGCGGGTGAAGCAGTCCACATGAACGAAACGCTTGTGAGCCTTGATGGCCTGAATGTGCCCGCCTTGCGCGAGCAGGTGGAGAATGCGCTGTTCGGCGCGTGAAATGTCCATGGTTCTGAGGTCCGGAAATGCGGCCGTCTGGCCGCAGACAAAGGCAAGCCGCCCGGCGGGCGGCCGGTTGCTCTCTTGTCTGGCCCTGATCGTCTTGCGACGGTCAGGGCACTACCGGGTCTCGGTGGAACCGAACATGAAAACTCCTGATGGGCGGGCATATAAGCGCCGGCATCGCGCCTGTAAAGGTGCGAGGTCAACGTCACGCCGCGGCGGTCACCAAGCAAAAAAAGACCGGGCTCATCGAACGATGAAAGCCCGGCCAGTCGGTTGGGAGAGATGAAACTTTCTAGGCGTGTTGAAGCTTCTCGGCTTCGATATCGTGCTTGAGCCGCTCGAACAGGTCGTGGTTGCGGCAATAGCCGGGCGCCTCTTCGGCTCTGTCATGGCCGGCCAGCCACTTCTCGCAGGCATCGGGCTCGGCGCACGTCATGCAGCGGTTGGCGGCGCGGCGCAGCACATTGGCATGATCGGCCCGGCTCTGCAGCGCATCGCGCGCATCGACCGTGTCGATCATCTTTTCCATCAGGTCCGCCTTGCGGATCATGCGCCGGTACATGGCCAGAAGAGACATGGTTGTTACTCCCTTTCGACCAAAAATGAGGCGATTCCGGCGGGCCGGCTTTGACTTCGATCAAGCGTTCTGCGCGTGCGGCCTGTGCCCTTCGGTGCGGTGCCGGCCCTTGCGGGCAGGGCCCGCTTGGACTAACGAGCGGTGTGGATTTCCCTTCCCCGTTTGACCGAGAAACCGACCGACATGACGCTCGTTGACACACGCACGCCCGATCCCAAACGCCTGATCGCCGGCGCCACAGGCGACTGGGAGATCATCATCGGCATGGAGGTGCACGCGCAGGTCACCTCGCAGTCCAAGCTTTTCTCGGGCGCCTCGACCTCGTTCGGTGCCGAGCCCAACGCCAACGTGTCGCTGGTCGACGCGGCGATGCCGGGCATGCTGCCGGTGATCAACCAGGAATGCGTCCGCCAGGCGGTCCGCACCGGTCTCGGCCTGAAGGCCGAGATCAACAAGAAGTCGGTCTTCGACCGCAAGAACTATTTCTACCCGGACCTGCCGCAGGGCTACCAGATTTCCCAGTTCAAGCAGCCCATCGTCGGCGAGGGCACCGTGCAGGTCGCCGTCGGCCCCGACAAGAAGGGCGAGTATGAAGAGGTCGAGGTCGGCATCGAACGGCTGCATCTGGAGCAGGATGCCGGCAAGTCGATGCACGACCAGCATCCGACCATGTCCTATGTCGACCTGAACCGCTCGGGCGTCGCGCTGATGGAGATTGTCTCCAAGCCCGACATGCGCTCGGCGGACGAAGCCAAGGCCTATCTGACCAAGCTGCGCCAGATCCTGCGCTATCTTGGCACCTGCGACGGCAACATGGACGAGGGGTCGATGCGCGCCGACGTCAACGTGTCCGTGCGCCGGCCGGGCGCCGACTTCGGCACGCGATGCGAGATCAAGAACGTCAACTCGATCCGCTTCGTCGGTCAGGCGATCGAGTACGAGGCCCGTCGCCAGATCGCCATCCTCGAGGATGGCGGCTCGATCGATCAGGAAACGCGCCTGTTCGATCCGGGCAAGGGCGAGACGCGGTCGATGCGCTCCAAGGAGGAGGCGCACGATTATCGCTATTTCCCGGACCCCGACCTGTTGCCGCTGGAGTTCGACGACGCCTTCATCGAGGAACTGGCCGCCGGCCTGCCCGAACTGCCCGACGACAAGCGGGCCCGTTTCATGGCCGAGGGCCTGACCGCCTATGACGCCTCGGTGCTGGTCTCCGAAAAGGCCGTTGCCGACTATTTCGAGCAGGTCGTCGAGGGCCGTGATGCCAAGACGGCGGCCAACTGGGTGATCAACGACCTTCTGGGCGCCTTGAACAAGGCCGGTCAAACCATTGACGAGACTCCCGTTTCGCCTGACCAGCTCGGGGCGATCATCGACCTGATCAAGGAAGGCACGATATCGGGCAAGATCGCCAAGGAACTGTTCGAGATCGTCTGGTCGGAGGGTGGCGATCCGGCTCGCGTCGTCGAGGAACGCGGCATGAAGCAGGTCACCGACACCGGCGCCATCGAGGCCGAGGTCGATGCCGTCATCGCTGCCAATCCCGACAAGGTCGAGCAGGCCAGGGAAAAGCCGAACCTTGCGGGCTGGTTCGTCGGCCAGGTGATGAAGGCGACCGGCGGCAAGGCCAACCCGCAGGCCGTTCAGGCGCTTGTGAGGCAGAAGCTCGGGATCGAGGACTGACATCCGGGCGCGACCCGTAACGGGCGCGCCAAACCTCGCCTCTTGTCATTTTGACGCATTGTGGCAAGGATGCGCCCGCAAACCGCCCGAGAGGACGAGACACAAGCGATGTGGATCCGCACCGCGTCCACCGAAGACCTCGAAACGATCTCCGCCATGCTGACCGAGACATGGCATGACACCTACGATCAGATCTATGGCCGCGAAAAAGTGGCCGAACTGACCGGCGCCTGGCATTCGGTGGCGGCCCTCAAGCAACGCATGAACAAGCCCCGTTCGGAGTTCATCGTCTGCGACGATGGCGCCGAGATATCGGGCATGGCCTATGTCACTCAGGTCGACGGCGAGACATCCATGCTGCACCAGCTCTATGTGCGCCCGACCACCCAGGGGCAGGGCATCGGCCAGAAGCTTCTGGTCGAGGTCGAGGCCTGCTTCCCCGATGTCCGCAAGATCCGCCTCGAAGTCGAGGAAGCCAATGAGCGCGCCGTCAAATTCTATGGCGACAACGGGTTCAAGAAGGTCGGCACGACGCCCGATTGCGGCGTCAAGGGCTCCGGCATCCCCGCCGTGATCATGGAAAAGGTGATCTGGTAGCGAGCCGGGCGATTCGCGGTTTTTCTGCGCCAGTAACGATCAGATGTATTGGACGCTGACGCTTTTTCCACAGCGTTGATCGTGCATTTTTCAGAAGATTCAAAGAACTAGAAAAGTGTTGCGAAGATTCCGCGTCAGCCGTTGATCGATATTCGATATGTGCTCAAATCACCAAGTGAGCGGGGCTACATATGATCAACATTGCCAGAATTGTTCCGATTGTCTTTTTTCTAAGCGCGTGCAACGCCAACTTTCAAATCCCGTCAATCCAGTACGCTGACGATGATTACATAATCGGTCGAGCTGGTTGGATTTTTGGGGTCGATTGTCCAGAACAGGAGATGAACGGGGCAGAACGGTGTCCGGAAAGGTATGCACCGAAACCAAGGACGATCGGTGAGATCAAGAGGCACGCCGAGCAGATCAACGGAATGAACGCGATTATACCAGCGGCGAATTCAGCCGAACAACAAGGCAATGGTGTCGGGTCAGTCACCAGTGCCTCAGAAGTGCTGGTTGACAGCACTTTGCGCAATTCGGTTCAAACACTTCTGATGATGCACGCAGATGAAGTCTGCAGCAATTATCAGTACCGATTGCTTGGCACGGTGGTTGGTGCGCGGATCGGCGCAAACGCGTTGGACCAGGCTATCGGGTTGCTGGCAGGCGTTGTCACAGGTTCCCTTGCGAGTGAGTTTCTCGGGCAAGTGCGTGGGGCGTTCAGCTCATCAGCTGGTTTTCTCGATGACGACTTTCTGAAAGCCTCCTTTTTCTTGAGAGAGTTCGAAGGTGTTCAAAAGCGCAAGCGCATCATGAAGAGCATAATATTGGTTGCTCAAAGCTATCCGCTGAAAGCACCGGACCCCGCCGTTGGTAAGGTCAACGAAAGATACTCGATGATGGAAGCGATATCAGACGCGGCAGCATATCACCGGATATGCGACATCGGATATATCTTGGCGGCAGGAAGCGAGCTCGACAATGCACAAAAACACCTGTTTGCTTGGCGCTTCAGCGGTGAATTTAGCCAAATGGCCCGCGCTGGCGATCTTCCGGAGAACTAAAGGTCTGTAGCAAAAAATCCCGCACTCACCACTCCATCAGTGTTCCGCCGTCCGGATCGTAGACCTGCACCACCGCGCATTCGATCAGATAGGGCCGCGCGTCGCGGTCGCACAGCGCTTCGCCCACATTTCGGGCAATCTGTTCGTCCGGCAGACCGCACACCACCTCGTGCCAGTGCGGGCCTTCGGAGTGCTGCAGGAAGACATCGACGCTGAAGCCCGCCGGCTCGCACCAGTTGGTCCTGATGCAGTCTTCCTTGAGCGCGCCCGATTCCATGCATTGCGCCACCGCCTTGCCGAACGCTTCCTCCATCGTCGCGCCAATGGCCACGCCGCTGCCCTGTTCGGGCGCCTGAACGAAGGCGATGCCATCGGCAAGGGCGGGCGTGATGGCCAAAAGGCCGGCGAATGCTGTGCCAACAAGCGTTTTGGTCCGGGCGGTCATGGACGTCTCCTCAATGTGATCGGCGCGCACTGTTCGCGCGCACCATAGCGGCCTAAGGTGACGGCGCGAACTGATCCTTTGAGGAAAACGCCATGCGCCGGTTTCTGGCGATCGCCATCCCCGTCTTCGCGCTGGGCTTTGTGTGCGGCGCGGCGGCCTGGTACCTGTTCTCGCCGCTGATCATCGATGAGGTCGTCTCCGAGGAACTGCCGGCCGGGCTGGTCGTCACGGAGGTCGCCAGCGGCCAGTTCCGGGACGCCGACCGCGCCCATCGCGGCACCGGCAATGCCCAGCTTCTGGAAACGGGGACCGGCGCGCATCTTCTGCGCTTCACAGAATTCGAGGTCACCAATGGTCCCGATCTCGAAGTGTGGCTGGTCGCCGAACCCGATCCGCAAACGTCAGGCGATGTGACCGCCAGCCAGTGGCTGTCGCTGGGCCAGCTCAAGGGCAATGTCGGCGACCAGACCTATGTGATCCCGGAAGGAACCGACATTTCCGCCTATGGCTCGGTCGTCATCTGGTGCGAGCAGTTTTCGGTGCTGTTCTCTCCTGCAACGCTCGAATTTGCGACGGAAGGCTGACAATGTCCGAGACGATCATCCGCAATCCCGGCAATCGCGATCATCTCGCCCGAATCCGGCCGCTCGGCCGGACGGTGACCGTGACGTCCGGTGGAGCGACGCTAGCCCGGTCGGACGCCGCGTTCGTCCTCGCCGAGGAAGCACCCCGGTACGGCAAGCTGCCCGAGGTCATCTACATTCCGTCCGCCGATGTCAGCGGGCTGACGCCCGTCGAAGGCAAGTCGACCCATTGTCCGCTGAAGGGCGACGCGTCCTATCTCGCCCTTGATGGCAGGCAGGTGGCATGGACCTATGATCGCTGCATCGACGGAGCGGACGTGCTGTCGGGCTACATTGCCTTCTATGCCGACCGGGTGGCGATCGAGACGCAAAGCGCGGCCTGACGCCGGATGCCTCCCTTCGTCCCTCTTGCAATGCGTTTTGTGCGGCGCCATAACCGCGCCAGACGGACAAGGCGAACCCGATGAAAACCTTCCTGACGCAATTCTTCACATGGTGGAACGGCCAGACGCTGGGCACGCGTTTTTTCACCTGGCGCCATGGCACGCGGGTCGGTGAGGACGAGTTCGGCAACGTCTACTACACGGGTGGCACCGATGCCGATGGCGCCACGCGGCGCTGGGTGATCTATAACGGCTACGCCGAAGCGTCGAGCGTTCCGCCCGGATGGAGCGGCTGGCTCCATCACCGGGTCGACACGCCGCCCAGCGAGGAAGACTATACGCCGCGCGAGTGGCAAAAGCCGCATCTGCCCAACCTGACCGGCTCGTCGGCCGCCTACCGGCCCAAGGGCTCGATGCTCAATCCCGAGACACGGCCCGTCACCGACGGCGATTACGACGCCTGGACCCCGGGCAGCTGACCCGACCGCTCCACTGGTTAATCAATTATTGACCCTGTTTTGGCCATAAGCGGCGGTTAGCCCGCGTGCCATGAAGAGAAGCGCATCGATGAATCGCCGGGGACCGGTCCGATCGGGATTGAAGCGGCTTGTGCCGGCACTGATGCTGGGCATGCTCGCCACGTCTGCCGCTGCCCAGCAGGCCGGTGAACCGGCGGCCAAGACGGCCAATCCGGTCGCCGAGTTTTCCGGCATCGACAAGATCACCGGTCGCATCATCACGTTCGACGTCTACATCGACGAGACGGTGCAGTTCGGCGCGCTGCAGATCACGCCGCGCGTGTGCTATTCGCGCGCCCAGAATGCGCCGCCCGGTTCGTCCACATTTGTCGAGGTCGATGAGATCACGCTCGACCGGAAGATCCGCCGCATCTTCTCGGGCTGGATGTTCGCCGACAGCCCCGGCCTGAACGCCATAGAACACGCGGTCTATGATGTGTGGCTGAAGAGTTGCAAGGCCGAATCGGACGTTCCGCCGCCGCAATCGTGAGCCGATGCGGCTGGCCGCGCGTCAATCGAACCTGGCGGTGCCGACGAGCGCCTCCGCAAGCATATGCTCATATTCGGCGCGCGGCACATCCACCGCTCCGAAACGCCTGAGATGATCGGTGGTGAACTGCGTGTCCAGCAGCGCAAAGCCGCGCTCCTTCAGGCGTTCGACCAGATGCACGAGGCAGATCTTCGAGGCATCCGGGCGGCGCGAGAACATGCTCTCGCCGAAAAAGGCCCGGCCGAGCGACACGCCGTAGAGACCGCCGACGAGCTGGTCGTCGTCCCACGCTTCCACCGAATGGGCGTGGCCGAGCCGGTGCAGGTCCGTATAGAGCGAAAGGATGGTCTTGTTGATCCATGTCTTGCGCCGGCCCGGCGCCGGCTCCGCACAGGCGCGGATCACCGGACCGAAGGCGGCGTTGAAGGTGACATGATAGCGCGCCTGCCGGACGGTCTTGGCAAGGCTCCTCGGCACATGAAACCGGTCGAGCGGAATGATGCCGCGCATCTCCGGCTCGACCCAGTAGAGCGTCGGGTCGCCGGCGTCCTCGGCCATCGGAAACAGCCCGACCGAATAGGCTTTCAGCAGCACCTGCGGCGTGATACGGCCCTCGCCATTGCCGTCACGCCCGATCATCGGATCCGCCGTCGGCCGATTGGAGGCGGGGCAGCGCGCACGCGTCAGGTGTCTTCCGCCTGCCGGGCGAGATATTTTTCCAGCCAGTGGATGTCATAGTCGCCATTGGCGATGTCCGGGTTTTCCACCAGGTCCTGAAACAGCGGCAGCGTCGACGAAATCCCGTCGATGACGAACTCGCCCAGCGCGCGCCGCAGCCGCATCATGCATTCGACGCGGTTGCGCCCATGCACGATCAGCTTGCCGATCAGACTGTCATAATAGGGAGGGATCGCATAGCCGGCATAAACGCCCGAATCGACGCGCACGCCCAGGCCGCCCGGCGTATGGTAATGGCTGATCGTGCCCGGCGAGGGCATGAAGGTCCGCGGATCTTCGGCGTTGATGCGGCACTCGATGGCATGGCCGTTGAAGCTGATCTGCTCCTGTGTCGCCGAAAGGCCTGCGCCGGAGGCGACGCGCATCTGTTCGTGGACCAGATCGATGCCCGTGATCGCCTCGGTCACCGGGTGCTCGACCTGCAGCCGCGTGTTCATTTCGATGAAGTAGAATTCGCCGTTCTCGTAGAGGAACTCGACTGTGCCCGCGCCGCGGTAGCCCATCTCCGCCACCGCATTGGCGCAGATCATGCCGATCCGGTCGCGCGCCTCGGCGTTCAGCGCCGGCGAGGTCGCTTCCTCCCACACCTTCTGGTGGCGGCGCTGCAGCGAACAGTCCCGCTCGCCCAGATGGATGGCCTTGCCGTCTCCGTCGCCGACGATCTGCACCTCGATATGGCGCGGCTTGTCGAGATATTTCTCGATATAGACCGCATCGCTGCCGAAGGCGGCTCCCGCCTCGGTCCGCGCCGTGTCCAGAGCCACCGAAAGTTCGGCCTCCGACCAGGCGACCTTCATGCCGCGCCCGCCGCCGCCGGCCGCCGCCTTGATGATCACCGGATACCCGATCTCGGCCGCAATGCGCTTGGCCTCGGCAATTTCCGTCACGCCGCCGTCCGAGCCCGGCACCACGGGAATGCCGAACTTGGCTGCCGTGCGCTTGGCCTCGATCTTGTCGCCCATGATCGAGATGTGGTGTGCGGTCGGGCCGATGAAGGTAATGTTGTGCGCTTCGAGGATTTCGGCGAACTTAGCGTTTTCCGACAGGAACCCGTAACCCGGATGCACGGCGTCCGCGCCCGTGATCTCGCAGGCGGCGACGATCTGGTGGATGTTGAGATAGCTGTCGCGCGACGGGGGCGGTCCGATGCACACGCTTTCGTCGGCGAGCCGCACATGCATGGCGGTTTCGTCGGCGGTCGAGTGGACAGCGACGGTCGGGATGCCCAGCTCCTTGCAGGCGCGCAGGATGCGCAGCGCGATCTCTCCGCGGTTGGCGATCAGGACCTTGTTGAACATGGGTTTCGCCCGCGCTTACTGGATGACCAGAAGCGGCTGGCCGAATTCGACCGGTTCGCCATCTTCGATCAGAATGTCCGTCACCGTGCCGGTGCGCGGCGCGGCGATCTGGTTCATCACCTTCATCGCCTCGATGATCAGCAGCGTTTCGCCCTCGGTGACATTGGCGCCCACCTTGACGAACGGATCGGATTCGGGCGCGGGCGCCAGATAGGCCGTTCCGACCATCGGCGCGGGCACCGCGTTTTCATGGCTGGCCGCCGGCGCCGCCGCGGGTTCCGGCGTGACCGAAGGCGTTGCGGCGGGGTGGGCAGGCGCTGCGGCCGCCGGAGCCGGCATCGCAGCATGGGCGAACGCCTGCGGCGCCGGTTCGCGGCTGACGCGGATGCGCATGTCGCCCTGTTCGACCTCGATTTCGGTCAGGTCGGTCTCGTTCAGGATTTGCGCCAGATCGCTGACCAACTGCTTGTCAAAGGCTGTTTTCTTGTCAGACATGTTGTCCTCTTGTGCCCCGTGCGCGTGTGCCCGCGCGTGTCGAAAGTACCGCTTAAGCGCCGTCCGGCGTCTCCGCAAGGGCGCGGATCGCCAGCAGATAGCCATCGGTCCCGAGCCCGACGATCGTGCCCCTGCAGACCGCCGACAGCATGGACCGGTGCCGGAAACGCTCGCGCGCATGAATGTTGGAAATGTGCACCTCGATCACCTCGGCGTTCGATCCGGCGATCGCATCGCGCAGGGCGATCGAAGAGTGCGTGTATGCGCCGGGGTTGAAGACGATCGAGATGCCGGCCAGCCCCGCCTCCTGCACCTTGTCGACAAGCGCGCCCTCGTGATTGGACTGAAAGTGCGAGATTTCCAGCCCAAGTTCCGCGCCGAGGCGCTCGCACTGCGCGTTCAGATCGTCGAGCGTCTGGTCGCCATAGACCTCCGGTTCCCGCTTGCCGAGCAGGTTCAGATTGGGTCCGTGAAGGATCAGAACATGTTTGCCCATGGCGCCGTCAGCCCCGATTGCCGTCAGGACTGACTAGTCGCGGGCGCAACCCACGGCAAGCCCCGGGCCGGCGGCGAAAGGTCGGAGACGCCGAAAACCACACGTTTCTCGCGCGATCGGCGGCCTGGCGGGTCAGTTCGTTGCATCGCGGACACTGGCGATCGTGTCGCGCAGCGTCCGTTCGCCGAGCGCGCCGGGAACCATCTGGTCGCCGATGACATAAGACGGTGTTCCGGTGATGCCCAGCGCCTCGGCCAGAAGATAGGTGGTCTCCACCGAGCGCGCGTTTTGCGGGTTGGCCATTTCCCGGCGCAGCGCCGCCTCGTCGGCGCCGAGCGCGACGGCGATCCGCACCGCCGCCTCTTCGTTGGCGCGGCCGTCGACATTCATGAGCTGCTCGTGGAACGCGGCATAGCTTTGCGGCATCAGCCGGTTGAAGGCCAGCGCGACCATGTGGGCGGCCTGCGAATCCTCGCCCAGGATCGGGAATTCCTTCAGCACGAAACGCAGGTTCGGATCGGTTTCGATCAGCGCGTTCATGTCTTCCATCGCACGCCGGCAGAAGCCGCAATTATAGTCGAAGAACTCGACGATTGTGACATCGCCATCGGGGTTGCCGAGCACCGGGTCCGCGGGATGGCGAAACAGATCGTCGGCCGCCGACGCGATCACATCCTTGCGCCGCTGGTCCTCCTCGGCGGTTCGCTGCGCTTCCAGCGCTTCCTGAACCTCGATCATCACCTCGGGATTGGCGAGCAGATAATCGCGCACGATTTCGCCGATCTCGGTGCGCTGTGCCTCATCGAAGCTTTGCGCCCACGCCGGTGTGAGGGGCAGGGCCACGCACAGGGCAAGAGCGGCGATGGCTTGAACGGCAAATCGGGGCATTGGAAAACCTTGGGTTGGCGTGCCGCGCCGGGGTTCAGCGCGGCAGGCGGAAACGGTGAATGTCATCGGCACGCAGCCATTGCGGTGCGCCTTCGTTAAAGCGTCTTTTGGCGCGCGCGGCAAACCGGCGCGCCTCCTCATAGCGTCCGGCGTGGAAGTTGGCTTCCGCAGTGGCCAGTTCCGCCTCGCCGGTCGCGCCGAGCCGGCCATAGGCCATCGCCAGGTGCTGGTAGGCGCGCGGATTGGCCGGATCGAGCGTGATCGCCACTTCCAGTTCGCCGATGGCGCGCCGCAGATTGGCCTCGCCGCCGGCCAGCACCAGCGCATGGCCGAGCGCCACCTGCATGGTCGGCGCGTTGCCGCCGGCGAGCCGCACCGCGCGGCCGAACGAATCGACCGCGCCCTGCGCATCCTGGGCGCGCAGCAGGATTTCGCCTCTGGCCTCATGGAAGTAGGGATCGTTCGGGCTTTCGGCGATCAGCCGGTCGATGATCGGGACGGCGGCACGCGGCGATCCGTTCAGGAAGGTCGACAGCGCCTTGCCGTATCGCGCCGCCTGCGATCCCGGATTGTCGCGGAAACGGCTTTCCACCGCCCCGGGCCCGTAGCTGTAGGCGAGGATTTTGGCGCGTGCCCGGTCGTGACGGCGCTGCAGGGCGGCGCTGTCGGTCTTGTTGAAATGCGGGCTCTCCTTGGCGATCGTTTCCAGAGCCACGCGGCGCTCGCGGGGCAGGGGATGGCTGATCCGGTAGGGGTTGATCTGCCGGCCGGCAAGGCTCAGTTCGCGCTCGAAGCGGTCGAACGTGGTCAGGAGCCCCTTCGACGACTGCCCGGTCCTGTTCAGATAGTTGACCGCTGCCCGGTCGGCGGCCAGTTCCTCGGTGCGCCGGTACGACAGGAGGCCGCGCTGCGCCGCCTCCGCGCCGCCCATCGCGATGCCGCCGCCGGCGCCCACCGCATCGCGATTGCCCGACAGGCCGCCGGCGATTGCCGCGCCGACGCCGAGCACGGCGGTGACGGCGGCAATGGTCTGCGCCCGGTCGATCTGCTGACGCAGGCGGTCCTGATGGCCGCCGGCCAGGTGTCCGACCTCATGGGCGATGACGCCGATGATCTCGTTGGGTGTCTCGGCCTGCACGATGGCGCCGATATTGATGAAGATCTTGCGGCCGGAAACGAACGCGTTGAACGAGCGCTGGTTGACCAGAACGATGTCGGTGCGGCTGCGCTTGACGCCGGCAACCCGAAGGATCGGTTCGGCATAATCGGCGAGCAGCGCTTCGATCTCGGCATCGCGCACGATCGGCACGCTTCCCGATTGCGCATGCGCCGGCAAAACGCCCGCCAAAGCGAAGCACAAGGCGATCAGCGCTGTGGCAAGACGACCGGCCAAGGTGTCCCACTTTCCGTTTTCGATTGCGCGGAGCGGACAAATGCCCTACCGGCGGTACCGCCGTTTGCGCATCAATAACAGCGAAAACATGGCGGTTCACGTGAATTTCAATAGCCCGCATCAAGGTTCGGTCCACCCATGATCCGGATATCGCAGCGCGGCACGGTCGCCCCCTTTTACGCCATGGACGTGCTGGCCGAAGCCAACCGTCTGGCGGCCGAAGGCAAGCCGGTCCTGTCTCTGGCGGTGGGCCAGCCGGGCGCGCAGGCGCCCGAAGCGGTGCGCAGGGCCGCCGCGAACGCGGCCATGACGGCGCGTTTGGGCTACACGGACGCGCTGGGCCGGCTCGAAACCCGTCAGGCCATTTCGGACCATTATCGCGACCAGTACGGCATCGCCGTCCCGGCAAGCCGGATCGCCGTCACCACCGGCTCTTCGGCGGGCTTCTCGCTGGCCTTTCTCGCGCTGTCGGAGCCGGGCGGCCGTGTCGCCATAGCCTCGCCCGGCTATCCCGCCTATCGCAACATCATCAAGGCGCTGTCGCTCGAAGCGGTCGAACTGCCGATGAAGGATGGCGATTTCGATCTCGATGCGCTGCTTGCCGCCCATGCGGAAAAACCGATCGACGTGCTGCTGCTGGCCAGTCCTGCCAACCCCACCGGCGCGGTGATCCAACGCGATGCGCTGGGCGGGATCGTCGAAGCGTGCCGCGATGCCGGCATCGCCTTCATCTCCGACGAGATCTATCACCGGCTTCGCTACACCGGCGACGATGTCACCGCGCTCGCCTTCGGCGACGATGCGGTCGTCATCAACTCGTTCTCCAAATATTACTGCATGACGGGCTGGCGCATCGGCTGGATGGTGCTGCCCGAAGCGCTTGTGCGCCCGGTCGAGCGGCTGGCCCAGAGCCTTTACATCTGCGCGCCTGACCTGTCGCAGATCGCCGCGGCACGGGCCTTTGCGTGCACTGACGATTACGAAGTGATCAAGCAGGGCTATGAGGCCAACCGCAAGCTGTTGCTGGAGCGATTGCCGAAGATGGGCATCGGCTTTGCCGCGCAGCCGGACGGGGCGTTCTATGCCTGGTGCGACGTCTCGCGGCACACCAACGATTCAATGGATTTCGCGCGCCGCATGCTTGCTGAAATCCACGTGGCGGCGACACCTGGCGCCGACTTCGACCTGTTCGAGGGCGAGCGGCACATGCGGTTTTCCTACGCCGGCCCGACCGAAGCGATTGCCGAGGCGCTGGACCGGATCGAGGCCTGGCTCTAGATCACCGATAGGGCCGTCCAGGAAGGAAAAACCGCGCTCAACCAGTGGGTTGGCGCGGTTTTCGGAATCGGAAGCGCAGGCCCGCGATCAGAAGAAGCTCTTGCCGCGCGCCCACCATCCGGCCCGCTTGGGCTTTTCGTCGTCCGACTTGTCCGTTTCGGATACGACGACCGGTTCCACATCGAGATTGAGATTGGCGGCTGTCGCCCGCTTGCGCGCAGGCGTTTCTTCCGCTTCGCTCCCCGATGCCGCATCGCCGTCGGCGTCGTCATTGGCCGGCGCCGGCACATCCTCGGCAGTGACCGAGCTGCCCTCCGGGGCGCTGTCGATGGCTTCGACGACATCGGCGGCCTGTGTTGGCTCGCCAGCCTGCTCGGCGACCGGTACGCTTTCCTGTGATGTTTCCGGCGCATCGGATTCCGTGTCGGTGTCCTGACGCGCTTCGGCACTTGCCTGTTCTTCGGTCTTGCTATGCGCTTCGGCAGCGATCAGGTCGGCCAGCGGCCCGACCGGTTCGGCATCCGGAATGCGCGGGCCGCGGTCGCGCCGGTTGCGACCGCCGCGGCGGCCCCTGGACCGCCGCTTGCGCCGCCGCCCGCCCGATTGCTCGTCGTCATCCTCGCCGTCATCGGCGGCGTCCGCACGGCTTTCGGCACCGTCGTCCTCACCGTCCTTGTCGCGTCCGCGACGGCCGCGCCGTCGCTTGCGGCGCGGACGGTCCTCGTCTTCTTCGTCCGTGGTCTCGACCTCGACATCGACCGCTGCGACCGCGTCCTCATCGTCGTCTTCGTCAAGACCGATGCCGATGGCCGGGCTTTCGATCTTCGGCAGATCGGAAATCGCGCCCTTTTCGATGGCGAACATCTCCGCGCCGATGTCATCGTCCATCTCGATGGTGATCTTGACGCCGAACCGGCCTTCCATCTCGGCCAGCGTGTCGCGCTTGTTGTTGAGAACGTAGAGCGCCGTCGCCGCCTGGGTGCGCACCGTCACATGGTGCTTGGAGTTTTTCAAAAGATGCTCTTCCAGCGACCGGATCACATGCAGCGCCACCGATTGCGGCGAGCGCACATAGCCGGTGCCGTTGCAGGCCGGGCACACCGACATCGTGCTTTCCAGAACCGAGGCGCGCATCCGCTGGCGGCTCATCTCCAGAAGGCCGAAATGCGAGATGCGGCCGACCTGGATGCGGGCCCGGTCGTGCTTGAGGCAATCCTTGAGTTTCTTTTCCACCGCCCGGTTGTTGCGGTTCTCGTCCATGTCGATGAAGTCGATGACGATCAGGCCGGCAAGGTCGCGCAGGCGCAGCTGCCGCGCCACTTCCTCGGCCGCTTCCAGGTTCGTGGCGAGCGCGGTCTCCTCGATCGAGTGCTCGCGGGTCGACTTGCCGGAGTTGACGTCGATGGCGACCAGCGCCTCGGTCTGGTTGATGATGATGTAGCCGCCCGACTTGAGCGTCACCTGCGGCTGGATCAGCTTGTCGAGCTGCGCTTCGATGCCCGTGCGCGCCAGGATCGGCGCGGTTTCGCGCCACGGCTTGACCGCCTTTGCCTGGCTCGGCATCAGCATCTTCATGAAGTCCTTGGCTTCACGATAGCCGTCTTCGCCGGCGACGATGATCTCGTCGATGTCCTTGTTGTAGAGATCGCGGATCGACCGCTTGATCAGGCTGCCTTCCTCGTAGACCAGCGAGGGTGCGCTCGACGACAGCGTCAAGTCGCGCACATTGTCCCAGAGCCGCATCAGATAGTCGTAGTCGCGCTCGATCTCGGCCTGGGTGCGGTTGGCACCCGCCGTGCGCAGGATGACGCCCATGCCCTTGGGCACATCGAGCTTGCGGACAAGGTCCTTCAGCCGCTTGCGGTCGGACACGGTGGTGATCTTGCGCGAAATGCCGCCGCCGCGCGCCGTGTTGGGCATCAGCACGGAATAGCGGCCGGCCAGCGACAGATAGGTGGTCAGCGCCGCGCCCTTGTTGCCGCGCTCTTCCTTGACGACCTGCACCAGAATCACCTGGCGCCGCTTGATCACTTCCTGGATCTTGTACTGGCGTCGCGAGGGACGTCGGCGCGGGCGGCTCTCCTCGAGCGCATCGTCTTCGCCGACATCCTCGAAATCGCTGTCCTCGTCATCGCCGTCATCGGAGGCCGCGGCATCTTCCGAGACGGTATCGCCATTGTCTGCACGTGCGGCCCGCGCATCGCCGCCATCCTCATCCTCATCCTCGTCGTCGAGTGCGGCGAGGATGTCGTCCATCGCAACCGGCTCGGCGTCCGGCACCTGTGTCTCGCGGCGTTTGGACTTCCCGTTTCGACGCCCCCGGCCGCGGCGCCGGCGGCCCTTGCGGCCGCGTCCATTGTCGCCATCGTCCTCATCGTCGTCGAAATCGGTTTCGGCCTGCGCGGCTTCTTCGTCGAGCAGGGCCTGCCGGTCGGCGAGCGGAATTTGGTAGTAGTCGGGATGGATTTCCGAAAAGGCGAGAAAGCCGTGGCGGTTGCCGCCATAATCGACGAACGCGGCCTGCAGCGAGGGTTCGACGCGCGTCACCTTCGCCAGATAGATGTTGCCGCGTATTTGTTTCTTGTGCTGGGATTCGAAGTCGAATTCTTCGAGGCGGTTACCTTTGACGACGACTGCGCGTGTTTCCTCCGGGTGGGAGGAATCGATGATCATTCTGTTTGACATAAGTTTTGTATCCGCCGGGCGGAGCGGCAAGCCGGCACGCCCTTTCGGGGTCGGCCGAGATTGGCAGTGCACGCGGTGCAGGGACGGAACGGCATTCGCCGACCGTGCGCCCTTTGCCCGGATTTCTGTTAGTGGCCGTCCGCTGGCGCTCCGCCTCACGCCGCGCCGGGGCGATGTGCCCCGTAACGGGCGGGCGGTGCGAAAATGTCGAATGTCTCAACGACATGGCGGTCAGCAATTTACCAAACGGGGTCCGCCTTCGGGCGAACCGTGACATGCGCTTCAAGCATGAAGCGGGAAACAGCGAAGCGGTTTCCGAACAAACCTCGGCGGCGGCAATTGCGACGCGTCGGCAATTCTCTGTTGCGGAAGCGGCACATTCATCGTGCGCCGAACCGCTTTGTACAAGTTAGGTTTTTGCCATTGGAACCGCAAGCAGTTTTATTCTGGCACGGCCATCCGGCAGCTCCCACGCAGGAGTTCGGCAATGTCAAAAACGACACTCGGGCATGTCGCACACAGCACATGCCCTTGCATATCAGATCGATTAGCCACATATGCCGGCGGTCCGCGATGTGCATCCGAGACGGCTGAACAACTGCCCTTGGGACATCATCGACAGCGCGCTGCCATCCATCACCCACGACGATTTGAGCGCGCGCTCAACCTGATTCGAAAATTGCAATGCCACGCTCCGCAACGCCAACGCTCGACGATACCAGAAACAGCTACCGCGAACGGGTTGCGCTGTGCACGACGACCTACGACCTGTTGCGCCTGGTCCGTGAAGTCGCCGCCGAACACGATTTCAAGTTCTTCGCGATTGCCCCGCTGCCGTCGGCGAAGGACGAAAAGCTTGCGCCGCTTGCCGTCTTGACCAACTGGCCCGAGGAGCTTCTGCGGCGTTACGACGAGTTGGAATTGCTCAAGGACAGCCCGATTTTCGGTGCGTTGCGGGCAAGCACCAAGCCCGTCGTCTGGTCCAACCGAGCCGGTGCCCGCCATTCGATCAAGGGCCATCCCCGCGAAATCCAGGACATGTTCTGTTCGTTCGGCATGTATGAGGGCGTGCATTTCAGCGTCCAGGAACCTGGTGGCAAGCGGGGTGCCGTCGGCTTTTCCGGCGACCGACCGCCACCGGGCGAGGCCGAAATGGCCGAGCTGAACTTCGCCGCGAATTTGATCTACGAGCGCCTGCTGGAGTTGGACAAGGGTTCCAAACCGCAGAAGACGCAAAAGCTCAGCCAACGCGAAGGCGAGTGCCTGATGTGGACGGCGTCGGGCAAGACGAGCGCGGAGATCGCCATCATCCTGAAGCTGTCCGAGCACACGGTGAACCATTATCTGACGGCCGCATGCCAGAAACTGGGCGCCACCAATCGTGCCCATGCCGTCTACAAGGCCATGCGCGCGGGTTATCTGGACTGACGGGCCAGGGGGAGGAGACAAATGGACCAACCGCTGCAATTTGCCGTTCATGACGGTCCGCGACCGGCACAGCCCATGGAGCACGTGACCGTCGACGGATCGACGATCCTGGAAGTGCTGGCCCAGTTCGAGCCGTTCGGTCTGTGGCGCATGGATCTGGATACCGGACTGGTCTACTGGACCCGCGACATCTACGAGATCCACGAGATCCCCTACCGGGACGGCCCCGTCAACGTGAAGATGGCGATCGACGCCTATCACCCGGATGACCGCGGTCTGGTGGTCGATTGCCTCGAAGACGTCGTGGCGCGCAAATCCGGATTTCATTTCGTTCTGCGCATCGTGACGGCCGATGGGCGCTACAAGAAGGTCAAGTCGCTCGGCAAGTTCCACGTCAACGAAGACGGGCGCGAAGAATTGATCGGTACGTTCCAGGAAGACCCCGGTGGGGTGCGCGGCGTGGTGATCAAGCAGTAGCGCGACGTGTCTGCCCGATCACGAAAGGGCAGGGGGCGGCCCCGGCGTATGACCGGGCGAGAAGCTGTTGCAATGGAACGCGCGCTCCATCGTCGCCCGGCTGGCCTTGTGCGGACGCACGGCAGGGGCGCCCGAACCCAGATGCTGGAGTTCGATCGCCGCGTGATCGTCGCGGATGATCAGCCGGACGCGGGCTTCAAAGCGTGCAGCGGCAATGCTCACCCCGAGCGATACGCTCGGGCGTTCCCCCCAGTCCAGCGACAGGCCGCTGTCGCGGTCGTAGTGAATGAAGCCGGGCGCGAAATGCAGTTCCGCCGCCGCGGCCACGATCTCGGCCATGTTTGCCTCGCGGCCATTGATCACATGGTCGGCAAAAGTCGCCAGGTCGGTCAGCCGCAACTCGTCCAGAAGCGGCCGCAGGTGCCTGGCCAATACCTGTTCCAGCGCCATGTGATGCGGGTCGGTCAGCATCGCCGTCACGCCTTCTTCTTGTTCAGGTAGACGATGATCTCGGCCACCGCCTCGAAGAATTCCGGCGGGATCGTCTGATCGATGCCGACCGCCTTGTACATGGCCCGCGTCAGCGGCGGGTTTTCGTGCACCATCACCTCGTTCTCGGCGGCGATTTCCTTGATGCGCTGGGCGATCAGGTCCTGGCCCTTGGCCACCACGACCGGCGCGGGGTCGGTCGGCGGGTTGTAGCGCAGCGCGATCGCGTAGTGGGTCGGGTTCGTCAGCACCAGCGTCGCGTTCGGGACCGCGCCCATCATCCGCTTGCGTGCCCGCTCGCGCGCGACCGACTGCATGCGCGCCTTCATCAGCGGGTCACCCTCGGCCTGCTTGTGCTCGTCGCGGATCTCCTTGTGCGACATGCGCAGATCCTTGAGCCATTCGCGGTTGGTCCACAAAAGGTCGGCCACCGCGATCACGGCCATGGCCAGAACCATGGTGAACAAAAGCCCGAACAGGATGCGTGCCACCTGCGCCAGAAAGATCTCGGAACTGGTGATCGGCCCTTCTGCGAGCACCGGCATGATTCCGCCGGCAAAGGCCACCACGCAGCCGCCGGTAAAGGCAATCTTGGCCAGCACCTTGAAGAATTCGGCCCAGCCCTTGGCGCCGAACATGCGCTCGAAGCCCTTCTTCAGCGAAATGCGCGACAGTTCGGGCTTGATGCGCTTGAAGACGATGCGCGGCGGGTTCTGCGCGAACGATCCGGCGAGACCCGCAAAGGCGAGCCCGAGCAGCACCGGCGCCAGAATGACCATGGTGACCTCGAAGTAGCGGGTCATGACGGTCATCGTGTCGGCGGTGGTCGCCAGGGAATACTGGCCGGCCCGGTCGAGCAGGATCTCGAGCTGGGTCTTCAGGTTCGCCGTCAGCGCGTTTGACGCAAAGCCGATGATCGCGGTGATCGCGGTCAGCGTGAACAGGACCGGCAGTTCCTTGGAGAAGGCAGTCTGCCCCTTTTCGATGGCATCCTGCTTCTTCTTCTCGGTCGGTTCCTCGGTTTTGCTGTCCTTGTCGTCCTCATCGGCCATGGCCGGTCACCATGCCGTCAGTCGCGCTTGGGCAGCGCGATGCGGCCCTCGGAGGCAAGCTTCATGGCGAGTTGGGCGATCGACTTGCGCGCATCCTCGATCGCCGCCGGCGTGTCCTGCCCGCCGCCCGACAGTTCGGATTCGATCATCTTGCGCGCCCGCTGGCTGATCGAGGACAGAACGGCCTCCTTGAGGTCACCATCGGCACCGCGCAATGCGCGCACCAGTAGGTCGCTCGGCAGCCCGTCGACCACCAGCGTACGGGCGCCGGCTTCCAGCAGCACCAGGTCGTCGAACCGGAACAGCCGCGATTCCAGCGCCGCCAGCTTCTTGGGATCGATCGATTCCCGCACCTTCTTCATCAGTGTCTCGCTGGCATCCTTCTGCATCGCGTTCATGATCTCGGCGACCCGCATGGGTGCTGCGTCGCTGCCGCCTGCATTCCCCTTGGCATCCAGCTTGAAGTCCTTGACCAGCGCGTGACCGACATGGGCCAGCCGTTCGCCCGGTATGTCACGCGCGGTCATCATCGCCGTCACGATGGGCGTCTGCCGTTCGTCGGGCATCGATTCGAGAACGCCGGCCGCCTTGGCCGGAGGAAGTTGCGCCATCAGCGCGGCGACGAGCTGCGGCGGTTCGCTGGCCAGCCGGCCGACGAGCACCTCATCGTCGACCGTGGCGATCAACTCCCAGGGCGACTTTTTCGGCTCCGCCGGCTTGGCGGGCTCGCCGGGCGCCTCCGGTTCGTCCTCGGGCAGCGAATCGTCCATGATCGCGTTGATCGCGTCGCGGCTGTCGATGATGCCCGATCCCTCGACGAATGCCGCCTCGAACTCGCTGACCAGCGCATCGACGTCGGTCTGCGGCAGGTTCTTGAGCGTGTGGCCCGCATCGATCATGCGGCGCAGTTCATCGCCCTTGAAGTATTTCAGCAATTGCTTGGCACGCGGCTTGCCCATCGCGATCAGCACGGCGGCCGCCTTCTGCGAGGTGGACAATGTGTAACGCTGCTGCATGATCTGCTAAGCCCCGGTCAAGTCAGGCAAACACGTTGGTGACCTTGAAGGCGAACCGGTCCGGCTCTTCCTCGGACACCTGCATCTGTCCGGTGGCGACCTTGACCCCGTTGACGAAGATGTCGATGGGATCGCCGACCCGGCTGTCGAGCGGGATGGTCGTACCCTTCTGAAGGGCGTTCAGTTCGGCAACGGACAGTTCGGCGCGACCGATGACGGCCTGCACCTCGAGCGGGATCTCACGCAGCGTGCGCGAAAGGCCCGCGGTCGTTGCCTCATTGTCCTTGTCGACCACGTCCTGCAGGTCGTTGATCGCCTTTTCGAGCGCGTCGTCCGGGTCCAGCTTCGTTTCGTCTTCGGCCTCGACGAACGCGATATGTTCTTCTTCGGCGGCATCGGCCATGTCATTGACCCCCTTTGATCGTGTGTTGGTGGGCATGCGCGCGCAGGGCGGCGGCGATCGGCGCGATCGGCCCCTGGATGCGCACGGCGTTGGCGTGGCCGACCCGGCCGATCTGCGTCGTGAACAGATCGCGGCCCTTGGCACGCAGGACGGCATCTCCGCCGGCGGCGGGCGCGCTTTCTATCACATCGCCCGGCTTGAGCCGCGCAACCTCGGCCAGCGTCATTTCCGCCAGCGGCAGGATCACCTCCACGGCGAGATCGAAATCGGGCACCTTGAACTCGTGGCGCTGGTTCGCGTGCGCCGCGCGCGCTTCGTCGGCGGCAAGCGTGGCCGAAAGGTCGATCAGAAGCCGGTGCGGCACGTCCAGCCAGCACCATGCACGGTTGACGCCGAACGTGATCGAAAAGGACAGCGTCGCAACCGCGTCGCCTGTCTCGTCGATCAATGCGGGATCGTCGCCGCGATAGATGTCGACCCGTCCGAACCCGAGCAGCGGCCGGTCGGTCTGCCGCGTCTGCCCGGCGGCGACCGCCAGTGAATGCAGAACGCCGATCTCAAGCTGCGAAATCTCTCCTGCCGATGGCGGCATGTCCGCTTCCGGGTCGCAGCCCAGAAGCGCGCCGTTGACGAGGCCGGCCGCCTGCCGGTCCAGATGCAGGGCCAGCCGGCACCGTTCCTCGGGATAGTAGAATGTGAAGCCGGCGGTTTCGGCGTTTCCGGCGGGGGGCTTGCCGGGCCGCGACGGGTCGCTCATCGTCTCGAACGCCATCACCAGATCGGGCGACAGCGTCTGCATGCGCGCCGTCATGTGCGCCTGGAACGCCGTTCCCAGGCGCTTGATGACGTTCTTCAGCCCGTCTTCGCTGACGCGCTTGCGCAAGATGCGGTCGGCAACGTCGCGGTCCTCCGGCGCCAGATCATATCTGTGCGCGAGCGTACTCACGCCGCCTGGGCCTCATTGGCGCGTCCGGCCTCTTCCTCGACCTCCTCGAGCGAAGGCCGGTAGTAGGCCGAGATCGTCTTGCGCCCGAACTCCAGCGCCACCTGCGGCATCGAGCCGTTCATGTATGCGATCAGCGTCTGCTTGGCGACATAGTAGAGCCGGATGCCCTTTTCGCGCACGCCCTTGACCTTGGTCGCAATCGGCCCGACCACCGCATAGGCAAGGAAGATACCCAGAAAGCTGCCGACGAGCGCCGCCGCGATCAATCCGCCGAGGATCTCCGGGCTCTGGTCGATGGCGCCCATCGCCTTGATCACGCCCAGGATCGCCGCGACGATGCCGATCGCAGGCAGTCCGTCCGACGAATTCTGCAGGGCCTGGTAAGGCTTGAGCTTGTCGCCCTTGATGGTCGCGATTTCCTCTTCCATCAATGCTTCAACCTCGTGTGGGCGCGCATTTCCGACAATGATCAGCCGCACATAGTCGCAGATGAAATTGGTCAGATCCTCCCGATCGAGAACCGCCGGGTACTCGGCAAATATGTCTGATTCCTCCGGATTGTCGATATGCCCCTCGACCTCGTTGCGCGGCTTGGTCTTCAATTCGCGCATCAGCCGGTGGAGCAGCCCGAGCAGTTCCAGATAATCGTCGCTTCCGGGCACCTTGTTGGTCAGCGCTTCCATGATCGCCTTGCCGGTGTCCTTGATCGACGACATCGTGTTGGCGACGATGAAGATGCCGACGGCCGCGCCGACGATGATGACCACCTCGAAGGGCTGCCAGAGCACTTTGACGTAGCCGCCCATGGCCATGTAGCCGCCCAGCACGCAGCCGAAGGTTACAACCAGACCGATGATGATGCCCACGGGGAACTCCTCTTGAGGTTAACCAAAAGCTAAGCCGCAAACCTTGCATGAACCTGTGCTGGCGGCGCGCCTCCAGATGGCACGCGCGCGGGCGCGAGCGGAAAGGTTCGCGCAAGAAGTCTGCGTTAGCCTGCGCCAGTCATGGGCAAGGTGCGGGCATGAATACGACGCTGGTTTCGCTCAATCTGATCACGCGCGACATGGGTGCCAGCATCGAGCGGCTGGAATCGCGCGCCGATATCCAGCGCGAGGTCGACTACTACAACGAGACGATCGGGACGATCAAAACGCCCGAACAGCTCGTCGGCGACACGCGGCTGTTCAACTTTGCCATGAAAGCGCACGGGCTTGAGGATATGGCCTACGCCAAGGCCTTCATGCTCAAGGTTCTCAAGGAGGGGCGCGACGCGGACGACGCTTTTGCCAACACGCTGGCCGATCCCCGCTATCGCGATTTCGCCGACACGTTCGACTTTGCCCGGCACGGCGAGACGGCGACGATCTTCACCAAGGCGCAGCAGGGTGTGATCGACAAATATCTCGTCCAGACGCTCGAGACCGAAGCGGGCGAAACCGACCAGGGCGTCCGGCTCGCGCTCTACTTCCAGCGCAAGGCGCCGCAGATCAGTTCCTATTTCGACATTCTGGCCGACCCGGCCCTGAGTCAGGTGGTGCGCACCGCCCTCAGCATTCCCCAGGAAACGGCGGCCATCGACATCGACAAGCAAGCCGCCATGATGGCGGACCGGCTGCCGCTGTCCGATCTCAAGGATCCCGAAAAGCTCGACGAGCTGGTCGAGCGTTTCGCCAATCTCTGGCAGGTCCAGAATGGCGGAACCCAGGGCGGCATTCCGCCCGGTTCGCCGGCACAGCTGCTGATGCCGGCCAGTCCGATGGGCATCTCGGCCGACCTGATGCTGCAGATCGCGCAACTGAGGCGATAGGAGCAGTGCGATGAATGATGGCTTGACGGTTGGCCTGTCCGCCCAGTTGGCGCTGGAAAAGCGCCTGACGACGATCGCATCCAACATCGCCAACACGCGCACGGTCGGCTTCCGCGCCGCCGAGGTGAAGTTCGAGGATCTGATAGCGCGCCAGCGGGTCATCGAGGGCGTCAACACGGTGGCCTATGCCTCCGACGGGGCCGAATTCGCCAACACCGGGTCGGGCGCTCTCGAAAAGACCGGTTCGCCGCTTGATTTCGCCATCAATGGCGATGCCTGGTTCGCGCTGGAAACCCCCGCAGGAATCGCCGTCACCCGCGACGGACGTTTCACGGTCCGTGGCGACGGTGCCGTCGTCTCGCTGGCCGGCCACGCCGTGCTCGATCCCGGCGGCGCGCCGCTCGAGGTCAATCCGGACGGAGGCCGTCTCGATGTCGGCGCCGACGGCTTCATCCGCCAGGACGGCAATCAGGTCGGCGCCCTGGGCGTGTTCGCCTATCAGCCCGGCGCGGACTTCGTCCGCCATGGCGATTCCGGCATTCTGGTCGAGGGCGATCCCCAGCCCGTCGTCGATGCGCCCGATGTGACCATCGTCCAGGGCTATGTCGAGCAGTCCAATGTCGATCCGGTCGAGGAACTGACGCAGCTGATCATGGTGCAGCGCAGCTTCGAGAACGCCAATGCGATGATCCGCGACACCGAAGACTCCATGAAAAAGCTGATCGATGCATTCCACCGCTGATCGCGCTGCCGTCGATCTCGACACGCTGGTCGCCGGGCTCAAGGCCTTGCCGGACCAAGACGCGCTGGTGGCGCATGGCGGCATCGTCACCGCCGTCAGGCCCGACGCCGTGGTGGTCGAAGGCCTGCCGCGCACGGCCTGCATCGGCGACATCGTCCGCTTCGGTCCGGCCGCCCGCCGCGCGCTGGGCGAAATCCTGCACATCGAGGCGGGCGAATTCGTCGTTGCGCCCGTTACCCCGCTCGACCGGCTCTCGGTCGGCGATGTCGCGCTGCATGCCGGCGATGTGGCGCCGGTGCCCGATGCGGGCTGGCTCGGCCGCGTCGTCAACGCGCTCGGCGAGCCGGTCGACCGGCGCGGGCCGTTGCCGTCCGGACGGGCCGCGGCGCCCTTCGTGCCGTTCGGCGCGCTCGGCCGCGCGCGCGTCACCGAACCCTTCAGCACCGGCATCCGGGTCATCGACCTGTTCACGCCGCTTTGCATCGGTCAGCGGTTCGGCATCTTTGCCGGCAGCGGCGTCGGCAAGTCCACGCTTTTGTCGATGCTGGCGCGCGGCGGCGAATTCGACGCCGTGGTCGTCGCGCTGGTCGGCGAACGGTCGCGCGAGGTGCGCGAATTCGTCGAGGACACGCTGGGTGAGGAGACGATGGCGAAATCGCTGATCGTCGTCGCGACCGGCGATGAAAGCGCGATCATGCGACGCCGCGCCGCGCCGCTGGCGATGCGGTTCGCCGAGGCGCTGCGCGACCAGGGCAAGCGCGTCCTGTTCCTGCTCGATTCCGTCACCCGCTTCGCTCACGCGCTGCGCGAGACGGGGATTTCCGCAGGCCAGCCGCCGGTGCAGCGCGGCTACCCGGCGACCGTCTTTTCCGAACTGCCGATGCTGCTCGAACGGGCCGGGCCGGGCGGCGACAATGGCGGCTCGATCACCGCTATCGTCACGGTTCTGATCGATGGCGACGACCACAATGATCCCATCGCCGACACGGTGCGCGGCATTCTGGACGGGCATCTGGTTTTGGAACGGGCGATCGCCGACGGCGGCCGCTACCCGCCGGTCAACGCGCTCGCATCGATCTCGCGGCTGGCGGCCCGCGTCTGGAAACCGCAGGAGGCCGAGCTGGTTGCCGGTCTCCGGGCGATGATGGCGCGCTTTGAGGAAACCCGCGATCTGCGGCTTCTGGGCGGCTGGAAGCCGGGCAACGATCCGCAGCTAGATCAAGCTGTTACGACCGTGCCCCAACTCTACAAGGCGTTGAACCAGACGCCGTCCGATCCGCTGTCGACCGATCCGTTTGCCGAACTTGCCGAGGTGATGCGCAATGAAGCCAACCGATCGTAAGCCCCGCCGGCGAGGTCCTTTGCGCCGCACATGGCGAACGCTGCGCAATGCCAGGGCCGGCGACTTCGCCTTCTGGGCTGGCGCGCTGTCGCTGGCGGCCCTGTCGGCCTATCTGCCTTGGGACGTCTACATCAACCACGCGCGCTACGGCCCGCCCGAATTCCAGTTCTCGCGCAGCGGCGAAGTGCCCGCCGACGTCGTCGCGCTGCAAGAGGGCAGGGCGCCATTGTTCGACATGGTCGCCGAGACCTATGTCGGCGACCCGCCGCCGCGCCCGCTTGACGACCCCGATGGCGTCGATCCGTTCACGACGGCGGCGATTCCGCTCGACACGGGCGAAGAGGAAGCCGAGCCCCGGGAGCTGCCGCCCGGCGTCGATCCGATCACCACCGCCAGCGTGCCTTCGAGCGGGGGTGCGGCCGCCCACAGCTACACGCTTCTCGATGCCGGGCGCGGCCTCGCGCTGATCGCCGACCAGGACGGCATCTATATTGTCCGGCCCGGCACGCTTTTGCCCGACGGCCGGCGCGTCTCCGCCATTGTCGGGCGCGGCCCGCACGCGCAGATCGTTCCCGACGACGAAACCGAGGTCCGGCTGGACTGACCAGCAGATCGCAAGCCACGCGCAAGTCAGCACCGATATCCTCACCAATGGTGAAAGGATGTCATGATGACACCAGTGCAACTGTTCGATCTCGCTTCGCGTCAGGCCGACTGGCTGTCGGTGCGGCAGGCTGCCGTGGCCAGCAACATCGCCAACGCCAACGTCTCTTCCTATCAGGCCAAGGACGTCACGCCCTTCGAGGATCAGATCAAGTTCGCCCAGGTCCGCCTTGAGGCGACCCATGGAACCCATGTCGGCGTTCGCAGGGGTGCGGACGATCCCGGCGCCCCGCCCGGCGCGGAAATGCGGACCGTCGGCGGTCCCGTGGTGCTTGAGACCAAGCTGGCCAAATCCGGCCAGGTCCGTGCCGGCATGGAGCTCAACACGGCCATCGTCTCGGCCTTTCACCGCATGACGCTGATGGTCTCGAAGGGGTAGCCGCATGGATCCGTTGACGACAGCGCTGAAGGTGGCGGGCTCCGGCCTTCATGCGGAATCGTCGCGCCTGCGCGTCGTGTCCGAAAACATCGCCAACGCCAATTCGACCGGCGACACGCCCGGCGCCGATCCCTATGCCCGCAAGACGATCGCCTTCCAGAGCACGGTCGACCGGGCCACGCAGGCCGCCCTTGTCGGCATCAAGGACATCGACACGGACAAGGCTGCGTTCGTCCAGAAATTCGACCCGTCCCACCCGGCCGCGGACCCGGACGGCTATGTGAAGCTGCCGAATGTCAATCCGATCGTCGAAATGGCCGACATGCGCGAGGCCAATCGCAGCTACCAGGCCAATCTTCAGGTGCTCAAACAGGCACGTGAACTGATTTCCATGACCATCGACCTGATGAGGGCGCGCTGATGATCGAGCAGCTTCAAGCGGTCGCCGGTGCCGGTTCCGTCCGCACCGAACTGGCCCGGCAGGCTTCCGGCGCCGAAACCATCGAAATCGCCGGTGCCGGATCGTTCGGCGACATTCTGCGCGATCAGATCGCCGCGACCGTCAATTCGGTCAAGACCGCTGACAGCGCCGCGATGGCCGGCATCAACGGCAAGATGGACACGCGCGCGGTTACCGACGCGGTCATGGAGGCCGAGCGCAGCCTGCAGGCCGCCGTCGCCATCCGCGACAAGATCGTCACCGCCTATCTCGACATGACCCGCATGGCCATCTGAGGAGTATCGCGTATGAAAGCCCTTGCCATCGCCGCCACCGGCATGAACGCGCAGCAGACCAATCTCGAGGTCATTGCCAACAACATCGCCAATGTGAACACGACCGGCTTCAAGCGGGCGCGGGCGGAGTTTTCCGATCTTCTCTACCAGGTCGAGCGGGTGGCCGGCGTGCCGAACCGGGCCAACGAGAACATCGTGCCCGAAGGCAGCCATATCGGTCTTGGCGTGCGCACCGCCGCGATCCGCGAAATCCACCTGCAGGGTGCTTTGAATTCGACCAACAACAAGCTCGACCTGGCGCTGACAGGCGAGGGCTTCTTCCAGATCGAGGGCGCCGGCGGCGTCACCCACTACACGCGCGCCGGCGCGTTCAACACCAACGCCGAGGGCCAGATGGTTACCGTGGACGGCTACACGGTACAGCCGGAGATCGTCGTTCCGGAAAACGCCGTCGAGATCGTCGTCAACGAGAGCGGCCAGGTCTATGCGCGCATCGCCGATCAGCTCCAGTTGCAGGAGCTCGGTCAGATCACGCTTGCCACCTTCTCCAACAATGCCGGCCTCAAGCCGCTGGGCGGCAATCTCTACGCCGAGACCGAGGCCTCCGGCGCCGCCGTCGTCGGCGTGCCGGGCGATCCCGGCTTCGCGACTGTGCGTCAGGGTTATCTGGAGCAATCCAATGTCGATGCGGTGCGCGAGATCACTGAACTGATCGCCGCCCAGCGCGGATACGAGATGAACTCCAAGGTCATTCAGGCCGCCGACCAGATGATGTCGACCGTCTCCAACGGCTTGAGGTGATGAAACGTGCGACCGGCTGGCTTGATCGCAGCACTGGCATTTTTTCTGCAGGCGGTGGCGCTTCCCGGTGCCGCCGCTGATGCATCGTTCGACTATGCGGTTGTCGAGCGCATCGTCTATCCCGGTCAGACCATCGGCATGGACAATGTCGCCGTGCGCCAGCACACGCGCGCCATCCCCGACGACTACCCGGTCGTGCGCACACGGGCGCAACTGGCCGGCATGGTCGCCACGCGAACCCTCTTGCCCGGCCGCGCCATCGCACCCGACATGCTGCGCGCCCCGTTCGCGATCAAGCAGGGCGAACTGATTTCCGTCAGCCTTCAGGAAGGCCCCCTTTCCATCGTCATGAAGGCGATCGCGCTGCAGGACGGCACGATCGGCGAGACGATCCGCGTGCGCAATGCGCATAATGGCCGCTCGGTCTGCGCCATCGTGCGCTCGCCATCACTTGCCGAGGTGTGCTGATGATCCGCACGCTGGTCTGCGCCCTGTGTCTCGTCGTCGTGGCGGCGGTCGATGCGGCGGCGACATCACGTATCAAGGACATCGCCATCCTCCAGGGATCGCGCGACAACCAGCTGATCGGCTATGGACTTGTGGTCGGCCTTCAGGGGACCGGCGACAGCCTGCGCAACGCGCCCTTCACCGAACAGTCGATGCGCTCCATGCTTGATACGCTCGGCGTCGCCACGGCCGAGGGCAGGGCGCGGCTCAAGAACATTGCCGCCGTGATGGTCACCGCCAACCTGCCGGCGTTCGCCACCTCAGGCGCACGGATCGATGTCACCGTCTCATCGCTGGGCGACGCCACTTCGCTGGGCGGCGGACAGTTGGTGATGACGCCGCTGCTGGGGGCCGACGGGCAGATCTATGCGGTTGCACAAGGCTCGGTCTCGATCGCCGGATTTTCCGCCGAAGGGCAGGCCGAAACGGTGAGCCAGGGCACGCCGACGGCCGGCCGCATTGCCGGCGGTGCGATCGTCGAGCGCGAGGTTCCGGTCAATTTCAGCCAAGAAGGCGCGTTCCTTCTGCAACTGCGCAATCCCGACTTTTCGACTGCCGTCGCCGTCACGGACGCGATCAACGCCCATGCGCGGCAGGCCTTTGGCGCGCCGGTGGCCAAGGAACTCGATTCGCGCACCGTACGGCTCAGCAAGCCCGACGGCATGTCGCCGGCGCGTTTTATCGCCGCGATCGAGAATTTGAGCGTGCAGACCGATCAGCCTGCCCGCGTGGTGCTCGACGAAAAATCCGGCACCGTCGTCATCGGCGCCGATGTGCGTGTCTCGCGCGTCGCCGTCAGCCATGGCGCGCTGACCGTGCGGATCACCGAGGCGCCCACAATCATCCAGCCCGCACCCTTTTCCGATGGGGTGACGGCGGTCGAGCCGTCGACCTTCATCGATGTCGACGAAGAGGGCACGCAGATCGGCACGATCGACGGCGTCGACCTTCAGAGCCTTGTCGAGGGGCTGAACCGTCTGGGCGTGCAGCCGCGCGATGTCATCTCGATCCTGCAGGCGATCAAGAGCGCGGGCGCGCTGAACGCGGAACTGGTTGTGCAATGAGGACGCCATGAGAAAGAGTCGCCCGGCCAAAGCTGTGCGCACACTGGTCATCGTCTGGGCCGTTGCGGCGCCGGCGGCCATGCCCGTTGCCGTCAACGCCCAGGACAGGGCGCCGGCAGACGTCCAGAACTTCTGTGCCAACATTGTCGATGATGCGCGCGAGCGGCGCTACGCCATCCAGCGCGAGGAATTGGAAACGCTGCGCGCCGATATCGAGGCCAAGATCGTCATCCTGGAAGAACGCCGCGCCGCTTACGAGCTATGGGCGCAAAAGCGCGAGGAGTTCGCCGAAGCGGCCAATGAGGGCCTCGTCGCGGTCTATGCCAACATGCGGCCGGACGCTGCGGCCGTGCGCATGGAGGAACTGCCGGCCGAACTGTCGGCCGCGCTGCTGACCAAGCTCAAGCCCCGCGCCTCGGCGGCCATTCTCAACGAGATGTCCACGCAGGACGCCGCGCTGATCACCCAGATCATGGCCGCCGTCGGTGATGTCGGCCTTCCGGATGGGGACGGCTGATGACGATGGCCCGAACCCGTCTGCGCCTGTTCGTCGCCATGGCCGCGGTGTTTTTGGTCGCCGGCTGCAGCGCCACCAAGGACCTTGGCAGCCCGCCGGCGCTGTCGCCGGTCGGCTCGGGTATCGACAACCAGTTGCCGCCATCGATGATCGAATCCAAATATCCCGGCCGGCCGCTCAACAAATACTCCACCTGGGACGACCGAACCGCGAGCCTTTTCACCGCGCGCAAGGCGCTGACGCGCGGCGACACGCTGACCGTCCTCATCGACATTGCCGACCGCGCTCAGCTTCAAAGCGATTCCGAGCGGTCGCGCAGCTCGTCCCGGTCGTGGAACCTGGGCGCTTCCGGTAACTGGAACGGCACGAGCGGTGCCGCATCCGGCGATGCCAACTTCGGCGGCGACACCGATTTCTCCGGCGAAGGCGCCACGTCGCGATCCGAGCGGATCGATCTGCGCGTTGCCGCAACCGTCGTGGACGTCCTGCAGAACGGCCATCTCGTCATCCGCGGCACGCAGGAAGTGCGCGTCAATGCGGAGGTCCGCATTCTGACCGTTGCGGGCATCGTGCGGCCGTCCGACATCGATCCGTCCAACACGATCGCCTATGACCGCGTTTCCGAGGCGCGCATATCCTACGGCGGCACGGGACATATTTCCGAGGTCCAGCAGCCGGCTTACGGCCAGCAGTTCATCGACCGCATTTCACCGTTCTAGGGCACCAGCAACGTGGCCGACGCTATCGCCGACGACGAACCGGAAGAGGAGGAGAAGGGCTCATCGCCGCTCATGGCGGTGGTGTTCATTCTTGTCGCCGCGCTTCTGGCCGGCGGTGTCGGGTTCGGCGTCGGCCAGACGCTTTTCGCGCCGATGATCGCCGGTGCCGACGCGCCCGTCGCCCAGGAGACCGGGCCGCAAGCTCCCAATGCCGCCGACGGCGGCCATGGCTCCGATGACGGATATGGCGCCGATGAGGATGGCCACGGCGCGGACAGCGAAACCTCGCTGCGCGGCCTCGACTTTGCCTCGCTCGAAGTGCTCGAACTCGAACCGATAACCACCAACATCGGCGTTCCATCCGACGTTTGGGTGCGCATGGAGCTGTCGTTGGCCATCGAGCCGGTCGACGAGGAGGAAGCCATCGATCCGGTGATGATCGAAGCCATTCATGCCGATTTCCTCGCCTACATGCGCACCACGCGGCTGCAATCTCTGGCCCTTCCCAGCGGGTTCCAGCACATGGTGACCGACCTTGAAAGCCGCGCCGCCCTGCGCAGCGGCGGCATCGTCAAGCGCGTGTTCGTCAAGGCGTTGTTGCTCGAATGATCCGGATCGCGCCCTTTGTGCTGGTCATGCTCGTTGTCCTCGTCCCGGTGCCGGCCGCTGCGCAGGGGCTGGGCGGATTCGGCCTGCCCGACGAGATCGGCGGGCTGACCAGCGCCAACATCATCCAGCTCTTCGGCCTGATCACCGTGCTGGCGATTGCGCCCGGTCTGTTGATCATGGTGACGAGTTTCACGCGCTTCATCATCGTGTTTTCGATCCTGCGCACCGGATTGGGACTGCAATCGACACCCGCCAACATCATTCTGATTTCGCTGGCGCTGTTCATGACCTTCTACGTCATGGCGCCGACCTTCGACCGCGCCTGGCAGAACGGCCTTCAGCCGCTTCTCAACAATGACATCCAGGAAGAGCAGGCGCTGTCGGAGATCGTCGCGCCGTTTCGCGACTTCATGCTGGAGAACACGCGCGACGAGGATCTCGACCTTTTCACCGGGCTCGCGCGCGAACGCGGTCAGGACGTGGTGGTCAACGGCACGATCGACATGCGCGTTCTTATCCCGGCCTTCATGATCTCGGAAATCCGACGCGGATTCGAGATCGGCTTTCTCGTCGTGCTGCCGTTTTTGGTGATCGATCTGATCGTTGCGACCATCATCATGGCGATGGGCATGATGATGCTCCCGCCCTCGGTCATTTCGTTGCCGTTCAAGATCCTGTTTTTCGTCATGATCGACGGTTGGAACCTTCTGGTCGGCAGTCTGGTGCGCTCCTTCGTCTGACCGGCCGCATCATTGTCCGGCGCGAACCCGCGCCCTGCAAAAATCTGCGGGGCGCGTGTTTCAGCGCTTGTTAAGGTCTGGCGGCATATAACCCCGTCAACAGCAGGCGCCGCCATGCGCGGCCGGCATGATGCCCCCCTGCCGTACCGGCTTGCCCGGAATGTCCCTTGTTTGTTTTGAGTAGAAAGGGACACTCATATGTCCAGCTTGATGACCAACGTATCTGCAATGACGGCGCTGAAGTCGCTGCAGCAGACCAATTCCGCCCTCGAAACCACCCAGTCGCGCATCGCCACCGGCTTCCGCGTCGCCGAGGCTTCCGACAACGCCGCCTACTGGTCGATCGCAACCACCATGCGTTCGGACAACAAGGCTCTTGGAACCGTTCAGGACGCTCTGGGTCTTGGCGCGGCCAAGGTTGACGTCGCCTACACCGGTGTCAACAGCGCCATCGAAGTCGTCGACGAGATCAAGTCCAAGCTCGTTGCGGCCCGCGAGCCGGGCGTTGACCGCGCCAAGGTTCAGGCAGAAATCTCTGAACTGCAGAACCAGCTGACTTCCATCGCTTCGTCGGCCGGCTTCAACGGCGAAAACTGGCTGAACGTCGACTCCAGCGTCGCCGGCTACTCGGCCACCGAAAGCATCGTCGCATCGTTCGACCGCGATGCCGCCGGCGCCGTTTCGGTTGGCACGATCTCTGTCGACAAGTCGACAACGGCTCTGTTCGACGGCAACGCTGCCGCGACCGGTATCCTCGATACCGAATTCACCACGACGGGCGCCGGTGCGGTGACGGTCACGGTCGCCAACCTCGACCTGACCGCTGCCAACGTCGACGAAACCGATATCGACGACATGATCTCGGGCGTCGAAACGGCGCTGCAATCCATGACCACGGCCGCTTCGGACCTTGGTTCTGCCAAGAAGCGCATCGATCTTCAGAGCAACTTCGTCGGCAACCTGATGGATGCCGTCGATCGCGGCATCGGCCAGCTCGTCGATGCGGACATGAGCGCCGAATCGAGCCGCCTGTCGGCCCTGCAGGTCCAGCAGCAGCTCGGCATTCAGGCCATGTCGATCGCAAACGGCAACTCGCAGGCCATCCTGTCGCTGTTCCGCTAACACCAAGCGAGCTCCGCTTGTGGGAGGGCCGCCTTCGGGCGGCCCTTTTATGCTGCGTGCGTGAGCCTCGGCACGTTCATGCCGAGCGGGCGTTCAGCCCATAAGTATCTGAAAAAAAATGACTCTCTGCTGCCGCTGGCCATCTGGCTTGCGGCCGCTTGCGCATGCGCCGTCGCCCTGATTTTCCGCGGGTCGCCCCGTTTAGCTTTTGTTAGCCATTCCTGTTTACCTTAATGAAGTGACAACAGACGTGCGTCGGCATTTCCGAGCCGGCGCGGCATGAGGCTACGTCGTCGTACCGGTCGAAAGCCGGGATGTCGCAATGGTGCGGAGTGTGAGAAGGGGCCTTGTATGTCCAGCTTGATGACCAACGTTTCTGCGATGACGGCGCTGCGCGCCCTGCAGAACACCAACGATTCGATTGAGACGACGCAGGCCCGGATTTCCACGGGTTTTCGCGTCTCCGAGGCGTCCGACAACGCAGCATACTGGTCGATCGCGACGACGATGCGTTCGGACAATTCCGCGCTTTCGACCGTTCAGGACGCGCTCGGCCTCGGCTCGGCCAAGGTCGATATCACCTACACCGCTGTCGATTCGGCCATCAAGGTCGTCGACGAGATCAAGTCCAAGCTGGTGGCGGCCCGCGAGCCCGGCGTCGACCGCTCGAAGATACAGACCGAGATCGACGAACTGCAGAACCAGCTCACCTCGATCGCCACCTCGGCCGCCTTCAACGGCGAGAACTGGCTGAACATCGATTCGAGCGCCGCCGGCTATTCGGCCACTGAAAGCATCGTTTCCTCGTTCAACCGCGACGCCACCGGCGCGGTTTCCGTCGGCACGCTGACCGTCGACAAGTCGACCATTGCGCTGTTCGATGCCAACGCCGCTGCGGACGGCATTCTGGACGATGACTCGGTCACCACCGGTGGCGCCGCCAACGTCGCCGCTTCGGTGTCCAACCTCGACCTGAACACCGCAAACCTGAACGATGCCGACATTGACGGCATGATCACCATCGCCGAGACCGCGCTTCAGGCGATGACGACCGCCGCCTCCGATCTGGGCTCGGCGCAAAAACGCATCAAGCTGCAAAGCGACTTCGTCGGCACCCTGATGGATTCCATCGAGCGCGGCGTCGGTCAGCTGGTGGATGCCGACATGAGCGCCGAATCGACGCGCCTTCAGGCCCTGCAGGTGCAGCAGCAGCTGGGCATCCAGGCGCTGTCGATCGCCAACGGCAACGCCCAGTCGATCCTGTCGCTGTTCCGCGGATAACCGCGCAGCCATCCCACAATCGTCCTGATCGCGGGCCGTCCATGGGGCGGCCCGTTTTCGCTTTCGGTTCCGCAGCCGGTGGGCCCCTCATCACCTTCGCGCAAGTTTGAACCGGTAGGCTGGGCCCAGTCAGTTCCGGGGATGAGCCGTGCCAGAAAACCTCAAGATGCTCGCCGCCAATTTCAGCGCGCTTGGCCCGCGCCGGCTCATGTTGATGGCCGGCGTCTTCGTTCTTGTCCTGATGGCCGTCGGCATCGGCTCGGCATTCCTCAACCGCCCGGCCTACCAGCCGCTCTATGTCGGTCTTGAGCGTGACGATGTCACGCGCATGGGCATGGTGCTTGGTGAGGCGGGCATCGTCTACGACGTCAACGCCGAGGGAACCACGCTGATGGTGCCGGCCGGCATGACCGGCCGCGCCCGCATGATTCTCGCCGAGAAAGGTCTGCCGTCCAGCGCCGGCGCCGGCTATGAGCTGTTCGACAATCTCGGCTCGCTCGGCCTGACATCCTTCATGCAGGAGGTCACGCGCGTCCGCGCGCTTGAGGGCGAGATCGCCCGTTCGATCCAGACGATCAGCGGCGTCAAGGGCGCCCGCGTCCATATCGTGATGGCCGAGCGCGGCAATTTCCGCCGCGCCGAACAGGTGCCGACCGCCTCGGTCATCATCCGCTTCGATCGCGCCGGTGTTGAAAGCCGGGCCAACGCCGTGCGCCATCTGGTCGCCGCCGCCGTGCCGGGCATGGTCGCCGACAATGTGACGGTGCTCGACTCCGCCGGCCGGCTGCTGGCAGCGGGCGAGGACCCGCTGACCAACTCGGCATCGAGCGCCATCGGCATCGAGGCGACGGTCGAAAACCAGGTTGCCGACGGCATTCACCGCGCGCTCGCCGCAACGCTCGGCGCCGCCAATTTCCGGGTCAGCGTCCAGGCCGACATCAACACCGACCAGCGGCAGATCGAGGAGACGATCTTCGACCCCGACAGCCGCATCGAACGTTCTGTCCAGATCGTGCGCGCCGAGGATGCGGCGACCGAGCAGCTTGCATCCGAGCCGGTGACCGTCGAGCAGGACCTGCCCCAGGACGCGCAGGCCGGCGCCGGCGGCGGCAGCACGAACGAGCGCAGCGAGCGCCGTGAGGAAACGACGAACTATGAGTTGAGTTCGACGAGAACTGCAACCATATCAAACGGTTACAATGTAGACCGGCTGTCGATCGCCGTCGTCGTCAACCGCGCGCGCTTGGTCGATGCCGAGGGTCAGCCGCTCAATCCCGCCGCTGTCGAGGAGCGGCTGGCGCAGATCCGGACGGTCGCGGCCGCAGCGGCGGGCATCGTCGAGGATCGCGGCGACGTGCTCAACATCACCGCGTTCGATTTCGTGGAAGGCGTGGCCGCCGAGGGCTCGTCGGCGCCCGGCGCGATGGCATCGCTCAACGAGCATCTTGGCACGGCCATCAACGCGTTTGCCTTCATCGCCGTCATTCTGGCGGTGATCTTCCTGGCGGTTCGTCCGATGATCAACGTGTTGCGTTCGGGCGAATTCGCCCAGCAGGTGGCGCGGGTCGAGGCAGGCGAAACGCCGCTTCTGGCCAATGAGGGCGCGGGCGGAATTGGCGATGGCAGCGGCGAGGCGCTGGCCGACATGGCCGCCGAATCCATCCGCTTGAAGCCCGCGCCAGAAGAGCGCCTGTCGCGGATCATCGACATGAACGAAGAGCGCGCCGCGCAAATCCTCCGCCGCTGGCTGAACAACGAGGCTGTGTCCAGCGATGCGTGAGGCGTTTCACGCCCTTCTGCCCGATTTCGGCGACAATGCGGTCCCGGCCCATGGCGCGCCGGCCGCCGCGCCGGCCGACGGGTTCGTGCCTTTCATCGGGGCATCGCGGCATCCCGCGGCTTTTGACGCGTTCGATGGACCGCATGTCGATGCGCCGCCGCGGGCACCGTCCCCCGAGTTTGCGGAGCCGGACACGCCGGGTGTGCCCGGCGATGCCGCGGCACTTCAGACCATGCTGTCGGCAGCCTTTTCGGCCGACATGGCGCCGGCGGCGGATGGGGAAACCATCGCCGGGCAGGCGGCGGCGCCGTCCGATACCGTTGTCTTGACGGAGCCGGAAGCGTCTGCCGTCCAGGATGCTCAGGTCGCGCCGCCGGCGGCCGATCCCGAACTTCTTGCCCGTGACGAAAGGATCGCCGAACTGACCGCGCGGATCGAAGCGCTGGAAAGCGCTCATGCGGCGGAAATCGCGCGGCTTGTCGAGCAGGCGGTTCCCGCCATGGCCGACGGAGTGTCCGCGGCCGTCCGGTCATCGCTCGGTTCGGTTCTCGCTCATCCGCTGATGGGCGTCATCGAGAAATCCTCTGTCAATCGTTTCTGTACGGAGCTGGCGACGATGGTGAAAGCCGGCGAGGGGGTTGCCGTACGCCTGAGCGGGCCGGAGCGCCTTCTTGAAGCCGTGCGCGAGGGTTGGCCGGAAGGTCTGGCGGCGCCGCAGATGCAGCCGGCCGAAACGGCCGAACTCGTGGCCATCGCCGACACCGCCGTCTTGTCCACCCGGCTCGAGGAAGCCCGCGCCCTGTTGTTTGGAGGTGGCCGGTGAGCGCCGCGCAGGACCATCAGGAAATCATCATCATCAAGCGCGGTCATGACGATCACGACGATCATCATGGCGGCGCCTGGAAGATCGCCTTCGCCGACTTCATGACGGCCATGTTCTGTCTGTTTCTGGTGCTCTGGCTGGTCAATGCGGCCAACGAGGAGACCAAACAGGCGGTCGCCAGCTATTTCAACCCGGTCAAGCTGGTGGACCGCAACCGGTCGGTGAAGGGCCTTTACGACGCCCAGGGCATCCAGGAGGTTGAAGTCATCGACGCCGAGGGCACCGGCTCGGGGGGCGGCGGCGAGACCGACGCGTCCGGCAGCGGGCAGGCCGAAGAGCAGGGCAACCCCACCGGCGATGCCGCCTTCTTCGCCGATCCCTATGAGGCGCTTGACCAGATTGCCAGCAGCTTCGAGGCGGGCAGCACCAGCGGGCTGGAACCGCAGAGCGGCGCCCGGTCCTGGTCCGCCGAGCAGACCGACGCCTCCATCGAGACCTTCTTCGACCCGTTCGCGCCCGAGCGCTGGTCCGACATGCCGCGCGAACCCTTGTCCGACGCGCCGCTTTCCGAAACCGGCGCGCCGCCGGTGCCCGCACCCGGCGGGCAGACCGAGACGGCGCTGGCCGATATTGCCGCCGAGACCGAGATGCAGCCGTCCGAACCCGCACCGGAAGGTGCGCTTCAGGCGGAGCCGGAAGTGGCGATGGAAGCGGGCGAGCCGGTCGAGGCGGAACCCGCCACGGCCGAAGCAGCCGAGACGGCCGAATTGGCAGCCGAGACCATGGATTCGCCCCAGGCCGATTCCCTGGAAACCGAAACGCCGGAAACGGTGCCTCCAGCCAGTGAGCAGGCAGCCGAACAGTTGCGTACGGCGCTGACCGAGGTTTTGACAGAGGCGTTCGGCGCCGACAGCGTGCTCGTCGAACAGCTGTCCGTCGAGGCGCAGCCGGACGCGATCCTGATTTCGCTGACCGACAATCTGCAGATCCCGATGTTCGAGATCGGCTCGGCCGTGCCGTCGCCGCCGCTCGTCCTGGCGCTCGAAAAGGTCGGTTCGGTGATCGGCGAAAGGGCTGGCGGACTGCGCATCGAAGGTCATACCGATGCGCGGCCTTTCATCTCGGGCAGTTCCGACAATTGGCAATTGTCGGCGTCCCGGGCGCAGGCGGCCTATTACATGCTCGTGCGCGGCGGCGTCCCGGAAAACCGGTTCCGCGCCGTGACCGGCCGCGCCGACCGCGATCTGGCCGTGCCCGACGATCCGTTCAGCGCCCGCAACCGGCGCATCGACATCCTGCTGGAGCTTGGCTCGTGATGGCTCTCGGCACGACACGTCCCGCCATGTGCCTGCCGCTGGCGGCCGCGATACTGGCCGGCATCGGTCTTCCGGCCCTTGCCGACCTGCCCACGCGCCCGCTCGGCGCGGTGCGGTCGTTGCACCACATACAGGACCAGATCGCGCGCGGCGATCCGTCCGCATTCCAGCTCCAGTCCAGTACGTTGCGTGTCATCGACGAACTGTTCGCCTCGCTCGACGCCGACGCGCTGGCCGATCCGGCCGAACGCCGCGCGGTGCTCGCCTATGCCGTCAGCGGCGGAAATCCGGCGACGTTCGCCCGGCTCTATGACACGCTGGCCCGGCAGTCAGATGAAGACGAAAAGGCGCTCGCCGCCGCGATTGCCGGAGCGCTGCTGGACAAATCGGTCAGCGACGAGGCGGCCGCCAGCCCGATGGTGCTCGGCGGCATGCTCGGCGCCGGTCTTGCCCTGATCAACGGCATCAACGCCGAAACGCCGCAGGAGCAGATCGGCTATCTCCAACAGGTCACGCTTCTGGCGCCGGGTACGCTGATCGAGGAATCGGCGCTCAGGCGCTTGATGCCGATCTTGTCGCAAGGTCATGATCACAAAGATTTTTTGACGGCTGCCAGCCGCTATGCGCGAACTTTCGTCAACTCGCCCTACGCATCGGACTTCGCCGTCTCGCTGGTCAATGGCGGCATCGCGCTGACCCGATCGTCGGACCAGATGCGGTTGGCCGAGATCATCCGTTTCATGCCGCCGGCCCATCGGCGCAGCATCGTCGCCCGGCAGATGCGGGCTGCCACGATCGATGGCAATTTCGCACTCGTGCGCTTTCTGGAAGCCGAGTTCGTTGAAGAGATCAAGGCCGGCGAGGCCGCTGCGGCACGCCGCCGGGCGCCTGCCGCCGATCCGGTCGATGCCATGCGCCAGCGTCTTTATGTGCTGATGGCCAACATCGCTTCCGCCGACCACGAGGCGGTCGCCGCCGAACTCGACGCGATCGATGCCGGCCAGTTGTCGCCGGCCGACCGGCAACTGCTGGCCGTTGCACGCAATGTCATCCGCGAAATGACGCGATCCAACCGGCCCGAGCCCGCGCCATCGGCGCCGTCCGGTCAAGATGCCGAAACGGCGGCGACAGACACCGATGAGGGCGGCGCGCAAGGCGGCCTCGGCCTGCCGATGCAGCCCGATGAGACCGAGGGCGTCAGAACCGTTCTGCCCGGTTATGGCAGCGCCGCACGGCCCGTCGAGCCGGCCGCGCTTCGGCCGTCGCCCGAGGCCGCGCCGGCGCGCCGCGAGAACGTTGCCGGCGATGCGGCGGCGTCGGGCAATGGTGAAGGCGAGGCGCTGGGCGACGAACATCGTGCGTTCATGTCCAGCACGCGTGACGTATTGCTGGAAATCGATTCAGTCTTGGAAGGAAGCGGCGGGTGACCCAGATTGCTGCCAATGCAAAAGCACCCCTCGATGCGGCGGCGATTGCCGAGCGCCAGGGCAACGCCAGGGGGCGGGACAAGGGCGAGGCCGACGGGGAGTTTGCCAGGCTCGTCAAGGATGCGGGAACCGGAACGCGCAAGCCGGCGCCGGACGCCGCGCACGAAAAGGCCGGGCGCATCGTCCAGAAAACGGGTCAGCCGGAGGGCCATGGGCCCGATGTGAAGACCGTCGACCCCGCCACAGCGCTCCCTCGCGAGCGTGCGGGGGAAGGCGAACACGTCGCAGCCGACACCGATCGGACAGCGGACGGTCTATCCGGTGCGGGTGGATCCGAGACCGGAAACGGGCAGCCGATCCACGTCCCGCGTCCAGCCGGATCGTCGGCCGCTGCCAGGGAAAGCGAGGCGGCAATGAAACTTCAGGGCTCCGAGCAGGCGCCGGAAGCGCAAGCGGCCAGACCGGCTGAGACGAACGGCAATGGACAGACCGACAAGGACGCCGAAACCGTTCAGTCTCCCGCCGCCGGCCCCGCGCCGGTCGTCGCGGTGATGGCCGTTGCACCCTATCTGACCGCGCGCACCATCTCGGCCGATATCGCGGCCAGGCCGGCAGCGCCACAGCCGTCGGCCATCGAGATCGATCGCGTTGCGAGCGCGGAGACCATCGACATGCCGGCGGGCAAGGGGCAGGCGGCATCGTCGAGGGCGGAAACGATCGACATGGCATTCGCCGCCGGCAAGGGCGGCAGGGAGGGCGACACCGGCTTCGGCAACGCCCGGACCGGCGCCGGCCAGGCCCCCGCGGTCAAGTTGGGCGCGGCGTCCGGCGAAGGCCCCGCCATTCCGGCCGCCGGCAGCGCCGCTGCGCCGGCGGGCGGCGAAGCGCGGCCGCCGCAGCCCGTGGTCGTTCCGCTCGATCTCGGCCGGGCGCTTGCGGGCGAGGGCGATCTGCCCGCATCCATGCGCGAAGCTGTCTCCTCGCATGTCGCCCGCGTTATGGCCGCGCCTGCCACCGCCGGGCAGCCGGTTTCCGTCTTGCGCATCCAGCTTCAGCCGGCCCATCTGGGCCAGATCAACGTGACAATGCGCATGTCCGGCGAGCAGATGACGGTCACCTTAACGCCCGACAGTGCCTCGGCGGCCCGCGCTCTCGGGTCCGATCAGGAGACCATCGCCACCGTACTTCGAGCGGTTGGCGGCTCGTTCGCGGGCGCCAACATCGAGATTGCCGGCGAAGGACAGATGCGCACCGGTGGCGACGACACCGCGTCGCGCAGCTTCGAGGGCCGTCAGGGCGACCGGTCCGGTGAGGGCGGTCGTGGCTCCGCATCGGGTGGTGCGGGCGGTTCGAGCGACGGCATCGAGACCGGCCCCGCCGGCGCCCACAACGGCGCACACCCGTCAAGCGCCGAGGGCCGAATCATTATCTGATGGTTAACAGCTCGTTAACGCGATCGTTAAGACTTGTCCGAGCCTTGCGGTTCAACGGCCTTTTGCCTTCAGTCAGCCCGTTTTTCGATTCGTTCCTGAAGTGCAATAGGCAAAAAACAGGGGGGTGAGAGGGGTTTCGGCTGGCCATACCAATAAGTCATCGTTTGGGGACTGATTTGGCGGGCAACACACATGATCGTAATTGTCGACGACCGGCGCGCCGTGCTGGACGCGTATCGGAGCATGTTTTCGCGTATTGGGTATTCCGTTTACGGGATGAATTCATCGGAAATACAGGACTGGCTTGAGTCGTCACCTTCGGAAGAAGTGCAAACGATCCAGTCTTTCTTGGTTGGACAAACAAACGACGAAGACACGCTGATCAATGCGCTGCGTGCCAAGACGCGCGTGCCGATCATCGCCATGCTCGAGACCGGCTCCCTTGACGAGACCCTGCAGCGCTTCGACATCGGCGCCGACGATGTGGTGCGCAAGCCCGTCCATGTCCGCGAGATACTCGCGCGCATCTCGGCCATCCGCCGCCGCTCCGAGCAGAGCAAGACCTATATCGACTGCGGCCGGCTGCGCGTCTTCATGGACGGGCGCGATCCGCTCATCGACGGCAAGCCCTTCCCGCTGCCGCGCCGGGAGCGCCGCGTTCTGGAGTATCTGGCCGGCAATGGCGAGCGCCGCGCCTCGCGCACCCAGGTCTACAACGCCGTCTACGGCGTGCTCGAAGACCATGTCGAGGAGTGCGTCATCGAGAGCCACATCTCCAAACTGCGCAAGAAACTGACCCGCATTCTCGGCGTCAACGTCATCGATTCGCGCCGTTATCTCGGTTACCGGCTTTGCATGGATTCGCTGCGCACGCCGGTGCCGACCGCCCAGCCCGCCGCAGAGCAGCCTCAGGCAAGTTTGGTCGTGTAACCTTTCTCGCACAATCGCGAGAAGGGGGTCCGCCCATGAGTCTTTACGGTATGATGCGCACCGGCGTGTCCGGTATGCAGGGGCAGGCAAGCAAGCTTTCCACGGTCGCCGACAACATCGCCAACTCCGCGACGACGGGATACAAGAAGCTCGGCGTCGAGTTCTCGACGCTGGTCGTCAACAATCTTCCCAACAGCCACAATTCTGGCGGCATCGTCACCAATGTCCGCCAGCACGTCTCCCAGCAGGGCGTGCTGCAGTTTACCAGTTCGGCGCTCGATCTGGCCGTCGATGGCGGCGGCTTCTTCGTTGTCAAGGATCAGAACGGCAGTTCCTTCATGACGCGCGCGGGCGCTTTCGTTCCCGATGCCGAGGGCCGTCTGGTCAATTCGGCCGGCTATTTCCTGGCTGGTTACAGTTACGAGAACGGCGAACCGGCCGTGACCGCCAACAGCCTCGAAGGCACCGAGATCGTCCGCCTGGACAATACGGCAATGGACGCAACTCCATCCCAGTTCGGCACATTCCAGGTGAACTTCCCGTCCGGCGCGCCCGTCGTCACCGGTACGCTGCCGTCGGCCAACGCCGCCACCTCCGAATTCTCGCAGAAAACCTCGATTCTCGCCTATGGCAATCTGGGCGACTCCCAACTGCTCGACGTTTACATGACCAAGACCGCGGCCAATACGTGGGAGATCGCGGTGTTCGATCAGTCCCAGGCGGCCGCCGGCACCAACTTCCCCTATGGCGCCGGCCCGCTGGCGACCCAGACGGTCACCTTCGACGGCACGACCGGTCAGTTGAGCGGCGCGACCAGCTTCACCGTACCGGTCCCCAACGGCCAGCCGCTAGAGTTCGACATGACCAACTCGACGCAGCTTGCCACCGACTTCACGGTCGCCGAAGTCAGTGTTGACGGCAATGCGCCCGCGACCGTCAAGCAGCTCAACATCGGCGCCGATGGCACCGTCTATGCGCAATTCGAGAACGAGACGCTGCGCGCCCTGTTCCGCGTGCCGCTCGCCAATGTCGTCAGCCCCGACCGGCTGACCTCGCTTTCGGGCAACGTTTTTGTCGCCAATCAGGAAAGCGGCGATGTGCGCCTCGGCTTCCCCGGTGAGGACGAGTTGGGCACGCTGGTCTCCGGCGCGCTCGAATCCTCGAACGTCGATATCGCCGAGGAATTGACCGAAATGATCCAGGCGCAACGCAACTACACCGCCAACTCCAAGGTATTTCAGACCGGATCGGAGTTGATGGACGTCTTGTTAACACTCAAGCGTTAACCTTTGGCGTGTCGCGCTTTGTTGCGCGGCTTGCCGGCACATATGCCGCTCAATGATTGGGATGGGACGACGCCCGAACCGGGAATGTCTGGCAGGTAGATGAAATGACGCTGACAGCGGCCATCAAGATTGCGCAGTCATCGCTGTTCAACGTGTCTCAGCAGACACAGCTTGCCTCGCGCAACATCACCGATGCCGGCAACGAGGATTATGTCCGTCGCCAGGCGCATGTGTCGACCGCGCCCTACGGCGCCCGCACCTACTCGATCGGCCGCGCCGAACAGCCAGCCCTGTTCAAGAGTTCGCTCGCCGCCCTGTCCGACAGTGCCGGCCAGGGGGTGATCGGCGATGCCGCCTCTCGGCTCCAGACGGCGGTGAACGGCGTCGACAACCAGAATTCGGCGTCGGTCAAGATCGGCGCGCTGCGCGACGCCCTGCAGATTTACTCCGCCGATGCGTCCAATCCCATTCTCGGGTCATCGGCGATCGATGCCGCCCGCGACCTTGCGCGCTCGATCAGCAGCGCATCGCAGGGCATCCAGTCCTACCGCGCCGAGATCGACCGCGACATCGCCGCCGGCGTCGATGATCTGCGCAGCCTGCTCGACCAGTTCGAAACCGCCAACAGCCTGGTCGTCCAGGGCACCCAGCTTCGCACCGACGTCAACGACGCGCTCGACCAGCGTGATGCGCTGCTCAAGCAGATGTCTGAATATGTATCGATCTCGGTGGTGCAGCGCGACAACAACGACTTCGTGCTCTACGCCGGCCAGGGAATCACGCTGTTCGAAACGGTGCCCAGAAACATCAGTTTCGACCCGCAGACGGCCTATTCGCCGACGACGACCGGCAATCCCTTGCGGATCGATGGGGTTCCGCTGACCGTCGGGCAGGGCGCCAACACCTCCGCTTCCGGCAAGCTGTCCGCGCTGATGCAGGCGCGCGACAGTGTCGCCGTGCAGCAGCAGTCCCAGCTCGACGAGATCGCGCGGGGCCTCGTCGAGACCTTTGCCGAAACCGACCAGACCGGCGGCGGCGCGCCGGCGCAGGCGGGCCTTTTCACCTATGCCGGCGGCCCCGGCATCCCGCCGGCGGGCACGCTGGTGCCCGGCATGGCCGCCTCGTTGACCGTCAGCGCCGCCTTCGATCCCGAGCAGGGCGGCGATCCGACGCTTCTGCGCGACGGCGGCGCCAACGGCGCGGCCTATGTCGCCAACACCACCGGCGGCGCGGCCTACTCCGACAATCTGCTGGCCCTTGTGCAGGGTCTCGACACGCCGCGCGCGATCGATGCGACCGCCGGCATTGCCGGAGACCGTTCTGTCAGCGGCTACGCCGATGCGTCGATCGGCTGGGTGGAGAATCTGCGCTCGACCGCGAACATGGCCTCGCAGAGCAAGAAGGCGCTGCACGACAAGCTGTCGGGCGACTATCTGGCCAAGACGGGCGTGTCCATCGACGAGGAGATGACCAAGCTGATCGCGCTCGAACAGTCCTATGAGGCGTCGGCCCGGATCATGAGCGTGGTCGACCGGCTGTTCGACACCTTGTTCGCGGCGGTGAGGTAACCCCATGAAGGTCACGCCGCACGTCGCCACTTATTCAATGTTCAACTCGGTGCGCAACGCAACCGCGTCGATGCAGATCGATCTGGTGCGCCTGCAGCAGGAAGTGGTGACCGGCAAGCTCGCCGACAGCGGGCTGGTCCTGGGTGCCCGCTCGGAGAACCTGGCTTCGTTCAAGTCGGACATTGCCCAGCTCAAGCGCATCATCGACACCAATGGCGTGACCGCTTCGCGCCTCGACATGACGCAGACCGCGCTCAGGCAGCTCAACGCGATCTCCGACGATCTGGTCAACACGCTCGGCCTGTCGCTGGGCGACGAGGCGCAGAAGAACGTCGTGCTGACGGAGTCGCAGAACGCCATCGAACAGATCACCAGCCTGCTTAACACCCAGGTCAACGGCGTGCACATCTTCGGCGGCGTGAACACCGCCAGCGCGCCGATGGCGGCCCATACGGGCGGCGCCGGGGAGGCCGCTTTCGACACCGCCTTCGCAGGCCATTTCGGCTTTGCCAAGACCGATGCCGCCGCTGCCGGCATCACCGCCGCGCAAATGACCGACTTCCTCGAAAACGTGCTCGAGCCGCAATTCATGGGCGCCGGCTGGACGACCGACTATTCGTCCGCCACCGACGAGACGATCAACGCGCGCATCGGCATCGACACCGTGGCCAGCGCTTCGGTCTCGGCCAACGAGGACGGGTTCCGCAAGCTCATGCTGGGCGCGGTCGTCGCCAAGGAGCTTTATGCCGCGCCGCTGTCGCAGGAGGCGCGTGACACGGCGGCCCTGTTCGCCATGTCCAGCGCCAAGACCGGCGGCACGGGCATCACCGGTCTCGAGAGCAGCGTCGGCCTGATGGAGAACCGCATCGACCGGCAGAACAAGACCATGACCAGCCAGATGGATGTGTTGACACGTCTGTCCGACAATCTCGAAGGGGTCGACCAGTATGAGGCGTCGACCGCGCTGACCAATCTTCTGACCCAGATCGAGGCGTCCTACGCCACGACCGCCCGCATCCAGCAGATGAGTATTATGCGCTATCTGTGACAAGAGCCAGGAAGGCCATCATGATCCGAGTAAGTTACGCCGAAATCGAGTCCGATTCCCTTGTTGGTTCGCGTGAGCGGGAACAGCAATTGCTCGACCAGTCCATTGCCCTGATGGATCAGGCGCTCAAGGACGGGCCCAACTCGATGGCGACGGTCGAGGCGATGCATTTCACGATGCGGCTGTGGACCCATCTGATGCAGGACCTGGCCGAACCGGAAAACGAACTGCCCGACGATCTGCGCGCCAGCCTGATCTCGATCGGCATCTGGATCCTCAAGGAGGCCGATGCGGTGCGCATCGGCGAACAGGGATCGATTTCGGAAATCCGCGACATCACGGCCATCATCCGGGACGGGCTGAAATGAAGGGCACGTTCAAACTTTTCCTCAAGGCCAACGAACGCGTCTTCATCAATGGCGCGGTGCTGCGGGCCGACCGCAAGGTCGGCATCGAACTGCTCAACGATGTCGACTTCCTGCTCGAAAACCACGTGCTGCAGGTCGAGGACGCCGACACGCCGCTCAAACAGCTCTATTTCATCATCCAGATCATGCTGATGTCGCCGTCCGAAAAGCCTGCGGCAGCAAAGCTTTACAAGGATTCGGTCAAGGCGCTGCTGGCGACTTTCGACAGCGCCGAGGTGCTCAACGGCCTCAAGCAGATCGATGTGATGATCGCCGAGGAGCGCACCTTCGAGGCGCTCAAGGCGCTGCGCGCCCTTTTTGAGGTCGAGGCGGGCATTCTTGCACGCAAGCGTGGCGAAAGCCTGGGATGCGATAATCCTGCCCAAGAGGACCGACACGCAGCGGCAGGATGAAGCCATGACCGACGTCAGCGCAGTTACAGGTGTCCAGGGAACGACCGGCACATCGCAGACCGGCAGTGCCCAGACGGTGGACTATGACGCCTTCCTGAAGCTGCTGACGGCGCAGATGCAGAACCAGGACCCCACCGAGCCGATCAGCGACACCGAATACATCGCCCAGCTTGCGTCCTTCTCCAATGTGGAGCAGTCGACCAAGCTCAATGACAAGCTTGACTACCTGATCCAGATGACATCGTTCCAGCAGGCCGGCTCGCTGATCGGGCGGACGGTGACATCCGCCGACGGCCTGACCTCTGGCACCGTGGCCGAGGTGAAGATCCTCAGCCAGGGCACCGTCGCCATTCTCAGCGACGGCACCGAAGTGCCGGTGAGCGCGGGCCTGACCGTCAGCTGACCGCTCTGCGGCCACAAAAGGCATCAAGATGGCCGAGGCCGACGTCATTGAAATCGTCCAGCTTGCGATCTGGACGACGCTGGTCACCGCCGGCCCGTCCGTGTTCGCGGCGATGTTTGTCGGCATTGCGATCGCGCTGTTCCAGGCGCTGACCCAGGTTCAGGAAATCACGCTCACCTTCATCCCCAAGATCGTCGTCATCCTCGTGACGATCTCCTTTTCCGCCGCCTTCATGGGCGCACAGATCGGCCGCATGACAGAGGTGCTCTACGGCCGCATCCAGACCGGCTTCTGAGCCCGGATTTCCGGCTTTTGGGCAGCAGTTGACCGGCTTGCCGCCAGCCCCGTGCAAGCCCCGGATTCGATGATCGCGGATATGACCGGCGCACGGGTCACGCGCGCTGGACCTCTCGGTCTCGGAGACGGCTTTGGCCAACGTGCAAATCCCGGCGGCATCGGCGCCATCGTCCTACGGCAACGACATCACCTTCGCCATCGGCATCATGATGGTGCTGTCGCTTCTGTTCCTGCCGGTCCCGGTCTTCATGATCGATGTCGGACTGGCCGTGTCGCTGGCTTTTTCCGTCCTGATCCTGATGGTCGCGCTGTGGATCCCGCGGCCGCTCGACTTCTCGTCCTTTCCGACGATCCTGCTGATCTCGACCATGCTGCGCCTGTCGCTGAACATCGCGACGACGCGGGCGATCCTGTCGGACGGCCATGAGGGCGTCGATGCCGCCGGCAGCGTCATCGCCGGCTTTTCCAGCTTCGTGATGAGCGGCGATTTCGTCATCGGCTTGGTCGTCTTCCTGATCCTGGTCGTCGTCAACTTCGTCGTCATCACCAAGGGTTCGACCCGCATCGCCGAGGTGGGCGCCCGGTTCACGCTCGACGCCATTCCCGGCAAGCAGATGTCGATCGATGCGGACCTTTCCGCCGGTGTCATCGACGAAGCCGAGGCGCGCCGCCGGCGCAAGGAGCTCGAAGAGGAAAGCTCCTTCTACGGGTCGATGGACGGTGCCTCCAAGTTCGTGCGCGGCGACGCGATCGCCGGCCTTCTGATCACCGCCATCAACATCGTCGGCGGCATCATCATCGGCGTTACCCGCCACAACATGTCGATGGGCGAGGCGGCCGATGTCTTCACCAAACTGTCTGTCGGCGACGGGCTCGTTTCGCAGATCCCCGCACTTGTCGTGTCGCTCGCCGCGGGCCTGCTGGTTTCCAAGGGCGGCAACCAGGGCTCGGCCGACAAGATCGTGTTCGACCAGCTCGGCAACTATCCGCGCGCCCTGTTCGTCGCCGCCGGCCTTCTGACAATCCTCGGCCTGATGCCGGGCCTTCCGGCCGTACCGTTCCTTATGCTCGCCGCCGGCATGACGGCGATCGCCTATCTGCGGCCGCTGTTCCGCTCGGTCGAAGCCCAAAAACAGCAAAAGGTGATCGACGACGAGGAAGAGGCCAAAAAGCGCGAGACCCGCGATTCCGTCAAGAGCTCGCTCGCCGTGCCGGAAATCCAGCTTTCGCTGGGCAAGCAGCTCGCAACGCAGCTTCTGCCCAAGCAGAAGGACATGGCGCACCGGATGAAACAGATGCGCAAGCGCTTCGCTCAGGAGTACGGGTTCGTCGTGCCGGACGTGCAGCTTGTCGACGAATATGACGTGCCGCCCAAGGCCTATCGCATCAAGATTTACGGCACGACCGTGGTCGAGCATGAACTGCGTGTCGGCGAGCTTTTGGCGTTCGCCGATCCGCAGGCGATCCGCGGCATCCCCCACACGGCCGTGCGCGAGCCCGCCTTCGGAGGCGAGGCGCTATCGGTGATGGAAACCTTCCGTGACGATCTGCGGCGCATGAACATCGCCACCGCCGACAATGTCAGCGTGATCCTGACCCATCTGAGCGAGGTGGTGCGCAACAACCTGCCGCAGCTCTTCTCCTACAAGGCGATGAAGACGCTGATCAACGACATGGAGCCCGAATACCGCAAGCTCGCCGACGAGATCTGCACCACGCATGCCACCTATCCCGGCTTCCAGGCGGTGCTCAAGCTGCTTCTGGCCGAGCGGGTTTCGATCCGCAATCTGCCGCTGATCATCGAGGCCGTGGCCGAGATCGCGCCGACCACGCGCAAATCCGAGACCATTGTCGAGCATGTGCGCGCCCGCATGGCCCAGCAACTGTGCGGGGATCTGACCGTCGACGGCGTGCTCAGCATCGTCCGGCTCGGCAATCGCTGGGAGCTGGCCTTCCGCGAGGCGCTCAAGCGCGACTCCACCGGCGAGATCGCCCAGTTCGACATCGACCCCCGCCAGCTCGAGGAATTCGGCACCGAGATCGGCAGGGAGATCACCGAGCAGAAGGCCCGCCACGACCGGATCGCCATCGTCACCACGCCCGAGGCGCGTCCCTATGTGCGCATGATCGTCGAACGCATGCACCCCGATGTCGCGGTCATGTCGCATCTGGAGATCGGCAAGGGCATCGAGATACGGATCGTGGGCACGCTGTCGTGAACGCGCTGATCGAAGCCAACCTGATGGCGGGCTTCCTTCTGTTCTGCCGCGTCGGCGCCGTCCTGATGATCATTCCGGGCTTTTCGAGCGCCCGCGTGGCGGTTCGGATCCGCCTCCTTGCCGCCGTCGCGCTGACGGTGGCGCTGTTCCCGCTGATGGCGGCCGATCTTCTGGGGCGGGTCGATCCCGACAGTCTCGACGATGTCTCCCGCGCCATTGTCTCCGAACTGATGATCGGCGCGGCCATCGGCCTTGTCGCGCGCATCTACATTCTGGCGCTCGAATTCATCATGTCGGCGGTCGCCATGTCGGTCGGCTATGGCGGCATGCTCGGCCCCAACATCGAGGGGCAGGAACCGCAGGCCGCTTTGACGACGCTGGTCTCGTTTACCGCGCTCCTGATCCTGTTTGCCGCCGACTTCCACCACATCGTCCTGCGCGCGGCGCTCGCCTCCTACGACATCTTCCCGGCGGGAAGCTTTCCCGACCCCGCGGTGCTGCTGGCCGATCTGGTCGACACGCTGGCGGTGACATTCTCGATCGCGCTGCGGCTGGGAAGCCCGTTCATCGGCTTTGCGATCATCGCCAACATGCTGGTCGGCGCGCTCAACAAGCTCGCGGTACAGATCCCGATCTATTTCGTCGCGCTGCCCGCCATGCTGCTGGGCGCGCTGGCAATGCTCTATTTCAACCTGCCATTCATTCTCAGCGTCTTTGGCGGCAATTTCGCCGCGCTCTACACGGGCAACTGACATGAAGCGATCCTCGTCCGACATCAAGCGGCTGATCCGCGCCCAGGAGGCGATGGCCGCCATGGCGCGCGTCGAGCATGCCGCAACCGCCGGCGCCCTCGATGCCAAGTCGGGCGAGATCGCCTCGCTTGAGCGCTGGGCCGCCGAGCCCGACGCGCGTACGCTGCCGCTGCTCGACTTCTATGTCGAGCGGGCCCGGTCGCTGAATGCGGAAAAGGCCGCGCTGGCCAGGCGCGAGCAAACGGCTCGCGAACGGCTGGCCGGAGAAACCGCACGCGTCAGGCCGCTCGAGCGCGCGGCCGCCAGGGCGCGCCGGGCCGAAGAGCGCTCGGCGTCCGAAAAGCAGTTGGGCGAGATGCTTGACCGGCAGTTTTCGGCAGCGAATCAAGTTTCCCGCAAGCCTCGCCGTCCATAGTCGACATCATGGATGTTGCTCCCCTGACACCAGCCGCCGCCACCGGCGATGCGGCCCGTCCCGATTCCGCCGCAGCGGCGGTAAGGCAGGCGGCTTCCGCCGGCGATGTGGCGTTCGCCAGGGCGGTCGATCAGGTCGCGGCGCAGGACGCGGCGTCAGGCGCCGAAACGGTTCGTGCGCAGCCGGCGGAAAAACCCGGCTGGAAGCAGCTTGAAACGCTGCTCGTCCAACAGATGCTGCAAAGCGTGATGACCTCCGAGGAGGGCGGCTTCTTCGGCGAGGGGCTTGGCAGCGACTATTACGCATCATTCATGGCCGAACAGTTCGGCGCCCGGATTGCCGAAGGCATCGATCTGGGCATCGCATCACAGCTTGAGGGGCATTATGGATCGGGAGATGGGACATGATCGCTGAACAGGCGGCGCCGGGCGGGGGCGCCGACACCGAGACGGTCCTGCGCATCGTTGCGCGGCTGACCGGGATCATCAGGGGCGAGTGCGCCGCGATCAGGGACAATCCCGCCGCCGACCTGTCGGGGTTCGTCGAGGCCAAGAACCGATGTCTCTACGAATTGGAGCTTGCGGTTGGCGACGATCGCTCCATTCTCACTCACGCCCATGCCAAGACCGCGTTCGGCCAGTTGCGCGAGGCGGTTGCGCTCAACGAATCGCTGCTCCAGGCGCACATCGTTGCCGTGGGCGACGCGATCGGCGTCGTCGAGGAGCTGTCGGGCGCCATGCCGTCGGACGGAACCTATGGGAATCCGGCGCGCGCCAAACCGGCTGCCTATCTGTGATCGCCCGGTTCGCCGTCGTTGCGGTCGCAACCACCGCCTCGCTCGGCGGGCTCTATGGCGGCGCCACAATGGCGCCGGGCACCGATGGTGCCGTCAACGAAAAACACGCCGAACAGGCCTCGACAACGCTGCGCACCGACCTGATCGCCACGCCGCTGATCCTGCCCGGCCGGATCAACGGCTACATTATCGGCCGTTACGTGATCTCCTATGACGGTGCCATCGTCGACGAACGGCAGCTTCCGCTGACCACGGTGGTCACCCACGCGGCCAACATCTTCTTCTACCGCAACGCTGCCGAGACTTTCTGGGTCGGCGGTCCGATGGGGGTGGACGAACTGGCGGACGGGCTGAAAGTGGCGATCAACGAAACGGCCGGCGCGCCGCTCGTTAGCGCGCTTTCGGTGCGGCAGCTCGACTATCTGCAATCGCCGGAAATCCGGCAGCCGGTGATTTCCTTCGACAATTGATCGGATCGGATCGTCAGGACGCGCCGGGAACGGCACGCACGGTCTGGAAATATTCAGACTTGACGATCGTGTAGGCGTCCGGCGCCTGGTCGAGTTGCGCGGCGCAAAGGGCAGGAACGTCTTCGCCGACAGCCACGACCGACAATTTGCGCAGCATGGAGTCGGCGACGCTGGTGACCGCCATCTGGAAATCTTCATCCGAATAGCCGTTCGGCAGGTCCACCGATGCGGTTACCACGCAATAGCCGACCCGTGCCCGGTCTTGATAGATGGGAACCGAGACCGGCGGCAGTTCGACGGTTCGCGTCAGGGCGATGACCGGCGCCGGCGCGCCGCTGTCACCGAACAGATTGTCCCAGAAAGCGCCGAGATAGGCGCCGCCCACTGCGAGAAGGGCAACGGCAATCCCGGTTCCGATCGTGCTGACGGCCTGCATCGCCACTCCGCATCCTTTGACGGTGCGACCATGGCGTACCAGCCTTGCGCGGGGCCGGTGGCGGGAGCGCGCCTCACTCCGCCGCGAGCGGCAGTGCCGACGTGTCCTTCACCGTGTTGAGCACGATCGCGGTCTTGACGTTCTGCACCGCCTCGTGGGCGAGCAGCGTGCGGTTTATGAAGTCGGACAGCGCGTGCAAGTCTTCGGTGACGACCTTGATCGAATAGTCCATCTCGCCGGTCAGCGCGTGCGCTTCCAAAATGTTTGGCGAGGCCCGGACCAGCCGCGCGAAGCGCTCCGCATTGCCCTCGGTATGTGTCGCAAGCGTCACCGATATGATCGAGACCAGCGCAAAGCCCGCGCGCTCCCGGTCGATGACGGCATGATATCCAGAGATCAGGCCGGTCTCCTCGAGCCGTGCGCGGCGCCGCGAGCATTGCGACGGCGACAGCCCGATCTGGTCCGCCAGTTCGTTGTTGGTCAGCCTTCCGTTTTGCTGCAATGCCGCGAGAATTGTGCGGTCTTGGCGATCGAGTGCTGGATCGTTCACGCAATTCCTCCAATTCATGCAAACATCGTGCGTATTCTTATGCCTGGACGCGAAGTTTGCAAGCATCTTGCATCCCGATTGCGGTAGACTGGAGCAAAACAACCATTTGGGAGAAGTGTCATGGGTCCGTTTCCGCACGACGCGCCGACAGCCGAGATCACCGAGAAGAACCCCGCCGGCACGGACGGCTTCGAGTTCGTCGAGTTCGCTCATCCCGATCCTGCCGAACTGGAGCGCCTGTTTGCCAGGATGGGCTATCAGCCCGTGGCCCGTCACCGGTCCAAGGCGATCACCGTCTGGCGTCAGGGCGACGTCAACTACATCGTCAACGCCGAACCCGGCAGCCACGCCATGCGCTTTGTCGGCGAGCACGGTCCGTGCGCGCCGTCCATGGCCTGGCGGGTAGTCGATGCCGAACATGCCTTCGCCCACGCCGTCAGTCTGGGCGCCGAACCGTATACCGGCGATGACAAGGCGCTCGATGTCCCCGCCATCGTCGGCATCGGCGGATCGCTGATCTATTTCATCGACACATATGGCGACAAGGGCTCGGCCTACGACGCCGAGTTCGAATGGATCGGCAAGCGCGATCCCAAGCCGGAAGGGTTCGGCTTCTACTATCTCGATCACCTGACCCACAACGTCTATCGCGGCAACATGGACAAGTGGTGGGCCTTCTACCGCGACCTGTTCGGCTTCACGCAGATCCACTTCTTCGACATTGAAGGCAAGCTGACCGGTCTGATCAGCCGCGCGATCACATCGCCCTGCGGGAAAATCCGCATCCCGCTCAACGAGGGCACGGACGACAAGAGCCAGATCGAGAGCTATTTGCGCAAATACAAGGGCGAGGGCATCCAGCACATCGCCGTCGGTACCGATGCGATCTATGACGCAACGGACCGGCTGGCCGACAACGGCCTCGAATTCATGCCCGGCCCGCCGGAGACCTATTACCGCAGGTCGCAAAGCCGCGTGAACGGCCACGACGAGCCGATCGACCGCATGAAGAAGCATGGCATCCTCATCGACGGGGAAGGTGTCTTCGACAACGCCAATGGTGACAGGATGACCAAGATCCTGCTGCAGATATTCTCGAAGACGGTGATCGGTCCGATCTTCTTCGAGTTCATCCAGCGCAAGGGCGACGAGGGCTTCGGCGAGGGCAATTTCCGCGCCCTGTTCGAGTCGATCGAAGCCGAGCAGATCGCGACCGGCGAACTGGCAGTGGAAGCGGCCGAGTAGCGCCCAGGGTCAAACCGCCAGCTCGTTCTCGTCAAAAAAGTGCAGGTGGGCCGGATCGAACGCCAGGCCCACCGTCTTGCCGCGCAGATCGTTGTTGGCGCCGGTGGTGCGCACGACGATCTGCCCGAGTGCGCCGCAATCGACATAGAGGAACGTGTCGGCCCCCAGATATTCGGTCACTTCGACCCGGCCCGTCACGGTGCCTTCGGCGGCCCCGACGACCTGGATGTGCTCTGGCCGCACGCCCATCTTGACCGCGCTTCTGCCCGCCTCGCGCTCGAACGGTCCGGTGCCGTGGCCGTCGAGATGGTACAGATTGCCGTCGGTCTCGCAGTCGAAAACGTTCATCTTGGGCGACCCGATGAATTGGGCGACAAACAGATTGTCCGGCTTCTCGTAGAGGTCGCGAGGCGTGCCCACCTGCTTGATGACGCCGAAATCGAGGACGACGATCTTGTCGGCCAGCGTCATCGCCTCGACCTGGTCGTGCGTGACGTAGATCATCGTCGTGCCGAGCGTCTCGTGCAGCTTGGCGATCTCGAACCGCATCTCGACACGCAGCGCCGCATCGAGGTTCGACAGCGGTTCGTCGAACAGGAAGCCGACCGGCTCGCGCGTGATCGCCCGGCCGATGGCGACGCGCTGGCGCTGGCCGCCCGACAGCGCCTTGGGCTTGCGGTCCAGATAGTCTTCGAGCTTGAGGATGCGGGCCGCCTCTGCAACCTTATGCCGGATTTCGGCACGCGGGGCGCCTGCCGTCTTCAGGCCGAACCCCATGTTTTCGCCGACCGACATGTGCGGATAGAGCGCATAGGACTGGAACACCATCGACAGCTTGCGCTCCGACGGCAGCTTGGAGGTCACGTCTTCGCCATTGATGAAGACCTGTCCGCGCGAGGCCTCCTCAAGGCCTGAAATCAGCCGCAGAAGCGTGGACTTTCCGCATCCGGACGGGCCGACGAAGATGACGAACTCGCCGTCGCCGATCTCAAGGTCCACGCCTTTGATGACCTGCAGTTCGCCGAACCACTTTTCCACCTTGTGCAGCGTGATCGAACCCATGGTGCGTCTCCTATGCCGCCGCGGCCGCGCCGAATTCGTGCTCGAGCGCCAGGTGGATCGCCGCGGTCCAGGTGAACTCGGGCCCGCCCAGCCCTTCGCCCGTCAGCGGGTCGAAATATTCAAAAAAGCCCGACTGCGCGACGAGCTTCCGGCAATCGTGCCGCAGCCGCATCGCCAGATCCCGATGGCCGTTCATGTCCAGACCCGAGGCAATCATCCAGTTCATCATGTTCCAGACGGGCCCGCGCCAGTAGCGGCGGGATTCAAAACTGTCATGGCGCGGATCCCAGCTGGGAAAGGCGAACTGGCAGATGTCGAAAATGGCGCGCGCCTGATCGGCCATCTCATCGCGCTGCTCTCTTGTGCCCGCGCCGGCATACCAGGCCAGCATGGATGCATTGGTGATGGCGGTCGACTTGTACCCGCCATTGCGCAGATCGACCGCCACAAAGCCGCGCGCCTCATCGCTCCACATGGCCTGAGCGCCGTCGAAATCGCGGGCGATCCACTCCCGGATCATCTTCATCGCCCGGCCATGCTCGAACCGTTCGGCCAGCTTGAGCAGATCGCGGTCCGCCCGCATCAGGACGAACTGCACGCACGGATCGGCCATCAGGAACGGGCCGTCGCGCGTGATCTTCTCGTGGTCCCAGCCGCACTCGCGGCCGAATTTGACGATCGTCAGATAGCGGTCATAGGTGATCTTGGTCGGCCGTTCGGACGGATCGACCCAGTCGGTGTCGCGGCGGTGATATTCGCCCAGATCGTCCGGCACCGTGATCCGGTTCATGCCGATGTCCCAGTCCGGGCAGTTGTCGCGGCCTGATTCCCACGGATGGACGATGCCGACCAGCCCCGTGCCGTCGGGATCGCGATAGCGGTGCCACCAGTCATGCCAGGCCAAAAGCCGCTCGAACAGGTCGTGGGCGCGCTTGTCGTCGTCGCGGTCGCCGGTCTCCACGAGCCAGCGCATGACGGTTGCCGCGACCGGCGGCTGGGAGTGGCCCGATGTCTGCGGCACCGTGTCGGACTGCCACACATCGGGGCCGGGAAAATAGCTCGGATCATGGTTGCGGAAGATGATGTGCGGCACCATCCCGTCGTCCCATTGCCCCTCAAACAGCGTCTCGATCTCGCGCCACGCCCGGTTCCGGTCGAAGGCGGCAAAGCCGAGCGCCGCGAACGCCGAATCCCAGTTCCACTGATAGGGATAGAGACCCTTGGTCGGCACGGTGTAGCCGCCCCGGTCGTTGGCGTGGAGGATCGCGATGGCGTGTTCGGAAAGCGATGGCGCCATGATCAGCCTTTCACACTGCCGGCGGTCAGGCCGGACACGAGGAACCGCTCGAACCACAGGAACAGCACCAGCACCGGCACGGTCGCGATCACCGCGCCGGCCATCAGATGCTGGCGCGGCACCTCCGAGGAATCGAGTGAGTAGACGCCGCGCGCCAGCGTGAACAGGTCGATATTGTCGAGGAACATGAAGGCGAACAGGAACTCGTTCCACGCGATCATGAAGACGTAGAGCGCGACCGAGGCGAGCGCCGGCAGCGACAGCGGCAGGGTGATCTTGCCGATGACGCCGGCGCGCGTCAGCCCGTCCATCAGACCCGCTTCCTCGAGCTCGGACGGAATGCCGCGGAAATAGCCCTGCAGCATGTAGAGCGCGACGGGGATGGTCGTCGCCGGATAGACGATCAGAAGTCCGGTCAGCGTGTTGCGCAACCCAAGCTGCGAGAAGACGGCGTAAAGCGGAATCACCAGCACGATCGCCGGCACCATGTAGATCATCAGGATCGAGCGGGAGAGGAACTGCTGGCCCGGAAAGCGCAGCCGGGCCACCGCATAAGCGCCGGGCACGGCAAAGGCGAGCGTGATGATCACAGTGCCGACCGCGACAATGGCTGTGTTCAACAGGAAGGTGCCGAAATTGTAGATGGTGAACAGTTCGATGTAGGAGCGGAACAGCCCGGCAAAGCCCTGGCCGAGGTCAATCGAGAAATCGAGCGGGTTGGCAATCAGTTGCGCCTGGTTCTTCAGGCTCGTCATCACCATCACGTAAAAGGGCAGGGCCACCAGCACCGTGAAGAAGACCAGCCCCAGCCCCTTGGCGAGCCGGATCACGATCACCTCGAACTGGTAGCGGGTCAGCCGTCCGGACGGTTGCCCGTGCACGCTGGAATGAACGCCCAGCCAGGTCAGGCCGACAAAGGCGGCGAACGCGACCAGTTGCGCGATCGGCGCCGTGCCGAGCGGCAGGCCGAGCGGAGCACCGAAGGTGAAAAGGACCAGCACGATCCCGACCGTGGCGATCGCGGCGATCGTCAGCCCCGGCGTGCGTGCGTCGGGCCGGAACGCCATGATCAGCGCGCCGCACGCGGCACCCGCCAGCATCGCCGCGCCGATGGGCGGCACGGTGATCGCGCCGGAGACGAGCATGAAGGTGACCGCAATCACGATCATCCAGACAAGGCCCCAGATGGCGCCCGCGACAAGTCCTGTCAGCGTGCCGAACCCCGGTGCCATCAGCCCTCGTCCTGCGGCGAATATTTGAAGATGATCAGCGAGAAGCACAAAAGGACGAGGAAGACGACCACCGCCACCGCAGCGCCGGCGCCCAGGTTCGAGACCGCAAAGGCCTGCTCATAAACATTGACCGTCATCGTGCGAGTGCCGGCCGCGCCGCCGGTCAGAAGGAAGATGTCGTCGAAATTGTTGAACGTCCAGATGAAACGCAAAAGGAACAGGATGGCCAGAATGCCGACGAGCTGCGGCAGCGAGATGTACCAGAACTGCTGCAGCGGCGTCGCGCCGTCCATCTCGGCTGCTTCGTACATGTCGGACGAAATCGACTGCATCCGCGCCAGGATGAACAGGAAGGCGAGCGGAAAGCTGCGCCACGCTTCGATGCCGATCACCGCCGATAGCGCCACGGGGAAGTTGATCGTCAGGCCGAAGAAATCGAGCGGCACCGCCCGCTGGCCGAGGAAGTTGATCGGCGTTTCCAGCACGCCCATCTGCCGCAATATGGCGTTCAGCGTGCCGGAGAACGGATCGAGCAGCAGCACCCAGGTGAAGGCGACGGCGATCACCGGCGCCACATAGGGGAACAGGAACAGGCCGCGCAGCACGGTGCGCCCCCGGAAGGCGGTGTTGAGCATCTGCGCGGCAAACAGGCCCAGCACCAAAGCGCCGAGCGTGGCGAAGATCGTGTAGTAGATCGTCACGCGCAGCACGTGCCAGAACTCGGCCGCCGAAAACACCTTGGTGAAATTCTCGAACGTGAACTCGAGGCTGGTCAGCACATTGTCCGATGTGGCGCGGCTGGCCGCTTCGCTGTCGCGCGGCCGGACAGGATTGTCCAAGTAGGCTTGCGTCGCCGTCACCTCGATGCGGATCCGGTCGCGAAAGCGCGGTTCCACCTCGCCGAGTGCACAGTCCAAAAGCCGGCCGTCCAGCGTGCATCGCGGATCGAGATCGCCGGTTGGCGCGAGCCCCTCGGGGATCGTGTCGGAAAAGCCGGCATCGCGCAGCGGCGCATCCTGCGACGAGTTGCGGACGCGATATTCCAGCGTCGCCACATCGCCCGCCGCCTCGAGATCGCCGCGCAGGCGCTCATTGACGAACAGGCTTGCGGGCCTCAGATCGCCCAGCCCGACCGGTTTGAAGGATATCCAGAAATTGGCGAGCAGCGGCATGAGCACGACCGCCATCACGATGCCGAAAGTCGGCAGCAGCATCGAATAGGCCAGGTTCCGCTCGCGGCGTGCTAGCGGTCCGAGCGTTTTGGGCGGCGCTGCCGCTGACGATGGCGCTGCGGTCGTCACCTGATCGGCGTGGTCGGTGGTTGCCATGGCTGGGCTGCCGGCGAACGGCCGGGCGGATTCTGGTCCGCCCGGCTTTGAACGCGCTTAGTCGATGGCGCCGAGCTCTTCGTTCATCTGCGCGACGGCGGCCGCGCCGTCGAGCTCGCCGTCGATGTACTGGCGCACGATGCGGTTGATGATTTGGCTGTTGATCATCTTGGACGCGAGCGACAATTGCCCCTCGGTCACGCCCCAGCGCGCCGCGGTTTCAAGTCCGCCGGTGATCCGCGCCACCGTTTCGGCCGGATAGACGTCCGACAGCGGCGCCTTGCGGTCGACGCCGACCGGCAACTGCGCCCAGCCGTCGACGAACTTGTTGGGGTCGTCCGCAGTGCCGGTGCGCACCGGAAACTTGCCCTCGGGCGCGATCGACAGCGTGTCGAGATAGCCTTCGTCCATCGAGAACTTGACGAACTCGGCGGCGACATCGGTGTTTGCGTCGGCCGTCACGCCGAAATAGCGTACGTCGGCCCATGCCGCGCCGTCCGGATTGGACGGGCCGGAGAAGGTCGTCACCACATCGGTTTTGGACGCCAGCTCGGCCGAGGTCGGATCGTCGTTGATCGTCGGCGGCGCCGAATCGCGCAGGCCGGCGAGCTCGTCCAGAATGAAGGGCGACCAGATGATCATCGCCGCATTGCCGGAAAAATAGAGTTCGCGCGACTGCTGCCAGAATAGTTCGCCCGGCGGGGAGGCTTCGGCCAGCGTCTTGTAGAAGTCGAGCACTTCCAGCGTCGCCGCCTCGTCGAGCGGTGCGAAACCGTCCGCGCCGACCGGCGAGACGCCGTTGGCCAGGAACACATGCTCGAGCACCTGGCTCATGAAGTTCTCGTCCACCTTTGTGGCCGCAACGAACCCGTACATGTCGGGCGGGTTGTGCAGCGCCTCGATGGCCGCGGTGATGTCGGCATAGGAGTCCGGCGCTTCCAGACCGGCTTCGTCGAACAGATCCTTGCGGTAGACGATCATCTGCGTCCAGCCGTCCACCGGCACGGCGGCGGTGGACCCGTCGAACTGCGCCATCGCAACGGCGCCGGCCTGGAACGTGTCGGCGCCCAGTTCCTGGACGATCTCGTCATTGGTCTCGACGTCCAGAATGCCCGCTTCGGCCCAGGGCAGGACATATTGCAGCGTGTGATAGATCACGTCCGGCAAATCGTTGGCGGCGAAGGCCGCCGTGGCACGGGTGCCCAGCTCGGATTCCGACACCGGAATGACTTCCACCTCATGGCCGGTCTGTTCGGCAAAGGTCGCCGCCATCTGTTCCTGGATCGCCAGCCGTTCGGGCTGCTCCTCGGTCGTCCAGAAGCGGATCGTATCGGCACTCGCCATCGCGGTCATCGAGACCGTGACGAGAAGGGCTCCGGTCAGTGTCGTCAGGTTTCTCATTCGCTTACCTCCCAGTGCGAAAGGCCCGTTCGTCAGCGCAGCAAAAGGCTCTGCCGCGTCTTCGTCGGGGCTGGACAGCTCAAATCGTGGATGCGGGAGAAACATGTGCGGCTCGACCGAACGGCCCGGCAAGGCAGGCAACGGCGCTGCAGCATATTGTCATCCTCCCAGATAGCCATTTTGTATACTTAAAGCGCTTTGGAAATCAAGGTTCGATAGCCCCGATGACCCCGGATCGGGTGGTGAATACCGGTCGTGATCCTTGCCACGCAGCGCTTTGCAGGCGCCCCGAGGCGTGACACAGTGGGCGTGAACCGATGACGAAGAGGCCGCCGATGAATGCCGAAATCCGCGACACGCTCAAGCCCTGGCAGGACAGCCAGCGCGATCTTGTCAATGTCGCCATGGGCCGCAAGCCGGCCGATCTGGTCGTGCGCGACGGGCGCTGGGTGAATGTCCATTCCGGCGAGATCATCGACGGCACGGATCTGGCCGTCATCGACGGGCGTTTTGCCTATTGCGGGCCCGATGCAGGCCATTGCATCGGTGAGGACACGGTCGTGGTCGACGCGGGCGGACGTTATCTGGTGCCTGGCCTGTGCGACGCGCACATGCACATCGAGAGCGGCATGCTGACCGTGACCGAATTCGTCCGCGCCGTGGTCCCGCATGGCACCACGTCCATGTTCGTCGATCCGCACGAGATCGCCAACGTCCTCGGGCTCGACGGCGTGCGCATGATGCATGACGAGGCGCTGGACATGCCGGTCAATGTCTTCGTGCAGATGCCGTCCTGCGTGCCGTCGGCGCCGGGGCTCGAACATGCCGGCGCGTCGCTCGGCCCGCAGGAGATCGCCGAGGCCATGGCATGGCCGAACATCATCGGCCTTGGCGAGGTGATGAATTTTCCGGGCGTCGCCGCCAACGACCAGACCATGGTTGGCGCGATCGCGGCCACCGTGGGCGCGGGCAAGACAGTCGGCGGACACTACGCTTCGCCCGATCTCGGCATCCCGTTCCACGGCTATGTTGCCGGCGGGCCCGAAGACGATCATGAGGGCACCCGCGCCGAAGACGCCATCGCCCGTGTGCGTCAGGGCATGAAGGCGATGCTGCGGCTTGGCTCGGCCTGGTACGATGTCGCCGAGCAGATCAAGGCGGTGACCGAGCACGGGATCGATCCGCGCAACGTCATCCTTTGTACCGACGACTGCCATTCGGGCACGCTGGTGCATGAAGGGCACATGGACCGGGTCGTACGCCATGCGATTGCGCAGGGTCTGAACCCTGTCACCGCGATCCAGATGGCGACGCTGAACACGGCGCAGCACTTCCGGCTGGAGCGCGAACTGGGCTCGATCACGCCGGGTCGCCGCGCCGATTTCCTGATCGTTTCGAACCTCGCAGACCTGGCGATCGACGAAGTCTGGGCCCGGGGTGTGCAGATGGCCGTGGACGGCAAGCTGGCCGGCGAGATCGCGCCCTATGACTATCCGGCGGCGGCCAGGAACACGGTCCGCCTCGGCAAGGAACTTTCCGCCGACGACTTTGTCGTCGAGGCGCCCGTCAATGAAGGCGCCGTCGATGTGCGTGTCATCGGGGTCATCGAGAACCAGGCGCCGACGCGGGCGCTCGAAGCCACCCTTCACGTGAAAGGTGGCGTGGTGCAGATGGACCTGCCGAACGATGTCTGCCAGATCGCGCTGGTCGAGCGCCACAGGGGCACCGGCGCGGTCACCAACGCCTTCGTCTCCGGCTTCGGCTATGCGGGCGACTGCGCCATGGCGTCGACCGTCGCCCATGACAGCCATCACATGATCGTCGTCGGCACCAATCATGACGACATGGCGAAAGCCGCCAATGTTCTCGGCGAAGTGGGCGGCGGCGTGGTCATGGTCTCGAAAGGCGAGGTTCTGGCGCTGGTCGAGCTTCCGATCGCCGGCCTGATGAGCGACGAACGCGCCGAGACCGTCGCCGCCAAGGCCGAAAGGCTCGGCGAGGCGATGCGGCAGATGGGCTGCACGCTCAACAACGCCTACATGCAGCATTCCCTGCTGGCGCTCGTCGTCATCCCCGAACTGCGCATCTCCGATGTCGGGCTGGTGGACGTGCGCACGTTCGAAAAGGTGGATGTGTTTGTGTGAGGGTCAGTCGAACGCGCTGTCCCAGTCCTGGCCGCCATAGAAGAAGCGCAGGAAGGTGACAGTCTCGTCATCGACGGTGAAGGCGATGGTGATGCGGCGCTCGAACCCGACGATCCGCAGCCCGGGCATAAGGTCATCGCGCGCCGCACCGCGCTCGGCGGCGAGGTCGAACGACGCGCAAAAGGCTTCAATTCGCTCGATATAGCGTGTTGCGATCACAAAGCTCGATGCGCTGGCAATCTGACTGTGCAATGAAAGCAGGTCCGCCTCGGCAGTCGATGCATAGACCAGATTTCGGCGCTTCATTCATCTGGTTTCCCGCGTGCTTCGATCCGCTGGAACACCTGGTCAAAAAACGTGTCGTGATCCAACAATTTCGACGGGTCGGCTTTGACCGCATGGTAGGTCGGCACAACCTCTTCCCTGAGCCATTTCTCGATCACCTCGTCGCGCGCACGCAACGCCCGCAGTCCATCACGGACCACTTCGCTGGCCGATGCGTACTCGCCGCTGTCAACCTTGCGTTCGATATAGTCATCCTGCGCCGAAGGCAGGCTTATGGTGCGTTTGACGGTATGGACCATGCAGTCTTCTCCAGTATGCAATGTTCATACCGAATGCGAATCTTCCGATCAATCCCGCCAGAACGCCGGGGACAGCAGCACCAGGACCGTGAACAGTTCCAGCCGGCCCAGCAGCATGCCGAAGGCGAGGATCCATTTGGCGCTGTCTTCGAGCGGGCCGAACGTGCCCGTCGGGCCGATCACGTCGCCCAAGCCGGGGCCGACATTGGAAAGCGCCGTCAGGGCGCCCGAAAAGGCGGTAACCAGATCCGCGCCCGTCATTGCCACCAGCACCGTGCCGATGCCGGCCAGCATGAAGAAGGTGCCGAAATACATCATCGTCACATATTGCGTCTGGTCCGGGATCGAGACCGAGCCCGAGCGCACCGTGCGGATGGCGTGCGGATAGATGAAGGTCTCCAGCGACCGCTTGATGATGCCGAACAGGACGATCCAGCGTGTCGCCTTGATGCCGCCCGTCGTCGAGCCCGCGCAGCCGCCCAGGACGGTCGCCATGAGGATCAACGCCACCGTGAAGGTGTTCCATTCCATGTAATTGTCGACCGCATAGCCCGTCGTCGTGACGATGGAGACGACGGTGAAGACCGCCTTGGTGAACCCCTCCCGGAACTCGATCGTGTCGGAGATGTCGAGCTGCATCGACAACAGGATCGCCAGGAAGAGCGTATAGCCGAGAAAGACCAGCACCTGATTGTCGCGGAACGCATCGAACCGCGCCCGCAATGCCAGAAGGATCAGTGCGGTGAAGGGCAGGGCGGCGATGATCATGAAGACGATCGCGACCCAATGGGTCCATGGGTTGGTGAAAAAGGCGAACGACCTGTCGTGGGTCGAAAAGCCGCCCGACGCCATGGTGGTCATGGCATGGTTGATCGCGTCGAACCCGCTCATGCCGGACCATGCATAGAGCGAAGCGCACAGCAGCGTCAGCGCCGCATAGATGCCCACCACCGAATAGGCATAGGTGGAAAAACGGGCAAACGGCCGGTCGTAGCGGTCGGACGATTCGATCTTGAAGAAGCTGGCGCCGCCGATTTTCAGGAACGGCAGGATGAACAGGCCCAGGACGATCACGCCCAGACCGCCGATCCATTGCAGCATGGACCGCCACAGCAGAATGCCCGGCGGCATCGTGTCGAGGCCGGTCAGGACGGTCGACCCCGACGCCGTGGCGCCGGAGACCGCCTCGAAAAAGGCGTCGGCGATGCTGATGTCGATGGTGGCGAACATGAAGGGCACGGCGGCGGCCGCCGAAAAGGTCAGCCACAACAGGTTGACGACCAGGAATGTGAAGCGCGTCGAGACGACCGGCGGGCTGGAGCGCGTGGCCACGGCGACGAGCGCGGCGATGCCGCCGATCATCGCTGCCGAGGATGCGAAGACCTTCCAGTCCTCATTGTCGTAATAGAGGTCGACCAGGCCGGGGATCAGCATCATGGTCGCCAGATAAAAGGCGAAAATCGCACTCACATGCACCGCGCTGCGCAGCATGTTGGCATTCATTGGGCCGTTTGCTCCCCGGTCCGGTTCCCGCCATGCGCCCCTGCCATTGGCAAAGCGCGTCTGGCGCGTATACACGGTGCGTCGCGCCAATGCCAAAGACTTTCGGCGGCGCACAAAGGGGACAAGGCGCCATGCAGATCGACGACCCGGCCCATTTCGAAAGCGGCGTGCGTGCCGCGCGCGATGCCATGCGCGCATTGTTTCCGCCGACGCCGCTGCAGGAAAACGCCTTCCTGTCGGAGCGCTACGGTGCCCGCATCCTGCTCAAGCGAGAGGACCTGTCGCCGGTACGCTCCTACAAGATCCGGGGTGCGTTCAACTTCCTGCGCAAGCACATGGGCGCCGATGCGCCGTCACGTTTCGTCTGCGCTTCTGCCGGCAACCACGCCCAGGGATTTGCCTATGTCTGCCGCCATTTCGGCCGCCGGGGCACCGTCTTCATGCCGGTCACCACGCCGCAGCAGAAGATCGACAAGACCCGCGCCTTCGGCGGCGATTTCGTCGAGATCGAGCTGGTTGGCGACATTTTCGATGTCTGCAACCAGGCCGCGCTCGACTATGCCGATGCCAATGACGCGATCATGGTGCCGCCCTTCGATCATCCCGACATCATCGAGGGGCAGGCGACGGTGGCGCTGGAGATCGTCGAGCAATTGCCGGCAGGCGCGACACTCGACCGCCTTCATGTCGCCGTCGGCGGCGGCGGGCTGGCGAGCGGCATGACGCTGCTGTTCCAAGCCCTGGATGTGGCGCCGAAGATGATGCTGATCGAACCGAAGGGCGCGCCGAGCCTGAAGACGTCCCTCGCGAAGGGCGAACGCGTCCGTCTCCCGCGGATCGACAGTTTCGTCGATGGCGCCGCGGTGGCCGAGATCGGCGCGCATACGCTTGACGTGCTCAAGCGCTACCGGCCGGACGATGTGACGCTCATCGACGAGGACCGGCTGTGCGCGACGATCATACAGATGCTCAATGTCGAGGGCGTGGTTCTCGAGCCGGCCGGCGCGCTTTCCATCGACGCATTGCAGGACGTGCCCGCGCGAGACCTGCGCGGCAAGACGGTGGTCTGCGTGGCATCGGGCGGCAATTTCGACTTCGAGCGGCTGCCGGATGTCAAGGAACGGGCGCTTCGTCACGCGGGGCTGAAGAAATACTTCATCCTGCGCCTGCCGCAGCGGCCGGGCGCGCTGCGTGACTTTCTCGATCTGCTGGGACCCGACGACGATATCAGCCGGTTCGAGTACCTGAAGAAGTCCGCGCGCAATTTCGGCTCGATCCTGATCGGCATCGAGACGCGCGACGCCGTCAATTTCATCGGCCTGATGGCGCGCATGACCGATGCGGGCTTTGTCTGGCAGGACATCACCGACAACGAGCTGGTCGCCGGCGTCCTGGTCTGACCGGGCAGCCTATTCCGCCGCGTCCCGGTCGGGCAGGATCAGATTGTCGCCGGGCGCGCCGGGCTTTCCTTGCACCTCGTCGCGGATCGGCCTGTCGTGGCGCTTGGGCGGAATGCGCCCGTTGCGCGACAACAGCACCGCGACCGGCCGCGTGCCGTCGAACTCCGACAGGATGATGACGAGGATCGCCATGATCGGCACCGACAGGAGCGCGCCCGCAATGCCCCAGAGCGACGCCCAGCTGGCCAGCGACATGAGGATGACGAACGGGCTGAGATTGAGCGAACGGCCCATCAGCGAGGGTTCGAGCACGCTGCCAACGAAGATCTGGCACGCGGTCAGGGCGAGAAAGATGCCCAGAACCGTGCCCCAGTCGCCGAACTGGACGATGGCGATGGCCACCGGCAACAGGACACCGAGAAACGAGCCGACATAGGGCACATAGTTCATCAGCGCGATCAGCACGCCCCAAAAGGCGGCGAAATCGAGCGCCATGAAGGCCATGATGAGGTAGCACATCAATCCCAGGATGAGATTGATCAGCGTCTTCGTCGCCAGATAGTCGCCGATGCGGGCATTGATCACCGAAACGATCTCGACGACGCGGCGCGAATCGTCGGGATTGTCCGTCATCCGCATCGACTTGCGCTCGAAAGCCTGCCGCTCGGCCAGCGCAAAGCCGGTATAGACGAACACCACCATCATCGTGCCGACGAGCACGCCGACCGACGTAACGGTCGAGCCGATCAGCGATTGCAGCGATACCCCGCCCAGAATGTCGCGTCGCAGCGTGTCCCAGGTCGGCTCGGTCTCGAAGCCGAACTCCTCGCCGAAGCTGCGCCACAGTCCCTGGATGATGCCGAGCAGGCGCTCCTGATAGATCGGCGCCAGCGCCAGAAGCTGGTTGATGTTGGAGATGATCAGCCAGACGAATGCGCCGACGATCAGCAGGATGACCAGGATGGAAATCGCAAAGCGAAGCGGCGAGGGGATCAGCGGCCCGATCGCCGGAATACGTTTCATGTATTGGGCGAGTGCCGTGACGATATAGGCCAGAATGATGCTGGCGATGACCGGGATGATGATGTTCTGGCCGATATACAAGATCCAGCCGATCATCAGCGCGAGCGCGAGCCCGAAGACGAAGTTGCGGAACCGGTCGTGGCGTTCTGAGATCATGGATGCTCCTGCACGATCATCTTTCCAGATCGCCGCCTCTTTGTGCAAGTGCACAATCGTATCGTCCGCGCGGCCGCCGCGCGGGCGAACCGGTGGATGCCGCCCTGCGCTTGCCAAGCGCCGGCCAGACCCATAAGGGCGGTGGCTCGCGGTGGGAGGAATGAAGATGGCCGGACTGGCGGCACTGTGTCTTGCCTACGTTTTTTCTCAGTTCTACCGCAGCTTTCTGGCGGTGCTCACACCGGCATTGGGTGCCGATCTTGGCATGACCAAGGCGGACCTGTCGCTGGCGTCGGGCGTCTGGTTCGCGGCGTTCGCGCTGATGCAGTTCGCCGTCGGCGTCGCGCTCGACCGGTTCGGTCCGCGCCGCACCACGGCGCTCTTCATGCTGGTCGCGGCGGCGGGCGTGGCGCTGTTTGCTGTCGCATGGACGCCGACGGCCATCGTCGCGGCCATGGCGCTGATCGGCATCGGCTGCGCGCCGGTCCTGATGGCGTCCTATGTGATCATCGCGCGCGGCTACGATGCGGCGCGATTCGCGCTGATGGCCTCGGTCTTCATCGGTCTTGGCAATCTGGGCAACATCATCGGCGCCGCGCCGATGGCCGCAGCCGCCGAGGCGTACGGCTGGCGCCCGGTGGTCGGCCTTCTCGGCGCCGCCACCGTGCTGGTCGCGCTTGCGATCCTTCTTCTGGTGCGTGATCCCGAGCGGATCGACGATCCCGACGGTCCGCCCGGCTTTGCCGGCTTTCTCGCCGTGCTGCGCATCCGTGCACTGTGGTTCATCATCCCGCTGACGCTCGTCTACTACGCCACCGCCGGCGGCATTCGCGGCCTGTGGACCGGTCCGTTTCTCGCCGAAGTCTATGACGCCGACACGATCCTGATCGGTCAGGTCACGCTTGCGATGGCTCTTGCGATGGCGATGGGCAGCTTTGTCTACGGCCCGCTCGACAACTGGCTGAACACGCGCAAATGGGTGCTGTCGGCGGGCGTGATCCTGGCCATCGGCGCCTGCATTTTTCTCGCCGCCGCGCCGCAGAGCGGGCTTGCCGCCGTCACCGCCGCACTGGTGCTGATCGGCGCGGCGTGCGTCGGCTACGGCGTGATGACCGCCCATGCCAAGAGCTTCATCCCGCCGGCGCTGATCGGCCGCGGCGTGACGCTTATGAACTTCTTCTCGATCGGCGGCGTGGCGCTGATGCAGTTCCTGACCGGCACAATCGTCACCGTCACCGCCGATCCTGCGGCGCCCGAGACAGCCTATCAGTGGCTGTTCGGCTTCTACGCGCTCACGCTGGCGCTGGCGCTTGCCGTCTACCTCTTCTCGCGTGATGCCAGGCCGCGCCCGGATGCGGTCACAGCGCGCTGACCCAGCGCGCGATCGTGTCGGCCATCATCTGGTTGTTGGAGGGCGAAAGCGCGTCGCCGGCGATGACGTGGTTGTAAGGGTCGTCCGATTCCGCAACGGCGACGATCTCGGCAGGTCCGCCCCACCGGTCCGCGATCTGGCGCGTCACCGTGTGATCGACCACCCGATCATCGTCCGAGAAGACGAAAAGCGCCGGAATGTCGGTGTTCTGGTAGAATTGCGCATTGGCATGGGCCACCGATGCGGCCATCGGCAGCAGCGCGACGGACGGGTAGCGCTCGGTCCAGAACTTGGCATGCAGTTCGTTCTCGGGCTCGAAACTGCGCTCCGCACCGGCGACCAGCGGCACCAGTTGGCGCGCGAACGGCGCGGTCAGGATCTGGCTTCCGCTCGCCTGCACCTTGAAGTTGGGTGATACGAAGACGATGCCGGCGATCCGGTCCTTGAGGTCCGGATGAAGCGCCGCGATGGCCGCGAGCGTTCCGCCGGTCGACGTTCCGATCAGCACCACCCTTTCGCCCAGACGCTCGCCGATCGCAATCGCTTCGGCCACATCGTCGAGCCAGTCCTGAACGGTCGGTTCGGCCATCGCCTCGTCCGAGCGCCCGTGTCCGACGAGCCGCGTGTAGAACAGATTTGCGCCGAGAGCCTCGGCGGCCATGTCCGGCGCGGGCCGGATTTCGCCGGGCGACGCGGAAAAGCCGTGAATGTAAACGAGCGCCACCGGAGTCTTGGCCTTCGATGCGGGAAATGCCCAGATGAGCTGCATCTCGGCGCCCTCGACAATGTTGTCGAACTGGGCTTCATGCGCGGCCATATAGGCGTCGATGTCCTCGCCGATCGTCGCCGGATCGAAACGCAGCGCCGTATCGACCGGTTCGCGCGGGCCGAACACCCAAAGACCGGCCAGAACGATGATCAGGGCGATGATGATGTAAAGCACGGTCTTGATCCGGGAGCGCTTCCTGGGCGGCCTGTCGGCGCGCGGCGCCGGCTGCGGCGTGTCTGTCATGGCGATGCGGCTCCCTTGTACCGGTTTTCGGCTCCGATGTGGTAGCGCCGCGTCCGGCGCTTGGCAATCGCGCCCGGACGGGCGCGGCCCCCGCGTTGACAGCGGCGCTCCGAAACCCGATCTTCGCGCGCAAAGGGAGTGTGAAATGGCGGGTTTGTTCAAGCGCCTGTTCGGCGGCGGCGAAGCGACGGACGATCCGGCGGGCAGGGCGCCCGACGAAGAATACAAGGGCGTCGAGGTCCGTGCCGCGCCGGTCAAGGAAAGCGATGGCCAGTGGCGTATTGCCGGCACGCTGACCCGGACCGCCGACGGCACCACGATCACGCGCCGCTTCCTGCGCGCCGATCTTCTGGCCTCGCGCGATCTGGCGGTGTCATCGACGCTGGCCAAGGCACGGCTGATCATCGACCAGAACGGAGACGATCTGTGGAAGGGCGACACGGACCGCCCCGCCTGACCGCCGCTTGACGGCACGGGCGCGGGTCCTCAAAAGGACGCCACCCATTCGCTGTGCCATCCGGTTCCGTCCATGCCCGACCATCTCGCCGCCGAACGCCTGACCGTTCACCCCGTGAACGCGCCGCTTGTCGGCCGCGCGGCGGTTCCGGGCTCGAAGTCGATCACCAACCGCGTGCTTCCGCTCGCCGCGCTCGCCAAGGGTGTCAGCACGATCACCGGCGCGCTCAAGAGCGACGATACGCACCATATGGCCACGGCCTTGCGCGCCATGGGCGTGACGGTTGAAGAACCGGATTCAACCTCTTTTCGCGTAACGGGAAATGGCCGCCTCGCGGCACCGTCCACCTCCCTGTTTCTGGGCAATGCCGGCACGGCGACACGGTTTCTGACCGCGCTTGCCGCGTCGGTCGACGGCACGGTCGTCATCGATGGCGATCAGCACATGCGCAAGCGGCCGATCGCCCCGTTGGTCGACGCGCTGCGGTCGATCGGTATCGACGCCGAAGCGTCGACCGGCTGTCCGCCCGTGACGGTGCGCGGACGGGGGATGCTGCCCGGCGGGCGGATCGCTATCGATGGCGGCCTCTCCAGCCAGTATGTCTCGGCGCTTTTGATGGCCGCGCCGCTGGCCGATGCGCCCGTCGACATCGTTCTGACCGGCGACCAGATCGGCGCGCGCGGCTATATCGACCTGACGCTTGCGGCGATGGCTGCCTTCGGCGCCAGCGCGGAACAGATCTCCGAAGGCCATTGGCGCGTCTCACCGACTGGCTATGCGCCAGGCGACCATCATGTCGAACCCGACGCCTCGGCCGCGACCTATCTGTGGGCTGCCGAAGCCTTGACCGGCGGTGCCATCGACATCGGTACGGCGCCGGGTGCCTTCACCCAGCCTGACGCCAAGGCACATGCCGTCATCGCCCGCTTTCCGAACATGCCGGCGGAAATCGACGGATCGCAGATGCAGGACGCGGTGCCGACGCTGGCCGTCCTCGCCGCCTACAATGAAACGCCCGTGCGCTTTGTCGGCATCGGGAATTTGCGCGTGAAGGAGTGCGACCGCACCGCAGCGCTCGCCCAGGGCCTCAATCGCATCAGGTCCGGTCTGGCAACGGAGGAGGGCGACGATCTGATCGTCCATGCCGATCCGTCGCTGCGCGGGGCAACGGTGGCCGCCGGGATCGACAGTTTCGCCGACCATCGCATCGCCATGAGCTTCGCGCTGGCGGGTCTTGTCACCCAAGGGATCACCATCCTCGACCCCGGCTGCGTGGCGAAGACGTTTCCCGCCTATTGGGATGTGCTGGAAGGGCTTGGCGTAACGCTGAGCTAGGGCACCGCAGCTACGCCAGCGCGGGATCGATCCCGACATTGGGCCGGTCGATCACATCGCGCAGCGCGAACGAAGAGTTGATCTTCACCACATGGGGCAGGTTGGACAGCCAGTCCCGGTGGATGCGCTCATAGTCCGCCAGATCCTTGGCGGCGATGCGCAGCATATAGTCGTATTCGCCGCTCATCAGATAGCAGACCAGGACGTTCGGGCAGCGTTTGACCGCATCCTCGAACTCGCGCAGCGTCGTCTGGAACTGGCCCGACAGCGAGATGTGCACGACCGCCGTCATCTGGTGGCCAAGCGCCTTGTTGGACAGGCGCGCGTGATAGCCGCGGATTGTGCCGGATTTCTCCAGCGCATCCAACCGCCGCGAACAGGCAGACGGCGACAGGCCCACCTTGTCGGCCAATGCCGCATTGGGCATCCGGCCATCCTGCTGGAGTTCGGTCAGAATCGCACGATCGATCGCATCGAGAGCCATAATTGCAAAAATATCCAATCGAACATCGGTTCGTTTGGATATTATTGCGCGAGCGTTCGCACGTCCAGCACTCTTTGCACGGACATTGCGCAACGTTTCTGCGATGCTTGCATTAACACGAAAATGGGAGGTTTCGCGATGCGTGTCGGCTGCCCGAAGGAAATCAAGAACCACGAATACCGCGTCGGACTGACGCCCGGCTCCGTGCGCGAATACATCGCCCACGGCCATGAGGTGATCGTCGAGACCGGCGCAGGCCTTGGCATCGGCGCCGATGACGGCGCCTATCGGGCGGTCGGCGCCAAGATCGCCGACACCGCCGCCGAGGTGTTCGAAAAGTCCGACATGATCGTCAAGGTCAAGGAGCCGCAGCCATCCGAATGGGTGCAGCTCCGTGAGGGACAGATTCTCTACACCTATTTGCACCTCGCTCCCGATCCGGATCAGACCAGGGGCCTGGTGGAAAGCGGCTGCACGGCGATTGCCTACGAGACCGTCACCGACGATCATGGCGGCCTGCCGCTGCTTGCGCCCATGTCCGAGGTCGCCGGCCGTCTGGCGATCCAGGCGTCGGCCACCGCGCTGCAGAAGGCCAATGGCGGCCGCGGCGTCCTGCTCGGCGGCGTGCCCGGCGTCAAGCCGGGCCATGTCACCGTCATCGGCGGCGGCGTCGTCGGCATCAACGCGGCGCGCATGGCGGTCGGCCTTGGCGCCAAGGTCACCATGCTCGACCGGTCGCTGCCGCGCCTGCGCGAACTCGACAACATTTTCCAGGGCCGCGTCGAAACCCGTTACTCGACCGTCGAGGCGCTCGAGGAGAGCGTGTTCGAGTCCGATGCGGTCGTCGGCGCCGTGCTGATACCCGGCGCTGCAGCGCCCAAGCTTGTCACCCGCGAAATGCTCGGCGGCATGAAAAAGGGCGCTGTCCTGTGCGATGTCGCCATCGACCAGGGCGGCTGCTTCGAGACGTCCAAGGCCACCACCCATGCCGAGCCCACATACGAGGTGGACGGCATCATCCATTATTGTGTCGCCAACATGCCCGGTGCCGTGCCGGTCACCTCCGCGCACGCGCTCAACAACGCGACGCTGCGGCAGGGTCTGGCGCTCGCCGACCATGGCCTTGAGGCGCTGACCGACGACCCGCATTTGCGCAACGGGCTCAACGTCCATCGCGGCCGCATCACCAACGGCCCGGTCGCCGAGGCGCTGGGCTACGATCTGGCGGCGCCGGAAAGCGCGCTCAAGGTCGCTTGAGGAAAAGCATGATCATCTGCGCCGCGGTTCCTCCCGCCGCGGTGTGAGAAAGGGGCCGGTCACGCCATGCGTGCCGGCCCCGTTTCTTCCGGTTGTTGTCAGTAGCCGATGACGAGATCGGTGACGCGGCGCAGCGTCACGCGCCGGTTGCGCCAGTCGGCGCGCCGGGTCGGCACCAGAAGGTCTTCCTCGCCGTAACCGATCGTCTCAATCGCATTGTTTGGAATGCCGGACCGGGCCAGTTCATCGGCGACCGAGCGCGCCCGCGCCCGCGACAGGCGCAGATTGGCCTCGTTCGAGCCGACCGCATCGGTATGCCCTTCGATCAGGAACAGCTCGCGCCCGCGGCGGCGCAGAAGCTGGCGCATCGCGCTGGCGATCTCGTCGATCTTCCAGATCTCGCGAGGCGGAATGCGGGCCGAACCGAACGCGAAATTGATCGACTGGATATCGACCGACGGCGCGATCCGGCGCAAATCACGCCGGCGGGTGAGTTCGCGCACAGATACGCGTGCGTCCGGCGCGATCACCATGGATGGATCGGCGCCCAGCCGTTCGAGCAGTTCGGCGGCCGTCGGCGTCGATTGTGCCAGCGCCTGGGGCAGGGCGGTGAATGTGGCGGCGCCGCCGGCGAGGATGCCAAGGACGGCGCGGCGATCGAGAATGCGGGTCATGATCGTTCCCTTCACGAAAGACTGTGTCGGGAGCGAATTTCGACCATTGTGGCTGAATTGCCGATGAACGCGCCGTTCAGCCGCCGGGCGCGCTAATGCCGTGCTGGGCGGCGAGGGCGGCACGCTCATTGGCCGACATCGGGCGCACGCGTCCCTCCGAGCGCCGGTACGGCCGGAAACCCATCTTCTGGTAAAGCGGCAGCGCGGCAGGATGATCGAGCGTGCACGTGTTGACGGTGACGCTGTCGGGACCGGCCGACCAGGCCGCCTCGACAGCCTGGCCGAGGAACCAACGGCCCAGGCCCAACCCGTGCACATGCGGCATCATGCCGAAATAGGCCAGATCGCTGAGCGTGGCCGTCTTGCGGTTGATCTCGAAGAAGCCGGCCGGCGCGCCGTCCACATGCAGCACGGTGATCTCGCATGTGTCGGCATGGACGGCCTTGCGCAGGTCCTTGTCGTTCATCCGCAGCCGCGCTTCCCAGTTCCAGTGAATGCCGACCTGGAAATAGAGATAGCGATAGAAATGCAGGGGCGGCCTGGGCACCGCGAGCAGCGCCGCATGCACATTGGCGGGTTTTGCCGGGTAGACGGCGGGCGGGCCGTCCATGCGCAGATAGGTGATCGTCGTCTCGAGCGCCTGGTCAGCGTTGCGCAGCGCCGTGCGGCCGGGAGAAAGCCAGCTCATGGGGTCACCCATCCGCCGGGCCGGTGACGACCGGCGTGTCGGGCCTGCCGCCCCATTCGCTCCACGAGCCATCATACAGCCGGTGGTTCTCGGCGCCGACCGAGGCCAGCGCCAGATTGATCACCGCCGCGGTCACGCCCGAGCCGCAACTGGTGACGACCGGCTTTCCCGGATCGATCCCCGCCTCGGCAAGCGCGGCGCGCAACCCGTCCAGGTCCTTGAAATAGCCATTCTCGGACAGTGCGCCGAAAGGCAGGTTGCGGGCGCCGGGCATGTGGCCAGACCGCATGCCGGCGCGCGGTTCGGGCTCCTCACCGGTGAAGCGTCCGGCACCGCGCGCATCGGCGATCTGCGCCGAACCATCGGCGACGATGGCCTGCATCGCATCGAGGGAGACGAGCTGGCCGGGGTCGAAATGCGGCACAAAGGCGGTGCCCGCAATCTTGGTCGGTCTGTCAGTGACCGGCCGGCCATCGGTCTTCCAGTTGTCGAACCCGCCGTCGAGCACGAACACCTTGTCCGCCCCCATGACACGGAACATCCACCAGACGCGCGGCGCGGTGAACATGCCCGGACCGTCATAGACGACGATCGTGTCGGTCCGGCCAATGCCCATCGCGCTGGCATGGCGCTCGAACTCGGTCGGCGAGGGCAGTGTGTGCGGTAGCGCGCTGTCAGGATCGACCACCGCGTCCTGATCGAAGAAGATAGCGCCGGGAATGTGGGCCGCATCATACTCGGCGCGCGCGTCGCGGTTCTGCGCGGGCAGATACCAGGAGGCATCGACCACCGACAGGCCCGGATCGTGCAGATGGGTTTCCAGCCAGTCGGGCGAGACGATGAAGGGGCTCTTTTCGGCCATCAGGGCTCCTCGGCGGCGGTCAGGCTTGCGGCGGTGCGCCGAACCTTATCCGGAAGCGCCGGTTCTCGCGACCCTTCTTCTCGATCTTGCCGATATGGATCGGCCCGATTTCGCCGGTCATCTTCACATGGGTGCCGCCGCATGGCTGGCTGTCGATGCTTGCATCGTCGCCGATGCACACCAGCCGGATGCGGCCGGTGCCCGTTGGCGGACGCACATTCTTCGATTTGACAAGGCCCGGATTGGCATCGAGCGCCGCCTCATCGATCCATTGCGCATAGACCGGATGATCGGCTTCGACCATCGTCATGAGGACAGCGGTCACGTCCGCCTTGTCGATCGTTTCGGCCATGTCGAAATCGACGCGGCTTTCGGTTTCGCCGACCGCGGCGCCGGTGATCGGAAACGGGCAGGCGACCGTCAGCAGATGGCAGGCCGTGTGCATGCGCATTAGATTGTACCGGCGCTCCCAGTCGATGGCCAGCGCCACGGTTTCGCCCGTCTCGGGCAGGGCCGAACCTTCAGCCGGCACATGGACGATCTCGTCCTTGGTCTCGCCGGTCACGGTGGTTGCGATCGTGATGGTGCTGCCGTCGGCCCGGCTGAGCGTTCCGCTGTCGCCCGGCTGCCCGCCCGATGTGGCGTAGAAGACCGTCCGGTCGAGCACGATCCCGCCGCGATCGTTGACGTCCAGAACCGTCGCTTCGGCCCCGGTCAGATAGGCATCGTCGCGGAACAGCGCTTCGGTCACCGATGGCACGTCAGGCGTCCTCGAACGGCACGTCGATGTCGGCCGTGCGCTCCATCCATTCGGGCACCGGCAGGCCCTTTTGGCGCAGGAAGGCGGGGTTGTAGACCTTGGACTGGTAGCGGTGGCCATAGTCGCACAGGATCGTCACGATGGTGTGGCCAGGGCCCAGTTCCCGTGCCAGCCGCACCGCGCCGGCAATGTTGATGCCGGTCGAGCCGCCCATGATCATGCCTTCCTCCAGCGCCAGCTTGAAGACCAGGTCGAGCGCCTCGGCATCGGAAATGCGCCATGCAAAGTCCGGGGCAAAGCCTTCCAGATTGGCCGTGATCCGTCCCTGGCCGATGCCTTCGGAGATCGAGCTGCCTTCGGACTTGAACTCCCCGGTCGTGTAATAGGAAAAGAGCGCCGCGCCATGCGGGTCGGCGAGGCCGATCTTGATGTCCGCATTCTTGGCGCGCAGCCCCTCGGCGACACCGGCGATCGTGCCGCCGGAACCGGCCGCGCAGATGAATCCGTCCACCTTGCCGTCCGTGTCGCGCCAGATTTCCGGTGCCGTCGTTTCCACATGCGCCTGCCGGTTGACCGCGTTGTCGAACTGGTTGGCCCAGATCGCCCCGTTCGGCTCGGTCTTGGCGAGTTGCTCGGCGAGGCGGCCCGAAACCCGCACATAATTGTTCGGGTTCCGGTAGGGGACCGCCGGCACTTCGACCAGTTCGGCGCCGCCCAGCCGCAGCGCATCCTTCTTCTCCTGGCTCTGGGTTTCGGGGATCACGATCACGGTCCGGTATCCCAGCGCCTGCGCCACCATGGTCAGCCCGATGCCGGTGTTGCCCGCCGTTCCCTCGACGATCACGCCGCCTGGTTTCAGCGTGCCCCTGCGCTCGGCATCCCGGATGATGGCCAGCGCCGCCCGGTCCTTGACCGATTGGCCCGGGTTGAGAAACTCGGCCTTGCCGAGGATCGTGCAGCCGGTTTCCTCCGATACGCGCCTGAGCTGCACCAAGGGCGTGTTGCCGATGAGATCGATGATCGATGAGTGCATGAAAATAGGCTCCAGTCTTTGCGCAAAGGCTAAAGGCGCGTCTCTGGCCCGGCAAGGTATTTGTGCTTTCGGATCAAGGCGGTTGACGAATTGTTTGCCATAAACCAATGACAATCGAAATTCGGTTTCGCCGGTGATCCGGATTGTGTCAGCCCGCGTAGACATGACACAAGAGTGACACGAAGGCGACGGCGGTCGCCCATTGGGGAATTTGATGTATCAAGGTCAATTCAGTTCGCTGGACGCGCTGGTGAGCGGTTATGTGGCAGGTAGCCTGCCCAAGCCGGTGCACGTGCTGATGGATGCCCATCTGGAACTGTCGCCGGACAACCGGGCCATTGTCGGCGGCCTGGAAGTCGCCGCCGGCGACGCACTGGAACATATCGCACCCGAGGCGATATCGGGCCGCGACGCCGCGCTTGCATCGATCTTTGCCAGCGATCCGGCGCCGCTCTCCGCCGGCGATGCGGTCAGGCGCTGCGGAACCATGCCGCGCGCCCTGCAGGACTTCGTTGGCCACACGGCCGATGAGATTCCCTGGAAGACGAAAATGCCGGGCTTTCGCGAGTTCGACATGGACGATGTCGATGGCTGTCACGTCTCGATGTTCTGGATCAAGCCCGGCCGGACGGTGCCCGCCCATACGCACGATGGCATGGAACTGTCGCTGATCATCCAGGGCGCGTTCAGCGACGAACGCGGCCGGTTCGGCCGCGGCGACATCTCCATCGCCGATCCGTCCGTCGACCACCGCCCGACCGCTGAGAACACCGTGCCGTGCATCGGCTTTGCGGTCACCGACGCGCCGCTGCGCCTGACGGGGTCGCTGCGGCAGAGGCTCGGAGACATTCTGTCGATCTGAGCCTTCTTTCGGCTCGAAGGTGTTGCAGGGCAACCGATTGACCCTCTGATGCGTAGTGCATCAGAGGGTTTTTTGTCAGCCGGGCCGTGCTGCCCGGCATCACATGGAAGAAATTGATGGGACTTTACAGGGTCAGAGCCGGCGACGGCGTCGTCTGGATCACCGGCGCGAGCGCGGGCATCGGCAAGGCACTGGCGCTGCAGATGGCGCGCCAGGGCTATGAGGTCGTCGCAACGGCGCGCAGCGCCGACAAGCTCGAAGCGCTGGCGGCCGAAAGCGCGGGCATGGCGGGCACCATCCATGCCCGGCCGTGCGATGTGACCGACCGCGATGCGATGGCCGAGGCTGTCGCCGACATCGAGGCGACGCACGGCCCGATCCGGCTTGCCGTGTTCAATGCCGGCAATTACTGGCCCGCCAGCGGGGCGCGGCTCGAGATCGACAATTTCGCCAAGACCTACGAGATCAACCTGTTCGGCGTGCTCAACGGGCTCGTGCCGGTCGTCGAGCGCATGAAAGATCACGGCCGCGGCCAGCTCGTGCTGGTTGCGTCCGTCTCCGGCTATTCGGGGTTGCCGGCGGCTTCGGCCTATGGCGCCTCCAAGGCCGCCATCAACAACATGGCCGAGTCGCTCAAATTCGACTTCGACCTGATGAACATCCGTATCCAGGTGGTCAATCCGGGCTTCATCGACACGCCCCTGACCGAGAAGAACGACTTCGAGATGCCCGCCCTGATGCCGGTCGACAAGGCTGTCGAACAAATGATCAAGGGCATCGAGGGCGGCGGGTTCGAGATCACCTTCCCGCGCCGCTTCACCTATCTTCTCAAACTCCTGCGCATGCTGCCGCATCCTGTCTATTTCGCGCTGATGAAAAGGGCGACGGGCTGGGACCGCAAGAATTTGAAGACCGGCAATGCGCCGGACGAGGCCGGGTGATCGGTCAGTCCCGCTCGATCGAGGCGCGCAATTTGGACTGGCGCGTTTCGTCGAGCGGGAAGTTCCACATTAGCGCAATGGCGCCCGATTTCAGCGCAACGGGCACGAGCGCGTAGGTCACCGCCAGCGCGGTCAGCGCGCCAGGGTCTTGCGCCGGCCCGGCGCCAGCCTCGAAACCGAACAGATCGAGCAGCGGGAAGGCGAGGCCGACCGCCAGTGCCAGCGAGAGCTTGGTCGCAAGACTCCAGGCGGCGAAATAGATGCCCGAGCGCTGTTCGCCCGACGCCGCCGTGTCGACATCGATGACGTCGGCCTGCATCGCCGGCGGGATCGCCAGATCGAAGCCGACCAGCAGCCCGGTTGCAGCACAGATGACAGCGAAGGCGGCAATGTCGCCCTCCGACAGGAGCGGCACGGTCGCAAAGATGATGCAGGCGGCGATCATGCCGAGCGCCCAGGCGCGGTGCTTGCCGACGCGCCGCGAGGCCCAGGTGGCAAGCGGAACGCCCGCGACGCCGCAGGCGAAATAGAGAAACAGAAGCGGCCCCTGCAGCGCTTCGGCACCCAGATAGTCGCCGACAAAGAACAGGAACAGCGTCGCCGGGATGCCATTGGCCATCCCGTTCACGAAGAAGGCCGCGATCAGCCGCAGGAAGGGTGTGTTCTGCCGAAGATGGCCGAGGCCCGCGCGCCAGTCGACCGCCTCGCGCGTATGCTCGTGCGGCTCGGGCACCGCAAACACCGTGACCGCGCCCAGCGCCGGAAGCGCGATCGCGATCGCAACCCCGAGAAGCGCCAGACCGTGAAAGCCCGACGCATCGTCAAAGCCCAGCGTGAAGGGAAGGGCGATGGCGATCAGCGTGCCGGTCAGCGTGAACCCCTCGCGCCAGCCGGTGATCGTTGACCGGCTGCGATAGTCGCCGGCCATTTCAGCGCCCCAGGCAAAGAACGGGATGACGGCCGCCGTGTAGCCAAGCGACAGCAACATGCCCCAGCCGGCAAGATAGAACGGGCCGGCATCGACGGGCGGCCAGAACAGCATGAAGGCGGCAAGCGCGCAGACCGGCAGCGACAGCGCGAACAGCCGGCGCCTGCGGCCGAACGGTGTGCGCCACTTGTCGGCGACAAGGCCGATCAGCGGATCGTTGACCGCATCGAAGATACGCATGGCGACCAGCGCCGCACCGGTTGCGGCCAGCGAAAGGCCCACCGCCTCGCTGTAGAAGGCCGGCAGCAGGATGTAGAGCGGCAGCGTCAGCGCCGCCAGCGGGATCGCCGGCAGGGCATAGGCGATGACGCGCGCAAGCGGCGTCTTGTCAGAGGTGCCCGACGGGTCCGGCGCGCGCATGGAACAGCTTTCGGCTGGAGGAGCGATATCGGGGTTACGCATCGCCGCGGGCAGCGGTTCAGCACGGCGACTGCGGCGTCAGGCGGCGCGTTGGTAGGTCAGTTGCCGCACATCGATGAACTCTGCCCGGAAACCGGCCTCGCAATAATAAAGATAGAAGTCCCAGAGCCGCTTGAAGCGGTCATCGAAGCCCATCTGGCTGATTTGCGGCCATGCCTGCCAGAACCGTGCGCGCCACTCTGCGAGCGTGCGGGCGTAATCCTGCGGGAAGATACGCTCGCCGAGCAGCGACAGGCCATGCCGCTCGCCCAGATCATGAAGGGTCGAGGGCGGCGGCAGCATGCCGCCGGGGAAAACGTAGCGCTGGATGAAGTCGGGCTGCTTGCGGTAGATCGGAAAGGCCTTGTCCTCGATCGTGATGATCTGCAGGCCGGCCTTTCCGCCAGGTTTCAGGACATCGTGGACCTTGGAAAAATAGGTCTCCCAATACTCCTCGCCGACCGCCTCGAACATTTCGATCGAGACCACCTTGTCATAGGTGTGCTTCTCGTCGCGATAGTCCTGGAACTTGATCGTCACCTTGTCGCCGAGACCGGCCAGCCGGATGCGTTCGCGGGCGAAATCGAGCTGTTCGCGGCTGATCGTCAGGCCGGTCACCTTGCAGCCGATCTCGCGCGCGGCGAACTCGGCGAACCCGCCCCAGCCGCATCCGATCTCCAGCACATGGTCGTCCTTGGTGATGCAGGCTGTCTGCGCCAGCGCGCGGTACTTGGCCGTCTGGGCGCTTTCCAGATCGTTGGCCCCGGTCTGGTAGAGCGCCGACGAATAGGTCATCGAGGGATCGAGCCACAGCCCGTAGAAATCGTTGCCCAGATCGTAGTGCGCGGCGATGTTCTTCTGCGCGCGCGTCTTGGTGTTGCGGTTGAACCAGTGCCGGACGCGCGAAAAGAACCGCATGGTCGCTCCGGCGGTCGCCAGCTTGTGGCCCAGTTCCTCGTTGACGACGAAAAGTTCGAGAAAGGACGTCACGTCCGGGCTGTCCCAGTCGCCGGCTATGTAGCTTTCCGCGGCGCCGATCGTCCCGCCGGAGATGGCCATGCGCGGCAGGTTCCAGTTGTGCAGGATCACCACGCCGTCCGGCCCCGGCGCCTTGCCGTCGATCTTGACGACGCGCTTGTCCGGCAGCCGCAGCGTCAGCGTGCCCTTGGGCAGGTGCAGCGCGGCGCGCAGCGCCAGCCGGGCCTTGAACGGCAGGCCGCGCACATGACGCCCGATATTGTTGGGGGTCAGCGGTTCGGCGGCCGCGATCAAATCGCGCACCAGCTTGCTCGATCCGCCCATCGTGTCCGTGGATGCCATCTTACTCGTCCGCCTCAACAGGGTGCAGGCCGTCGGCCTGCGCGCGGGTACCAACTGGCCGGCCGCGCGTTCCGGCCATCATTCGGCGGGGCCGGGCGCTGCGTCTTCATAGGAGACCGGATGCGGCGGCGTGCCCCGCGAGATGAATTTCGCGCCCTTGAGCCATAATTTCAAGGCTTGCCAGTGAATTGCGGCGACAACCCGAAGTGTCATGAACGGCTGACGCGCGATGAGGCCTGCCAGAACCGGTGTCAAAAATGGTTTTGCCGAACCGGCGAATGTCGCCGACAGGAGCGGATCGGCGCCCTCGGTCTCGAGGATGCGCAGCCGCACATTCTCGCCCGGCGGCACGATGCGGAAATGATAGCGCATGCCCAGATCGATGAACGGCGAGACGTAGAAGATCTTGGTGCGTTCCTGCCGCAGGCCGGCCGGGCCGAGCTGTCCGTCCTCGACCGCACAGACATAGGTGTGGCGTTCGCCGAACGTGTTGCGCACCTCGTAGATGGCGGCGGTCAGCGCACCTGCATCGTCATAGCAGAAATACACCGACAGCGGATTGAACACGAAGCCGAACATGCGCGGATAGGCCAGCAGCAGGATGCGGGCGGGCCGGGCAACGCCCGCCTCCTCGGCAAGTGCCGTCGCATGGGCGCGTAGTGTGGTGTGGCTCGCATCCCTCGGCAGATGGTCGGCTTCACGAAATGAAACGAGATTGCGCCGGTTGACGGAAAACAGCGCCGACAGGCGGTCGGCCTCGTCCAACCGGTCGAGATCGAGCAGCGCCGTAAAGACGCGGTAGGTGAAGCGGTGGCCGAAAGGCTTGAGGCGCGCATGCATCACCGTTCCCGGATAGAGCAGGGCAGGTTCTTCCGGCGGCGCGAACATCGGGGCGCCGTCTTCGATATGCCGTTCTCGAACGTGCAATGTCATGGCCAGAGCCTACTCCGCCGCGATGGGCAAGGGCAATTCGTCAGGCCCGGCCGCTTCGTCGCCGCGCCACGGCACGACCGCGCCCAGCGCTTCGGCGGCGTCGAGGCCCGAGCGCAGCCCGTCCTCGTGAAAACCGTACCCGGTCCACGCCCCGGCGAACCATGTGTCGCGCCGGCCCTGGATCAGCGGCAGACGGGCCTGGGCCGAAAAGGCGGCGGCATCATATTGGGGGTGATCGAACGACCATTCGCCGAAGATCGTGCCCGGTGCCGGTTCGCGCGTCGGGTTCAGCGTGACGAACAGCGGATATTGCGGATCGATGTTCTGCAGCCGGTTCATCCAGTATGTGACGCAGATCTCGCTGCCGTCTCCGCTGCCGCTTTCGCGCAGATAGTTCCACGCTGCCCATGCGCCGGGGCGTTTCGGCATGAAGCTGGGGTCGCGATGCAGGATGACGCGGTTCGGCTTGTAGGGGATCGCCGACAGGATATCGGCCTCGTTGGCGTCCGCGTCGGCCAGCATGGCAAGCGTCTGGTCGGAGTGGGAGGCAAGGACGACGGCATCGAAATGCTCGGCGGGGCCGCCCTGGGCCTGAACGATCGCCCCGCCGGTCGCCGGCCGCTCTATGCGCGTCACGGGCGCGCCGGTGCGCACATTGTCGCCAAGCGGGGCCATGAGCTTTTCGAGATACGTTCGCGATCCGCCCGACACGGTCTGCCAGACCGGCGGCCGGGTTTCCAGCAGCCGGTGGTTTTCGAAGAACTGGACGAAGGACCGCGCGGGAAAGTCGAGCATCTTGATGCGCGGCGTCGACCAGATCGCGGCTGCCATCGGGATCAGATAGTCGTCCCGGAACCGTCGCGAGAACCGGCGAAATCGCAGATAATCGCCGATCGACAGCCGGTTCAGCACACCCTCGTCACGGTCGATCCTGGCCTGCTTGTTGAACCGGAAGATCTCGCGCAGCATCCACAAGAAGCTCGGCGAGACGAGGTTCCGCTTCTGCGCGAAGACGGTGAGGTAATCCTGCCCGCACCATTCGCGGCGGCCGGCATCCAGCGACATGGAAAAGCTCATGTTCGTGGTCTCGCGGGCAATGCCGAGATGATCGAACAGGGCGCACAGGTCCGGATAGTTGCGCTCGTTGAAGACGATGAAGCCCACATCGACCGGAATATGCGTGCCGTCATGGTCGACATCGACCGTGCAGGTGTGCCCGCCGGCCCGCTTTTCAGCCTCGAACAGGGTGACATCGTGCACCGGTGACAGCGCCCAGGCGGCGGAAACGCCCGACACCCCGCTGCCGACGATTGCCACACGTTTTTTCTGACCGGCGGCTGAAAACTGCCCCGGAGCCGGTTTGATGTTCACGCGGCTTGCCCCTTCATGGTCTGGTAGGCGTCGAGCGCGCGGTTGCGCGCCTGCTGATGATCGACAATAGGCGCCGGATAGGTGCTGCCAAGGCTAACGTTCGATTTTTCAAGCACTTTTTCCGGAGCCTCCCAGGGTTTATGAATGAATTTGTTGGGCAGGCCGGCGAGTTCGGGCACATAGGTGCGGACATAGTCGCCGTCCGGATCGAACTTCTCGCCCTGAAGGATCGGGTTGAAGACGCGGAAATAGGGCGCGGCATCGGCGCCCGACCCGGCCACCCATTGCCAGCTTGCCGTGTTCGAGGCGGGATCGGCATCGACCAGCGTGTCCCAGAACCAGTCTTCGCCTTTGCGCCAATCGGTCATCAAATGCTTGATCAGGAAGGAGGCGACGACCATCCGCACGCGATTGTGCATCCAGCCGGTCTGCCACAATTGCCGCATGCCCGCATCGACGATCGGATAGCCGGTCAGGCCGCGCTGCCACGCCCGAAGCTGTGCATCCGTGCCGTCCCAGGGAAAGGCATCGAAATCGCCGTTGAAATTCTCGCCGCCCAGGTTCGGGAAATTGACCAGCAGATGATAGGAGAACTCGCGCCAAACCAGTTCCTTGTGGAACTTTTCGAGCTGCTTTTCGGGCACACTGTCTGTATGGGCCGCCGTATGCCAGATGTCGGCCGGCGTGATTTCGCCGAAGGCCAGATGCGGCGACAGGCGCGACGTGCCGTCGACTGCCGGTAGGTCGCGTTGCCGGGCGTAATCGGCCAGCGCTTCGTCGCAAAATGCCTTCAATTGCTGTTGTGCGCCCCTTTCACCGGGCGTCCAGGCTTCGGCCAGCCCGCCGGACCAGTCCGGCTTGGTCGGCAGCAATGCCCAGTCACCCAGATCGTCGCTGTCGGGCGCGTCCTCCAAGGCGGTCAGCGATCGCGGCACAGGCAGGGGTTCTGCCGGCTCGCCTTCGCCGACGAAGGCGCGCCAGAACGGCGAATAGACCTTGTAGAAGCCGCCAGAACCGGTCTTCAGCTTGGTCGGCTCGTGCATCAGCGCGCCGGCGAAACTGGCGACCGTCAGACCGCGTTCGCCGAGCGACGCCTTGATCTCGCTGTCGAGCGCGATGGCTTCGGGATCGTAGCGGCGGTTCCACAGGACCGAACCCGCGCCCGTCTGTTCGATGATGTCGTCGAGCACCGCGCGCGGATCACCCCGGCGCAGCACCAGCGGCACGCCGAACTCGTCGAGGTCCTTTTGAAGGGCGGCAAGCGAATGATGCAGCCACCAGCGCCGGGCGCCGCCGAGCGGGCGTCCCGAAGCGCCGGTGTCGTCAAGGACGAACAGGCAGATGACGGGGTGGCCCGCCTCGGCCGCCGCCGTCAGCGCGCCATTGTCGCGCAGACGCAGGTCGGACCGGAACCAGACGATGATCGGGGCATCAGGCAATTGTGTCGGGCGCATGAAGGGGCGTCGGGCACTCAGTTGGATGAAATTTGTGTGGGAAATGAAAGCGATAGTGGGCGGGTCATGTGTCGTGCTACGCGCGCCGGGAACGGTTGGATCAACAGCGGGGCCGATAAATCTTGCGCGTGCCCGTGGAGCCGATACTTATGGCGAAGCAGCACCAAACGCAGGAGGCAAGCGGTGAAGATCGGTATCGTCGGATCGGGCATGGTGGGCAGTGCGGCCGCCTACGCGATGGCGCTTCGCGGCAGCGCCAGCGAGATCGTTCTTGTGGACCGCAATGCGGACCTGGCTTCCGCCCATGCGCAGGACATCTCCCATGCCGTGCCCTTCGCCGATCCGATGGTCGTGCGCGCCGGCAATTATGCCGATCTGGCCGGCGCCGGCATCGTCGTGATTTCCGCAGGCGTCAACCAGCAGCCGGGCGAGACGCGGCTTGCGCTTCTGGGGCGCAATGCGGCCGTGTTCCGCGAGGTGGTCGAGGCGCTGATGGGTGTCGTGCCCGATGCGATCTATCTCGTCGCCTCCAACCCGGTCGATCTGATGACCTATGCGGTGCAGCGCTTTTCGGGCCTGCCGACCGAGCGGGTCATCGGTTCCGGCACGATCCTGGACACGGCGCGCTTTCGGGTGCTTCTGGGCGACTATCTGGGCATCGCGCCGAGCTCGGTGCATGCCTATGTTCTCGGCGAGCACGGCGACAGCGAAGTGGCGGTCTGGTCGAGCGCCATGGCCGGCAACGTGCCGATTGCCGAGTTCGCCACGCAGACCGGGCAGCACCTGACCGACGAAAAGCGGTCGGAGATCACCGACGCCGTGCGCAACGCGGCCTACACCATCATTTCGGGCAAGGGATCGACCTATTACGGCATCGGCGCCGGTTTGGCCCGCATCGTCGAGGCGATCGCCGGCGACGAGCGCGCGGTTCTGAGCGTGTCCACGGTCACCGAAGAGGTTGAGGGCGTCAATGCGGTTCCGCTGTCGCTGCCCCGCATCGTCGGCGCCAAGGGCATCATGGCCGAACTGCGCCCCGATCTCGACGAAGGCGAACGGGCCGCCTTGCGCAAGAGCGCCGAGACGATCGCCGGCCTGAAGGGCGCGATCGACTCGGCCTAGTTTCTATTCGGCTGCGTCCTGGTACTCGGCCACCGGCGGGCAGGTGCATACAAGGTTGCGGTCGCCGTAGGCATTGTCGACGCGGCCGACCGGCGGCCAGTATTTGTCGACCCGGAAGCTGCCGGGCGGGAAACAGCCGACCTCGCGGCTGTAGGGCCGGTCCCACTCGGCGATCAGGTCGGCGGTGGTGTGCGGCGCGTTCTTGAGCGGATTGTTGGCCGCGTCCATCGCACCGCTCTCGATCTGCGCGATCTCGTCGCGGATCGACAGCATCGCTTCGCAGAACCGGTCCAGTTCCGCCTTGGTCTCGCTTTCGGTGGGCTCGACCATCAGCGTGCCCGCCACCGGCCAGCTCATGGTCGGCGCGTGAAAACCCGAATCGATCAGCCGCTTGGCGATGTCGTCGACATTGACCTTGGCGCTGTCGGCAAACGGACGCGTGTCGAGGATGCATTCATGCGCGATCCGCCCGGCCTTGCCCTTGAACAGGATGCCGTAGCCGCGCTCGAGCCGCTTGGCGATGTAGTTGGCGTTCAGGATCGCCACCTTGGTCGCCTGGGTCAGCCCGTCGCCGCCCATCATCTGGATATAGGCCCATGAGATCGGCAGGATCAGCGCCGAGCCGAACGCGGCTGCGCTGACCGCGCCGTCGCCGCCCACCGGATCGCCTGGCAGGAATGGCGCCAGATGCGCCTTGACGCCGATCGGCCCCATGCCCGGCCCGCCGCCGCCATGGGGGATACAGAAGGTCTTGTGCAGGTTGAGGTGGCTGACATCGGCGCCGATCTCGCCGGGTTTGGACAGGCCGACCATCGCGTTCAGATTGGCGCCGTCCAGATAGACCTGTCCGCCATGCTCGTGCGTGATGGCGCAAATTTCGCGCACCGTTTCCTCGAACACGCCATGTGTCGACGGATAGGTTATCATGCAGGCCGCCAGCCGGTCGCCGGCTTCGGTGGCCTTGGCGCGAAAATCGTCAATGTCGATGTCGCCGTTCTCGCTCGACTTGACGACGACCACCTCCATGCCGGCCATGTGCGCCGAGGCGGGGTTGGTGCCGTGCGCCGAGATCGGGATCAGGCAGATGTCGCGATCCGTGTCGCCCCGCGACTTGTGCCAGGCGCGGATCGTCATAAGGCCGGCATATTCGCCCTGCGCGCCCGAATTGGGCTGCATCGACATCGCGTCATAGCCGGTGATGACGCACAGCTTTTCGGCCAGATCGCCGATCAGCTCGCGATAGCCCTCGGTCTGATCGGCGGGGGCCAGCGGATGGATGTTGGAAAATTCCGGCCAGGTGACCGCCATCATCTCGGCTGCGGCATTGAGCTTCATCGTGCAAGAGCCGAGCGGGATCATCGCCCGGTCGAGCGCCAGATCCCGGTCGGCGAGCCGCCGCATGTAGCGCATCATCTCGGTTTCGGCGCGGTTGAGGTGGAAAATGGGGTGGGTAAGATAGTCGGTCTGGCGCAACAGCGCGGTCGGCAGGCAGACGGCGCTGTAGGCCGCCAGATCGCCGCCCGTGACGCCGAACGCGCCCAGAAGCCGGTCGATCGTTTCCGGGCGGGTCGTCTCGTCCAGCGTGATGCCGATCCGGCCGCCTTCGATGCGGCGCAGATTGATGCGCCGGTCGCGCGCCGCCTGGATGATCACGCCCTGCATCGCGCCGGCATTGACGGTGATCGTATCGAAAAACGCGTCCTGCTCGACATCGAAGCCAGCCTCGCGCAGCGTGTCGGCGACGAAGGCCGTCTTGCGGTGGATGCGCTGGGCGATGGCCTTGAGGCCCTTGGGTCCGTGGAAGACGGCATAAAAGCTTGCCATCACGGCCAGCAGCGCCTGCGCGGTGCAGACGTTCGAGGTCGCCTTTTCCCGGCGGATATGCTGCTCGCGCGTCTGCAGCGACAGCCGGTAGGCCTGGTTGCCGTGACTGTCGATGGAAACGCCGACGATGCGGCCGGGCAGGGCGCGCTTGAGCGCATCGGTGCAGGCGATGTAGGCGGCGTGCGGTCCGCCAAAACCCATCGGCACGCCGAAGCGCTGCGTCGAGCCGACGGCGATGTCGGCGCCCATCGCACCCGGCTCCTTGAGCAGCAGGAGCGCCATCGGATCCGCGATGACGATGCCGATTGCCTTGTGCTTGTGCAGCGCGTTCATCTCCACGCCGAAATCGCGCAAATCGCCATATGTGCCCGGATACTGGAAGACCGCGCCGAACACGGTCACCGCGTCGAGCGCCTCGGGCGGACCGGTGACGATTTCGATGCCGAGCGGCTCGGCCCGCGTGCGGATGACGCTGATGTTCTGGGGATGGCAGTTTTCATCGACGAAGAAGGCGCGCGCCTTCGATTTCGATGTGCGCAGGGCCATCGCCATCGCTTCGGCGGCTGCCGTCGCCTCGTCCAGGAGCGACGCGTTGGCGACCGCAAGGCCCGTCAGGTCGGTCACCATGGTCTGGTAATTGAGCAGCGCCTCCAGCCGGCCCTGGCTGATTTCCGGCTGATAGGGCGTATAGGCGGTGTACCAGGCCGGGTTTTCGAGGATATTGCGCTGGATCGCTGGCGGCGTCACCGTGCCGTGGTAGCCTTGGCCGATCATCGAGGTGAACAACTTGTTCTTCTTGGCGATCTGCCGCAAATGCCACAGAAGCTCGTGCTCGGACTTGGCCGGCCCGAAATCGAGCGGTTCCGACTGGCGTATCGCCTCAGGCACGGTCTCGTCGATCAGCGCATCCAGACTGTCGGCGCCGACCGTCTTGAGCATCTCGACCATTTCCTCGGGCGAGGGGCCGATATGGCGCCGGTTGGCGAAATCATAGGGCTCGTAGTCGGTCAGGCTGAACGGCATCGGTCGGTCCTCAGGAAATCATGGCCTTGTAGGCGGCTTCGTCCATCAGCGCCTCGACGGCGCTCGCATCGTCGATCCGCATCTTGAAGAACCAGCCTTCGCCGAGCGGATCTTCATTGACCAGCGCGGGCGCATCGGCGAGCTTTTCGTTGACCGCGACGATCGTGCCGTCGAGCGGCGCCTTGATGTCGGAGGCCACCTTGACGCTTTCGATGACGACGATCTCGTCATCCTTTTTGACGTCGCTGCCTTCCTCGGGCAGTTCGACGAACACGACATCTCCGAGCTGCTCGGCCGCATATTCCGTGATGCCGACGACGAACACGTCGCCATCGGCGCGCAGCCATTCATGCTCTTCCGTGAATTTCATGGCGCAACTCCTTGATTATCGTTTGAAATTTGGCGGCGTGAAAGGAAGATCGGCGACGGTGACGGGCATTCGCTTGCCGCGCACCTCGCCAAACAGGCGTGTGCCGGTTTCGGCCATGGCGGTCGGTACGTAACCCATCGAAACCGGCCGTTCGACGGTCGGGCCGAACGCGCCGGATGTGACGTGGCCGACCGGTTTGTCTGCCGTTTCGCTGTCGAACAGTGGCGTGCCGTCGCGCATCGGGGCCCGGCCTTCGGGCAGAAGGCCGACGCGGCGACGTGCCGCGCCATTGTCAAGCTCCGACAGGATGCGCTCGGCGCCGGGAAATCCGCCGGCACGGTCGCCCCCGGTCCGCCGCACCTTCTGGATCGACCAGGACAGGCCGGCCTCCACGGGCGAGGTGCCGGTGTCGATGTCGTTGCCATAAAGACAGAGCCCGGCTTCCAGGCGCAGACTGTCGCGGGCACCCAGGCCGACCGGTTCCACATCGTCGCTCGCCAGAAGCGCGCGGGCCAGCGCGACCGCCTGGTCATCGGCCACCGAAACCTCGAACCCGTCCTCGCCCGTATAGCCCGAACGCGAGATCCACACTTCGCCAAACGCGCTGTCGGTCACGATCACGTCCATGAACCGCATGGCGGACACCCCGGGCACGATGTCGGTCAGAACCGCTTCGGCTGCCGGCCCCTGCAATGCCAAGAGAGCCCGGTCGTCCACCACTTCGACCGGGCACGACAGGTTCGCCCGCATGTGTGCGATGTCGGCGTCCTTGCAGGCGGCGTTGACGACGAGGAACAGATGATCACCCCGGTTGGCGATCATCAAATCGTCGAGAATGCCCCCATCATCGTTCGTGAACAGCCCGTAGCGCTGCCGGCTTTCGCCCAGACCGGCAAGACTTGCCGGCACGAGGGTCTCGAGTTGGGCGGCCGCGTCGGCACCGCGCACGATGACCTGGCCCATATGGCTGACATCGAAAAGGCCGGCCGCGCGCCGTGTGTGCAGATGTTCCTTCATCACGCCGGGCGGATATTGGACCGGCATCTCATGGCCCGCGAACGGCACCATTTTGGCGCCAAGCTCCTGGTGAAGCTCGTAAAGGGCGGTGCGTTTCAGGTCCGGCATGCGCGCCTCGTCGGTTCTGCCGGGCACGCCGGCATCATCGTTGGGGCGCGACCCGCGCCCGATGATGCCCTCTCTGTCCGTTTGCCTGAGATCGTTATCCCGTCGGCGGGCCGTAACGGCCTCTCTCCAGAGTCCTATGCCGCGGTGGTCCTTGGGCCTGAGAGTTTGCCAGGGCGGTTGCTCCTTCGGCACCGGCAGAGCCGGATTCTCCCAACGCGACGATCCAAGTGCTAGGGCGAATCGGCCATCGCGGTCAAGTTGCAAAGACGGCGCATATCTTGTCCGCCCGCATCAGCGGTCGAGCCTGCGCGGGCCGGCGCCCGTATAGGCGGGCAGAACATCGCGCGGGATCGGGCCCTTGTTGCGCACACCTTCGCCGGTCTGTTCCCAGGCATGGGCGAGGATGCCGACCGAGCGCGACAGGCAGAACAGGCCACGGGCCAACGGCGCGGGAAAGCCCAGTTCGGCATAGATGACGGCGGTCGCCCCGTCGATGTTCATCGGAATGCGCTTGCCCTTGCGGCGCATGAGCTCGTCTTCGACGGCCCGGCCGATCTCCGCGAAGCGTCCCGTAACATCGCCATTGGCGGCTGCCTCATCGACCAGTTCGAGAAGCCGAGGCGCGCGCGGATCGACCGGGTGGAACCGGTGGCCGAAGCCAGGCACATGCTTGCCGCCGGCGTCAGTGAACGCGTCCAGTTCAGCGCGGGTGGCGTCCGGGACATCCGCGCCGTCCTCCACGCGCGCCGCGATCGCCTGATAGTGGGCAACTGCCTGTTCGCCGGCGCCGCCATGCACATCGCCGAGCGTGTTCAGCGCCGAGGCCATCGCATTGTTGAGCCCGACGCCGCAGGTCGCAGCCATGCGGGCAATGGCGATCGAGGGCGCTTGCGGTCCGTGGTCGACGGCGGACATCAGCACCGCGTCGAGCAGCGCCGCCTGCGGCTTCGTTGGCAGGTCTCCACGCAGCATCAGCCAGATCATCGGCACCAAGCCGACATTGCCGATCAATTCCTCGATCGCATAGCCGCGATAGCGGATTTCGCCGGGCTTCATGTCGATGATCGCGGTCGACCACCACTGGGCGGACTTGTCGTCGCCGGCCGGTCCTTGCTCGCTCATATCGCCCCGACGCTCCTCAGTTTTGCGATGGTCACCTCATCATAGCCCAGTTCGGCGAGAACAGCGCTGGTGTCGGCGCCCAGTTCCGGCGGCGGCGTTGCCGTGGCCGGTGCCTCGCCGTCCAGCTTGATGCCGGTGCGCGCCAGCCTGACATCGCGGCCGACACCGGGCGCATCGGCGAACCCGCCAATCATGCCGCGTTCGGCAATCTGTGGATGGGCCAGAATGTTCGGCACGGAAAATACCTCGCCTGCAGGCACGCCGGCTGCATTGAGGTCCGCGCGCCATTCGGCGGCGCTCTTGCCGGCAAATGCGGCTTCCAATTCGGCGGTCAGCGCGGCGCGGTTCGCCAGCCGGTCCTGCCGTCTGGCAAAACGCGGGTCGTCGATGAGATCGGAGCGTCCGGCAACGCGGCACACCGCCTCGAACTGTTCCTGCTTGTTGGCGGCGATGTTGATCGGCCCGTCGCCGGTCTGGAACGTGCCGGACGGGCTGGCAGTGAAATTGTCGTTGCCCATCGGTTCGGGCATTCGCCCGGCCATCAAATGATTGGAGACGACCCAGCCCATGGTGGCGATCACCGATTCGAGCATGGATACATCGATGAACCGGCCGCAGCTTTCAGAGCGGTCGGCCAGTGCGGCCGAGATGGCGAATGCCGCCGTCAGCCCGCCGATCGTGTCGGCGATTGGGTAGCCGACCCGATAGGGTGCCGTGTCGGGCGCGCCGGTGATCGACATCACACCGCTCATGCCCTGGATGATCTGGTCGTAGGCCGGCAGCGACTTGAGCGGCCCGTCCTGGCCGAAGCCGGAAATGGCGCAGTAAACGAGGTCCGGCCTGATCGCCTTGAGCCGCCCGTAACCGACACCCAGGCGGTCCATCACGCCGGGCCGGAAGTTCTCAACCACGACATCGGCCGTGGCGACCAGCTTCTCGAACACCGCCTTGCCGGCATCGGATTTGAGATTGACCGTCACCGAACGCTTGCCCGAGTTCTGCGCCAGAAACGATACGCCCATCCGCTTTTCGTTGAGCTCCGGATCGGCGCCGAGCTGGCGGGCAAGATCGCCCGAACCCGGCACCTCGACCTTGATCACCTCGGCGCCCAGATGCGCAAGCTGATGGCAGCAGAACGGGCCCGCCAGCACATTGGTCAGGTCGAGCACGCGATAGCCGGCGAGCGGTGTTGGGTCGCTCATTCGCCCGCATCTCCCGGCGCCGGCCGGACCACGCGCTGCATGGCGAGCGGGATCAGCACTGTCAGGAACAGAAGGCGCGCCACATGGTGTGCGGCGACGAAGGCCGGATTGACGCCGAGCAGAAGCGCCATCGCCGCCATCGCTTCGAGCCCCCCGGGCGCATAGGCGACAAGCGCCTGCACCAGCGGAACGTCGAGCAGCGCCATCGCCACCAGGCCGGCGAGGACGGCGACGGTTCCCGCCAGCGCGGTGAAGGCGAGGGCCGCGCCGGCCGCCTTGCGGATCAGCGCGAGGCTGACGCCGGAAAAGCGCGTTCCGATCAGCGTGCCCATCGTGACGAAGGCGGGAATCGAGAGCCAGAAGGGCACAAGGCCGGGCCCGGCCTCCGTCAGATGGCCCACCGAAGAGGCGAACATGCCGCCGAGAAGGAAGGCGGCCGGCACCCTGAGCCGTTGAAACAGGAGCGCCGCGGCGATGGCAGCCAGCGCGGTGCCGACAAGCACCGGCGCGGTCATCGCCACACCGTCGGGCAGGGCGTCCTGCATGGGGCGGTCGGTGATTGCCGACGCGACGAAGGGCACGGCCAGCGTCAGCACAAGCACGCGCGTCGACTGGATGATCGAGATCGCCGGCAGGTCGGCCTTGACGGTGGAACTCAAGCTCAGAACGAAGCTCAGATGACCCGGCGCCGCGCCCAGAAGCGCTGTGCCGCGATCATAGCCGAAGCCGCGTTCCAGCAGCAGTGCCCCCAGCGCCATGATGACGACCATGGCGACCAGCACGATCAGGATCGAGACCGGCCATTGCGCGGCGGTGGCGACCATGTCCGGTGTCACGCCCGCGCCTATCGTCATGCCGATGATCGTGAAAATCGCGTTGCGCAGGCCGTTGGGGATCGCAAGGCGCAGGCCCGCGAGCGAGGCGAGGGTGACGAACAGGGCCGGGCCGGTGAGCCAGGGTGCGGGGAACGAGGCGGCGAACGCCAGCGCGCCGCCCGCCGCCCCGATTGCCAGGGCAAGTGCCGTTGCCTTCACGCCATCATCCTCAGTCGCCCGATGCCGAAGTCCCTTCCGCCGCTCTGGCCCGGTATTCTCGGATCTTGCCGGTCAGGAACGGCGCGACCAGGCAAAGGGCCGCGATGATCAGGATCGTCAGGGTCAGCGGGCGCTCCCACAGGAACGACCAGCTGTCATTGTTGATCAGCAGGGCCCGCCGCAGATTCTCTTCCATCATGCCGCCCAGGATAAAGCCCAGAATCATCGGCGCCATCGGAAAATCGAGCATGCGCAGCACGACGGCGGCGATCGCGAACAGCACCATGAGCTGGATATCGAACGTGTTGAACGAGACAAAATAGACGCCGATCAGCGAAAAAAACAGGATCAACGGCAGCAGGAACCGCGACGGGATCGCGAGCACGCGGGCGATGTAGGGGATCAGCGGCAGGTTGAGGATCAGAAGCACGATGTTGCCGATCCACATCGAAACGATCACCGACCAGAAGATTTCGGGCTGGTCGATATAAAGCCGCGGTCCGGGCTGGATGCCGTAGCCTATCAGCGCACCCAGCATGATCGCGGTGGTGCCGGAACCGGGAATACCAAGCGTCAAAAGCGGCACGAAAGAGCCGGTGGCGGCGGCGTTGTTGGCGGTTTCGGGCGCCGCCAGGCCGCGCACCGAGCCCTTGCCGAACTGCTTGCCCTTTTCGGGGCCCGCGAGACGCTGCTCGGTGCCGTAGGCGAGGAAGGAGGCGATCGTCGCGCCAGCGCCGGGCAGCACGCCGATCAGGAAACCGAGGACCGAGGAACGGCCGATCACCGGCGCCATTTCCCTGACCTCGGCCTTGCTGACGGCCATCGAACCGAGGTTTTCCGACGCTTCCTTTTCCTTGAGCCGGTCGGCGTCGTCTTTCGGTTTGAGGATCGCCATCAGCGCTTCGGACAGGGCGAAGGTCGCCATGACCAGAAGCAGGAACGAGATGCCGTCGACCAGATCGATCATGCCGAGCGTAAAGCGCGGCACGCCCTGGGTCTGGTCGGTGCCGACCGTCGACAGCATCAGCCCGATCACCGTCATCAGGAGCGCTTTGGCCATGTCGCCCTTGCCGGCGAAGGCGGCGACGGCGACGAGGCCGAGCACCATCAGCGCGAAGTAGTCGGTCGACTGGAAGGAGAGCGACACGCTGGCCAGGAACGGCGCGGCGACCAGAAGGAACAGCGCGGCGATCACGCCGCCCGAAAAGGATGAGTAGGCGGCGATCGCCAGCGCCTTGCCGGCTTTGCCGCTTTTCGCCATCGGATAGCCGTCGAAGGAGGTGGCAACCGTCGAGGCGACGCCCGGCGCGTTGATCAGGATGGACGAGGTGGAGCCGCCAAAGATCGCGCCATAATAGACCGCGGCCATCAGGATGATCCCGGCGGAGGGGTCGAGCGTCGCCGCAATCGGGATCATCAGCGCGATCGCCGACATCGGGCCGAGGCCCGGCAGCATGCCGATAAAGGTGCCTGCAAGACACCCCATCATCACGAACAGAAGGTTCTGGATGGAAAGGGCCGTCGTCAGCCCGATCATGATGCCTTCAAGCATGGCTCAGTTCCCTTCGCGCAGGAAGGTGGGCAGCGGTTCGATGAACACGTCGAGCCCTTGCGTCATCAGCACCCAGAACAGGACGACCAGCGGCACGGCAACGGCGATCAGATAGAGCGGGCGGCGTTCGCCGAGCATCCAGAAGCCGATCATCAGGAAAAGCGACGTGGAGGCTATGAAGCCCATCGGCCGTATGGTCAGCCCGTAGGCGGACATAAGCGCGAGGAACAGCACCACCTTGAGCCAGTCATGACCGGCCAGTTCGACCCGCGCCTTCGAGCCGGGAAATGCGATGACGATCAGCGACAGGCCGATGCCGAGCACCGAAAGTACCTCTGGCATGGTCCGGGCGTGAAAGGCGCTGCTTTCCTGAAACGGCAGCAGGCGGATCTGCTGGCTCAGAAACGCATAAGCGATGCAAAAGGCGAGCAGCAGAAGCCCGCCCAGCCTGTCCTTGGAAATCGGCATGATCGTCCTCCCCGGGGTGCCGCGCGGACGGTTTTGCCCGCGCGGCGTGTTTGCCAAAGGCCGGCGTGAGACCGCCGGCCGTCACCGGGCCGGTATCAGAGGAAGCCCAGTTCGCGCATCAGGCCGCCGATCTGCTCTTCCTGCGCTTCAAGGAACGAGGTAAAGTCATCGCCCCGGTTGAAGATGTCGACCCAGCCGTTGCGGTCGCGCACGGTGGCCCAGTCGTCGGTCTCATACATCGCTTCCAGCGCATCCTGGTAGGCGCTCGCCTGTTCGTCCGAAAGGCCGGGCGCGCCGAAGAAGCCGCGCCAGTTGACGAACTCGGCGCCGCTTGCGCCGGCCTCGTCGCAGGTCGGCGTTTCGGGGGAGGCGTCCAGCCGCTCGGGCGCGGTCACGCACAAAATGCGCACCTCGCCCTGGCGGGCCAGTTCGATGGCTTCGCCGAAGCCGGTCGACAGCCCCTTGATCTCGCCCGACAGGAGGCCGGCCATCGCCTTGCCGCCCGCGTCATAGGGGATGTACTTGACCTGGGTCGGATCGGCGCCGGCCGCCTTCATGACGAGCGCGACCACGATATGGTCCATGCCGCCGGCGACCGAGCCGCCGCCGATGGCGACATTGGTCGGATCGGCGTTGTAGGCTTCAAGCAGGCCACCGAAGTCCTGGATGTCGGAATCGGTGTTGACGACCATCGCCGCATAATCGCCGATCGTGCCGGCAATCGGTGTCAGGTCGCGGAACGATTGCGGGAACACGCCCTGCAGCGAGCGGATGACGATCGGCGTCGAATTGACCATCAGCGTGCCGGCATCGTCGGTCTCGATCAGGTGGGCGATGGCCTTGCCGCCGCCGCCGCCGGACATGTTCTCATAGGTCGCCGATCCGACGATGCCGGATTTGGTCAGCGCTTCGCCGGTACCGCGCGCGGTACCGTCCCAGCCGCCGCCGGCGCCGCCGGGGATCAGGAAGTGGACGTCTTCGAGCTTCTGGTGTCCGTCGGCCTGGGCAGCGCCCAGCGTTGCAAACGACAATGCGGCGGCGCCAAGCGCCGCGGTCAGCAGTTTCAGCATATGATCCTCCCAAAATGCTTCGCCGGTGTGACCGGCTGCGGCAAGCTGACCACACCAAGCTGTCAACACGCTGACAGGTTGCCGGCATAGTGACGTGGCGTCAGCGCTGGCTGAGCGTGTCGTTCCAGCGGTCGATGAAGCGGGCTCGCCGCACCTGGTCGAGATAGACCAGAAGGGCAGGGCTGACCGCGATCGGGCGCAGCTTGTCGCCCGCCTCGGCGCGCAGCCCGTCCGCCGTGTTCGCGCCCGTCAGTTGCGGATGCAGTGCCGGCAGCTTGGCTTCGGCCGCCATGATGTCCTGGCCCTGCCGCGACATCATGAAATCGAGGAAGCGCCCGGCCAGATCGGGCGCCTGTGCGGAAACGGGAACCAGCGCGATGCGCGACATGATGATCGTGTAGTCGGTTGGCAGCACGATGCCGAGATCGGGATTGCGCGCCGCCCATGCCGAGGCATAGGAACCCAGAATGTTGTAGCCGATGGCGAACCGGCCGTCCGACACGCGTTCGAGGATCGACGAGGAGTTCGAATAGAGCTTGACGCCGGACCGGCCCATCGCGCGCACCAGATCCCAGATGTCGCGATTGTGCTCGGCATCGCGCGCCAGGAACAGGAAGCCGACGCCGGCGCGCTCGATGTCGTAGGTCGCGATCCGGCCGTAGAACGCATCCTGTTCGGCATCGAGGAACGAAATCAGCGCGGCGCGCGTGCGCGGCACGTCGGCGGCCTCGAAACTGGGCTTGTGATAGACCATCACCGCCGGCTCGTAGGTCAGTGCGATCGCCGTATCGCGCCAGTTGGCCCAGCTTGGCCACACACTGCCGTGCGCCAGCGGCACACGGCGCGCATAGCCGTCATTGGCGAGCTTCATCTGCAGGTCCATTGCCGACGAGATCACCAGATCCGCCGTTGCGCCGTCGCCATCGCTCTCATTGAGCACGCGCTCATAGATATCGACGGTCTGGAGTTCGTGATAATTGATGGCGACGCCGGGATTGTCTCTCTGGAAGGCGTCGATCAGCGGTTCCGCCGCGCTCAGATCGAGCGAGGAATAGATCGTCAGCGTCGATGCGCCGGCCGGCTGCAGCGCACCAAACAGCGTCTGCGCCAAGGCGGCCGGCACCATGAACGCCAGCGAGACCACAGCTCCGATCGCGGCGATCCATGTCCTGCGCGTCAAATGCCTCTCCTTGCCGCTGCCGCGCCGGCCTTCACAGCCCGGCTCCCGCGCAGTACCAAGGAGCGCGGGAGGACAGATCATGCGCATTCTCCTTGTCGAGGACAATGCCAAACTGGCGGCCGGCATGGCCGCCGTTCTGAGTGCGGGCGGCTTTCAGGTCGACCGTGTCGCCGACGGCACCGACGCCGAGGCGGCGCTCGCCTCCACGCCTTTCGATCTGGTGGTGCTCGATCTCAGCCTTCCGGGCATGGACGGCCTTGATGTGTTGAAAAACCTGCGCGACCGTCGGCTCGACGTGCCGGTGCTGATCGTCACCGCGCGCGGCGACCTCAACGACCGGGTGCGCGGGCTCGATCTGGGCGCCGACGATTATCTGACCAAGCCGTTCGCTGTCGAGGAGCTGCGGGCGCGGGCGGCAGCGCTGATCCGGCGGGGCGCGGGGCGCGCGCGTCCGACCATCGAATTTGCCGGCCTGACGCTGGATGTCACGGCCAACACGCTGGTGCATGCCGGTGCGCCGATCGAGATTTCGCCGCGCGAACTAGCCGTACTGCGCGTCATGCTGATGTCGAAGTCCGACGTGGTGCCCAAGGCACAGATCGCCGAGTCGCTGTCCACCTTCGATCTGGACGTATCCGACAATGCGGTCGAGCAGACGATCAGCCGCCTGCGCAAGCGGCTTGGCGGCTTTGGCATCGCGATCCGCGCGGCACGCGGCATGGGCTACTTCCTGATGGCGCAAGAGCAGGGCGGTGCCGGCTGATGGGACCGCGCTATTCGCTGCGCCGGCGGCTGCTGATCATGCTTCTGGTGCCCCTGTGCACCATCGGGGTCGTAGCGCTGTTCGACGCCTATCGCACGGCGCGCGAGACCGCCAACCAAGTGTTTGACCGGGTGCTGTCGGGCTCTGCGCTGGCGATTGCCGAACGGGTGGTCATCAATGATGACGACCAGCTCGACGTCGACATTCCCTATGTGGCGCTGGAGATGCTGACCTCGTCGGCGCAGGACCGTGTCTTCTACCGTATCGACCATGCCGACGGCACGCTCGTCACCGGCTATCAGCGTCTGGCGGTGCCCGATGCGCGGGCCGAGGCCGGCGATCCGTTCGCTTTCGCCGACGGCGAATTTCGCGGCGAACCGATCCGCGTGGCGACCTATCGCGGCACGGCATCGACCGGCGAGCGGTCGGTCGCCTTCAGGGTCACCGTGGCCGAGACGACCAATGCCCGCCAGGCGCTGGCCCAGCGCATCTTGCTGCGCACTGCGCTGCGCCAGTTCCTCCTGATCTTCGCAGCCGCCATCATCGTCTGGGTCGCGGTGACGCGCTCGCTGCGCCCGCTCGGCCGGCTCGAACAGGCGATCGGTCGCCGCAGCCCCGAAGATTTGCGGCCGATCGAACACAATGTGCCTCAGGAGGTTGGCGGCCTGGTCGACCGGATCAACGGTTTCATGGCCCGTCTTGACGGGGCGCTGAGCGCATTGCGCCATTTCACCGGCAACGCCAGCCACCAGTTGCGCACGCCTCTCGCCATCGTCCGCACCCAATTGGGCATTGCCGCGCAGGCCGAAACGCTCGGCGAGGCCCGTCACGCCATCGCCGATTGCGATCAGGCCGTCGCCGACGCCGAGCGCACGCTGGCGCAATTGCTGCTTCTGGCGCGGGTGGACGAGACGACGTCGAAGGCCGCCGCGGGTCACTCGGTCGATCTGGACGCGGTGGCACGGGCGACCGCCGGGAGCTTCGTTCTGCCCGCCGCGCGTGCCGGCTTCGATCTGGCATACGAGGGCGGTGTGCCTGTCGGTTGTCGCGGCGATCCGGTACTGTTGCGCGAGATGATCAGCAATCTGATCGACAATGCGATCCGCCATGCCAAAGCCGGCGCCAGCATCGTCGTTGCGGTGCGCACCGATGGCGATACGGCAATCTTGTCGGTCGAGGACGATGGCTGCGGCATTCCCGCCGAGCTGCGCACCGCCGTCATGGAGCGTTACAGCACCACCGCGCCGCGGCCGGGCGGTGTCGGCGGTCTCGGCCTTGCCATCGTCAACGAGATCGCCGCGCTGTTCGAGGGCAGCGTGCGGCTGGCTTCCGGCGCGCGCGAACGCGGCACGCGGGTCGAAGTGCGGTTGCGCGCGGCCCAAATGCCCGCCTGATGCCAGGCCCGAACGACAAAGGGGCCGGCGCGCGCTGCGCCGGCCCCTCGGGTCTGGCTCCCCAGGCAAGATTCGAACTTGCGACCGATCGATTAACAGTCGAGCGCTCTACCGCTGAGCTACTGGGGAAAACTCGAATGTCGGCGGGCTATATCAAACGGACCGTGGTGTTGAAAAGGGGTAAATGTCGGTCGACGCCGACGCTCCCCTCCTTTTTTCGCTGCCGCCGCCTTGAAGTGGGCGGTGCGGGCGCTCACGTCAGGCACGCCGGGCGATCCGCCGCCCTCTCGGGTGCCTGCATGGCTGGCAGATGATGAACGGGACCCTCCGATGGACGAACACAACCGGTTGGCGTTGATGCACGAAACCGACACGGGCGGCAACGGTGAGGACGACGGGCTGAACCATCCGGGCGGCAGGAACGGTCGGGACGAGCGCCCGGTCTACCGTCTGTTCGGGCGCGAGTTTCCCAAACCCGGCTCGCGCGGCGCCCGTCTGACGCTCGGCACCGCGCTGAGCGTTCTGGGCGTGTTCGGCTTTCTGCCGATCCTCGGCTTCTGGATGATCCCGCTCGGCCTGTTCATCCTGTCGCACGAACTGCACCCGTTGCGACGCATCCGGCGGCGGTTTGCCGTGCGGCAGGGGCGCAAGCGTTCGGGCACGCCGCGCAACTGAAAGCGGACATGCGCGGCGCAAGGGTCCATGGCGCGGGCTGCGCTGGTCGAACGGAAGTGCGCGCCGCCCGGTGTCCTGGCCGCAGCAGTGGCAAATCGGCTGCCCGGTTTGACCGCGCCAGGCGGCCTCAATCGGCTTGTCTTGTATCGGTCTGGCTGCGCGCGGCGCGAAGACCAAGCGCGATCAGGTCGGGAATTGCATTGACGAGGCGCCGGCCGCGCTCCGGATCGCTCGCATTGCCTGCCCGGATGCGGGCCGCGACGCCTTCAAGGATGGTTGCCAGACGGAAGGCCGACAGGCTCACCCAGAAATCCAGGGCGTCGATCGACGCGACGCCAAGACGATTGCAGTAATGCTCGATGATCTCGGCTTCGTGCGGCAGGCCGAGCGCGTCCCGGTCATGTCCGGCAAGACCCTTGAACACGCTGTCGCGCGGCAGCTTGTGGTGCAGGAGCACATAGGCGATGTCGGCGAACGGATGGCCGATTGTCGACAATTCCCAGTCGAGAACGGCGCGGACATTGGCCGAACCGGGCGCATAGATCAGATTGTCGATGCGGTAGTCGCCATGAACGATCGAGGCGCGTCCGTCCTCTGCCGGCTGGTTCTCGTGCAGCCAGCCGATCAGTTCTTCCATGTGCGGATCAGTTTTTTCCGCGCTGGCCTGGTACTGCTTCGTCCATCGCGCGATCTGCCGGCCGGCGTAACCGGCGGGCCTTCCATAATCGGCCAGGCCGACCGCCGCCGGGTCGAGACTGTGCAGCCGCGCCAGCGTCTCGATCATGGCCAGGGTCGCCGGGCGGCGCAGGCCCGGTTCGAGATCGGGCAGGGCGGGATCCCAGTGCACGACGCCATCGACGAACCCCATCACATAGAACGCCGAGCCGATCACGGCGTCGTCCTCGCAAAGGTGCAGCGCCGGTGCCACCGGCACATCGGTTTCCGCAAGCGCCGCAATGACCCTGTACTCGCGATCCACCGCGTGCGCCGACGGCAGGATCTTGCCCGGCGGTTTGCGGCGCAGGACATAACGCCCCGAATCGGCTTCGATCAGAAATGTCGGATTGGATTGCCCGCCGGAGAACTTGGTAGCCTTTCGCAACCCGGACAAACCGATGATGCGTGGCGACAAATAGGCTTCGAGCGCTTCCAGATCGAGCGTGTTCATCGGTGGCGGTACGGCTTGAGTTCGGTCCGGGCGATCTGCCGCCTGTGAACCGCGTCCGGTCCGTCGGCGAACCGCAGCGTCCTGGCCGTGATCCACATCGAGGCCAGCGGCGTGTCCTGACTGATGCCCATTCCGCCATGCATCTGCATGGCCTCATCGAGCACCGCCGTCGCGACGCGTGGCGCGATCACCTTGATCTGGCTGACCCAGGGTGCGGCATCCTTCGCCGAGGCATTGTCCATCATCCACGCCGCTTTCAGGCACAAAAGACGGGCCTGCTCGATCTGCATCCGGCATTCGGCGATGATGTCGCCATTGGCGCCCAGTTCGGCCAATGGCCTGCCGAAGGCCGTGCGGGACAGTGCCCTGCGGCACATCATCTCCAAGGCCCGCTCGGCCTGGCCTATGGCACGCATGCAATGATGGATCCGGCCCGGCCCCAGTCGGCCCTGGGCAATGCGGAAGCCGTCACCTTCCGCCTGCAGGAGGTTTTCTGCCGGCACGCGGACATCGGTGAAGCGCAGATGCATGTGGCCGTGCGGCGCGTCGTCGTGACCGAAGACGTTCATCGGACGCAAAATCTCGACGCCGGGCGTATCGGCCGGCACGAGAATCTGGCTGTGCCTCCTGTGCCGCTCGCCATCGGGATCGGTCAGAACCATCACGATATAGATGGCGCATCGGGGGTCGCCGGCGCCCGAGGCCCACCATTTTTCGCCGTTCAGCACATAGGCGTCACCGTCGCGCACGCACGACATCGAAATGTTGGTCGCATCGGACGACGCCACGTCCGGTTCGGTCATCAGATAGGCGGAGCGGATCGTCCCTGCCATGAGCGGGTCGAGCCAACGGGCCTTCTGCGATTCGCTGCCGAACCGGTGCAGCACATCCATGTTTCCGGTATCCGGGGCCGAGCAGTTGAAGATTTCCGGCGCCAGTCGCGACCAGCCCATCTCCTCGGCCATATAGGCATATTCGACGGTCGTCAGGCCGTGCCCGCCCAGTGCCTTGGAGCGCCACAGGTTCCAAAGGCCCGCATCGCGCGCCTTGTCCTTCAGGCTCTCCCGAATGCTCGCCTGCCGCTCGGTGAAGCTGAAACGGTCGCCATCGCGCCCCACTTCCTGCTCGAACTCGTCGTCAAGCGGCATGATGTCGTTGCGCACCATGGCGCGCACCCGGTCGCGGACGGTTTCCGCCTCTGGGGATAAGCCCAGATCCATTGTCTTTTCTCCCTGCTCAGCGTCCGGCCGCAAACAGATCATCGGCCGATTCCACGCCGATCCCGCCATCGAGCGGCAGGATCGCGCCGGTTACATAGGCGCCGCCGCGTCCGGCCAGGAATAGAACGGCGCCGGCCAGGTCGCCGGGCTGTCCGAGCCGGCCGGCCGGCACGCCCGCCGCAACCGCCTGGCGTGTTTTGGCGTCGCCGGTTACGAATGCCGTCATCCGGCTTTCGAAGGGTCCCGGCGCCAGCGCATTGACCGTGATGTGGCGCGCCGCCAGTTCCTTGGCGAGGATGCGGGTCAGATGGTGAACGGCGGCTTTGGATGCGGCATAGGAATAGGCATGGCCGCCGATCGTGGCCGCGCCCATCACCGACCCCAGATTGATGACCCGCGCCGGGCTGTCGGCGCTGGCGGCACGCTCCAGCAATGGCGTGAGGTCACGGGTGAGGCTGAACAGCCCGGCCACATTCAGGCTCATCACCTTGTCCCAGGCCATGAAGGGGAACGCCTCGTAGTTTTCGCCCCAGCTTCGGCCGGCATTGTTGACGAGTATGTCGAGCCGGTCGGTTCGGTCGGCGACGCGGGCAGCCAGCGCCGTGACGCCGCTTTCGGTCGAGGCGTCGCCTGCGAACCCCTCGGCTTCACCGGGGCCGCCCTCGGCGTTGATCACCGCGGCCGCTTCGACGCAGGCCTCTCCGTTGCGCGAGGCGATCATCACGCGCGCGCCGGCGCCCACGAAGGCCGAAGCGATCATCCGGCCGATGCCGCTGGAGCCGCCGGTGACCAGAACGGTCTTGCCATGTGCGCCGAAGAGATCCTCCAGCAAGGTCATCGCAACTGCCTCCCTGCCGCCCGGGGCATTGAAAAATGATGCCTTTACCAACAACATACCGAGCAGTATCTTGTCAATCGCGATTTTTCGGTCATGTTTGCGACAATCGCAAAGCCGGGGAGGAGACCAGATGCTTGAAGGCATGATGATGCAACGGGACCTGTCGATCCGGCAGGTGCTCGACTATGCGGCCGACGTTTACCCTGAAACGGGTGTCATATCGTCGACCGTGGAAGGAGACCGCCACCGGCAGACCTACGGCCAGACCCGAAAACGGGTGGCGCGTTTGGCCAAAGCTCTGCTGGAGATGGAGGTCGGCAGGGGCGACCGCGTCGCCACGCTTGCCTGGAACGGCTACCGGCACTTCGAGCTCTATTACGCGATAGCCGGCATCGGCTCTGTGTGCCACACGATCAATCCGCGTCTTTCGGCCGAACAGATCGCCTGGATCGTCAATCACGCCGACGACAAGGTCCTGTTCTTCGACCTGACCTTCGCGCCGCTGGTCGAAAGTCTCAGGCCAAAGCTGCCGCCGTCCATCAAACTGGTGCTGATGACGGACGAGGCGCACGTTCCGGACAACTCGCCCGAAGGCGCGCTGTGCTACGAGACGCTGCTGAAGGGGAAACCGGACCTGTTCGACTGGCCCGATCTGCCCGAAACCACGGCGTCGGGCTTGTGCTACACGTCGGGCACCACCGGCGATCCGAAGGGCGCGCTTTATTCCCACCGGTCGACGCTTCTGCACAGTTTCTCGGTGGTGCTCGGCGCACTGCAGTGTTTCGGCCGCGGGCACCGCGTTCTGCCGGTCGTCCCGCTGTTTCACGTCAATGCCTGGGGGTTGCCGTTCTCGGCGCCGTTGACCGGAACCGACCTGGTCATGCCGGGGCCGCATCTCGACGGCGCCTCGATCTTCGATCTGATGCAAAGCGAGGGCGTGACCTCGGCGTGGGGCGTGCCGACCGTCTGGAACGGATTGATCGCGGAGATGCGCAAGCGCGGCAGCAAGCCGGATGCGCTGTCCACCCTTTTGATCGGCGGCTCCGCCGTCAGCGAAGCGATGATCCGCGCGGCCGAAGAGGAGTTCGGTATCGAAGTGCTTCATGGCTGGGGCATGACCGAGATGAGCCCGGTCGGGACCGTGACCCGTCCCGAGCCCGGCCTGACCGCGGATGAGAACGTGGCCTTGAAGCTGCCGCAGGGCCGTCGCCTGTTCGGCGTGGACATGAAGATCGTCGACGAGGCCGGAGAACCGTTGCCCCACGATGGCGAGCGGTCGGGAGAACTGTTCGTGCGCGGGCCGACGGTCATTTCCGGCTATTTCAATGCGCCCGAGGCCAGCCAGGCGGTCTTCGATGCCGATGGCTGGTTCAGCACCGGCGACATGGCCAGGATCGGCCCCAACACCGATCTGCTGATCGTCGACCGCACCAAGGACCTGATCAAGTCCGGCGGCGAGTGGATCTCGTCGATCGACCTCGAGAACACCGCTTGCGGATGCGCGGGCGTGGCCCAGGCGGCCGCTGTTGCGATCCCGCATCCCAAATGGGATGAGCGGCCGCTGCTGGTGGTCGTGGCCGAGCAGGGAGCGGATGTCCGCAAGCAGGATGTTCTGGCCCACATTGGCCGACGCATGGCGAAATGGCAGGTGCCGGACGATGTGGTGTTCATGGACGCGCTTCCGATGACGGCCACCGGCAAGATTTCCAAGCTTGAGTTGCGGGCCATCTTGGCTGACTACCGTTTCCCCGACGAGCCGGAGACCTGAGGGCATAAGAATGAACCATCAGTCAGCCGATGCGGAGGTGGCAAGGCCACGGCGCCGTGTGTCGAACGTTGACGAAAGTCGGGCCGTCATCATTTCGGCTGCGGCGGAATGCTTCATGCGCAAGGGGCTCGACAAGGCGACGATCGACGACATCGCCGACGAGGTCGGCTCGACCAAGGGCCGCGTCTACCATCATTTCAGATCCAAGAACGCAATCTTCTTTGCCGTCTACCGGCGCGCGATGGAGCTTTGCTTCGAGGCGGTGGAACCTGTGTTCGCCAGCGATTCGCCCGCCGCTCAGAGGCTTGAGGGGATGGCTGATGCCCACGCCATGGTGATGATGGAGCATTTGCCGTTCCAGCGCGGCATTCGTTCCGGTGTGGAAATGTATCTGCACGGCTCGACCACCGCGGCCGAGCGCGAGACGCTGACCGAACTCATCGGCATAAGGGATGAGTATGAGCGTCTTTTCCGACGGGTGCTTGAAGACGGTGTTGCCGATGCGACGCTTGAGGTCGACGACGTTCCGATCGCCGGGCGGGCGATATTGGGCGCACTCAACGGGCTGACGGACTGGTACCGTCCGAGGACGGGTGAATCCGGTGCCGAGCGTGAGGCGATCGCCCGCAGCCTGACGCGAACAGTCCTCAACGGCGTCGTCCGCCGGTAAGGGTGGCAGCGGGGCCGCCCGTTCCGGCGAGCGTTACTCGCTGGCCGGCCGCTCGCGAACGCCGAGCGCCGCACGCACGCGTTTTGCGGCATCGAGCATCATGTCGAGGTGAGCCGGCCGGTCTCCGATGACCATCTGCGGTGTCAGTCCGGCCATCGACAGGGCACAGATGATCGAACCGTCCTCGGCAAGCACCGGCACGGCCAGTGCCGCAAGACCTTCGGCCACGTCATCGACAGCGAACTCCCACCCGCGCTTTCGGATCTCGGCGAGCCGGGCCCGGAAACCGGCCTTCTCGACGATCACGCTGTCATTGACCGGCGGCAGCGGCTGTTCGGCGAGTATGGCGTCGATGGTCTCCGGCGTCTGATAGGCCAGCAACAGCTTCGGCGCGCCGCCGCTGTTGAAGGGCAGGGTTCCGCCGACGGCCCACCAGCGCACTTCCATCCCCGTCATGTCATGGATTCGGTCCAGACACAGCGCCGAGCGGTCATGAAAAACCGACAGGAACATCGTCATGTGCAGTTCGTGCGCCAGCTCGGTCAGGACAGGCACGGCAACCGACCGCAGGTCAAAATGGTCGACGACGTTCGATGCCAGAACGCGAATGACCCTTCCGAGCCCGTAACGCTGGGTCACGGGGTCCTGAACCACGAACCCGCACCCGATCAGCGTAACCAGGATGCGTCGTGTGGTGCCTTTGTCCAGCCCCGTTGCCGCGGCGATCTCCGCCAGCGATTGCAAAGGCTTGTCCGTGAACGACTGCAAAATGCTGGCTGCACGGACAACGGCCCGTACGTTCATGGCCGAGGGATCGGCCGCTTTTCTTTGTGTCACCCTTCAACCCCATTCCTATTCTTGCGCGTTACGGCGCCTCTGTTGACCGGAGACCTTACGGCAAGGTCGCTGTCATCGTCATCCTCGCATAGCGTTTCATAGAATGAAATAGATTTTGGCTGTTGACACGATTTGATGAAGCTGTTTTGCTCAGGCCTGTCGTGACAACCGCCTTGGGAGGGGATTTGTGGCTGGCTGGAGCATCGCAGACGTGACGGTTGAGCGGATCGAGGAGTTTTCCTCGCCCGGCTTCCCGCCGCAGATGCAGTTTCCCGACTACACCCCGGCGATCTTCGACCGTCACCCCGAATTGCGGCAGATCGACCGGATCGACCCCGAGACCGGCAACACGTTCGCGTCCATCCATGCCTGGCTGGTTCGGGCGCACGGCGAGATCATTCTGGTCGACACGGCCAGCGGCAACGCCAAGAGCCGCACCGATCCGAAGTTTGCCCGTTTTCATATGCTCGACACCGATTTCATCGGCCGGCTTGCCGATGCCGGCGTGAAGCCCGAGGACGTCACCTGCGTGATCAACACGCACATGCATGTCGATCACTCGGGCTGGAACACCCGGTTCGAAGACGGGCGCTGGGTTCCGACGTTTCCCAACGCAACCTACGTTTTCGGAGCCGCCGAATACCGCAATTGGCAGCCGGGCGGCGTCACCGCGACCGCTCAGCCCGAGGGCGTTCCCGTCATCGAGGACAGCATCGAGCCGGTCGTCGACGCCGGCCTTGTCCGCTGGGTCGGCGATGGCGACGAACTGCTGCCCGGATTCACGTTTCACGCCGCTCCCGGCCATACCAGCGGCCAGCTTGTCCTGCGGGTGCATTCCGGCGGCCAATCCGGCTGGTTCACAGGCGACGTCATGCATCGCGCCATGCAGGTGTTCGAGCCGGATCTGAACTGTTTTCTGTGCGAGGACAACGATCAGGCGCCGCTCACGCGTGCCCGCCTCCTCGAGGTTCTGGCGTCCGAAGACGCTCTGATCTTTCCCGCTCATTTCGACCGGCCGCATGCCGGCCGCATCGCCCATCGAGGCGATGGCGGCTTCCGTTTCGAGCCGGTTTCGCCGTCCGACAAGAAGGGCCCAATCCAATGAACGAACATGTCGATATCGCCGGCGGGCGCCATCCGGGCGTCGCGGCGCTGCAGGACGCTCTGGGCGGCAAGGTCAGGGCCGATGACCAGACGAGGGACTTCTATGCCAATGACGTCTTCTGGCAGCCCGGCATTCGGCCGCTGGCCATCGTGTTTCCGTCATCGGCCGGCGATGCAGCGGCCGCTGTCCGCATCGCGGCCGACAATGGCATCGCCGTCGTGCCCCGCGGTGGCGGCATGTCCTACAACAAGGGTTACCTGCCTGCCGTCGAAGACGCCATCGTCATCGATGCCTGCGATCTCGACAGCGTCATTGAGGTCAACACCGATGACCTCTACGTCACGGTGGAGGCCGGATGCACCTGGGCCGGCCTCGACAAGGCCTTGGAGGGAACCGGTCTGCGTACCGGCTATTGGGGACCGTTGTCCGGCATCAACGCGACGGTCGGCGGCGCCCTGTCACAGAACAGCGCCTTTTTCGGCTCCACGCTCAACGCCACCGTCGCCGAATCGGTGATCGGCCTGTCGGTCGTCTTGCCCGACGGCACGTTGGTGACCACCGGCTCGGGCGGCCGCCGGGACACCAAGCCGTTCACCCGTGAGGGCGGCCCGGACCTGACCGGCCTTTTCCTGGGCGATACCGGCGCGCTGGGTTTCAAGACCGCGGCGACCCTGCGTCTTTGGCCGAAGCCGCAAGCGGTCGGTTTTCTGTCGTTCGGCTTCCGGTCGATGGCGGACATGGCCGGCGCACAGGTGGCCATGGCCCGCGAGCGGCTGGTTTCGGAGGGGTTTGGCATCGACAGGACCAAGGCGTCCCATTCGGCCAGCGTCAACCGCATCTCGGACGGCTTGAAGGTGCTCGGCAACGTCGCCAAGACCGGCAAGACGCTGATGGGCGGCATCAAGGATGCCGCGGCGGTGGCCGCCGGAGGCACGTCGTTTCTCAAGAAGCATGAATTCACGCTGCATCTGGTGCTCGAGGCACGCAACGACGACGAACTCGCAGTCTCCATGGCGCGCGCGCGCGAAATATGCGCCGACGCCGGCACCGAGCTCGACCCGTCCGTGCCGCGCGTCATGCGGTCCAAGCCGTTCGGTCCGGTGCGCGGCATGCTCGGCTTGAACGGCGAGCGCTGGGTGCCGATCCACGCGGTCTTCCCGATGGGTGACTGGCGGAAAGTCGTTGAGGCCAACGACGCCTTCTTCGCCGAAAGGAAGCCGTTCATGGACGAGCACGGCATCGTCTATTCGGTGATGAGCCTGACCGTGGGCAACGAGTTTTTCATCGAGCCTGCCTTCTACTGGCATGACGAGATCACCCCGTTGCACGTCCAGAGCGTCGGCGAGGACATCACCAGGCCCTGGCTGGATCGTCCGGCAAATCCGGCCGCGCGCCAGGCCGTTGCCGAACTGCGGGACGCCACCCAGCAGCTCTACATCAGCCTGGGCGGTGTGAACTGGCAGGTCGCCCGCGATTATCCGTTCCGCTCGGTGCTGAACCCGCCGACATGGGATTTGCTGTCGGCGATCAAGCGGTCGGTCGACCCGAACGGCATCATGAACCCGGGCTCGCTGGGCCTGGCCGATCCGTCGCAATCAAACTGAACAACCGGCTGCGTTGGGAGAGCGGAAGTGGGCTTGACGATCACTGAAAAGATACTGGCACGCGCCGCGGGTCTGGAGAGCGTGCGCGCGGGCGACGAGATCATGGCCAAGCCCGACTTCGTGCTGGCCTATGACTTCCCCGGCTACACCGACGTCTATTTCCAGCAGATGAAGGAAGAGTTCGGCATCGACAAGGTCGCCGAGCCGGAGCGCTACGGGATCTTCATCGACCACATGGTCCCGGTCGCGACGCCCAAGGAAGAAGAACTGCACAAGGGCACGCGCCAATGGTGCGCCGACAATGGCGTCGCGCTCTATGAACGAAAGGGTATCGGCCACCAGGTCGCCGCCGAGGTCGGCTATGCGACCCCCGGCGCCTTCGTCGTCCATTTTGACGGCCATATCAGCCAGCTCGGAACGTTCGGCACGCTGGCGATCGGCATGCGGCGCAATGTCCTTGAGGCCTTCGTGCGTGAAAAGGTGTCGATCAAGGTTCCCGAGACGGTGCGCGTCAACCTGCATGGCACGCTGAGGCCCGGCGTCATGGCGCGCGATGTGTTCCACCACATCGTGCGCGTCCTGGGACCCTCCTCATGCCGGTTTCAGGTGCTCGAACTCGGCGGCGACGGGCTCGACGGGCTGACAACCGAAGGCATTCAGTCGATCACCTGTCTGGCCATGTTCACCGGCGCGCTGACCGCGATCGTCAACCCCGAGGGCGAGCGGCTCGACTACGCGCTGGAACGCGCCAAGAAGCAGCTTGAGCCCGTTCGCAGCGATCCCGATGCGCATTACTCCGCTGTCCACGAGATCGAACTCGGTGATCTGGAGCCGATTATCGTTGTGCCGCCGACGCCGGCCAACACGCGCAACCTGTCGGAATTTGTCGGGCTGGACGTCCAGTCCGGCTATCTGGGCTCGTGTGCATCCGGTCGCCTCGAAGACATCGAGGTCGCGGCGAAGATCCTCAAGGGCCGTCAGGTTCGCCAGGGGTTCATGCTGCACGTCATTCCCACCAGCCACGAGATCATGGCCGAAGCCGGACGCCGCGGTTACATCTCGACGCTCGCCGAAGCCGGCGCCTACGTCTCAACGTCAAGCTGCGACTTCTGCTACGGCAGGATCGCCACCATGACCGAAGGGCAGCGCGCCGTCTCGACGGGGACGCTGAACGTCAAGGGCCGCATGGGCAGCCCCGATTCCGAAATCTATCTGTGCAACGCCGCCACCGTCGCCGCCTCGGCGATCGAGGGGCGCATTGCCGACCCGCGCAAGTACATGTGAGGCGACCATGGCGTTGAGGAACCTGCATGGCCGCGTTGCCTTCGTCTTCGACGAGGACGATTTCGATGTCGATCAGATCGTCGGCGTCAAGAACATCAAGATCCAGGATCTGGACGAACTCGCCGCGCTCGCCATGACGTCCTACGACCCGGACTTCGCCGCCCGGGTCCGGCCAGGCGATCTGATCGTCGGCGGTCACAATTTCGGTTACGGCCATCCGCACTATCCGCCGATGAAGGCGCTGCGGCATCTGGGGATCGCCGGCGTGATCGCGGAATCGTTTTCGCCCGGCTACTGGCGTGGCGAGATATCGATGGGATTTCCCCAGGTCGGTTGCCCCGGCATCCGCTCATTCGTCGACCGCTGGGACGAGATTGAAGTCGACTGGCGCGCCGTGCGCATTCGCAACATCACCCAGGGCACCGAAACCGGGTTCGAGCCGCTTGCGCACGCCGACGTCGCCATGCTCGAGGCCGGCGGACTGCTTGGATACCTCAAGCGAGAGGCGGAGGAAAACGCGTCATGAACGTCATCAATACGCCAGGCGCGGCACCAACGGATTGGGCCGACCGGGTCAGATCGCAAAAGACGGTTTGGGCGGCCGGCGCATACGACGCCATGTCAGCGCGCCTCATCGAGGAAGCCGGCTTCGATGCCGTGATGACATCGGGCTTCGGTATTTCGGCTTCTTTCCTCGGCGAACCGGATGCCGAACTCTACACGATGACGGAGAACCTGACCGTCGTGCGCAATGTCGCCGGCGCGATCAATGTGCCGCTTGTTGCCGATATCGACACCGGCTACGGCAACGCCATCAACGTCATGCGCACCGTTCGCGAGTTTGAGGCCGCCGGCGCAAGCGCGGTCATTCTGGAGGATCAGCTCGCGCCCAAGCGCTGTCCGATCTGCGTGGGCGGTGTCGAGGTGATTTCCAGCGAGGAGGCCGAGGCCAAGATCGCCGCCGCCGCAGCCGCGCGGCGCAACCCCGATACGCTGATCGTCGCGCGTACCGACGTCGTCGACCCTGCCGAGGCGATCGCCCGCGGCAAGGCCTATGTGGCAGCCGGCGCCGACATCATTCAGCCAATCTCGAAATGTTTCAGCTCGATCGACGGGCTGCGGGCCATGCGTGAAGGCTGCGGCGTACCCTTGTCGTTGCAGCTTCTTGGCTGGCTGGAAAAGGACCTGTCGCCAGACGAGGTCGCCGAGGTTGCGGGACTTGCCACATTTCCGCTGGTGCCGCTGATGACCGCCGCCAAGGCGTTGCGCGAGAACCTCGAAGTGCTTGCCCGTGACAGAAGCGCCGCCGCGCTGCCCCGCCCGGTCGTTGCGCACAATGATTTCATCGATTTCATCGGCTTTCCGCAGATCGAGGAACTGCAGATGAAGTATCTCAAAGACAGACCATAACCACTTGATTTACAAGGGAGGAAACCCATGAGACTCCAATCGATCCTTGCCGCCACGACGGCCGCATTCATCGCCGCCGGAACGATGGCCGTTCATGCCCAGGAGGAGCCAGTCCGCATTGCCGCAATCGCGCCGTTGTCGGGGCCGGGCGCGTTCGACGGCCAACTCGCCGTCGAGGGCATGGAAGCCATGGTCGCCATCGTCAACGAAAATGGCGGTGTGCTGGATGGACGGATGCTCGAACTTGTCACCTATGATGACAAGGGAAGCCCCGAAGAAGGCGTCAGCGCGGCCAAGCGCGCCATCGAACAGGACGATGTCGATGTCATCGTCGGGGGATGGTTCTCGTCGGTGGCCCTGACGATGAAGGAGGTCACGCGGGATCGTATTCTGACCATCATGACCACATCCCAGCATCCCGACACGACGCGCGAAGGTCATGACTGGCTGTTTCGTCTCAATGCGACATCGACCATGATGTCCGGCGCCTATTCGCAATTCATCTGCGACCGGATGGACCTGGAGAGCATCGCCTTCATCACCATCAATGACGACTATGGCCGTCTTGAAGTCGAGAACTATGAAAAGCTGCTCAGCGAATGCGGCATCGAGGTGCTCGGCAATGAGTACTACAACAAGGACGACGCCGATTTCACCACCGCGCTGACCAAGTTGCGTGCCGCCAATCCCGATGCGATCTACGTATCGGCGATCAATACGGCGCAGGGCGCGACCATCTACCGGCAGATCCGCCAGGTCGGCTATCGCGGCACGACCATTGCGTCCGCCGGCAACATGAACCCCAAGCTGGTCGAGCTTTCGGGCCCGGCACTGGAGGGCGTGTACTCGGTTTCGCTGTTTGCCCCCGACAGCCAGGATCCCGAGCTTCTCGCATGGGTCGCCAAGTATGACGAGATGTTCGACAACGAACCCTCCTTCATCGGCTCGATCGGCGCCCAATCGATCGAAGTGCTCGCCGAAGCGATCGATGCGGCCGGGACGGTCCGCGACTATGGCGAACTGGCCGAGACGATCCGCAGCAACGAATGGGACACGCTTTTGGGCAACGTCACATTCGATGATATCGGCCAGGCAGAGCAGAACATCTACCTGATCCAGATTCAGGACGGCAAGATCGCCTCGGTGAACTGACGTTCCTCCCGGCGGGTCCGCGGCATCGCCGCGGGCCCGCATCCATCCATTTGCCGCAGACGGCCATAACCAACAGGAAGATCGGTAACGCCCATGGAGATGGAGCTTGTCCTTCTCACGCAGCAGATCATGAACGGGCTGGTCAACGGGATGACATATGTCCTCATCGCGACCGGCCTGACCCTGGTCTTCGGCGTTTTGCACATCATCAATTTCGCGCATGGCGAGTTCTACATGCTCGGCGCCTTCTTCACCTTCTTTGCCGCAAAGCTTTTGGGTCTCGACTACATATCGGCCGGCATCGTCGCCACGCTGGGTGTGGCGGTGCTCGGCATACTGGCGAACCGCTTCTTCTTCTGGCCGTTGCGCAAGGAGCATGAATTCACTGTCCTGCTCTCGAGCCTTGGCCTTGCGCTTCTGCTGACCAATGGCGGCGAACTGATCTTCGGCGCCGATCCGAAATATGTCGCAAGCCCGTTCGCGGACGGCATCGTTCCCCTGGGGCCGGTGATTGTCACCCAGCAACGCATGCTCATCTTCGCCGTCGGCGCGCTCGTTCTGGTGCTGCTCTACCTGTTCATCCAGAAAACCCGCATGGGCAAGATGATGCGCGCCACGGCGCAAAATCCGGAAGGCGCGGCGCTGACCGGCGTCGACATCCGGCGTGTCTACACCGTCACCTTCATGGTCGCCTGCGGACTGGCCGCCCTTGCCGGAGCACTCGTTGGACCCACGGCGATGATCTTTCCCACGGTTGGCACCTGGGCCGTTCTCAAAGGGTTCATCGTCGTCGTCCTGGGCGGTCTTGGCAGCATACCAGGCGCCCTGATCGGCGGGCTGATCCTCGGCGTCGTCGAGGCGCTGGCCGGCGGTTACATCTCGATGGGCTTCGCGCAGGCGATCGGCTTTTCCATCATCATCGTTGTGCTGCTCTGGCGGCCCAACGGCCTGTTCGGCGCCGCGCGGAGGGCCTGACCATGATGGCGCGTTTTCTTCCCATCCTCGCCGTGGCGGCGGCGCTCGTTCTGCCGCTGGCCACGTCCAACACCTATTTCCACCATCTGCTGGTTCTGTGGATGCTGTATTCGCTGCTGGCGCTCAGCCTCAACATCATCGTCGGCTATATCGGCGAACTGAGCTTCGGCCATGCCGCCTTCTTCGGAATCGGCGCCTATACGGCCGCCATTCTGGGGATGAACTTCGGTTTCCCCGGCTTTCCGGGCCTGCTGATGGCCGGCATCGTCGCCGGCGCGTTCGGCTTCGTCATCGGCTATGTCGCGTTGCGCATCGAGGGCCCGCAATTCGTCATTCTCACGCTCGGGTTCGGCTCGATCATCTTCACGACGACCAACTACTGGGTCGACCTGACGCGCGGCCCGATGGGGATCTCCAACATCGCGCCGCTGGGCGTCGGCGCGGGTTTCGAGCTGTCCTCGGCGCTCGACTATTACTATCTTTCGCTGCTGCTCGTGGTGGCCTTTGCCTACGCATGCCATGCGCTCATGCTGAGCCGCACAGGCAGGGCCTTCATCGCCGTACGCGAGAATGCCCAGCTTGCCGCTTCGCTGGGCGTCGATGTCTTCCGCACCAAGCTGCTGGCATTTGTCGTCGCCACCGCCGTTGCCGGCGTTGCCGGCGCGATCTTCGCCCACTACCTGACGGTCATCACGCCGGAAGTGATGAGTCTGAACTACATGGTCGCGATCCTGATCATGGTGATCGTTGGCGGGCGCGGCACCATCGCCGGGCCCATCCTCGGCGCACTCATCTATGTGGGGCTGCTGGAACTCCTGCGCGCGACGGGTGCATTGCGGATGGTCATTTTCGCAGCGCTGCTGACGGTTTCGGTGATCTTCCTTCCCGGCGGGCTTGTCAGTCTGTGGCGCCGCTTTGCGGACAGGTCCACCGTGCGGACAGCACGCCAGGCACAGGTGGAGGCGGGCGAATGACGATCCTTTCTGTCAACACGCTGACCAAGAAGTTCGGTGGCTTGACCGCCGTTTCCGATGTCGATTTCGAGGTCCAGCCGGGCGAAATCCTGGGCATAATCGGTCCCAATGGGGCCGGCAAGACGACCCTGTTCAACATGCTGGCCGGCTCGATGCAGCCCACATCCGGAACCGTCCACCTCAAGGGGCAGAACATCACCGGAATGCGCGCCGACCGGATTGCCAGGCTGGGCGTCGCACGAACGTTCCAGATCACCAGCCTTTTTCCGGCGCTGTCGGCCCATGACAATGTCCGGGCCGCGACCTATCGCACCAAGAAGACCGGCTGGATGGCGTCGATCTTCAGGACCGCCACCTATCGCGCCGAGGAAGCCGATGTCGACCGGGACGCGATGGCGGCGTTGCACTTCTGCGATCTGGCCGGCCACGCGGACGACAACGCCGAATCGCTGTCCTATGGCGATCAACGCCGGCTGGAAATCGCCATCGCCCTGGCCGCCAAACCGGCCCTTCTTCTGCTGGACGAGCCGGCCGCCGGCATGAACCCCGAGGAGGGACAGCGGCTGGTGAACATGATCCGCAAGATCCGCGACAATGGAACGTCTGTCCTGCTCGTTGAGCATCACATGCGCGTCGTCATGGGCGTCTGCGACCGTGTGGTCGTGCTCGATCATGGTGAGAAGATTGCCGAAGGCACGCCCGCCGCGGTGGTCGACAATCCGGACGTGATCCGCGTCTATCTGGGACGGGAGGCGGTCAGTGCTTGAACTGCGCGACATCAATGTGAGCTATGGCCGCAGGGCGGTCATCCACGATCTCTGCATTACGGTTCCCGATGGCAAAGTGGTCACGCTGGTTGGCTCGAACGGTGCCGGCAAGACGACCGTCCTGAAAACCATATCCGGGCTTGTCCGGCCGACGTCGGGCACGATCATGTTCGATGGCAAGCCCATCGAACGCATGGAGCCGCACGACATCATCTCGACAGGTGTTGTTCAGATTCCCGAAGGGCGACTGCTGTTCAAGGACATGAGCGTGGCCGAGCATATCGAGCTGGGCGGCATCCGTGCCCACAGCGGCGGCCGCACCGAGGCCGAGCGTCTTGCCTGGGTCTACGAGCTTTTTCCGATCCTTCGGGAACGCTGCGAGCAGAAGGCGGGTACGCTGTCGGGCGGCCAGCAGCAGATGCTTGCGATCGCGCGCGGCATCATGGCCAATCCGCGCTGCCTGATGCTCGACGAGCCCTCGCTCGGTCTCGCGCCGATCATGGTCGATCAATTGGCCGATGCGATCCGGGCACTCAACCAGAACGGCATCACCATTTTGTTGGTCGAACAGCGCGTGGACCTGGCGCTCCGCCTTGCCGACCGCGGATATGTTCTCGAAACCGGCCGGATCGTGATCGAGGACGCGGCGGACAGCCTGCTCGAGAACCCGCGCGTCAAGGAGGCCTACCTTGGCGCGTGAGCCCGGTCTCCGGCCGCATTACGTGACGACATCGCGCGGCCAGATAAGGCTTTGGCTCAACGGCGAGGGGCCCAATCTTGTCGTATTGCCCGGCTTGGTCCGGTCGGCGCAATCGGTCGCCAAAACCCTTGCTCACTGCATTCCGGGCTGGCGCGTGATTGCCGTCGAGATGCCCGGCACCGGCTATTCGTCCGGCGTTGCGCCGCGAACCGTCGAGGACATGGCCGAAAGCGTGGCGGAGGCGTTGGCCTGGCTCGGCGACGAACCCTGCGTCATCGCCGGCCATGATCTTGCCGCACCGGTCTGTGCCCGGCTGCTGAGCCTGGGACAGTTCGATGCGCGCGCCGGCTTCGCCATCGACCGTTGGTCGGCCAGCGGCTGGAAGCGGTCGGCCGTGATGCCGCCGGACCTGTCGCTGCGCGGTGACGGCACGCATCTGATCGCGCTTTGGTCCTTCATCCGGGACCGGCATTTGCTCGTGCCGGACAATCCGTCATTGCCTGCCGCCGACGGCGGACCGGTTCCCGCCGTCGAGGAACTGTCCGACGCGTTCATCGGCGCAGCCCAGCGTCCAGAAGGTTATGCGGCGGCGTGGGCCATGTGTGCCGATGCGGTCGAGGAGGCGGACAACCTTGCCGATGTTCGCGACGCGGCCGGCCTTGCCGGAGCGTTGGAAGCACTGCAGCTGCCAGCCGGCGTGGCGCTCCCGCCGCCGGCCGAGGCGTTGCCGGCACCGTCCATCTGGTATGACTATGTCGAGACGGCGCGCGGCCGCATTCACCTGCGCCGGGCCGGAGCCGAAGGCGACCCGCTCCTGGTCATCCCCACCGGAGGCGGTTCATCGGCACAGTTCGCGCCTGTCATCGCCGGGCTTGCGGAAGGCCGGCGGGTTTTTGCCGTCGACTATCCCGGCAACGGGCTTTCAGCGCCGCCCGCCGGCGAGGTGAGCACGGCCACGCTTGCGCAAGACATGCTGTCCCTTCTCGATGCGATGGGGATCGACCAGGCGGACGTCTGGGGCTCGCATACCGGATCGCTGGTGGCACTCGAAATGGCGGTGATCGCGCCCGAAAGGGTCGGGCGCATCGTGATGGAAGGGCCGGTCTTCATCGCGCCCGATTTCCAGACCGACCTGTTGACGAACTATTTTCTCGATTTCACGCCGGACAAATGGGGGCAGCACCTGCTGGCCATCTGGAACTGGCGCCGCGACATGTTCATGTATTGGCCCTGGTACAATGTCGAGCGTTCCGCCGCCAGGAAGCTTGGTGTTCCGGCCGCCGGCGACTTGCATCTTTACGCGCTCGGCATTGTCGAAAGCGGTCCGACTTACGACCGGGCGTACCGGACTGCGTTCAGTTACGATACCCGTGCCAGACTGCCCCAACTCTCCCGCCCGGCTCTTGTCTGCGCCGGGCCGAACGACCAGCTCAAGAATGGATTGACCGAAGCGCGGCCGGTCGCGCCGGTTGGTCTGGTGAGCTACGCCGAGACGCCGACGACGGTCTGGTGGCCCGATCCGGATCCAGACGAGGCGCGACAGACGCTCGCCGTCTACGATCGGTTCCTTCGGGAAGGAGCAGCCGATGACATGGAGCCCGGCGCTTCCTGACCGCGCGTTGAGGGACAGGCAGACTGTTCTGAATGCCGGTTGACCCGCGCACCGAAAACCCATATCGCAGCAACGCGATAGGCGCGTTGGCCGGCCTCGTGGCGGAGTGGTTACGCAGAGGACTGCAAATCCTTGTACCCCGGTTCGATTCCGGGCGAGGCCTCCATCCCTTCCGTGCGCGGCGAACCGTGCCCCTGGGCCGGTGATCCGGCAGGCGGTTGGCGTTCACGCGCGCAATGCCTGAAACGGGACGATTGAGATGGGCCAGGATTTCACCGAACTGCGACGCGCGATGGTCGACAGCCAGGTCCGGCCGAGCGATGTGACCGACATTGCGATCATCGAGGCGATGCTGACCGTGCCGCGCGAGGCCTTCGTGCCGGCCCGTCAGCGCCCGTTCGCCTATATCGACGACGATATCGAGCTCAATGAGGGCGCCGACGTGCCGCGCTACATGATGGACCCGGCGCCGTTCGCCCGGCTCGTCCAGCTTGCCGATCCGCGGCCGTCGGACCTGGTCCTCGATGTCGGCTGCGGCCTTGGCTATTCATCGGCGATCCTGTCGCGCCTCAGCGGCGCGGTGATTGCGCTTGAAAGCGACGAGGCACTCGCCGCCCGGGCCACCGAAACGCTCGGCGACAACGGTTTTGACAGCGTTGCCGTCGTACCCGGCCCGCTCAATGAAGGGCTTGTCGGCGAGGGACCCTACGATGTGATCTTCATGGCCGGCGCGGTCGATTTCGTTCCTTCCGCGCTGCTCGACCAGCTCAAGCCGGGCGGCCGTCTGGTCGTCGTCGAAGGCCATGGTCCGACCGGCTTCGCGGTGCTGCACATTCGCGACGATGAGGGCGTCCTGTCGCATCGACGGGCTTTCAATGTCTCGGCCAAGCCCTTGCCGGGCTTTGCCAAGGAGCCCGAATTCGCCTTCTGAGCGATTGGGTGACGCGGGCGTTGCCGATCAGCAACAGGGCCCCCAAAAGCCGGAACGTTATATTTTGTTAACTTGCCGGGTCCCGGCCGACACTTCTAATTGGATGCCGAGTATTTATGTTCGCCAGAGCGGACGTGGGTGGGCCGAGCGCGAACAGGAGACGTTCATGCGTCGAGTTTGGATTACGGGTATGGTGGCGTTGTCCGTTTTGGCGGTGCCCGTGTCCGGTTGGGCGGCCGATACCATCCATGGCGCGCTCGCCAAGGCGTATGAGAACAATGCGCAGCTCAATTCGGCGCGTGCCGGCCTGAGGGCCACCGATGAGGGTGTTCCGCTGGCCAAGTCGGGCATGCGTCCCCGCGTCACGGGCACGTCCGGCATCGTCTATTCGTCGGATTCGCGCGGCGGACCGGCAACCGGTCGCGGCCAGTCGCAGGTCAGCTTCGGCATCGAGATCAATCAGGCGATCTTCGACGGCTTCCAGACCCGCAACAATGTCCAGGCGGCGGAAGCCGGCGTGCGCGCCGAGCGGCAGAACCTGCGCAACACAGAGCAGAACGTGCTGTTCGACACCGCCCAGGCCTATATGGATGTCGTCCAGAACCGCCAGATCGCGTCTCTCAGGGCCCGCAACCTGGAGTTCCTGCAGGAGCAGCTTCGCGCAGCCCGCGCGCGTTTCGAGGTGGGCGAGGGCACGCGCACCGATGTCGCCCAGGCCGAGGCGAGTCTTGCCGGCGCCCGCGCGCAATTGACCGCCGCGCGCGCAGCGGTCGGCTCCAGCGAAGCGGTTTATCGTCAGCTGACCGGGGTCAATCCCGGCGCGCTGTCGCCGGCCCAGCCGCTGTCGCGCCTGCTGCCGGGCTCGCTCGATGGCGCCTATTCGACCGCCTTTGCCCATCATCCGGCGATCAAGGTGCGCGATGCGCTGGTCGATTCCAGCCTCTTCAGCGTCAAGGCCGCCGAAGGCGCCTTCCTGCCGCAGATCGGTGTGAGCGCGTCTCTCTCGCAGGCCACGACTTCGACGAGCCGGGGCAGCACCTCCGGAACCGCCGCCTCGATCGGCGCGCAGCTCACCGTACCCATCTATCAGGGGGGGCAGGCGAGCGCGACCGTGCGTCAGCGCAAGGAACAGCTTGGACAGGCCCGGATCGACATCGACGTGGCGCGCGATCAGGTCCGCGCCGCGGTCGCCTCGGCCTGGACCCAGCTCGAGGCCTCGCGCGCCTCGCTCAGCGCCAACCAGGAATCGGTGCGCGCCTCGCAACTGGCGCTCAACGGCGTCATCGAAGAGCGCAATGTCGGCCAGCGCACGACGCTCGACGTGCTGAACGCCCAGGCGACCGTGCTCGACGCGCAGGTCGCGCAGATCCAGGCGCAGCGCAACCTCGTCGTGTCATCCTATGCGCTGGCGTCCGCCGTCGGCCGCCTGACCGCGTCCCGCCTCGGCCTGAACGTGCGCCAGCACGATCCCGAAGAGCATTACAACGCCGTCAAGGATCTCTGGTACGGCTTGCGCACCCCCGACGGCCGCTGATCGGCGGCTGCGCATTCCTGTGAATGCCGGCGCAATCGCGTGCCCCGGGATTCTCATTGCCGGGACGGTTGGCTAATGTCGGCCCAGTGATTCGCAAATGCGCAGCGGGACGATGAACGACATGGGCCAACCCAATCCCACCAACGACCAGCCTTCGATGGACGACATTCTCTCGTCGATCCGCCGGATCATCGAGCGCAGCGACACACAGGATGCCGCTCAACGGCCGGCACCGGACCCGGCGGCCTCGACGGCAGCTGTGCCGGACGCCGCCGCCGAAGTGCCGGACGAGGAGACGGGTGCCGGACGGCCGCCGATGAGCCGCTCGGATCTAGATGATTTTGCCGAGGCGCTGGACGCCCGTGCGCCCGGAACGTTCGACGGCCGCGAGAGCGTCGTCGATACGGCAGCCGGCGACGTCAACGTTACCCCGGCCAGAGCCAACGGCAAATATGAGGCGCGCTTCTCAGAAGATGACAGCCGCGCCTTCGCCGAGGTGGCAAGCGTGCTGTCGGCCACAGCCGGTGAATTGCGCTCGGCCGGCCAGCCCGGGCCGGCGGCGGCTCCGGTCATGGTCGAGGTGCAACCGGACGAACCGCCGGCGGCGGGTGTCGTCGATGCGCGCACCGAAAGCGTGGCGGACGCAAGGGCGCTCGAACCGCTGATTTCCAGCGAGGTCAGCCGATCGGTGGAAACCTCTTTCAGCGCGCTGTCGGAGACGCTCAAGGCCCAGGCTGGCCGCGATCTCGAAGCGATGACCGAACAGATGTTGCGTCCGATGCTGGCCGAATGGCTGGATGACAATCTGCCCTCGATGGTCGAGCGGCTGGTGCGCGCCGAAATCGAACGCATCGCGCGTGGCGACCCGCGCCAGGGCTGAGCCAGCCTCCCGCCGAGCGCTTTGTTGACAGGGCCGGGCGCATCCGGTTTACAGCGGCGGGGTTTTCCCCGGCGCCAACGGAACCTTTCTCATGCTGGACAAGACATTTGACGCCTCGCGCGTCGAGCCGCGCATTGCCGAAACGTGGGACGCGGCCAACGCCTTTGCCGCCGGTGCCGGTGCGCGCGATGGCGCCGATCCCTATTGCATCGTCATTCCGCCGCCGAACGTCACCGGCTCGCTGCACATGGGCCATGCGCTCAACAACACGCTGCAGGACGTCCTGATCCGTCACCAACGCATGCTGGGCAACAATGTGCTGTGGCAGCCGGGCATGGACCATGCCGGCATCGCCACGCAAATGGTCGTCGAGCGCCAGCTTGCCGAGAGCGGCGAGAACATGACGCGGCGCGAGATGGGCCGCGAGAAGTTTGTCGAACGCGTCTGGCAGTGGAAGGACGAATCCGGCGGGCAGATCTTCAACCAGCTCAAACGGCTTGGCGCATCGTGCGACTGGTCGCGCGAGCGTTTCACCATGGATGACGGCTTGTCGGAGGCGGTGCTCGAAGTCTTCGTGCGCCTCTACAAGGAAGGGCTGATCTATCGCGGCAAGCGGCTGGTCAACTGGGACCCGAAATTCGAGACCGCGATCTCCGACCTCGAAGTCGAGAACATCGAGGTCGACGGCCATATGTGGCACTTCAAATATCCGCTCGCCGATGGCGCGACCTATGAATATGTCGAAAAGGACGCGGACGGCAACGAGACGCTTCGCGAGACGCGCGACTATATCTCCATCGCCACGACCCGCCCCGAGACGATGCTGGGCGACGGCGCCGTCGCGGTGCATCCGTCCGACGAGCGCTATGCGCCGATCGTCGGCAAACTGTGCGAGATCCCGGTCGGCCCGAAAGAACATCGCCGCCTGATCCCGATCATCACCGACGACTATCCCGACCCCGACTTCGGTTCCGGTGCGGTGAAGATCACCGGCGCCCACGATTTCAACGACTATGACGTGGCAAAGCGCGGCTCCATCCCGATGTACCGGCTGATGGACACGAAAGCCGCCATGCGCGACGACGGCGCGCCCTATGCCGAGGCGGCGGCCATTGCCCAGGCCGTGGCGCGCGGCGAGCGCACGCTCGACGAGGCGGAAGCGGACGCGATCAACCTGGTGCCCGACGATCTGCGCGGGCTCGACCGGTTCGAGGCGCGTCAGCGCGTGATCGACCAGATCACCGGCGAGGGCCTCGCCGTGATGACCACCGACGAGGAGGGCAATGCGATCCCCTTCGTCGAGGCCAAGCGCATCATGCAGCCCTTCGGAGACCGCTCCCACGTGGTCATCGAGCCGATGCTGACCGACCAGTGGTTCGCCGACGCCAAGACGCTGGCCGAGCCTGCCATCGCCTCGGTGCGCGAGGGGCGGACCGAGTTCGTCCCCCGCAACTGGGAGAAGACCTATTTCGACTGGATGGAGAACATCCAGCCCTGGTGCGTGTCGCGCCAGCTCTGGTGGGGGCACCGCATTCCGGCCTGGTACGGGCCGGACGGAACCGTCTTCGTCGAACGCTCGCAGGACGAGGCAGAAGCCGAGGCGCGCGCCCATTACGGCGACGATGTCGATCTGAGGCGCGATCCCGACGTTCTCGACACCTGGTTCTCCTCGGCGCTGTGGCCGTTCTCGACGCTTGGCTGGCCGGAGAAGACCGAGGCGCTCGACACCTGGTATCCGACATCGGTGCTGGTCACCGGCTTCGACATCATCTTCTTCTGGGTCGCCCGGATGATGATGATGGGCCTGCATTTCATGAAGGACGATGAGGGCAGGGGGATCGAACCCTTCCACACCGTCTATGTGCATGCGCTGGTGCGCGACAAGCACGGCGCCAAGATGTCGAAGTCCAAGGGCAACGTCATCGATCCGCTGGAGCTGATCGACGACTATGGCGCGGACGCGCTGCGCTTCACGCTGGCCATCATGGCTGCCCAGGGGCGCGACGTGAAGCTCGATCCGGCGCGCATTGCCGGCTACCGCAATTTCGGCACGAAACTCTGGAACGCCACGCGCTTTGCGCAGATGAACGGCGTCGCCCACGATGCCGGCTTCCGGCCTGCCGACACCAAGCTGACCATCAACCGCTGGATCCTGACCGAGCTTGGCCGGACCATAGGCGAAGTCTCCGACGGGATCGCGACCTACCGCTTCAACGAAGCCGCCGGCGCGCTCTACAAGTTCGTCTGGAACACGTTCTGCGACTGGTATCTCGAATTGCTCAAGCCGGTCTTTGCCGGAGAGGACGAGGACGCCAAGGCCGAGGCGCGCGCCTGCGCCGCGTTTGCGCTCGACGAGATCTACAAGCTGCTGCACCCGTTCATGCCGTTCATGACCGAGGAGTTGTGGGCGCTGACCGGCACGCGCGACGGGCTCCTGTGCCACGCCGCCTGGCCGGAGCCGGCGCTTGAAGACGCGGGCGCCGCCGACGAGATCAACTGGCTGGTTGACCTGGTCTCGGGCATCCGCTCGGTGCGTGCCGAGATGAACGTGCCGCCATCGGCCAAGGCACCGCTTGCCGTCGTCGGCGCAAACCAGACCACGTGCGCAAGGCTGCTCCGCCACGATCCGGCGATCAAGCAGCTTGCCAGGGCCGAGGACATTGTCATCGAGAGCGAAGCCCCCAAGGGCGCCGCCCAGATCGTCGTGCGCGAGGCCACCGTCTGCCTGCCGCTCGGCGGGCTGATCGACATCGAGGCCGAGAAGGCGCGGCTGCAAAAGGCGATCGCCAAGGCGCGCGACGAGATCGCGCGTCTGGACAAGAAGCTGGCGAACGAAAAGTTCGTCGCCAACGCCAAGCCCGAAGTGGTCGAGGCCGAGCGCGACAAACTCGCCGAAGCGAAGCCGGCGCTTGAAAAGCTCGAGGCGGCGCTGGCGCGAATCACCGACATCTGAACCGCCGCGGCGGCGCATTTACGGGCACGTAAGGGTCACTTCGCGAAAAAGGGCAAGATTGTGACGCTTTTGCAACAGTGACCGCAATGCAGGCTTGAACAGCCGCCGAGACCGCGTTTTGCTTGGAAATTCTGCGCTTTTTCGCCATCGGCGCCGGCATCGCCGCAGTTCCGCGCGACGATTTACCCGACAACGGCCGGCTTGGACTTCCGCGCAGACCGGCCGCGGCCGCCCGCTCCGCAATTGTGCTTGATCTGTCCGGCGCGTTTCGGTCAGAACGGGCAAAACACATAAGTTGGAGGGATCCCATGGTTGGGGCAGTCAAGGTTTTTCTTGCCGGTGTTGCGGGCACGGCGCTCATGGTCGCATCGGCCCAGGCCGGCGGCTTTTCGCGCGGCACGGCCGACACGGACATCCTCTTTGAAGAGGGCAATTTCAACATGCGCGCCGGCGCAACGGTGGTCGCTCCACAGCGCGGCTATGCGACGATCAACGGCGTTGCGGCGACCGACCCGAACTACACAAACACTTATGTGGTTCCGACGGCGGCCATCAAGCTCAACCTGACCGACTATGCGCGCTGCGCCGGTACTTACACCGAAGTCTATGGCGGTTCGACGAGCTTTGGACCGCAGAAGCGAGAGGCCGATCGCATCCGCATCGGCGGCGTACAGACGTCGAATGCCACGGCCTCGACAAATCTGGGCGTTGACGAGTTCGGCCTGACCTGTGCGGCCGGCTTCATGGTCGGCGACCTTGGTATCGGCGACGGCAAGATTTGGCTTATCGGCGGCGCTTTCCTTGAGCAGTTTGACTACACCGAGGTGACTGATTTCGGAACGCTGACGTTCAACGGCTCGTACACGCCCGGTTTCCGCGCGGGCGCAGCCTTCGAGATTCCCGAGATCGCGCTGCGCGCACAGATCCTCTACCGCAGCCAGGTCAATCACCGTCCAGGCGGCACATATACCGGCCTCGTTCCGCGTGCCCTGCCGTTGGGTACCTACACCGCCACCGGCGCGGGCACGACGCCGCAGAGCGTGGAAGCCAAGTTCCAGACGGGCGTTGCCGAGGGCACGCTGGTATTCGGTTCAGTCAAGTGGACGGACTGGAGCGTCATCGACACGCTCGACTACACGATTGCAGGCGTCGTTCCGAGCCGGAACGAATATTTCTGGAAGGATGGCTGGACCGTCTCCGGCGGTGTCGGGCGCCAGTTCAATGATTGGCTGTCCGGCTCGGTCAGCCTGACCTGGGATCAGGGCGTGTCGACCACCGAAGATCTTTTGACCGACACCTGGACGCTGGGAACCGGTATCCAGATGAAGGCAGAACGCGCCTCGCTGTCGCTGGGCGGCGCCATCAGCCATCTGACCGGCGGTACGCAGCCGGCAGACCCCAACCCGTTCGATGCCAACCCGACCGGCGCCGATTTTGCGGCAACGGTTGGCGGCGACTGGTCGTTTGCGATCGGCGGGCGCTTCGCCGTCAACTGGTAAGTGCCGGCCCGGGGGACGGGCCGCCTGACCGAACGATCGGCCCCGCGCTCCGGCGCGGGGCTTTTTCGTTGGCGTGCCGCCCCGCTGCGCTCAACGTGCGCGTTGGCCCCCAGCGCAGGGCGCACGTGGGCGTCAGCCCGCGCAAGACCTTGCGCCAGGCTTTTCGGGCGTAGACCGCAAGCGCGACTGCGCGTCGGCGACGTTTCGCCGCTGACGCGGAGGCGTTCTCCGGCAGGAGAACCTGCCGTGAGCTATAGAAACGCGAACAACGGGCGATCCGGTGATCGCCATCGTGCACAAGAACAAATGCGGTCGCCGGACCGCCCGTTCGACGGGCTTGCGGTGATCGTCATGCGCAGCGCCGGCCCGGAAGATGGCTCTTTCGGGGCTGCTGTCCGGAGATGTTGTGGCACCTTCATCTGCCGCGCGGCATGACCACCGCACCGAGTCTCGGCCATCTCCGGTCGGCCGCATCCGCTCTGGCGCCGGCGGGTCATCGCCGGAACCGCGCATGCGGCACGCTCCGCACCTTCATTCCGCCCTGCCGTGAGGGTTCAGCACCCAGCGGCGGAACCGCTTCCGCTACCCGACAGGCCGTCGCCGCCTTCGCAACCCGGCGGGTACACCGGGCCTGTTCCGCAAAGGCGATGGCGGCAAGGATAGGGGAGGTTGAGGGCGGTTGGATAAGTTTTTCGGGGCGGGTCGGGATCTGTGTGATTTTCTGCGCGGTCACATCTCCATTTTTCATCTTGCCCCCCACCCTTCATCCCTCCCCCATGAATGTGGGAGGGAGGACCTCGACGCCCCGGCACACGCCATATGCCTTGAGCCAGGCTCAAAGCCCGGCGCGACGCACATTGCTGGCGTCCTCCCTCCCACGCTTGCGGGGGAGGGAGGAAGGGTGGGGGGCACCTTGCCTCCCCGCGCCATCATCTTCCGCTGATGGCGGAGATTGACGGTGGTGGCCGGCTGCCTTTGCGCCCAACCTCCCCCTTGAGCGGGGTCCGAAGGACGGGGAGCGACGCGTGGCGCGAGCCCGAGGCGAATGGCGTGCAAAGCGCGACAGAGCCGGGCGGTGGCAATGATTGCCTGCGGCGCTTCATTGCCACCCCCACCCGATCAGCTTCCCTTCGGATCAAGTCCGAAGGTCGCTTCTCGTGCCTCCCCTCAAGGGGGAGACGGGGTGCCTAAACGTTGGCCTCGGGGATGATCGATTGCGGTGCGGGAATGGGCAGGCTGCCTGGCGTCAGCCTTCCGACGTGGAAGCGCACTCTCCGCCGTCATTCCGGGGCTTGTCCCCGGAATCCATTCCTGAGGCTTTGCACCAAGCGGGCACGAAAGACACAACCGTCATCCTTGGGCTTGACCCAAGGATCCATTCCGTTCCGATTATGTGGCGCACCGGTGCCGCAGATCCCGCTCGTTCTTGGTCTTCGGGCACCCGCCACCCGCATCACGGAATGGGTCCTTGTCTCGGAGGCCAAGGATGACGGAGGCGGTAACGGCCTTGGCGCCTAAACATCGACTTCGGTGATGATTGTATGCGGCGCGGGAACAAGCAGGCCGTCTGGGGTTAGGCTGCCGGGGTGAAAGCCACCTCTCTGCCGTCATTCCGGGGCTTGACCCCGGAATCCATTCCTGAGGCCTTGGCTGGCGTGACGTGGTTGAAATCACAGTCGCCGGGTTGGGCCATCGCGCCCCGCTCGTCCGCATCACGGAATGGATCCCTGTGACACTCGCAACACGTGCGAGTGCAGGCAAGCACGGGGATGACGGCAGACGGGGATGGCCTTGGCGCCTAAACCTCGACCTCGGCAACCATCGTTTGCGGAGCGGGAATGGGCAGGCCGTCTTCGCTCAAGCCATCAATGTGAAAGCGGATTGCGGCAGCGATCTCAGCGCGTGTTTCGTCTACTGTCACGCCGGCCGCCACGCAACCAGGCAGGTCGGGAACATAGGCGGAATAGTTGCTGGCAGTCTTCTCGATGACGACGGAAAATTGCATGATTAAGTGGCTGATGATTGCCTCAAACTATATAGTTCATCTCGCTTAGAGATTGTACAGGCAGCTTTGGCCTCTCGAAGAGGAATTCCCGCGAGGACAGACAATTGATGAGGGTCTGACCGATACTGGAAAGCCAAGTAACATGGTGCCAAGAAGTGGCGTGCAAATATGTCGGCCTGTGCTTCCGTGCTGGTTAGGCTGTTTAGGTTTTCGAACTGCTTCTCGTAGTCCAGTCCATATCGGTTTGTGTTCATCTTTAATGCGCGATCGGCGTGAAGGAGGAAATGCCCCAATTCATGCGCCAAGATGAAACGGGCGTCAGAATCGCCCTCGCACGCCGCGTCGTACGTCGATTCCGACACTATGATCGTGTTTTCCAGCGGCCGAGCCTGTGCGCGGAAATCGACCTTGTCGTCTTCCCGGACGCGGAATGAATAGCCAGGATAGAACTGGCCAAGCTCAAACTCCAAGATATCGACGATATCAACCGGTTCACCGCGACCAATACCGAGTTTTCGGCGGAACTCAATTGCGAATTCCGCCATCTCTTTTTGGTTCAGTCCTCTTGGAACAAAGACATCTGCCGCCATTTTTTGGCCTTGTAAGCGTCAAAACTCACGACATTGCTCGCTGGTTTCGCCTTTTCCACCTGCCTTGGCACCGCCGATGGTGGCGGCCTCCGAGCGGCGTCAACGTTACGAGGATCAATGCCGAGACTCTCAACGAGAGTATCGAGGCGCCCATCGTTCACGTCAAACTCATTGTTTTTGACGGCGTTTACGAAGGATGAAGGCACGCCCAGGTTTTGACCGGCGACGTAGGCGCGCACACGTCTCGAATCAAGCGCGTCGCGCACCATGCGGCTTAGTACCGCTTTGGCTTTCTCGTTCATAGCGCTGCCCTCAACTACACCCGCTGGTCGCCCCGCACGTGTCGCACTTCAGGCACGTGCCGTTGCGCACCATGGTGAAGTTCGAGCATTCGCCGCACATGTCGCCGGTATAGCCCTGCATCACCGCCTTCATGCGCCGTTCGGCGGCGATCTGCCTGGCATCGTCCGCGTCCGGCTTTTTGGCGGTGTCGGGCGACAGGCCGGTGGCCGCGGCGGCGGCGGCCTGCGCGGCCGCCTGGCGGTCGGCCTGGGCGTCGGTGGAGGCCTCGGCCTCGGTCTCCGCCTTGAAGGTCTCGGCGCGCTCGGCATAGTCGCGGTGGAAGGCCGACACCTCCTGCTGCTGTTCGAGCACCGGCTTTTGGGCGGTGGCGAGCGCCGTGCCGCCGGCACCGGGCGAAATCGCCGTCACATTGCTCGTGCCCGCGCCCGCCGGCGCGTTCTTGGGCGCATTGCCCGAGACGACCGACAGCTTGTGGCCGCGGGTCCAGCCGGTGGAGACGGGCTGGGTGGTGCCGCCCTCGATGCCCTTGCCGAGCGGGGTGGAGGAGAATTCCGACTGGTCGACATGGGCCAGATCGTGCCGGCCCAGATAGGAGATCGCCAGTTCGCGGAACACATAGTCGAGGATCGAGGTGGCGTTCTTGATCGCATCGTTCCCCTGCACCATGCCGGCGGGCTCGAACTTGGTGAAGACGAAGGCGTCGACATATTCCTCAAGCGGCACGCCATACTGGAGCCCGAGCGACACGGAGATGGCAAAATTGTTGATCAGCGCGCGCAGGGTCGAGCCTTCCTTGTTCATGTCCAGGAAGATTTCGCCCAGCCTGCCATCGTCATATTCGCCGGTGCGCAGGAACACGGTGTGGCCGCCGATCTTGGCCTTCTGCGTGTAGCCCTTGCGGCGCGTCGGCAGCTTTTCCTGCTCGCGCACCCGCTCGATCACCTTTTCGACGATCTTCTCGGTGACCTGCACGGCGCGGGCGGCGGCGGGCGCCTCGACCAGCGCGTCGACCGCATCGTCCTCGTCCTCGTCATCCTCGATGATCGCCGAATTGAGCGGTTGGCTCAGTTTCGAGCCGTCGCGATAGAGCGCGTTGGCTTTCAAAGCGAGCTTCCAGGACAGCATGTAGGCGTTCTTGCAGTCCTCGACGGTCGCCGCATTGGGCATGTTGATCGTCTTGGAGATCGCGCCCGAGATGAAGGGCTGGGCGGCGGCCATCATGCGGATGTGGCTGTCGACGGAGAGGTACCGCTTGCCGATCTTGCCGCACGGGTTGGCGCAGTCGAAGACGGGCAGATGCTCGTCTTTGAGGTGCGGTGCGCCTTCCAGCGTCATCGCGCCGCAAATGTGGATGTTGGCGGCCTCGATGTCGGCCTTGGAAAAGCCCAGCGCCGGCAGCAGCTCGAAACTGAAATCGTCGAGCTGCTCGTCGGTCAGGCCCAGTGCGTCGCGGCAGAAATCCTCGCCCAGCGTGAACTTGTTGAAGGCGAACTTGATGTCGAAGGCCGAGGCCAGCGCACCGTTCACCGCTTCGATCTTCTCGTCGGTGAAGCCTTTGGCTTTCAGCGATGAGGGGTTGACCGCCGGCGCCTGGTTCAGATTGCCGTGGCCCACCGCATAGGCCTCGATCTCGGCGATCTCGGCTTCCGAATAGCCAAGCGTGCGCAGCGCGGCGGGCACGGCGCGGTTGATGATCTTGAAATAGCCGCCGCCGGCCAGCTTCTTGAACTTGACGAGCGCGAAGTCCGGCTCGATGCCGGTCGTGTCGCAATCCATGACCAGGCCGATCGTGCCGGTCGGCGCGATGACGGTCGCCTGCGCGTTGCGGTAGCCGTTCTTTTCGCCCAGCGCGATCGCCCGGTCCCAGGCGGCGCGGGCGCGGTCGATCAGCGTGGCATCGGGGCAGTCGCCTGCCTTCAGCGCCACCGGATTGACGGCCAGATCCTCATAGCCCTGCGTTTCGCCATAGGCGGCGCGGCGATGGTTGCGCATCACGCGCAGCATGTTCTTGGCGTTCGGCTTGTAGCCGGGGAAGGGGCCGAGTTCGCCCGCCATTTCCGCCGAGGTCGCATAGGAAACGCCGGTCATGATCGCGGTCAGCGCGCCGGCAATGGCCCGGCCCTCGTCGGAATCATACGGAATGCCCGAGCTCATCAGGAGGCCGCCAATGTTGGCATAGCCGAGACCCAGCGTCCGGTACTTGTAGGACAGTTCGGCGATCTGCCTGGACGGGAACTGCGCCATCATGACGGAAATTTCCAGAACGACCGTCCAAAGCCGCACCGTGTGTTCATAGGCGGCCACGTCGATCTTCTTGGTGTCGCGGTCGGCGAACTGCATCAGGTTGAGCGAGGCCAGATTGCAGGCCGTGTCGTCCAGGAACATGTATTCCGAGCACGGGTTGGAGCCGCGAATGCGCCCGCCCGCCGGGCAGGTGTGCCAGTCGTTCATGGTCGTGTTGTAGTGCAGGCCCGGATCGGCCGACGCCCATGCGGCATAGCCGATCTTCTCCCACAGATCGCGCGCCTTGACCGTCTCGGCCACCTTGCCGTCGATGCGGTTGATCAGGTTCCAGTCGCCATCGCTTTCGACCGTGCGCAGGAACTCGTCCGACAGCGAGACCGAATTGTTGGAGTTCTGGCCCGAGACGGTCAGATAGGCGTCCGAATCCCAATCGGTGTCGTAGGTCTTGAATTCGAGGTCCGTATAGCCCTGCCGCGCGAACTGGATGACGCGCTGAATGTAGTTTTCCGGCACCAGCGCCTTCTTGGCGGCTTTGACTTCGCGCTTCAGCGCCGGGTTCTTGTTGGGATCGAAGCAGTCGCTGTCATTGTCGGCCTCGCAATTGACGCAGGCCTTCATGATCGCGCCCATATGCCTGGCGACGGTCTTCGAGCCGGTGACGAGCGCGGCGACCTTCTGCTCCTCGCTCACCTTCCAGTCGATATATTTCTCGATGTCCGGATGGTCGATGTCGACGACCACCATTTTGGCCGCGCGGCGCGTCGTGCCGCCCGACTTGATGGCGCCCGCGGCCCGGTCGCCGATCTTCAAAAAGCTCATCAGGCCCGACGACTTGCCGCCGCCCGAAAGCTTCTCGCCTTCGCCGCGCAGGTGGCTGAAGTTGGTGCCGGTGCCCGACCCATATTTGAACAGGCGCGCCTCGCGCACCCAAAGGTCCATGATCCCGCCTTCGTTGACCAGATCGTCGCCGACCGACTGGATGAAGCAGGCATGGGGCTGCGGATGCTCGTAGGCCGACTTCGACTTGGTCAGCTTGCCGGTGAACGGGTCGACATAATGGTGCCCTTGGCCGGGGCCGTCGATGCCATAGGCCCAGTGCAGGCCGGTGTTGAACCATTGCGGCGAGTTGGGCGCCACGCGCTGGGTGGCCAGCATGTAGCACAATTCGTCCATGAAGGCGCGGGCATCGACTTCCGTGTCGAAATAGCCGCCCTTCCAGCCCCAATAGGTCCATGTGCCGGCGAGCCGCGTGAACACCTGGCGGGCGTCGGTTTCCGGGCCGTAGCGCTCGTCCTCGGGCAGGTCCGCCAGCGCCGCCTCATCGGCGACCGAGCGCCACAGGAAGGAGGGAACGGAGTTCTCCTCGACCTTTTTCAGGCGCGCGGGCACGCCGGCCTTGCGGAAATATTTCTGCGCCAGGATATCGGCGGCCACCTGGCTGAACTGGTCGGGCACGTCGATGTTCTCGAGCCTGAAGACCACCGAACCGTCCGGGTTCCTGATCTCGCTCGTCGCCTTGCGGAAGGCGATGTCCGCATAGGGTGACTGACCGTCCTTGGTGTAGTGCCGCTCAATGTGCATGTCGTCCCTCGTGCCCTCTATATATAGTGTCTTTTCCACAGGCCGTCACGCGGCCCGCATGATCGCAAATCGCTGCCGTCCGCCGGATCGGCTCCGGCGGCCGCATCGGCCTTGTTTCCCTTGGGTTTTCACCGTCGGGCCAAAGGCCATGTCAACCAGAAGAAATGTTCGACGTCCTGCCCGCGCGTGGCGCCGCCTGCGTCGCGACGGCTACCTTATCTTGTGGTTAGTTGGGCCGCAAACGCTAAATATTGTGTTAACAGCCATTTTTTCCCCTCGACCGAATCCCGCACCGATCTGTCCGGCGCACACGAAAACCCCCGCGCGGGTGCGACGGATGGCCGTCACTGCCGCGCCTGAAACGCCAACATGAACGCTGAAAAACCCAAGCGGTTCTGGCCCGCCGGACGTGCTCCCAATGTCGCACGAACGTCATAAAAGGCGACTCGTATCCGATGGTCAAGGGCTAGATTCAGGCAAAAGCGAAAACACAACATATAGCGGTCGTGCGCGCTGAATATCGGGGACAAGTCAGACTTTGTTAACCGGTTCGGAGTCGGGTTTGCCGCGATTCTCCGCCGTCCCGGCAGACGCCGAATGGGCCGCCGGTCAGGCCGCCATTTTCTTCCAGCCGGTGGCAAATGCGTCCAGAAGCACCTTCAGCTCGGCTTCTTCGACCATGCCGGCGGCGTCCGCGGCGGGCACCCATTTGCGCTCGCGCTCGTCCCGTTCGGGCCAGTCCTTGGCCTGACGGGTGACCGCCAGCGCGAACACATGGGTCCGGCAGGCGATCGCCTGACCGTCATCTTCGAGCTTGTCGTAATCGTAGGTGCCGACCGGCTCGCCGGTCACGTTGCCCTCGATGCCGGCTTCTTCCCAGGCTTCACGCGCGGCGGCCTCGCCCATCGATTCGCCGGTTTCGATCCATCCCTTGGGCAGGATCCAGCGACCGGTGCCGCGGCTGGTGATCAGCAGCACCTCGACTTTCTTCTTGCCGGCCTTGCGCCAGACAAGCGCCGCGACCTGTTCGGCGCGCATGGGATCGGGCTCGGGCGCGGCGCCGATGGCCCGCTTGAGCTGGTTCAATATCCGTGCGAGCGTGCCGTTTTCGGCCATGATGTCCTTTCGGGCGCAGCGTCCCGGTCCGCGATTCGCCTCGATGATATCGCCTATTTTGCCAGATGTGCCTGCCCCGGTACCGATTCAACTGTGAATAGCCGGGATAAGGACGCAAAAGTCAGCGCGGGCGCGCGCGAACGGCGAGCACAACCGCCAGCGCGAACACGAACGCACCGCCAATGAACCACAGTCCCGGCACATTGACGATCGGATCGACCGACGAGACGTGCGCCAGCACCAGAGAGGCGAACAATGGCCCGATGACGATCGCCATCGCGTTGATCGCCTGCAGCGTGCCCTGAAGCTGGCCCTGCCGGTCGCCATCGACGCTTTTCGAGCAGATCGCCGTCAGCGCCGGCGCGCCCAACCCGTTGCCGATCACATAGAGCGCGATCAGCGGATAGACCATCCAGCCCGTGGTGGCGATGCCGTAGAGCGCCAGGGAAAGGCAGGACACCGCAAAGCCCGTGATCACCGTCGGCCAGTCTCCGATCCGGCGCACGACCGGCCCGACCAGAAACCCCTGTACGATGACATACATCACGCCGACAAAGGCCAGCGACCATGCCGCTTCGCGCAGGCCCCATCCAAAGCGGAACTCGGTGTAGAGCACCCATGTGCCCTCGAGCCCGCGCTGCGCGGTGGCGGTGATCAAAAGCGCGATCAGGAGCGGCATCAGCGCGGGAAAGCGGGCGATCTTGCGCAGGGAGCCGAGGGGATTGGCCTCGCGCCAGTCCGGCCGCGTGCGCCGGCGGTCTTCATCGAGCGACTCGGGCAGGAAGAAGAAGGCGAACACCAGGTTCAGCGCGCCCAGGCACGCCGCCGCGTAGAAGGGCAGGCGGATGTCGATTTCGCCCAGAATGCCGCCGAGCAGCGGGCCCAGAATGAAGCCGGCGCCGAACGCCGCGCCGATCAGTCCGAAGATGCGGGCGCGTTCCTCGGGGGCCGAAATGTCGGTGACATAGGCATTGGCCGTCGTCACCGTCGCGCCGAAAATGCCGCCGACCAGCCGGGCGAAGGCAAGCCAGACAAGCGTCGGGGCGAGGGCGGCGAAGATGTAGTCGACCGTCAGCCCGGCGAGCGTCACCAGCATGACCGGGCGCCGGCCGAATTTGTCGGAGATCATGCCGATCAGCGGCGAGAACAGGAACTGCGCCAGCGCGTAGATGGTGCCGATGATCGCATAGGCGGCGGCGGCATCGGAAACCGTGCCGGACCCCATTGTCTGGATGAGCTTGGGCAGGATCGGCCAGGCCAGCCCGACGCCGATCATGTTGATGACGACGGTCATCAGGATCACCGCAAGCGCCCGGCGTCTGGCCGCGGCCGTCAGGACGGGCTTGGGCGCGGGAGCATCCATGCGGGTGCTGTCAGCCCTTGCCTGCGCCGGCGATCGGTTCCTGATAGGTGAAGCCCATGTCCCAGGGGAAGAATATCCAGGTGTCCTGGCTCACTTCGGTGATGAATGTATCGACCTGGGGCATGCCCTTGGGCTTGGCATAAACGGTGGCGAAATGCGCCTTGGGAATCATCGAGCGCACCAGTTCGGCGGTTTTGCCCGTGTCGGTCAGGTCGTCGATGATCAGCACGCCTTGGCCTTCGTCCGTGAGCAGGTCCGCGCTGATTTTCTTGAGCACATTGATCTGACCCTGCGTATCATAATCGTGATAGGAGGCGACACAGACCGTCTCGATCACCCGGATTTCCAGTTCGCGGCTGACGATGGCCGCGGGCACGAGCCCGCCGCGCGTGATGGTGACGATCACCTTCCATTCCTTGCTCACCGACGCGACGCGCCAGGCAAGCGCGCGCGCGTCGCGATGGAACTGGTCCCAGGAAACGGGAAAGGATTTGTCGGGCAGGGCCATGGCGCGCTCCGTGCGGGTGGTTTGGTGGGCGGCAAAAAAGATGGGGTGCGATAGCCGCGCACAGCCGCAATGGCAAGCGCCGGTTGCGGGCCGCGCCCTATTCGCCCCGTGCCAGCGCGTCCAGCATGCCGCGAACATCGGCAAGCGCGGTATCCAGCACGGAGGGGTCGGCGGCGCGCACCACGATCTCGGCCCAGTGCCGTCCGTCCTCATAGCGCGGATAGGAGCCGATGATCGCATCGGGATGCTCGGCCTGGATCGCGCCGAGCGGCGCGCCGATCACCCCTTCGCCGAACGGGCACTCGATGCTGTCCGAAAGGAGCTTGCGGCCCGTGCGCAGGCTCGGCAGCACGTTGTCGAGCATGGCCTGGAAGATTGCCGGCACGCCCGCCAGCACATGCACGTTGCCGATCAGAAAGCCCGGCGCCGTGGTGACCGGATTGTCGATCAGGACAGCCCCCTCGGGCACCCGCGCCATGCGCCGGCGCGCCGCCGTGAACTCCTGTCCGCGCCTGGCGTAATGATCGGTCAGCATCGCCAAGGCGGCCGGATCGGGCTCGACCGGCAAGCCGAACGCGGCGCCGACGGCATCGGCGGTGATGTCGTCATGGGTCGGCCCGATGCCGCCCGAGGTGAACACATAGGTGTATCGCGCGCGCAGCACGTTCACCGCCTCGATGATCGCAGCCTTGTCGTCGCCGACCACGCGGATTTCGCGCAGATCGATGCCGACGCCGGTCAGAACCCGCGCCAGATGGTGCGCGTTGGCCTCGCGCGTGCGCCCCGAAAGGATCTCGTCGCCGATGACGATCATGGCGGCGGTGACGATTGTGTCGCTCATCGTAGCAGGTCCGGCTTTCCATTGGCGTTCTACAGCGCGCGGTCCCCGTCATCAATCGCGCCGTGATGGTGAACGCTGTGTCGCGCGATTGGCGGCTTTCGCGGGCGCGGGTCTTGGGCTTGTGTGCGCCGCAAATGCAACCCGATGGAGACCATCCGATGACCAAGGTTCTGGTGCTGTACTATTCGAGCTGGGGACACATGGAGGCCATGGCGCAGGCGGCGGCCGAAGGCGCGAAGGCCGCCGGCGCCGATGTCGCCGTCAAGCGCGTGCCCGAACTCGTGCCCGAGGACGTCGCAAAGGCCGCGCACTACAAGCTCGACCAGGACGCGCCGGTCGCCGAGCCGCTGGAGCTCGCCGATTACGACGCGATCATATTCGGCGTCTCGACGCGCTACGGCATGATGGCCGCGCAGCTGAAGAACTTCCTCGACCAGACCGGGCCGCTGTGGATGGAAGGAAAGCTGATCAACAAGGTGGCCTCGGTCATGTCGTCGACCGCCACGCAGCATGGCGGCGCCGAACTGGCGATCCTGACGACGCAGGCCGCGCTTCAGCATCACGGCATGATCATCGTGCCGCTGTCCTATGCCTATCAGGACCAGATGGGCAATGATGTGGTGCGCGGCGGCTCGCCCTACGGCATGACGACGACGTCCAATGGCGACGGTTCGCGCATGCCCTCCGACCAGGAACTCGAAGGCGCCCGCTTCCAGGGACAGCGCGTCGCCGAGATTGCCGCCAAGCTCGCCGGCTGACCGGCCGCGACCGATCCTGCCGTAAACGGAGACACGCGGCCGCGCCCGGGCCCCACGGTCGCCAGGCCATGGACAAACCGGGCGCGGTACGGCAGACCGGCGGCACGCGGCTCCCGCGCGAGCAACCCGAACCGGTACGGCAGGTCATGACATATCAGCAACGGCTGGACTTCGCGCTCGAGGTCGCCCGTGCGGCGGGCGATTTCGCCGCCGGGCATTTCAGGTCCATCGATTCGCTTTCCATCGAAAGCAAGGGGCACCAGGATCTGGTCTCCAACGCCGACAAGGAAACCGAGACGCTGGTGCGCGACGCGATCGAGGCGCGCTGGCCCGATGACGGCATTGTCGGCGAGGAGCATGGTCGAAAGCATGGCACGAGCGGCTTCGACTGGGTGATCGATCCGATCGACGGCACCGCCAATTTCGTGCGCGGTATTCCGCAATGGTGCGTGGCGATCGCCTGCACCGAACATGGCCTGCCGGTCGTCGGCGTCATCAACGAGCCGTCTTCGGGCGAGATGTTCCATGCCGTGCGCGGCGGAGGCGCCTTCGTCAATGGCAAGCCGATGCAGGTGGCTCAGGCCTTCGGACTGTCCGACGGATCGGTCGGCGCCGGCGTCTCCGGCCGCACCGACAGGGCGGTGGCCGTCGCCATGGTCGATCATATCCTCGGGGAGGGCGGCATGTTCTTCCGCAACGCTTCGGGCGCGCTGAGCCTTGCCTATGTCGCCGCCGGACGCCTTCTTGGCTTCATCGAGGATCACATGAATTCATGGGACTGCCTGGCCGGGCTTTTGATGATTGAGGAGGCGGGCGGCACGATCAACGATCTGGACGCCGAAACCGCGCTCGACCACGGCACCAAGGTGATTGCCGGCGGGCCCAACGTCTATCCGCAGTTGGCCGGAATGGCGGACGAATTGTTCGGGGCCTGAAGGTCCCGTACGCGTTACCCGATCAGCCCGTACTGGCGCGCCTTGTTGCGCAGGAATGGAAGGCCGTTCTCCATCACCTCGGCTTCGCCCGAGGCGACGGGACGCCACACCGACAGGCCGTGCGCGATCTCCGGCGGCATGTTGATGAAGCTCTCCATGGCGAGCCCGCCATCGAAGCCGATCGCGCGCAGCGCCCCAAACACCTCGTCCCAGGCGATGTTGCCGGCGCCGGGCGTGCCGCGATCCGATTCCGACAGATGGATGTAGCGCAGATGCTCGCGCGCATCGAGAACGCCCTGCGCGATGCCCTTTTCCTCGATATGCATGTGGTAGGTGTCCAGATGCACGAACATGTTGTCGGCGCCGATCCGCTCGATCATCGCAACGCCTTGCCAGCCGGTGTTGATCAGATGGGTCTCGTAGCGGTTGACCGGCTCGATGCCGAACAGGAGGCCGAGCGATTTCGCATGCCGCGCCGCCGCTTCCAGCGCGCGGGCCACATTGTCCAGTTCGGTTTCGCTCGGCGGCTGACCCGATCGTTCGCCGATGCCGCCATAGACGACGCCGCTGAGCGCCTCGCAGCCCATGGCGGCGGTCTTGTCGAGCGCGACGGTCAGGAACTCGATCGCCTTGTCGGGCTGGCGCGAGGCCCAGCATTCTTCGGGCAGTCCGAGCGAGCAGACCGCGCGCATCTCCGCCGCTTCGAGCACCTGCCGGCTGTGCGCCGCATCGACGGCGGGCGGATCGAGCAGGGCGATCTCCAGAAAGTCCATGCCGTAATCGCGCGCCTTCTGCACCGCCAATTCGCAGCCGTGCCTGTCCCAACTCATCGTCCACATGGAGGTGTGAACCCCAAATCCCCGCATGGATGCCTCCGTTCAGCCCATCGCCAAAAGCTTGCCCGCCAGATGTTCGTCCACGAACAGCCGGTCGGCGAACCCGGCCCGCAAGATCGCCAGCGTCGCCTCGGCCTTGGAAAGCCCGCCCGCCGTGATCGCGACGTCCGTCTTGCGCATGTCCTCGACGCCGATGCACGGCGTGCAGCGGTTCAGACCGGTCTCCGCCAACGTGCCATCGGGCATGAAGAAATTGCCGCAACAGTCTCCAACGACTCCGCATTTCTTCAGTTCGGCGATCTGTTCGCCGCTCAGAACCCCTGTGTCGAAAAGGATCGCGCCGTCGCGGCATTCGCCGACGCTCATGATCATCCGGTCTGCCCGGCGTGCCGCATCGAGCGCCTCGCGCACCAGCCTTTGCGCCATGATCATCTGACAGGCCTGTTCGCTGTCGGCGACGAACGGCGCGGGCATCAAAAGCGCCTGGCCGCCCGTCTGCGCGGCGAGCCGCACGCACACCTCGGCTGGCGCGGTGCTCGTTGCATGGGTCACCGATCCCATCAGCGACACGAAAGTCAGATCGCGATTTGTCAGGCCGACCAGATTGTCGGCCATCGACGACAGGGTGCGTCCCCAGCCGACCCCGATCGTCTGCGGCGCGTCGCCCTTTCCGACGCGCGCCAGGTAGGAAGCGGCCATGATGCCGACCGCAAGGCGGCAATAATCATCGTCATCGCGCGCCACCGGCACCGGCGCGACCAGCACCTCGCGCAGGCCGAACCGTTCGGTCAGCCGGTCGGCCAGCGCCAGCGTCCGGCTCGTCCGATGTTCGATCGATATGCGCACCATGCCCTGCTCGCGGGCATCGGCCAGCATGCGCAGCACCTTGAAGCGGGAGATGCCGAGCCGTTCGCTGACCTCCTGCCGGCTGAGTCTGCCGACATGATAGAGCCAGGCGGCCTGGACGATGTCGTCGTCATGCCGGCTTCCGGCGACCATGTGCTTTGCCTCCTCCCCGCCGCGGCGTGCGATGATGTCGGGACGTGAGGCACGGACATCAATATGCGCTTGACCGCGATCTTGGCGCCCTTATAGTCACATAGGTGCACTCGTTGCACAAGTGTTGCACAATCGCACACGCGCGCATTTTCCCGAGGCGCGCCAACCGGTTGAACGCTTGCTGCACGGGTTGGGAGGACCTTGTCGCGCCCGTCAGGGCGTTTCGGCCGGCGCTGTCTTCGGAGGAGGGCGCTGTGCCCGAATGCGGCAAGGTTCGATCCGGTGCGGAACATCCGCACCGGTCACGGTTCTTGAAACCCGTCCGCGTTTGGACGGCAAAGGGAGGAAAACGATGAAGACCAGAATCACCCTCATGGCGGCGGCATTGCTGGCCGGTTCCGCGCTCACGGCGACGACCGCCACGGCCGACGAGACGTCGATCGCTACGGTCGTCAAGATCGCCGGCATCCAGTGGTTCAACCGCATGGAAGAGGGCGTCAACCAGTTCGCCGAAGACAATGGCGTCAACGCCTTCCAGGTCGGACCGGCCCAGGCCGATCCGCAGCAGCAGGCGGCGCTGATCGAGGACATGATTGCGCAGGGCGTCGACGCGCTCGCCGTCGTGCCGATGTCGCCCGAGGCGCTCGAGCCCGTGCTCGGCCGCGCCATGGAGCAGGGCATCACCGTCATCACCCATGAGGCGGCTGCCCAGCAGAACACCAACTATGACATCGAAGCGTTCCGGAACGAGGATTTCGGCGCCAACCTGATGGAGCAGCTGGCCACCTGCATGGGCGGTGAGGGCGAATATGCCGTCTTCGTCGGCTCGCTGACCTCGCAGACGCACAATCAGTGGGTCGATGGCGCGATCGCCCATCAGGAGGCCAACTACCCGAACATGACGCTGGTCGGCGACAAGAACGAGACCTTCGACGACGCCCAGAACGCCTACCAGAAGGCGCAGGAAGTGCTGCGCGCCTTCCCCAATGTCAAAGGCATGCAGGGCTCCGCCTCGACGGACGTGGCCGGTATCGGCCTGGCCATCGAGGAACGCGGCATGGAGGACGACACCTGCGTGTTCGGCACCTCGCTGCCCTCCATCGCCGGCCAGTATCTGGAAACCGGCGCGGTCGACGGCATCGGCTTCTGGGACCCGTCCGTGGCCGGCTATGCGATGAACAAGCTCGCCATGATGGTAATGAACGGCGAGGAAGTGACCGACGGCATGGATCTGGGCCTTGAGGGCTATGAGAGCGTCGCGCTCGAAGGCAAGGTCATTTACGGCCAGGCCTGGGTTAATGTGAACAAGGACAACATGGCCGACTATCCGTTCTGATAGAACGGCCTCCCGGGGGAGCGGCGCGTCCAGTCCGCGCCGCTCCTTTTCTTTCATCTCCGATTTTGCTTGAAGTCATTGCATGGCAGCGGCAACCCACGGCGCCCTGGTCGACATGAGGGGCGTGACAAAACGCTACGGCGGCGTCACGGCGCTCGACGGTGTCGATTTCACCGTCAATGCGGGCGAGGCGGTGTGCCTTGCCGGCGAGAACGGCTCGGGCAAGTCGACGCTGATCAAGATCCTGTCGGGCGTCGAACAGCCGACCGCCGGCACGATCTCGATCAACGGCACAAAACGCACCAATCTGAACCCGCGCGTTTCGGCGGCGGCGGGCGTGATGGTGATCTTCCAGGACTTCTCGCTGTTTCCGAACATGTCGGTCGCAGAAAACATCGCCTTTTCGACCCAGCTCGGCGAGAACCGCAGACTGTTTGACCGCGGCCATGCGCGCAAGCTCGCGCAATCGGTGCTCGAACGCATCGGCGTCGACATCGCGCTCGATGCGCGGGTCGAGAGCCTGCCGGTGGCGCACAAGCAGCTCGTCGCCATCTGCCGGGCTTTGGCCTCCGAGGCGCGCCTGATCATCATGGACGAGCCGACCACCGCGCTGACCGAGCGCGAGGTGCGGTCGCTTCTGGCCATCATCCGCCGGCTGAAAGAGGAGGGCGTCGCGGTCCTCTTCGTCAGCCACAAGCTGGCCGAGGTGCTCGAGGTCTGCGAAAAAGTGTTTGTTTTGCGCAACGGCAAGAAAGTCGCCGAAGGGCCGGCGACCGAATTCGATGCCGCTTCCCTGACGCGCCACATGACCGGCCGCGACGTGCCCGAAGCGCCGCCAAGCGCGGTCACCGAAGGCTCGAAAACGCTTCTGGAAGTCGAACACCTTTCCAAGGACGGCGCGTTCGACGATGTCAGCTTCGCCCTCAAGGCGGGTGAGGTGCTGGGCGTCTCCGGCCTTCTGGGCAGCGGGCGCACATCGCTCGCCAAGGCTCTGTTCGGCCTTGTCGCGCCCGACAGCGGCGCCATCCGGCTCGACGGCGAGGCGTTCGCGCTCGGCGATCCGATCGCCGCCGCATCCGCCGGTATCGGCTATGTTCCGGAAGACCGGTTGACCGAGGGCCTGTTCCTGACCCAGTCGATTGCCCGCAACATCGCCGTCGGCCGGCTCGACGCGCACGAAAGGCGCGGCTTCCTCGATCTTGGCGCGCTCATGTCGGAAGCAACCGACTGGCTGACGCGGCTGAAAGTCAAGGCGCCCGACCCGCAGGCGCCGGTGCGCTCGCTTTCGGGCGGCAACCAGCAGCGTGTCGCGCTGGCCCGCTGGCTGTCGCGGGCGCCGCGCGTGCTGGTGCTCAACGGGCCGAGCGTCGGCGTCGATGTCGGCTCGAAGGCCGACATTCACGACATCATTCGCGATCTGGCCCGCTCGGGCATCGGCGTCATCGTCATTTCCGACGATTTGCCCGAACTTCTGGCCACGTGCCACCGCATCCTCGTCATGAAGGCGGGCAGGGTGGTCGACGAGATCGCCGGCAATTCGGTCACCGAAGACGAACTGGCGCACAGGTTGGCATCATGAGCGGTCTGCTGCCCGAGGGGTTCTGGACCCGCAACGAGACGCTGGTGGCGATCGTCATCGTCCTTTTCTGCGTCCTCGCCACCGCGTCCGATCCGCTGTTCTTTTCGGCGACGACGCTGACCGACCTTCTGCGCGCATCCATCGTGCTCGGCATCCTGGCCGTCGCCGCCATGCTGGTGCTGGTCTCCGGCGGCATCGATGTCAGCTTCACCGCGATTGCGGTCTTTGCCATGTATGCGACGACGGTCCTGACGCTGGCGCTGATGCCGGACCTGCCCTGGTATCTGATCTTCGGCATTTCGATCGGCATCGGCGCGTGCCTTGGCGCGATCAACGGCATCTTCATCGCCGGGTTCGGACTGCCAACGCTGATCGTCACGCTTGGCACGCTGTCGGTGTTTCGCGGGTTCCTGCTGACCTTCGTCGGCTCGCAGCGCATTTCCGCCTTGCCGCCGGAGATGCGCGAATTCTCGCGCATGATGATCACCCGTGGCACCACCGAAGCGGGCAACTTCTACGCCTTGCCCTGGGCGTTCGCCGCGCTTGTTTTCGTCGTCGTGCTGACCTGGTTCATCCTGCACAAGACGATGCTCGGCCGCTCGATCTTCGCCATCGGCGGGTCGGTGGAAAGCGCAAGGCGCATCGGCATCAATGTCCGCGCGACGCAGTTCTTCGTCTATGTCTATGTCGGCGCGCTGGCCGGCCTTGCCGGCATCATCCATGGCGCGATGGGCCGCATGGCCGACCCGTTCTCGCTGGTCGGCCTCGAACTGTCGGTCATCGCCGCGGTCGTTCTTGGCGGCGCGCGGCTGATCGGCGGCTACGGCACCATCACCGGCACGCTTCTGGGCGTCGCGCTGATCGTTCTGGTCCAGAACAGCCTGATCGTCGTCGGCATCCCGTCGACATGGCAGTCGGTGACGATCGGTCTTCTGATCCTTCTGGGCACCGGGCTTCCCGCCTGGCAGGCCAAGCGCGCCGCCGCGCGGGCCGCATGAGGTAATCCGATGTCAGCTTCCAACGCCCGAACCTCCATGACCGCCACGCCCGAGTTCAGGCTGGCTGTGATCGCCGTGGTCGTCTTTGCGATGATGTCGATCCTGTCGCCGGACCGGTTCCTGTCGGCCCAGAACCTGACCTCGATGGCCTTTCAGTTCCCCGAATTCGCGATTCTGGCGCTGGCGATGACCATCACCATGATGACCGGCGGGATCGATCTGTCCGTCGTCGGCGTCGCCAATCTTTCAGCCGTCGTCGCCGCGCTCATCCTGACCCAGTTCGCGAGCCCCGACATGGACGTCCAGCAATCGCTGTTCTGGCTGGTGATCGCCATCGCCGCCGCGCTGACAGTGGGTGCCGCCGCGGGCCTGATGAACGGCGTCCTTGTCGCCTGGTTCGGCCTGCCGCCAATCCTGGCGACGCTCGGCTCGGGTCTCGTCTTCACCGGCTTTGCCGTCGCGATGACCGGCGGCAGCGCGGTCATGGGCTTTCCCGATGTGGTCGCCTGGCTCGGCAATGAGCGGCTGGTCGGCATCCCCGTGCCGCTGATCGTCTTCGCGCTTCTGGCGCTTGGGCTGCACATCGTCCTGACGCGGACCAGCTTCGGCCTGAAGGCCACCATGTATGGCGCCAACCCGCTCGCCGCCTTCTTCGCCGCCATCGACATCAACAGGCTCCTGATCCGCGTCTATGTCACCGCCGGCATGTTCTCGTCGGTGGCCGGTCTGGTGATCATGAGCCGCGCCAATTCGGCCAAGGCGGACTATGGTTCGAGCTATCTGCTGCTGGCCGTGCTCATCGCCGTTCTGGGCGGCGTGAACCCCTATGGCGGCTATGGCCGCGTGATCGGCGTCGTCCTGGCGGTGCTGTCCATGCAGTTCCTGTCGAGCGGGCTCAACATGCTCCAGGTCTCCAACTTTGCCCGCGAACTGATCTGGGGCGCGCTGCTGATTTTCGTGATGGTCGTCAACACGCGGCAGGGGCCCGGACTGGCGTCCTTTTTCAGAAAGACCAAGCCCACGGGCTGACCGGGAGGAACCGATGAAGAAGATCCTGAACGATCCCAACGCCTATGTCGACGAGATGCTGGCGGGCCTTGTGGCCGCCCATCCCGAGCACTACCGGCTGCATGGCGACAGCGGCAAGGTGATCGCCCGCGCCAAGGACGGCAAGAAGGGCAAGGTCGGCATCGTCACCGGCGGCGGTTCGGGCCATCTGCCAGTCTTCACCGGCTATGTCGGAACCGGGCTTCTGGACGCCTGCGCGATTGGCGACGTGTTCGCTTCGCCCAGCGCCGAGCAGATGGCCGATGCGATCCGCGCCGCCGACCAGGGCGCCGGCGTCCTGCGCCTTTACGGCAATTATGGCGGCGACGTGATGAACTTCGACATGGCCGGCGATCTGGTCGAGTTCGAGGACATCACATGCACGACCGTGCTTCTGGCCGACGATGTCGCCTCGGCGCCGCCCGAGGAAGCCGAAAAGCGCCGCGGCGTCGCCGGTATGGTCTATGCCTTCAAGATGGCGGGCGCTGCCGCCGAGGAGGGAAGGGACCTCGACGCCGTCACCGCCGTTGCGCAAAAGGCCGCCGATGCGTGCCGCTCGATCGGCGCCGCGCTCAGCCCGTGCACCGTGCCGCAGGCGGGCAAGCCGACCTTCGAGATCGGCGACGACGAGATGGAAATGGGCATGGGCATCCATGGCGAGCCCGGCGTCTGGCGCGGCAAGCTGCGCACCGCCGACGAGATCGCCGGCGAGATGATGGATCGCCTTCTGGAAGACATGCCGCTCGAAAAGGGCGACCGCGTCTCGGTGATGGTCAACTCGCTGGGCGCCACGCCGCCCGAGGAGCTCTATATCCTCTACCGCATCGTCAAGCAGCGGCTGGAAGGCGAGGGCGCCCAGATCGTCATGCCGCTGGTCGGCCGCTATGCCACCTCGATGGAGATGGCCGGCGTCTCCTTCACCCTGTGCAAGCTGGACGATGAACTCGAAAAGCTGTTGAACGCGCCCTGCGACTGCGCCTTCTGGAGGGTCGGATGAGCATCGACCGCGCCGCTCTGATCGCCGGTATCGACCGGCTGGCGGCGGCCATGGAGCGCGATTTCGACATGCTCAACACCGCCGACGGCGCACTCGGCGACGGCGATCTGGGCGTGACGATGACGCGCGGCATGCGGCTGGTCGCCGAAAAGGCGCCCGATCTGCCCGACGATCTCGGCATGGCGCTTCTGCAATGCGCCCAGGCCTTCACCAAATCGTCCGGCTCGTCCTACGGCACGCTTCTGGCGACAGGGCTGATGGCGATCGCCAAGGCGGTCAAGGGAGAGACGGAGCTAAGCGCCGGACGGGTTTCCGAACTGGTGGCCGCCGCCCGCGACCAGATGCAGGCGCGCGGCAAGGCCGAACTGGGCGGCAAGACGGTACTCGACAGTCTCGATGCGGTGGCGTCGGCGACCGAAGGCCTCGGCGATCCGGAAGCGGTGGCGGACGCGGCGGCGCGCGCCGCCGGGGAGGCGCTCGATGCGTTTCGCGACAAGAAGGCCACGATCGGCCGCGCCCGCATCTTCGGCGACAAGAGCATCGGCATGGACGATCCGGGCATGCTCGCCATGAACCGCATCGTCAAGGCACTGGCCGACCGGCAGGATTGAACCCGCCGGCTGACGGGCCGGTCAGACCAGCGGGTCGCGCCCGCCATAATGCCGGTCGGGATAATCGGCATGCAGCGCCTGGTCGGCTTCGGTGAACCGGCCGCGCGCGAAATTGTGCTGGTGCCAATAGGGATAGATCAGCGGCAGCCGGCTGGCATCGTTGAGCGTCTGCAGTTCGTCTTCGGTGAGGACCAGATCGACCGCGCCGAAATTGTCGGTGAACTGGCCGGCATTGCGCCCGCCGACGACGAGCGACGAGATGGCCGGCCGGCTGAGCAGCCATGCGAGCGCCACCTGCGCGCCGGACACGCCGCGCGCCTCGCCGATGCCGACAAGCGCGTCGACGATCCGCCACAGCCGTTCCTCATCGCGGATCGGCGGCTCGTTCCAGCCCGCCGCCTGGCGCGAGCCTTCCGGCGCATCGGCGCCGCGCCGGTGCTTGCCGGTCAGAAGGCCCGCCGCCAGCGGGCTCCAGACCAGAACGCCAAGGCCCTGGTCGACAGACAGCGGCAGCAGCTCATATTCGGCCTCGCGCGCTTCGAGCGTGTAATGGATCTGCTGGGTCGCGAAACGCGCCCCGCCGGCGCGGTCGGCGGCGGCCAGCGATTTCATCACATGCCATGCCGAATAGTTCGAGCAGCCCGGATAGCGGATCTTGCCCTGCTGCACGAGCGTGTCGAGCGCCGCCATCGTCTCTTCGACCGGCGTCGTGCCGTCCCATTCGTGGATGTAGTAAATGTCGATATGGTCGCGCCGCAGCCGCTTGAGCGAGCGTTCGCATTCGCGGATCAGATGAAAGCGCGAGGCGCCCTCATCGTTCGGCCCGTCGCCGATGCGCATCCGCGCCTTGGAGGTGACCAGAAGATCGTCCTTGTCGGCCCGGCCGTCGAGCACTTCGCCGAGGATTTCCTCGGACGTGCCGGTCGAATACATGTTGGCCGTATCGAACAGGTTGACGCCATTGTCGGCGCACAGCGCCACCAGTTCGCGCGCCTCGGCGACACCCTGCTTGCCGACCATGGCGAACGGGCCTTCGCCGCCGAAGGTGAACGTGCCCATGGTGATGGCCGAGACCTTCAGGCCCGTCCGACCCAGCGTCCTGTACTGCATTTTTTTCCTCCCGCACTGTCCCTTTTGGCCGATGCGGCAGAAGAGCCGCACGCCGGTCTGCGCGCCCTTGTCCATTTGTGCACCATGGCGCCGGTGAGGCCAAGGCTTCGGCAACGATTTATGCTGATTTTTCCGGGGGTTCGCACATGCGCGCCGGGCCGGCGGGGGCTGGGCGCACGGGCAGATGGCTTGAACGAGCTTCAAACTCGAACGCTTCCAAGGCCACAAGCGTGGCCCGGGCTTTCGCCCGCCCTCGCGGAGCCGCCGAGCGAAGCAAGGCTGGCGTGAGCGAAAAGATGGTGCCCCCTGCCGGACTCGAACCGGCACGGCCGAAGGCCGAGGGATTTTAAGTCCCTTGCGTCTACCAGTTCCGCCAAGGGGGCACGGCGAAAGACCTAGACCGTTTTGCCGGCCGATGGAACGGGTGGGGCGCCATCGTTCCGCCGGCAACGGGCCGAACGAAAACGGGCCGCGCAATGCACGGCCCGTTGTCATCATCGAACGGTCTGCGCCGGTCAGCTCAGCGGCACGAGTTGGATTTCGACGCGGCGGTTCTGCGCGCGGCCCGCTTCGGTCGCATTGTCGGCCACCGGCCGCGTTTCGCCAAAGCCCGTGACCACCATGCGCTGGCCGTTGACGCCGCGGCCGGTCAGATAGTTGGCGACCGACTGGGCGCGCCGCTGCGACAGGCCCAGATTGTAGCTCTCGTCGCCGGTCGAATCCGTGTGGCCGTAAACGTCGATCAGCGTCTGGTTGTAGCGGTTGAGCACCAGCGCAACCGAATCGAGCGTTGCGAAAAAGGCGGGGATCACCTGGTCCTGGTCGACCGCGAACGTGACGTTGGAGGGCATGTTCAAGATGATGTTGTTGCCGACGCGCGTCACCGACACGCCGGTGCCCTGAAGCTGGGCGGCCAGTTCGGCCTGCTGGCGGTCCATATAGTTGCCGACCGCGCCGCCGGCCAATGCGCCGATGCCCGCGCCGATCAGCGCGTTGCGGCGGTCGTCGCCGCCGGCCAGAACGCCAAGGCCCGCGCCGGCCAGCGCGCCGGCGCCGGCGCCGATCGCCGTGCGGCTGGTCTGCTGCTGACCCGTGAACGGATCGGTGGTCGTGCAGGCGGCGGTGAATGTCAGCGTCGCCGCAAGCGCAATCAGTGTCTTGGTCTTCATGGAAACCCGTCCTTTCCGGTGAAAATTTCCCGTCCCGCAAGGCGCATGGCGGCAAAAAACGGCCAAAATGCGTTGCCGAGCCCGTATGTGGCCTCACTATGGCACAGCCGCCCTGCGGGCAAGCCGCGGCGGTTCATGCCGGCGCGCCCAGATGCCGGCGGGCGATGTAAAGCGCCAGAACGGCGGCATTGGAGACGTTGAGCGAACGGATCGCGCCGGGCATGTCGAGGCGCGCCAGATCGCTCACCGTGGCGCGGGTTTTCTCGCGCAGGCCCTTTCCCTCGGCGCCCAGCACGAGCGCGATCCGGTCCCCCGCGACGGTCTGTTCGAGCGGCTTCGGCCCGTCCGAATCGAGCCCGATCGTCTGGAAGCCGCGATTGTTGAGTTCGCCAATCGCGTTGGCGAGATTGCGCGCATGGATGATCGGCAGATGTTCGAGCGCGCCGGAGGCGGCCTTCGCCAGAACACCGGACTCTGCCGGACTGTGCCGCGCCGTCGTCACCAGCGCGTCGGCCGCCATCGCCACGCCCGAGCGCATCAGCGCGCCGACATTGTGCGGATCGGTGACCTGGTCGAGCACGATGACGAGCTTTGCCGTGCCCAGATCCTCGAGCGTTTTCGGCGCCAGCGCGTCCGCTTCGATGGCAATGCCCTGATGCACCGCATCGGGACCGGTGAACGCGTCGATCGCCGGCGGACGGACGATCTCGACCGGAAAGGGCAGGGCGCCGATATCGCCGACCGCAAGCCGGGCGAGCGCGTTCTCGGTCGCCAGCATCCGGTGCACTTTGCGCTCGTCATTTTCGAGCGCGGCGCGCACCGTGTGAAGGCCATAGAGGGCCACACGTCCCTCGGGCAAGGCTACCGGGTCGCCGCCTTCGCCGCGCGCCCGCTTGCGGTCGCGGTGATCGCGCCTGAGCCGGGCGTAATGAGCATCCTTGGGGGTCGGGGGCATTTTCCGGGAAGGGGACTTGGGCTGGTCGGACATGGCGCACATATAGACACAAGGGCGTTCAAAGCGAACGCCCAATTGCCCTGCGGCGGAATTTGCCGCCTTATGGCCGTTCGGCGCGCGGCGCGTGTTGACAGCGCCTGTGGCGCGCATCATAAGGCGCGTCGTCGCGGCGCTGTCGCGGCAATGCCCGGCACCCGCCGCCATGGAGGAGTGTCCGAGTGGTTAAAGGAGACGGACTGTAAATCCGTTGGCTATGCCTACGCTGGTTCGAATCCAGCCTCCTCCACCATCGGCGTGCCGGAAGGGCGGACCTGTTCCGCCCAGTGCGGGTATAGCTCAATGGTAGAGCAGCAGCCTTCCAAGCTGAATATGCGGGTTCGATTCCCGCTACCCGCTCCAGTCTTCCGACGCTGTCGTTTTGCAGATGTCTTGTGAGCGCCGTCGCTCGCAAGGCCTCGGCCCTGTTGGGGTGTGAATAGATGCTAGCTTTCACCAGGAGCAGTTGTGCTACCTGATCGAAACTGTCCGGAACGTGTAATTGTCCCTGAGGTCCAAGCTGACGCCAAACCTGATCAACTTGCCATTGGGAAAGCTACAGTTCTTTAGCCCGCTGAGCGTAGCGGCTCGTGCGTCGAATTTGGCGTCAAATCTGACACACAGCTCATGATTGGCGTTTGCGATACGAACATTTCGCCCGCGAACATTTCCCTGCGACAATTCTACTTCTCGATATCCCCACAGCCGGCCTTCGGTCCAAGCGGCGAGGTAAGCCCATCCCGCGGCTGAATTGATCGACGAGCGGCGAATGCACTCGCCAGGCACCATGATGTATCGTCCAGTCATTGACCAGCGGCCTGCCAGAAAATCCATGCCGACCTGGCTGGCAATCGCCACGTAAAGCTTCGAGTCGCTGTCATTGCAAAACTCTGTACCATACTGTTGGGCATGAGATTTGGCGGTGAAGAATGGAAAGACCAGTGCGACCAGCATCGAGAAAACAACCCGCTCGTGGTTCATTGCGTGCCCCTTTTCCAGCGTCACAGTCGCCTCAACGTGATAACAGTCGCTGCCCAAATATTTGGCAGTTCGCGGCCATTTGATATCAACTAGCCATCCGGCGTTCACCCTGTTTGACATCGGCCTCCAAACTGCGCAAGGCGCGTTATAGTGAGGTTGGCCGTTCACCAATTCTCCTGTTTCGCTGAATGCGGCGCCGACCGGTCTGGAGTGTCGCGGAGATGGCAAGCCAGGCTGACATAGTTGGAAATCGACAAAGGCTAGATTCCAAGAGGCCTTAGGCCTGCCCGAAATGATCAACCAGTTTCGCTTGGGAGCCAAAAAGCGCTGAAACTGGATATGCGGGTTCGATTCCCGCTACTCGCTCCAGCTCTTTTCGATTCAAATTGAGGTTGTTGCAGGTATTTCTTCGCCTTTTGCGCGAAGTTGGGGCATCACGCGCGCCGGCTCGTCGCCATCCATGCCCAGATGCATGAAGTCGATGAAGGCGCGCGCCGCTTCGTCCAGTTCCGCGTCGGCGGCCCAGGCAAGACCCACATCCATGCTCGGCACCTGGTCGGCCAGCGCCACCACCTCCACCCGCCGCCCGTCCAGCGACCAGGGCCGGTAGACCATGTCCGACAGGACCGTGACGCCCATGCCGTTTGCCACCATCGAGCGCACCGCCTCCACCGAAGACGTGCGGAAGATGGTCCTGGGGCGGTAGCGCGTGCGGTTCCAGTAGCGCTGCGCGGTGTTGGACGCCTCGTCCACCGTCAGCATGATGTAGGGCTCCTCGGCCACATCCTGAAGCGAGATGGACGGGTTCATCAGAAGCGGGTGCTGCGCGGGCAGCCACAGGCGCCGCCGCGAGCGCAGCAGCGTGTCATAGGCGATCCCCTCCTGGTTGACGATGTTGGAGGTCAGCATCACGGCGAGGTCGAACTGGCCGGTCACCAGCCCTTCCTCGATCTCGCCGCGCGGCGTCTCGGTCATCTTGATGTCGATGTTGGGAAAGTTGCGGGCAAAGCGCGCAACGAAGGGCGGCGCGTAATAGCCGGCCACGGTGTAGGTCGTCGCAAGGCGCAGCGTGCCGGTGACATTGTCGCGCATGCGCGTCGGCAGCCGCACCGCCTCGTCGACGGCGGCTGAAATGTGCACCGCATGTTCGAGAAACAAATTGCCTTCATAGGTCAGCGTCACGCCGGAAGAATGGCGCTCGAACAGGGAGGCGCCGATAATCTCCTCGAGCTGTTTGATGGCCGCCGTCACCGCAGATTGCGACACGTTCAGATCCTTGGCCGCGCGCGAGACCTGGCCGGCATTGGCGACGGCGATGAAATAGCGGATTTGACGCAGAGATGGTTCGATCAATTTTTTCGATTTCCAATATCGATTGATGCGATGATCTATGCCCACCATGTGAGCACGCCTTGCCCTTACAGGAGGCAAGGTTCATCGGGATTATGTCCGCTGATATGCTTAAAATCAAGATAAAACAAGGATTTCATACGAAACCTGATGACGCGAAGCGGTTTTGCTGCGCTTGCTAAGATCGCTGCACAGCAACAAAGCAGGCATCGAAAAATCAGATTTCGGATAGCCGACATTCGTATTTTACAATGCCCCGTGCCGCCCCCTAACGTTTCGGGACCGTCCGGCCTCACCCGGTTTGACGGCCATAGCGGCCCTGCGCCGCCCATCTGACAAACGAAGTGGAGGCGTTTGATGAGCACCAAACTCACAGCCCTATTGTGTTCGGCAGCGATTGCCGTCGCCGCGACCGGCGTTGCGTCGGCCGAAGACTGGTACCCCTATTCCGTCGAAAGCTGGGACCCGCCGTTCGACATGGCGAGCCCGCGCTCCAGCCTTGACTACACGCCGCTCGAGGCGGCTTCCCAGCCCTGGGAGATCTGCGTCTCGTTCCCGCACATGAAAGATGCCTACTGGCTCGGCGTGAACTACGGCGTCTCCGAGGAGGCCAAGCGCCTGGGCGTCAAGATGCAGCTCGTTGAAGCGGGCGGCTATACCGAACTGAACACGCAGATCTCGCAGATCGAGGATTGCGTGGCGGCCGGCGCCGACGCCGTGGTGATCGGCGCGATCTCGTTTGACGGGCTCAACAACATCGTCAGCGAAGTGCGCGGCCGCGACATTCCGGTGATCGACGTCATCAACGGCATGTCGTCTCCCGAACTGTCGGCCAAATCGCTGGTGTCGTTCGGCGAAATGGGTGCCAAGGCCGGTGCGTTCCTCGCCGAACAGCATCCCGAGGGCAGCGACGCGGTCAAGGCGGCCTGGTTCCCCGGTCCCGCCGGCGCGGGCTGGGTCGAAGCGGGCAACACCGGCTTCACCGGCGCCATCGAGGGCAGCGCCATCGAACTGGTCGAGACCAAATATGGCGACACCGGCAAGGAAGCCCAGGCCAAACTGGTCGAGGACACGCTGGAGGCCCATCCGGACCTCAACTATATCGTCGGCACGGCGGTGACCGCCGAAGCGGCGGTGCCGATCCTGCGCGCGCGCGGGCTGACCGACCAGATCAAGATCGTGTCCTATTATTACACGCCGGGCGTCGACCAGGGCATCCGCCGTGGCCAGATCCTGGCGGCACCGACAGACTCGACCGTGATCCAGGGCCGCATCGCCATCGACCAGGCCGTGCGCATCCTCGAAGGCGAGGACTATGAGAAGCATGTCGGTCCGGCACTCTATGTGGTGACCCAGGACAGCCATGCCGACTTCGATCCGTCCTCGACGCTGGCACCCGACGGTTTCCGTCCGGTCTTCCGCGTCGAATAAGCGGGCAATCGGGGCAACGCCGTGATGAATACCTCCCTGCATCACGACGAGGGCGCGCATGCTCAAGGTGCGCGCCCGCTCATCCAGACGCGCGCCGTCACCAAGGACTATCCGGGCGTCAGGGCGCTCGACGGTGTCGATTTCGAGCTCCGTCCTGGCGAAGTGCATGTGCTGTTCGGCGAGAACGGTGCGGGCAAGTCGACGCTGATCTCGATCCTTGCCGGTGCCAACCAGCCCTCGTCGGGCACGATTCTCGTGCGCGGCGAGGAGACCCATCTGGGCTCGGTGCACGAGGCGCGCGAACTGGGCATTTCGGCGGTCTTTCAGGAATTCTCCCTGATCCCGCAAATGACGGTGGCCGAGAACCTGTTCCTGGGCGCCGAACATGCGCGCTACGGCTTTCTCGACAAGAAGCGCCTGCGCCGCGAGGCCGAAACCATCCTCGATGAGCTGGGCTTTCACATCGCGCCCGACCAGACGGTCGATCATCTGACCCGCGCCGAACAGCAGATGGTCGAGATCGCCAAGGCGTTCCGCGACGAACTGTCGGTGCTGATCCTCGACGAGCCGACCGCGTCGCTGACCAATCACGAGACCGACCAGCTGTTCAAGCTGATCGGCGAATTGACCGCGCGCGGTGTCGGCATCGTCTACATCACCCACCGCATGGCCGAAATCCGCCGCATCGGCGACCGCATCACCGTGCTGCGCGACGGCCGCTACATCGATACGGTCGACGCCAAGACCACCTCCGAGGACGAACTCGTCCGCCTGATGACCGGCCGCATGGTCGGCGCCATCTTCCCCAAGATCAGCTTTTCGCCGGGCGAGGAAGTGCTGCGTGTCGACAGACTGACGACGCCGGACGATGCGGTCCGCGACGTCTCGCTGACGGTCCGCGCCGGCGAGATCGTCGGATTTGCCGGCCTCGTCGGCTCGGGCAAGTCGGAGACCATGCAGGCCTGTTTCGGCGCCCGGCCGGCCAGCGCCGGGACCGTGACCTACAAGGGCCAGCCGATCGGCGGCTCGTCGCCCGGCGCCAACATTCGCCGCGGCTTTCTCTACCTGCCCGCCGACCGCCGCACCGAGGGGCTGATGATGATGCGCTCGGTGCGCGAGAACATGTCGCTCGCCGCGCTGGACGCAAAGCAGGTGCGCAACGGACCGTTTCTGAGTCGCGCCGGCGAGGTGGCGATGGTCAGCGAACTGGCCGACCGGCTCAACCTGTCGCCCAACCGCATCGAGCGTGCCGTCGACCATTTTTCCGGCGGCAACCAGCAAAAGGCCATGCTGGCCCGCTCGCTGACGCGCGATTTCGACCTGATCGTCTTCGACGAGCCGACCGTCGGCGTCGATGTCGGCACGCGCGCCTCGATCTACGAATTCATTGCCGGACTGGCCGGACAGGGGGTCGCCGTCGTGCTGATCTCGTCCGACCTTCCGGAAATCCTGCACATGTCGAACCGCGCCTATGTGTTCTATCGCGGCGCCGTTCAGGCCGAACTGCCGGCCAGCGAACTGACGGAGGAAAACGTCTTGTCCCACTTCTTCGAGCGGGAGGCCGCGTGATGGCCGACAGTGCCACGACGACCGCGCCGCGCCGCAGCGCCTCGGACATGCTCAAGCGCCTGTTCGTGCGGCTGGGCATCCTGCCGTTCCTGCTGGTGATCGCCATTGTCGTCTTCACGCTGATGTCTGACAACTTCCTGACCGGCCGCAATTTGATGAACGTACTGCGCCAGTCGGTCTATCTGATGATCGTTTCGCTCGGCCAGATGCTGGCGCTTTTGACCGGCGGGTTCGACCTGTCGGTCGGCACGATCCTCGCCATCAGTTCGGTCGTCGGCGCGATGACGATGGCGTCCGTTTACGCGATGGCGCCCGACATGGTGTGGCTGGCGATCCTTCTGGGGTGCCTGGGCGGTGTCACCGCCGGCACGCTGATCGGTGTGGTCAACGGCGTCGGCGTTGCCTTCTTCAACGTCTCGCCCTTCATGATGTCGCTCGGCATGGCCTCGGTCGGCTTCGGCATCGCGCTCTATCTGACGGGCGGCGTTCCGGTCTATGGCATGCCCGTGGCGTTCGGCGACGTGTTCGGCTTCGGCACGCTTTTGGGCATTCCCGCGCCGGTCTGGGTCGCGGCCGGGCTCGTGGTCGCGCTTTACGTCTTTCTCTACCAGACCCCCTATGGCCGCTACTTCTACGCGGTCGGCGGCAACCTGAAGGCGGCGTCCCTGTCAGGCATCAACACCAAGGCGACGCTGTTCTTCACCTATGTGCTGTGCGCCGCCTTCGCCGCCATCGCGGGCATGCTGCTGACGGCGCGCCTCGACACGGGCGAAGCCAATATCGGCGCCTCGATGCCGCTTGAATCGATCGCGGCCTGCGTGATCGCCGGCGTCAGCCTGCGCGGCGGGGTGGGGCGTCTTGAAAACGTCGTGCTGGGCGCGCTGTTCATCGGCCTTGTGCAGAACGGCATGAACCTTGCCCGCATCGAATCCTATCTGCAGACCGTGGTGCTCGGGGCGCTGCTGATCCTGGCGGTCATCGCCGACCAGATCCGCCTGCGCTACGTCGCCTCGCTGAAAGACTGACCGGGGGAGACCGATGAGCGTCGATATCAATTGCGACATGGGCGAGAGCTTCGGCCTCTACAAGATGGGCGACGATGAAGGCATCATGCCGTTCATTACGCAGGCCAACGTCGCCTGCGGCTTCCATGGCTCCGATCCCAACCACATGCGCTCGACCGTCGAGCTTGCCAAGCGCCACGATGTGCGCGTCGGCGCCCATGTCTCGCTGCCCGACCTGCCCGGCTTCGGCCGGCGCGAGATGAAGATCGAGCGCGGCGAGATGGCCAACATCATCATCTACCAGATCGGTGCGCTGAACGGCTTTCTGCGTGTCGCCGGCATGGAACTGAGCCACATCAAGCCGCATGGCGCGCTCTATGGCATGGCCGCGCGCGAGCGGCACATCGCCGATGCTGTCGCCGATGCCGCGCAGGCCTTCGGCGTGCCGATCCTCGGCCTGGCCGGCACGCTGCATGAGGAGGTGTTCGGCGAGCGGGGCCTTGAGTTCCAGGCCGAGTTCTTCGCCGATCTCGACTATGCCGATGACGGACGCCTGATCATCACCCGCGAGCACGAGGCGGTGGAGCCGTCCGTCGCCGCCGAACGCGCCATCAATGCCGTGCGCGACGGCGTCAACGTCACCGTCGGCGGCAAGCGACTGCCGGTGCGCGCCGAGACGATCTGCGTCCATTCCGACACGCCCAACGCGGTGGCCATCGCCAAGGCCGTCCGCGACGCGCTATCAACCCTCAAGGCGGCCTGACCGCGAAAATCCAGGGAGACATCCATGGCCAAACACGAAATCCGCTCACCGATCCCCGGCACCTTCTACCGCAAGCCGGCGCCCGACCAGCCCTCGTTCAAGGAAGTCGGCGACACGGTTGCCAAGGGCGACACGATCGGGCTGGTCGAGGTGATGAAGACGTTCCACGAGGTGAAAGCCGACGCCGATGGCACGATCACGGCTTTCGTGCTCGACAATGAAGAGCCGGTGATGGCCGGCCAGCCGCTCGCGGAGCTCGACTGACCGATGCCGATCAAAAGGCTTCTCATCGCCAACAGGGGCGAGATCGCGGTGCGGATCATCCGCGCGGCGCGTGAACTGGGCATCGAGACGGTGCAGGTGCACAGCGCCGCCGATGCCGACAGCCGCGCCGTGCAGCTTGCCGACCGGGCGATCGATATCGGCCCGCCCCAGGCGGCCAAATCCTATCTCAATGTCGATGCGATCCTCGAGGCCGCCAGATCGGCGGGCGCCGACGCGATCCACCCGGGCTATGGTTTCCTCGCGGAAAACGCCGACTTCGCCGATGCGGTCGTCGCCGCCGGCATGGCCTTTGTCGGACCCTCCGGCGACACGATCCGGCTGATGGGCGACAAGGCCGCCGCGCGCCGGCAGGCGCAGGAGGCCGGCGTGCCGACCGTTCCGGGCAGCGATGGCGTGATCGAAGACATGGACGCTGCCAAGGCGCTGGCCGTCGATCTCGGCTTCCCGGTCATGATCAAGGCGGCCGCCGGCGGCGGCGGGCGCGGCATCCGCATCGCCCACAGCGCCGACGAGTTCGCAACGCTCGCCCCGCAGGCCTCGTCCGAGGCGCTCGCCGCGTTCGGCGATGGCGGCATCTATGTCGAAAAGGTCATCGAGCGGGCCCGGCATATCGAGGTGCAGGTGCTCGGCGACGGGACCGATGTCGTCCATTGCTATGAGCGCGAATGCTCGCTGCAGCGCCGGCGCCAGAAGGTCTGGGAGGAGGCGCCGTCGGTCGCCCTCAAGCCCGAGGTGCGCGAAGGGCTGTGCACGTCCGCCGTCGCGCTTGCCAAATCGGTCGGCTATTCGGGCGCCGGCACGATCGAATATCTCTATGACGATGCGACGGGCGACTATTACTTCATCGAGATGAACACGCGCATCCAGGTCGAGCACCCGGTCACCGAGATGATCTGCGGCGTCGATCTGGTCGGTGAGATGATCCGCATCGCGGGCGGCGAAAAGCTGCGGCTTGCCCAGGCCGGTCTGCGCGCCAGCGGCCATGCCATCGAGGTGCGGCTGAACGCCGAGGACCCGGCCAACAATTTCATGCCGTTCCCCGGCCAGATCGCCGAACTGACGCTGCCGGATGGGCCCGGCGTGCGGTTCGACCACATGCTCTATCGCGGCTACCAGATCCCGCCCTTCTACGATTCGCTGCTCGGCAAGCTGATCGTGTGGGGCGAGGATCGCGAGCACGCCATGGCCCGGCTCGGCCGGGCGCTGGGCGAATTGTCGGTGACCGGTTTGCCGACCACCGCGCCCCTGTTTCAGGCGCTGCTCGCCAGCGACGACGTTCGCGCCAGTGCGGTGCACACGCGCTGGCTCGAGCCTTGGCTCGAGGAAAACCAACACATGATCATGGACAGGGGAGGCGCCGCAGCATGAGTTGCCGTTACACATTTGGCGGGGATGAGCACATCTTCGTCGAGGTCGATGAGGCCATGTCGCTGGAGGCGTTCTTTACCAGCCTCTCCATGACAAACGCGGTCCGCGAGGCGAAGATCAAGGGCGTGACGGAAATCTGTCCGGCCAACGCCTCCTTCCAGATCAAGTTCAATCCGGACGAGATCCATCCCGACGACATGATGGCCGAACTCAAGCGGCTCGAGGCAACCGCCGAGAGCGCCGAGGCCAAGCTCGACACGCGGATCGTCGAAATCCCGGTCTATTATCAGGACCCCTGGACGCACGAGACGCTGATGCGTTTTCGCGAGCGCCATCAGGACCCCAACGCGTCCGACATCGAATATGCCGCGCGCATCAATGGCTATGACAGCGTCGAGGACTTCATCAAGGCGCATTCGGGCGCGCCCTGGTTCGTCTCGATGGTCGGCTTCGTCTCCGGCCTGCCGTTCCTCTACCAGATGGTCGACCGGCAGCGGCAGATCCAGGTGCCGAAATACCTGCGCCCCCGCACCGACACGCCCAAACTGACGGTCGGCTATGGCGGCTCGTTCTCCTGCATCTATTCGGTGCGCGGCGCGGGCGGCTACCAGATGTTCGGGATCACGCCTATGCCGATCTTCGATCCCCAGCAGCAGGTGTCGTACCTGAAGGACTTCATGGTGTTCTTCAAGCCCGGCGATATCGTCAAATGGAAGCCGATCAGCCGCGAGGAATACGACGCCGACGTCGCGGCCGTCGAAGCCGGCACCTTCATGCCGCGCATGGCCGAGGTCACCTTCTCGCTCGACGATTTCAACGCCGATATCGACGGCACCAACGCCAAGCTGATGGAGGCCCTCAATGCCGGTTAACGTCATCTCCGCGGGCATCGCCACCACCATCCAGGATCTTGGGCGGCCCGGCTATTATCATCTCGGAATTCCGCTCGGCGGCGCGATGGACCGTCTCGCGCTGCGCGCGGCCAACATGCTGGTCGGCAATGACGAAGGCGCCGCCGCTCTCGAGGCCGTCTTTGTCGGGCCCGAACTCGAATTCACCGAGGACGCCATCGTCGCTGTCACCGGCGCCGAACTGCCGCCCAAGCTCGATGGCCAGATCCAGCCGACATGGACAGGCTTCGAGGTCAAGGCCGGACAGACGCTCTCGTTCGATTTCCTGAAGAACGGCGCGCGCGCCTACATCGCCATCTCCGGCGGCATCGACACGCCGCCGGCGCTCGGCAGCCGCTCGACTTATGCGATCGGTGCGCTCGGCGGTGTCGAGGGCAGGGGCCTCCAGCCCGGCGACGCCCTGCCGCTTGGCGCGCAGCCTGTGGGCGCCAGCGCCGGCAAGTCGGTGCCCGACGAGATGCGCCGCATGCCGGGCAAGCCGGCCGAACTGCGCGTCCTGCCGGGGCTTTACTGGCACCGCATCACCGAGGCGGCGCAGAAAGGCTTTTTCGAGGACACCTGGAAGGTCGCCAATGAGGCCGACCGGATGGGTTACCGCTTTCAGGGCGGGCGCGTGCTCGAATTCGTCGAGCGCGAGCAGCCGTTTGGCGCCGGTGCCGATCCGTCCAACATCACCGATGCCTGCTATCCCTACGGTTCGGTTCAGGTGCCGAGCGGCACCGAGCCGATCGTGCTGCACCGCGATGCGGTCTCCGGCGGCGGCTATTTCATGATCGGCACGGTGATTTCCGCCGACATGGACCTGATCGGCCAGCTTCAGCCGCACACGCCGACCCGCTTCATCAAGGTCGACATGGACACCGCGCTGGCGGCGCGCAGGGAACGGGCCGAAACGCTCGATGCCATCCGTCAGACGCTGGCCTGAGAGGACAAGCGGCATAACAACAAGACCAGCATTGAAATGACCTTGTGCCGCCGGTCCCGTGCCGGCGGCCCTTTTTGTCTGGGGAGACGATCCATGTGTTCAGATGCCGCCCAAGGCACCGCCATCGGCACGGTGCTGATCGACAATGACCGGACCCGCGTGACCGAGTGGCGGTTCCGCGAAAAGGGCGCCAACACCGGCTGGCACACGCATGCTTATGACTATGTCGTGGTGCCGATGTTCACCGGCCAGCTCGAACTGCACGAGCCCGGCGGCACGCGGCGTCTGGCCGACCTGACCGAGGGTGTGCCTTACTTCCGCGAGGCCGGCGTCGAGCATGACGTCATCAACGCCAACGATGCCGAGATCGCCTTCATCGAGGTGGAGTTCGTGCGTTAGCGCCCGTCAGAGTTTGGCCAGACGTTCCAGCGCGCGCTTCAGCAGCGCCTGTTCCTCGGCGCTGAACGGCGCCAGCAATTGCGCGTCATAGTCGCGCGCGACCTTGCACAAATCGGCATAAACCTTGCGTCCCGCCGCGGTCAGCGTCAGCTTTTCGTGGCGCCGGTCGCTTTCCACCTTCTGGCGTGTCAGATAGCGCTTCTGCTCAAGCGCCGCGACGGCGCGGCTGATCTTGGTCTTGTGCATCTTGGCGCGCGTGCCGATCGCGTTGGCGGTCATCGCGCCATACCGGCCCAGATGGAACAGCACCCGCCATTCGGTGCGCAGCATGCCGTAGCGCTGCTTGTAATGGTGCTGGAAGGCAAGGCTGGATTCCTCCGCCGCCTGGTTCAAGAGGTATGGCAGGAAGGAGCGGATGTCGAAATCGGGCTGGTCGGTCATACCCCCAGATTGGCGCTTGTTAGTTACAAATTCAACTATTAGGGCTGGCCGCAGACGACAGGGAGGCAGTCATGAACCGCCAGACATCGACCCGCACCATGCAGCAGGGCGCAACGCCCGTGGGCACCCATGAGGGCTACATGCCCGGTTTCGGCAACGATTTCGAGACCGAGGCGCTGCCCGGCGCGCTGCCGCAAGGCATGAACTCGCCACAGAAATGCAATTACGGCCTTTACGGCGAGCAGCTGACCGGCACGGCGTTCACCGCGCCAAGCCACCAGAACGAGCGGACCTGGTGCTACCGCATCCGCCCGTCGGTCAAACACTCGCACCGCTACGAAAAGATCGATCTGCCCTATTGGAAATCGGCGCCGAACATCGATCCCGATGTGATCAGCCTTGGCCAGTATCGCTGGAATCCGGTGCCGCACAGCGGCGAAGCGCTGACATTCGTCAGCGGCATGCGGACCATGACGACGGCCGGCGACGTCAACACCCAGGTCGGCATGGCAACGCACATCTATCTCGCCACCCAATCGATGGTGGACGACTATTTCTTCTCGGCCGATTCCGAGCTTCTGGTCGTGCCGCAGGAAGGCCGGCTGCGCTTTTGCACCGAGCTTGGCATCATAGACATCGAGCCCAAGGAGATCGCCATCATCCCGCGCGGCCTGGTCTACCGCGTCGAGGTGCTGGAAGGACCGGCGCGCGGCTTTGTCTGCGAGAATTACGGCCAGAAGTTCGAGCTGCCGGGCAGGGGGCCGATCGGCGCCAATTGCATGGCCAACCGGCGCGACTTCAAGACGCCGATTGCCGCGTTCGAGGATCGGGAAGTGCCGTCGACGCTGACCGTGAAATGGTGCGGCCAGTTCCACCGCACCCAGATCGGCCAGTCGCCGCTCGATGTCGTGGCCTGGCACGGCAATTACGCGCCCTGCAAATACGACCTGCGCAACTATTGTCCGGTCGGCGCGATCCTGTTCGACCACCCCGATCCGTCGATCTTCACGGTGCTGACCGCGCCGTCCGGCCAGCCGGGCACCGCCAACATCGATTTCGTCCTCTTCCGCGAACGCTGGATGGTGATGGAAGATACGTTCCGCCCGCCCTGGTATCACAAGAACATCATGAGCGAGCTGATGGGCAACATTTACGGCCAGTATGACGCCAAGCCCGAGGGCTTCGTGCCGGGCGGCGTGTCGCTTCACAACATGATGCTGCCGCACGGGCCGGACAAGAACGCCTTTGAAGGCGCGTCCAATGCCGACCTGAAGCCCGAAAAGCTCGACAACACGATGAGCTTCATGTTCGAGACGCGCTTCCCGCAGCATCTGACGGCCTTCGCCGCCAAGGAAGCGCCCCTGCAGGACGACTATATCGACTGCTGGACCGACCTTGAAAAGAAATTCGACGGCACGCCGGGCAAGAAGTAGGCTGCTGCCGTCATGATCGATATCATCAAGACTCTTTCTGTCGATCCGGTCGGCGGTTATCGGCTTCAGGTGCGCTTTTCGAACGGCCGGGAAGGCATCTGCGATCTTTCCGGAATGGTCGGGCAGGACAGGCCGATGCTGAAGCCGCTCGCCGATCCGGAGTTCTTCGCCCGCGCCTTTGTCCAGACGGGTACGATCGCATGGCCGAACGGCTTCGACATCGACGCCATCGCGCTGCATGACGAGATGCTGAAATCAGGCCAGTTGGAGCCGGCGCTCGGCGGCGCATGAGATTAAACAAAAAAGTTGGGACACCATGAAACTTGCCACCATCAAGGACGGCACGCGGGACGGGCGCCTCGTCGTCGTCTCGGACGATCTGACGCAATGCTCCGATGTCGGCCACATCGCCCGCACACTGCAGGCCGCGCTCGACGATTGGGCAACGGTTGCGCCGCGGCTTGAGCGGGTCGCCGAAGGCATTGCCGGCGGCTGGCAGCCGGTGCAGCGCTTCCACGAGCATGAATGCGAAAGTCCGTTGCCGCGCGCTTACCAATGGGCGGACGGCTCGGCCTACGTCAATCACGTCGAACTGGTCCGCAAGGCGCGGGGCGCCGAGATGCCGGACAGCTTCTGGCACGATCCGCTCATGTATCAGGGCGGCTCTGACGCCTTTATCGGCCCGCGCGCGCCGATCCGTTTTCCGAGCGACGCCACCGAGTGGGGCATCGACATGGAAGGCGAGGTGGCGGTGATCACCGGCGACGTGCCGATGGGTGCGAGCCGGGACGAGGGGCTCGACGCCATTCGCCTTGTCATGCTGGTCAACGACGTGTCGCTGCGCGGCCTGATCCCCGGCGAACTGGCCAAGGGCTTCGGCTTCTTCCAGTCCAAGCCCGCCAGCGCCTTTTCGCCCTGCGCCGTCACGCCCGATCAGTTGGGCGACGCCTTCAAGGACGGAAAGCTGCATTTGCCGCTCGAGGTCGACCTGAACGGCCAGCCTTTCGGCCGGGCGGAAGCGGGGGAAGACATGGTTTTCGACTTCGGCACGCTGATCGCCCACGCCGCCAAGACACGGGCGCTCGCCGCCGGCACGATCATCGGCTCGGGCACGGTCTCCAACAAGGACCCGGACGGCTCGCCCGGCCGGCCCGTCTCGGATGGCGGCAAGGGCTATTCCTGCATCGCCGAAATCCGGATGATCGAGACGATCAATGACGGCGCGCCCAGGACACCGTTCATGGGCAATGGCGACACGGTGCGCATCGACATGAAGGATGCGTCCGGCCACTCCATCTTCGGCGCCATCGACCAGACCGTGGAGCTTGGCTGATGACCGGCCCCGGCGCGGCCTTGGCGGAAATGAGCGACGGCACGGCGATAGCCGCCGGTTTCTCGCTGACACCGCCGCCGCCCGGCTTCATCGACGATCCGTTCCCGGTCTATCGGGCTCTGCGTGAGAACGCGCCGGTCAAGCGGATCGGCGACAATGCCTGGTTCCTGACCCGCCACGCCGATCTGGCGCGTGTCTACAAGGACACGACGCTCTTTTCATCCGACAAGAAGGCCGAGTTTGCGCCCAAGTTCGGCGACGGCTATCTGTTCCGCCACCACACGACGAGTCTCGTCTTCAACGATCCGCCGCTGCATACGCGCGTCCGCCGCATCCTGGCCGGTGCGCTCACCCCGCGCGCCGTTCAGGCGCTGGAACCGGATGTCATCGCGCTGGTCGACCGGTTGCTCGATGAGATGGAGAAGACGGGCGGCACCGTCGACCTGATCGAGGATTTCGCCGCCGCGATCCCGGTTGAAGTCATCGGCAATCTGCTCGACGTCCCCCATGACGAGCGCGGCCCCTTGCGCGACTGGTCGTTGGCGATCCTGGGCGCGCTGGAGCCGGCGCTCACGCAAGAGCAGTTTCAAGCCGGCGAAGACGCCGTGCGCGATTTCCTCGCCTATCTGGAAACGCTGGTCGCGCGGCGCCGCGCCAATCCCGGCGACCCCGATCGCGACATGCTGACCCGGCTTCTGGCCGGAGAACCCGATGGCGGGCGCCTCAGCGAAGAGGAACTGCTGCAGAACTGCGTCTTCATCCTCAATGCCGGCCATGAAACCACAACCAACCTGATCGGCAACGCGCTGGAACTGCTCGACCGGTTTCCCGACGAGCGGGCGCGGCTTCTGGCGGACCCGGGCCTTGTGCCGTCGGCGGTCGAGGAAGCGCTGCGTTTTGAAAGCTCCAACCAGCTCGGCAACCGGCGCACCGCTGTGCCCGTCGAGATCGGCGGGGTTCAACTGCCCGAAGGCAGCAGCCTGACGCTGTGCATCGGCGCCGCCAACCGCGATCCCGCCGTGTTTGACGATCCGGAGCGCTTCGATATCGGCCGCAAGCCCAACCGGCACTTTGCGTTCGCCTCCGGGCCGCATCAGTGCATCGGCATGGCCGTGGCGCGCCTTGAAGGCCGCATCGCCATCGAACGTTTCCTGTCGCGCTTCCCGCGCTATCGGCTCGACGGATCGCCGGTCCGCTCGCAGCGCATCCGCTTTCGCGGCTTCACCTCCATTCCCGCACGCCTTGAAAGGTAGACCATGACCAAGCAATTCGCCTCCGCCGGCGACATGACCGAAAAAGAAATCTCCTTCTCCGAGATCGGCCGCGACCTGTGGGCCTTCACCGCCGAGGGCGATCCGAATTCGGGCATCATCATCGGCGACGAGAGCGTCATGGTGATCGAGGCGCAGGCGACGCCGCAGCTGGCCCGCAAGGTGATCGAGCGCGTCCGCGCCGTCACCGACAAGCCGATCAGCCATCTGGTGTTGACCCATTATCACGCCGTGCGCGTGCTCGGCGCCTCGGCCTACGAAGCGCCGCAGGTGATCATGTCGGACACCGCCCGCGCCATGGTTGCCGAGCGCGGCGCCGAGGACTGGGCCAGCGAATTCGAGCGCTTTCCGCGCCTGTTCGACGGCCATGGCGAGATCCCGGGCCTGACCTGGCCGACCACCACCTTTTCCGACCGCATGACCGTCTATCTGGGCAATCGCCGGGTCGATCTGATGAAGCTCGGTCGCGCCCACACCGCCGGCGATATCGTCGTCCATGTGCCCGATGAAAATGTGATGTTCACCGGCGACATCGTCGAATACCACTCGGCCTGCTATTGCGGCGATGGTCACTTCAAAGACTGGCCGCAAACCCTTGAGAAGATTCGCGCCTTCGATCTCGCCGCCATTGCGCCAGGCCGGGGCGACGCGCTGGTCGGCACCGACATGGTCAATGCGGCGCTGACCAATACGGCCGACTTTGTCCGCTCGACTTACGATCCCGTCGCCAGGGTCGCCGCACGCGGCGGTTCGCTCAAGGAGGCATGGGACGCCTGCCGTGCCGCCTGCGATCCGAAGTTCGCCGATTACGCGATCTATGAGCACTGCCTGCCGTTCAACGTCGCCCGTGCTTTTGACGAAGCGCAGGGCATCGACACGCCGCGCATCTGGACGGCTGCGCGCGACAAGGACATGTGGAACGCCCTGCAGGGCTGATCCGGGCAGGGAACAGCAACGATGAACAAGGTCTTCGAAATCCCGCTCTATCCCTATGCGCGTGTCGCCGATCAGGATGCGGAAACGCCCGTGTGCCACAGCGTGATCGTCATCGGCGCCGGCCCGGTCGGCCTGGCGGCGGCGATCGATCTGGCACAGGCCGGCCACGAAGTCGTCGTGCTCGACGACAATGACAAGGTAAGCTGGGGCAGCCGCGCGGTCTGCTATGCCAAGCGGCCGCTCGAAATCCTCGACCGGCTCGGCTGCGGCCAACCGATGGTCGACAAGGGGGTGGTCTGGAACCGTGGCCGCGTCTTCTATGACGAGCGCCAAGTCTATGACTTCGACCTGCTGCCCGAGGAGGGCCACCGCCGGCCGGCCTTCATCAATCTGCAGCAATATTATTTCGAGCAACATCTTGTCGACCGCGCGCGGGCGCTGGAAGCCGACGGCGCCCCGATCGAATTGCGCGGCGGCAACAAGGTGGCGTCGATCGATGCGTCCGATGACGGCGTGACGCTGACGGTCGAGACGCCCGACGGCCCCTATACCGTGCAGGCCGACTGGGTGATCGCCTGCGACGGCGCGGCGTCTCCGATCCGCGCGATGATGGGGCTCGATTTTGTCGGCCGTGTCTTCGAGGACAATTTCCTGATCGCCGACGTCGTGATGGAGGCGGGCTTTCCCACAGAGCGCTGGTTCTGGTTCGATCCGCCCTTCAACCGCGGCCAGTCCGCGCTGTTGCACAAGCAGCCCGACAATGTCTGGCGAATCGACCTGCAGCTTGGCTGGGACATCGACAAGGATGAGGAGAAAAAGCCCGAAAACGTCATCCCGCGCCTCAAGGCGATGCTCGGCGAGGATGCGCAGTTCGAACTGGAATGGGTGTCGATCTACACTTTCCAGTGCCGGCGCATGGAAAAGTTCCGCCATGGCCGGGTGCTGTTTGCGGGCGATGCGGCGCACCAAGTGTCTCCGTTCGGCGCGCGCGGCGCCAATTCCGGCCTTCAGGACACCGACAATCTGTGCTGGAAGCTGGGCCTTGTCATGGACGGCAAGGCGCCTGAAAGCCTGCTCGACAGCTATGATGAGGAGCGCATTCAGGGCGCTGACGAGAACATTCTCAATTCCACCCGCTCGACCGATTTCATCACCCCGAAATCGGACATGAGCCGCATCTTCCGCAACGCGGTGTTGGACCTGTCCGAGCACTATGCCTTCGCCCGACCTCTGGTGAACTCCGGCCGGCTGTCGGTGCCCTGCGTCTATGACGGCTCGCCGCTCAATACCCCGGACGCATTGGAAGGCGGGCCGGACCGTTCACGGCCCGGTGCGCCATGCCCCGACGCGCCGCTTGGCAACGGGTTTCTTCTGGATCGGCTCGGCGGCCGCTTCACGCTGCTGACGATCGACGCGGACGCGCCCGAGACGGTCGAAACGGGTGGTATCGCGGCAACGCGCCTGGCGCTGTCGGCGGCCGCGGATCGGTCCGGAGCCTTGTCCGACCGCTATCTCGGTTCGGCGCCCGGCGCCGTCTATCTCATCCGGCCGGACCAGCATGTCGCCGCGCGTTGGCCGTCCTACGACGCGGCGGCGGTCGAGGCGGCGATCGACCGCGCCACGGGGAGGGCATGAGCATGGGCGAACTCAACACCGAACCGGCAATCGATGCGCCCGACGATCTCTATGCCGAACTGCTGGCGATGCATGAGGGCCTTTCGAAAGAAGAAAGCGACGCGGCCAATGCGAGGCTGATCCTGATCCTGATGAACCAGATCGCCGACCGCGAGGTGCTGGGCCAGGCCATGGCCGCCGCCCGCACGCCCGGGACCGTTTGACCGCCGGACGATTGCCGCGCAACGGCGCTGCAATTGTCGGAAGCGAAGGTGGCATACTGCTCAAGACGCGGTTCGATGTGGCTCGAACCGGCCTGCATTAAGCGTGTCAGCGCTCCCAACTGGACAAATGGCTCAATCTGTCATAGGCCAGACGGCGCCGGCTGGAACGCCCGGGCACCGTGTGCGGATGACGGGCCGACGAGGCGGCAAGTGAACAGTCGGCGCACGTGCTGTTTCATCTTCTCGATGGCAGCGGCGAGCGCGTGATTGGTGACCCCGGGGCTTCGGAGGGTCGGAACTTGGCCGGAATGAACCGCAGTAAATGGACGGATCCCGCCGGCTGGCCGCGCTGGCTGAAGAAGGCGCTGGTCCTTGGCGCCGACGCCCTGCTGATCCCGGTCAGCCTCTACATGGCCTTCGCGCTGCGCATCGGCACGTTGATGCCGCATCAGTATGCGCAATTGTCGCCGACCTATTTTGCGATCACGTTTGTCGTCGGTATCGCCGTCCTGTGGGCGATGCGGCTCCATCGCCTGAAACTGCATGCGTTCGACATGCATGCGGTTGCGCGGATCGGCGCCTATGCGGCCACGCTGACTTTCCTTGCCATTTCGGTCAGTTACTTTTTCGACCTCTGGGCACCGCGTTCGGTGCCGCTGATCTTTGGCGCGGTATATTTTCTCAATGCCGTGGCGATCCGCATGATCGTGCTCTCTGGTATCACGCAGATCAACCGTGCTGTCGGCAGTCGCGTGCCCGTGGCCATCTATGGTGCGGGTGCGGCGGGAACCCAACTGGCCAATGCGCTGCGCCAGTCTCGCGAGTTGAGGCCGGCCATTTTCGTTGATGACAATCCGGCATTGCATGGCATCATTATCGGTGGCGTCCGCGTCGGGCGCCCGGACGAACTCGATAAATTGGCGCGCGCCGGACAGATCGAGCAGGTCCTGATCGCCATTCCTTCCATGACCATCGGCCAGCGGGAAAGGCTGACCAAGACCCTTGAGACGCTGCCCTGCGAGGTGCAGTCCATACCCTCCTATGTCGATCTGGTCTCGGGCAAGAGCTGGGTCGACGATCTGCGCCCGGTCTCGCCCGACGAACTGCTCGAGCGCGAAAAAGTCGATCTGGACATTCCTGAAGTGGCCAAGGCCTATGCCGGGCGTTCCGTGATGGTGACCGGCGCGGGCGGTTCGATCGGATCGGAACTCTGCCGGCAGCTCATCGATTGTCGCCCCAGCCGTATCGTTCTGTTCGAGCGCAGCGAGTTCGCCCTTTACGAAATCGAGCGGACACTGCGCCCGTCCGCCGAGCAGGCGGGCATCGCTTTGGTGGCGACGCTGGGCTCGGTGATCGACCGCCCGTCGGTCGATGCGGTGATCGAGACCGAAAAGGTCGACATCATCCTGCACGCGGCTGCCTACAAGCATGTCCCGCTGGTCGAGAGCAACGAACTGGAGGGCGTTCGGAACAATGTCCTTGGAACGCGAACCGTTGCCGAGGCCGCGCGTGACGCACGGATCGAGCGCTTCATCCTGGTATCGACCGACAAGGCCGTGCGTCCCACCAACATCATGGGCGCGACCAAGAGGCTGGCGGAACTGATCGTCCAGGACATTCAGGGCCGCGGTGCCGTCACGCGATTCTCGATGGTCCGCTTCGGCAATGTTCTGGGCTCATCGGGATCGGTTGTGCCGCTCTTTCAACAGCAGATCCGCCGCGGCGGACCGGTCACCGTCACCCATGCGGACGTCACACGCTACTTCATGACAATCCCCGAAGCGGCCCGTCTTGTCCTGCTCGCCGGCGCCTATTCGGAAGGCGGCGACCTGTTCGTGCTCGATATGGGATCGCCGGTGAAGATCGTCGATCTCGCCCGCCGGATGATCGGCCTGGCCAACCGCACGGTGCGCGACGAGGCCAACCCCGACGGTGACATCGAAATCGTCTTCACCGGTTTGCGGCCGGGCGAAAAGCTCTTCGAGGAGTTGCTGATCGACGACGACAGTCTGATTCACACGCCGCATGAGAAGATCCTGAGAGCGCAAGAGGCCGGCCTCTCGGAGATCGAGATCGCTGCAATGACCAGGCAAGTCGATGCGGCTCTTGCAACCCGCGATCGCGATGCCGTTCGCCAGATCGTCTGCCGCTTCGTCGATGGTTACACCGCCAAGGATGAACCGCTTGCCGCCGGTTCCATCCATGGCACGACGGCTTGAGGCGTGTTTTCCCACGGTTACGACCGCATCGCTGTGAGAGCGGGACGACCCGGTTCCACGTCTGCCCCGGCCGCTGCTATGCGGCTTGACGGCGTCGCGCCGTAGCCGTCTCTCCTGCGAGCAAGACGAACCCGACGGCCATCAGGTGGACGAACAAGGCATCGTGAATGTCGTGACCCAGCATCAGGTTGGAAGTCCCGTTCAGCCCATAAACGGTGAGGATGGACAGGATGAGAACGACCCCGTAACGCCTCGCCGGGTCCTGACGGTGGTGCCAGCACCAGTAAAGCGGCACAAGCAGCATCGCCAGCATGGCCGATATCTCAACGAGTCCGCCGAAGGCCGCAGCGGTCGCAAGTGCGTTGTGGAAGTGCGAAAACTGAAGAGTTTCACCAACAAGGTTCCGGCTGCAGGCTGCCATAAACTCGTACGCATCGGCCCGGCCCATGCCAAACAACGGCGATTCCAGAAACCCCTCGTAGGCGCAGGTCAGGAGCGCAATTCTCTGGCCCAGCGAGTTGGTGGCGGATGGTGCGAAGCCGGACAGGTCTATCATCTGAAAGAGCTGCGACAGCCGCCAGTAGAGCACAAGCCCGCCGACGGGCATCAGGACCAGGATCATTGTGCCAATCGTCCAGACGGCGCCGCGGCGGCGAAGCAGCGTCTTGGCATCTCCCGACAGAAAGATGATCAGTAGGGGCAGTAGCAACAACGCAGGATACAGCGTTCTCATGCCCGTCAACATGAGAGCCAGTGCGGCCAGCACGCTGGCGACAAGAAAAATCGCTCTGCGTCGTGTCTTTGCCGAACGGACAGCCGCCATAAGGCACACGGTCAAGAGGAGCGCGCATGTCGTTGCAAATGGACCTGGATTTCCGGGAGCGCCGCTCGCCCTAAAATAGTATGTCTCGTACGGTCGTAGAGACCATTGGATGAGCGCCCATGTGGCGACGCCGGCAGCACCGATCGCTGCACCGATCTCAAGGCTTTCTCTCAGTTGCTCCTTGTTGAGCAGTGCGATCTGCAGATAGAGCGGCAGGAAACCGATAAACAACAGACGCTCCACCGCGAGTGGGTAGTTGCCGGCATCTCCGGGGTTGGTGACGATTATCAGCAGGCCGCTGGCATAGTAGGCCAGTCCAGCTACGGCCATGGTCACGATCTCTGGCGCAGGTTCGTCCCTTAACCTCCCGGCCACCAGCTTGAGCGCCGAAAAGATAACCGCACTGGTGACCAGCACGGAGTATAAAGACCCGCCGAATCCGAGCGCTCCGTACAGAAGCACCATGTAAGAGCGATTAAGGCGATCGTTGGAGAGCATGCCGCGCCGCGAAACCAAACTTGAAACGAACGCGAGACTCTTCTGGACCGCGTCCGTCGTCTGATAGCTGATTGTGGTCGAAACGCAACGAGCCGGGCAGCTCACGGCGCAAGATGATCGTGTGGGCCGGCGATAGTGGTACGCATGGCCGGCCTCCGTTTCCAGGCGAGCCGAACGTGTGCCAGCGATCAGCAGGCGGAACCGTTGCCAGACCAACAAGACTGGGCCGTACGAACGGGTTGCAATTTGGAGGGTCAACGAATAGGGGCTTGGCTGCTTACTCGCCACCGCACTTCTTTCGATTGTGGACGATTGGTGCCCGAGATGTGAGGCGATGTAAAGCAGCCGGCCGGTGGGACGTTTCTCGAACTCTGTAGCAACGCTCGTTCCGTTGGCCCTTTGTTGTGGATCAGACTCGCGGACCGCGGCAGGCGGATTTCGGGCAGCGGAGTTGGCCCGTCAATCTAGTCGCCAAGGGAGAGGATCGAAATAGGAAGATGGACTTTGAACGCAGCGTTCATGACCGGACAGCGACGGTCGGTATCCTCGGCCTCGGCTATGTCGGCATCCCCCTTGCTCTATCAATAGGCAGATGCGGACTGCCGGTGATCGGCTTTGACATCGCCCAGAAGCGTGTCGATGAACTGAACCGCGCCAAGAGCCCGATCAAGCACATTGCCGACAGCGAGATCGCCCAGATCCGCGAGGCTGGCTTTGTTGCCACCAGCGACTTCGGCCGAGCAGCCGAGTGCGATGCGTTGATCATTTGCGTGCCAACACCCTTGAATGAGTATCGAGAGCCCGACCTCAGCTTCGTCGAAGCCACCATGGCTTCGATCGCGCCGCACCTGCGCAAGGGCCAGCTCATCTCTCTCGAAAGCACGACCTGGCCCGGCACGACGGACGAGGTGCTGCGGCCATACGTCGAGCAGGCCGGGCTGACCCCGGGCGAGGACGTCTTTCTGGTCTATTCCCCGGAGCGGGAAGACCCGGGCAATGCGCATTTCACCACCGCGACGATCCCGAAAGTCGTGGGCGGCCTGACCCCCGCTTGCCTGGAGGCGGGCAAAGCCCTGTACGGGGCGTTCATCGACACCGTCGTACCGGTGAGCTCGACGGCGGCCTCCGAGATGGTCAAGCTTCTCGAGAACATTCACCGCGCCGTAAACATCGGTCTCGTCAACGAGATGAAGGTGGTGGCCGATGCGATGGGCCTTGACATCTTCGAGGTCATCGACGCGGCCAAGACCAAGCCGTTCGGTTTCACAGCCTATTATCCCGGCCCGGGGATCGGCGGCCACTGCATACCGATCGACCCGTTCTACCTGACATGGAAGGCGCGTGAGTTCGGCCTGCATACCCGCTTCATCGAGTTGGCTGGCGAGATCAATGCCGGCATGCCCAAATATGTTGTCGACAAGGTCGTTCGGGCGCTCAACGAGCGCGGCAAGCCGCTCCAGGGCGCCAAGGTGCTTGTTCTGGGCATCGCCTACAAGCGCAACGTCGATGACATGCGCGAGAGCCCGTCCGTCTTTGTGATGGAGCTGCTGCGGGATTGGGGCGCCGAGATCAGTTACAGCGATCCGCACGTGCCGGTCTTTCCGCCCATGCGGGAACACGCCTTCGATCTCGCATCGGTCGACCTGACGCCGGAGACCATCACGGATCATGACGTTGTCATGCTGCTGACAGATCACGATGCCTTTGACTATGAGATGGTGCGCCGGCACGCCGCTCTACTTGTCGATACGCGAGGCAGGTTCCGCGACGAAGCGGACATTGTCAGGGCTTAGGGAGTGAAAGACATGTCAGCCAGGTATGCCCTGATCGGCGCCGCCGGCTACATCGCGCCGCGCCACATGAAGGCAATTCGCGACACCGGCGGGGATCTGGCGTTGGCCTTCGATGTCAATGACAGCGTCGGCATCATGGATTCGCATTTTCCTGATGCTGAGTTCTTCACAGAGGTCGAGCGGTTTTTTTTCAGCCTGCAAAGGGCACAGGCCACCGATGCCGGCATCGCATATACGGCGATCTGCTCGCCCAACTATCTGCACAAGGCGCATGTCAATCTGGCGTTGCACGCCGGCACCGATGCGATCTGCGAAAAGCCGCTCGTCCTTTATCCGGCCGACCTTGACGAATTGGCCAAGGTCGAGCGTGAAACCGGGCGCCGGGTGTTCTCGATCCTGCAATTGCGGCTCCACCCTGCGATCATTGCGCTGCGCGACAAGGTGGCTGCCGGCGATCCGGATCGGGTCCACGATGTCGATCTGGGCTATTTCACTTCGCGAGGCGCCTGGTATCACGCCTCCTGGAAGGGCGTGCAGGACAAATCGGGCGGCATCGCCACCAATATCGGCATCCATTTCTACGACATGCTCGGCTTCGTCTTCGGCCGGTCAAAGATAAACGTCGTTCATCACCGGGCTGATGATTGCGCTGCCGGATATTTGGAGTTCGATCGGGCGCGCGTGCGATGGCTCCTGTCGACCAACCGCCACCATCTGCCGCCGCAGACCCCCAAGGGCCAAACCACGTACCGGTCGATCACCGTCGATGGCGAGGAGGTCGAGTTTTCCGGCGGGTTCACCGACCTGCATACGGCGAGCTATCAGCATGTCCTCGATGGCGGCGGGTACGGGCTGGCAGACGTCCGCCCGTCGATCGAGATCGTCGATCACATCCGAACCGCGCCAATCGAGCCGGGGAAGGGTGAGCAGCATCCGCGCCTGAGGGACATCGCCGGGCCATGATCGCTGACGATGTGTTCATCCATGAGAGCGCCTATGTGGACGACTTCGTTGAGATCGGGGCCGGGACGAAGATCTGGCACTTCGTGCATGTGCTGCCCCGCACCCGGATCGGTGAGCGCTGTATCCTGGGCCAGAACGTGATGGCCGGTCCGGACGTCGTGATTGGCGACGGATGCAAGATCCAGAACAATGTCGCACTCTACCGTGGCATCAGACTGGAACAGGACGTCTTCTGCGGGCCCTCCTGCGTCTTTACGAACGTTCTGACGCCGCGGGCCCACGTCGAGCGCAAGGACGAGTTCGTCGAAACGCCGGTCGGCCGCGGTGCCACCATTGGCGCCAATTCGACAGTGATCTGCGGTAACAGGCTTGGCGCCTATTGTATGGTTGCGGCAGGGGCCGTGGTCACCAAGGACGTTCCGGAACACGCGCTCGTTGCGGGCATTCCAGCCCGTCAGATCGGCTGGGTCAGCCGCAGCGGCGAACGGCTTGGTGACGATCTGGTCTGTCCCCGGACAGGTGAGCGGTATGAAGTCAGCGACGGCCGATTGCGGCTGGTCGGTGCGGAGGAACGGTGATGCAGTTCATCGATCTGGCGGCGCAGCAGGCGCACATGAAGGATGCGCTCGATCGGCGCATCCAGACCGTTTTGGCCCACGGCCGCTACATCATGGGGCCTGAGGTCGCCGAGCTTGAGCAGGCGCTTGCGCATTTCTGTGGCGCCAGGCATGCCATCACCTGTGCCAATGGCACCGACGCGCTCGAAATGGCGCTGGCGGCCCTGGGCGTGGCGCCGGGCGACGCGGTCTTCGTGCCGTCCTTCACGTTCGCCTCGACAGCCGAGGTCGTGCCCGGTACCGGGGCCGTCCCCTATTTCGTCGACGTTTCGGCAAGCACGTTCAACATCGATGTCCAAAGCCTCGATCGGACCATCGCCGCCGCCAAGCGCGACGGGCTGCGCGCTGCCGCCGTGATCCCGGTCGATCTGTTCGGGCTGCCGGCGGACTATGACGCGATTTCCGAGATTGCCTCTGCACACGGTTTGCATGTCCTCGCCGATGCGGCCCAGAGCTTTGGTGCATCCTACAAGGAACGCTCGGCTGGCACGTTGGGCGATCTGACGACGTCATCATTCTTCCCCGCCAAGCCCCTGGGTTGCTATGGTGATGGCGGCGTTGTCTTCACCGACAATGACGGTTGGGCCGAGCTGATTCGCAGCTACCGTGTACATGGCAAGGGCCGGGAGAAGTATGACAATGTCAGGCTGGGCCGAAACTCGCGGCTCGATACGCTCCAGGCCGCCATTCTCCTCGAAAAACTGGCGCACTTCCCCAAGGAGATCGATGCGCGCCAGCGCATCGCCGACATCTATACCGACGCGCTCGCCGAGACGGTGACCGTGCCGCGCGTACCCGACGCCTGCGGGTCGGTTTGGGCGCAATACACGCTACGACTGCAGAGCCGTGACCAGCGCGATACCGTTCGCGAGCGCCTCAAGGAAGACGGCATTCCCACCGAAGTCTACTACCCCAAGCCGCTGCACCGGCAAGGGGCGTTCAACGGCCATCGGGGCGATCCCGAAGGGCTCCCGGTGTCTGAAGAACTGTCCGAAACCGTGCTGGCGTTGCCGATGCATCCCTATTTGTCGAACGATGATCAGCAAAGGGTCATCGACGCGCTGAAATCGAGCCTCCCATGAAGATTTGCACGATTGTCGGGGCAAGGCCCCAATTCATCAAGGCGTCGGCCGTTTCCCGCGTCATCGACGCCACTGACGAGATCGAGGAAATCCTGGTCCACACGGGCCAGCACTACGACGCGAACATGTCCGACGTGTTCTTCGAGGAACTCAAGCTGCGCCGTCCGAACTACAATCTCGATATCGGCGGCGGGCCGCATGGCCAGATGACCGGGCAACAACTCATTCGCATCGAAGAGGTGCTGATCGACGAGCAGCCCGATGTGGTTCTCGTTTACGGCGACACCAATTCGACCCTTGCAGGCGCGCTCGCGGCGGCCAAGCTTCATGTGCCGGTCGCGCATGTCGAGGCGGGCCTTCGCTCTTTCAACCGGCGTATGCCGGAGGAAATCAACCGTATCCTGACCGATCATGTCAGCGAATGGCTGTTTGCACCCACACAGTTCGCGATGGACATGCTCGAGAATGAGGGGCTGGGCGACCGCAAGCTGCATCTGGTTGGTGACGTCATGTACGACGTCGCCCTGGAGATCGCTGCCTCGCGCGCCCAACGCAACAACCCAAGGGCTGTGCTGGGTCTGGACGACGCGCCGATGGTGCTGGCCACGATCCATCGCCAGGAAAACACTGACGATCCCGCGCGTTTGGAGGAAATTTTTGGCGCTCTGATTGAGCTCACCGATCGGTATACGGTCGTCATTCCGCTGCATCCGCGGCTGAAGGGTGCCCGCAAAGACACAATCGACGCGCTGAGCGGCGCGGCGCGTCTGCACTTCACCGATCCGCTCGGGTTCGGATTGCTCGCCGATCTTGTGGCGGATGCGGACCTCGTCGTGACCGATTCCGGCGGTTTGCAGAAAGAGGCCTTCTTTCACAGGACCAAGTGTGTGACCGTGCGTGACGAGACCGAATGGCAGGAACTGGTTGAAAACGGCTGGAACCGGCTGCCGACGAGCATTGCGCGACCGGCCATACTCGAAGCCGTCGAACTACAAATGGCCGCGAATCCCGCCGAGGGGTTCGAGCCCTATGGCGACGGCGCCTCGGCGAGGAAGATCGTTGGGCTCCTCACACAGGCCATCTGACGAACGGGGTCCGGAGGACGAACATGTGCGGCATCGGCGGAATGCTGTCTTCAAACGTCGATGATGACCCGGTTGCGGTCGTCGATCGGATCAACCTCGACCAGCGAATGCGCGGTCCGGACGCAGCGGTAAGCGAACTCATCGAGACCGGCCGGTATCGGTTGGCGCTGGGTCACACGCGTCTGTCGATCATCGATTTGTCGAGCGATGCGAACCAACCCATGACGGCCTGCGACGGTCGTTTCACGATCGTCTTCAACGGCGAAATCTATAACTACGTCGAACTGCGCGGCGAACTCGAAGGGGCGGGGCACCGGTTCGAAACGCGGTCCGACACCGAGGTTCTTATTGCCGCATTCAAGGCTTGGGGACTTGCGTGCCTCGATCGTCTTTGCGGCATGTTCGCCTTCGCCGTGCTTGACCGCGAGAAGGACACGCTGACGCTGGTAAGAGACCGGTTTGGCGTCAAGCCGCTCTACTGGTACAGCGACAACCGGCGACTGGCCTTTGCATCGACGCCCGGGGAACTCGCCCGCACTTTCGAGCTGAGCCCCGATCTCGAATATCTGGCGAAGGGGATACGCCTCAAATACTATGAGGACGATGGCGCTACATCGCCGTTTGTCGGGTTGCGCGCGCTTGAGCCGGGGTGCTGCCTGATCGTTGATCTGAACGCGCCCGCCATCGAGGCGAGCCCGAATCGCTACTATGATCTGGCCGAAGGTGTTGCCAGCCACATCGACGCGCTGTCATCGATCTCCCGCGGCGACGCTCTGGAATTGCTGGACGCCAAGCTTTGGGAGGCCACCCGGATCCGCCTGCGCTCGGATGTGCGCCTGGGTCTTTCGGTGAGCGGAGGTGTCGATTCGGCGCTGATCTCCAGTCTGATGAAACGTGGGGTCGACCGGCTGACGGGCTACAGCTTCGCCCATCCCGATGCCGCCGACAGCGAAGGTCCTCTGGTGAGCGAACTCGCCGGCATGGTCGGCTTTGAGCCGCACTACGTATGGCCGGAGGAAACCGACGGTATTGTCCCGCTGTTTGAACGGACCATGTCGGCCCAGGGAGCGCCCTTTCCGCATCCTAGTATGATGGCCCAGTTTGCAGTCTTTGAGGCGGCCCGGGCCGATGGCACGACAGTGATGCTGGGCGGGCAGGGCGGCGATGAAGGCTTCATGGGCTATCGCAAGTACTTCATGTTCTACGTCTCTGAGGCCTTGCGCCGGCGGTCGGCGGGATCGCTGCTGCATTCGGCGCGCGCGGTCGCTCCGGCGGTTCCGGCCATCATGAAGCGGTTGACCGTCTTCTGGGGCGAGCGCCATCGCTATCTCAAGGCGTCAGACGAGATCGAGACCATCCTCAGACTGCCTGAAACGAAGGGTGTGGCGACACCGGGGCTGGAAACCGGCAGTTCGGTACGGGACCGGCAGATCCTTGATGTCACCCGGTTTTCACTGCCGACCCTGCTGCGCTACGAGGATCGCAACTCGATGGGAAACTCCATCGAGAGCCGATTGCCGTTCATGGATCACCGTGTTCTCGAATACGGCATCGCGCTGCCGATCGTACACAAGCTGGGCAATGGTTTCGGCAAGGCGATCCTGCGCGACTATGGCGCCGGCAAGATCCCCGAGTCCATCCGGCTCAATCGCGACAAGCGCGGCTTCGACGTTCAGGCTCGCAAATGGATGGACAGCGGCCTTGGTGACCACATCCGGTCGCGGCTGCACGATGCGACGGACATCACGCGGGAATTCGTCGATCCGGCGACCGGTATTGACGAAGCGTTTTCGAACGAGGCGCTGGCAAGCAATGTGCGCCGCTTCACAGAGGCAACAACGCTCATCTGGTTGAGTGATCGCGCAGCGGCCTGATGCCGGGGCTCTCGCGTCATTGCCGGAGCCAGCGTCCGGCCTGATCTCTTGCGACGGGTTGAACCTGTCTTTCAACTCGTTGTCGGCCCGTCGCCCCGGCAGGACAAACCGACGCGTACAAGAATAAGCGCCAGATAAAGCGCATGGGCAGCGCCGATGTTTGCGGCAAGCAGGAGGACAACATCCAGAAGCTCGATCTGGATGCTCCAACTCGCGACGTAGACTGCTGCAAAGCCGGCCAGCTGGATCAGATTGAAAGCAAATGGAATCCCCGGTCGCTCGATCACGTTGAGGATAGGCGACAGCGGTATCGAGGCTGTCATGAATGCAATCGCGAACGCGAAGTATTGGGCCATGACGCCGGACGGCGCCCACTTCTCCCCGAAGAGGACCGTGAACAGGGTTGGCGCGATCGCGATTAGCACCAACGCCCCGGCGATCGATGCCGCGGTGAGCAGGCCCGCAGATATCAGGACAAACCTCAGCGCTCTTCGTCGGTCGTTGCGATAGTAGCCGCTGAAAGTGCCGGTGATGACATCGCCGAATGCCTTCTGGGTCAGTCCGATCGGGGCGAGCAGGACCAGATGCATCAGGGCAAAGTAGCCGACCTCGCGAAGTTCAAACAGGTTTGCAATCAGGAGCGAGGGAAGCGCGATGTTGAGGCTCACCATCAGCAATGTCGGCAAACGCACCGCGGCGAACGCACGGTAGGGTGACAGGACGCGCAGCCTCTTGGAGGTCGGTGAGGCGAAAAAGACAGCGGCCACTCCCCGAGAAAGCCGCGCGCGGTCCGGATATGCAAGGGTCACCATACCCACCAGTCGACTGAGCAGTTCGCCGAAGACCAGCCCGCTCACCCCGCCGCCGAGAAGGCCGAAGAGTATCTGCCCGGACGCACGTGACGCGCCAAGCGAAACGTTGGATGCGGCCAGCGTGCCGAATTGCTCGAAGCGCGTCCTCAGCAGTTGCAACTGCAGGCACAGCGACACGAGCACGATCTGGGCAGGAAACAGCGCGACGAGCCAGATCGGCAGTTGACCCAGCCCAAACACATCGAACCGTACGAGAGCAAACACTCCGACGGTGGCGACGGCGACGGTCAACAGATGGATCGAGTTGATTGCGAAGAGGATGCGCCGAGCGTGGCGCTGTGATCTTGCCGAGAGGATCGCGTCCATGAAGCCCAGGTGGCACAGGACGACCATGATGTTGGCTATATTCGTGAACAGGTTGAAGACGCCGAACGCCTCCTCGCTGAACAGCCGCGCCGTCAACGGAATGGACAGGACGACAAGGCCCTGCGCGACAACCGCCGATGCTCCCGTGATACCGATGCTTCTTATTATTGGGTTCGGCATTTGCTTCGCTTGCGTGATGTTCCCGTCGCCAGCGGAGCACTGAGCGCGTTGGAGGCCCCACCAGAGCCTGGCATGTTTGTATCAATTGGCATTCTTCGCCGTCAGCATGGTGAGGATGGACCGCTCTCGCGCCAGATAAAGGGTAGCGAAGTAGGCAAGGACGAAGACGATCGTCTTGACCGCTGCGTCGGTCAAAGAATCCGCGGTGGGAACCAGGTAGACCGCGCCGCAGATTGTAAGAGTGACGGTGGTGACTGCCAAGCTGGCCAGAAGCCCGCGATAGTCGATCTGCGTAAACCTGCGGGCAAGAGCCATCAGCAAAAGCATGTGCACATGGGCATAAAGGAATGTCGCAATCGGTACTCCGATCCATCCCATTTGCATCGCAAGAAAATAGGTCAGGATCAGCTGTACCGCCCCGGCGGCGATTGAGATGAACAGCAGCAATTGCGTCTTGCGTGCTGCCACGAAGAGTTTCGCCATGAAAAGGATGAGGGCCTGTGCCGGCAATGCGGCCGCATACACCTGCAGTACGGTCGTGGTGTTCTGAAGCGCCTGCGTCGTGAAAGAAGTCGACCCAAAGATCGTCAATATGATCAACTCGGCATTGACGACTATGAAGACCGCCGCCGGCGCGATCAACCCGACAACGGCGATGATGCCGATCTGCACAAGGCTCTCGCGACCCTCTTTCTGACCCTCGGACAGTTCGGAGATCAGTTTTGGAAAAAGCACGATCGCGATGGCGCCAATCAGTATTCCGATGGGCAGGCCGGCGATTCGGGTGCCATAGGTGAACGCCGAAATAAGCCCCGCTTCGAACTGCGAAAGGATGGCTCGCTGCACGATGCCGCTGAGTTGATCGACGACAATGAGCGCGGCGAGGAAACCAAAGGCCCGGACCATCGTGCGCTTTTCGTCGCCTCTCACTTCGGCCGAGCCCGAGTAGAAGAGGAGTGTGAAGGGCAGAAGAATGACGATCCAAAGCAGGTTTCCCGCCAGATACCCCAGAGAAATCGCGTAAATCCCGTATGCCGTGGCCATAGTGGCGATTGAGGCAATGATCGTCACATTGATCAGCGGCGGGATCAGCGCGGGCAAAAGAAATCTCCGCCGCGAGTGCAGAACGGACTGAAAAATGTTGCCGATTGCGGAGAAGACGATGATGGGCGACAGTATGCGAATGGCGGTCGCTGTCATGCCGACCGTGCTCGAATCAAAACCCGGGTAGAGTGCCCGCGCAATCGGGTCGGCAAACACGAAAATGAGCCCTGCGCTGGCCACCGCGGCAAGTGCGATGGCACTTGTGGACCAGCGCAAAATGCCGGCCCCTGCACCGATGTCGGCCGCCTCGATGCGCGCCTGGTACGACGGCATCAGCGCGCCTTGGATTGTGCCTCCGGAGAAGAAAAAAAAACCAATGAGACAACTGCGAAGGCGGCGAAGAAGGCATCAGTTTCTGCGGTAGCGCCAAAGGTTCGGCCTGTGACGACTTCCCGCACAAATCCGGTGGCGGTGGAGAGGACGGTGAGACCCGAAACGACGACGACCGACAAGCCGACGGTCGAAGTGGCACGGCTTTTCACCGAGGACCAAAGACTAGTGAACGTCACGATTTCTCCAGATCATATAGAGTTGGTTGCCCTTGCCGATCCACCCGCCCGCATGATCGACGAACTCGAGCAGCGTTCCCTTCGCGAATGCGACGACACGCGGGCTTGGCTCATGCGGTTCCTCGCGCGCGATTGATCCATTCGTCATTTCCGCTGTCAACCGACGCTGCCGCAATTTCTCCTTGGTCCACGCATACTTGTCGCGCAGCAGCTTGGCGAGGCTCTGGTAGTTGCCCCGATACCGGAAGACCGGTTCAAACCCGCAAAACGCCATTGCTCGGCGGAGGCTTTGTTCATCGAAGTATGACAGATGGAGACTGAAAACGCCGACCCAGCCCAGACCCATGATCTGAGACTGGAGGCCGGCTGTGTTGGGCACGCGAACTGCGAGCAAGCCGTCCGGCTTCAGGCAAAGCGATGCATCAGCAATATCACGCATGGGCGTGGTCGTGTGTTCAAGATAGTCGAACATGGTTACGACATCGAACTTTTCGCCGCGTTCGACAATGTCGGACAACTTTGCCCGGCTTACCCCCGGGCGGCCAGCAGCTTCAGCACGTGAAACAGCAGCCGATGAGAAGTCTATCCCTTGGGCCTTCCAGCCGCTTCGGCGCGCCACGGCGGGGAAAATGCCGGTCCCGGTTCCGACATCGAGCAGGGTCCGCCCCGGCGGAGACGCGCGCTCGATGAAGCGCAGATGATGGCGTTCGAACTCGGTCTCACGTATACGATCGCCATCCGACGAAGCGATGTTGTGACTGTAGCCGCGGCGATACCATCCGTCATACAGCTTCTCCAGCAGGGCGTCCGACGGTCGCGGGTTGAGGTATTTTAGGCCGCAGTTGCGGCATCGAACCACATGGTTTTCGAGCTCGATTAACGCGTCAGACTTGGATGGACGATTGCGGTTCAACTCTGCGGCAAGTGAGTCAGGGACAGAGCCCACGGGGACAGCCGACTGGGATGCGCAAACCGGGCATCCGTCCAGCTTCACCAACTCCTCTGAAACGCGCATTTGCCGCTCCTGGTCATGCACATCGGCTCCGAAAGGTGGCAGCGCTCAATAATAGGCGATCTTCTTCCATGCTTTCTCCACAAACGCTCGGCCACGGCAGATTGGGCTCGCTTGGTAGGCGCCAAAGATGTCACGATAGTCAGCAAAGACTTGATTGCCGGTCTGTGCATGAAGGCCCGTCAACTGCGTAACATGCAGCTTGTGATAGAACGGACTGGCAACCATGACTGTCGATCCGTAGAGGTCCGTCCGGGACCAGTATCCGAGGTCGTAGGCTGACAGAAGCGATCGTGCCCCCTTCTGCGCGTGGGCGACAACCGTGTCCGGGAACTGGTCAGCCGCAAAATGATTGGCATCGATTAGTGCCGCAACGGCATAAAGATGGCCGTCGAGAACCGCATGAAGCGTTGCCGCCGGGAACTCTTCGAACACCGTTGCGTCGCCCGGCCCGGTTCGCATTAGACCGCCTTCGCTCACCGGGACCGGGATAATCCGCGCTGACCGGATTGCTTGCGTGTGCAGGGCCTGATCGCCGAGCGCTCTTGCTGCTCTGAAAAGCAGGCTCGCCGCCTGACCCTGTGCGATCGCGGAGCAGTAGGGAACGGCCAGATCGGGTACGATTTCCGCACCGAAATCATACAGATAGAGCAAGCTGTCTTCAGGCCCGTCGACCCCGTTCGCGAGCAACCAGCGCGCGCAAGCGGCCATCTGGTTCAACGCAACGTCATCACCGGACCGTGCCCAGACACTGAATGCGCCCAACCCAAATTGAGAGACTGCGCAAGGGTTGTAGCGAGGCGGCGCGCCGTCCAGGTAGTCCAGCATCGGAACGCCGTCCGCGTCGAGGTGCAGCGCATACTCGGTCTTGGCTGTCAGGTCGATGAAATAGTCGGGATAAGAGGGGCCATTGCCGCGGTCATTCACAACCGGAACCCCCTTTGGCCATGGACGGCACGGCAGCCACCAGAACGCCAAGGACGAGCTGCGCCAATTCAGGTATCGGGCGAGGCGCCTACGAACTGATGCGATCATCGTTTCCGGTCAGCTCGAAATAGGCCACATGGAGGGCAAGGACGACAAGCACCGAATAGTGTGGAAGCTGGTACATGGCCGATGTCTGGGCGGCAAGGAACAGGCAGGCAACACTCGTCAGTGCTGGCATGGCGCCTCTCAGGCGAGCCCGATTGCGCATCTTGGTCAGGACGAGCAGATGTGCCGAATACAGAATGAGAAACCCGATCAGTCCGCCGCTCATCAGGTAGTAGGGCAACTGTAGGTGTAGATAGCCGCCGGTTTCATACTGCTCGAGTTGGGCCAGATCCTCGCCGTAGATCACCTCCCCGGGTATCATTTGCCCGAAACCGGCCCCAAACACCGGGCGCGCAAGGAACGCGCCGAACGCGTAAGCGGCTTCGCGGATGCGCGAATCGTCGCGGATGTCCTCGGAAATGAATCGGTTCAGCAGGAGTTCATATGTGTCGAAGTTGCGGAATCTGCCGCCTTCCTGACCGGGGGTTACCGCCGGCCTTGGCTGCCCGGACCGGCCGAACAGGCCGCGCTTGAGCGCCTGCGGCCCGGTTTCTCCTTCGTCGGCAGCGATCTCCCCATCCTGCAGGCCGATTGATGTCTGGCCCTTGTAGAGCGTCTGCCACAGCGCTGTCACGCGGTTGTCCAGCCTGACCACCTCGTAAGTGTTTGACGGAGTAGACATGAGGCCGACAGCAAGGCCGGCGAAGACGGCGAAGGTGGCGAGGTATGCCGTGCTGTTGCGAAGCCCATAGACGACGAAGAACATCACGGCCTGCAAAAGGATCAGCAGGAACCAAGCACGGTAGCCGGCCCAACTCAGGAGTAACCCCGCGATGAACAGCAAGGGAACCCAGAGGCGTGGCTTGAGATAGTTCACAAACATCGGAACGAAGCAAAGCGCAAACGGAACGACCGCATTGGGATCGAGCTGCGACAGTCGAAAGTTTGAAAGCGCCTCGACATCGTCCATAAGGACGGATTCATGCGTCATCATGTTCATGAAGACGACGACGACATGCAGTAGGAAAGCGGCGACCATGCAGTAAGTCAGGCACCGGACATCGTCCGATCGGCCGATACTGAGGAACGCCCCGATGCCGAATGCTATGAGCGGGCTCGTTCGGGCGACGGTGTTGTAAGGGTCGTATTCGAAGACGAAAAGCCCAACCGTCAGATAGACCAATCCCGTCAGGGCAATTGCCGCAAAGCAAAATTGGATCTTCGTAATTGCCGTTCTGCCCCGCAGCAGGTCGATTGCGCCTGCGACCGCGAACGCGACGCAGAGCGCAAGGAAAAAGCCGGTAGGCAGGGCAAAGTGCGGTACGTAATTGACCGCTGCCATGGCAATCAAAGCTGCCCCAAACAGCCAGATGCTAATCGGCGTTGGGTCGCCTTCTCGCCACGATGCTGCGGTTGCGGTCATATCGCCGGCTCATATGCCTCTGTTTGTATGGACTGCGCGCCCGGCGGAGCGGTCGGCGTCAGGTCGCGCTCCCGCCGGCAGACGGAGATCAAATCCGGATCGGCGCCATATCGCTCGAGCAGCGACACAACGGCGTCCAGTGTCCTGCGCTTGTTGGTCAACGCACCGAGCGTCAACATGCAGATGCGCAGGTCCATGCCAAGGCTCATATGGTCAATGTAGAAGAGGCCGAGGCGGCTCTTCCAAGGTCGAATCAGCTGATTATAGGCGAGGTCGGGATGATCGGCGCCTTTCAGGATTGCCGCTTCATCCGAAAAAACGATCGAAGCCAGGTCCGTGATACCGGGCCGGACGCTCAACAGGCGCATCTCTTCGGCGGTGTACAAGTCGACGCCCCAGGCGCGGGTATTTGGTCGCGGTCCGACCACCGACATATCGCCTTTGAGAATGTTCACGCACTGCAGAAACTCGTCGAACTTGGTCTTGCGGACCAGACGTCCAACCCGCGTCACCCTTGTGTCACCGTCGCCGGTCGAGTTCACTCCGCTCTTGTCGGCATCGATGCGCATGGAGCGGATCTTGTACATCGTGAAATCGCTATTGCCGCGGGCAACACGCTTTGCGGCATAGACCGGCGAGTGGCGATCCTGCAGCCAGACGGCGAACAACGCGGCCACGAGCAGCGGGCTGAGGACCACCAGGAAGGCAATGGCGAAGGCGAGATCGAAGAGCCGCTTCGCCATGGTTATCCCGATCCACCGATTCGAGCGCCGGCGGGCTGCTTTTCGTGGCCGAGCCCGCTCAATGCCGCGGCGACAACGGCGTCCGCGTCAAGTCCGTAAGCCGACCGGAGATAGTCCTGGTCGCCGACGACGGTCGGAAACACGTCATTGAGGCCGATGAACTTCAGGAAGCCGGGCATGACGCCGTGCTTCATGCAGACCTCTGCCACGATGCCGCCGAGACCGCCACAGACCGTGTGCTCCTCGACTGTCACGAGGCCACCGGTTTCCCGCGCTGCCGCCACAATGAGATTTTCATCGACGGGCTTGAGCGTATGAAGAGCCAGCACCCGCACGGAGTAGCCCGCTTCACGTAGCCGTTCACCGGCTGTCAGGGCTTCTGACAGGATTGCACCGGTTGCCACCAGCGTGACGTCGCGGCCGTCTGCGACGGTTCGCCCCTTGCCGAATATCACTTCCTCCCGTTTCTCGGGGAGGCCGGCCTTGCCCTTGTCCAGCCGCAGATATTTCGGGCCGGGGATGTCAGCCATCTGGACGGTAAGCTCTGCAGCTTCCCAGGGGTCCGTGGGGGCCACAACCTTGATGTTGGGGATGGCGCGCAGGATGGCGATGTCTTCGGTTGCGAAATGGGAGACGCCCAGCTGACCGTAGGAAAAACCACCGCCGACCGACACGACCGTCACGTCGGCGTCGTGGTAGCAGACGTCGTTACGAATGTGTTCCAGGCATCGCAGCGTTGTGAAATTCGCAATTGAATAGGTGTAGCACTTGAACCCTTCGAGAGCCATGCCGCAGGCAATCGCGGTCATGTTCTGCTCGGCGACACCTGCATTGATGAACTGGTTCGGAAAGGTTTCCCAGAAGTCGGTCAGGACGCCGAATCCGAGGTCCCCGGTGATCAGGACCCTGGCGGGATCGGCCGCGGCCAGCTTGGTCAGTTCAGAGATGAACGCGTCGCGCATGTCACTTGGCCGCCAGTTCGGTGAGTTCGGCGATGGCGCTGTCGAACTCGTCGCCCTGCGGCGTACGATAGTGCCACAGGACAGTGTTCTCCATGAATGACACGCCATTGCCCTTGGTTGTATGACAAATCACGACGGTCGGCTGGTTATCGGTCTTGTCAGCCTGTGCGAATGCTGCCTTCAACGACTCGTGATCATGGCCGTCTGCCTCCACCGTCGCCCATCCGAACGACCGCCATTTGTCGCCAAACGGCTCAAGGCCAAGGGTTTCGTCCACGGGAGCGAGGGACTGAATCTTGTTGTAGTCGATGATCGCCACGAGATTGTCGAGCCGGTGATGACCAGCAAAGAGAATGGCCTCCCAGTTCGAGCCTTCGTCGCATTCTCCATCGGAAAGCAGGACGAACACGCGGTGCGAGGCGCCTTTGACTTTGGCGGCCTTTGCGAGGCCGACGCCAACGCCCAGACCGTGGCCGAGCGATCCCGTGGAGAGTTCCACCCCCGGTACGCCCTTGTGTGAGACATGGCCCGAAAGAATTGAACCGTTCTGATAGTGCTGGCGAAGCATCTGGCGAGGCATGAAGCCCCGCTCGGCCAAGCTTGCATAGATTGCCGCTCCGGCATGACCCTTCGACAGGATCAGACGATCGCGGTCGGGATGACGGGGGTTTTCGGGATCGACATTGAGCACCTCGCCGTACAGAACGGCGCAGATGTCGGCAATCGACAGGCACGATCCGACGTGCGAACTCTTGCCCGCGCTCGTCATCTCGACAACATGGCGCCGGATGCGATGGGCCATGTCGACGGTGTCCTGGGGCAATCCGCGCTGCCAGTTGCTAGCTTCCAAGGGGCCTGGCCTTTTGCGTTTGATAATGGTCGGATGAAAAATCAGTCGAGAACCGCGAAGCCGATGTAGGGGTCAAAATCCAAGCGCTCAATTCTCAGGGGGCGTTTAGCGTGAGTCTCGATCATTGCCAAGGTTTCGCCGGGCCACATCGGATTGTCGAGTTCATCGAAAGCGACAATGGCGCCTTTTGGCATCCGCGGTAGGAAGTGCTCAAGCGCGACCTTGAGCGGTTCATAAAGATCGAAGTCCATGAAGAGGAGCGAAACCAGAACATGCGGATGCTCCTCGATGAAGTTCGGAATTGTCTTGGCCGCATCCCCCTTGATGAGCTTTACCTTGTCGACGTGTCCGATGAAGCGCGACGAATCATAGATGTCGACCAGTTGCAGCAGCTCATCGTGTACATCTGCGGCCAGATCCCCTTGCTTCACGTGCATGGAGGCTGCCGCCCGGTCCTCGTTGCTGAGGCCTGGGAAACCCTCGAACGTGTCGAAGCCGTAGATGCGTCTCATCAAGTTCACAGGCTCGAGGATTGCCGAGAACTTGGCCCAGCTCATCAGCCCGAAGCCGTGATTGACCCCGCACTCCACGATTGAGCCCTTCACGTTCTGCACACGCTTGAAGATTTCATAGAGCGCCAGAAATCGCGTCAGGTTCTGCCGCCGAACATACTTCGGGAAGTTCTCCATCTTGGTTTCCCAAGTGGAGGGATTGTTCTCGAAGATGCGCTGATTGCGCGCGCCTTCTTGCTGTTCGGCTGTTGTGCGGAAACCGCCAGAGACGGAAGCGGGCTGATCAGTCATGGCAAAGCCTGTCCTTTGATACCGGCTATCGGTGGAACTCGATCACCTTGTCGGCAACGTAATTGATCTCGTCATCGGTCAGCAGATGATGCAGCGGCAGCATCATGTACCGTTTGGACATCTGCTCGGCGTATGGCGCATCGGCGCGAAGCGCAAGATCGTCGAACTGATGAAGCATCCATCCGCCCCACTGGCAGATCGTGCCGACGCCATTTTGGGCGAGGAACTGGCGAAGATCGTCGCGGCGCTCGGCTTGAATCTCGTAGTTCTGGAAGATGTCGAAACGGACGTTGTCGGCATCTGGCGCCGGCGGAAGTGTCAGTTCCGCAACGTCCTTGAGACGCTCATTGTACAGCGAAGCAATCGCACGGCGCCTGCCGATCGCCCGGTCATAGCGGGCAAGCTTTCGGTCGAGGATGGCGGCCTGCACATTGTCGAGACGACCATTGTGGCCGAACATGGTGACTTTGCCGCCTTCGCCCCGACCATGGTCGCGTAACTGCCGGATGAAGGCCGCCGCCTCGTCATCGTCGGTCACGACCGCTCCGCCGTCACCGAAGCATCCAAGCGTCTTGGCCGGATAGAAGCTGTAGGAACCTACTTTGCCGAACAGTCCCGCTGGCGTTCCGTCGTAACGGGCTCCGAGCGCCTGGCAGCTGTCTTCCACCATCAACAGATCGTGCTCATCGGCGATGGCGGACAGCGCCGTCATGTCGCAGGTGCGGCCGTTGAGCTGCGTGGGCATGATTGCGGATGTCTGCGGCGTGATCATCCGTCGGACGCTGTCCGGATCGATCATGCTGTCCGGCAGGCAATCGGCGATAACCGGAACGGCGCCGACATGATGCACGGCCGCCGCCGTGGCTATGAAGGTGTGAGACGAGACGATCACTTCATCGCCGGACCCGATACCGCTCGCGCGCAAGGCCATGATCAGCGCGGCCGTACCGTCAGCAACACCGATCGCGTGTTTGCACCCCAGGTAGGCGGCAAGGTTGGCTTCGAAGTCCGCAAGCTCCTTCTGCATGATAAAGGCGCCGCGCTCCAATACTCCGCGTATCGTGTCGAGATACCCATCGCCGTCTTCGGCGTAGATTGCTGGGTAGTTGAAGAAGGGCACTTGCATGGTGCTATCGCTCACTCGGCTGGCATTTTCGTTGCGGCGATCTGCTCGACATGGTCGGCGTATCGTCCATAGATCGTTGGCGTGTCGAATTGTTCTTCAAAGATGTGGCGCACATTGGCGGCCATCCTCCTACGAAGTTCCGGCTCTTGGATTAATCTGACGATGGCGTCCTTGACGCCACTCGCATCGCCGCCGCGGCAGTTGATTCCAAGTTCATGTTCGCTGATCAGGTCGGCAAGATCGCCCGTCGCGCAATTCACGATCGGCAAGCCGCTCGAAAGGTATGAGAACGCCTTGTTGTTGAAGGCCGGGGAGGGGAAGTTCATCATCAGCAATCCGACATCCGCACCGCGCAACAACGTACGCATTTCGACTGAACTGAGCCAGCCGGTCATATGAACGTTGGGCAATGCGTCGGCCCGACGGTTGATCTCGTCGGCCCCTTCTCCTGTACCTCCGATTATGACGGCGAAGCGGTCCACGAGTGGATTGCCCTCGGCCGTCATCATATCAACGGCGTCGAGAACGAGGGATGGGTGCTGGGTTCGGTTGAACGTGCCGGTGAAAGCAAAAACGACCTTGCCCTTTGTGGCCTCCAGGGCTTTGGCGACAGCACTCGTCGGCGAGATAGGCTCTTCGGGCTCGACGCCGTAGTTCCGCGGTGACGTTGCCAGATAGAAGATGCGATCGCGTTTGGACTTCGTTCGCCCTGACTTGTCGAGCCCCCAGTTCATGAGCGAGTTCATCATGCTGACAAGGCCGGTTGCCGAGCTGAGCGCGTGGGCGACGCGTCGGCTCTCCCATGCCAGGGCCGTTCGCACGAGCGCCTTCTTGGCTACACCATCGACGTAGTCGACGAAAATATCGGGCCATTTGTCGCGAACGTCGGCCACTGCTGGCACGCCTTTGCGAACGCAGAAACCGAGCGCCGCGCTCGCCGTCAAGTGATCCGGAATGCTGACGACCATCGCGTCGGGGAGCGGAAGCCCTTCCGCCTTGCGCCGGAAGTCGCGACCACAGAGCCAGTGGTCAATGAACCTCCTGAGGCTGATGTTGGACCGGTAGCCGCACCCTTCCATGAACCTAACCTGGAGCCCGTTTGGCATCATGTGAACGCCATCGGCGGCGGCAAGGAACTCCTGCCGCTGCGTCTTGTTTATGTGGTCGAACGCCGACGTCCACATGGTGACCTCGTGCCCACGCTTCAGAAGCGTGTCGCACAAGAGCATGGAACGGGTGTTGTCGGCATCTGAAAGCCGCTGACCGATGACAGTTGTCCAGATGCGCATCATCCGTCTCGTTCAAGCGGTGCAGTAACAGCATAAAAGCCCAGGACCCGAAGGCCCAGCCGAGGCACTTTCCGGCCTCGACCGATGCAAGCGAACCCCGCATTCTTCGCCACCTTCTGCGAGGCCAGGTTCGTCGCCGCACACAGATACCACAGCGAGCGTTGCCCGTCGGCATAGAGGCGGGCGGCTTCCAGCAGCGCCCGGGTCGCCAGTCCATGGCCTCGCGCGACCGGGTTCGTCCATGTGGCTCCGATCTGCACGTCGTCTTTACCCATGAAAGGAAATCTCGGACTTGGAGGTACAACCATGGACGTGTGACACAGAGTGCCGTTGGCGTCCCGGATGGCGATCGCTCCGTAGTGCCGGTTTGGGAAAAGTGCAAGTGCGTTGATCGCAGAGTAGGCCAGGTAAACCGCGTCCTTCGATCCGCTCGGGCGAGGCTCTGTCAATGACGGCGACCAGTGCTCAACCTTGTGCTCGGGCGATCGCTTTGCGATCCGGGACAGGGCCTCGGATCCGCCTGAATTCCATACTGAAGCAAGGCGATAGAACAGGATCGGTTCTTGCGATGGCTCTGCTTTAGGCATCTTCACTCGCTGAACCAGACCGTGGGTTGCCGATTGGTGATGGGGACACCCGTTTCGGAGGAATATGCTTTGCCCCGTCGCAGCGCCGCGCAGGTCCGGCCGGAAGCTGCCAAGCGTTTTGACGAACGGCCCTGTGCCGCAAGACAGGGGGCGCTGTCAATTGGACGGCCCCATGCCGGCGAGAAGCGGAAGGGATCGTCACCAACTCGTCACAGCGCCGATAAGGCCCGTATCGGGGTCGATCCGCGCGATGCCGGGGGCAAGGGCGGGACAGGCCAGCTGGAACCGGTTGCCGGCGCTCGGCACATAGACGTCCAGCGTCGCCGGAATGTAGCCGAAGCTGGTGCGCGGCGGCTGCAGGTCCTGGATCATCACCGCCTGCCACCCGTCGGCCGGATCGAGCCGCACCGCGCCCGGTTGCGGCACCCCGCCGACATGGATCGTCTGGCCCGCGGCCTTCCGGAACAGGATTGGGGCATCGAGCGCCCGCAGATAGCCGTGGAAGGTCATCGCCGGCATCCGGATCATCTGCGCGTTGAAGAACGCTTCATATCCCGTCACGCCGTCATGGCTGAAGGGCCCCGCCGTTCCCGCGCCCGCCGCGATCTCGGCCACCCAGAACTCGTTGCCATAGCGCCGGTAGCTGCCGGGCTCCCGGATCTGCGCGATCAGCTCGGCGACCGACGGGGTCAGCGATCCGGCGGATCCGCCATGGTCCGTATTGTTGTGAATGAACTTGCCGTGGCCGGTCACCGTCGCGCCGTTGTAGAGCGTCAGATAGCTCGGAAAGACGAACCCGCCGACCGTAACGCCCGTCTGGCCGTTGCCGGCCATCCGCCCGCTGTCCTGATAGAGGTTCACGACCATGTCGGACGGCAGGTTCGTGGCGGGAAAGGAAACGGCGCCCGTCTGGCCGTCGATCGTCAGCGCATCGACGAAATTGGTGCCGTCGGCGCTGACCTTGAAGGCGAAATCGTCGCTGCCGGTCAGGCCCAGTTCCGCCCGGCCCGACCAGCCGGACTGGAAGACGAGACTTGCCGTGTCCGCGGTTTGCGCCTTGTTGATGACCATCCGGTGGTCGCCCGCACTGTCGTGGGAAAAAAGGCTCGCATCGGAGCCGACCGCGAGCCGGTTGACGCTGTCGGCCGTGGCGTTGATGCCCAATTGGTCCGGATTGCCCGGCAGCCCGCCCGAACCGGCATGCTGCTGCCAGTCGCTGCCGTCAAAGTGGAGCCAGCCGGTTTCGCCCGTGCACCAGGCGGTCCATCCCTCGGCGGGGGCGTAGAACGCCCATGTGCCGTCCTGGAAGGCGGCAACGGCGCCGTCCCGGCCTTCCCATGCGCCGGTCGCCGGCGCCGCGACGATGTGGCGGTCGCCATCGGCGGGCGCGGGCGGCGGCTCGGTCCGCGTCCGGTCGATGACCGCCAGACGCGTCAGGCAGTCGAGCCTGCGGATCGCTTCATTGTGCGTCACGTGGGACTGCGCCTGAAGCGGCATGATGTAGGGCAGGGCGAGGTTGGGGCTGGTTTGCATGGCTTGGCTCTCTGGCTGGAGGTCCCGCCATGGTAACCGCGCCCGATCGCCGGTTGGATAAGTCCGGGTTGCCGCGCCTGGCGACCCGATCGCCGCCCCGCCTCGCCGGCCCTTGCGCATATGCTGACAAAGCCTTATGTGCCGCGCTCGTACAGGGGCGAGGCCCGCAAAATTGGACGGACAGGACACCGAAAATGGCCAAGGAAAAGTTTGAGCGCAACAAGCCGCACGTGAACATTGGCACGATTGGTCACGTTGACCATGGCAAGACGTCGCTGACGGCGGCGATCACGAAGTATTTTGGCGACTTCAAGGCCTATGACCAGATCGACGCTGCGCCCGAGGAAAAGGCGCGCGGCATCACCATTTCGACCGCGCATGTCGAATATGAGACCGATGCGCGCCACTATGCCCATGTCGACTGCCCCGGCCACGCCGACTATGTGAAGAACATGATCACGGGCGCTGCGCAGATGGACGGCGCGATCCTGGTGGTGTCGGCCGCCGACGGCCCGATGCCGCAGACCCGCGAGCACATTCTGCTGGCCCGCCAGGTCGGCGTGCCGGCGATCGTGGTGTTCCTCAACAAGGTCGACCAGGTCGACGACGAGGAGCTCTTGGAGCTGGTCGAGATGGAAGTGCGCGAGCTTCTGTCCTCCTACGACTTCCCCGGCGACGACATTCCGGTGGTCAAGGGTTCGGCGCTTGTGGCGCTCGAGGATGGCGACAAGGCCAAGGGCGAGGATGCGATCCGCGAACTGATGGCCGCCGTCGATGAAGCCATTCCGACGCCGGACCGCCCGATCGACCAGCCCTTCCTGATGCCGATCGAGGATGTGTTCTCGATCTCGGGCCGCGGCACGGTTGTGACCGGCCGTGTCGAGCGTGGCGTGATCAATGTGGGCGACGAGATCGAGATCGTCGGCATCCGCGACACCACCAAGACGACCTGCACGGGCGTCGAGATGTTCCGCAAGCTGCTCGACCGCGGCGAGGCGGGCGACAATATCGGCGCGCTGCTGCGCGGTGTGGATCGCGAGGGCGTCGAGCGCGGCCAGGTTCTGTGCAAGCCCGGTTCGGTCAAGCCGCACAAGAAGTTTTTGGCCGAGGCCTACATCCTGACCAAGGAAGAGGGCGGCCGCCACACGCCGTTCTTCAACAAGTACCGTCCGCAGTTCTACTTCCGCACCACCGACGTGACCGGCGAAGTGACGCTTCCCGACGGCACCGAGATGGTGATGCCGGGCGACAATGCGGAGATGAATGTCGAGCTGATCACGCCGATCGCGATGGAAGAGCGCCTGCGCTTTGCCATCCGCGAAGGCGGCCGCACCGTCGGCGCCGGCATCGTCGCAAAGATCATCGAGTAAGCGTTCGCAGGAAAAGTGGACACCGGCTTTCCGTCCGCGAACGCGCCAGGGCGAAGATGATCTTGCGGATGCCGCAAGCGCCGAAGGCAACAATAGACTGCAAAAATGGCCGCGCGAGCGGCCATTTTCGTATCCACCGCCTGCAAGTGCCGTCGTCGCACGTAACCGGGCTTCGTCATTCGTGATCGCCGCCAGGCGATGGTGCGGGAACATAGGCGCTTGCCACCCGTTGGTCTCCTGAAGGGCGACCAACGGAGACGACACCAATGACAAAACGATGGATGAAGGCGACGACCGCGATCGGCTTGTGCACGATGATCGGAGGCGGCATGGCCGGCACTGCGCACGCGCAGCAGGACGCCGCCAGGTCGCTGGCCGATTGCGTCATCGAGGAGCGGGACAATTGTCCGCCCGCCACGGAGGCCGAAGTCGGTGCGGCCGCGCAGATCGTCGCCGACGTCACCGGCGTCGAACCGTCCGAGGCCGAGCAGCGCGTGCGCGCCGCGCTTGGCGGGCAAGCCCAGGCCGGGGAGTCGCCCGCTGCGGAGGTGCCGGCTGAGACCGAAGGCGAGGCGGCGGTGCAGGTCGAAGAGCCCGCCGCGGATGTGGCCGTCGATCCGGTTCCCCAGGCCGAGACACAGGCGGATGCCGCCGCAACCGATGGCGAGCAGGCCATTGAAGAGGCGGTCGCCGAGCCGGACGCCGAAGCGCCAATCCAGACCGAAACGAGCGCCCAAACCGATGCCGAGACGCCGGCGGCCCAGGTGCCCCCCACTGACGAGCTCGATCAGGCGATGGAAGCGGTAGAGGACGGTGAAGCAGCCGGGCAGGAAATCGTCGAGGACGCCGTACCCGCTCCGGCCACTGAAACTATCGTCGAAAGCGAGACCGAAACGCCAAGCGATGCCGCAGCCGGGATGGAGCCGCAAGTCGGCGCCGTGCCCGAAACGGAAACGCCGGCCGCCTCGGACGCGTTGGATGCGGCGATGGAGGAAGCCGCCGGCGAAACGCCCGGTGATGACGCGGCCGCACCGGTGCAGGCGGAGAGCGAGGCAGATGCGGTCATTGAGACCGAGCCAGGCGCCGAACAGACCGAAACGACGCAAGCCGACGATGCGCTTGCCGAAGATGCACCCGCCGAAACCGAAACCGGCGCCGATGCGTCGCCGGCCGCGGCAGCGGACGCCGAGGCAAACCCGGTCGATGAAGCCGCCCGGGCGGAACGCCGTGCCGAACGCCGCCAGTCCCAGATGGCCTCCGAAGCGCTGCAGGCGACCGAACCCGACGCCGGGGCATCCGGCGCGGCGGAAACGGACGCCGATGTCCAGACCCAGACCGTGACCGAGCAAACCGCGCGGACCAGCGATCAGGACGCCGCGCCGGAGACCGTCGATCAAAGCACGGACGAACTGCTGCGCACGATCCTGGGCGTCGGCGCCGGCGTTGCCATCGGCATGCTGATCGACGATGCCGACCGGGTCGTCGAACGGCGCGGCGATCGCGTCGTCATCGAGCGCGACGGTGAACTGGTCGTGTTGCGAGACGAGAACCAGTTGCTGCGCCGGCCGGGCACGCAGGTGCGGACCCGCACCTTTGATGACGGCAGCACCCGCACGGTCGTGATCCGCGAAAATGGCGAGCGAATCGTCACCGTTCGGGCAGCCGATGGCGTCATACTGTACCGCGCGCGGGTCTTTCCCGACGGCCAACGGATCGTTCTGATCGATGAGCGCGACGCGCAGCCCGTCGATCTGGCGTCGATCCCGCTGCCGTCCCGGCGTCCGGTCGTGATCGAGTACCGGGATGCGGTCGATCCGAACGCGGTGCGCCAGGTGTTCGCCGAAGACGAGCCGGTCATCGACCGGACGTTTTCGCTGCAGCAGGTGCGCGATCTGCGCGAACTGCGTCAATTGATGCCGCGCATCGATCTCGATGCCATCAATTTCGAGACAGGTTCGGCGGCCATTCCGCCTTCCGAGGCGCGGGAGCTGACAGCGCTCGGCCGTGCCATGGCCGATCTGATCGCCGACGACCCGGACGAGATTTTCCTGATCGAGGGCCATACCGATACGGTGGGAGGAGCGGCCTACAATCTGGCGCTGTCGGACCGGAGAGCGGAAAGCGTCGCGCTGGCCCTGACCGAATATTTCGACGTGCCGCCGGAGAACATGATCACCCAGGGCTATGGCGAGCGCTACCTCAAGGTGGCGAGAGAAGGCGATGTGGCCGAAAACCGGCGCGCGGCGGTCCGCCGCATCACGCCGTTGATCCGCAGGGCGGGAGCCCAGTAAACGGTTCTGCGCGGCGGTGCGTCCGCGCGCCGCCATGCCGGCCCGCCGGTCCGGGTGGAAGGTTGCGCAAGATGCCACTTGCGCTGCCGACCAACCGCGATTATCAGACCGGTCACGTCAAGGGGTATAGCTCAGTTGGTAGAGCGTCGGTCTCCAAAACCGAAGGTCCACGGTTCGAGCCCGTGTGCCCCTGCCATCGTCACCGCGGGCGGCAATCCGCCCGGCGGCCTTCGTCGCGGCTGACTTTTTTGCCCGCAGCCCTTGATCTCGCCTCGAATCGCCGCTAGATGCAGCCTCGCGCTGGTATTGCCCTTGCGGGCGGGATGCGCTTTCACAAACAATACGGGTCCTCACATCGGCAGCGCGTGTTTCTTGCGTTCGTCGGACAAGGCGCCCGTGACAGAGCAAGGGAATGCGGCGCGGGCGCAATCGCCGCATCGGACCGGACTTAAGGCATGGCACGGACCAATCCGTTCACCTTTATCCAGCAGGTGCGCGCGGAAACAGCCAAGGTGACTTGGCCGTCGCGGCGCGAAACCCTGATCTCGACGATCATGGTGCTGATCATGGTGGTGATCGCCGCCCTGTTCTTCTTCACCGTCGATCAGATCTACTCCTGGGTGTTCGATCTGATCTTCGGTCCGGCACGATAACAACGACACACGAACACGGGTGGTTCCGACGCTGATGACGGCGCGCTGGTACATTGTTCACGCCTACTCCAACTTCGAAAAGAAGGTGGCCGAAGCGATCGAGGAGAACGCCAAGGCCAAGGGCCTTTGGGAAAAGTTCGAGCAGATCCTGGTGCCTGTCGAGAAGGTCATCGAGATCCGCAAGGGCCGCAAGGTCGATGCCGAACGCAAGTTCTTCCCCGGCTATGTGATGGTGCGCGCGCAGCTCACCGACGATGTCTACCACCTGATCAAGAACACGCCGAAAGTAACCGGCTTTCTGGGCTCGGATCAGAAGCCCGTGCCGATCTCCGACAAGGAGGCCGAGCAGATCCTGGGCCAGATCCAGGAGGGTGTCGATCACCCCAAGCCGTCCGTGTCGTTCGAGGTCGGCGAGAGCGTGCGCGTGACCGAAGGCTCTTTCGCCTCGTTCAACGGCATCGTTCAGGAAGTCGACGAGGAACGCTCGCGCCTGAAGGTGGAAGTTTCGATTTTCGGCCGGGCCACCCCGGTCGATCTGGAATTCGGAATGGTCGAAAAGGGCTGATCCGGATAGCTGGTTTGCGGGACCATCGGGTTCCCGGGGGCTGGCCGAAAAGGCGGGAGATGCGGGGCACCTGAGCCGGGTGTCATCGGTCGGACCGCCAACGTCTCAACCGCCGGGTGACGCCGGCCTGGAAATGAAAGACGACATCAATGGCCAAGAAAGTTGCAGGTCTGCTCAAGTTGCAGGTCCCCGCCGGTGCCGCCAACCCGTCGCCGCCCATCGGGCCGGCGCTCGGTCAGCGTGGCATCAACATCATGGAATTCTGCAAGGCGTTCAATGCCGCCACGCAGGAGATGGAAAAGAACGCGCCGATCCCGACGACCATCACCTACTATCAGGACAAGTCGTTCACGTTCAAAACCAAGACCCCGCCGGCATCGTACCTTCTCAAAAAGGCCGCCAACCTCAAGTCGGGCTCCAAGGAGCCGGGCAAGGTCAGCGCCGGAACGATCAGCCGCGACAAGGTCAAGGAAATCGCCGAGACCAAGATGAAGGATCTCAACGCCGCCGATATCGAAGCGGCCATGCGCCAGATCGAGGGCTCCGCCCGCGCGATGGGCCTGAAGGTGGAGGGCTGATCATGGCAAAGCTCGGAAAACGCACCAAGGCCCTGCGTGAGGGCCTCGACGCCAACGCGATCCTGCCGCTCGAAGAAGCCGTGGGCAAGGTCAAGGAGCGCGCCACGGCCAAGTTCGACGAGACCATCGAAGTCGCCATGAACCTCGGTGTCGATCCGCGCCACGCCGACCAGATGGTTCGCGGGGTCGTCAACCTGCCCAACGGCACCGGCCGTTCGGTCAAGGTGGCCGTGTTCGCACGCGGCGACAAGGCCGAGGAAGCCAAGGCCGCCGGTGCCGACATTGTCGGCGCCGAGGAACTGGTGGAAGCGGTGCAGGGCGGTCAGATCGAGTTCGACCGCTGCATCGCAACGCCCGACATGATGCCGCTGGTCGGCCGCCTCGGCAAGGTACTCGGCCCGCGCGGCCTGATGCCGAACCCCAAGGTCGGCACCGTGACCCCGGATGTTGCCGCAGCGGTGAAGGCCTCCAAGGGCGGTGCCGTCGAGTTCCGTGTCGAAAAGGCCGGCATCGTCCATGCCGGTGTCGGCAAGGCCTCGTTCGACGAAAAGGCGATCGCCGAAAATGTGCGTGCGTTTGCCGATGCGGTGCAGAAGGCCAAGCCGTCCGGCGCCAAGGGCACCTATGTCAAGCGCGTGGCGATTTCCTCGACCATGGGCGCGGGCGTCAAGGTCGATCCGGCGAGCCTTTCGGCCGCCGAGTGAATCCAATTGTGAGCCAGCGCGGCTAACACGCCGGCTCACCAGAAGAATTCCATGCCCCGACAGGGGCGTGGATGGCCGGGAAACCGGTCCCTGTCCGAGATTGCAGGCGGCTCGCCTTAATTCGATATGGGCCTGCATGAGACGGGTAAGAGCGTTCAAAGGCCCCGAGTGGGCGGATGAAGGTTCGAACCGTATTGCCTTGTGCCGCGCGCGGCCTGTTCGCGTCGGCGTAAGGGGACAGGATCCTCGAGCGTCGCTTTCGGGATCCGTTCCGGAGGCGGCAAAGGCAAACCGCGGTGAGGGCGCATGCGCCGTTCATCGCTAAACGGAGAGACGAAGTGGAAAGAGCGGAAAAACGCGAATTCGTCACCCAGCTGAACTCGGTCTTCAAACAGTCCGGTTCGGTGGTGGTGGCCCACTACACGGGTCTGACCGTCGCGGAGATGGGTGATTTTCGCACCCAGATGCGCAATGCGGGCGGAACCGTGAAGGTTGCGAAGAACCGCCTTGCAAAAATCGCTCTTCAGGGCACGGAAGCCGAAGGCATGTCGGACCTTTTTTCGGGTCAGACGCTGATTGCCTATGCCGAAGATCCGGTAACGGCTCCCAAGGTGGCAAGCGCTTTTGCCAAGGGCAACGACAAGCTCGTCGTCCTGGGCGGTTCGCTTGGCGCCACGGTTCTCGATGCGAATGGCGTGAAGGCTCTGGCCGAACTGCCCTCGCTCGACGAGCTGCGTGCGAAGCTGGTCGGCATGATCCAGACGCCGGCATCGCGCATCGCCCAGGTCACCAGCGCGCCGGCGGCACAGCTCGCCCGCGTGTTCGGGGCCTATGCCCGGAAGGACGAGGCAGCGTGAGGCTGTCTTTCAAACCGTCAACACCGATTGTTCGAACCAAAATCCGAAGGAAGATGAAAAATGGCTGATCTCGCCAAAATCGCAGAAGACCTGTCGTCGCTGACCGTCATGGAAGCCGCCGAGCTTTCCAAGATGCTCGAAGAGAAGTGGGGCGTTTCCGCCGCCGCTCCGGTTGCCGTTGCAGCCGCTGGCGGCGCCGGTGCCGCCGAAGCCGCTCCGGTCGAGGAAAAGGATGAATTCGACGTCATCCTGGAAGCCGCCGGCGACAAGAAGATCAACGTCATCAAGGAAGTCCGCACGATTACCGGTCTGGGCCTGAAAGAAGCCAAGGACCTGGTCGAGGGCGCTCCCAAGCCGGTCAAGGAAGGCATTTCCAAGGGCGAAGCCGAGGAAATCGTCAAGAAGCTTGAAGAAGCCGGCGCCAAGGCGGCGATGAAGTAAGCGTTCAAGGCTTGCGCGGGCGCGTTTCGGCGCGCCCGCACCTTGCCTTGTCTGGAGTGCGTGAACCCTTTTCCCGAAGCCTGTCGGACAGGTTTCCGGAAACGGGTTTTAACCGTTTCAGAGCGCTCTCGGCGAAACCGGGAACCGGTTTCGCGGTTCGAGAGCGCGAAGACAAGGAAATCGAGCTGCTTTGATCGATCCCCGGATCAGCAAGGCGGCTTCAGGCTGGAGGACCGGGCGCATGGGTCTTCTGCCAACCGATTGGCCGGGCGCGGTGTGGTGACTGCCCGGCATGGACCCTGACCGCCCGGCCCGGGCGAGAAGACGAGGAGCGGCAATGGCTCAGACCATGACTTTCAACGGTCGTAGACGCGTACGCAAGTTCTTCGGTGACATTCCCGACGTCGCCGAGATGCCCAACCTGATCGAGGTGCAGAAGGCCTCCTACGATCAGTTCCTGATGATGGATGAGCCCGAGGGCGGGCGTCCGGACGAAGGCCTGCAGGCTGCCTTCAAGTCGGTTTTCCCGATCAAGGATTTTGCCGGTACCGCACAGCTCGATTTCGTGCGCTACGACTATGAGGCGCCCAAGTTCGACGTCGAGGAATGCCGCCAGCGCGACCTGACCTATTCGGCGCCGCTCAAGGTGACGCTGCGCCTGATCGTCTTCGATATCGACGAGGACACCGGCGCCAAGTCGGTCAAGGACATCAAGGAGCAGGACGTCTATATGGGCGAAATGCCGCTGATGACGTCCAACGGCACCTTCATCGTCAACGGCACCGAGCGCGTGATCGTCTCGCAGATGCACCGCTCGCCTGGCGTCTTCTTCGATCACGACAAGGGCAAGACCCACTCGTCGGGCAAGCTTCTGTTCGCCGCCCGCGTCATCCCCTATCGCGGATCGTGGCTCGATATCGAGTTCGATGCCAAGGATGTCGTGCATGCGCGCATCGACCGGCGCCGCAAGATCCCGGTCACCTCGCTGCTGATGGCGCTCGGCATGGATGCCGAGGAAATCCTGTCGACCTACTACGACTTCGTCACCTATGAGCGCGACGGCGAAGCCTGGCGCATTCCGTTCAACGCCGACAGCCTGAAAGGCACCAAGCCCGCCGTCGACCTGATCGATGCGGATTCGGGCGAGGTCGTCGTCGAAGCCGGCAAGAAGGTGACAGCGCGCACCGTCAAGCAGCTCGCCGAAAAGGGCATCAAGGCGCTCAAGGCGACCGATGAGGAGCTGTACGGCTCCTATCTGGCCGAGGACATCGTCAATCCCGAAACCGGCGAGATCTACCTCGAAGCCGGCGACGAGATCGACGAGAAGACGCTTGCCGTGCTCATCGAGAGCGGCCAGACCAGCTTCCCGGTGCTCGACATCGACCACGTCAATGTCGGCCCCTACATCCGCTCAACGCTGGCCGTCGACAAGAACGAGACGCGCCAGGACGCGCTGTTCGACATCTACCGCGTCATGCGTCCGGGCGAGCCGCCGACCATGGAAACGGCGGAAGCCATGTTCCAGTCGCTGTTCTTCGATTCCGAACGCTACGATCTGTCGGCAGTCGGCCGCGTCAAGATGAACATGCGTCTCGGCCTCGATGCCGAGGACACCGTGCGCACCGTGCGCAAGGAAGACATCGTCGAGGTCGTGCGCACGCTGCTGCAGCTTCGCGACGGCAATGGCGAAGTCGACGACATCGACAATCTGGGCAACCGGCGCGTGCGCTCGGTCGGCGAACTGATGGAAAACCAGTATCGCGTCGGCCTTTTGCGCATGGAGCGGGCGATCAAGGAACGCATGTCCTCGATCGACATCGACACCGTGATGCCGCAGGACCTGATCAACGCCAAGCCGGCGGCCGCCGCCGTCCGCGAATTCTTCGGTTCCTCGCAGCTTTCGCAGTTCATGGACCAGACCAACCCGCTTTCCGAGATCACCCACAAGCGTCGCCTGTCGGCTCTGGGGCCGGGCGGTCTGACCCGCGAGCGCGCGGGCTTTGAAGTGCGCGACGTGCACCCGACCCACTATGGCCGGATCTGCCCGATCGAGACGCCCGAAGGCCCGAACATCGGCCTGATCAATTCGCTGGCCACCTTCGCCCGCGTCAACAAGTACGGCTTCATCGAAAGCCCGTACCGCAAGGTTGTCGAAGGCAAGGTGACCGACGAGGTCGTCTATCTGTCGGCCATGGAAGAGGCCAAGCACCACGTTGCCCAGGCCAATGCCGAGATCGGCGACAATGGCGAACTGACGAGCGAATTCGTCATCGTCCGCCATGCCGGCGACGTGATGATGACGCCGCGCGAAACGGTCGATCTGATGGACGTTTCGCCCAAGCAGCTCGTGTCGGTCGCCGCCGCGCTGATCCCGTTCCTCGAGAACGACGATGCCAACCGCGCCCTGATGGGCTCGAACATGCAGCGTCAGGCGGTGCCGCTGGTGCGCGCCGAAGCGCCCTATGTCGGCACCGGCATGGAGGCGATCGTTGCCCGCGATTCGGGTGCCGCCATTGCGGCGCGCCGTTCGGGCATCGTCGACCAGGTCGATGCGATGCGCATCGTCATCCGCGCAACGGAAGAGCTCGATCCGGGCGAGCCGGGCGTCGACATCTACCGGCTGCAGAAGTTCCAGCGCTCCAACCAGTCGACCTGTATCAACCAGCGCCCGCTGGTGAAGGTCGGCGACCGGATCGAAAAGGGCGATATCATCGCCGACGGTCCCTCGACGGACCTGGGCGATCTGGCGCTGGGCCGCAACGTGCTCGTCGCGTTCATGCCCTGGAACGGCTACAACTACGAGGATTCGATCCTTCTGTCCGAGCGCGTCGTGCGCGATGACGTCTTCACCTCGATCCACCTCGAGGAGTATGAGGTCAACGCCCGCGACACCAAGCTCGGCCCCGAGGAGATCACGCGCGACATTCCGAACGTGTCGGAAGAGGCGCTCAAGAACCTCGACGAAGCCGGCATCGTCTATATCGGCGCCGAAGTCGGCCCCGGCGACATCCTCGTCGGCAAGATCACGCCGAAGGGCGAAAGCCCGATGACGCCGGAAGAAAAGCTGCTGCGCGCCATCTTCGGCGAAAAGGCGTCCGACGTGCGCGACACGTCCATGCGGATGCCGCCTGGCGGCTTCGGCACGGTCGTCGAGGTGCGCGTCTTCAATCGTCACGGCGTCGAAAAGGACGAGCGCGCCATGGCGATCGAGCGCGAGGAGATCGAACGTCTCGCAAAAGACCGCGACGACGAGCAGTCGATCCTCGACCGCAACACCTATGGCCGCCTCGCCGACATGCTCACGGGCAATGAGGCGATCGCCGGGCCCAAGGGCTTCAAGAAAGGCACCAAGATCGACCAGCAGGTTCTGGACAGCTATCCGCGGTCCAACTGGTGGCAGTTCGCGGTTGCCGACGAGAAGCGCCAGGACGGTCTGGAGCAGCTGCGCAACCAGTATGACGAGACCAAGAAGCAGCTCGAGCAGCGCTTCATGGACAAGGTCGAAAAGGTCCAGCGCGGCGACGAGATGCCTCCGGGCGTGATGAAGACCGTCAAGGTCTTCGTCGCCGTCAAGCGCAAGATCCAGCCCGGCGACAAGATGGCCGGCCGCCACGGCAACAAGGGTGTCGTCTCGCGCATCCTGCCCAACGAGGACATGCCGTTCCTCGAAGACGGCCAGCATGTCGATATCGTGCTGAACCCGCTCGGCGTGCCGTCGCGCATGAATGTCGGCCAGATCCTGGAAACCCATCTGGGCTGGGCCTGCGCCGGCATGGGCCGGAAGATCGGCGAGATGCTGGAAGCCTACCGCGAGGCGGGCGACATCAAGCCGCTGCGCGCGACGCTCGAAGACATCATTCCGGACAACAACCGGAACGAGCCGGTGCGCAAGATGGACGATGAAAGCGTGCTCAAGGTCGGCGAGCAGTTCGCCAACGGCGTGACGATCGCGACCCCGGTCTTCGACGGGGCGATCGAGCCCGAGATCAACGCCATGCTGGAAAAGGCGGGGCTTGAGGACAGCGGTCAGTCGACCCTTTATGACGGCCGCACGGGCGAAGCGTTCGACCGGCAGGTGACGGTGGGCTACATCTACATGCTCAAACTCCATCACCTTGTCGACGACAAGATCCACGCCCGCTCGATCGGCCCGTACTCGCTCGTCACCCAGCAGCCGCTGGGCGGCAAGGCGCAGTTCGGCGGCCAGCGCTTCGGCGAGATGGAGGTCTGGGCGCTGGAAGCCTATGGCGCCGCCTACACGCTGCAGGAGATGCTGACCGTCAAGTCGGACGACGTGGCCGGCCGCACCAAGGTCTACGAGGCCATCGTGCGCGGCGACGACACGTTCGAGGCGGGCATTCCCGAGAGCTTCAACGTGCTCGTCAAGGAAATGCGCTCGCTGGGCCTGAACGTGGAGCTGTCCTCGACCCGTCCCGTGGCCGACGACACCCAGGAAGCGCTGCCCGACGCGGCCGAATAGACCCGAAACATGCGTGGCCGGCGCCAGCGCCGGCCGCCGCCTTTCGCGACATTCCGGTGGCTGACCTGCCACCACACTGAAAGGGCGTCAGCCCGCAAAGGAGACCGGCATGAACCAAGAGATCGCCAATCTCTTCAATCCTCAGGCCACTTCACAGAATTTCGACTCCATCCGGATCTCGATCGCGAGCCCGGAAAAGATCCTGTCCTGGTCGTTCGGCGAGATCAAAAAGCCCGAAACGATCAACTACCGCACGTTCAAGCCCGAGCGTGACGGCCTGTTCTGCGCGCGCATCTTCGGTCCGATCAAGGACTATGAGTGCCTGTGCGGCAAGTACAAGCGGATGAAGTACAAGGGCATCATCTGCGAGAAATGCGGTGTCGAGGTCACGCTGTCGCGCGTGCGCCGCGAGCGCATGGGCCATATCGAACTGGCCGCGCCCGTCGCCCATATCTGGTTCCTCAAGTCGCTGCCGAGCCGCATCGCGACGCTGCTCGACATGACGCTCAAGGACATCGAGCGGGTTCTTTACTTCGAGAACTACATCGTCACCGAGCCCGGCCTGACCACGCTCCAGGAGCAGCAGCTCCTGAGCGAGGAAGAGTATATGATGGCCGCCGAGGAATTTGGCGAGGACCAGTTCACCGCCATGATCGGCGCCGAGGCGATCCAGGAGCTTTTGGCCTCGATCGACCTGCCCAAGACCGCGGTCGATCTGCGCGAGGAACTCGATGCCACCTCGTCCGAACTCAAGACCAAGAAGCTGATGAAACGGCTCAAGGTGGTCGAGAACTTCATCGATTCGGGCAACCGTCCCGAATGGATGATCATGAAGACCATTCCGGTGATCCCGCCGGACCTGCGTCCGCTGGTGCCGCTCGATGGCGGCCGCTTCGCGACGTCGGACCTCAACGATCTCTATCGCCGCGTGATCAACCGCAACAACCGTCTCAAGCGGCTGATGGAACTGCGCGCGCCGGGCATCATCATCCGCAACGAAAAGCGTATGCTGCAGGAATCGGTCGATGCGCTGTTCGACAATGGCCGCCGCGGCCGCGTCATCACCGGCGCCAACAAGCGTCCGCTGAAGTCGCTCAGCGACATGCTCAAGGGCAAGCAGGGCCGGTTCCGCCAGAACCTTCTGGGCAAGCGCGTCGATTATTCCGGCCGTTCGGTCATCGTGACCGGTCCGGAACTCAAGCTGCACCAGTGCGGCCTGCCCAAGAAGATGGCGCTCGAACTGTTCAAGCCGTTCATCTATGCGCGCCTCGACGCCAAGGGCTATTCGTCCACCGTCAAGCAGGCCAAGAAGCTGGTCGAGAAGGAAAAGCCGGAAGTCTGGGACATCCTGGATGAAGTGATCCGCGAGCATCCCGTGCTGCTCAACCGCGCGCCGACGCTGCACCGGCTTGGCATCCAGGCGTTCGAGCCGGTCCTCATCGAGGGCAAGGCGATCCAGCTTCACCCGCTGGTCTGCACCGCCTTCAACGCCGACTTCGACGGCGACCAGATGGCCGTTCACGTCCCGCTGTCGCTGGAAGCGCAGCTGGAAGCGCGCGTCCTGATGATGTCGACCAACAACATCCTGCACCCGGCCAACGGCCAGCCGATCATCGTGCCCTCGCAGGACATGGTGCTGGGTCTTTACTACCTTTCGATCGTCGCCGAGAAAGAGCCGGGCGAGGGGATGGTGTTCGCCGACATGGGCGAGTTGCACCATGCCCTCGAAAACAAGGTCGTGACGCTGCACACCAAGATCAAGGGCCGCTTCAAGACGGTCGATGCGGACGGCAACGATGTGTGGGAACTGCACGAGACCACGCCGGGCCGGATGATCATCGGCGAATTGCTGCCCAAGAACGTCAAGGTGCCGTTCGACATCTGCAACACCGAGATGACCAAGAAGAACATCTCCAAGATGATCGACGTGGTCTATCGCCACTGCGGCCAGAAGGAGACGGTGATCTTCGCCGACCGCATCATGGCGCTCGGCTTCAAGCACGCCTGCACCGCCGGCATCTCGTTCGGCAAGGACGACATGGTCATCCCCGAGAGCAAGGCCAAGATCGTCGAGGAGACCGACAAGATCGTCAAGGAGTACGAACAGCAGTACAATGACGGCCTGATCACCTTCGGCGAGAAGTACAACAAGGTGGTCGACGCCTGGGCGCGCTGCGACGATCGTCTCACCGAAGAGACGATGGCCGGCATTCAGGCGGTGCAGTTCGAGGAGAGCGGCCGCCAGAAGCAGATGAACTCCATCTACATGATGGCCCGGTCCGGCGCGCGCGGCTCCACCCGCCAGATGAAGCAGCTCGCCGGCATGCGCGGCCTGATGGCGAAACCGTCGGGCGAGATCATCGAGACGCCGATCATCTCCAACTTCAAGGAAGGCCTGACCGTGAACGAGTACTTCAACTCGACCCACGGTGCCCGCAAGGGTCTGGCCGACACCGCCCTGAAGACTGCGAACTCGGGCTATCTGACGCGTCGTCTGGTCGATGTCGCGCAGGACTGCATCATCACCGCCGACGATTGCGGCACCGACAAGGGCCTGACCATGACGCCCATCGTCGACGCCGGTCAGGTGGTGGCAACGCTCGGACAGCGTGTGCTGGGCCGTACGGTGCTGGAAGATGTCGTCAACCTGAAGACCGACGAGGTGCTGGTGAAGGCCGGTTCGATGGTCTCCGAGCCCGATGTCGACGCCATCGAGGCAGCCGGTATCCAGGCGATCAAGATCCGCTCGGCGCTGACCTGCGAGATGCAGTCCGGCGTGTGCGCGGTCTGCTATGGCCGCGATCTGGCGCGCGGAACGCCCGTCAACCATGGCGAGGCGGTCGGCGTGATCGCGGCCCAGTCGATCGGCGAGCCGGGCACCCAGCTCACCATGCGGACCTTCCACATGGGCGGCACGGCGCAGGTGGTCGACACTTCGTTCGTCGAGGCGTCCTATGACGGCGTGGTCGAGATCAAGAACCGCAACATCGTGCGCGATTCCAACGGCAATCTGATCGCCATGGGACGCAACATGGCCGTCATCATCAAGGACGAGAAGGGCGAGGAGCGGGCGACGCACAAGCTGACCTACGGCTCCAAGCTGATGGTCGATGACGGCGACCGGATCAAGCGCGGACAGCGCCTCGCCGAATGGGACCCCTATACCCGTCCCATCATGACCGAGGTCGAGGGCACCGTTTCGTTCGAGGACCTGGTCGACGGCATTTCGATGCAGGAGTCCGCCGACGAGAACACCGGCATCACCAAGCGCGAGGTGATCGACTGGCGGTCCAACCCGCGCGGCGCCGACCTCAAGCCGGCGCTGGCGATCCTGGGCAAGGATGGCGAAGTGGCCAAGCTGGCGCGCGGCGGCGACGCCAAGTTCCTGCTCTCGGTCGATGCGGTCCTGTCGGTCGAGCCGGGCGCCAAGGTCAAGCCGGGCGACGTGATCGCGCGTATTCCGATGGAAAGCGCCAAGACCAAGGACATCACCGGCGGTCTGCCGCGGGTGGCCGAACTGTTCGAGGCGCGCCGTCCCAAGGATCACGCGGTCATCGCCGAAATCGACGGCACGATCCGCTTCGGGCGCGACTACAAGAACAAGCGCCGCATCTCGATCGAGCCGGCCGAGGAAGGCGTCGAGCCCGCGGAATATCTCATTCCGAAGTCGCGGCCCTTCCACCTGCAGGATGGCGACCCGATCGAGAAGGGCGACTACATCCTCGACGGCAACCCGGCACCGCACGACATCCTGGCCGTGCGCGGGGTGGAGGCGCTCGCCTCCTACCTCGTCAACGAAATCCAGGAGGTCTACCGGCTGCAGGGCGTGGTGATCAACGACAAGCACATCGAGGTGATCGTCCGCCAGATGCTGCAGAAGGTCGAGATCACCGAGCCTGGCGATTCGGGCTATATCGCCGGCGACAGCGTCGACCGGATCGAGCTCGAAGACGTCAATGAACGGCTGGTCGAGGAAGGCAAGCAGCCCGCCAGCGGCGATCCCGTTCTGCTCGGCATCACCAAGGCGTCGCTGCAGACACCGTCCTTCATCTCGGCGGCTTCCTTCCAGGAGACCACCAAGGTGCTGACCGAGGCCTCGATCGCCGGCAAGATCGACACGCTGCAGGGCCTGAAGGAAAACGTCATCGTCGGCCGCCTGATTCCGGCGGGCACCGGTGGCGCGATGAACGAGATCCGCCGCATCGCCACCGCGCGCGACGATCTGATCCTCGAAGAGCGCCGCAAGCAGGCCGATGCGGAAGCTGCCGATGCGATGCTCGCCGACATGCGCGAAGGCGAGGAAGCGCCGGCCGCCGAGTAGGGCAGGGCGTGGTCCATCATCGAATGACAGAGCCGGGGCAGCGATGCCCCGGCTTTTTCATGGCCGCTTGTCCCGTCGTGCGGGGGGCTATGGCGTAATGGCGATCTTCAGCACGCCGTCGCGCTGGTTGGCGAACAGATCATAGGCTTCCACGATGTCATCGAGCTTGTAGCGGTGCGTCACCAGGGGCTCCAGATCGACGCGGCCGCTTTCGATGACGTTCATCAGCCGGCGCATGCGCTCCTTGCCGCCGGGGCAAAGCGAGGTGACGATCTTGTTGTCGCCGAGCCCCGCGCCGAATGCATCCAGCGGCAGCGTCAGATCGGTCGAGTAGACGCCCAGGCTCGACAGCGTACCGCCCGGCTTGAGCACGCGCAGGCAGGCCTCGAAGGTTTCCTGAAGACCGAGCGCCTCGATCGATACGTCCACGCCGCGATCGTCGGTGATCCGCATGATCTCGGCGACAGGATCGACCTTGCTGAAATCGATGACATGGTCGGCGCCCATCTTCCTGGCGATCTCCAGCCGCGCGGGGACCTGGTCGACGACGATGATGTTCGTTGCGCCCTTCAGCTTGGCGCCGGCGGTGGCGCACAGCCCGATCGGACCTTGCGCGAAGACCGCGACCGTATCGCCGATCCGGATCTGGCCGCTTTCGGCGCCGGCAAAACCGGTCGACATGATATCCGGACACATCAGCACCTGTTCGTCGGTCAGAAGATCCGGCACCGGAGACAGGTTGGCCATCGCATCGGGCACCAGCACATATTCGGCCTGGGTCCCGTCGATCGTGTTGCCGAACCGCCAGCCGCCGAGCGGCTTCAGGCCATGCTTGCCGCACTGGCCGTCCTGCGAATGCAGCCCGTCAAGACAGGCATAGGAATGACCCGACGGGCAGATCGCGCCGGCGATGACGCGCTGGCCCTCGGTGTAACCCTCCACATTGGAGCCCAGCTTCTCGATGATGCCGACCGGTTCATGGCCGATCGTCAGCCCCTTGGCGACCGGGTATTCGCCCTTCAGGATATGCACGTCGGTGCCGCAAATCGTCGTCGTGGTCGTCCTGATCAGCGCATCGTTCGGCCCAACATCGGGAACAGGCTTTTCGTCCAGTTCGATCCGCCCCGGTTCAATGAATATGGCCGCCTTCATCATGCTGCTCATTGGCTCCTCCCCTGAAAACGAACATGGCGGGCGCAGTTGGCGCCGGCTCTGCAATCAGAAACCAAGATCGGTTTGGCTGCATTGACTTCGATCAGAGCGTTCGTCGAACCGGCAAGACGCGTCCCGACCGCAAGAGCGGGATGGGTCGGCGCGGCGATCAGTCGTCGTCGGCAAAGTGCGGACCGCCGGAATGCGCACCGCATGCGCGCACGCGTCGGCTGGCGCGGCGAAGGGCCGTGAAGATCGGATGTCGGCGGATCAAGCCGATGGCGTAGTTGGAGCAGTTCGGCTCCTGTGGGCAGCGAAAGCGGCCCGGAACCAGACGCGTGGCGCACTGATAAGTGACGATCCCGAAGATCGGCACGAGCTTGTGTGGTTTGGCGATCCAATAGCGATCTGCGGCCGTCAGTTGAACGTCGTGGAACTCGACAAGATCGGAGTCCCAGGCCCAGCGCACGCTCAGTCGGCTATAGGCCATCGCGCGGGTGCCGGACGATGTCAGCACCCACGCCCGATAGGAAATCGTGGCCAGGACGACGAGCGCGTAGCACGCCGCCACGGCCCCGAGCGCCATCATCGTCAGTTCGACGTCGATATCTTCTGGTTGATCAGCTGCCGGGCGTCCCGCAACTCGTCGGTGGCATCTTCCGATGCCACGATGCGGAAAGATTCGCCCGCGCGGATCACAAAGCCATCCTTCATCACCGTGTAATTGGTCTCGGTTCCGCCGCCGCAGCCCGGACTGACGACCTTGAAGATTTCCTCATTGTGATAGGCGCCGACCGTCGTGATCTTGTTGAAATAGATTTCCTCGAGCGTGAAATTGGTTCCGCCGGTATGGAAGATCGTACCGTTGCCGCCGCAGCCCGGTTCGGTGACGGCAAAACGGTACTTGGTGTTGAACAGGATCAGCGAGCGTTCCTTCAGATACAAAAGCGTGATGTCGGCCTCCGAGCGGAAGGCCACCTTCGTCGTGTCGATATAGTCCGATCCGCCGGAGACGATGCGCGCCCGCTTGGGCGTCCAGATGAACTCGAACTTGGTGAAACCGTCGTCGGGGAGATCGAAGGTGGACGCGACGATCGAGTTGAAGCGCGGGCGCTGTTCCGAACAGAAATGTCTGATCTCGGCATCGAGATCTTCGGACGGATCGCGGCGCCGTTTGAATATGAAGCCGGATTTCAACTTGATCGACTTCAGCTTCGAATATTCGATAACGCCCGTCTTCTCGCCTGACATGATGCCCCCCCGCCAAACCCGTATGAATGCTATCCGATTGAGTTTGCTTGTCTAGGCGTCCCCCTTCCACCCCTTGAGCGCTTCGAACGGGTGGACATTGTCCGCATCCTCGCCGTCATCGTCGGGCGCGTCGGTCCAGGGCGCGTTCTCGTCGACGAAGGTGACGATCGCCACTTCCCCTTCGGTTGCGCCCTGATAGGCCGAAGCGTGCGGCTCTTCGTCCGGCATGCCGGTCAGCGTTCCGATCTGGTCGAACTCGGCCTCTTCATAGCCGTCCTCGGCCAGCGCATTGAGCGCCTCGCGGATGGCCGTGTCGTCGTCGGGCGCCGTCAGCAGGATGTGCACCTGTATCTCCGGCTCGTTCTTGTCGAGCCAGACGCGGCCGATGAGAATGTAGACGGCGGCCTCGGCCTCCATGTCGGTCGGTGTGTCTGCCATCGGACGGCCTTCATGCTGGATTGGGGCAGGGCGATCGCCTTCGTCCTCGCATGGCTGCCGCCGCGCGGTAAAGCCCATGCGCACCCAATGGCGCCAACAGAGGCAAAAATCGCCAAAAACCGGGGCCGGGCCTGTTGACGCGGGGCGGGACCGACAGTACATAGCGGCCAACGAGTCGATGTGGAGCATCGGCGTCGGCGCTTGCTTGCGCCAGACATAACGCTCCAAACACGGCTCATCATACGGCGCAAACCGAACCGAACACACGAAGCGTTCCGCTTCCTCTGTATCGCACGGGCAATCCGCAAAGAGCGGGATTGCCCTTCTCTGTTTGCACGGATGATCGAAATGCGAGCGCGCAAGCGCGATGGACGAAGAAGGACGGCTTGATGCCCACAGTCAACCAGTTGATCCGAAAGCCCCGCACGGCTCCGGTCAAGCGCAACAAGGTTCCGGCCCTGCAGGCCAACCCGCAAAAGCGCGGCGTGTGCACGCGCGTCTATACGACGACGCCCAAAAAGCCGAACTCGGCGCTGCGCAAGGTCGCCAAGGTGCGCCTGACCAATGGCTTTGAGGTCATCGGCTACATTCCGGGTGAAGGCCACAATTTGCAGGAGCACTCGGTGGTCATGATCCGCGGCGGCCGCGTCAAGGATTTGCCGGGCGTGCGGTATCACATCCTGCGCGGCGTGCTCGACACGCAAGGCGTCAAGAACCGCAAGCAGCGCCGCTCGAAATACGGCGCCAAGCGTCCGAAGTGATCTGAACGAAGGTTACCCCGGACGAAGCGGCAGCGACGATCCGGGGTCCAGTCAACAGACCGAATTGTACCGACAAGATTGAGACACCGAAATGTCCCGTCGCCACAGAGCAGAAAAACGTGAAATCAACCCCGATCCCAAATTCGGCGATCTGGTGGTTTCCAAGTTCATGAACGCCATCATGTTCGACGGCAAGAAGTCCGTCGCCGAGCGGATCGTCTACGGCGCGTTCGACAACATTGCCGAAAAGACCAGCCAGGAGCCGGTCGAGGTTTTCCACGCCGCGCTTGAGAATGTCGCGCCTGCCGTCGAAGTGCGCTCGCGCCGTGTCGGCGGCGCCACCTATCAGGTGCCGGTCGATGTGCGCCCCGAGCGCCGTCAGGCGCTGGCGATCCGCTGGATGATCGCGGCGGCCCGCAAGCGCAACGAAACCACCATGGTCGATCGCCTGTCGGGCGAACTCATGGACGCCGCCAACAACCGCGGAACGGCCGTCAAGAAGCGTGAAGACACGCACAAGATGGCCGAAGCCAACCGCGCCTTCTCGCACTATCGCTGGTAACACCCCGCTCTACGGAACAAGGCTCCCTCCCATGGCCCGCGAATACGAACTCAAAGACTACCGCAACTTCGGTATCATGGCGCATATCGACGCCGGCAAGACCACGACCACCGAGCGCATCCTGTTCTACACGGGCAAGTCGCACAAGATCGGTGAAGTGCATGACGGCGCCGCGACCATGGACTGGATGGAGCAGGAGCAGGAGCGCGGCATCACGATCACGTCGGCTGCGACCACCACTTTCTGGGAAGGCCGCGACGGCAAGAAGCGCCGCTTCAACATCATCGACACGCCCGGACACGTCGATTTCACGATCGAGGTCGAGCGTTCGCTGCGCGTGCTGGACGGTGCCATCGCGCTGCTGGACGCCAATGCCGGTGTGGAGCCGCAGACCGAGACCGTCTGGCGCCAGGCCAACAAGTACAACGTCCCGCGCATGGTCTTCGTCAACAAGATGGACAAGATCGGCGCCGACTTCTATCGCTCGGTCGAGATGATCAGGGAGCGCCTGGGCGCCCAGCCGGTCGTCATGCAGCTGCCGATCGGCGCCGAGAACGACTTTGCCGGCGTCGTCGACCTGATCGAAATGAAGGCGCTGGTCTGGAAGTCCGAGAACCTGGGTGCAGAATGGGATATCGTCGATATCCCCGCCGACCTTGCCGACCGCGCGCAGGAGTTCCGCGAGAAGCTGATCGAGACCGTCGTCGAGATGGACGACGATGCGATGGAAGCGTATCTGGAAGGCAACGAGCCGGACAATGACACGATCCGCAGCCTGATCCGCAAGGGCACGTGTGCCGTGCAGTTTTTCCCGGTCTTCTGCGGCTCGGCCTTCAAGAACAAGGGCGTACAGCCGCTTCTTGATGCGGTGGTCGATTTCCTGCCGAGCCCTCTGGAAGTGCCGGCCATCAAGGGCATCGATGCCAAGACCGAAGAGGAGACCGTGCGCAAATCGTCCGACGACGAGCCGCTCTCCATGCTGGCATTCAAGATCATGAACGACCCGTTCGTCGGCTCGCTCACCTTCTGCCGCATCTATTCGGGCAAGTTGGAAACCGGCGTGTCGCTGATGAACACGGTCAAGGGCAAGCGCGAGCGCATCGGCCGCATGCTGCAGATGCATTCCAACAGCCGCGAGGACATCAAGGAAGCGTTCGCCGGCGATATCGTCGCGATTGCGGGCCTGAAGGAAACCACCACCGGCGACACGCTCTGCGATCCGCTCAAGCCGGTGATCCTGGAGCGCATGGAATTCCCCGAACCGGTGATCTCGATCGCCGTCGAGCCCAAGACCAAGGGCGACCAGGAGAAGATGGGCCTGGCGCTGAACCGTCTCGCCGCCGAGGATCCCTCCTTCCGCGTCAAGTCCGACGAGGAAAGCGGCCAGACCATCATTTCGGGCATGGGCGAGTTGCACCTGGACATCATCGTCGACCGCATGAAGCGCGAGTTCAAGGTCGAGGCCAATATCGGCGCGCCGCAGGTGGCCTATCGTGAGACCATCACCCGCCAGGCCGAGATCGACTACACCCACAAGAAACAGTCGGGCGGCTCAGGCCAGTTCGCGCGCGTCAAGATCGTCTTCGAGCCGAACGAAGAGGGCGAGGATTTCGCGTTCGAAAGCAAGATCGTCGGCGGCAACGTGCCCAAGGAATACATTCCGGGCGTCGAGAAGGGCATCCAGTCGGTCATGGACTCCGGTCCGGTCGCCGGCTTCCCGATGCTCGGCGTCAAGGCAACGCTGATGGACGGCGCCTATCACGACGTCGACTCCTCGGTCCTGGCCTTCGAGATCGCCGCCCGCGCGGCATTCCGCGAAGGCGCCCAGAAGGCCGGCGCCCAGCTGCTCGAGCCGATCATGAAGGTCGAGGTCGTCACCCCCGAGGATTATATGGGCGACGTGATCGGCGACCTGAACTCGCGGCGCGGCCAGATCGCCGGCACCGAGACGCGCGGCGTCGATACGGTGATCAGCGCCATGGTGCCGCTCGCCAACATGTTCGGCTACGTCAACTCGCTGCGCTCGATGAGCCAGGGACGGGCGCAGTACACCATGCATTTCGACCATTACGAGCCCGTGCCGCAGGCCGTGGCCCAGGAAATCCAGGCGAAATTCGCCTGATCGCAATCGGCCGGCATGCCGGCGTGAACAAAGACAGCTACAGGCCCTTCGGGGCGCAGATGGAGTAGAAAATGGCCAAGGAAAAGTTTGAGCGCAACAAGCCGCACGTGAACATTGGCACGATTGGTCACGTTGACCATGGCAAGACGTCGCTGACGGCGGCGATCACGAAGTATTTTGGCGACTTCAAGGCCTATGACCAGATCGACGCTGCGCCCGAGGAAAAGGCGCGCGGCATCACCATTTCGACCGCGCATGTCGAATATGAGACCGATGCGCGCCACTATGCCCATGTCGACTGCCCCGGCCACGCCGACTATGTGAAGAACATGATCACGGGCGCTGCGCAGATGGACGGCGCGATCCTGGTGGTGTCGGCCGCCGACGGCCCGATGCCGCAGACCCGCGAGCACATTCTGCTGGCCCGCCAGGTCGGCGTGCCGGCGATCGTGGTGTTCCTCAACAAGGTCGACCAGGTCGACGACGAGGAGCTCTTGGAGCTGGTCGAGATGGAAGTGCGCGAGCTTCTGTCCTCCTACGACTTCCCCGGCGACGACATTCCGGTGGTCAAGGGTTCGGCGCTTGTGGCGCTCGAGGATGGCGACAAGGCCAAGGGCGAGGATGCGATCCGCGAACTGATGGCCGCCGTCGATGAAGCCATTCCGACGCCGGACCGCCCGATCGACCAGCCCTTCCTGATGCCGATCGAGGACGTGTTCTCGATCTCGGGCCGCGGCACGGTTGTGACCGGCCGTGTCGAGCGTGGCGTGATCAATGTGGGCGACGAGATCGAGATCGTCGGCATTCGCGACACCACCAAGACGACCTGCACGGGCGTCGAGATGTTCCGCAAGCTGCTCGACCGCGGCGAGGCGGGCGACAATATCGGCGCGCTGCTGCGCGGTGTGGATCGCGAGGGCGTCGAGCGCGGCCAGGTTCTGTGCAAGCCCGGTTCGGTCAAGCCGCACAAGAAGTTTTTGGCCGAGGCCTACATCCTGACCAAGGAAGAGGGCGGCCGCCACACGCCGTTCTTCAACAAGTACCGTCCGCAGTTCTACTTCCGCACCACCGACGTGACCGGCGAAGTGACGCTTCCCGACGGCACCGAGATGGTGATGCCGGGCGACAATGCGGAGATGAATGTCGAGCTGATCACGCCGATCGCGATGGAAGAGCGCCTGCGCTTTGCCATCCGCGAAGGCGGCCGCACCGTCGGCGCCGGCATCGTCGCAAAGATCATCGAGTAACGCCGGCCAACGACCTTCGGGGCGCGGCAGCGACATGCCGCGCTCTTTGATTTGAATGAGGAACCCGTCCCATGAACGGCCAGAACATTCGCATCCGCCTCAAGGCGTTTGACCACCGCGTGCTCGATGCGTCGACCCGCGAGATCGTGTCGACCGCCAAGCGCACCGGTGCCGGCGTCCGCGGACCCGTGCCGCTGCCGACCCGGATCGAGAAATTCACCGTCAACCGGTCGCCGCACATCGACAAGAAGAGCCGCGAACAGTTCGAGATGCGCACGCACAAGCGTCTTTTGGACATTGTCGATCCGACCCCGCAGACGGTCGATGCGCTGATGAAGCTCGATCTGGCCGCCGGTGTCGACGTCGAGATCAAGCTGTAAGGCGCGGCAGGCGAACGTAAGAAGGAATGAACCCATGCGTTCAGGAGTGATTGCACAGAAGCTGGGCATGACGCGCGTCTACACGGACGAGGGCGTCAACCTGCCGGTGACGGTGCTGCGGCTGGAGAACTGCCAGGTGGTGGCCCAGCGCACGAACGATCAGCACGGCTATGATGCCGTGCAGCTTGGCGTCGGTTTCGCCAAGCCGAAAAACGTGTCCAAGGCGATGCGCGGCCATTTCGCCAAGGCCTCCGTCGAGCCCAAGCGCAAGCTGGCCGAATTCCGCGTCAGCGCCGACAACATGCTCGATGTGGGTGCCGAACTGGTCGCCAGCCATTTCGTGCCGGGCCAGAAGGTCGACGTGACGGGCACCAGCCAGGGCAAGGGCTTTGCCGGTGTCATGAAGCGCCACAATTTCGGTGGCGGCCGCGCCACGCACGGCAACTCGATCTCGCACCGTTCGCACGGCTCGACCGGCCAGTGCCAGGACCCCGGCAAGGTGTTCAAGGGCAAGAAGATGGCCGGCCACATGGGCGCGACCCGCGTGACCACGCAGAACCTCGAAATCGTCTCCACCGACGATGAGCGCGGCCTGATCCTGGTCAAGGGCGCGATCCCCGGCTCCAAGGGCGCATGGATCCTCGTCCGCGACGCCGTCAAGCAGCCCGTTCCGTCCGAAGCGCCGATGCCGGCCGCCCTGCGCGCCGCAGCCGCCGCTGCCGAAGCCCCCGCACAAGAGGGAGCCGAATAATGGAACTCGCAGTCACCACGCTGGCCGGCAAATCCGCCGGCAAGATCACGCTCAAGGACGATGTGTTCGGCCTCGAGCCGCGCGCCGACATCCTGCAGCGCATGGTGCAGTACCAGCTCGCCAAGAAGCGCGCCGGCACACACCAGACCAAGGGCCGCTCGGACATTGCCCGCACCGGCGCCAAGATGTACCGCCAGAAGGGCACCGGCCGCGCCCGGCACCATGCCGCGTCCGCGCCGCAGTTCCGCGGCGGCGGCAAGGCGCATGGTCCGGTCAGCCGCGATCACGCCATCGGCCTGCCCAAGAAGGTCCGTGCGCTGGCTCTGCGCCACGCACTGTCGACCAAGGCCAGGGATGGCGGTCTGATCATCGTCGACGAACTGGCGGCCAAGGACGGCAAGACCAAGGTTCTGGCCAAGCAGCTGGCCGATCTGGGCCTGTCCAACGCTCTGGTCATCGGCGGCGCTGAACTGGAAGACGGCTTCAGGAAGGCCGCAGCCAACATCGCCAATGTCGATGTGCTGCCGGTCGTGGGCATCAACGTCTATGACATTTTGCGCCGCAACACGCTGGTCCTCTCCAAGGATGCCGTTGCGGCCCTCGAGGAGCGTTTCCAATGACCGATCTCCGCCATTACGACGTGATCGTCTCGCCGGTGATCACGGAAAAATCGACGCTCGTCTCCGACAACAACCAGGTTGTCTTCAACGTGGCGCGCGATGCCTCCAAGCCCGAGATAAAGGCCGCCATCGAGGCGCTTTTCTCGGTCAAGGTCAAGGCCGTCAACACGCTGGTCCGCAAGGGCAAGCAAAAGCGGTTCCGCGGCATCAAGGGGCGTCAGTCCGATGTGAAAAAGGCGATTGTGACGCTGGCCGAAGGCCAGTCGATCGACGTCGCAACGGGCCTTTAAGCCGGTCCGGGAGTAGAAGTCATGGCACTGAAGAAGTTCAAACCCTCGACGCCCGGCCAGCGCCAGCTGGTCATTGTCGACCGGTCGGGCCTGCACAAGGGCGCGCCCGTCAAGGCGCTGACCGAGGGGCTGACAAAGTCCGGCGGACGCAACAATGCCGGCCGCATGACCTCGCGCCACATCGGCGGCGGGCACAAGCGGACCTACCGCAAGATCGATTTCAAGCGGCGCAAGCACGATGTTTCGGCGACGGTCGAGCGGATCGAGTATGATCCCAACCGCACCGCCTTCATCGCGCTGATCAAATATGACGATGGCGAACTGAGCTATATCCTCGCGCCGCAGCGCCTGCAGGCGGGCGACAAGGTGATCGCCGGCGCCAAGGCCGATGTGAAGCCGGGCAATGCGATGCCGCTGGGCGCGATGCCGGTCGGCACGATCGTCCACAATGTCGAACTCAAGCCGGGCAAGGGCGCCCAGGTGGCCCGCTCCGCCGGCGCCTATGCGCAGCTTGTCGGCCGCGACCAGGGCATGGCGATCCTGCGCCTCAATTCGGGCGAACAGCGCCTGGTGCAGCAGTCCTGCTTTGCCACCGTCGGTGCCGTGTCGAACCCCGACCACGGCAACATCAATCTGGGCAAGGCCGGCCGCAAGCGCTGGCTTGGCCGTCGCCCGCATGTGCGCGGCGTCGTCATGAACCCGGTCGACCACCCCCATGGCGGCGGTGAAGGCCGCACCTCGGGCGGCCGCCACCCGGTCACCCCGTGGGGCAAGCCGACCAAGGGCAAGCGGACGCGCTCGAACAAGCAGACCGACAAATTCATCATGCGCTCGCGTCACCAGCGCAAGAAGTAAGAAACAGGGATACGCCTCATGGCTCGTTCAGTTTGGAAAGGCCCGTTCGTTGACGGCTATCTGCTCAAGAAGGCGGAAAAAGCCCGTGAAGGCGGCCGCAATGACGTCATCAAGATCTGGAGCCGCCGCTCGACGATCATGCCGCAATTCGTCGGCCTGACCTTCGGCGTCTATAACGGCCAGAAGCACATTCCGGTCTCCGTGTCCGAGGACATGGTCGGCCACAAGTTCGGCGAATTCGCACCCACGCGCACCTATTTCGGTCACGGCGCGGACAAGAAGGCGAGAAGGAAGTAACCATGGGCAAGCCCAAGGCAGAACGGCGGCTCGCGGACAACGAGGCCCGCGCGGTGGCGCGGATGGTCCGCGTCAGCCCGCAGAAACTCAATCTGGTCGCCCAGATGATCCGCGGCAAGAAGGTCGAATCGGCGCTGGCCGATCTCGAATTCTCGCGCAAGCGCATCGCCGGCACGGTCAAGAAGACGCTGGAGTCGGCGATCGCCAACGCCGAGAACAATCATGATCTCGATGTCGACGCGCTGATCGTGTCGGAAGCCTATGTCGGCAAGTCGATCGTCATGAAGCGCTTCCATGCCCGTGGCCGCGGCCGCGCCAGCCGCATCACCAAACCGTTCTCGCATCTGACGATCGTCGTGCGCGAAGTCGAAGAGGAGGCCGCGTAATGGGCCAGAAGATCAATCCGGTCGGCTTCCGTCTGGGCATCAACCGCACCTGGGATTCGCGCTGGTATGCCAACACCGGCGAATATGGCCAGCTGCTGCACGAGGACCTGAAGATCCGCGAATATCTGGAAAAGGAGCTCAAGCAGGCTGCCGTTTCCAAGATCGTGATCGAACGTCCGCACAAGAAGTGCCGCGTGACCATCCATTCGGCGCGTCCGGGCATCATCATCGGCAAGAAGGGCGCCGACATCGAAAAGCTGCGCCGCAAGCTCAGCCAGTTCACCGATGCCGAGACCGTTCTGAACATCGTCGAGGTGCGCAAGCCCGAGATCGATGCGACGCTGGTCGCCCAGTCGATCGCCCAGCAGCTCGAGCGCCGCGTGGCGTTCCGCCGCGCCATGAAGCGCGCCGTGCAGTCGGCCATGCGCCTTGGCGCCCAGGGCATCCGCATCAACTCGGCCGGTCGCCTTGGCGGCGCCGAGATCGCCCGCACCGAATGGTACCGTGAAGGCCGGGTGCCGCTGCACACGCTGCGCGCCGATGTCGATTACGGCACCGCCGAAGCCGAGACCGCCTATGGCATCATCGGCATCAAGGTCTGGATCTTCAAGGGCGAGATCCTCGAGCACGATCCGATGGCGTCCGAACGCCGCGCGACCGACCAGGACAACCAGGGTGGCGGTGGCCGCCGCCGCGACAACGCCTGATCGCCGGCAGGAGTGAAGTAGATGTTGCAACCCAAACGGACCAAGTTCCGCAAGCAGTTCAAGGGTAAGATCCGCGGCGTCGCCAAGGGCGGCACCGATCTGAACTTCGGTGCCTACGGCCTGAAGGCGCTTGAGCCCAACCGCGTCAACGCCCGCGAGATCGAGGCGGCCCGCCGCGCGATCACCCGTCACATGAAGCGTGCCGGCCGCGTGTGGATCCGCATCTTCCCCGACGTGCCGGTCACCTCCAAGCCGACCGAAGTGCGCATGGGCAAGGGCAAGGGTTCGGTCGATTACTGGGCCGCGCGCGTCAAGCCGGGCCGGGTGATGTTTGAAATCGATGGTGTGCCCGAAGACGTCGCGCGTGAAGCGCTGCGCCTTGGCGCTGCCAAACTGTCGGTCAAGACGCGCTTCATCCAGCGCATTGGCGAGTAGGAGTTGAGCGAGATGAAAGCCGTAGATGTCCGGGCGATGACCGCCGACGAACTGGCCGACAAGCTGGCCGAACTGAAGAAGGAACAGTTCTCGCTGCGCTTTCAGGCCGCGACGGGACAGCTCGAGAATTCGGCGCGCGTGCGCCAGGTGCGCCGCGACATTGCGCGCGTCAAGACCGTCGCCGCCGAGAAAGCAAACGCCGCCAAGGCGCAGGGATAACGATCATGCCGAAACGAATTTTGCAGGGTGTCGTGGTCAGCGACAAGAACGACAAGACCGTCGTCGTGCGCGTCGAACGCCGCTTCGCGCACCCGCTGATGAAGAAAACCGTGCGTCGCACCAAGCGCTACCAGGCGCATGACGAGAGCAACCAGGTCAAGGTCGGCGACACGGTGCGCATCCAGGAATGCGCGCCGATTTCCAGAAACAAGCGCTGGGCGGTGGTTGCCGACCAGGCGGCGGACTGAACGACGAGCGAAACAATCAGGGCCGGCGTGAAGCGCTGGCACGATAAGAACAAGGGCATCGCGTCATGATTCAGATGCAAACAAATCTCGATGTCGCCGACAATTCCGGCGCGCGCCGGGTTCAGTGCATCAAGGTGCTGGGCGGATCGAAGCGCAAATATGCGTCCGTCGGTGACATCATCGTCGTCTCCGTCAAGGAGGCGATCCCGCGCGGCCGCGTCAAGAAGGGCGACGTCATGAAGGCGGTCGTCGTGCGCACCGCCAAGGACATTCGCCGTCCCGACGGCAGCGTCATCCGGTTCGACGGCAATGCCGCCGTTCTGGTCAACAACAACAAAGAGCCGGTCGGCACCCGTATCTTCGGCCCTGTCCCGCGTGAACTGCGCGGCAAGCAGCACATGAAGATCATCTCGCTGGCCCCCGAAGTGCTGTAAGGAGCGGGTCTTATGCAGAAGATCAAGAAGGGCGACGAAGTCGTCGTGCTCACCGGCAAGGACAAGGGCCGCAAGGGCAATGTCGTCCGCGTCATGCCCAAGGACGGCAAGGCGCTGGTGTCGGGCATCAACATGGTCAAGCGCCACCAGAAGCAGACCGCTGCCCAGGAGGCCGGCATCATCAACAAGGAGGCGCCGATCGACCTGTCCAACCTGGCGATCGCCGACCCCAAGGACGGCAAGCCCACCCGCGTGGGCTTCCGCGTCGAAGACGGCAAGAAAGTGCGCTTTGCCAAGCGTTCCGGAGATTTGATCGATGGCTGACACATCCTACGAGCCGCGGCTCAAGGCCCAGTATCGCGACGCCATTCGCGGCGAAATGCGCGAGCGTTTCGAGTACGCCAACCTGATGGAAATCCCCAAGGTCACCAAGATCGTGGTGAACATGGGCGTGGGCGATGCGACCACTGATTCAAAGCGCCCCGCCACGGCCGCCGAGGACCTGTCGCTGATCACCGGCCAGAAGGCCGTGGTGACCCGCGCCCGCAACTCGATTGCCGGCTTCAAGGTGCGTGAAGAGATGCCGCTGGGCGCCAAGGTGACGCTGCGCGGCAACATCATGTACGAATTCATGGACCGGCTGATCAACATCGCGCTGCCGCGCGTGCGCGACTTCCGCGGCCTGAACCCCAAGAGCTTTGACGGCCGTGGCAACTTCGCCATGGGCCTGAAAGAACACATCGTCTTCCCGGAGATCAACTACGACAAGGTCGATCAGGTCCGGGGCATGGACATCATCGTTTGCACGAGTGCGAGCACGGATGATGAAGCGCGCGAACTGTTGCGTGCCTTCAACTTCCCGTTCCAGCAGCAGCACTAACGGCGAGCGTAGAAAGGAAAGCCTGATGGCAAAAGTAAGCGCAGTCGAAAAGAACAAGCACCGGCGCAAGCTGGTCGACCGCTACGCCGAAAAGCGCGCCGGTCTCAAGGCGATCGTCATGGATCGTTCGCTGCCGATCGAGGAGCGCTTCCGCGCGACCCTCAAGCTGAGCGAGCTGCCGCGCAATTCGGCCAAGGTACGCATCCGCAACCGGTGCGAAGTGTCGGGCCGTCCGCGCGGTTACTACCGCAAACTGAAGATGTCGCGCATCGCACTGCGCGAGCTGGGCTCGCTGGGCAAGGTGCCCGGTGTCGTCAAGTCGAGCTGGTAAGGAGAGGCTGTCATGTCGGTTTCCGATCCCGTCGGCGATATGCTGACCCGCATCCGCAACGGTTTGCATCGCCACAAGAATTCGATCTCCACCCCGGCCTCCAAGCTGCGCGCGCGCGTCCTCGATGTGCTGCAGTCCGAAGGCTATATCCGCGGCTATTCCCAGGTCGAGTACGGCTCGGGCAAGTCCGAGTTCGAGATCGAGCTGAAATATCATGAAGGCGACCCGGTGATCCGCAAGATCGAGCGCGTCTCCAAGCCGGGCCGCCGGGTCTATGTCGGCGCCAAGTCGATCGAACACGTCGCCAACGGCCTTGGAATCGCGATCCTGTCGACGCCGCAGGGCGTGATGGCCGATCACGAGGCCCGCGAGAAGAATGTCGGCGGGGAGTATCTGTGCCGCGTCTTCTGACGCGCGCCGGACCAACCCAGTCGACGGAACGAACACGGACGGATTGAACAATGTCTCGTATCGGAAAAAAGCCCGTTGCCATTCCCGAAGGCGTCACCGCCTCGGTGGACGGCAACACCGTCACCGCCAAGGGCCCCAAGGGCGAATTGTCCTATGCGGTCAATGATGAGGTGCTGGTGGCGATGGAAGAGGGCGCAATCAACATCACCCCGCGCGACGATTCCAAGGATGCGCGCTCCAAATGGGGCATGTCGCGCACGATGATCGAAAACATCATGACCGGCGTCAAAACCGGGTTCGAGCGCAAGCTGGAAATCAATGGCGTGGGGTATCGCGCCGCCATGCAGGGCTCCAAGCTGCAGCTCGCTCTGGGCTTCAGCCACGACGTGATCTATGAGCTGCCGCAAGGCGTGTCGGCGGCAACGCCCAAGCCGACCGAAATCGTGCTCAACGGCATCGACAAGCAGCAGCTCGGCCAAGTCGCCGCGGAGATCCGCAAGTTCCGTCCGCCGGAGCCTTACAAGGGCAAGGGCGTCAAATATGCGGAAGAGACGATCGTACGCAAAGAAGGCAAGAAGAAGTAAGGAACGGGAACGATGGCAGCTTCCAAACAGGCGCTGGTCAAGCGTGCGCAGCGCGTCCGCCGCCAGCTCAAGAAGGTCTCGGACGGCCGGCCGCGCCTGTCCGTCTACCGGTCTTCGAAGAACATCTATGCGCAGGTCATCGATGACAGCGCCGGCAAGACGCTTGCCGCCGCATCGACGCTCGACGCCGATCTGAAGAAGGCGCTGAAGACGGGCGCCGACACCGATGCCGCCGCCGCCGTCGGCAAGCTCGTCGCCGAGCGCGCCACCAAGGCCGGCGTCAAGGACGTTGTCTTCGACCGCGGCGCCTATATCTTCCATGGCCGCGTGAAGGCCCTGGCCGACGCTGCCCGCGAGGGCGGCCTGAACTTCTAAGCCGGAGCAGGGCCGGCGGAAGCGTGCAGCGCTTGTCGTTCGGATTTGCGACCACACCATCAACCACTGCCTGGAACCGGAAAAGAACAAAGGACAAGGACATGGCACAACAACCTCAGGATCGCGGTGGCCGCGGGCGTGACCGCCGGCGTGATCGCGAAGAAGCCGACAGCGAATTCGTCGACAAGCTGGTTCACATCAACCGCGTCGCCAAGGTCGTCAAGGGCGGCCGTCGCTTCGGTTTTGCCGCGCTCGTCGTCGTCGGCGACCAGAAGGGCCGCGTCGGCTTTGGACACGGCAAGGCGCGCGAAGTGCCCGAGGCGATCCGCAAGGCCACCGAAAGCGCCAAGCGCGACATGATCTTCGTGCCGCTGCGCTCGGGCCGCACGCTGCACCATGACGTCGAAGGCCGTCACGGCGCGGGCAAGGTCCTGCTGCGCGCGGCACCGGCCGGTACGGGCATCATCGCAGGCGGCCCGATGCGCGCTGTCTTCGAGACCGTCGGCATGCAGGACGTGGTTGCCAAGTCACTCGGGTCGTCCAACCCCTACAACATGGTCCGGGCGACGTTCGATGCGCTCAAGCATCAGATGCATCCCAAGGACATCGCCGCCCAGCGCGGTATCAAGCACTCGACGCTCCAGGCGCGCCGCCGCGAGCTGATCGGCGCCGAAGAGTAAGGCATGAGCCGCTCGCCGGAAGGCGAGGGGCCCTGGCAAGGACAAAGATCATGGCTGAGAGCAAGAAGGGCGCAACGATCACCGTCGAGCAGATCGGCAGCCCCATTCGCCGCCCCGCCGAGCAGCGCCAGACGCTGATCGGGCTGGGCCTGAACAAGATGCACCGCCGCCGCACGCTGGAAGACACTCCCGCCGTGCGCGGCATGATCCGCAAAGTGCACCATCTGGTGCGCATTGTGGACGAAAGCTGATCGGGGAGCTGACCGATGAAACTCAACGAACTGCGTGACAATGAGGGCGCGCGCAAGTCGCGCTCGCGCGTCGGCCGCGGCATCGGCTCGGGCAAGGGCAAGACCGGCGGCCGGGGCGTCAAGGGCCAGAAATCCCGTTCGGGCGTGTCGATCAACGGCTATGAAGGCGGCCAGATGCCGATCTACCGGCGTCTGCCCAAGCGCGGCTTCAACAACCCGTTCCCGACCGACTACAACATCGTGTCGATCGCCCGGCTCGAACAGGCCGTCGAGGCCAAGAAGCTCGATGCCAAGAAGCCGGTGACGGCCGAGGCACTGGTCGAGGCAGGCGTGCTGCGCCGCGCCAAGGACGGCGTCCGGGTTCTGGCCGATGGCGAAGCCAAGACCAAGTTCGCGTTGGAAGTGGCCGGCGCGTCCAAGGCTGCCGTCGCCAAGATCGAAAAGGCCGGCGGATCGGTGACGATCCTCGCGCCCAAGGCCGAAGCCGACGCCGAATAATTAGGCTGACGACAACACACCTTCTTGAGGCCGCCGCGATCCGTGCGGCCTCAAAATTGACTTGCGCCCCCAAGGGCCAGCGCCTATCTGCGACCAGACCCGCGAGCGCGGTGCCCGACCTTCGGCGAACGCGTCCCAAGACGGAGACTGTCCATGGCATCTGCTGCTGAACAGCTGGCTGCAAACCTCAACTTCGGCGCATTTGCCAAGGCCACCGAGCTCAAGAAGCGCATCTGGTTTACCCTCGGTGTTCTGCTGGTCTACCGGCTGGGCACCTATATCCCCATTCCGGGCCTCAACATGGAAGCCTATGCCCAGGCCTTCGCCAACCAGGCGGGCGGCATTCTGGGCATGTTCAACATGTTCACCGGCGGCGCCGTCGAGCGCATGGCCGTGTTCGCGCTCGGCATCATGCCCTACATCTCGGCCTCGATCGCCGTCCAGCTGATGACCTCGGTTGTCCCGACGCTCGAACAGCTCAAGAAGGAGGGCGAGCAGGGCCGCAAGGTCATCAACCAGTATACGCGCTATCTGACGGTCCTTTTGGCGACACTGCAATCCTACGGTATCGCCGTGGGCCTTGAGAGCGGCGCCAACATCGTCGCCGATCCGGGCTGGTTCTTCCGCATTTCGACCGTCATCACGCTGGTCGGCGGCACCATGTTCCTTCTGTGGCTCGGCGAGCAGATCACCGCGCGCGGCATCGGCAACGGCGTCTCGCTGATCATTTTCGCCGGCATCGTCGCGGGGCTGCCGGGCGCCGTCGCGGGCACGCTGGAACTGGGCCGCACCGGCGCCATGTCGACGGTCTTCATCATCACGATCATCCTTCTCGCCATCGCCGTGATCGCCCTGATTGTCTTTGTCGAACGCGCGCAAAGGCGGCTTTTGATCCAGTATCCCAAACGCCAGGTCGGCAACCGCATGTTCCAGGGCGACACGTCGCACCTGCCGCTCAAGCTCAACACGGCCGGCGTCATCCCGCCGATCTTCGCCTCGTCGCTGCTGCTGCTGCCGGCGACGCTGGCCGGCTTCTCAGACACGCGCGACCTGCCCGAATGGGGCACCGCCATCCTCGCCGCGCTCGGCCACGGCCAGCCGCTCTACATGCTGTTTTACGCGGGGATGATCGCCTTCTTCGCCTTCTTCTACACCGCGATCGTCTTCAATCCGCAGGACACCGCCGACAATCTGAAGAACCATTCGGGCTTCATTCCGGGCATCCGCCCGGGCCAGCGCACGGCCGAATATATCGACTTCGTGCTTACCCGGATCACCGTGGTCGGCGCGATCTATCTCGTTCTGGTGTGCCTGTTACCCGAATTTCTAATAGCGGGCACGGGCGTGCCGTTCTATCTCGGCGGCACGTCGCTGCTGATCGTCGTCAGCGTGACGCTCGATACGGTCGCGCAGGTGCAAGGACATCTCATCGCGCACCAGTATGAAGGCTTGATCAAGAAATCCAAGCTGCGCGGGGGAAAGAAGCGTCGATGAGACTGATATTGTTGGGCCCGCCGGGAGCGGGCAAGGGGACCCAGGCACAAAGGCTCGTCGAGCGCCACGGCATTCCGCAACTGTCGACCGGCGACATGCTGCGTGCCGCCGTCGCCGCGGGCACAGAGGTCGGCCTGCGCGCCAAGGCGATCATGGAAGCGGGCGAACTGGTCTCCGACGACATCGTCAATGCGATCGTCTCCGACCGGATCGATGAGCCCGATTGCGCCGACGGTTTCATCCTCGACGGCTATCCGCGCACGCTCGCCCAGGCCGATGCGGTCGAGGCGATGATGGAGGCAAAGGGCATGGCGCTCGATGCCGTCATCGAACTGACCGTGGATGACAAGGCGCTCGTCGGCCGCATCGTCAAGCGCGCCGAGGAGGCTGCCGCCGCGGGCCAGCCGGTGCGCAAGGACGACAACCCCGAAGTGTTCGACGAGCGCCTGCGCGAGTATTACAAGAAGACCGCGCCGCTGCTCGGCTACTATTACGCCAAGGGCAAGCTGCGCCCGGTCGACGGCATGGACTCGATCGAGGGCGTGACCGAACAGATCGCCAAGGTGCTCGACAGCCTTTGAGCGGCACACGCCGGCACCCGCATAGGGCCGGCAAAAACATCGCTTCGGGGAGTTGACATTCCACTGCGATTCCCCGATATGCACGCTGATCTAGCCAGCGTATTGACAAAGGTCGGCTGCGGCATCCCGCTCCGGTCTTTTTGTTTTGAGACTGGCTCGAACCGAACACCCCGGAACCCCGGACAGGACTGAAAGACCCGGCTGCCCGGGCAACAAAGGAGAAGCCGCGTGGCTCGTATCGCTGGCGTCAACATCCCGACAGGCAAGCGCGTTGTGATCGCGCTGCAGTACATCCACGGGATCGGCTCGAAATTCGCGCAGGAAATCGTCGAGAAGAACAACATCGACCCCTCGCGCCGCGTCAATGAACTGACCGACGCCGAGGTTCTGGCGGTTCGCGAAACCATCGACCGCGACTATCGGGTCGAGGGTGATCTGCGCCGCGAGACCTCGATGAACATCAAGCGTCTGATGGACCTGGGCTGCTATCGCGGCCTGCGCCATCGCCGCAACCTGCCGGTGCGCGGTCAGCGCACGCACACCAATGCCCGCACCCGCAAGGGTCCGGCCAAGGCGATCGCCGGCAAGAAGAAGTAATTGGGCCGGCCCGCGTGGCCGGTTCCGCAGGTGGAGCCGCTGGCATTACGGCGGTGCAGAGATCGAAGGACTGAAGATGGCAAAAGAAGCCACCCGCGTTCGCCGTCGCGAGCGCAAGAACATCATGTCGGGCATCGCCCACGTGAATTCGACATTCAACAACACCATGATCACCATCACCGACGCGCAGGGCAACGCGATTGCCTGGTCGTCGGCCGGCATGCAGGGCTTCAAGGGCTCGCGCAAATCGACCCCGTTCGCGGCCCAGGTCGCCGCCGAGGATTGCGCCCGCAAGGCCCAGGAACATGGCATGAAGTCGCTTGAAGTCGAAGTGTGTGGCCCCGGTTCGGGCCGTGAATCGGCGCTGCGTGCCTTGCAGGCTGCCGGCTTCACCATCACCTCGATCAGGGATGTCACCCCCATTCCGCACAATGGCTGCCGGCCGCGCAAACGCCGCCGCGTGTAACGCATCCATTGTCCGTCCGGCTGGCGCCAATCCTCCGCTGGCCGTGGAAGAAGCTGTTGCCACGAATGGATGGTGGCAGGCTAGCTGAAGGAAGACGCCGTGATACAGAAGAATTGGCAGGAACTGATCAAGCCGAACAAGGTCGAGTTCAAGGGCTCGGGCAACAAGATTTCGCTCGTGGTCGAGCCGCTCGAGCGCGGCTTTGGCCTGACGCTCGGCAACGCGCTGCGCCGCGTGCTGCTGTCGTCGCTGCGCGGTGCCGCCGTGACCGCCGTGCAGATCGACGGTGTCCTGCATGAGTTCTCGTCGATTGCCGGTGTACGCGAAGACGTCACCGACATCATCCTGAACATCAAGGAAATCGCCATCCGTATGGAAGGCGACGGCCCCAAGCGCATGGTCGTGCGCAAGCAGGGTCCGGGCACCGTGATCGCCGGCGATATCCAGACGGTCGGCGATGTCGAGGTGCTGAACCCCGACCACGTGCTGTGCACGCTGGACGAGGGCGCCGAAATCCGCATGGAATTCACCGTCGATGCCGGCAAGGGCTATGTGCCCGCAGACCGCAACCGCGCCGAAGACGCGCCGATCGGCCTGATCCCGGTCGACAGCCTCTATTCGCCGGTGCGCAAGGTTTCCTACAAGGTCGAGAACACCCGCGAGGGCCAGGTTCTGGACTATGACAAGCTGACCATGAACGTCGAGACGGACGGCACGCTGTCGGGCGAGGACGCGGTGGCTTATGCCGCGCGCATCCTGCAGGACCAGCTCGGCGTCTTCGTCAATTTCGAGGAGCCCGAGCGCGAGGCCGCCGAGGAACAGGTGCAGGAGCTGGCGTTCAACCCGGCACTGCTCAAGAAGGTCGACGAACTGGAACTGTCGGTGCGTTCGGCCAACTGCCTGAAGAACGACAACATCGTCTATATCGGCGACCTGATCCAGAAGACCGAAGGCGAAATGCTGCGCACGCCGAACTTCGGCCGCAAGTCACTCAACGAGATCAAGGAAGTGCTCGCATCCATGGGCCTGCATCTGGGCATGGAAGTGGCCGCATGGCCGCCCGAGAACATCGAAGATCTCGCCAAACGCTACGAAGACCATTACTAACCAACGCGCCGGCACCCCAAGGCCGGAAACCCGAGGAGAAGGCTGATGCGCCACCGCAAAGCAGGCCGCAAGCTGAACCGTACATCGAGCCATCGCAAGGCGATGTTCGCAAACATGGCCGCTTCGCTCATCGAGCATGAGCAGATCGTCACGACCCTGCCCAAGGCCAAGGAACTGCGTCCGATCGTCGAAAAGCTCGTCACGCTGGGCAAGCGCGGCGATCTGCATGCGCGCCGCCAGGTCGCCTCGCAGATCCAGGACGAGACGCAGACGCGCAAGCTGTTCGCCGACATCGCGCCGCGTTACGCCGACCGCAATGGCGGCTATCTGCGGATCATGAAGGCCGGCTTCCGCCATGGCGATTCCGCGCCGATGGCCGTGATCGAGTTCGTCGACCGTGACGTCGACGCCAAGGGCGCCGCCGACCGCGCGCGCATCGAGGCCGAGGAAGCCGCCGAAGCCGAAGCGGCCGCATAAGACCGCCTTTACACCCATAAGAAGATGGCGCGGCCCGCACGCCGGGAGCGCCACATCAGTCGACTGGGCTCGGGAGCTCGCCATTATGGCGCGGCTCCCTTTCTTTTTTGGGCGAAAGTGCGTGGCAGGGTGGCGGCACACCCGGCCGGCCCGGCTTGCGGCTCCCCATTTCAGCCGCCTTTGTGGTAGCACTTGGTCCGGTGATTCAATGACCCGGCGACCAGTCAAGGCACCATGATGAACAGACCGATTGCAATCCTCCTTGCGGCATGTGCCGGGCTGACAATGCTGGCCGCTGCCGCACTTGCCCAGGACAGCGGCAGCGCGTTGCGCGATCTGCTGCGCGGGCTCGGCGGCGAGGCGCAGGCGCCCGCCGTCGAAGGTCAGACGGCCCGCCGCGTGCCGCTGGGCGAAGCCGAGATGCAGCTTTCGTTTGCGCCGCTGGTCCAGCAAACCGCGCCGTCTGTGGTCAACGTCTATGCGGCGCGCCGCGTTCAGCAGCGTTCGCCCTTTGCCGGCGATCCGTTCTTCGAGCAGTTCTTCGGCAACCAGTTCTCCGGTCCGCCGCGCGTCCAGTCATCGCTCGGTTCGGGCGTGATCGTCGACGAGGGCGGGCTTGTCGTCACCAACAACCATGTCATTTCCGGTGCGGACGAGGTGCGTGTCGCGCTGGCCGACGGGCGCGAGTTCGACTCAGAGGTCGTGCTGCGCGACGAGCGCGCCGATCTGGCCGTCTTGCGTCTGCAAACCGATGAGCGCTTCACCGCGCTGCCGTTCGGCAACTCCGATCAGCTTCTGACCGGCGATCTCGTCCTGGCGATCGGCAACCCGTTCGGTGTCGGCCAGACGATCACCTCGGGCATCGTGTCCGCGCTTGCCCGCACGCGTGTCGGCGTCGCCGATTTTGGCTTCTTCATCCAGACCGACGCGGCGATCAATCCGGGCAATTCCGGCGGCGCGCTGATCGACATGCAGGGCCGTCTCGTCGGTATCAACACGGCGATCTTCTCGCGCTCGGGCGGCTCGAACGGCATCGGCTTTGCCATCCCCTCCAACATGGTCGCCGCCGTTGTCGCACAGGCGCGCGGCGGGGCGGACGCCTTCGAGCGGCCCTATCTGGGCGCCGATTTCCAGCCCGTCACGCCCCAGATCGCCGAGAGCCTTGGCCTCGACAGGCCGCTGGGCGCGCTGATCGTCGATGTCGATCCGGACGGGCCGGCGGGCGCGGCGGGCCTGCGCGCCGGCGATGTGGTGCTCGCCATCGATGGAGCGGCCATCGAACATCCCGACGCGCTTGGCTACCGGCTGGCGACCATCGGTCCCGGCGGCACGACGGCGCTGACCGTGCTGTCGCGCGGCCGCGAACGTGCCGTCGACATCGTTCTCGCTCGTCCGCCCGAAACCCGCCCGGCACAGGAAACGCTGATCAAGGGCGCGTCGCCCTTTGCCGGCGCGGTCGTCGCAAACCTGTCTCCGCGCTTGCGCCAGCGTCTCAACCTGCCCGGACGCGGTGACGGCGTGGTGGTGACGCAGATCGAGCGCGGCGCGCCGGCCCTGCGCGCAGGACTCCGGCCCGGCGACATCATCGTCGCCGTCAACGGTCTGCCGATCGAGACCGTCGACGATGTGATCCGCCTGGCCGACAGCGGCGGGCGCTCATGGCGTTTCACGCTGAACCGGCAGGGCCGCACGATCAACCAGTTCCTGCGTTTCTGATGGCGTCGCTCTTCGACAGCGTCGCCGAGGAGGCCGCCAACAGGCCGCTGGCCGACCGGTTGCGCCCCAAGACACTGGGCGAGATCGTCGGACAGGACCATCTGACCGGCGCCGACGGCGTCGTCACGCGCATGCTGGCTTCCGGCTCGCTCGGTAGCCTGATCCTGTGGGGGCCGCCCGGCACCGGCAAGACCACGCTCGCCCGCCTGATCGCCGCCGAGGCCGGTCAGCATTTCGAGCAGCTCTCGGCGATCTTCTCGGGCGTCGCCGATCTGAAAAAGGTGTTCGAGGCGGCGCGCGTGCGCCGGCGCGACGGCCTGTCGACGCTTCTCTTTGTCGACGAGATACACCGGTTCAACCGCGCCCAGCAGGACAGCTTTCTGCCGGTGATGGAAGACGGCACGATCACGCTGATCGGCGCGACGACGGAAAACCCGTCCTTCGAACTCAACGCGGCGCTCCTGTCGCGGGCGCGCGTCCTGACGCTCAAGCGGCTGGAAGACGACGCGCTCGCCGCGCTGCTCGACCGGGCCGAGGGCGAAACCGGCCGCACGCTGCCGGTCGACGATGAAGCGCGGGCTCTGCTGGTCGGCATGGCCGACGGTGACGGTCGGGCCGTTCTGACGCTGGCCGAGGAAGTCTGGCGCGTGGCGCGCGAGGGCGATCTGTTCGACGGCGACGGGCTGCGCGCCGTGCTGCAGCGGCGCGCGCCGATCTATGACAAGGGCCAGGACGGCCACTACAATCTGATCTCCGCCCTGCACAAATCGGTGCGCGGCTCCGATCCGGACGCCGCGCTCTACTATCTTGCCCGCATGCTCGATGCTGGCGAAAACCCGCTCTATCTGGGCCGAAGGCTGGTTCGCATGGCGTCCGAGGATATCGGTTTGGCCGATCCGCAGGCACTCACCGTCGCGCTCGCCGCCAAGGACGCCTATGACTATCTCGGCTCGCCCGAGGGCGAACTGGCGCTGGCCGAAGCCTGCGTCTATCTCGCCACCGCACCCAAGTCCAACGCGCTCTATACGGCGATGAAAGGCGCGATGCGCGCCGCCAAGGAGCATGGATCGCTGCTGCCGCCCAAACACATCCTCAATGCGCCGACCAAGCTGATGGGTGCCGAGGGCTATGGCGCGGGATACCAATACGATCACGACCAGCCCGACGCCTTTTCCGGACAGGATTATTTCCCGCCCGAGATGGGCCGCAGGCGCTTCTACGAGCCGGTCGAACGCGGCTTCGAGCGCGAGATCGGAAAGAGGCTCGACTACTGGTCCAAACTGCGGGCGGAACGCGCCGGCGGAACCGGCGATGGCTGATCGGCGGACGGTCACCGTGGGCCGGCACGCCTTGGTGCTGATCGATTCGGTGACGCAAATCATCCCCGGCGATGCCGGCGCGATCGTCGTTACCGGCTCCCATGGCGGAGCGTCGGCAGCGGGTTATGCGCTGTCGGTCGATGCCGCGCTCTACGTCTTCAACGATGCGGGCATAGGCCGCGATGAAGCGGGCGTTGCGGGTCTGGCCATGTTGGAAGAGGCGGGGATTGCCGCTTGCGCGGTCGGTCACATGACGGCTCGAATAGGGGAGGCTGCCGATACGCTTGAACGCGGCACGATTTCCCGCGCCAACGGGTTGGCGGCCGCGGCGGGCTTTTTGCCCGGCACCGCGCTGCAGCAGGCCATTGCCGGGTTTGCCGCTTGACGAAGGTCAATCCACGGACGGCGCGGAACGTCTATTCTGCCGGTCAGGAAAAGAACGCCATAACGGGAGACAGTCATGCGCATTCTCGTCATCTATGCGACCGTTGAAGGGCAGACACGGGAAATCGCCGAGCATATCGGGCGCTATCTGAAGGACAATCAGCACGAGGCGGTCATGGTCGACACCACCCATCCGCCCGACTCGCTGTCCATCGACGAGATCGACGGCATCATATGCGCCGGTCCGGTGCATATCGGTGCTTTCCCGGCACCGTTGCGCCGTTATGTCGAACGCCACAAGCGCGAACTCATGGCGCGGCCGGGCGTGTTCGTTTCCGTGTCGCTGACGGCGACTGGCGACGATGCCGGCGAGTGGGAAGAGCTCAATGAAATCACCGCCCATTTCAGCGAGGAAACCGGCTGGTGGCCGGTCTCGGTGCACCATGCCGCCGGCGCGCTGAAATACACCGAGTATGATTTCTTCCGCAAATGGATGCTCAAGCGCATCGCCGACAAGAAGGATGCGCCGACCGACACGACCCATGACTATGAGTTCACCGATTGGGGCGCGCTCGACCTGTTCGTCGACGGGTTCGTCAAGGACATTCCGGACGTCGCCGGCAAGATCTGATTTGCGCTTTGCCCGGCCCGCATGATCGCGTAGACGACGGGCCATGATCGTCAATCTCGTCTATGTCGCGCTGGGCGGCGGCCTCGGCGCCGTGCTGCGCTACCTGACCTTTCTGGGTGCGGGCCGCTGGCTTGGCGGCGGCTATCCGTGGGCGACGCTGACCGTCAATGTGGTCGGCTCGCTTCTGATGGGTCTGCTGGTCGGCTGGCTGATGCGCCGCGGCGGCACGGGCGAGCATCTGCGCCTGTTTCTCGGCGTCGGGCTCCTTGGCGGCTTCACCACATTTTCCGCCTTCTCGCTCGATTTCGCGCTTTTGTGGCAGCGCGGCGACACGGGCACCGCGCTCGGCTACGCGCTGATCTCCATGGCCGCCTCGATTGCCGCCCTGTTCGCCGGCCTTGCCCTGATGCGCGCGGGTGCCTGAGCCGATGGCAGCGGTTTCGCAAAAGACGGTCGACAGCGACGAGGCGGGCATGCGCCTCGACCGCTGGTTCAAGAGCCATTTTCCCGGTCTTGGCTTCGGCGCGCTGCAAAAGCTGTTGCGCACGGGCCAGGTGCGCATCGACGGCAAGCGCGCCAAGGCGGACACGCGGCTCGAAGCCGGTCAGGCAATCCGCCTGCCGCCGCAGGTGACCGGCACCGATGCCGGGCCGGTGACGGCGGGCACGATCAAGAACACCGGCGATGCCGACGCCCTCCGGCGCATGATCCTTTACGAAGACGACAAGGTGTTCGTCTTCAACAAGCCGGCGGGCCTTGCGGTGCAGGGCGGCTCGGGCGTCGCCCGCCATGTCGACGGCATGCTCGACGCGCTGCGCAGCAAGAAGGGCGAAAAGCCGCGTCTGGTGCACCGGCTCGACCGCGACACATCCGGTGTTCTGGTGGTGGCGCGCACGCGCGGCGCCGCACAGAAGCTGACCGCCGCGTTCCGAAAGCGCGACACCGAGAAGATCTACTGGGCGCTGGTCAAGGGAGCGCCGAAAAAGCCCGAAGGCAAGATCTCCACCTGGCTTGCAAAAGAGCAAACGCCCGACGGCGACCGCATGCGCGTCGTCAAGCATGGCGAGGCCGACGCCGACCACGCCGTCTCGCGCTACCGGGTGATCGAAACGGCGGGCCAACGGCTGAGCTGGATGGAGTTCGAGCCGGAAACCGGCCGTACCCACCAGTTGCGCGTCCATGCCCTGCACATGGGTTGTCCGATCATCGGCGATCCGAAATATTTCGAAGACGATCCCAACTGGGATTTTCCCGGCGGCATCCAGAAGAAGCTGCATCTGCACGCCCGCCGCCTGCGCATTCCCCATCCCGATCGCGGCATGATCAATGTCACCGCGCCGCTGCCGCCGCACATGGTGCAAAGCTGGAACCTGCTCGGTCTCGACGAGGCCGACGGCGACCGCGAGGACTGATCGCCGCCGAAAGGCGGCCCGCCGCCTTGACCTTGCCCCGTGTTCGCGCGATGGACCGACGCGGTTCATTTCAGGACGAAATCCCATGCTCGACATTCGCTGGATAAGGGATAATCCCGAAGCACTCGATGCGGCGCTGAAAAAGCGCGGCGCGGAGCCCGAATCCGCGTCGCTGATCAAGCTGGACGAAGAGCGCCGGGCGCATATCGCGCGCGTCCAGGAGGCGCAGACCCGCCGCAACGCGGCATCGAAGGAAATCGGCGCGGCGATGGGCGCCGGCGAGACCGAAAAGGCCGAACTGCTGAAGGCCGAGGTCGGCGAGCTCAAGGCATTTCTCGCCGCCGCCGAGGATGTCGAGCGCGAACTCGATGCCAGGCTGCGCGACGCGCTGGCGCGCATCCCCAACGTGCCGCTCGACGACGTGCCGGTCGGGCCCGACGAAGACGCCAATGTCGAGCTGCGCCAGACCGGCGAGAAACGCCAGTTCAACTTCCAGCCCAAGGAGCATTTCGAGCTGGGCGAGGCGCTCGGCCAGATGGATTTCGAGACGGCGGCCAAGATGTCCGGTGCGCGCTTCACGCTGGTGTCCGGCGGGCTGGCGCGGCTCGAGCGGGCGCTCGGCCAGTTCATGCTTGACCTGCACACGACCGAGCATGGTTACACCGAGGTGAACCCGCCGCTTCTGGTCCGCGACGATGCCATGTTTGGGACGGGGCAGTTGCCGAAGTTTTCGGAGGATTTGTTCGCGACCGCAAGGTCCGGCGAACCACGTTACGCCGACGATGAACTCGCCGGCCTGGCGTTTTCCAACGTGATGAATGCCTATGGCGTGGACGATTTTCCTCAGATTGAGGTGTTCCGCGAAATGGAGCGCTTGCGCGCGGAACGACAACCATCTTCCCGACTGTGGATGGTTCCCACCGCCGAAGTGCCGCTGACCAACATCGTCCGCGAGGCGATCATCGATCACGATTATCTGCCGCGGCGCTACACGGCGCTGACACCCTGCTTCCGCTCGGAAGCGGGGTCTGCCGGCCGCGACACGCGCGGCTATCTGCGCCAGCACCAGTTCTACAAGGTCGAACTGGTCTCGGTGACCGATGCGGAGAGCTCGCTCGACGAACTGGAACGCATGACCAAGTGTGCCGAAACCGTGCTCGAGCGGCTCGGTCTTCATTTCCGGACCATGGTCCTGTCGACCGGCGATATGGGCTTTGGCGCCCGCAAGACCCATGACATCGAGGTCTGGCTGCCGGGGCAGGGCGCCTATCGCGAGATCTCGTCCTGCTCGGTCTGCGGCGACTTCCAGGCGCGCCGTATGAATGCCCGCTATCGCGTTGAAGGGGAAAAGCAGACGCGCTTCGTCCATACGCTCAACGGCTCGGGCGTCGCCATGGGCCGGGCGCTGATCGCGGTGATGGAAACCTACCAGCAGGAAGACGGTTCGATCGCCGTGCCCGACGCGCTCAAGCCCTATATGGGCGCCATCGATGTGATCACCGCCTGAACCCGGGACCAAGGACAACCAATGCGCATTCTTTTGACCAATGATGACGGCATCCATGCCGAGGGACTGGCCTCGCTCGAACGGATCGCCCGGTCGCTGTCCGACGACATCTGGGTGGTCGCGCCGGAGACAGACCAGTCGGGACTGGCGCATTCGCTGACGCTGAACGATCCGCTGCGCCTGCGCGAGATCGACGAGCGCCGCTTTGCGCTGCGCGGCACGCCGACCGACTGCGTGATCATGGCGGTGACGCATGTGATGCCCGAAAAGCCCGATCTGGTGCTGTCGGGCGTCAATTCGGGCCAGAACATCGCCGACGACATCACCTATTCGGGCACGGTTGCCGGCGCGATGGAAGGCACGCTTCTGGGCGTGCGCTCGATTGCGCTCAGCCAGGCCTATAATTTCAGCGACAATCGCCGCTTCGTGCCCTGGTCGGTGGCAGAGACCCATGCGCCGCCACTGCTTGAGAAGCTGATCGCCATGGACATGCCGGAGGGCACGTTCCTGAACGTCAATTTCCCCAATTGTGCCGCCGACGAGGTCAAGGGCGTGGCCGTCGCCGAGCAGGGCAAGCTGCTGCATGGCCTGTTCATGGAAGAGCGGCGCGACGGGCGCGGCTTTCCCTATTTCTGGATGCGGTTCGGCCGCTCGCCGGTCGAGGCCAAGGGCAACACGGACATCGCCGTCCTGCGCGAGGGCCGGATCGCGGTGACGCCGCTGAAGCTCGATTTCACCGCGCATGAGCTCAAACGGTCGCTGGAAGACGCGATCGCATGACGCCGGCGCTCGCCATCCCGACCAGCCTGGCCGCCATCGACCGCGAGGGCTTTGCCGCCTTCGTGCTGCGCATGCGGGCGGCGGGAATCGGCGACAAGGCGCTTCTGGAAGCGATCGAGGCGACGCCGCGCCGCGCCTTTGTCGACCCGCAATATCACGATGCCGCCTGGAGCAGCCGCACCATCCCGATCGATTGCGGCGAGACGATCGAGGGCCTCGACCAGCAGGCGCTGATCCTGTCGGCGCTGGGGCTCGAACCGCAGAACCGCGTGCTCGAAATCGGCACGGGCTCCGGCTACACCGCCGCCGTCATGGGCGCGATGGTCAAGCGGGTTTACACCATCGAGCGCTTTGCGCGCCTGCATCAGGCCGCCCAGGCCCGTTTCCGCGCCCTCAAGCGCGACAATGTGATCGCCAGCCAGGCCGACGGCGCGGCCGGCAGCACCGAAGGCCCGTTCGATCGCATCGTCGTCTGGCCGGCCATGGAAGCCCTGCCGCGCGGCTTTTCCGATCTGGTCGTGCCGGGCGGCATCATCGTCTGCCCGGTGGGCGAGGGCGACGGCCGTCAGGTGCTGGTCCGGCTGACCAAGGTGGGCAACCGTTTCGAGCGCGAGGATATCGGCACGGTCCGGGTTCAGCCGATGGCCTCCGGCCTTCCCAGTGCGCTCTGATCCGATGCAGATTCGGTCGCCGACACGGCGATCTTTCCAACGCTTAACTGACGGGTAACACTAACGCGCTTTAATCGCCCCGAGTGCGAAAGAGGGGCAGGGCGAGTAATGCGTATGTTTGATGCCCGCCGGCGTTCGGCGTCATTGTTGCAAACGGTTTCGGTTCTGGTGCTGGGCGGGCTCGTGTCCGGCTGCGCCGGCGACGTGATGCGCTTCACCGACGATTTCTACACCAATTCGGTGCCGGTGCGCCCGCCCGCAGCCGTCCAGACGCCATTTCCCGAAAACGCGCCGCGCATCGTGGCGGTCGCGCCGCAGGCACCCGCCGCGCCCGCGCGCCAGGCGTTCGGCAACGGCGTCGACACAATGGCCACCGGCTCCATCGGGCAGGCTGCAAGCAGCGTGCCCGCCGCCGTCGGCCGTGCGCCGATCGCCGCGCCTTCGGTCGCCAGCCAGCCGATGCCGCCGGCCCCGTCCAATGCGGTGACCGATGTCATCAACAACAGCGCCGCCAGTCTTCCGCAGCAGGCGCGGCAGGCCGCAGCCTCGGCCGCCACGAGCGCGGCGGGTCGTGCCGCCGGCTGGACCGGCACGGGCGGTACTTATGTGACGCTCGCCCGGGGCGAAACGCTGTTCAACCTCTCCAAGCGCTACGGTGTGCCGGTCGATGCGCTCAAGAGCGTCAACAATCTCAGCGATGCGCGCGGCGTGCAGGCCGGACAGCGCATCCTGATCCCGACCTATGTTTATGGCCGCACCGTGCCGGTGTCCGCGCCCGATGCCAATTCCGGCGTGCGCTCGGCGCGCGCCAGCGTCGGCGGCCGCTCCGATGTCAGCCTCGACCGGGCACCGGTTCCGGCCGCGCGCCCGCAGGCATCCGTGCGTCCCGCCATGCCGACCCAAACGGCCGCCGCTCCGGCGGCAACGCCCTCCGCGTCGCTTCAGGGCGGCCGCTACACGGTCCAGTCCGGCGATACGCTGTCGGCAATCTCCCGCCGCACCGGGGCCTCCGTTGCCGCGATCAAGCGCACCAACGGGCTGTCGTCCGACATGGTCCGCGTCGGCCAGCGCCTGACGATACCCGGCCTTTCCGGCGATGTCTCCGCAACGGCCACAGCGGCATTGCCGCCCAATGTGGACCCGATGGTCACCAGTTCGGTCACGCCGGCACAGCGCCCGGCATCATCAAGCTCCGGCAGCGTGCAGGCGATCGACGAGAGCAGCACCGCGCGGGCGCCCGATGCGACAGGCGTTGCCAACATGCGCTGGCCCGCGCGCGGACGGATCATCTCGGGTTTCGGCAGCAATTCGGGCGGCCGCCCCAACGACGGCATCGACATTTCCGTGCCCAAGGGCACGCCGGTTAAGGCCGCCGAGAACGGCGTCGTCATCTATGCCGGCGACGGACTCAAGGAGTTCGGCGAGACGGTGCTGGTGCGCCATTCGGACGGCTATGTCACCGTGTACGGGCATCTCGATTCCATGTCGGTGTCGCGCGGCGACAACGTCAGCCGCGGCCAGACGCTCGGCGCTTCGGGCATGAGCGGCAACGCGCGCCAGCCGCAGCTGCATTTCGAGGTGCGCAAGGATTCGCGCCCCGTCGATCCGACCCGTTACCTGAACTGACGGTGGGGCTGCGCGTCAGCCGCCCTTTTCCCAGCCTTCACTGAGACGGCGGTTGAGTTCGCCCATGTCGGCGAGCACGATCGCCCCGCGCGTGCGTTCGATCACGCCCTCCCGTTCGAGTTTCGCGATCTCGCGGCTGACCACCTCGCGCCGACAGCCGATCCGTTCGGCCAGATCCTGCTGCACCGGCGGCGGCGTGATCGTGCGCTGGCCGTCATGGCCCTTGCGCGGTTTCGACAGGCGGATCAGCTCCGAATAGAGCCGGTACTTGGCGGCAAGGAACGAATGCTCGGCCAGCCGCGTATTGAGCCCGCGAATGCGGTCCGACATGGCGCTCATCAAGGCAAGCGCCACATCGGGCTCCTCGCGCAGGATCGTGCGGAACACCGATTGCGGGACGCGGATAAGCCGCGTGCGCACCATCGCCGTGATGTTGGCGGACCGGCGCGTGCCGTCGATGGCCGCCAGCTCGCCGAAAAACGCGCCTTCGCCAAGTTCCCCAAGGATCACCTCGCGGCCCGTCGCAATGCGCAGGATGACGCGTACGCGACCGCTGGCAATCAGGAACACGTCATGGGTATCGTCGTCGAAATCGAGCACCAGCTCGTTCTCGTCGAAATCGCTGATCGAGCACTGGCCGGCAAAGCGGCTGTCGGCGTCTGCATCGAGCGCCGAAAACAGCGCAAAGGCGGAAAGCTGCTGCATGCGTCTGGCGGGTCCGGGTCGGGTCTTCGGCTGGCCGCGACCATGCCGCATCCCGCCATGGTCTGACAAGCCAGGGCGCCGGCGCGCGGCAGGGACGGGTCAGCGCCGCGCCAACGCCACGGCGATCTCGGCGCCGAGCCGCGCATTGCTTTCGACAAGCGCGATGTTGGTCAAAAGGCTGCGGCCGCCGGTGATTTCGACGATGCGCGCGAGCAGCCACGGCGTGACCTGCTTGCCGGCGATGCCCTGTCTGGCCGCTTCGGCCTGGGCTTGCGCGATAAAAACCGCCATCTCCGCATGCGGGATTTCCGCGTCAGCCGGCACGGGATTGGCGACGAGGATGCCGCCATGGCGATAATCGGCCAGTTCGGTGCGCATCGCGACGAACCGGGCGATCGCATCGGCATCGTCGAGTCTGAGCGGCGCGTCGAGACCCGACCCGCGCGACCAGAAGGCCGGCATCTCGTCCTGGCCAACGGCGATGACGGGCACGCCGCGCGTCTCAAGCGCCTCCAGCGTCTTTGGGATATCGAGGATCGCCTTGGCGCCGGCCGAAACGACGGTGACCGGCGTGCGCGCCAACTCGTCCAGATCGGCGGAGATGTCGAAGCTCGTCTCGGCGCCCTGGTGCACGCCGCCAATGCCGCCGGTGGCAAAGACCGCAATCCCCGCGCCATGGGCCGCCATCATGGTTGCGGCGACGGTGGTGCCGCCTGTCAGCCCCTCGGCACAGGCAAAGGCGAGGTCCGCGCGCGACAGTTTGAGCGTTCCGCTCGCCTTTGCCAATGTTTCAGCGTCGGTCGCAGACAGGCCGATGCGGATTGTCCCGTCGATGACGGCGATGGTGGCCGGTGTCGCGCCATGATCGCGAACAGCGGTTTCGACGCGCTCGAGCATCGCCAGATTGTCCGGCCAGGGCATGCCGTGCGTGATGATGGTCGATTCCAGCGCGACGACCGGCGCACCGGTGTCAAGCGCGGTGCGGACGGCGGGGTCGAAACGGATCGGCGGCTTGGTCATGGGGTCTCGCTCGACGTGTCTGTATCTAGGGCAATCGGTTCGCGGGCGGGCAGGGCATCTGCACGGCCTTTCAGGCCGCAGGCGGCGATATCAGCCCGGAATGGCCCCGTCACGCCGATCGTCGCGGCCGCGGCTGCCACCCCGACCCGCACGGCACTCGGGAGCGCCATTCCGGGCCAATGGGCGAGCGTCGCGCCGGCCAGTGCGTCGCCCGCGCCTGTGACGTCGACCGGATTGGCCGCTTCGCCGACCGGCTGACGCCACGCGGCATCGCCGTCCAGCACGGTCACGGGCCCGCCGCCGTCGCTGATCACGGCGCGCCGGAACCCCAGCGCCGACAGGCGGGCGAGGGTGGCGGGCGTGACCGGTTCGCCGAGCGGCGCACTGATAAGTGCGTTCATCTCGCGGCGGTTCATGAATGCGAGCGCAAAGCGGGCCGCGTGCGGCGCGATGCGCGGTGCCTTGGCCGGCGACACCGCAAGCGCGACGATCGGCGCATCGGTGGCATCGCACAGCGCGCCGATCGCGCCGGACGGCAAATTGGCATCGACAAGGAGCATGCCCGCCTGCGCGATCAACGCTCTGGGCTCGGCGCGGCGCAGATGCCGCGCCAGTCCCGTCTCATAAAGGTCCATGTCGGCCAGCGCCGCCATCACCTCGCCATCCGCATCCATGATTGCCGTGTAGCTGGGCGTCGCCCGGTCGAGGAACACCGCGCTGAAATCCTCGACCCCCGCTTGCGACAGGGCCTGGGAGACCAAGCGTCCGCCTGTATCGCCGCCGCGCGCTGAAATCAGGCCGACCCGCCCACCGCCGACGGCCCGTGCGACCCGCAGCGTGTTGGCCATGCAGCCGCCCACCCATTCGGCCATGGTGCCGGGGTTGGAGGCGCCATCATGCGCCGGTCCCGACAGATGGCCGATCCTATCGACATGGGCGCCGCCGACGCCGAGGATCGCAAGCCGCGCCGCCATCACCGCGCGATTCCGGCAAACGCCGGTCCCGCGCCGCCCGGCCGGGCCGAAGTCGGGATACATCCGTAGGGCACAAAAAAAGACATAATAAGAACAAAAATCATTTCCGTTTCGGTTTCAATACGTTATCGCGCTTGCAGGGTGGGAACAAAAATGGTACAAACTTGCAGGACGGTTTCCTTTGCGCCTGCCAGCGCTTTAACATAAGGGTGGACATATGGCTCAGAACAATTTGCGGTTGGTTGAGGGCAAATCGGTGGACAAGTCAAAGGCTCTGGACGCGGCGCTCGCGCAGATCGAACGATCCTTCGGCAAGGGCTCGATCATGCGGCTGGGCGTCAACGAGCAGGTCGTCGAGATCGAGACCGTCTCGACCGGTTCGCTCGGCCTCGACATCGCGCTCGGCGTGGGCGGGCTGCCCAAGGGCCGCATCATCGAGATTTACGGGCCTGAAAGCTCGGGCAAGACCACCATGGCGCTGCACACGGTGGCCGAGGCGCAGAAGGAGGGCGGCATCTGCGCCTTCATCGATGCCGAACACGCGCTCGATCCGGTCTATGCGCGCAAGCTGGGCGTCAATCTCGAAGACCTTCTGATCTCGCAGCCCGACACGGGCGAGCAGGCGCTGGAAATCGCCGACACGCTGGTGCGGTCGGGGGCGTGCGACGTACTCGTGATCGATTCGGTCGCCGCGTTGACGCCGCGCGCCGAAATCGAGGGCGAGATGGGCGATTCGCTGCCTGGTCTCCAGGCGCGGCTGATGAGCCAGGCGCTGCGCAAGCTGACCGCCTCGATCTCGCGCTCGAACACGATGGTCATCTTCATCAACCAGATCCGCATGAAGATCGGCGTGATGTTCGGCTCGCCCGAGACGACGACCGGCGGCAACGCGCTGAAATTCTATGCCTCGGTCCGGCTCGACATTCGCCGCATCGGCGCGGTCAAGGATCGCGACGAGGTCGTCGGCAACCAGACCCGCGTCAAGGTGGTCAAGAACAAGCTGGCGCCGCCTTTCAAGGAGGTGCTGTTCGACATCATGTATGGCGAGGGCGTCTCCAAGACCGGCGAGCTGATCGATCTGGGCGTCAAGGCGGGCATCGTCGAAAAGTCCGGCTCCTGGTTCTCCTATGACAGCCAGCGGCTGGGGCAGGGGCGCGAGAACGCCAAGCAGTTCCTGCGCGACAATGTCGATGTCGCCGCGCGGATCGAGATGGCCCTGCGCCAGAATGCCGGCCTGATCGCCGAGCAGCTTCTGCACGACGATGAAAGCGCGTCCGCGGCCGATGCCGGCGACGTCGATTTCGACGGCGATGCAGCCGCCGAGGGCTGAGATCCGCAACAGGTCGGGCACCCCCATGGGAGTGCCGGCTCCGGCCGGCATCCGGAGGGATCGTCTCCGATTGCATCCAAGGGTCGTCGACCCCATTTGACGGTGGCCGGTACGGGCATGGTTCCGTTCGGCCACCCTTTTCATGCGGCCTTTCTTTTTGCCGCCCTGACTCCGGTTCAGCCCCGATCTGCGTCGGTGCTGCGTGCTGGACAGCGGGCCGGCTTTTGCCGTAATCACGGGCCTCTGACCGGCGCCGCGCGGCGCGGCGTTCAAGGGTGGCCGCACTCTTGTGCCCGCCGCCGGCGTTTCCGCAACCGGAAGTCTGTTCACGGGTGTTTTCATGAGTGGCGTCAATTCGATACGCACCGCTTTTCTCGACTATTTCGCCGCCAACGGCCACCGCATCGTGCCGTCGAGCCCGCTGGTGCCGCTGAACGATCCGACGCTGATGTTCACCAATGCGGGCATGGTGCAGTTCAAGAACGTCTTCACCGGGCTTGAAAAGCGCGATTATGGGCGGGCCGTCACCTCGCAGAAATGCGTTCGTGCCGGCGGAAAGCACAACGATCTGGACAATGTCGGCTACACCGCGCGCCACCACACCTTTTTCGAGATGCTCGGCAATTTCTCGTTCGGCGACTATTTCAAGGACGAGGCGATTACGCTCGCCTGGAAGCTGATCACCGGCGAGTTCGGCCTCGATCCCGAGCGGCTTCTGGTCACCGTCTATCACACCGACGATCAGGCGTTCGATCTGTGGCGGAAGATTTCCGGCCTTCACGAGGACCGGATCATCCGCATACCGACGCACGACAATTTCTGGCAGATGGGCGATACCGGCCCGTGCGGCCCGTGTTCGGAGATCTTCTACGATCATGGCGACCATATCTGGGGCGGCCCGCCCGGCTCGCCCGAGGAGGATGGCGACCGCTTCATCGAGATCTGGAATCTCGTCTTCATGCAGTTCGAGCAGACGACGGCCGATCAGCGTGTCGACCTGCCGCGTCCGTCGATCGACACCGGCATGGGGCTCGAGCGCATCGCCGCCGTCTTGCAGGGCGTGCACGACAATTACGACATCGACCTCTTCAAGGCGCTGATTTCCGCGTCCGAGCAGTTGACGCACACCAGGGCCGAGGGCGACCGGCAGGCCAGCCACCGCGTCATCGCCGACCATCTGCGCGCGACATCGTTCCTGATTGCCGACGGCGTGCTGCCCTCCAATGAGGGGCGCGGCTATGTGCTGCGCCGGATCATGCGGCGCGCCATGCGCCATGCCCATCTTCTGGGCGCCGAGGAGCCGCTGATGCACCGGCTGGTGCCGGCGCTGATCGGCGAGATGGGCGAAGCCTATCCGGAACTCGGTCGCGCTCGCGCGCTGATCACCGAAACGCTACGGCTCGAGGAAACCCGCTTCCGCAAGACGCTGGAGCGCGGCCTGGGGCTATTGAACGAAGCGACCGACCAGCTTGGCGATGGCGATGAGCTGGCCGGCGAGACGGCCTTCAAGCTGTACGACACCTATGGCTTCCCGCTCGATCTGACGCAGGATGCGCTGCGCCAGCGCGGCATTTCGGTCGACACGGACGGTTTCAACGCGGCCATGGAGCGCCAGAAGGCCGAGGCCCGCGCCAATTGGTCCGGCTCGGGCGATGCCGCCGACGAAGCGGTTTGGTTCGGCCTGCGCGACGAACTGGGCGCCACCGAGTTCCTTGGCTACGAGACCGAAAAGGCCGAGGGCATCATCACCGCGCTCGTCCATGACGGCGCGCGCACCGAGATGGCCGATCCGGGCCAATCCGTCGTCGTGATCACCAATCAGACGCCGTTCTACGGCGAATCGGGCGGTCAGCAGGGCGACCGCGGCGTTATGCGCGGCGAGGGCTTTGTCATCGACATTGCCGATACCCAAAAGAAGGCCGACGGCCTGTTCATCCATCATGGCAGGGTGCTTGAGGGTGCCGTTGCGGTGGGCGTGGTCGTCGAAATGGAGGTCGACCATGGCCGCCGCGGCGCCATCCGCGCCAACCATTCGGCAACCCATCTGGTGCACGAGGCGCTGCGCGAGGTGCTCGGCACCCATGTCACGCAGAAGGGCTCGCTCGTCGCGCCTGACCGGCTGCGGTTCGATTTTGCCCATCCCAAGCCGGTCAGCGCCGAGGAACTGGCCGAAGTCGCCGACATCGCCAACGAGATCATCTTGCAGAACGCGCCGGTCACCACCCGGCTGATGGCCGTCGACGAGGCGATCGAAGAGGGCGCGATGGCGCTGTTCGGCGAGAAATATGGCGATGAGGTGCGCGTCGTCTCGATGGGCACGGCGCAGCGCGGCGACAAGGCCGGCAAACCCTATTCGGTGGAGCTGTGCGGCGGCACCCATGTCGGCGCCACCGGCGAGATCGGTCTCGTCCGGATCGTCGGCGAGAGCGCGGTGTCGGCCGGCGTTCGCCGCATCGAGGCGCTGACGGGCGAGGGCGCGCGCCGCTATCTGGAAGCCCAGGACGAGCGCATGCGTTCGGTTGCCGGGCTTTTGAAGACAACGCCCGACGAGGCGGTCGGCCGCATCGGCCAACTGGTCGATGAGCGGCGCAAGCTCGAACGCGAACTGGCAGAGGCGCGAAAGGCGCTGGCGCTGGCCGGCCCTGCCGCGGAAAACGGCGATGCCGGCGGCGACACGCGCCAGATCGCCGGCGTCACCTTCATGGGCCGCACCGTTGCCGGTGTGTCACCGCGCGATCTCAAGCCGATGGCTGACGATGCAAAGGCGCGGATCGGCTCCGGTGTCGTGGCGCTCGCTGCAAGTTCCGAAGACGGCAAGGGCTCGGTCGTCGTCGCGGTGACCGACGATCTGGTGGCGCGGTTCAACGCGGTCGATCTGGTGCGCGTGGCATCGGCCGCTCTTGGTGGCAAGGGTGGTGGTGGCCGGCCGGACATGGCCCAGGCCGGCGGTCCCGATGGCGCCAGCGCACAAGCGGCGATCGACGCGGTCGCCGGCGCGCTCGAACAGGTGCCGGAAAAAGCCTGACCGGTCACACCGGAATGCCCACAACAAGAAAGGGCGCCTTGCGGCGCCCTTTTGCGTAGGTCCGGCGGAGGGTCAGCCCATCGCCTTCTGCAAATTCTCGTCGATCTTGTCGAGAAAGCCCGTGGTCGTCAGCCATTTCTGGTCCGGGCCGATCAGAAGCGCCAGATCCTTGGTCATGAAGCCGCTTTCGACCGTGTCGACGCAGACTTTTTCGAGCGTCAGCGAGAAGTCGCGCAGCGCATCGTTGCCGTCGAGCTTGGCCCGGTGCGCCAGCCCGCGCGTCCAGGCGAAGATCGAGGCAATCGAGTTGGTCGAGGTGTCCTCGCCCGCCTGGTGCTGGCGGTAGTGGCGCGTCACCGTGCCGTGCGCGGCTTCGGCTTCCACGGTCTTGCCGTCCGGCGTCATCAGAACCGACGTCATCAGGCCGAGCGAGCCGAAGCCCTGCGCCACCGTGTCCGACTGCACGTCACCATCATAGTTCTTGCAGGCCCAGACATAGCCGCCCGACCATTTCAGGTTCGCGGCCACCATGTCGTCGATCAGCCGGTGCTCGTACCAGATGCCCGCTTCCTTGAAGGCGGCCTCGAACTCGCTCTCGTAGATCTCTTGGAAGATGTCCTTGAACCGGCCGTCATAGACTTTCATGATCGTGTTCTTGGTCGACAGGTAGACCGGAACCTTGCGCTGCAGCCCGTAATTGAGCGAGGCGCGGGCAAAATCGACGATCGAGGCGTCCAGATTGTACATGCCCATGGCGATGCCGGCGCCGGGCGCATCGAAAATCTCGTAATCCTGCTCCTTGCCGTCCTCGCCGACGAACTTCATGTAGAGCTTGCCCTTGCCGGGGAAGCGGAAGTCGGTCGCGCGATACTGGTCGCCGAACGCATGACGGCCGACGATCACCGGCTTGGTCCAGCCGGGCACCAGCCGCGGCACGTTCTTGCAGATGATCGGCTCGCGGAAGATCACGCCGCCCAGAATGTTGCGGATGGTGCCGTTCGGCGAACGCCACATCTTCTTGAGGCCGAACTCCTCGACGCGCTGCTCGTCCGGCGTGATGGTCGCGCATTTCACGCCGACGCCATATTCCTTGATGGCGTTGGCCGCATCGACGGTGATCTGGTCGTCCGTCTCATCGCGCGCCTCGATGCCAAGGTCGTAATATTTCAGGTCGATGTCGAGATAGGGGTGGATCAGCTTGTCCTTGATGAACTGCCAGATGATGCGGGTCATCTCGTCGCCGTCCAGTTCGACAACCGGATTTTCGACCTTGATTTTCGCCATGATTGACCTCGGAAACAGGGTTGGAAAGGGGCGCGTGACGGATGGCCCGGTGAGTTTCCGCCGCTATAGCAAAGGGGTCTGACCCGCGCAAACGCTCCAATAGTCTGTCGGGCGGAAACACTTGGCTGTCAGCGGCTTGCCCTATATGGCTGCGCACAGGCGACAACGGCACGAAAAAGCAGGCAATGGCAGGCACAAACCGCAATTTCGACAGGATCGAGGAAGGCCCGGCCGTCATCCTTGTCGAGCCGCAGCTTGGCGAGAATATCGGCATGGTCGCCCGCGCCATGGCCAATTTCGGGCTGATCGATCTGCGTCTGGTGGCGCCGCGCGACGGATGGCCGAACGAAAAGGCGAAGGCGACCGCAAGCGGCGCCGGCTATGTGCTCGAGCGCGTGCGCGTGTTCGAAACGCTCGCCGAGGCGCTGTCGGACCTGACCTATGTGGTGGCAACCACGGCGCGCCAGCGCGACGGCTTCAAGCGCGTTCTGGGCCCGGTCGAAGCCTCGGCCAACATGCGCGCCCGAACCGATGCGGGGCAGTCGGTCGGCATACTGTTTGGCCGTGAGCGGTTCGGGCTCGACAATGCGGAAATCAGCCTTGCCGACGACATCGTCACCTTTCCGGTCAATCCCGCTTACGCTTCGCTGAACATCGCCCAGGCGGTGCTGCTGATGGCCTATGAGTTCCTCAAGACGCGCGACGGCCAAGCCGAAACGCTGCCCTTTGCCGGGCCGGATTTTGCGCCGGCGCCGCGCGCCGAACTGGTCGGCATGTTCGACCAGCTTGAGACCGCGCTCGATGTGCGCGGCTATTTCCGCCCGCCCGAACGGAAGCCGGCGCAGGTCGACAATCTGCGCGCGGTCCTGTCGCGTCCCGGTTTCTCCACCGAGGAGATCCGGCTCCTGCGCGGGGTGATCTCCTCGCTCGACCGGTTCTCGCCGGCGCGGCCGCGCGGCGAGGGGTCGCCGCAGGACGATCCGCGCCGCCGGCCGGCGCCGCCTTCCGGCAAAAAGGCCGCCGGCGATGGCTGAGCTGCGCGATCCGTCGGTCCTGTTCTTCGACAGCGGCATTGGCGGCCTGTCGGTGGTCAAGGAAGCGCGCATCATCCTGCCCGGCCTGCGCCACATCTACGTCGCCGACGATGCCGCTTTTCCCTATGGCGCATGGGACGAGGCCGAACTCCTCGATCGCATGACGGGCCTGTTCGAAACGCTCATCGAGGCTTTCCGGCCCGGCCTGATCGTCATTGCCTGCAACACGGCGTCGACGCTGGCGATCGGGCATTTGCGGCGGGCGTTTCCGGACCAGGTCTTCGTCGGCACGGTGCCGGCCATCAAACCCGCCGCCGAACGCACGCGGTCGGGCCTGGTTTCCGTGCTGGCAACGCCCGGAACCGTGCGGCGGCAATATACGCGCGACCTGATCCGCCAATATGCCGGCCAGTGCCATGTCCGGCTGGTCGGCAGCGAGCATCTGGCCGAACTCGCCGAGGACTATATGCGCACCGGCTTTGTCGACGAGGAGGCGGTGCGCCGTGAGATCGCGCCATGTTTTGTCGAGGAAAATGGCCGGCGCACCGACATCGTCGTGCTCGCCTGCACCCATTACCCGTTTCTCGCCAACCGGATGCGCAAGACCGCGCCCTGGCCGGTCGACTGGATCGATACGTCCGAGGCGATCGCCCGCCGGACGCTGACGCTGGTCGAGCAGATGCAGTTCGGCCCGCGCGACTTCTCGCTGCCGGACATTGCCGTCTTCACCTCGGACGACCCGCGCACCGAGGTGATGCGGCTCGCTTCCGGATTTGGCCTTTCGACCGTGCCGTTTCCGGACTGAAAACGGGCGGCCAGCGGCTCATCCGGTCGCCGGATCGACCAGTGCGGGCCACGCCACCGCGTTCTTGCGGGCGAACAGTCCGACATGGCCGAGCTTCCGCAGACCGAAATCATGGGGCGACAGGGTTGAATGTCGCGTCTCTACACCGGGATAATAGCGCGGCAGCCGCGAGACGCTTTTCGGCGGAATCATCCAGTCGTCCGAGAACGAGAACATGTTCAGTTGCAGGCCTTCGGGGACGGGTCCCGGATTGCCGAAAGCCTTGCCCCAATCGATCTCGTAAAACCCGCGTGACGTACACCAGCGCCGCCATTGCCAAAACGCCGGAGCCGGCAAGTCTGCCCCCAAGCCGCTCGACCGGCCCGGAAGATATCCGAATGTGCCTGTCAGTGCGGGTCCGCCGGCGAACCAGAACCAGAAAACGCTGGGCCATGATGAAACCGGATGGGACAGGTAATGCGCCGGCCCGGAGGCAACGGTCAGCAATCGGGACACACGGTGCGCATTGTCGTGCCACCGCAGAAACAGACCGCCCAGCGAGTGCCCGATGACCCAGACCGGCAGGTTGGGAAACCGCTCGCAAAGATGGTTCAAGGCGCCGTTCTGGTCGTGAATGCCCCAGTCCGACAGACGCGCTTGAAGTCTCTGGACCGGTTCGGCCCCTCGGCTCAGGCCGGTTTCCCGATAGTCATAGGTCAGGACCGCCGCATTCAACTGGGCCGATAGCCAGCGTGCAAAAGGCTCATAATAGTCTTGGGTGACACCGGTTGCCGCGTGTACGACGACCGCCAGATCCGGTTTGTCCGTCGACAGATAAAGCTTGCCGGTCAGGATTCGCCTGCCGGCGACGATGTCGACGAATTGGAAGCCCGCATGATCTTGTGCAACAGGGGGTCGGTTTCCGCTCATGACATCCTCACTATGGCAATTGCCATAGAATAGGAAACTAGACCAACCGACATACAATGTCTATAAGGTCGTCATGCCACGATCATCGGATGCCAAGGAACGCTTTATCAGGACCGCGGCCAGCCTTTTCCGCCAAGGCGGCTACCACGGTGTCGGTCTGAACGAGATCATCGCGGAGGCGAATGCGCCGAAGGGTTCCTTCTATCACCATTTCCCGGGGGGCAAGGACGAGCTGGCCTGCCACGCCATGGCCTATGCTGCCGGTTTCATGAGCCGGAAGATGGCAGGGGCATTCGAGGAGGCGGACAGTTTCGACGCCGGAGCGCAGGCCTTGATTGCAAGACTGGCGGACTGGTTCGAGCAATCGGGTTGGCAGCTAGGATGTCCGATCACGACAATCGCTCTGGAAACGGCTCCGTCGAACACGCGCTTGACCAATGCGGCTCGCGGGTCTTTCGATCTTTGGACGGACGAGATCGCGGAACATGCCATCCGCCTGGGCGCGGCCGGCGATCCGCGGACCGAGGCCGAGCGGTTGCTGACAATGATCGAGGGCGCCTGGATCATGGCGCGGGTACGGCAATCGCGCGCGCCGTTCGAACAGATCGCATCGCTCTACGATCGGACTCCGACCGGCGAACGTACCGCACGCTGATTGACAAGATACGGCTTTGGCGCTATCGACCGCCATCCCGCTCTCGAGCGGGTTTTTTACGTGTCCCGTGGACCCAACCGCAAAGCGTGCGTGGACGGTCCTGTCAGTCGGCGAAAAAGGCCGGCAGAGGAGGGCGCGTTTCCTTGATCCGGTTTGTTAAAAACCGGGCACAACACGTTGAAAGGAAATGCGATGAGCAAGCGCAGTTCAGTCAAACACAAACTCGATCGCCGTATGGGCGAGAACATTTGGGGCCGCCCCAAATCGCCGGTCAACAGCCGCGAATACGGCCCCGGTCAGCATGGCCAGCGCCGCAAGGGCAAGCTGTCGGACTTCGGTGTCCAGCTTCGCGCAAAGCAGAAGCTCAAGGGCTATTACGGCGACATCTCGGAAAAGCAGTTCCGCAAGACCTATGACGAGGCTGCACGCCGCAAGGGCGACACGCCCGAGACGCTGATCGGCCTTTTGGAAAGCCGGCTCGATGCGCTGGTCTACCGCGCCAAGTTCGTGCCGACCATCTTCGCCGCGCGCCAGTTCGTCAATCATGGCCACGTCAAGGTCAACGGCCAGCGCGTCAACATCCCGTCCTACCGCTGCCAGGCGGGCGACGTGATCGAAGTGCGTGAGAAGTCCAAGCAGATGGCGCTGGTTCTCGAAGCCACGCAGCTCGCCGAGCGAGATGTGCCCGACTATGTCGATGCCGATCACAACAAGATGACAGCCACGTTCACCCGCGTTCCGGCTCTGGCCGACGTGCCCTATCCGGTGATGATGGAACCGAACCTGGTCGTCGAATTCTATTCGCGCTGACGTTCGGACGGCATTGCGTCTTTCAAAGGCCGTCCGGACCGCGGGCGGCCTTTTGTTTTGGTCTTTTCCGGCCGTCACTGGCGCTCGCGGCCCGGAACACTATACGGTTCGGTCATGGCGGGCGGTTCAAGCGTCCGCGGCGCAGTCGGAGCAGCACCAGTGAACGAAACCGCGCCGGTTGACGAAGGCCTTGCCCGGGCGGCTCACCCGCTGTTTGCGGACACGCCGTCTTCGGTCGGCTTCAACCGTCTCAGAAAGCGGCTGCTGCGTCAGGTGCGGCAGGCGCTGAGCGATTTTTCCATGGTCGGGGCGGGCGGGCGCTGGCTGGTGGCGATCTCCGGCGGCAAGGACTCCTATGGCCTGCTCGCCTGTCTGATCGACTTGCAATGGCGCGGCCTTCTGCCGGTCGAGCTTCTGGCCTGCAATCTCGACCAGGGCCAGCCGGACTTTCCCAAGCAGGTCCTGCCCGAGTGGCTAGAACGGAACGGCATCGCCCATCGCATCGAATATCGCGACACCTACTCGATCGTCACAGACAAGGTGCCGGAAAACCGGACCTATTGCGCTTTGTGCTCGCGGCTCAGGCGTGGCCATCTCTACCGGGTTGCGCGCGAAGAGGGCTGTTCGGCGCTGGTGCTCGGCCATCACCGCGAAGACATGCTCGAAACCTTCTTCATGAACCTGTTCCACGGCGGGCGCCTCGCCGCCATGGCGCCGAGGCTGCTCAACGATGAGGGCGATATCGAGGTGCTGCGCCCGCTGGTCTGGTGCGCGGAGGCCGATCTGCAAAAGTTCGCCGAGGCGATGAAGTTCCCGATCATTCCCTGCGATCTGTGCGGGTCCCAGGACGGGCTGCAGCGCAACGCGATGAAAAAGATGCTTGCCGAGATGGAAGCGGCGATGCCCGGCCGCAAGGACACGATGATCCGGGCGCTCGCCAATGTCCGGCCCAGCCATCTGCTCGATCCGGCCCTGTTCGATTTCGCCGCGCTGTCCGACGCTCAGTCCGCCGGATCGTGATGGACGGCGAACAGTTCGCCCTTCTCGGTGATCAGGACAATCGCCAGACCCAAGAGCCCGAACAGGAAATAGGCGGTAGCCAGCGGCACGATCGTGCCGTTGAACGCCTGGCCGGTCAGCGTGCCGAGCAGCGCGCCGCCTGTGAACGAGATCGTGCCCAGCACCGATGAGGCCGAACCGGCCACATGGCCCAGCGGCTCCATTGCAAGCGCGTTGAAATTGCCGGCGACGAAGCCGAACGACATCATGATCAGGCTGATCAGGCCGATCGTCACCAGAAACGGCGGCACTGTCAAAAGACCGGCGATCAGCAGGATGCCGCCGAGCACGGTGAAGCTGACCAGCGCTGCGTGCGAAATGCGGCGCATGCCGAGCCGCCGCACCAGCGACGCATTGCCCAGGCTCGCGACCGCCATGGCCGACGCGCTGGTGGCGAACACCGCCGCAAACCAGTCCTGCATGCCGTAGATCACCTCGATGATCTGCTGGATCGAGACGATAAAGGCGAACAGGCCGCCGAAGAAAAGGGTGACGGCCAGCGTGTAGCCAAGCGCGATCCGATTGGTCAGGATCTCGCGGAAAGCGTGGAAGATGCTCCCGGGGTCGAGCGGCCGCCGTGCGGCAACCGGCAATGTCTCACGCATCCGGACCCAGCTCCACAGCCCCAGCGCGGCACCCGATGCGCCGAGCACCGCAAACAGCCAGTGCCAGTCGGTGACGGCGACGATGGCCTGTCCCATGGCCGGCGCGACGATCGGGATCAGCATGAAGATGGTGAAGACGTAGGACATGATCCGCGCCATGTCGCGGCCGGCAAAGCAGTCGCGCACGATCGCCAGTGTCGTGATGCGCACCGCCGCGGCGCCGACGCCCTGTGCAGCCCGGCACGACAGAAGCGCGGCCCAGCTTTCGGTGACGGCGGCGCCGAACGAGGCCAGAACGAAGAAGACAAGGCCGCCAAGCAGCACGGGCCGCCGGCCGAACCGGTCTGACAGGGGCCCGAAGACGATCTGTGCCGGCCCGAAGGCGAGCACGAACGCGATCAGAACGAACTGCCGGTCGTTCTGGTCGGCAAGCGCGAAATCGGCGCCGATCACCGGCAGCGCCGGCAGCATCGAATCGATCGAAAAGGCGACGATCGAGGTGAGCGCAGCGATCAGGACGATGAATTCGCGTCCTCCGATGCCGGCCTTTGCCGGCTGCTCAGGGCGTGCGGGCTGTGCGGGTGCGCTCATGATGCCGGCTCGTCGCGCAGCGGATCGATGGCGCGCCAGCCGAAATCGAGAAAGGGCACCGAGAGGCTGCCAAGCCGCACCATGCGATCGGCAAGTTCGGGGGTCGGCACGATCCCATTGTCGATTTCGTCGATGAAGGTGAAATGCTTGAGCCGCAGCCACGTCAGAACATCGTCATCGGTGACATCGTCGAACCCTCGCGGCGTGCGCTTGAGCGATTCGGACATGTCGAGCGTGAAGCCATGTTTCTCCATAGCCTTGACGAGCCGCCGCATCGCATCGCTCTCGCGCACGATCAGATCGCGAAAGGCGCGCAATTGCGGCCCGTCCAGACCATAAAAGCCCGAAGCGATGAAGCTGCGCTCGTTGGAGATGTGGACATATACGAACCCATTGTCTTTCTTGGTGCCGGTCCGCGTCATCAGCGCGCTGGCATGGGTGTTGTAGGGGTCCTTGTTCCTGGAAAAGCGCACGTCGCGATAGACACGATAGAGCGAGGTCTTGCGGCTGCCGCGCAGGGGCACGCCCTCGGCTTGGAACCGGCCGGACACGGCTTCGACCAGATCGCCGAGCGGACCCTTCACCTCGCTTTCATACAGCGCCTTGTTTTCGGCGAACCAGTCGCGGTCCTGATGAAAGCCGAGCGCCTTGAGAAAGGGCAGGGCCTTGTCGCCAAAGCCGTTGAACGCGGTCATGGAATGCAGGTCCTGAACGAAAAAACGCGCCGGTCGTCGGCGCGCCTTCCGTCATATCGTCTGGCGGGCGAATTGGAAAGCGCCCGCCACCTGTTCCTGACACTACTCGGCGGCTTCGGCGCGGTCCGTATAGCCGGACAGGTTGCCGTTGATGACATAGTCGAGAATGGCAACCACCTGTTGCGGCGTCCTGGTGACGGCAAGGGCTGCCGCGTCCACTTCCTTGAGCGCATGGGCATGCTCGTCCTGATGCATGACGATCAGCGGTTTGCCGAGCGCGCTGGCATAACCGGCGTCGAAGGCGGCGTTCCATTGCTTGTATTTCTCGCCGAAGCGCACCACCACGATGTCGGCCTTTTCCATCAGCGTGCGCGTGCGGATGGCGTTCATCTGCGCGCCCTTGTGATCGTGCCAGAACTTGTCGGCCTCGGCGCCCAAAATGGCGACGCCGCAATCGTCCGACGCTTCGTGATGCGTCACCGGCGCGCTGAAGGTGACGGGAAGTCCCGCGGCGGCAACGCCGCTCTCGATCTGTTCGCGCCAGTCGGTGTGGATTTCTCCGGAAAGATAGACGGTCCAGCTCATCGTTTCTCCTCCATGGTCGTTGCCCTGGCATATGGCCACGGCGCCCTGCCTGTCCATGGCATAACAGTTTTTCAGACGATCGGTTCAACCCAGCGGCCATGATAATCGCCGCGCGCGACCAGCCTGCTGATGCCGTCATCGGCTGCACCCGACCAGTGCGTGACGCGCACGCCGCCGCCGGGATTGTCGCCGTCCGCCTCGAACCGCACCCAGGAGAGCGGCGCGTCGGGCGTTGCCTGCCGTCCGGCGTTGCGAATTGCCGCTTCCGCGCGGGCGCGTTCGGCACCGGGCATATATTGCCACATGATGGCGTGCAGCACGATCGTATGCCTGCCTTCCGGGAGAGGCGCCAACCGCGCTTCGAGCCAGTCGGCGGCGCCCGCTTCATCAATCGTTGGCGGATGCTCCAGCGCCATGGCGATGGCGGCCGTCAGGCGCTGCAAGCGGTGCGGCTGGTCGGGCCAGACATAGGATTGCAGGCGCTTGCGGTCGTCTTCGGCGGTGATCGGCACGGGCGCGATGTCGCAGCCACCGCGCTCGACAATCGGCGGCAGGTCGCCGACGGGGAAATGCGCGTCGCCCCGCCATTCGCACCTCAAAGTCA